>CAJTEE010000003.1 GCA_910575275.1 Lachnospiraceae bacterium | reverse complement strand
AGGTTATAAAACTCCGGCGATTGCAAAGCTTTTGATAGATGATGGAATCAGACCGCTCTTACCTTACAAAAGACCAATGACCAAGGAGGGATTTTTCAAGAAATATGAGTATGTATATGATGAGTATTATGATTGTTATATCTGTCCCAACAATAAAGTGCTGACATACCGCGCAACAAACAGGGACGGATACAGAGAGTATAAAAGCTGCGGAGCAGCCTGTTCAGAATGCCCGTATCTTTCACAGTGTACGGAAAGCAGGGATCATATCAAGGTTGTGACACGTCATATCTGGGAATCATACATGGAGATGTGTGAAGATATCCGTCAG
The DNA here is from genome assembly GCA_910575275.1 of Lachnospiraceae bacterium. GTDB lineage: Bacteria > Bacillota > Clostridia > Lachnospirales > Lachnospiraceae > CANQGL01. Next base: position 341,929 of record CAJTEE010000003.1, on the reverse strand, counting down.
ACACTGGGAATGAAGGATTTATACGCACTCAGAAAAGAGACCATAGAAAGGATCTTTGGGACCGCAAAGGAGAATCATGGTTTTCGGTATACGCAGATGTATGGAAAAGCCCGGATGGAAATGAAGGTCGGACTTACATATGCATGCATGAATCTGAAAAAGCTGGCAAAGATCAAGGCAAAAAGGGGACTTCCGAAGGAAAGATATCCTTTCAGAATTTCTGTTTTAGACGCAATTTACTTCATAAAAGATAAATGGCTCTGGTACACACACCAGAGCCGCTTTGTCTACACTCTGTAATGGCGGTATAAAACCGCCATTACAGACTGTCCTTTTCTTTTATATTTCCGCATTTCTTTTCTGATACCCGATAAATCCCAATGCCCCAAGTAACGGAATCAAACAGAACCAAATTGACTTTTCCGCAAACCTGCCGCAGACCCATGCTCCAATGGCGGCACCGACAATGAAGATGAAGTTGATCCAGTAATAATGCATCGACTCCCCCTTCTTCTTATTATCATGCTCAAGCTGCCCCACGGACAAAAGCTCCGTCCCACTGCGCAGGTTCCCGGTACACATCGTCGTCGCAAACGCCTTCCCGTGGATCTTCCGAAATGCCTCCACCTGCATGGCGCAGATAAAGGCAATCATACAGTTGACAAAATCGTTGCCCGCCTGGGGAATTAGCCCGGCCAAGAAGACCAGAACCACCTCCAGCCAAAGCACGCCCTCCTTCCAATGCAGCTTCGCCTCCTCGCCAAGCCGTTTCCTGACCCATTCCGCCACAAATACGCCGACCGCAAACGCGATGACCGGCACCAGATAATGAAGCACCTTCCCCCAGTTTCCCTGCGCCAGGTTAAGCCCCATCAAAACAATATTCCCCGTCTCCGCATTGGCAAACACACCCCCTCGGACCAGGTACGAATACGCGTCCATAAATCCGCCCGTCACCGTCAAAAGCGTCCCCAGGCGGACCGACTCGGACACACGGTCGCTTTTTATCATAAAGATGTCCTCCTTAAGGCAAAATTTTATGGTTTTTAATATAGAAGACTCTGAATCTTTTTCAACCGCACTTATTATACCCCATAAATTTTGCATTCGCAAGCCTCACCCCGGATAGGTTCTCCATTTTCTCCCTCTTACGTTTCTGCTCACTCCGTTCTCGGCGGCATGCAAAAATCCATGCAAAATCGCCTGCGGCGATGGATGTTTGCCGGCTGTTCCGCGCATTCTTACGCTCAGCGCAGAAAATGCGCAGACCTATGGGAACAGTACCCCTCTTACTATTGACCAAATCCCCCTTTGTGAAGTATAATATAACTTGAAAAAAATACATTAATCATGGAAGTGAGGAATGGCGCAGTGAAACAGTTTTTTGGTCTGAGCCAGAGTGGGAATCTCAAAGAAGCAGTCCGGGGTCTGGCTGATCCCCAGCTAATTCTTTTGATGTCCAACAGTGATCAATTTGAAGCGCATGTACGGGAGCTCGAACAGCTTTTTCCACGGATCCCAAGTATCGGATGCATCGGAATGAGCTATGACACGCGGGTCGCCGAGAAAGGCGTCGGTGTCGTGGCCTATACGGATGGCGTTACTGCCGCCGCCAACGTTCTCGAGCAGGTATCTGTTATGCCGGTCAAATATATAAGCCGCCTCGAGCAGGATGTCCGGGCCGTGAACGCCTCGCAGAAGGATACGGTGTGCATTGATTTCTGCGCGGGCAACGACGCCTGTGTGCTGACTACCCTATACAGTGTATTGAAGCACAGGAACATTTCTCTGGTCGGAGGGACGGGAGACGCCGGAAAGGTATCCGCAAACGGTCGTGTTTATGAGGATGCAGTGGCGTATGCGCTGATCAAAAACAACGGAGGCCGTGTGAAGGCCTATAAAGAAAATATTTATCATCCGATGGAGGGCTACCGTTTTATCGCCTCTAAGACCGATAAGGCGAACTACATACTTGGAGAGCTCAACGGCAAGTCCGCCAGACAGGTCTACCAGGATATTCTCCACATAACCGAACAGGAGATCACGACGCAGACTTTCAAAAATCCCTTCGGAAAGCTCAACGGGAATGATACCTGCATCATTTCCATCAAAGAGGTACACGGAAACGCTTTGACCTGCTTCCGCCAGGTCAATGACTCTGACGTCCTGATCCTTCTCGAGCTTGACGACTACAAACAGGTCGTCAAAAATACAATCCAGGCGATCCGTCGTGACTTCCCCAAGATCTCGGCTGTGTTTTCTGTGAATTGCCTGTTCCGATATCTGCTGTTCACGCAAAATCATTACATGCAGGAATATCTGCAGGAAATGAGTGTTCTGGGCTCTCATGCCGGGCTTGTCGGCTATGGAGAACATTATAACAACCGCTTTGTCAATCAGTCCATGACCTGCGTCGTATTCGAGTAAGAGGGGGAATAAAAAACATGCTATTTAAAAAGAAGGCCCCACAGGAGCCAAAGGAACAAAAGAAAAGTCTGTATCCGGTGCTTCATGTCATGGAAAGTCTGAAGGATTATCACGCAGAGCTCGTAGACAAGGAGGTCGCCTCCTTACAGGAGCTAGGCATGATCAACAGCTCCTTCAACGAGGTTCTTGGTGAAGCGGACAGCTTTCAGCAGAGACTTCAGGGCTTCGGTGATATCTTCTCAAACATCGAGCAGGTATCCGGCCAGTTTATGGAGGTAAAAGGCGGAATCGTTGAATCCGTATCGCAGGCACAGAACGAGGTCGAGGAACTCAAAGGAAGCTCCCTGCAGGTAAAGACACATTTCAATGAGATGGAAAACACCTTCGAGGAGTTTCGTAAGGCAGTTAAAAAAATCAAGGACTGTACCGGGCAGATCGTATCCATCGCGGACCAGACCAATATTCTCGCATTGAACGCCACGATCGAGGCGGCTCGGGCAGGCGAACAGGGAAAGGGCTTCGCCGTAGTAGCCGTCGAGGTAAAAAAGCTTGCAGATGAAATCAAGCAGTTGATTGCTACCATGGATTCCAGCATCCGGGATGTGGAAGACGGGACGAGCCGCTTAGATAACAGCATCGTTGTTTCCCAGAAGGCCCTTGGTGACAGCTTAAGCAAGGTGGAGGACACCTATGTGATGTTCGATAAGATCACGCAGGCCGCAGACGGAGCCACTGTTGTTCAGTCCCAGATCTCCGATGTCATCGACGATTCCAGGCGCTCCCTCACGGAGTTAGGCACTTTTTTCGAGCAGACGAAGAACCAGTATCAGACTGTCGTTGACCATATTAATCTAGCCAGCCGTCTGGGCACCACCAAGAGCGCCATGTTTGAGGATGTTGATAATATGCTGTCTCAGATTCCACCGATCATAAAAGAAGCAGAGTAAGCCGTAACAGCAAAAGACGGAGCCCAAAAAGCGCCCCGTCTTTTGTTACATCTCTTATCTTTTCAGCGCTTCCATATCCCCGCCGCCGATCTTAAACACACTTGCCACCATTGCGGCAGCCCCGGCCAGGATCGCCTCCTCATTGAAGAAGGTAGACGGGTTGTGGAGCGCCCATTTGCTCTCCGGCTTTTCGTCACTCGTCCCGATCCTAAACAATGCCCCCGGCACCTTCTCGAGATAGAACGCAAAATCCTCCGCGCCCATAGACGGAACCGGCACCTGTAAGAGCTTTTCCGCACCGAGCGTCTCCGTCACAGCCTCGCTGATCTGATCCACCAAAACCGGATCGCACATCGTCGGACCCACACCCCAGTTGTACTCGACCCTTGCGTCACCGCCCATTGCACGCGCGGTTCCCACGCAGAGCTCCTCGATGATCTCTGCCACACGCTTCCTGGTATCCGGATCCTGCGTGCGGACCGTTCCCTCCATGACTGCCTCATTCGGAATGATATTGTTCACAGTCCCGGCGGTCAGATGGCCGATCGTCACCACGACCGAATCCACCGGAGCCACGCGGCGCGAGGCGATCGTCTGGAGCTGTGTGATCAGATGTGCAGCGATCACGACCGGATCGATCCCCTTGTGCGGATGGGCGGCATGACCGCCCTTGCCGAGCACCGTGACCTTAAACGTATCGGATGCTCCTAACATGGCACCCTTCCTGACACCGATCGAGCCCGCCGGCATCTCCGGCCATGTATGGCAGGCCAGAATATAATCCACCTTCGGATTCTCCAACCCCCCGTTTTTAATCATGGAAAGGGAGCCGCCAAGCCCCTCCTCCGCAGGCTGGAACAAAAACTTTACCGTGCCGCAGAGCTCGGCCTCGTAGCTCTTTAAAAGCTTCGCCGTGCTTAAAAGCACCGCCGTATGCAAGTCATGGCCGCAGGCATGGCAGACGCCCGGCTTTTTGGAAGCAAAAGGAAGTTTCGTGTTCTCCGTGAGCTTCAATGCGTCAATGTCCGCCCGCAGCGCGATCACGGGCCCCGGCTTTCCCCCCTTCAGGATTCCGATCACACCGGTCTCCTCCCCGTTCGGGAGATTTTCGATCCCCAACCGATCGAGATATTCACGGATCAGCTTCGTCGTCTCCGTCTCCTGAAACGAAAGCTCCGGATTCTCGTGAATCGTACGGCGCAGGCCGATAAATTCCTCTTTATTTTCCTTGATTCTTTCCAGTAATGTCATGTAGGTTCCTTTCTGCCCGTCATCCGTGCAGTACGCACGCCACGAAATGGCCCGGGCTTACCTCTTTAAACTCCAAATCCTTTTCCATACACTCCGGCTTCGCATACGGGCAGCGGGCCGCAAACCGGCAGCCGGGTTTCGGATTCACCGGGCTCGTGACCTCACCGCGGATCACCTCCTGCTTCTTGTTCCGTGCCTCCAGGCTCGGCTCCGGGATGGCTGACAAAAGCGCTCTCGTATAGGGATGCAGCGGATTCTCAAACAGCTCATCCGACGAACACCTCTCCACACACTGCCCCAGATACATGACGGCGATTTCGTCGCTGATGTGCTTGACAACGCTTAAATTATGCGTGACAAACATGTACGTCAGGCCGCGCTCCTCCTGCAGATCCATCAAAAGGTTTAAAACCTGTGCCTGGATCGATACATCGAGCGCCGATACCGGCTCGTCGCATACGATAAATTCCGGATTTAAGGCTAACGCCCGGGCGATCCCGATTCTCTGCCTGCGTCCTCCGTCCAGCTCATGTGGATACGTATTTACGAATCGGTCTGCGAGGCCGACGATCTGCATCAGCTCGTCCACCTTTTCCATGATCGCGTCGTTTCCCGTGATTGTTTTACAGACACGGATCGGCTCCGCGATGATCTCACTGACCGTCATACGCGGATTCAGGGACGCATACGGATCCTGGAAAATGATCTGCATCTTCTGGCGCATCTTAAGCATCTGCTCCCTGGAATACGTGAGAATGTTCTCCCCATTATACAAAACCTCTCCCGAGGTGGCCTCCAAGAGTCTTAAAACCACGCGCCCGAAGGTCGATTTCCCGCAGCCCGACTCGCCGACGACGCCCAATGTCTTTCCCTTCGGGATCGTCAGGTTCACGTCATCCACCGCATGCAGAAGCCCTCTCGGTGTGTCAAAATATTTCTTTAAATGTCTCGTCTCGATCAAAGGCATGCTCATAGCGTCTCACTCCCCTCTGCCTTTCGCCCGCCGCCCTCAAGCAGATGGCAGCGGATCAGATGTCCGTCCTTTTCAATGGGCTTCGGAAGCTCAGTTTTACAGATCTCCATACAGTGCGGACATCTGGTGTGGAACTTGCAGCCCGTCGGCAGGTCGGTTGGATCCGGCATCAGGCCGTCGATCGGATGCAGACGTCTTGTCTTCTTCTTGAGATCCGGAATCGACTCAAAAAGCCCCACCGTATACGGATGGTGTTCGTCTCCCGAGAAGATCTGCTCCACAGTTCCTGTCTCGATCACCTCACCCGCGTACATAATCGCCACCCGGTCACAGGTCTGCGCCACGACGCCCAGATCATGCGTGATCAGGATCATCGCCGTATTCAGGTTCTGCTTTAACTCGTTCATAAGCGCCAAAACCTGCGCCTGGATCGTCACGTCCAGCGCCGTCGTCGGCTCATCGGCGAGCAGAAGGAGCGGCTCGCAGGCCAGCGCGATCGCGATGACGATCCTCTGCTTCATGCCGCCCGAAAACTGATGCGGAAAATCATGCTTGCGCTCCGGCGGAAGTCCGACCATCTTTAAGATCTCATCCACGCGGGCCTCCACGTCCGCCTTGTTCTTATGCCTTTTATGGAGCTCCAGCACCTCCGCAATCTGGTCTCCCACTGTCAAAACCGGGTTTAAGCTCGTCATCGGATCCTGGAAGATCATTGAGACCGTCTCACCGCGGAGAAGCCGCATATCTGCCTCCGAGGCTTTCGTCACGTCTTTTCCGTTTAAGACAATGCTGCCGCTCTTTATGAGCCCTACCTTCTCCGGCAGAAGCCGCATGATGCTTAAAGCCGTCGTTGTCTTTCCGGCTCCTGTCTCTCCTACGAGCCCCAGCGTCTCGCCCTTATTGATGGCAAGGTCGATACCGTTGACCGCAAACACTCTCGCATCGTCTGTGATGTATTCAACATATAGATCCTTAATTGTAAGTAAACGTTCTTCCATCGCAGCCTCCTAGTTTTTCATTCTCGGATCCAGCGCATCCCGCAGGCCGTCGCCGATTAAATTCAGGGAAAGCACCGCCAGCATGATAAAGATACCCGGAATCACCATCAGATACGGATAATAACGCATCTGTTCCCTCGCCTCGGAGAGCATGGAACCCCACTCAGGCATGGGCGCCTCGATGCCAAGGCCGATGAAGCTTAAGCCCGCCACGCCTAAGATCGTCGTCGCCATGTTGAGCGTGGCCTGTACCACTAAAGGCCCGATGGCGTTTGGCATGATATGCCGCATAATGATCCTGAAATCACTGGTGCCGCAGGCCTTTGCCGCCTCCACAAACTCCTGCCCTCGTAAGGAGATGACCGAAGAACGCACAATTCTGGCAAACTGCGGGATTCGGCAGATACTCATTGCCAGAAGGACGTTTACAAGGCCCGGACCCAGTGCACCGACGATCGCGACCGCCAGGATCGTACCCGGAAGCGCTAAAAATACGTCCATGATACGCATCAGGATCATATCCGCCTTCCCGCCGTAATAACCGGAGACCGCACCGATCGCACCACCGACCGTCATGGCGATGCCGACTGTAAAGAGGCCCACAACCAGAGAGATCCTGGAACCCCAGATGATCCTCGCAAACACATCCCGACCATATTGATCCGTGCCAAACCAGTGCGCGGAGCTCGGGAACTGCAGGCGCTCCTTCATGTGCTGCCCGATCACATCCGTATCATAATCCAAGAATACACTCGCACTCACAGCCATGATGACTAACGCCAGAAACAGGATAAGGCCGAACATGGCCAGCTTATTCTTTCTGAAACGAAACCAGATGGATTTTAACTGGCTGCGTTTTTTTACCTTTGCTTTCGGAGCTTTGATTTCCTTTTCCGCCATTTGATCCACCCCCTATTTCTTTTTCTTTACAAACTGCGCCTTGATCCGCGGGTCAACATACGTATAGAGCACGTCAACGCCTAAGTTTACCAATCCGGCAACCACCGCGGCGAACATAACGCTTCCGATCAAAAGCGGCGTATCCTTCGACTTTACGGAGTTTACCATCAGGGTTCCCAAGCCTGAGATACCGAATACGTTCTCAATGATCAGCGCACCGCCTAACAAATTGGAGATGCTTAAGCCTACGGTCGTGATGACTGGCAGAAGGGCGTTTTTGATCGCATGATGGAAGATCACGCGCCGCGGAGCGGCCCCCTTCGCTTTTGCCGTCCGGATATAGTCCTGACGGATGACCTCCAGCATCGTCGAGCGAGTCATACGGATGATCGTCGCCATCTGAGCCGCAGCCAGTGAAATAGACGGCATCAGCATGTGCTTCCAGGTATCGGAGCCCACGGCAGGAAGAAGACGAAGCCGTACGGAGAATAGGAGGATCAAAAGCAGGCCCAGCCAGAACGCCGGGATAGAGGTAAATAAAAGCGCCAGCATCGTACTGGAAATATCCGCGATCGAATACTGCTTGACCGCCGATATAATACCCACGGGGATTCCGATCAGCACGGCAAACAGCATCGCCAGCAGGGCAATTTTTAAGGTGGAGGGGAATCTGGCTGCGATCTCCTCGACAACCGGCGCGCTGGAACGGTATGAGTTCCCCAGGTCGCCGGTTACGGCATTCCCAATATATCTCCCGTATCGGACAAAGAAGTTATCGTTTAAGCCCATCTCCTCCCGCAGGGCATCAATCTCCGCCTGGCTGGCAAAGTCGCCCAGAATGACCCGGGCCGGGTCTCCCGGAGTCAGATCCATGATCGTGAACAAAATGAAGGAGATGCCCAGGATAACCGGAATCATAAGCAAAAGACGTTTTCCTATATATTTTAGCATGTTGCCTCCTTGTTCGGAAGTTTCCTTATATAACGATAGAAGCGTCAAAAGGCCTTTTGCCGCTTCTTATGATACGGATTGCTCCGCACTTCGTGCTCATGCGTCTCCGCTCCGCTGCGGTCGGCGCTGAGCAAACGTCCACTGGACGTTTAGCGCCCTAAAACCTCATGCATTCGCGTGCAAGCACGCAATGCATGACCTTTTGACGCTTATATCATGTAACAAAAAACGGGGCCGGCGCGAAAGGCACCGCCCCGTCTTTACTTTTCATTATTCCCAGCTATAGTCGTACGTATAATACCGCGTCATCGGATCCGCAATGACACCCTTTAAGTCCTTCGTGGCGGCATACGTTCTCTCCCCGGTGTACATTGGGACAAACAAACTCTCATCTCGGACGATCTCGCAGACCTTCGTATAGATCTCCTTTCTCTCTGCCTCATCAGAAGAAAGACGCCCCTCCTCCAACAGTTTGTCGAGCTCCGGCATGTTGATATTCATGAAGTTATTGCCACCGTTGATCTCGCTGCTATGCATATACGGATACGCGCCCGGATCGGCGTCCACTACCTGAACCGGATTCGCATAGATCGTAATCTCGTAGTCGCCGCCGGTATAGCAAATGTCAAACCAGGAGGCACGCTCCATGGCCTCGATGGATACGTTGATCCCAATCTCCTTTAACTGCGCCTGTACGACCTCAGCAGGCTTGGAGTAGTTGGTTGCACCGATGATCCGCATCGTCACATCCACGCCATTCGGATAGCCGGCTTCTGCCACAAGCTGTTTTGCACGCTCTACGTCTCTCTCCACACCCTTAAAATCCGTCGGAACCTGCGGACAGAGCGGCGTGATACCTACGTCAGTGGGCACTGCATAGCCGTTGGTCGCACCAAGCGCAATTTCTTCTTTATCCACAGTGAGAGCAACTGCCTCTCTCATACGCTTATCGGAGAAAATACCCTTTGCATTGTTGAAACCAATCAGGAAGGTACAAGCCTGCGGAGCCGTATAGTACTCCAGATCCGGGTTATCCTCGATAGCCTGGCGGTCAGAGTAATCCTGCTGCGGCTGCATTACATCAAGCTCGCCGCTCTCGAGCGCCATAAGCGCTGCATTTCCATCCGGAATCACACGGCGGATGACTGTCTTGATGGCTGCCTCTCCACGCCAGTAATCCGGGAATGCCTCGAAGACATACTTCTCACCTTTTACAATCTCGCCCACCGTATAAGGTCCAGAGCCAACCGGATTCGTTGCAAAGCCTTCTGGATCCGCCTCATAGACAGACTGCGGAACGATTCCGGTCACAACCGAAACAAGGCAACCGATAATCGGTGAATATGGATACTTTAACACAAGCTTAAAGCTCTTGTCGTCAATCTTTTCTGCATGATCCATCGCACTCGTAAACTTAGACGTAAAGGACGAAGCAATTGAAGTATTCAAAGAAAACACTACATCATCTACCGTCATTACATCGCCATTATGAAACTTGATGCCCTCCTTTAAGGTCATGGTGAGCTCGGTCCCATCCTCATTGAAGGAATAGTCATCCTCAATGAGGCTCGGCACATACTCGCCGTTTTCCTCACGGAACAGCGTGTCATACAAACCATAAAGGGCCTCCCACTGAGTCTGGTCAGACGTCTTCCAAGGATCGAAGGTGGTCTGGTCGGACAGGGCCCTTATGGTGACAGAGTCCTTCTTCGGGGCGCCGGCATCACCTGATCCGCCGGCCGCCTCACTCCCGGCAGCTTCACTCCCTGCCGCCTGGCTTCCCGCCTGTGCCGGAGCGTCAGATTTGCCGCAGCCAGTCATAAGAAGCATCGCCGCCGCGAGTGCAGCGCATACGGCTCTGGTTGATTTCTTTCTCAAATACATAACGTTTCCTCCTTAATTTTGTACTTACTTATCATAACAACATTCTTTTTTTATGTCGTTAATCAACTCCTCTTTGTCGTACTCAAAAAACTTGACAACATCCATGTCATCCCTTTGCAGGAACCGGTAGCCTTCCTTTTCCACCTTTTCGGCCCGGACAAGCTCGCTCTTTGTCATATTCTCGGCCGTCTGCACGAGCTCCTCGGTCAGTATCTCCGGCGAAAGTGCGATCACGCCATCCGCATCTCCTAAAATAATGTCTCCCGGATGCACCACAGCTCCGCCGCATTGAACCGGAACCTGCACGGCTCCATTGGTCCCCTTGCATAACGTCGTGACCGGGGAAAAGCCGGTACAGAATACCGGGAAACCAAGCTTTCCAAGGCCGACCCGATCCGTCGCCGGCCCGTCGATCACAAGCCCGCCGAGCTCTCTGTGCTGCATCATCAATACAAGCTGGTCTCCGGCGATCGCAAACGTATCCTCCTCGCCGCGATCTACGACGATCACCGAGCCCTTCGGAGCCTTCATGATCGCATAATACAGGGCGGATCCGTCCCGCTCCGTGGCACGCACCGTTACCGCCGGGCCAGCAAGCTTCATAAAGGGCTCCACCGGCTTGATCCGCGGATGCATGAATCCGTGTTCAATATGATGTCCAAACTGCGCCGGAGCAATCTTAAGAAGTCTCTCCCTCAGTTCATTCGTAAACTCCATGTCCAATTCCTCCTAATAGCTGCATTTGTTCTTTTTGATTTCATTGATGGCCTTATTCACACCAAATTCGAAGAACTTCTCCACGTCGAAGTCCTCTCTCTTATTGTAAACCAGGCCCTCTTTTAGCTGTTTCCTCTTTTCGATCTCACCAGCCTCCTTCACCTCCGCATCCTCGAGGTAAGGCATAAAGTCATCCGGCACTACGATCACACCGTCGGCATCTCCCAGGATAATATCTCCTGTCCTTACCACGGCGCCGCCGCACTCAATATCCACTCCGACCTCGCCGCTCGTTCCGGTCACATTGCTCGTTACCGGAGAATAGCCGGTGCAGAATACCGGAAAGCTGCTATTTTTTAACGCCAGCTTATCGGTCGCCGGGCCGTCGATCACGATACCTGCCATGCCGCAGCCCTTCGCCATCTCCGCCAGGAATTCCCCTACGCAGGCAAAGGTCTTGTCCGCGCCCTTATCAACCACGATCACAGAGCCCTTCGGGGCCTTCTGCAGGGCATAGTAGAGCGCCGAGCTGTCCCGCTCCGGGATATGTACCGTATACGCCGGGCCGCATACCTTCATTTCATCCACGACAGGTTTAATGTCTGCTCTCATAAACCCGCCGGAAATGTGATGACCGATGGCAGCCGGCGACACCTTCATAAATCTCGCCCTGATCTCCTCTGTAAACTCCAAAAAATCCCTCTCCCTTCTGGACAGTCCTTGTTTTTTCCAAATTCTTTTGTTATAATCGTTTATACATACTTACAGGTTGGCCTCCCTATATTATACTTTTATCTGCTATTCCTGTGAAACGAAAAAAACGACTTAATTCATGCCGTTTTTTCATAAATGGAGGGAGACCCGCATGAATATCGAGACCATCCGCTGCTTCATCAGCCTGGCCGAATGCCTGAATTTCACACGTGCTGCCGCAAAGGAACACATCACGCAGACCGCGATGAGTCGGAAGATCAGCTCCTTGGAAAAGGAGCTGGATGTCGTGCTTTTATACCGCGACACCAGACAGGTTGAGCTGACTGTTGCCGGAAATGAATTTTATCTGAAGGCGCAGGAGCTTTTAAAGCTGTATGACACAACCGTCAAACAGGTGAAGGAGGCGCAGTCCAATTTCCGAACTGAGTTAAAGCTTGGCGTCGGCGTCTATGATCACGTCCTTTTAAACCGTTTTCTGGGAGAATATGCCGCAGCCGCCCCGGAGGGCCTAAAGCTAAGCTGCATGCAGGAGCCCTACCCCGCCCTGGCAAGAGACTTCGAGGAGCGTCTGATCGACGTCATGATCAGCACCGATCAGTATGAGGAGGATCTGTTAAAGCTCAATGCGAGACAGCTTGGCATCCTGCCGATCTACCACGATCCCTGGTACCTCGTCCTCCACCGCGACCATCTGTTGGCTCGGTATGACATTGTCCCGATGAAGCTTCTGCGCACGGAAACTCTCCTCACCATGCAGCGCGGAACCCTAGAGCATGTAAAAGGAGTGTTCATCGACTCCTTCCCTTTAAAAGATTTTCTGTTTGTAAATTCCTTCGACTCCAAGCTGATCATGGCCAACGCCGGTCTGGGCTTTGCCTTGTCTCCGCCGTTTATGTTTCCGGTCGCGGACCGCTACCAGAATATCGTCCTCAGAAAGACCGATCCCCCCTATAACGCGCGTTCCTTCGCCGCCTATTATTGGAAGGACAACCCCAATCCGCTGGTCACGGATTTCATTGACCGCTACCGGGCGCACCTTGAGGCAAACCCGTTCCGGTCAAATTAAAAAGACAGCGGATTCGTTTTGAGTCCGCTGTCCTTCAATGTAACTGTTTCTTTATTTTTACTGCCTTATCAAGTTCTGCATCCGGTGTTTTCTGCGTCTTTTTAATAAAGCCGTTCAAAAATTGAATTCCCCTGGATTGAACAAACAGTAATCTGAAAGTACGCCCCGCACTTACATGCAGTCGAAGTTCAAAAATATCTTCTTGCAGCTTATCCCACAGGTCAGTTTTTCTTCCCTGTCTAAGATCCTCGATCAGTTGCGATATTCTTTCAACAATATAGAGCAAATCCCCTTTCTCCAGGCCATTTTCAAGCAGTGCCTCCTCAGCAAAGCATTTTCCGTCAATGACCGCACATGTTACCGAACGTTGATATGGATATCTCTCTATTATGTAGCGAACTCTCCTCTGATCTTCCCATAAAAGCTCTTTCAATAGTTTTTTTACTTCCGTTATGTTACCGATTTCTATTTTTTCTTCATTTCTTCTGCACAAAAAACTGTCCGCACTAAAGAGCCGGTGCTGCAGTGACAACAGCCTGTCCGCTCTTTCGATCGCCTCTGTAAAGCAGTTCGGCTCCTCTGCTAAAGTCGGATATTCATACCTCATCTCTGGATTCGTAAAAGCAGGCCCATCCCAATAGGGTTCACAATATCCTAAATTCACAATATAACGTTTCAACAAAGACATGGCCGGATCATTTGTCTTCATCAATAAATCCTGCAGTGTTTCGTCACCGGTTATTCTACGGATGTACAGATCAGATTTCTTCAGCAGTGGAATCTTGTTTTCTATTACAATATCCAATACTGGTCTCAAAACATCCAATACGTATTCTGTAAATTCGTCCCGGGACCGGAATTGTCCGTCGAGAGATAATTCATTCAGGATTAACTCCATTCCCCTTCCTCCGTAGCCCAATCATCTTGTTCAGATCCAGATCAAACTGATCGAATAAATCCTTCGTCTGATTCTCCACTCTCCCCATACGCCCGATCTGCACTTCCATTGTCTGGGATACATGCTCCTCATTCAAGCTGATAAACTGTATTTTTATTTTATCTTTTTCCATTTCACCGGAAGCAATTCCTGCCCTGAAGCCATTGAAAATGTGATCGCTATGGGTTTCAATAAAAAGCTGGCGACCGGTTGTTGAAATAAAATAAAAAAATTCACATAATTTTGCCTGGGCTGATGGATGAAGATGAATCTCCGGATTTTCCAGGGCGATTACTGCTCCCTTTGGAGAAGACAGGCATACAATCAAAAGGCTGATCATATAGCTGATCCCCGAACCGATATTTGTCGGCCGGATTTGTCTTGCATCATGCATCATATACGCAGCCTTTACCAGATCGGCTCCCCTTATTTCTTCCGTGCTGATCTCCGCGTCTGCAATATACGACAGCCACCAATTCACCTGCCCCAATAAGGTATAATTAATATTCCCCTTGCATAACGCAGGCTCCAGGGCATCTGTGCGGTGTGTGTTCAAAAATGCGACCGCATACTCGCCATCCACGTCGATGATGTCCTGCATCGTCATATTTTTGCGGTATACGTTTTGGGGTCCGACCCTGTGACAGGACAGGTACTGAAATCCTCTTGTTGTATAATTCAGGCTTGTGCGTAATGCCGCCCACTCTTTTTCGCTGCTTATGGTACTCATACGCAAATGCATGTTCACTCCGGCATCCGGATACAGCGAGAGCCGGAGTGAACGCTCTCCGTCTCCAACGGAAACCTGTATCTCCTTTTCATCGGCATAGATACAACGGTTTTCCTCAAAGCTTCCTAAAGACAGCAGCCCGCCGTTTAAACCACATACCGATTCCATATTCTGCGCTACGAATAACAATCCCTGGATCACGGTCGATTTTCCTGACGAATTTGTACCGATCAAAAGCGTTATGTCTGCACAATCCATTCGCAGCTCTTTTATGCTTTTAAAATTTTGGATTTCCAATGTCCTTATCATATCAGGCCAAAGACCTCCCCAGCTCCTCGGCGGTTCGCAGCCGCCAATTCAATTTTTCCTCACTGTCACGATGATTTCCAATATTATCATGAAATTTTTCACTGTCCAAAAGCCGCGTTAGCCCCCGATTGACGGTTGGCCGAAGCTTCTCCTCTGCAGCCGGGAGGTAGCGCATCGCGTACATAACCGTTTCAAATACATTCATATTGATCGGGGTCCGTCTTTCTCCCTTCCTTAAACGAAAGGCGTCCTCCCCAAGATAAAAATATGCTTTTTCCAGCGTCTCCACAACGAACCTTTCGATCCGCTGAACCTCCGGATAATCCATGTGATTTAAAGCATCCAACCCGACTCCCAAAAGCTCATCCATATCGTTTTTATATAGATACCGCTCTCCCTTCTCATCCTTCAGTCTTTGTTCATCATACAGCAGAAACGTAATAAACCGGGTCAAAAGATACTTATCCTTCATTCTTTTCTCTTTCAGAAACGCATTTCCCGTGGCCTTTTTAAATGCATCGCTCACAGCAAGCCTTTTTAAAAGCCTGGTCGCCTCCCCCTGATATAAGGCATTCCGCATCTCCTGCTTATTCAAAGATACGCCGCCGCGATTTACTCTGTCAAAAATATCAAATTTAATCCGATCCGGCGTAGGAGGCATAATAACATGCGCCTGAATCTGAAAATCTTCCAGCCTTCCTCTTAAAACAGGGGACAGGTCCGAAAATTTTTTTCCGTTTTCCTCCGACATAATTTTAAGCTTATTGAGTCCAAATTCATCCGCCATATAAGAAAATAAGGCGCCCAGACGCTGTCTCCCATCCACTACGATTAAATTTCCATACTTATCCTGATTAAAATAAAAAATGGGAAGCGGAAGTCCCATCAACACACTTTCTATTAATTCTGACTTCCTGTCCTTATACCATACATTCTCTCTCTGGAACTCACTGTCTAAAATAATACGCCGCGGATTTGCATCAAACCGCCGCTTCAGTTCAAATATTGTATAGAATCCCTTTTCAACCTTAATCTTGCTCATTGGATAAATTTGTCCGTCATCCTGCTCTCCGGCCTCCAGCCCATATTCACATTCTATGGTCTCGGCCTCATTTTCTTTTTCCATCTGATTTTTTAACAATATATCCATCAAGGCCACCTCCTATACATCGCCTTCCTTAATCTTACCATGTTTTCCGGTATTTGGCAATTTGGGCCATATGGATTTTTGTCTGTTTTTCGTAACAGTTCAGCCTACGGCCTCCCTGTTACAAGATCCGCCCTTGTTTCATTGATACAATCACGCAACAAGCACTCGAATCTGTCTGAACCGATATAAATGCGGCAGATGGGTATAAGGCCATCTGCCGCACGATTTTTATACTTACGGGATCCAAACCCCGTTTCCATCCACCCAGTAGCCGTCCGGGGTCATGGTATTCGTATAGAGCGTCCCGCCCGGGCGCTTCCCTCCGCCGGTATGGAAGTAATACGACTTGCCGTCAATGGTGCGCCATCCTGTAAACATACAGCCTCGGTAACCGTCCGAGTACGGCTGAAGATAATACGTATACTCGCCGAGCGTCAGCCAGCCCGTCTTCATATCTCCGCCCTCGTTCATATAATACCAGCGGTCGCCGTCCTGGATCCAGCCTGTCTTCATGATGCCGTCCTTATCCAGATAATACCAGTAATCCCCAAGCGCCAGCCAGCCCGACACACGATTGCCGTTTCCGTCAAAGTAATACCACTGTCCGCCGATCTTCTTCCAGGTATTGACTGCCTTGCTCCCGTCCGGCATGATATAATTGTTGCCCTTTAAGGAGCCACCGTCCCCGGCTCCTGTCTTATCGGCCTTCTCGCTGTTTTTCTGCGCCTTATCGACTTCCTCCCAGTCAACCTCCTGGTCCTCAGAGGGGATAACAATGCCTTCCTTTAAATACTTCTTCTCATCGGCGGTCATCGGGATCGCCTTGACCTCGTAATAGTAGGTCTTGTCATCATCCTTCATATACTGGCTTAAGTCCACGCTGTTCTTCTCCGTCGTCATACGGCGCACCGCCTTGTTATCCCCGTAAAGAACCAGGGAATAGCCCGGCGCGTTCGGCACGGCCTTCCAGGTGGCCTTCTTGCTCGAGCTGCTGCTCCAGCCGGCGCTTTCCGTACTTCCGAGCATCATGACCGGCTTGTAATCCGCTCTTACCTGCAGCGTTGTATTGTCAAGCGCCCGCGCCGATACAAAATCCGCGCCTGTGACTCTGCAGGCCGAGCTCGTTAACGATACAGGGAATACCTTATCGTTCTCCGCCTTCACGGTGACCTCCACACGCACCTTCCTGCCCGGCTTCCATTTATCATAATCGGTCCGATACTGAATGTCATAGAGTGTGCAGTTATCGCCGTTCACCGTGATCTCCGGCTCCAGGATTTCATCCGGCTCTCCGTAGCTTGATTTGAACGTAACCGTCAGTTTCTCGATCACACTGGAATCATTCGTCTTTTTGGTCGCCGCATACGCCGTCTGCCCGGACACCGCGCCAATCGCCGTCACCATAAGCCCGAAGGCCGCAATGCCTGCAGCCAGTCTCTTTCTGCACCATATTCCGATCTGTCTCATTTTTCTCTCCCCTTCCTGCTGTTTAAACCATGATCCCATCCGCGTTCACGTATACGCCGTTGATCGCCGTATCCTTTGCCATCTCTCCCGTACCCGGGTAGAAATAATACCAGCTTCCGTCGATCTCATACCAGCCGTATACCAAAGCGCCGTTGGAGTCTGCAAAATATCTCTTTTCGTTTCTGTCGATCCAACCGGTAAACATGACGCCGACCAGGCTGTTATCAATCTCATTTAAGTAATACCACTTATCGCCCTGCTTCAGCCATCCCGTATAGAGCGATCCGTCTGCATTAAAATAGTAATAATACGTCCCGACTACGTTCCAGCCGTTTTTTACCACGCTTCCGGCCGGCTTTCCGTCCTTTTCCTCCGGGCGGAAATAGTGCCAGGCATTTCCGATCTTCAGCCAGCCTGTGGCCATCTGGCCGCTGTCATACAGGAAATAATCCTCGCCGCCAATGTTCTGCCAGCCAGTGAGCATGGCGCCCTCCTCGTTAAAATAATACCAGAGGCCCTCGATCTTCTCCCATTTATTCCGGCTGATCTGGCCGTTTGGAAGCCGGTACTGCCATACACCGTTCTCCCGACTCCAGCCGACCGTCTCCTGACTGCCCTTTTTGGTCGTATTTTTCTGCTGCCCCTTGCCGTCTGAGACGTAACGGTCCGTGATCAGAAGCTCGCTCGACTCGACCCATTCACTCCGTTTGCCGTACTTTCCCTGCTCCGTCGTCCCCGGGATCGTCCGCACCTCAAAGCTGTAGCGGCCCGCTTCGGTCATATACGGATAAAAATTGTATTTTACGGCAGAGGTCTTATCCACCTTATACACGGACTTTCCATCCCGGGTAAGCTTAAGCTCATAAAACCCCGAGGTATTCTCCGGCTTTTCCCACCGGGCCTCGCCCAGGTTTTTATCCTCCCAGAACGCATCCGTCGGCGGGTCGTAGTTTCCGGATATGGGCTTGACGCGGAGTGTCACGACCAGGTCATCCCCGCTTCGCTTTGCGGACACAAACGTACCGCCGCTCACCTTTACATTTGATGCCTTATAGCTCGCCAGGAAATAATTTTCACTCACATCCGTCGGCTCTAAGGTCACGCGCATACGCGGCTCATCGCCCGCCTTGACCTCCTTGCTGCTCTTGTCCAGCCACTCGGCATCTGCAACTGTATATTTACCGCTTGCACTGACCTTCACGCCGCCCGAAGATGTGCTTCCGGTTCCGATTTCAATGTCCGGCAGGCGGGTGTTTACCTCAATGTTGGCGTTGACCCGGATGCTCACGTTATTGATCGGCTTTGTGGCTGCCAGCGCCTGAAACGGCGTCTGCAAAAGCACCATAAGGGTCAGCAAAAACGCCGTCATAAATCCCCTTCCTCGTCTTCTGCACATATTTCCAGTCCTCCTTCATTTTACTTTTCTCTCTTTATAACCTATTATAGCACTATTTTCCAGATAATTCTTCACTTTTGTCTTACATTTATTTGAAATTATAAGGCAAAACAGCGGCAAAGGAGGAGGAGTCTCCTACTCCTCCTCCCACAGATCCAAATCTCCGTCCGCCGGAACCTGGTCTACTGCCGCGTTGATCGCCTCCTCTGTAAGCACCGCGTATCCGGTAAGCTCCTCTCCGGCGTCATCCTCTGCTTCCTTCAGATACTCGTCCCATTCGCCCTTCTTGACCTTCTCATCGTTCACATAATAGCGGGTATCGCCCCAGTCGTTTTTTTTGGTGCTAAAGCTGTACTGTGACTCAAACCGCGCGCTGCTGTCCTCGAGCCTGAAATAATTGACCGTCTCGTTTTCATCCTCATCCTGGATGCGCAGCCAGATGGAGCCATCCCTCACATTACGGCTTAAGCGGAAATTGCCCGGCGTATTGACGTCTCCCTCCGCTGACAAAACGAACGTCTTTCCCTCCGGATCCCATACTGCAATCATCAAAAGCTGCTTTTTAGCCGCTTTGGCCGCGGCGATCTCCTGGTCGGAGGTCCCTCCCTCCACGATCTCGCCGCAGAGCACCGCCACATCCTTATAGCGGTCCCCGTTCAGATCCGCATAAACAAACTCAGGCGTCATGCCGGCCGAAAGCTCTCTATAGCCCTTTCCCTTGAGCGCGGACTGAAGCTGCTTTTTAACCGCCTTGCGGTAATTGTCATACTCTGTCAGCACCGTCCCTCCCGGGCCTACATATTTGCCATCCGGTGTAAATGTATTGTATACCTTCGCGCCATCCTCTCCGACATAGCATCGGCCGCCATCCGGATTTTTCACCCAGCTTTTCGTCTTCAGATTGCCGCTGCTATCCACATAGTATTCCTTCCCCTCATACCGAATCCATTCGTTCTTTGCATATTCATCGGGGGAGTAGTAATAGCGCCAGTTCCTTCCCTTCTCATCCTTTCCCCACTGCGCCGCCTGCGCACAAAAGCCCGGGCGCCCCAGACTTCCCGCAAAGAGTACCGCAGCAAACAGCACTGGGCCCAGCCTTTTATGTTTCCTTCTGTTCATCTGTCCATTCCTCCATCCACAAGCTGCCTTATCCCGGCAGTGAAAAAAGCAGTGCGCCCATACCGGCCGCAACACCGACCCCCAGCACGCCCCACATCAGCTTATAGGGAATGCCGCGTCCGATGCCCTTCTTATCCGGATCTCCCCCGCCGAACATGATCTCTGCCAGATAGCGGTTCCGATCCATGACCCGGTCAAAACGCAGGTTTCTTGTATCCCACAAGCCCGCATCCTGCAGGAACTGGTTCCAGTTTTTGCAGATCCCCTGCCAGCCGGCCCATGCGGCATCCGTGCCCGCGGCCGTCTGCGGAAAGAAGCCCCTCTCGGCTCCGTAGCGGGCGGCTCCATGAAACGCAGGATTCGCCTGTTTCGCCTGAAACAGCTCCATCGCTTTCTGAAATCCCTTGATCACCGCACTCTGGGCATTTCCGGTCTCCTCATACGCCTTTAGAAGAAAATGATACGTCCGCTGCACATCCTCTGTCTGATAGGAAACGTTTGCCTGCCGGCTCTGCATCATGGCAGCCTGCCGGATACCCTGGCTGTTTTTGACCATAGAGCTCTGAATGAATCCATCCATTGCATACCGCATCACGGAAGCCATGGCCTTCCCCATCCGGTCGATCAGCGTCTGTCCCTTAAGCGACTGCACTCCCGCATGAAAGCCCAGATACTCCTCGTTTACATAGGGGAGCTTTGTCCCACTGAACATAATCGCATTTTGCTTTAAATCCCGCACCAAAATCTGCGCCTTTTTTAAGTCACTCCCGGACACGCCATCCTCGGCCGGCGCCGCAAGCCGTTTAAGTGCCGCAGCCCCCGGTTCTCCCAGGCTTTTCTGGGCGCTCTTTACCGAGCTCTGATAAGCCGCATCCATCCGTACACCGCCGGCCGACGCTCTCTGATAGATACCGCCGGCCTGCAGCCCGTTTCCCGCTACCCGCGTATGTACGCCGCCGGACAAGCCGGAACGTCCCGCGCCCAAAGAAGTTCCCCCGGCTAAAAGGCCGCTTCCGGACAGGGCCTGTGCACTCCCAAACCGTGCTGCAGACTTTCCTGATCCCGCCGCGCCCGCGCTGTTTCTTCCCAGCACATTCAAAAGTCCGCCGGCTGCGTCAAAGCTTCCATCCGCCAGCCCGGAGCCGACATTTAAAAGCGTGGATGTTGTATCCAGATAGCTGCTTCCCCCCGCAGCGCCGCCCTGCATCGGGAAACGCGAGGCCACCTGGACAAACATGTTAAATACAAGCTCATTCACGGAGCCCGGCCGGCCGTAATCACCGATAAACTGTAAGAGATCGCCCGATTTCATCTCCAAAAGCGACGTGACCGCATTCAATGTCAGCTCATCCAGCTTTTCCAGCATCTCCACCTGCGTATCTCCCTTACAGGAGCTTAAGATCTCCTTTTGTAGGTCCGTAAAAAGCTTCGAGATCTGTTTTAAATTTTCTTCCACTGTCAGCCGGTTATCCGGCAGCCAGTTCTTTAACGGCTCCCACCGCTTCTCTGCGATCGGGTCCGATTTCTCCGGCGTCTGCTCCTCCCCGGGGCTCGACAGCTCCGTACGGTCACTTTCCTTTAATGTCCCCGCCAGGGATTTTGCGCGCTGCGCGGACGCATCAAGTGCCTCCACGGATGCCTTTCTCTGGCTTTTGACAAGGTCTGTCCCTGTAAGCCCTGTTTTCTGGTCCGGCCCTCCGGGCATCTTCTCTATCGTGTTCATCGTCATACTCTGGGCCGCCGCATTGCCGCCCTGCACCTGATTTACCATACCGGACCAACCTCCTTTTTGGACATTCTCCTTACATCATACTGACCGTTACCTGAAGCTCAGGTGCGGCCGCCTCGCCGCCCCCCGCCGGAACGCCGCCTCCCAAAGCCGCTCCCGAAACCGGAGCCTCTCCCGTTCCCACGGCTCCCGTCGGAGAGAGACCGGCGGCTGCGGCCGCAGCCAGCGCCTCCTCCCTGGCCTCGCGGCGATCATCATTATCCCGCAGGCCCGGCAGATCCGGCAGCTTCTGGAAGATCCTGGCATGCTCCTTCGCTCTCCTCGCCCGGCGGCGCTCCTTCAGTTCTCTTTCCAGCTCTCTGCGCATCTTCTCCTCTTTCTGCTTCTCTGCCTTCTTCCGGCGCAGTTCGAGCTGCCCCTCCTCTTTCAGATGGCGGATCTTTGTCCGTGCGCAGCGGATCACATGATCCATCTGAGCCACGGCACTCTGGATCTCTTTTTTATCGTAGGATTTGCTGCCGGCCACACGGCCTCTGGCTGCATAAACCCGGCTGATCAAAGACCGTACATCCTTATCGGTCACGCCCTTTGCCAGCCTGGCCATATCCCGGCCCATCTGATAATTGATTTTTTTCTTCTGTGTGAGCTTCAGCTTCTTTAAACGCTCCGCATTTTTCTTTCGGCTTTCCTCCAGCCGATCCAGCATGTTCTTTACATTCTCAAGCTCCTGCTCCCACTCCTGCTTGACACTGCTCTCCTCGGTCTCCTCCGCCTTCCAGCAGACCGTCTCGCCCTCATCTCCGATCACGGCCCCCACGTTATAGGCTCCTGCCTTTAAATCCCGCATTAACTGGAATGCCGTCTGGCCAATCAGCCTGGAGCCTTCCTCAAACGCCTCCGGCCCCTTAGACATCCATTCCAGGATGTCCGAGGACACGAAAATATAGGCACCTTTTTTAAGTCCCCCTGCAA
This sequence comes from Lachnospiraceae bacterium, assembly GCA_910575275.1. Classification (GTDB taxonomy): domain Bacteria; phylum Bacillota; class Clostridia; order Lachnospirales; family Lachnospiraceae; genus CANQGL01. The sequence continues at coordinate 319,292 of CAJTEE010000003.1, read as the reverse complement.
GCTGTGCGATGCTTTCCGATTGATGTTCCAAGCCCGCCACATCCGCAAACACAAACTGGATCTGTGGGTACTGTTTGCGCAAAGCACCTGCCACGTCAGAGGGAGCCTGAGGCTGGACAGTCTCTAAGAAAGCGTTCCCGACTGCATTTCTGTCAAACGAGGGCCTTTGTCCGGCTTCCTTTTCTGTTTTTTTTGCTTCCTCTATCACGGTACGCTGTATCTCCCTGTAAGGAGGAACGCTCTCAATCCGTAACCCGCTCATACTTTTCCCCTCCGATCTCCCGTCATGTCCCGGGGAAAGAGGCCATTCGCAAACCGCGATCAGCCCGGCCCCGCCGTAACAGTTCAGACGATGTCCGAACTGTTACGCCCCGCCTGGCAACCCTGCGGTTTTCTTTGCGAATGGCCCTGGCCCGGCCATCTGTCAGGCATACACGTCAATATGCTTTCCCAGCGACGAAGATACTGCTGGCAGCATATCCAAAAGCTCCTGCGCAGCCGTTTCCTGTGTGTCCATGGCCTTTTTCATCATAGACACGGAGTAATCCTGCTGAAACTGCATGGCGCTCATACTCATGCTGTACGCTGCAATGCTGTTAGCCAAATCCATAACTGGCGCCTCCTTTGCTTTAGGTAGGCAGACTCATGCCTGCACAGTCTGCCTCTATATTATTTATCGACGGTATAAAAAAAAAATTAAGGCAGATACGCAAGCCTTGAATTTCGGGTGTTTTTTTTGTATAATGTTTTTACTACCAAAGGAGGGACTCTCCAATTTTAAAAGCAGGAAATACATGAAAAAAGATTCAGCAGCCAGTACAGAAGAAGCGAAAAATATAAAAAAAACCTCTTATGAATCCCGCGGACGCCGCAGGGCGCGGCTCAAACGCCGTCTGTTGATTCTGGGAATATTTTCCGTCATCCTGTCCGCCGCAGCCGCCCTTTCCCTGTACCGTCCTTCTGTCTGGGAGGAGGCCGGGCAGTTCGCGGTTATCGCCTGTGGACAAATGCGCGAACGCTTTGAAGGCATCGACTGGGACCGTTTGTGGAGAGAAAATCCAATCCTTGCATGGGCCAGGGCCAGCCGAGAAGCAGCCGCTACCCCGGCTGGCAAAAACAAAGCCCCTGAGACAGGTGCGCCGCCTGAAGAATCCTCACAGGCCGGCCAGGGACAGGCGGCGCAGGTCTCCCTGGAGGAGCTTAAACAATCCGCTCTCACATCCGGAGTTCCCGCCGATATCGTCGCCCTGTTGGATAAAAATGCAGAAACGCGGGATTTTGTGCAGAATTACAACCAGAAAAAAGATGCCCCCCCGTCCGAGGAACCTCTTGTACTGAATGGCGAGGCGCTTGTCCCCAGGCTCGTGCAGTGGGATGAACGCTGGGGGTATCAGCCCTACGGCCCCGGCTGCATGGCGCTGAACGGCTGCGGTCCCACCTGTATGTCCATGGTTATTGCCGGACTGACGGGGGACACCTCTGCTACTCCTTATCGTCTTGCCGTCTATGCGACAGAGCATGGCCTCATTGATCAAAAACGGGGGGCAACCTCCTGGGCCCTGATGACGCGGGCGGCAAAGGACTGGGGCCTTACCGTCACCTCCGCCCCTCCCAGTGAGGAGCTCATTAAACAGGAGTTAAACGCCGGCCACCCGATCATCTGCCGAATGGGCCCCGGCGCTTTTACAAACGGCGGCCATTTTATCGTACTGACCAGCTATCTTGACGGCTATATCACCTTAAACGATTCCTTCAGCATCGAAAACAGCAGTAAATTCTGGCTCTATTCCGATATCGCTGACCAGATCAGCCAGATATGGATCTACTCGGCCGAATGATTCCTGCCCGTCAAGAGAGGGGCCGCGAACTATGTCACAGCCCCTCTCTTTTTATTTATGCCCTACGCCTTCTCTCCTGTAAGTTTCTCCAAAAGCCGTGCCACCGCATGTATGTCAATCGGCTTTGCCACATGCGCATCCATGCCGCAGTTCAGGCATTTCCTGACATCCTCAGCGAACGCATCCGCCGTCATCGCGATAATCGGAAGCTTCGCATCCGGACGGTCCATGCCACGGATTGCCTTTGTAGCCTCATAGCCTGTCATGACCGGCATCCGGATGTCCATCAGGACGGCATCATAGTAACCCACCTCGGATTTAGAAAACATATCCACACAGATCTGCCCGTTCTCTGCCCAGTCTAATGTAAGGCCAAGCTGCGAGAGTAATGCATTGGCAATCTCCCAGTTTAAATCATTGTCCTCGGCCATCAGCACACGCATACCAGAAAGATCAAGCTCTGTATTCTTTTCTTCCGGTCTTTCGTTCTCCTCAATGCCGTCTGCATATTTCTGCAGCTCATAAAACAGAGTCGATTTAAACAGCGGCTTCGAGATAAACCCATTGATTCCGGCCGCCGTCGCCGCCTCCTGAATCCCGCTCCAGTCATATGCGGAGATCAGAAGAATCGGGATATCGTTTCCCAGCTCCTCACGGAGCCTGCGCGCCGTCTCGATTCCATCCATATCCGGAAGCTTCCAGTCCAAAAGAATGATCTGATAGGAATCTCCCTTCTGGTGCCGATTTAACGCCATCTTTACGGCACTCTCACCGTCTAAGGTCCACTCTGCTTTCACGCCGATGGATTTTAAAGAAGCAACTGCACTCTCACAGAGCTGTTCGTCGTCATCCACTACCAGCATATTCCACTCTGGAAGAATCATCTCCTCCTCGCGGACCTCTGCTTTCTCCAAATCCAGGATCACATGGAACTCTGTGCCCTTCCCCTGCTCGCTTTCGACCTGAATGGTTCCGCCCATGGCATCCACGATATATTTTGTGATCGCCATGCCCAGACCCGCGCCCTCGGTCTTCCTGACACGCTTGCTGTCCTCACGGGCATAGGATTCATAAATTTTGTCCAAAAATTCTTTGGACATACCGATACCAGTATCCTTTACCAGAATATGGACGCGGATATACTCCTCGCCCCTCTCTGAGGGTTCTTCATACAGAGAAAGCTCGATCTTTCCGCCTTCGGGCGTAAATTTGATCGCATTTGACAGGAAATTCAAAAGCACCTGGTTCAGCCGTACGCTGTCACAGCAGACATTCTCTGTGGAAATATCGTCGATAAATACGTCGAAGCTCTGCTTCTTGGCCCGTACCTGCGGCTGTACGATCCCCACGATGCTGTCGATCACCTCTCGAAGCGATACGAGATCCATACTGAGCGTCAGCTTTCCGCTCTCGATCTTGGACATATCAAGCACATCGTTGATCAGCCCTAAAAGATGCCGGCTCGACAATGTAATTTTCTTGAGGCAGTGGCGCACCTGCTCTTTGTTATCTAGGTTGTCCACCGCAATCGCCGTCATACCGACAATCGCATTCATCGGCGTACGGATATCATGGCTCATATTGGACAGAAACTCGCTTTTTGCCTGTGTAGCCAAAACCGCTTCCTTTCGTGCCTCATCAAGCTCATGGATCTGCCTCCGTGTCATACGGTAATACTTTGCAAAGACATTGAGCAACACAAAAAGTACGAGTGCACAGCCGCCCGCCGCCAGACAGATCCAGCGGAAGCTCAACGCATCTACGGATTCGTTTAACGGGCCATAGGACAGTACCATCATCAGATACCAGTCCGAACTTGGCAGCTTTGTCCCATACAGATGTCTTCGCTCCCCATCCATGGAAAACAGCGCGGAATAATTCTCCGACGCCGCCATCGCCGATTTGAGCTCCGTTATATATTGTTCTGCGTTCTTGCCGTCCACACCCTGGTAGAGATCGCGGATCCTCTCATAATAATTCTCCTCCAGGCCATGCCCCTCACGGATCACAAACTCGCCGTCATCGCGCACGATAAACATCTGCACCATAGCGTCTTTTTTATCCAGAAGAAGGGCTTCCCGGAAATAATCCGCTGAAAGCCCCGCCACAAGACCCGTACACTCCCTGCCTTCGGACATCGGATAAACACCGGAGATGCCAAGAAGAATGACTTTCTTTCCGTTCGCGTCTCTTCCGACGGCGACCTTATTTTCATCCTTATTCATAGCTGCCAAAAAAAGCTGCGGCCTAGAGACCTCAACCTGGCTTCCCAACAACATTTCAAATTCTCCATCCCTGGAACATAGAGCCAGGTACTCAAATTCTCGAGTCTCGGCAGCGTAAGCCATTTCTTCCCTAGGCAGTTCCCCTTCCTTGTATGAGCCGGAGGGAAACGCCGACATCAGGCTTTTTATCTGGGACATCCGCAAGGTGACGATCGTCTCGAAATGCTTAACAACCTGCTCATTCATGCCGGACATATAGATCGTCCCGACCTCCTGAATGGTCTTTGTGCTCATCCGGTTCATATAAGTCCCGATGAGAGCAAATACCACCACGCAAAACAGCGAAACGGAGATAATGCTGTACTTCAAGAACTGAGTTGTTTTATTTTTCATGCTTAAAAATCCCTTTCAGCTGACCGATCTGCTCCGGATCTGCGGCTGCCTCCTGATTGGCCTTCACCGCCTCCAAAAGCTCCTCCCGCAGGATCGCTACCTCTCTGGGAGCGTCGATTGCCAGCCTCACTCCATCACCGTCGATCTCTGTCACTGTGACTTTGATTCGTTCATCCAGGATAAGGGACTGTCCTGCTTTTCTCCGAAGAATCAGCATATCTGCGTTCCCGCCTTTCCAAATTCTTTTAAATAGTGGCGGAAACCGTATTCCTCCGAATCCAGAATCACCTGTCTGGCCTTTCTCGTCACTGTGTTGACTGCGATCGGACACTTCAGGTTCACCGTACTCTCCTCTGCCGAAGCACCTACCACACACAGACAGTAGAAAGAAAGCTCCTCCTCGCCCGGATTCCCAAGTTTCTCCCTGTCAGACTCCGAAAGCACCGGATGATAATCTTCCTTCAAAAGGAACGGATTCATCACGACAAACGCAAGATGCGCATTCCCCTCGCTCTGAAGATATAACACCGCATCGCTGTCATCCTCCAGCATGACAGGAAGAAATCTCTTTTCTTCTTCAAATCCAAAGATTCCGTCCGGGAACTCTATGTACCCGGACGGCGTTATGGCTTTTTCCATCGCTTTCCACCTTTCCAAGGCTATGCCTGTACGTCAATCTGCGGCTCAAAGCGTTCCATGGCGCTCGGCGGAACGTAGATCGGCTTTCCGATATACTCGATCTGCACATCCGGATACTGCGAGATCGACAGTTCAATGTCGCCCGGCACAAACTGGATGTCACCCTTTTGAATCTTTGTATCAAAATTCAGCTTATCCATCTGATACTCAATCGAAAGCTCCGGCGCTTCCCATTCGATCTCCGGCCCTGTTGTCGGGATAAAACCAAGCTGGAACTGTCCGGTTGGTCTCGCTGTGCGCTGCGCAAGGATCTGTCCAAGCGCTTCCGATCCCTCCCCAATCTTTGCCTTCAACAACATACGCCCCTCTCTTGCGAAATTCGCCGTCGCTTCATAGGCGGCCCGCTTTCCCTCAGCCGCATTCCGCTGGATCTGCGTCTTCGTCGTCGGAACGACCGAATTTCTGGCCTCATACGTATCCAGCTTGACCTGAATCGGACGGCTCTTGATCTGCAGTCCGCCCGGATTTCGGCTGATTTCCACCTCTGCAGTCCCATTGTGGTACTCTAATGAAGCGTTTTTAACCTTCAATTCATACTTGATCGGTATGGTTGTAATCTGCAGCAGTTGTTCCATAGTAAACGTTCCCTCCTTTTGCCTGCTTTTCTACAGTCACAGTCCGGCCGTTTGGCCAACCTGTACTTTACATACTCATACAGCCCGCATAGCTTGTATCTAATTTATAAAGTCAAGCAACGACTGTCCCAAAAGCGTAGAGCCGATTTTCAAAGCAACATTATACATATAATCGGCATCCGAATAATTTTTAATCGCCAACGCCTCGTCGATGCCGACTGCCTCCTTATACTGCGCCTCAATGCCGTCCGCCTCTTTCTCCAGACGCTTCTGCGTCGCCTCTACGAGGTTATACTTTGCGCCGATATTCGTGTACTGGTTCTGCAGATTGTCGGAGCTTTCCTTAAACTGCATCCACAGCTTTTCATACGCCTCACGGTCAAACTCATCCGCCTCCAAAACCTCGGCCATCTGCCCGACTAAAGACATCATGTTATTGCTTAAGCCGCTTGAGCCCTTTCCGTATCCTACAATGTTGATACCCGGAAGCGCCGAATCAAAGGCGCTGGAAGGAATCACATCCCCGTTGGCGTCAAATTTCATGCCAAAGCCCAGGTCGATATAGGCTTTTTCATTGGAATATTTATCAAGAGTGGAATAGTCATAGACCGTATTATCCGTCAGCTTGCCGGTCTCGATCTTGCCCTCGCCGCTGGAGAAAAAGCGGGTAGTTGTGGGCTCGCTGTGTTGTCCGGGAGTATTTGCCTTAAAGAAAATTTTTGTACCGGAGGCCTCTGCCGTGTAATCCGCTTCCAGACCCGCATTATTAATTTTCCATGCAATCGCCTGCGCCAGAGTTTCTTCATTGCTTGCATCCGCGGCCGTCAACGTCTGTGTGTTTCCGTCTCTATCCGTATACGTGCTGCCAATCGCAAGCTGTGTGTTATTCCCTAAATCAATTACATCTCCGTTTACAAACGGCCCTGCATCCTTGATCTCAACCGAGTAGGTCAGCGTGGTATTATCTCTGACCGCTTCTCCTTTTCTAAGCCCGGTGTCCACATCCACACCTCTGTAATAGATGTGTTTTCCATCCTCACTCATCTCAAACGGCGGATTCATGCCGTCGTTGCCCGCCATAATATAGGCGTCCCCATACTGATTATTCAGGGCAAATACCATATTCCGCTGCATTTCGCGAAGCTGCGCCGCATAGGCGTCCCGGCCCACCTCGCCCGACGGATCGTTGACCGCCGCCACAGAATAGTTTTCCGCGATGTCAATCGCGTTTTTATTTAACGCATCCAGGACCGCTTCCTGGGCATCCATCCATTTTAAGGCATTCTTCGCAGAGGTTGTATAATCCTGATTCCGGGCATAGCGCCGCTCCAGAATCGCTCCCTTCGCCGAGGCAGAAGGATCTTCATAGGTATAAGCGACCCGGCGGCCGGTCGCTGCCTGTCTTCTTGCAATCTCCAGGCCGCCCATTGTATTGTTGAGGTTTTTCTGGTAATTCCCTCTGATCATGTTGGTTGTGATACGCATGCTCATTGCCTTTATTCTCTCCTCTCGGTTATCCATCAAGCCGCAGACCAGCTCTCTGTCAAAAGCCCGCCTGCGGCAGATACTTCAAATCTTCTTTACCGTCCCACAACGCCGGTGCTGTTGATCAGTTTATCCAAGATCTCATCCATTGTCGTCATCAGACGCGACGCCGCATTGTACGCCTGCGAGAAGCGCATCAGGTTCGTGACCTCCTCATCAATGTAAACGCCTGATACAGACTCCTTGGAGTTTGCGATCTGGTCTAATACTGTCTCGTGATTCTTTAAGATCGAACGATACGCCTTCTCCTCGACGCCCTGCGTGGTCTGGATATTGTCGTAGCACTCGAACATAGTGCCGCGGAAAGCGATGACCGGAAGCTTATTGCCGGTTTCAGCCTTGGCATCTTTCCCATCCTCATACATCAGGTTGCCGGCAGCATCAATTTTAATCTTTTGTGCCGGGGGACCTCCCGCTTCAATAGGGGTTCCGTCTGCTCCAACCAGATAACCGTCTGCATTGACTTTTGCCTCTACTCCATTAACAGTTAGGCGCGCATTGTCCTCATCCAGCAAAAATCCCTCTGAATCACGCTTATAGAAGCTGTGCTTATCCGACTGCAGAGACTGCATCATCCGCAGTACATTCGAATAATCCGTAGAACCCGGGTTGAACTCCTGGCTCAAGGTAATGGAGACGGAACCTGTCATCCAGGCGTTTGAAACCCGAATGTTTTCTGCCGTAAAATTCTTGCTTCCATCCGATGTCTCAAATAAAGGCTGATCTTCATAGCCCGTAAGGTTTCCCTTGTCATCATACACTGCTTTTTTATTCATGTCGTTTAAGGCAGTGGCAAACTCGTTTACCCACGCATCAAACATCTTGCTGTAGTAGCCGATCCCCTTGACGTCTGTTCCGTCGAATACTTCAGACTTATTCAGCATGTCAAGGTCCCCGCGGAGGACACCGTCCGCGATCCAGTTCGAAGCGTCATTTGTCGTCACCTGATTGCCCTGGGCATCCTGGGTCTGCATTTCCCATAATTTACCCTCTGTATCCGTAAACTGCAGTTCTACCGGGGCAACCTTATCGTCATTCGGCTGTACCTTAGTCGGTATAACCGCAACATCTCCCATCTTTATATCGTCGATCAGCGTGATCGGATCCTGTCTCTTACCCGTTTCCGGATCTGTGATCACCACATCAATCTTCAACGTGTCTATCTTGATCCCGCCGCCCATATTTTTTTCTTTATATGTGACCTCGATCGGGAAATACGTCGCCAGCTCATCAATCAGCATATTTCTCTGATCCTGCAGCTCCAGCGCCGGGTTTCCCAAGATCTGGCTGTTCTTGATCGACTCGTTTAACTCCGTGATCTGTTTTAAGTAGCTCTGCACATCCGGGATCACAGCTGTCTCCAGCTTATTGATCAGCTGGTCGCTCACATCCTTGATATCCGTCGCATTCTGATGCACCTGATTCAAAAGCACTTCGCATGCCGACCGGACCAGATTATCCGCGCTGCTCGTGCCCGCATTCTCGGTATGCGCCAGGTTATCCAACTGGGAAACGATGTCTGCCAGCTTCAGACGGATGGCTTCCTTGTCCGTCTCATCGAATACATTCCGAATCTCTCCCAGGATACTGGACATCGCATCCGCGGTTCCGACCTTCGGGAGCTGATAGCGGTACTGATTATCCAAAAACGGGTCACGAATCTGGCTTACGCCCATCATCATGACACCCTGGCCTACCTTGGAATCAAACGGTGAGCTGGAAAAACCATGCCCCACGGGGCTGATGCTGGCAAGATCCAGGCGCTGCCTGGTATACCCTTCTGTATTTACATTGGAAAGGTTCTGGCCTGTTACATCCAGACATCTCTGGCTGGCAGTCAGTGCCAGGACCGACATATTAAAACCTGCAAACGTTGAACGTATCATATCGCTTCATTCCTCCTCTATACCTTACGGTCAGTGATATGGCGGGGCTTTGGCGCACCGCCGTACACGCCCTTTTTGTCTCCGTTAAGAGCCTTCCCCAATACATGCAGATTGGTCTCCAAAATCTTATTGGTATCTGTATTGATCTCCTGGAACATCTGGATCCGGCGGCTTAACGCCTCAAATAAGGGCGCGAGCTGCTCCTGCTCATCCCGCGGCAGTCTGTCTAAGATTTCACGGAATCTAAGGCCGCCAAACCCTGCCTGCTCCTGCGCCTTCTCCCGGCTGCGTTCCAGGCCGCGAAGCCTTAACTGCAGCGCCTGCTCCTTCGTCACACATTCCTCCAGCACCTGTACGTCATGTGCCGCGGCTGCGTCAAGCTTCTGCTGCTCCGTCTCGACAAGCTCACCAAACAGGTCGATCATGTTCCGTATGGCCTTTTCGAATTCATTCATCCGCCACGGGCCTCCTTCCTGCCAGCATACAGGCCGCGATCTGCTCCGGGTCCGGCTGGTAGGTCCCCTCTGCGATCTGGCGCTTGAGGGCCTCGATCTTATCCCGCGGCGTAGAGCTCCGGATATCCGTCATCACACGGCCGACCGCCTCGCCGACAATCTGTTTTTCCTTAAACTCGGAGATACTGGATGCGATGAAAATACTGTCACGGTTTTTCCCCGCGTCCACTGCATCGATCCCGATGCCCCGATTCTTCGATTTGTAAGGCATATTTTCATAACAGCGAACCTGCTTCTCCATCGTGATCTTCATCGCCTTCACCCCTTCTATATCGGCCGCCGGTAAACTCCCGGTTTTCGTCAATCTGGTTTCATTGTCTAATTTGAATATCGGCCGTAGGGCCTGAATATTAAGTCCCCGGGCCATTTTTTCTGTAACCGTTCAGCCTATGGCTTCCCTGTTACAAAATCCGTCCCTGCTTCAAGTTTGCATGTGGTGCAGCTATTTCTTTTCCAGCTTTCTCTGCATTCTCCGCTCCCGGATCGTCCTCTCCTCAAAAACATCATTCGCCATTGTATTGTACGTAGCGTTATTTTCATCGGACACCTTGACGCCGGCACTTAATGTGATAACCCGGCGTTTTACGATGTTTACCAGTTCCTTGTCATGGCTGGAGACGATGACCGTGACGCCCCGGCTGTTGACTTCCTTTAAAAGCCGCATCATATCCAGAGAATCCGAAGAGTTCAGCATCGCAGTCGGATCGTCAAGCACCAGGTAGCGCGGGTTTACCGCCAGGGCACGCGCGAGCAAAGCGCGCACCGTCTCACCGCCTGAAAGTTCATCGGGATAACGCTTTCCCACGTTCGGGATTCCGACCATTTCAAGGGCCTGATCCGCCCGTTTGCCGGCCAGCAGATTCACCAAAGATGTGCTGCGCACCGCCTGTTCGATATTCTGACGCACGGTTTTGGATTCTGACAGATTATATCCCGGCTGCATGATCCCAAACTGAAGCTGAAGCTGCTGAAGCTCCCGTCTGGAGAGCTCTGCCAGGTTTTTATCCTGCACACGAACCTCTCCGAAGCTTGCAAGGATCTGGCCGCTTAAAAGCTTTAAAAGCGTACTTTTCCCCGAACCGCTGCGGCCTGTGATAAAAACAAACTCCCCCCTGGCAATCCCCAACGATACGTCCTCGAGAGCCGTGATATCCGGTTTATACAGCTTACCCACGCTCTTTAATTCGATCTCTTTCATGTTCCGTCCTTCCTCCGGTCCATCTGTTTTCCCATAACAGGTTCGACGCCTTATTCTGTTACCTTTTCCCTACATCGAAAAAGCCGGCTCTGGCAGGTGAATCTTCCTTTGCCCATACCGGCTTTTCTTTTGGCAGCCACCTGCCGTTTCTCCTTATGTAGACAGCTTCCTGTGAAATCATTTATCTGCGTAAAAGGAATCCTGCCCTCCTAACCGCATATTCATGCGGCGGTCTACGAGCATCGTCTTCTCCCATGCACTGCGGATGCTCACGGCCAGACGTAAAAGCCTGGCCTTCTCCGGCTCATCCTCCGGCGCTGGCATCGTCTTTCCGGCAACGGCCTCCTCGAGCCACCTGCCCATCCCTCCGGGCGTATTCTCCAAAAGTAGTCTCAAGCTTCTGTCATTCTCCCGCAGCGCATTGATCTCCGCCTCGCGCATTTCCAAGAGCATCTGTACGTTGACGCGGTCATCCCGCTGGAGCTCTCCTGCAATCTCCTCCGTCAGGCGGCGCGCCTCCGCCATATGGTTGTAGCGTTTCTGAAGTACCTTTGTAACCTCAAGGAGCAGTTCTTTGTATAATTCTTCCATTCGCCTGCATCACACCTTTTTTTCTGCCTCCGCAAAGGCGTCTCTTAGTTCCCGTACAAGAGGCTTCAGTTCGGCAACCACCTCCGGCTTCCTGCCGGCCGAGAGCCTGCTTAACTCATACAGAAAAAAGTCATACATCCGATTCAATTCCAAACTGATCGCATAATTAAAGTTCAGTGTTGCTTTTAAGTACTGGACAATCTCCCTGCAGCGCCCCACCGACGCATCAAAAAGCTTATAGTCCTCTTTTTGAAGGGCCAGCTCCGCGCGCATCAGCCGTTTCCCCAGCTCGTCGTAGAGAAGAAGAAGCATCTCCCCCGGCGTCATCGTCTTAACCGTCTGTTCCTTATATTGCTGATATCCACTGGTTCCCATGCTCCGTATCCTCTCTTTCAAAGGCTATGCCCACAGCCGTCCGGCCTGCGCACGGGCGGCTGTATCTGTCTTTCAATATCAGCCTCCGAACATCGACTGCAGATAGCCGCTCTGTGAGTTCATCTGGTTGATTAACGATTCCAGGCTCGTAAACTGTTTGATATACCGGTCCAATTCGTTCTGTAAGCGGTCATTTAGCGTGTCAATGTAGTCATCCAGTTTGTCTAATTGCTTCTGGATGCTGTTGTTTAAGACTGTGGTCGGCGCATAGATGCTTCCGGCCCGCTCCACCAGGATGCCCTTTACCGCTCCGCTCGTAGAAGCATAACGGTCAAGGACCGCCTTGATATTGTTTACGAGGCCTGCTGGCCTTGTCGTGATCGTGTTTCCGTTCGAGTCCCTCATCGTTTCGGCCGTCCGGGTCAGGAGATCCATTACCCCGTTCGGGTCCTCGCGCAGAGCCGCCTTAAAGGTCTCCGCGTCAAAGACAAGCTTTCCGTTGTCGCTGTAGCTCGTGGACGTCGTGATGCCTATCTTCGAGAGGGCCAGCATATCCTGTGAGTTTACAACGGTTCTTAAATTATCTGCCATCATGCGCAGATCGACGTCCGCAAAAAGGATGCCCTGTTTGGCCTTCTCCTCCCACTTCTCGATCTGCTCATCCTTCATCTCATCCTTCTGTTCGTCCGTCAGTGGCGGATATTTCCGATCCGGCTTCGTTTTGCACTCCGAATTGACCATCGCCACAATCTCATTGTAGGCGTCGATCATCTGCTGGACGGCTTCGGCCGTCTTATCGGCGTCAACCTCGGCGTCGAAGGTGATGTCCTCCGTATCTGCAACCCGGTTTCCCGAAGCATCGTAACCAAACGTTTTCTTTAGCGTGACGTTTAAACCATCCAGCTCAAACGTATTGCTGGCACGCGTAATCTGTACAAGATCATCCGAGCCAGGGTACTTGACCTCCAGAATGGCATCCTGCCCCACGACCGCGCTCATAGCAGGCATGCCTGTTGTCCCGCTGCTCATGGCGGTAAGCGTCCCGAACAGGCTGTCCGCCAGATTGGTCACTCCGGGCATCGTATCAAAAACAGGCGTGGCAGAGGTCCCTTTTCCCGCAGAGGTGAGAACAAAGCTGTCAGAGCCGGCCTGGTAGGACGCCTGTACGCCCGCATCCGACGAATTGATCGCCTGCAGGATCTCGTTTACCGTACTGTTCTCTGTGATTCCGTGGATCTGCTTTCCGTTGATCGAAAGATACAGTTCCCCGCTCCCGTCGTTCAGCTTGGTAGCGTCAACGGCAGCCTGCGTGTTAAACGTCATGAGTCCGCTCTCGACAAGCGGCTTATGCAGAAGCACACGGTTGGACTGGCCTCTTTCGATGCCGAGCAGGCCGTTGTCCCCTATAACGGCAGGATCCCCGTCCGTAACGGTAAGCGTAGAGGCTGGCGATGTCACATCAAACGAAAGACTGGCCTCATTCTGGGCGGCATTTTTTGTCAGCCCTACCGTAATATTCCCGGCACCAAACGCGTCATCCAGTTTCTTCTGAAGATCGGCCTGTACGGTTTCGATCGTGTCTGTGTCATTGTATTGGTCTAATGTGATTCTCTTTTCTGTTCCATTGTAGGAGAAGCTGATCGTACTGCCGCCGAGCTTCTCTGCCACCGTCTCCCTGATCGTGGGAGCATAGCTGCCTGCCAGGCCGTCTGCCTTGCCGCTGATGGTCTTATTTGCATCGCTCACATCGTCAAAGCTCTGCCCTTCCTTCAAAAAGCCCAGGCCATACAGAATATCACCGCTGCCTCCTGCAAGCTTAATCGACTTACCGGCCGCCGCGTTTTTCGCTCTGAGCACGAGATTTCCGCTGCTGTCCTTCTCCGCGATCATCATATCAGAAAGCTTATTCCCGTCAGCTAGGGTAACAGTCTTAAGCTGTGTGTTGATCGTGGTTACAAGATCTGTCACCTTGTTGCCGATTGCAGACGGCATGGTCAGATCATATTTCTGCGATTCGTACTCGATTGACAGCTTCTGCCCGGCAATGTATTCGATCTGTTTTGACAGGTCTCCGCCTGCGCCAAGCGCAAGATTGCCCGTCTTGATCCCGGCCTGGTTTGACAGATTCCCGGCGCTGCTCCAGCTTCCCTGTGTTCCAAACAGATAGGCGGCCAGGTTTTCACCCGCTCCGTCCGCAGCCGCATCGAACTCGATCTTTCCGGATGCCCCCTGTTCCGTAGCCGTGATGACAAATCGGTCGGAAATGGACTGATACGACACCTGCACGCCGGCATCCGCCGTGTTGATCGCCCGCAGAATATCGTTTACCGAACTGTTTGTCGTAATGCCTTTGATCTGTGTGCCGTTGATCGACAGATACAGCTCACCAGTCGGATCCCCAAACTGATCCTTTTTTGGAGCCGGCGGGTTTCCTTCCTTCGTCACGCACTGCTCAAACGCCAGAACCCGGCCGTTTGCATCCGCTTTAAACGCCCCTAAACCGCTTTTATCCAGGGTCGCAGACAGGTTGACACGGTTGGACTCTCCTGCCTGCATATCAAACAAACCCTTTTTGCCTACCAGCCCGTCTCCGGCTGTGATCGCAAGTGTTGCCGAATTGTCCGCGGTTCCGTTCGGATTCACGGTCTTGAACGAAAGGCTGAATGTATCTCCGCCAGACGAATCCAGCCCTACCTGGATCCTTCCTGTCCCAAATGCCTTATCTAGCTTTTTCTGCAGGTCCGCCTGCACATCCTCGATCGTATTGTCATTGGTATATTTGTCCAGCGTGATCCACTTTGACGTTCCGTTATACGAGAAGCTGATGTCGCTTCCACTTAATCTCTGCGCCGCAGACGCCATTGTCGTCAGCTTCGGGCCGTAAGAGCCGCTGTGGTCTCCGGATTTATCACTGATTGTAATATCCTGCTCCTCCAGATCGCTGAACCCCTCGCCCGCGCGCAAAAAGCCCAAGCCGTACAGGATATTCCCTGTACCGCCGGCGAGTTGTACCAGGTTTCCGGCCGAACCGGATTTGGTCTTGAATTCAAAATTTCCCCCGCTGTTTTTGACGATCTCCATCACATCGCCGAGTGTCTTATTATTGCCCACTGCGACCTTGTCGAGCTGTGTATTGATCGTCTCGACCGCCTTATCGATATCGTCATAGTCCCCATCCATCGGCATGGACACGGTATAGATCGTCGAGCCGTATTTAACATACAGCGCCTCTCCGGCAATATTGCTGATTGCGCTCTGCTTCGACAGCTTTCCTCCTGCATCCAGCTCGATCCCGCCGGTTTTTAAATCTCGGTCCGAGATGCTCCCCGTCGTACTTAGGCTTGCCTGCTTGGCAAGCTGTTTGATTCCGGCAATCGACATCATCTCGCCGGAATTTGCCGTACCGGACACGGAGATACAGCCGCTGTTGGCCCCTATGGCCGATACCAGCGTACGCGAGTACATCTTCGAGGACAGGAGGTTGGTAGCCGGTGAGCTGTAGGATGTATATTTATTGGAAAATTCATAGCACTTTGTTGTAATATTACGCAGCGCCGTCTGCTGCCACTCCAGCTTATCCTGTTTCTGCTTTTGCGAGGCAATCTTACTCCGGCTCGCAGCCGACATTTGCTCGATCAGTTCATCTCGGTCAAGCCCGCTGGCCAACCCGCCGTAGCCCCGCAGGGTAGAGCTCAGTCTGTTTGTGGAAACGGATGATGTTGATGCCATAAGAATCACTCCTCTTTTCTATCAAATACCTTTCGGCACAGTTTTTCTTTCTACGTTATATATCGGCACCGCAGGGGGAGAAGTTAAGAAGTCCAGGGTAAGATTCTGCCGCCCCGCCTCCAGCGCAATCCCGCACACCACCTCATACGCGGTCTGCGCCCTTTCGGCCAGCCAGATATTTAAGCCTCCCAAAAGCCTCCTGTAACTCTCCGTCTCCTCCGAATACCGTTCGCCGTCCTCAAACACCTCATTCGTCACCACGACCAGTTCCCCGGCCGCTTCCATCAGCCTCTCGATCCCTCGACAGATCCGCTCCCCGGCCGCCTGTACGTCATTATGTACCAAATCTTCCCTGAAAAGCTCGTTTGCCGCCAGATTCGACATACATTCCAAAAGGACCACACTCCCCTTCGGAAGCACGGCCCCTTCTATATCCGTGGGACACTCGATCGTCTCAAACCGCTTCCCCGCGCGGAGCTCTTTATGCCGTTCGATCCGCTTTCTGCATTCCTCATCCCAGGAAGCCATCGTGGCCAGATACACGCGCCGCCTCCTGCCGCTCTCCGTCACAAGCCGTTCGGCAAACGCGGACTTCCCGCTCGCGCTCGCACCCGTCACCAGGATCATGGCGCCTCCTTTCTGTCTCCGTCCTTAAAAAGTTCCGGATAAAAGCATGCGGTCGCCACCGTCACACCGTCTTTTGCAAACTTTCCAAATAAGCTCCGGCTGCTTTTTGACACCTCCAGGCAGGCCGCCATGGCCGCCCGCTCGCAGACGTTTCCCACTCCTGTCGTCTGCCGCACAAATTCCGACTCGGAAAAACGGCCGGGGACATTTAAAAGCTCCTCGCCCGTGTAGGTCAAAAATGGGATTCCAAGCTCCCCAGCGAGCATACAAATCCCCGGCTCCCCCTGCTTTAAGTCAATGCTGGCAAGCGCACAGACGCTCCGCCCATCCACATGATTTTCCTCCATCGCAGCCGTCAGGATCTCCCGGAGCTTTTCCCTGGACGTTCCCCGCCTGCAGCCGATTCCGACCGTCACGCAGCGCGGGATCAGCTTCAGGACCCGGCCCGTGCCGCTTTCGGTGCGCTCCCGTTTGGATACTGTAACCCAGATATTATGCCGGCAGATGGTGTCACAGGACAGTTCCTTTGGCGCTTCCCCATCCAGCGGGAAATCACAAAAGAAGCCCACCGGCTCACCGGCCAGGACATCGGCCGAGACGGCCTTGGCAAGCACGCGGTCGTCGATCACAAGCCCGTGGGAACGCGCAAACACATCGACTGCGAACCGGCCGTTTCGATCCGTGGCCGTTGTGATGACTGGGATGGCAGAAATCGCTTCCGCCAGACGGACGGCCAGCTCATTCGCGCCGCCCATATGCCCCGAGAGGATCGGGATCACAAACCCGGCAGCCTCATCCACGACAAGGACCGCTGGGTCCGTATATTTATCCTTTATAAGCGGCGCAATGGCCCGGACAGCGATCCCGCAGGCACCCACAAAGATCAGGGCGTCCGCTTCCCACTGCCCGTCTGTCCATTTCGAAAGCCCGCCTTCCTTTACCGGGCAGAAGCTTACCGTGTGATCCATGGCGGCCGCCTGCAGTGCGTATTTTCCGAGTACAAACAGCCGGGGCTTGGCTCCCCAGGCCGCAAGCAGGCCGGCAAGCCGCTTCTCCGTCTGAAAACCGCGCTCTGTAAAGCAGATCAAAGCCATACTTTTCAAGCCGGTTCTCCTCTTTCACTTTTTTGCGCCGTATTTGCCAACTCCCGCCTGCGTTTTGTCACCAGCCCGCCGATCCGGCCGCTCTCCTTCGCCGTCAAACAGCGCCAGCCGCCTGCGATCACCTTATCAGCCAGCCCAAGCTCCGTCGCAATCTCAAATTTCATCCGGTCCTCCGGCTTTAAATCCTTCGGATCAAAACTGTCCGCTTTCTTTTTTGGCATAAACAACTCTCCTTTCCAACCCATACTGAACGTCCAGATACCTGAACCGTACTGAAAGTGTTCCCCGAATATGGAAGCTTATACCATTTCATTATGAGATCCATTTTAACAGATATGCCAAAGCCGCACAATCAGATTTTGGAGAAACTTTTTTGGATTTTAACGCAAACAGAAGCCTGCCCTTTGGCAGACTCCTGCTTATAAAAACAGCTTACAACCGTTTCAGTATCTGGACGGGATGATAAGGGCGGCGACAAAATAAAACACCAGCCCCCAGCC
The DNA here is from genome assembly GCA_910575275.1 of Lachnospiraceae bacterium. GTDB lineage: Bacteria > Bacillota > Clostridia > Lachnospirales > Lachnospiraceae > CANQGL01. The sequence goes on along the minus strand of CAJTEE010000003.1, from coordinate 301,493 downwards.
CGAGCAGGCCACAAGCGCCCAGACTAGACGGATGATTGTGGGATCCACATTCAGATATTCGCCGAGCCCGCCGCATACGCCAAACAGAAGCCGGTCCCTGTCAGACCGGAACAGCTTTTTTTGTTCCATTGCAGATTCTCCTCTCTATTGCACAATATAAATCGCTCCATTGTCCTCCGCCGACAGTTCCAAAAAGATCGTTCGTCCCTGCGGACTAAACGCCTTCTCATCCAGTCCGGTAAACCTGCCCGCATCCAAAAGCTCGATCGTTCCATACTCGCATTCCAGCGAATAGCCGATCGTTTCTGGCGAAAGCTCGCCCGGAAGCGCAAGGTTTACGACTCCGCGCTCACACTCGGCCTCGACGAGGGCGGGCATACTGCCCGTACAGCTCCACTCAATGCTTCCCCCTTTGCAGTCAATCTCCAGAATATCGCCCACGCTTTGGGAGGCAACGATCGTTCCACTTCCGCTCTCGGTCTGATACTCCGCCTCGCGGGCTTTTATATTGTCTCCGTTAAAATTCCCCGAAGTAATTTCCACATCCAATTGGTCAAGCACCCAATCAGCCGGAATGAAGATTCGGTAGCTCTCGCCTGCATACGCGCGGATCTTGACCTTTTGGAAACGATCCGTTTCCTCATAATTCACATGATTGAAATCCGCATTTTCCCCGCGGACCGTCATCTCCGACTGTCCTTCCACAACGTACAGCTCCACATTGCCGCCGCTCTGTCTGACCTCCAACACCGAGACGATCGAATATACCGATTCAAAGTTTCCCACTCCCACTGCCGGCTCTGTCTGGGCCCCTGCGAGAGTCGGAGCCGCCGGGACCGCAGCGCCGGGCATCTGCTCCCCCGGTACTGCCTCGTCCAGAGGCTGCTCGATCACACCGGCCGGCTCATACCGGTCCCGCTCTGTCTGGCGCTCCCAACGGCTGAGCTGTTCGAGTCTCCACACGATCCGCCCCGGGCTGGTCCCGAGGGCAAAGGCAGCGGTTGCTATCCCGATACCGGCGATCACAAACAAGCAGCCGGCAATCAAACCGATTTTTATAAATTTCTTCATTCTGTCTTTTTCCCCTTTCCACGCACATATTCGGTGCCCTTTTTGACCCCCTTGCAAAGGAGTGCAAGCAGCGCCCGGATCACCTCCCAGAGAGCGACCAGGATCACCAGCCCCAACAGCCCGCAGCCGACTCCGATCCCGGCAAGCCCGATTAGGAAAAGCCCGTCAAGCGGCGTCCCCACCGTAAACACGACGCCGACCACAGCGAGGACCACACCGGCAAGGATCGCCGATACCGTCAGGCCAAGCACCACGGCGACCGCACCGAAGACCAGCGCAAGCACCCCTGCCGCACAGCCCGCAAGGATTCCCACGCCTCCTAAAAGAATGGGGCTTGCCACGATCAAAAGCAGCCCGATCAGGATCAGCTTCAAAAGCCGGCTGGTCCACGGTTTCCTATCCTCGTGCGTGTATACGGTCCGCATATTCCGGCTCCTCGTATAGCGTTCCCGATACGGTTCCTCCTGATACGCCTCATGCGCCGCACCGTTCGGCCTGTTCTTCTTAAAAAACTCCTTGAAGCCGCTGCCCGCATAACCGCCATGCCCCGCAGCAGATCCGAATCCGCCTTCCGGGTGTGCTTCCTTTTCATTCGGCAGGTCCAGCCGCTCCACGACCTCAAAATTCGGATCCTTAAAGCGTTCGTCCCGGTATCCCGTCTCCGTAAACGCGCCGCCCTCCTCTAAATTCCCGGATGCAGATGCACGTATAATAGCCGCAACCCGCTCCGGGCTTCCAAACTCCTCGACCGCCTTCTCCTCCCGCTCCGGCCCAGCTTCCTCTAAATAATCCCGGTAATAGGAGATTGCCTCCTCCTTCTCCGAATCCGGAAGATCCTGCAAAAGATATTCCAGCTGTTTTAAAAATTCTTCCTTCTTCATAACTTCGCCTCCTCAAAAATCCGGGAAATATTATTTGAATACACACTCCACTCCCCTTTATAAAGCGCAAGCTGTACACGCCCCGTCTCTGTCAATTTATAATACCTTCGGTTCCTGCCGTCGATCGCCAGGTCATAGACGCTCAGACAGTTATCCTTCTGAAGCCTGCGGAGCACCGGATAAAGCGTAGACTCTGAAATATCAATCGCCTTACGTACCTCCTGTGTGATCCTGTAGCCATACGTCCCCTCCGCTTCTCTCGAGACAGCCGCCAGAACCACCGCATCCAACAAAGCGGCCCCCGTATTAAATACCATAAGCTCTCTCCTTTACAATCTGTACAGCATTATATATCATATAGTATTGTTCATGCCAATATTATATGATATATAATATTATTTGTCAAGCAAAAATTTCAAAAATATTTTCTCCAAATAAAACGCAAAAATAGCCGCCCCAGTCCAGAAAAACTAAGCGGCTATTTTGCTCATATAGTTTTGGGCTAACCGTCTATCGGCAGCTCCTGTGGGACGCGTGTTACCAGCAGGCGTCCTTTTTTATTGAAAGAATAGCACAAACCGTTAAAAAGTTCAAGAAATTTTTATTCCGCCTGCGCTCTTTTCAGAGCCTCCTCGTAATGCTTCTTCGTCGCTCCGTCAAAGCACACCATCAAAACCTCCATCTCCGGATGCGCTTCCAAAAACGCGCGGATCGTACCGATCGCGATCCTCGCGGCTTCCGCTAACGGGAAGCGGTAAATGCCCGTGCTGATCGAGGGGAATGCAACCGTCTTGCAGCCATGCTCCGCCGCCAGCGAAAGGCAGCTCTCATAGCAGCTTTTTAAAAGCTCCTCCTCCCCTCTCCCGCCTCCGTTCCAGACGGGGCCCGGCGTGTGGATGACATATTTGGCAGGGAGCCTGTATCCCTTCGTGAGCTTTGCCTGCCCGGTCCGGCAGCCATGCAGCAGCCGGCATTCGGCCAAAAGCTCAGGCCCGGCCTCCCGGTGGATCGCTCCGTCCACGCCTCCGCCTCCCAACAGGCTCGTGTTCGCCGCATTTACGATCGCATCCGCGCGGGTCTTTGTAATGTCTCCCAGAATAATCTGTATCATACTTTTTCCTTTCTTCTCATCGAAAGCTTTTCACCGTAAATCTGCATCCGGCCTGCCCTGCCATTATCGGAAATTCTCCTTTGCATAGCGCATCAGCTCCTCGCGGAAATCCGGATGCGCAACGGAGATCATCGCCTCGGCCCGCTCCCGTAACGACAGCCCCGAAAGCTTCGCCACGCCGTACTCGGTCGCCACATATTGAATCATGCTGCGCGGCGCAGAGGTCACGCTGCCCGCCGGGATAAACGGAACAATGTTGGATTTCACCGCGCCGTCTTTATTCTTATGCGTGGAGGTCAGGCAGATAAAGCCCTTGCCGCCCTCGGAGCGGAATGCCCCTTCTAGGAAGTCAAGCTGCCCGCCCGTCCCCGAGAGCTGTCTGCTTCCGGCGGATTCCGCGTTTTCCTGTCCCATCAGATCGAGCTGGACGCCTCCGTTGATGCTGATCACGTTTTTCATCCGGGCGATCCGGTCGGGAGCGTGTACATAATCGACATCGGCCGGGCGGAACCGGTCGGGTTCTTCCCGAAGCCACTTATATAATTCCTGCGACCCCATCGCCAGGTTCCAGGTGGAGAGGCCCGTATCAATCTCTTTTCTCTGATTCGTCAGCTTTCCCGCCCGGTACAAGGCGAGAAACGCATCGCTAATGGTCCCCGTGTGACAGCCCAAGTCCTTCCGATCCGAAGCCGCAAGCATTTTGGCGACCGTAAACGGCACGCCTCCCACGCCCAGGGACAGGACCGCTCCATCCGGGATTTCCTCTACGACATGCCTTGCAATCTCCTCCTCGAGCGGCGTCGGCGCCTTATACGTGCGGACGGGAAGCGGTTCATGTTCTCCTTCAACGATATAATCGGCCTCCGAGAGATGGACACGGTGCGAGCCGTCTACACCCTGCAGCATCGGGAGATGCTCGTTGATCTCGAACACAACCGTTCTGGCCTGTTCAAAAATCGTACGCCAGGCATAGTTGGAGATGCCAAGGCCGCAATAGCCCCCGTCATCCGGCTTAGAGACCGGCACAAATGCCACATCCACGCGGATATGATGCCTGTAGAGCTCCGGAAGATACCGCAGGATCATCGGCATAAACCGGCACAGGCCACGGCTTTGCAGCTTCCTCTCATAATCGCCGATGTGCCAGCTATAGTAGGTAAACGAGACCTGCTCCGGGTCGCTTTCCACAACCTCAATGCGCGGGCGGATCACTAAGCCGCCGCGGATCTTCACATCGGAAAGCTCTCCCTTTCTCGCCGCCAGCGCCTTGTCCATCAGCTCCGGGAAGCCGCCCCCAAAGCCGTAATCCACCCAATCCCCGGAACGCACCGCAAGCTTTGCGGCCGTCTCGGGGCTTACAAATTTATTCCTATATTCCTTATGCATTTTTCTTCTCCTCTAAATCGTACCTGAAACTTATCTGCCGCCGGCCGCGCAGCCCGATTCGTAGCCGCCGTCTTTTAGGATCTCTGCCAGAGCGCAAGAATATCCTTCCAGTTTACCAGCATATTGTAAATCTTTCCCTCATACTGAAACGCCTGGTCCGTAATCAGCCCCGGTATCCGGCCCTTCAGGGCCTGTATAATCTCCAGACATGTTTCCTTTGTAAAGTAAGCGTTGTATACACCGCCCTCCTTCTCATCCCGGACGGACAGAAGCACCAGTCCGTACTTATAGCCGTTGATTCCGGGAATCGACTCCGAATACGCGGCCCCGACCATCTCGTCCAGTCTTCTGACATAACAATTTCCCAGCATCATCGGCATAACCAGGTAATGCTTTGTCAGGCAGAGGCCAAACACCGGCTTTCCTTCCCCCTTCTTTTGCTTTTGATTGTCAAACAGAAGCATATCCGGGGCGAGGAGCTCCCGCTCGATCCCCTTAAGCTCGGCACGGTCATAGCCGGTTTCCCTTTCATAATAGTTCTCATAATTTTTCAGCTTGCGCGCCTGCATCGCCATCCCGCCTCCGACCAGCAAAAGGCCGGGAATCCCAAAGAGCCCGCCAAAAAGTGCTCCGGCCGCCGGCGTAAACAGTGCAAAAAACAGACCTCCCAAAAGCACTGCGAAGATCAGAAGTGTCACTCCGCCTGCGATACAGCCGTTCGCGCCGCCGCCTGCACTCCGGATCTTCTTTAAAACGCTCCCGTCCTTTGTCATCCTGCCTTTCATCTCATTTGTGACTGTAACCTGCATCTCTCGTTTCCTCCACGTTTTCCTATTTTTCCCGGAACCAAAGGCCAAAAGCCGACAGATCCCCCGTCTCAAACGCCCCTGTTTTTTGGCATTCACTCTTGATAAGGGCACAGCTCTCCGCCTTGTTGGAAAGATTCCAGCAGACATACCCGATTCCATGCTGCTTCAAAAACGCAATCCAGCGGTCCCCCTCGGCCGTATCGAGCCGTCCGTTCCCGGAGGCCTCCGAAATCCCAAACTCGCTGACAAAGACCGGAAGGCCCCTTTCGACCGCCTTCTCCACCTTTGCGCGGTACGCCTCCCCATGGGTCGCCGCATAAAAATGGAATGTATACAGCACATTGGAAACACTCTCAAGCGGGCTTTCCGCCACAACATCCACGTCCTGTGACCAGGTAGGCGTACCCACAAGGATCACACTTTCCGGATCCTGTGACCGGATCACACCGATTACCGTCTGCGCATAACCCTTTATATCCGCCCAGGAAACACCACCGTTCGGCTCGTTGCAGATCTCATAAAGCACATGCTTCTGATCCCGATACCGCGCCGCAAGCTCCCCGAAAAACTCCACCGCCTGCGCCTGGTTTTTCCTGGGGTCTCCGTCGCTTAAAATGTGCCAGTCAATGATCACATACATTCCCAGATCAGCAGCCGCCTTCACGCCCCGGTCGATCACGGCTTTTAAGGCTTCCTTGTCCCCTCCCGCGCAGTAGCCGTTATACTCCTCCGTATACATCGCCAGGCGGACACAGTTCACGCCCCATTCATCGCGCAGCGTCAAAAACGCAGAAGCATTGACATAGTCCGGAAACCAGTTGATCCCGTGCGTGCTGACGCCCTTTAAAAGAACCGGCTCACCTTTTTCATTCACAAGGGCCGTCTTTTCAACCCGCAGCCTGCCGTTTTTTGCAAGCGGAGTCTCCGGCTCATTCTGCTGCGCGGCCTGTTGCCTCTCATACCCAGGCCCCTGTTCAGCCGCATATACCGCGCCGACCGCCCGGCCCATGAGCAGCATACAGCACAGAAAGACAGTGACAAATCTTCTCATATCCGCTCCCCCTCTGTCAAATTTTTCATGATTTTATCCGCATTGATAGTATCACTCTTTCCAGATCCATTCGGCCCGGCAAACACAATGGCCTCAGGCCTTTTTTGCAACGCATTCCCTGCAACGCTCCTTTCCTTGCTATCCGCATTCTTTTTCAATCAAATAATACCAGCCCCGGCCGCAAAAGTAAACTACAATCAGAAAATATCTGTTCCTGCCGGCCTGATGGACCGGCCAGGAGCCAGGTAGTGCAGGCTCAGTCCCGGAACGGGCAGCAGGTGTCCTTTCCCGAAAAATACTCCCTAGGGCTGCATCCGAACTCCCGTTTAAAGTACCGGTAAAAATTCGAATAATCCCCAAATCCACAGCTCTGCGCCGCTTCCATAAGGTTCGCGCCCTGCTCCACCCGCTCTTTTAACGCGTCGATCCTTACCTTCTGTATAAACTGGTAGACCGACATCCCGGACAGCTCCTTAAACTGATGCATGAAATAATACTGGTTCATAAACAGATACTCCGCCAGATCTCCGATCCGGATCTTCTCGTCTAAATGATTCCGGATATACTGCTCCGTTATAGACATGATCTGCATATTTTTATTGGATTTATCAAACGAATACACGGAAGGCGTATCCATATGCTGCGTCAGCAGGACAAACAAGGAGGCCAAAAGGCTCCTCCCCAAAATTTTCCTTCCATATATATCCGGCCCGTCGTACAGCCGGCTCAACTGACTATAATAGGAATTGATCTGCTTTTCAATCGCGACCGGATAGTGATATACCTTGAATTCATTTTGGGAAAAAATGGCGGTCAGGTCAATTCCGTCGCAGGACAATTCTTTAAGCGTATCCGGGGAAACGTGGAGCGCCATCCGCTCATACGGTTCGGAAAAATCCAGCACCTCCGGAAAATGTTCCTGATGCCGGTTGATAAACAGAAAGTCTCCCGGCGTCAGATAAAAGGAATTTCCCGCTGTAAAATACTTGACATGTCCCGAGACCAGCCTGTAGATCTCATAAAAATCATGCATATGCTTATAGATTTTATCCTTGTTCGTATCGTAATACGTAAAAATCCGGTAATCCTCGTCCAGATAATACAGATGCGCCGTAAAATGAAGTTTTGACATCCTGTTATTCATTCCTTTCTTGATCCAAAGTTTCGGAGGCTGTTAAAAACCAGCATTTTTTCGTTTATTTCTTATGATTATAGCACAAAAAGCCCAAGTCCACATGCCTTTTTATTTTTCCGGATATTTGAAACATATTGCATATAAAGGACAGTATTCACAATGTATAAAGCAGGTATTACCATCGTGGTAAAGTTGGTAAAATGTTATAATAGCAGAGCAAAAATTGTAACTATTTTAGTAAACATTTAAAAGGAGAAGGAAACGTATGAAGAAAAAAATTCTGCTGACCGCCGCCGTTCTGGCTGCCGTCTCATGTTTTGCAGGCTGTTCCCCAAAGGAAAGCGCGCCTGCTGTCACACAGGCGGCGACCGAAGCACAGACCACCGCCCAGGCCGCGTCGGAAACGACCGCCGAAGCCGCCAAGCCCTCTGACGACGGCAAGGTCTATGAGCTTCGCAGCACGACCAATCAGGCCCAGACAGGCACGATCGGGCAGGCCCTGGAATTTTTCTGTAAGACCGTGGAAGAAAAATCAGACGGACGCATCAAAACGACTGCTAACTTCGGCAGCGAGCTCGGAAGCCAGTCCGAGCAGGTTGAGATGTGTCAGGCAGGGGCTCTGGAGTTAGTCCTGGCAGCGCCCGGCACCGGACCCGGTGTATGGGTTCCGGAGCTTCAGATGTACGAGTTCCCCTTCCTGTTTGACAGCAACGAACAGTACCGCGAGATCACTCGTGCCATGGAGGATGAGGTCAACAACCGCTTAAGCCAGTACGGCTTCTACACCTACGGCACCATGTCCATGGGCTCCAGAGACATGCTGACTGTGGCTCCCGTCACAAAGCTTGAGGACATGAAGGGCCTGAAGATGAGGGGACCGAACGCCGTCTATATCTCCATGTTTGACGCCCTCGGCGCTTCCGGCACCACCATGGACTGGAATGAGGTGTACACGGCGCTCCAGACGAAGGTTATGGACGGCATGGAAGCTTCTCCTTCCATGATCAACTCCATGAAGTTCCAGGACAACGCCAAGAACCTGGCCATCACGAATCACTGCATGGCCTGCATCCAGTTCTACTTCAATGACAACTGGTTTAAGTCCCTTCCCGAGGATCTGCAGCAGGTGATCAAGGACGCCGTTGACGAGACAGAGGCTTTCCAGGATTCGCTTGACGACAGCGACAATGAGAAGGCTCTGGAAGCCATGAAGGCTGAAGGCGTCACAATTACGGAGCTTTCCGACCTTGACAAATGGGTCGAGGCCTGTGCTCCCATGCTGGATGAATACCGCCAGAAGGGTGACAACTGGAATTCCTTTATCGACCAGATCATCGAGCTCAAAAAATAATTCGTAAGTTACAGAGGGCTGCCGCATCCGGGCCTGTACGGCCGCGGGGTACGGCAGCTTCTTAAAATCTTAAGCCGATTTTAAGGAGGACTGCATGTTTGCAAAATTATACAACCTGTTAGATAAGATCCGGACCTGCGCCATCATCGTGCTGCTTGGCAGCATCATCTGTTTAAGCCTCCTACAGATCATCCTCAGGTATTTCACGTCGGCCGATTTAAAGCCCTTTGCCTGGGGCGACGAGATCGTACGGCTGACCGCGATCTGGGTCGCCTTTCTCGCCGCGAGCGTGGGCGTCAAAAGCAACTCCCATCTCAGCGTGGAATTTTTCCTGAATAAATTTTTAAAGCCCGCCCAAGTCATGGTCGCCCAAAAGGCGGCGACCGTCGTCGTCATCCTTGCGCTGGCTGCCGTCACAAGAGAAGGGATCTTTTATACCATGAACAGTACAAAAACCATGCTCCAAAACCTGCCCGACCTCTCGATCGCATGGTTTTATGCCTCCATCCCTGTCGGATGCGCCCTGTTGATTATGGAATATCTTCGCGTGCTGTTCAGAAAAAATCCGGGAAAGGGGGACCTCCAATGATTCAGGCGCTGCTTGTATTTGTCGTACTTCTTTTATTTATTTTCCTGGGCTTTCCTATCTTTATGGCGACCCTGATGACCGCAATTATCTTCGTCGTGACAATGGATATCCCGTTTTCTCTCGTCACAATCCGGCTGTTTGGCAGTATCAATTCCTTTTCCCTGATGGCGATCCCGTTTTTTGTCCTCGCCGGCAATATCATGGGAAAGGCTCAAATCACCGATAAGCTGGTCGGCTTCGCAAATGCGGCCGTCGGACAGTTCAAGGGCGGATTAGGCTACGTGAATATCATTACCTCCATGCTGTTCGGCGGCATCCAGGGCTCCGGGGCGGCGGACGCCTCCGCCATCGGCGGCATGCTGATCCCAGCCATGGAAAAACAGGGCTATGACAAGGACTATGCCGTCGCGGTGACGGCCGGCTCCTCCATGTTAAGCCCCATTATCCCGCCCAGCATTATCATGATCCTGTACTCCTTCTATACGGAGACGCCGGTCGCCAAACTCTTTTTGGGCGGATATCTGCCAGGCGTTTTGATCGTGCTGTTCCAATGCGGTGTCAACTACGTGGAATATCGGAAACGCGGTTATAATATCCCGATCACTCCGTTTTCACTCAAAAGCTTTATCCGTACCTCCTTAGACTCCATCGGCGCTCTGATCACTCCGCTCATTATCCTGTGCGGGATCGTTTTTGGTTTTGTTACGCCTACGGAATCTGGCGTGCTCGCCATCGCCTACAGTCTTTTTTATGGATTTTTTATCTCAAAAAAGTTAAAGCTTAAGGACTTCCCGGATATCCTGATCAGTTCGGCCGTCACCACTGCCGTCGTGTTCATGACGATCGCTGCGGCAGGCGTTTTGGCAAACGTCCTGGTCCGCATGCAGCTTCAGAACGAGGTGCTGGCCTTTGCCGTCAACACGCTGAAAAACCGTCATCTGGCCACCTTATTCCTCGTCATCGTGTTTATGATCCTGGGCTGCTTTCTCGATCCTACGATCATCGTCGCCATGTTTGGCGGCATCGTCGTGGCAATCGGGAACGCCTTCGGGTTTGATCCGATCCATTACGGGATCATCATGATCATCATCATGCAGATCGGCGCGATCACGCCTCCGGTCGGAACGTTTTTGTTTATTGCCTGCGGCGTGGCCGGCCTGCCTCTGGAAAAGAGTGTGAAGCCCTTGATGCCGTATATCGCAGTCATCCTGTTTGCGATCCTCCTGATCTATATCTTCCCGGGCCTTGTGACCTTCCTGCCCGGACTGATGGGCTGACAAAAAGCCGGAAAGGAACAATACGATGCAGATCAAATCAGACGGACAAAATTATGCCCCGATGGGGAAATCCGCGCCCGTATGTGGGAAAAATGAATTTCTTGTGGGCGTCATCGGCCTGGACCATGGCCATATCTTCGGGATGAGCAACGGGCTCTTAGAGGCAGGCGCTTCGCTGGCCCTTGTGTATGATCCCGACCCGCAGAAGGTGGAAGCCTACTGTAAGCGCTATGACGGTGTGAGGGCCGCGCGCTGTAAGGAGGAAATTCTGGAAAACGACCGTATACGGCTGATCATGTCGGCCTCCGTGCCTGATGAGCGCTGCCGCCTCGGCATCGAAGCCATGGAGCACGGAAAAGACTACTTTGCCGACAAGCCCCCGCTTATTACGGCAGATGAGCTGGCTCGTGCGCGCGAGGCTGTACAGTACACCAAACGCAAATATGCGGTCTACTACAGTGAAAGGCGCCACGTGGAATCGGCCGTATATGCCCAAAAACTTTTGCAGGAAAGGGCAATCGGCGATGTGATCAGTGTAAGCGGTTTCGGCCCCCACCGCCTCTCGCCTGCCACAAGGCCCGAATGGTTTTTTGACCGGAAGCGTTATGGCGGCATCCTCGTGGATATCGGCTGCCACCAGATCGAACAGATGCTCATCTATGCGGGTGCTTCGGACGCCGTGGTCGAAAAGAGCCGGACTGCCAATTTTAAGCATGCACAGTATCCCGATTTTGAGGATTTCGGTGATATGATGCTGACCTTAAATAACGGGGCCGCCGCCTATGCAAGGCTGGACTGGTTTACCCCTGACGGGCTGGGCGCCTGGGGGGATGGGCGAACGCTCATCGTCGGCTCCGACGGATACATCGAGATCCGCAAATATATCGACGTTGCAAGAGACAAGGAAGGAGACCATCTCTATCTCGTAAATCACGAGGGAGAACGGCATATCCAGGCTGCGGGCCAGGCCGGTTTTCCTTTCTTTGGACAGTTGATCCGTGACTGCCTCGACGGCACCGCAGCCGCCTATGATCAGGAAATCGAATTCAAAGCGATCGAGCTGGCGATCCGTGCCCAGGAGGCGGCAGTCCGAATCAGACAGGAGAGAGTATGATCAACGTAGCAATCATCGGAGCCGGTGCGATTGCCGGCGTCCAGGCGGAAGCCTTTCGCAGCTTTCCCAAGTTATGTCAGGTATGTGCGGTCTGTGACCTGTACGTAGAAAAAGCCCGGGAGCTCATCAAAAATAAGAATCTTTCACAGGCAAAGGCCTATAAGACCATGGAGGAGGCCATCCGGGCAGAAGGCATTGATCTTGTCTCCGTCTGCCTCCCCCCCTCCGCCCATGCAAAGACTGCCATTGAGGCCATGGAGGCCGGCTGCCATGTCCTTGTGGAGAAGCCGATGGCGAACTCCCTCGAGGAGTGTGACCAGATGCTCGCCGCTTCCAAACGCTCCGGAAAGCTTTTAAGCGTCGTCTGCCAGAATCGCTTTAAGACGCCCATGCAGAGAATCCATCAAATGCTCCGGGACGGAGTCGGAGGAAGGGTCCTGCACGCCGTCGTGAATTCCCTCTGGTGGCGTGGGGAAAACTATTATGATCTGTGGTGGAGAGGGACCTGGGATTCGGAGTGCGGAGGTTCCTTTACGAGCCATTCGGTCCATCATATTGATCTGCTTTTGTGGATGCTCGGCATGCCCGACACCGTCACGGCAGTCATGAAAAACGTGGGACATCCGAATTCCGAGCTGGAGGATGTCGGGATGGCGATCCTCGAATATCCGAACGCGTTCGCGCATATCGGTACCTCCATCGTGGACTACGGCGAGGCACAGGAGATCGTGTTCCAGACCGAAAAGGGCCGCTTAAGCATCCCCTGGAGCCCGGCGGCTGCCGCTCCTCTCCCAAACGGCTTCCCCAAACGTGACGAAGCCCGGGAAAAGGAGCTTGATTCCGTCTACCACTCCATCCCCGAGCTTGCGCTTGAGGGCCATCCAGCACAGATCAAAAATCTGCTTCTCGCCATTGAGGGAAAAGAACCTCTCCTGACGGACGGAACAGAAGGCCGAAAGACCATCGAGCTGATCATGGCCATCTACAAATCCTCCGCTCTCCGACAGACCGTCACGCTCCCGATCCAAGAGGACGACGACTTCTACCGGAAGGAGACGATGGTACAGAAAATGCCGCACTTTTTCGAGAAGACAAAAAGCATCGAGAATTTTGCGTCAACGGAGATCACGCTGGGGCGGGATATGGGGAAATAATCCCCGTAACAGTTCAGACGACGTCCGAACTGTTACAAATCCCCTTCTCGTTTTATAAAAAAACTGCCGGCGAAGCGTTTTTATACCGCTTCCGCCGGCTTTTTCGTGTTCTCTTATGGGAATAGACACCCCTCCCGGACCCCAGCCGCATTGAACATATATCCGTCAGGTGTCACGCAGTCTACATACAGCCGCCCCGAATCGGCAAAGCAATAGTAGTATTTTCCGTCAAGAAGATGCCAGCCGGTATACATATGTCCGCGTGTCCCGTCGGCCGTCGGATGCAGGTAGTACCAGCTTCCGACCGGATCCGCATACCAGCCTGTACGATCCAGGATCCATTTGCCCTTTGGAAACTCTGCCTGTACCGTCCTTCTTGTAGAAAAATTGCCGCCACTCCCATGGGCAAAGCTTTTCCTCCCGGGTCTGTAACCATCGGCTGTTCCCGGCTTTTCCGTGGAATACCTCCCTGTCGTCCTCCGTGTTCGGAATTAAATCCGTTATCTGTTTCCGAAAAGCCTGGACATAATCCCCCTTATGATGCCGGGGTTCCTTGCGGCTTCTCTGAAAGGCTCCGCTTTATTTTGCTGCAGCCCCGTGTTCACTGTCCCCTTGGCCGATATCCGCGCGATCTCATATTCATGGAGCCCATGTCCCAGTAAGCGCATGATTTCCAGCTCATCTTTCGCATCCTGGACAGCATTATGTGTTTCCCTGTAGAGATTATTTTTCTTCAGCATTTTCAGAATATTTTCAACGCCGTATCCCCGTTTCAGTCTTCCGGTCTTAAAACAGTCTGCAGAATCCGGAATGGCCTTGTTGTATTGGCGGTATGCAGCCAAGCGCATGATATCATACCATTCATACTCTGCATACTCCGGCAGATGTTTTTGATCGAAAGAGGCGTTATATGCAAACAGCTTTTTGACCTTGTATGTTTGCAGCCATTTTTCGATCTCGTTTAAGGCCTTTCTTCTGTCCGCCACACGGATTCCTTTTTCGTCCAGATGCAATTCATCTGCATACATTCCACCGACCCTATATTCCGGCTCGAGGATATAATAGACGGAATCTATTTTTTCCGGCTTTTTGAATCAGCGATTACTACCCCGATCGACATTACCTCATCGTTCCAGTTTGTCTCCGTGTCAATGACCGCAAACGGATCTGCGTGTTCCGGCAGGCTTTGAACCGGATTGTGGTATGCTTCCATCACGCCTTTGGTAACGGCCCTGGTTACCGCATCCAAAAAAGCCCTTCTGTTTGGAATTTCTATCCCGTATAAAGTATTATCTCTCGTATTCCATAAAATTCCCTTTTGTAAATCCATTGCAGTCATATAGCAGGCGCACTGTAAAAAATGTTCATGCGTCAATTCCGATACAAACTTTAATTCATATACCGTGTCATCCTTCACGACATCCGCAAATCCCTTCGCCGAAAACTTTATGCCGCCTCCTTCCCGGTCGGAAAAATCGATCCGGCATTCAACCTGCGCCGCCTCATCCGGATGCAAGCGTGTCTTTAGCCTGTCCTTAATCAATCTGCTTTGTTCTTCGTCCACGAACGGCGTAGCCTCCTGCGTTCGATAGCGTCTCTGCCTCGTGTCAAGCGAGACTAAAAACAATATTTTCTGGTCGATCGAGCTGTTTTGTATCTCCTTCGTATAGAATCTCTTTTTTCACAAAAATAACGCGATCTTTCCCTCTGCTGGCTGCGACACAAATTTTTCTTTCCAGCCCTTTGCTGCTGTCATAAGTGGTAAAGATTGCAGAGTCTTCCCCTGGCTCTGTCTTTCCCATCGAATCATGATCGGATATCGTTGCATACACGGTTTCCTTATTGAATTTATACGGATACCTTTCTTCCAGAAGATTTAACGTATCGGACATCGCCCCTGTTCTTGCCCCCAGGCACAAAATATCTCCCGCTCCTGTCCGGCTAAAAACGCGGCGGCCTCCTCCTTCGTCATTTCCTCAACCTTACACCGATCATTTACCCCCTTTATTTGTTTTTTCCATACCCTTCCAAGCATGGCCGCCAGATCATTCGATAAGCGAAAGCATTGGGTAAATTGCAGCCTGACCGGCTCTTCCAGAAATTCTTTCATAAACGACTCAACATTTAATGTTGTTTTGTCATATATTTTTGCTCCATATCGCCAACCGCAATCATCTGCATCTTTGGATTGCGTTCTTTTATCATCCACAGCAGCTCGGCCAGCTCCTGCTCAATATCCTGGTATTCATCGAGAATCAGAATGTCATATTTTTCAATGAACGGCTTTTCCTTAAGAAACGTCTGTATGAGATCCGATATTCCTGCCGATTTATGAGCGCTCTTTAACGCCATATACGCAAAGCCATGATAGTTTGTTACCGTAACATTCCTCTTTTTTATCTTGGATCTCGCATCTATTTTTAAAAGTCTGTTATAGGTCAAATACAGGATCCGTTTCGCAGCCGGTAATTCGTTACATAAAACCTGGATGGCCGTAGTTTTTCCGCTTCCAATGCAGGCATCCACAAGAATATTTTTTCCCTGCAGCGCATTCTCGATCAATAACCGCTGTTCTCCTGAAAGCGGTACATCCATATATATAACCATATAAAGGATTCCTCTTTTGCTGTAGCCTTTTTTTGTTTCAGATCTTAAAATCCTCAGATTTAAAATTGCTGTAATATCTGCCTCTTATTGCCAAATCCAAGCAATAACTTATCAAAATCACTTTGATACAATCCGTCCTGAATAACTCTATACATTTCCCCTTTTTTCAAATACAAGTAAAATCTGATTTTTTGTGAAAATGTAGAGCAGTTTCAATATCAAACTGCAATTCTTATTTGACATTCGTAACATAGACTATACAAATTAAAGCAAGTAATCTGCCGAAGTATTATTTTATTTTTACCCATTTTCCCATTTTACGACCGCCAACACGTTCAATGATATTTTTCCCAACCATTTCTTTCATGATTCGTTTCACTGTTCTCTCTGAGCAGTCCCCTTTTACGGCAATCTGAGCTTGTATCACTTTAGGATTTTCTTTTATTGCTGATAATATGTTTTCTTCTAAAGTGCCATTTAATTCATTTTGCACTTTAGACTGCTCTAAACACGTAAATTTCACCATGATATCTTCTAAATGTAGTATATATTCAGGAATTGGTACACCATAACTTTTACATTCTTCTCATATTTTCTCTATTCCACGTCCCCATGTCTCAACATAGCCTGCGCGGAAAAATCCATTTGCTATATTCGAACTCGCTCAACGCTGCACCTTTAAGAAGTTGCTTTGTGCTTCCGCTCCGATGATGCTGCTCCTCTTTGAAATTTACAGGATAACTGCTGGGATTAGCACATATTTCAATATAACCCGTTCCATCTTGTGTCAAAAAATTTACATCTACAATGATGCCAAGGACATCTCTGACTTTATTTGGAATATCCTCTAACAGCTTTTTACTATTCTCAGCTCCAATTATCGTACCATTATCATCTGCTCCAATGTATATTTTGCCGCCTTGTGCATTGGCAAAACCACAAATCCATTTTAAATACTCATCACGCTAAGATTCTTTCCATTCTATGTTCTGACTTTCTGCCATACCGGCCTCCCCCTGAATCTTAATTTTTATTTTCTGACTGAAACTATATCCATGTATGAGTTTTGGACATTCTACTTCATGACACCATGGCATTTCCAATAGGCAAATATACTGTTTCCTGAATTACTTCCAAATATCTCTACTTTTATTTTCTAGTACAATCATTTCCCTCAGTAGACATAGCAAACAAATTCAACTATTTATTTCTTTTTGTAATGATAAGATATAAATCATTCAACTCTTCCATAATTTTTCGAATCTTTTGTTCATTATCAAAATTTATATGTGCTTCTTTTGAAAGATTAGAGATTTTTTCATGTATCATATTTTCTTTATTGTATTTGGGAATGTAAATACAGGGCCTAACTGGATATGAACGGGAATCTGACGACTTTTGAACATATTCGAATGCAACAGGAGTATTCATTATTCCACAAATAAAATGTGCCTCATTTAAATTAATATAATTCCCTTGACTATCCTCACAAATTGATACAGCATGATTTTGAAATTGAGGACGTTTCACCCCCCCCCCCAACTAGTGTTAATAGTCTCTACTACTGCCGCACCCCATTTGGTATTGTCCCTAAAAACAACATAACAATCCGCGAAGCTATATGCGCCTACTCTTGCCAGAACGTAAAATTCACCTTTTTTTCCAATAATCCGCTCATGGTATTCTCTCGAATGAATTATCGTCGTATATTGCTTATTTTTTATCGCACTTATTTTTTTTAATGTATTCAGCACACATTCCATCCATTTCTATTTTTATCTCATGTGATTTATATTGGTATACTATCCCCGACGCACAACGCCCCATAGCCTACCTGAGGATTCGGGAACACCTCAAACCCCGGCAGACTCCTCGCCCCCTTCCTCAAATACGCCTTCACCTTATCCCCATACAGATACGGATCATTCCCCCTCATGATCCCCCACTCCATCAAAAGCGCCGCCGCCCCGGTCACAAACGGGGCAGCGAACGATGTCCCGGTCACGGGCGCGTAGCCACCTCCGGCCTTTACCGTCACGATTCCCACGCCCGGCGCCACAAGATCCGGCTTTTGAATCCCGTACACTCTCGTATCCCCGCGCCCCGAAAACGGCGCATACGACAGCGTCGCATCGTCATACGCGCCGACGGAAATCGGACGCAGGGCCGTTGAGGGAATCGTGAGCGTCACATCCGGCGTCGGGCGCAGAAATCTGGTCGCGCGGCCCACCGCCGAGGATGACGGGAGCCAGAAATCATATCGGCCTCCGCCCTCCGCTCCCGCGCGGAGCGTAAACCGCCAGATCCCGCTCTCCACATAGCTCTCCCCCGGCACGAAATCAACGTATATTTCCTGTGCCCCGTTAAACGGCCCCGGTTCTCCGAAATACGTAAGAAGCTCCGTCTGGCCCATATTAATCCTCCTCGCTCCCGGCTCCGGCCCGATCCGCTCCGTCCGCGTCTGCGCCGGATTGCTTATATACACGTCAAAGCTGTCCTCATAGCTTTTCCAGAGCTGTACGCCAAACCCGGTCTCATAGGGCGCGGCCGAAAGCTCGATCACCGCGTCCTCCCCTGCCGCAAGCACGCCCGAGGTATGCCCTCCCGCATCCCCTTCATTCCCGGTTCCGATCACAAACACGCTTCTTCCCCGCTCTGCCACGCTGCTCAAATACCGCTCCAAAAGCCCGTTGCCGTCGTGAGAGCCATACGTGTTTCCAAAGCTTAAATTGATTGCCACCGGCACTCCCAGCTCCTCTGCCGTGCGCACCGCAAAATCCACGCCCTCCATGACCTGTGTCGTTCGCGGGAAGCCATCTGGATCTGCCGTCCCCAGGCGTACAATAAGGAGCTCACTCTCCGGCGCCACGCCGCGGTATCGTCCCCCGCTTTCCCGCCCATTTCCCGCCGCGATCCCCGCCACCGCACTCCCGTGCCCGCTGATGTCAAAGGATGGTACAATTTTCCTGGCTGCCTCCCGGTCTCCGGTACGCAGTGCCTCGTTGATCTGTTCTCTCTCATAGACCTCTCCGGTCATCTGATCGAACAGCCTTACGATCCGTGTGCTCCCGTCGGCGTTCCGGAAATCGTCGTGGCAATAATCAATTCCTGAATCAATCACCGCGACCAGGATACTGTGGCCCAAAAGCCCCTTCGCCCCCTGCTGTACCTGCAAAAGACAAGAGGCCGCTCTTGCCTGATTCACGGCAAAATACAGCCTCTTGGGTTTTTCCGCATATTCAATTTGTTCCAGTCCGATCACAGAGGACACCAGGCTCTCCGGCACCGTGAGCACGGCAAAGCCCTCTAAAAGTCCATAAAAGGTAAGACCTGGATACTGCTCCATCGGAAAACGTGAAAAAAGCGTGCTCTCCAGATCCCCGCTGTATTTCACGATCAGCTCCCAGGTCCGCTCCTCCCGGTCGTATCCGACATTTAAATCTCCCGTTCTTTCCCGCTCTGCCCCCGACACATCGAGCGCCAGATTCAAAAGATTATCCGCCTTCTGGTTCATCCCCTCTGCCATGGTTTCCGCCTTACAAAAGTCTTCCTTTTATATCTATGGAACGGCTGCATGTCCGGTTCCGAAAAGGCTCTAAAGTTCCCGCTTCTTTATTTCTTTTCCACCCGAATTCCCGCCAAAGCCTGCGCAAACGCATTGTTTAGCGGCTCCTTCTCCTCCTTGCTCTGCCGGCTTAAATACCGCGCTACATCCTTTTTCGACACGCCTGCCCCCTCCTTGGCACGCCTCTCCTTAAACGCAGAGAGCTTCTCCTTATACCCGCAGCGGCACACGAAGATCTGCCCGTCTCCCTTGCCGCGAAGCTCGAGTTTTTTATGGCAGACCGGGCATCTCGCATTGGATGTCCGGGAAACGGTTTCCCGATAGCCACACTCCCGGTCCTGACAGACTAAAAGCTCGCTGTTTTTGCCCTTTACGAGGAGTAAAGGCTTCCCGCAGTTCGGACACTTTTTATTCGTCATGTTGTCATGGCGGAAGGTGCCCTCGCCTGCCTTGATCCCGTCGATCAGCTCTCTGGCATACGTGCGGATCTCCCGCATGAAATCGCTCCTTTTAAGCTCCCCTTTTGCAATCCCTGCAAGCTTCATCTCCCACTCCGCCGTAAGCTCCGGCTTTCTTAGCTCCTCCGGCGCCAGCGTAAGAAGCTGCTTTGCCTTCGAGGTCAGATAGATCTCCTTCCCGCGTTTTTCCAGAAGAAAGCCCGCAAACAGCTTTTCGATGATATCGGCCCTCGTCGCCACGGTCCCTAAGCCTCCTGTCTCGCTTAGCGTCTTCGCCATGGCTTGATTCCCCGACTCCATATACGCGGCCGGATTCTCCATCGCGGAGAGAAGCGACGCCTCGGTAAAACGGGCCGGCGGCTTCGTCTTCCCCTCGGTCATCGAGAAGGCCACAGACGGAAGGACGTCTCCCTCCTTAAGGTTCAAAAGCACTCCCACAGATGCCAAAGTACCGGACACCCCCGCAGATATACCTGCCACCACGCCGCCCGAGACCTCGGCCGCCCCCTCCGGGCCCAAGCCAGGAAGACCATCTCCCGCCATATCCGTCTCGTCAAATTCGTCCCCTTCGATGCCGCCAAACACCGCTCCTGCTCCCGTCCGGGCCTGATTCTGTGACGCCGCGTCAGCCTCATCTTTTGCATAGATCTCGCGCCAGCCCATGTTCTTGATCACGGTTCCGCCGGCCATAAACGTCTCCCCGCCGGCCTTTACGGAAAGCTTCACCTGCTCATACTCGCACGCCGGGGAGAGGACCGCCAGAAACCGCCGCACGACCAGATCATAGATCCGCCGCTCGTCGATCGTCATATGGCTTAAATCGACAAACTGCTCGGTCGGGATGATCGCGTGATGGTCCGATACCCTGGCGTCGTTGACAAAGGACGGTTTTGCCACAATCGGCTTCTTGGAAATCGCCCCGGCAACCGTCCGATATGGCCCCACCGCGCACGCCCGAAGCCGCTCCTTGATCGTCGGCACAATATCGGCGCTTAAATACCTCGAATCGGTCCGCGGATACGTCAGGACCTTGTGATTCTCATACAGACGCTGCATGATATTCAAGGTCTGCTTGGCCGAGTAGTCAAACCGGCGACTGGCCTCCCGCTGCAGCTCCGTGAGATCATAGAGAAGCGGCGGCTCGGCCTTCTTCGGGAGGCGTCGGATCTGAGCCACGACCGCCTTTTCCCCCTTAAGCCGCTTCAAAAGCTCCTCCATCCGCATCTTGTCAAACGACCAGAGGCTTTTCGATTTCTCATCCTGCCAGGTGAGCGAAAGCTCCCCGGATCTCCCGCGAATCCCGTAATACGGCTTCGGCACAAAGTTTTTGATCTGCTCCTCGCGCTTGGCGATGATCGCTAACGTCGGCGTCTGGACGCGGCCGCAGGAGAGCTGCGCGTTGTACTTACACGTCAGGGCCCGCGTCGCATTCATCCCCACCAGCCAGTCCGCCTCGGCCCGGCACATGGCCGCGTCATAAAGCGACTCATACTCTCTGCCGTCCTTTAACCGTTCGAAGCCCTCCCGGATCGCCTTGTCCGTCACCGACGAGATCCAAAGCCGCTTTAAAGGCTTATCCGCCCCGGCCTTCTTCAAGATCAGCCTGGCCACCAGCTCACCCTCCCGGCCGGCATCCGTGGCGATGATGATCTCCCTCACGTCCTTTCTGTGAAGCTGCGCCTTCACCGCCTGGTACTGCCTGGCCGTCTGTTTGATTACCTCGAGCCGGAATACCTCCGGCATCATCGGCAGGTCGACAAGCTTCCACTCCTTATATTTCTTATCATAATCCTCGGGCTCCGCCAACTCCACCAGATGCCCCAACCCCCAGGTCACGATATAACGCTCCCCCTCGATCGCGCCGTTTAGATTCCTTTTACACTGCAGAACCCGCGCAATATCCCGCGCCACCGACGGTTTCTCCGCAATTACAAGTGATTTCAAAATAGATTCCCTCCTTACCCGCTGCCGGCAAAAATCAATCCTGTTTTATTATAAATTCAGCCGCTCATAGCTTCGTTCCAAGTATTGCCCCAGCTTTCTCTTAAGCGCCTCATGCTCCGGCCGTTCCAGCCCTTCATCCTCCGAAAGCAGCGCATCCACATCCTCCGATACCTGTTTCAAGGTCACCGCATCCGTGTAAATATCCGCCAGTTTAAATTCCATGTCGCCGCTCTGCCGGAGCCCAAAAATATCTCCCGGGCCGCGAAGCCGCAGGTCCTCGGAGGCGATAAAAAAGCCGTCGTTTGAACGGTTCAGCACCTGCAATCGCTTATTTTTGTCCGCATCCCCGGACGCATCCACCATGATGCAGTAGGACTGCTCTCTGCCGCGCCCGACCCGGCCGCGGAGCTGATGAAGCTGCGCCAACCCGAAGCGCTCGGCATTTTCAATCATCATTACCGTCGCGTTCGGCACATTAACGCCGACCTCGACGACCGTCGTGGATACAAGAACCTGAATGGTTCCGGCCGCAAACTCCTCCATGATCCGGTTCTTCTCCTTTGCCTTCAGCTTCCCGTGCAGATATTCCACCGTAAGCCCCGGTAGCTTTTCCCGGAGAAGCTTCGTGTAGTCGAGCACGTTTTCCGCCTCGATCATCTCGCTCTCCTCCACCATGGGGCAGATCACATACGCCTGTCGTCCTTTCTTAGCCTCTCCCGCGATGAACCGGTAAGCCCGCTCCCTGTAGTCCGTCCCGACCACGCAGTTCTTGATCGGAAGCCGGTTGGCCGGCAGCTCGTCGATGACCGAAATATCCAGATCTCCATAGAGGATGATCGCTAATGTCCGGGGGATCGGCGTCGCACTCATCACGAGGATATGCGGGCGCTCCCCCTTGCTTCCCAGCATCTCCCGCTGCGAGACGCCGAACCGGTGCTGCTCATCCGTGATGACGAGCGCCAGCTTATCGTACACGACCTTTTCCTGTATCAGCGCATGTGTCCCGATAATGATGTCGGCCTCATGCGAAGCGATCCGCTCATACGCGGCCCGTTTCTCCTTCGCAGTCATGGAGCCGGTTACGAGGATCACGTTTTTTTCGATCCCATGCTCCGTAAACAGGTCTGTCACCGACTCGAAATGCTGCTTTGCCAGCACCTCGGTCGGCGCCATCAAAGCACCCTGGTATCCGTTTTCGGCGGCTAAGAGAAGCGCCAGCACCGCGATGATCGTTTTTCCCGAGCCCACGTCTCCCTGGATCAGCCGGTTCATGACCGCGCCGCCCTTCAGATCGCCAAACACCTCCGAAAGCGTGCGTTCCTGCGCCGTGGTAAGCTTGTACGGAAGCGCGTCATGAAGCTTTCCCGAAAGCGCAGCCCGCTCCATCACGTAGCCGCTTTTTCCCTCCTGCCGCTTCTCCTTAAGCCCGCGCACCGCGAGCAGGAACAGAAAAAATTCATCATAGACCAGCCGTTTTCTCGCAAACAAAAGCTCCGTCTCATCCGCCGGGAAATGGATATGCTCGATCGCAAAATTGTATTCTGCAAGTTCGTTTTTCTCCCGGAGCGCAGCCGGCAGATAATCCCGCTCCAGCACGCGGACCTTTAGCGCCTGCTCCACGGCCGAGACGATCGTCTTGTTGCCCAACCCCTTCGTTTGCGCATAGATCGGCTGCATGCGGTGCAGAAGCGTCTCGTACACCTCGGGCTTATACATCTGCGGCTGCTCCATCGTGAGGCCCGATTTTTTGCGTGTGACCCGGCCGCGGAACATATAGTGGCTGCCCGACTTCAGTGTATTTTTGAGATACGGCATATGATACCACACGAGCTTTAAATGCCCGGTCATGTCGCTTACAGATGTGGTTACGATGGAAAGCCCGTTAAAGCTTCTGGCGGCTGCTCCGCTCCTTAAAAACCCCTCCACGGTCCCGACCTCATCCTCCTTGAGCTCTCCGACGGAACACGGCTCCTCGAATGAATCGTAGCCTCTAGGATATGCGTGCAGCAGGTCATCCACCGTCTCCACACCAAGTCTTGCAAACAGCTCTGCCGTCTTTTCCCCGATTCCCTTTAACGTCTTTACCGGCTGGCCGTTGTCCATGGACGACCGCCCCCTTTCTCCGATATCTGAACATTCTGCGGCCGTTTGGGCAGCCTGGCCCGTCAGAGCCTTTTTGTCTTATAGGAAATTCGAAGGAATTTCCTATAAGACAAAAAACGGGCTGACGCATACGCACAGCCCGTCCTTTTGCAGTCTTCGGGCGCTTCCTGAGCCATACAACCCGCCCCGAAGCCCTGAAATCGCTCCCTTATTCCACGGAAAGCAGATAGTAATAGACCGGCTGGCCGCCTTCATTAAGCTCTACCTCGCAGTCCGCAAACTCCTCCCGGATGCGCTCTGCCAACGCCTCGGCCTCCTCTGCCGCCACATCCGTCCCGTAATAAATACTGATTAATTCCGATTCCTCATCCGCCAAGCGCCGTACGGTCTCGAGTGCCGTATCTGCCAGGATGTGTCCGGTTGTCAGGATCCCCGAATCACCGATGCCCATGATATCACCCTGCCGGATCTCGATCCCGTCGATCGTCGTATCGCGGACGGCATAGGTGATCTGACCCGTGCGGATGCGGCTCATCTCCGCCTTCATGCTTTCCATATTTTCCTCGGGAGACAGATCCGGCAAAAAGCTGATCAGCGCCGCCATGCCCTGCGGCACCGTCCTCGAGGGAACCACCAGGATCCGCTTATTCGTCACAAGCCCGGCGGCCTGCTCCGCCGCCAAGATAATATTACTGTTGTTCGGCAGGATATAGACCACGTCGGCATTGACCTTCTCGACGGCATTCAGCATATCCTCCGTACTCGGATTCATCGTCTGGCCGCCCTCAATCAGGTAATCGGCCCCGATCCCCTTAAAGATCTCCCCGAGCCCGCTTCCGGCCGACACCGCAATAAAGCCGTAGGGCTTCCTCGGCCCGGCGGTATCCGGCTCTGTATCCGCTTCTTCGGCAATCTGTGACGCGTTCTGGATCAGGCGCTCGTTGTGCTCCTCGCGCATGTTGTCCACCTTCATCCGCGAAAGCGAGCCGTACGTCAGCCCCCTCTCAAAGGCCAACCCCGGATGGTTCGTGTGAACATGTACCTTCACGATGTCCTCATCCGAGACCACGACGATCGAGTCTCCGATCGACTCCAGAAACGCCTTGAATTTCGGCTCCTCCTTGGCGTCATAGCCCTTTTCGATGTTGATAATGAATTCCGTACAATAGCCATAGCGGATATCGGAGGTCTCCAGATCCCCGCGACCTGCCGCCGGGCCCTGCTTTGCCGTCTTCGGCGACTCCTCGTCAAACGGAATCCCGTTTCCTAAAAGCCCATCCAGGCCGCCCTTCATGACCTGCATAAGCCCCTGTCCGCCGGAATCCACGACTCCTGCCTGCTTTAAGACCGGCAGCATCTCGGGCGTCTGGCTTAAGACATAGTCGCCGTGCGCGATGACCTGCTCCATAAACGCCACAATGTCATCCGTCTGGACCGCCAGCTCGACGGCTTTGTCTGCCATCCCCTTCGCCACCGTCAGGATCGTTCCTTCCTTCGGCTTCATGACCGCTTTATAAGCCGTCTCGGTCGCCCGTGTAAACGCATTGGCAAGCGTCGTGACTGTGATCGCATCGACCGACGCGATCTCCTTCGTAAATCCGCGGAAAAGCTGTGAAAGGATCACGCCGGAATTCCCGCGCGCGCCCCGCAGAGACCCGGAGGACAGAGCCTTGGCAATGGAGGCCATCGAAGGCTCCCGAAGTGCGGCCACCTCTTTCGCCGCCGCCATGATGGTCATCGTCATATTCGTACCCGTGTCCCCATCCGGAACCGGGAATACATTTAATTCATTGATCCATTCTTTCTTTGCTTCCAGACCTTTGGCGGCAGCCAGAACCGCTTCCCTCAACCGTTCTGCATCTACGGATTTTATCACCATGGACTGCTTCCTCCTTAATCTATCACACGGACGCCTTCAACAAAAATGTTGATCTTTTCCACCGGCATTCCTGTGAATTCTTCTACTTTGTATTTCACACTTTCAATCAGGTTGTCCGCAACCGTCGAGATGCTGACACCGTAGGATACGATTACATGGAAGTCGATGCTGATTGCATTGTCATTGAGCGTCACGTTGATTCCATGGGTCAGGCTTTCACGCTTTAAGAGCTTCACCAGTCCATCCTTCATGCTGACCGCGGCCATGCCGACGATCCCAAAGCATTCCACCGCCGTCATCCCGGCATAAAGAGCGATCACGTCGGTGTCAATCTGGATTTGGCCCAATTTATTATTAATCCATCCCTTCATACTCCTGCCTCCGTTTCCAAATACCTGTACGTTCGAGGTTTCCCGCAAATGACAAAATCCCCCGCAGGTTCCGTATTCAGAGTATATTGTAGCATATCCCCTCTTTTCTGTCCATGATTTATTATGGGGAAAAATGACGCCGGCCGGCAGGGAGAACGAATTTTCTGTCAGACAAAAAACCGCCATCCATTGGACAGCGGTCTTTTTCTTGCCTCTATATAGCTTTTGTCATGAATGATGCCTTCCATGTCCATGAGAATGTCCGCTCTCTCTGTGATGCGAATACTCTGCCTGGGTACAATCATGCATCCAGGTGCAGTGCTCCGTGCTGTCACAGAATTCACAGGCCTCATGCTCGACACCGCCGCAGTAGCCGCAGTGCTCATGCACACTCTCGATCCGACAGCCGGAAACAGAGCAAGCTGCTGCCCTTGCGCCGCACGGGCCACAGGCCAGCGCCGTCATCGGAACGGCACACACACAAAGCGCTGCCAAGCCGGCAAACAATTTCCCTCTCAACTCGCCACCCCTCCTTTCAAACACGATTTGTTCCTTTTATTATACTCCCCTCCCACGTATAAGGCAAGCGGATTATTTTTGTGTTACCGTTCACTCCGTTCCCGGCAACAAGCAAAAATCCATGCTAAATCGCCTGCGGCGATGGATATTTGCCGGCTGTTCCACGCATTCTTACGGTCTGCGCAGCAAGTGCACAGACCTATGTGAACAGTAACATTTTTGTTGCTTTTCTCTGCTTTCTTTTTTATAATGGATTCTGAACCTACAAAAACGAAAATGCAGATTGGAGAATTGCTATGAAAAATCTTGTAATCGGACAATCCGGCGGACCGACCGCCGTAATCAATGCAAGCCTGTCCGGGGCCGTCAGAGCCTGGAAGGAATCCGGGCAGGCAGGCCATGTCCTCGGTATGCGAAACGGAATCGAAGGCTTTTTAGCCGATCAGGTTATAGACCTCTCTGAAACTCTCTCTGAACGCGACCTTACGCTTCTTGCCCATACGCCGGCTGCCTATCTCGGCTCCTGCCGCTACAAGCTGCCCGAAGATCTGCAGGATGCCGTCTATCCGGCCATTTTTGACAACCTCCGCGAAATGAACATCGGCTTCTTTCTTTATATCGGCGGCAACGATTCCATGGACACAGTAGACAAGCTGTCCCGCTATGCGGCCATGACGGGAAGCGACGTCCGCTTCATCGGCATTCCCAAGACCATCGACAACGACCTCGTCCTGACCGACCACACACCCGGTTTCGGAAGCGCGGCTAAATACGTTGCCGCCACGGTCCGTGAGATCACCCTGGACGCCTCTGTCTACCAGCAGAAAGCCGTCACGATCGTCGAAATCATGGGCCGCCACGCCGGCTGGCTCACGGCTGCCAGCGTTCTCGCAAGAAAATTCGAAGGCGACAACCCCTATCTGATCTACCTGCCGGAGACCCCCTTCTCGCTCGAACAGTTCGCCGCCGACCTCGAACATGCATTCACAAAAAGCCCGCAGGTCGTAGTCTGTGTCTCCGAGGGAATCGCCGACGCCGGCGGCACCTTCGTCTGCGAATACTCCGACGCCGCCAAGCTTGACTCCTTCGGCCACAAAATGCTGACCGGCTGCGGCGAGATTCTCGAATCCTTTGTCCGGGACCGCTTCTCCGTTAAAGCCCGTTCCATCGAGCTCAACGTAAACCAGCGCTGCAGCGGCATGCTCGCCTCCGAGACCGACATCCGGGAAGCCGCCTTCGCAGGTGCCGAAGGCGTCAAAGCCGCCCTGGCCGGCGAGACCGGCAAAATGATCGCCTTCCACCGTGAACCCGGCGAGCCCTACCAGATCACCTGCCGCCCCCAAAACGTAACCGAGATCTGCAACAAGGAGAAAAAATTCCCCCAGGAATGGATCTCCCCCACCAGCAATGACATCCTCCCCGCCTTCCTCCCCTATGTCCTCCCCCTAATCCAGGGCGAACCAGCACACACCATAGAAAACGGCCTGCCAACCTACCTATACCAAAAATAATCTGATACTCCAAGTACTATTATATATATTATTACTTATATCCACAATATTTCCAAAACAAGAAATATTACTGCCAATTCACATTTCACTCCCACAGTTCCTGCCCCCACCAAAGCAACAACGGAGCGTGGCCCCGCCATCTGGGCCACACTCCGCGGACCTCACTCCACATCCCCGATATCCACCACCTCACACGAATGGTAGAAAAACTGTAAAATCTCCTTACATACCTTCCCTTTCTTCGCCATAGCCTGCGCCCCATTCTGGCTCATGCCTGCTCCATGTCCTGAACCGCCGCCATAAATCACAAAGCTCGTCACATTGTCCTCATCTGTCCCCGCATTCTCAATATAGATAAAACCACTCGGCAGAGAGTCAAACCCCTGCGCCGTACTCCCGTTCTTTCTTGTCAGCGTAAGCCGTTCATTCCCGAGCACATTCCGAATCCGGCTCTGCCCCTGAAACGTCTTCTCCCCCTCGGTTCCCACGACCTTTAATGTCTTCGCAATCCCGCCAGGCCCGCGCTCCGTGACCGTAAGTCCCGTGATCTGCCCCACACCGCCGATCTTCTCATCCAGGATCCGGTTTGTCGTCGTGACCTGCCAGCGGAACATGGCAAATTCAGATTCATAGGCCTCTGCGTCCATATCCTTTATAAAAGCAGCAAACGCCTCATTATTCGTCAGATCCACAGGCGTCCCCGCCTCGCTGATCGGCCCAGCCGTCAAATAAGGAAGGGCTGCCGCATCCGACCCCCATACGCTTCCGTCGGTCCCATGTCCGCACGAGGTAGAATAATAGAACGCCTCAATCACCGTATCCCCATAAGCAAGGAGCTGCCCGAACGTCTCGTTGACGGCCCGGTCGGTCGATTCATAGGTTTCCATGTTGTTGTACACCTGATAATTGGTACTGTCATCCACATGCGCGCCGAATTGGGAATACGTATTATCCTGGATCTTCTTCCAGGCATAAGTCCTCGCGCAGATCGCCTGCGCCTTTAACGCCTCCAGCTCATAGCTCTGCGGCATCTCGCTCGGCACGACCCGCTTTAAATACTCCTCCAGATCAACCTCGTTTAACAGAAGAAGCCCAGCCGTCTCCCTGGTGATCTCCATATGTCCGGGGTAGACCGGCGTTCCCTGGCCGCGCGAAATGCTCTCCACGGTAATCATGCCGCCCTCATTGGCAGACCGGAATATCATACGCCCGCCGGCCAGCCGCTCGTCGTCCGACGCAATCGTCACCTTCTCGCCGGCCGCTACCGACCGGCTCTGCTTCTCCTTTTCACCGCCGTATTCCAAAACAGCCATCCCATCACAGGACAGTGTAATCTCCTCGTGGAACAGCGATTTATACTGGTCGCTCATCAAAAGGACGCGGATCGTGTCGATCTCGGGCCGTTCCGTTGTCAGAGCCGCGCAGATTTCTCCGCCTGCCACGACAAACTGCTGCATGTGATAGCCTACCAGGATGTCCTTCTTCTGCTGTTCTTTCAAGACTCCGTATGTACGATAGATTTTAAAACTGGGGGAAAGCGGCACGTTTCCATAGCCCTCGATCTCAATCTCCTCATCCCGCACCGCCAGGACCGTCCCCGTGATCCGCTCCTTTTTTAACACGAGCCGGTTCGGCGTTCCGTTTTTCAGATAGAGATCGCCGATCTGCCCGGAAATTTCCGCCTCATCCTGTAAGACCCCTTTCACCGGAAACTCCCGTTTGATATTGCCGATGAAAATTGTCACTCCTGCCTCGGAGACCCCGGAAATCCAGGCGTTTTCATAGACGATCTCCGACGACACGATCTCCTCAACCTTCAAAATATCCGAGTCCCGCACCAGAAGCCGCACGTTTTTGTCAATGCAGGCGTCCAGATACAGCCCCTCGAACAAAAATTTTCCATCCCGGGTGTAGGCCGTCCACGGCGCCGCCTCCGCCACGTTGTTCGGTGTCCCGTATACATCCGTCACCAGCTCATGCACAACGCCTCTCGGATCGGCTGCTTCCCGGAACAAATCGTAAAACTCCCAGAACTCCGCCTTTCCGACCTTTCTCTGCGCCTTCTTGGCGCCATTTTCGAGCCTGTATTTTGCGAGCGCCTCCGATACATCCTCTGCAAGGCCCTGCCCCGTCAGCATATCCGACAGATCCCCCCGCGTGACCGCGGAAAGCGCGCTCTCCTCCGTCGGCGGACATGTTTCGGGATCTAACAGTCCCTTTTCGTACAGATAATCCATATATTTTACGTACCACTCGCTCTGCAGTTCCGCCGGAAACCAGGAGGTCTCCGGTGCAGAGGCCAGAATCTCGCTCTTTGCGGCTACGGTAAGCGCCACCGCGCGCGCCGCCGCTGCACGGGATACCTGATCTCTTTGCGGCTCATTCACTACAATAATGATAAGAAGGGCGACGATCAAGGTCGAGACCCCCGCCACCCAGTTAACCAGCTTTCTGCTCTCGTTCATACTCCCTCTTATTCATGACTGATATAATTTCCTGTCTTTTCGTCGATCCTTAAAAGCTCCATATAATCGCGCGTATCCGGCGACAGCTTTTTCTTTTGAAGGAAATGATACTGGCATTTGGAAAACAGATCGAAAATTACCGCCATCAAAGGAACCGCGACGATCATGCCTCCGAAGCCAAACAGCCCTCCGAACAGCAGAATGGAAAACAGGACCCAAAAGCTTGAAAGTCCCGTGGAATTTCCCAGGATCTTGGGGCCCAGGATATTGCCGTCAAACTGCTGTAGCGCCAGGATCAGCAGGATGAAATACACACACTGAAGGGGGCTGATCAGAAATACCAAAACAGCGCTTGGAATCGCTCCGATAAACGGGCCGAAAAACGGGACGATATTGGTCACGCCGATGATCACACTGATCAAAAGCTCAAACGGCATTTTGCAGATCGACATCAAGACAAAGCAAAGCACGCCGATAATCAAAGAATCGATCAGCTTGCCGATGATAAAGCCTGAAAACACTTTGTGGATGTAACGGAACTCGTCAACCGTCGCATTAGCATAGCGCAGGGGCAGGAAGGCATAGATGATCTTCTTGGACTGCGCCGTCAATGTGTCCTTGATGTTCAGCAGGTAGATCATGACGATCAGGCCAATCAGCAGGTTTTTAGCCAGGTTGTAAGCGCCCACAACGCCGCTCGAAACGCCGCCGACAATTTTCTCAAGTCCCCTCCAGCTCTCCGGGTTCTGGAAATTCTGGAGGCTGGGAATCAGATTCTCTCCGGCCCAGCTCTGGAAATTCGTGACTGCCTGCTGATAATAAGAAAGCGCCATCTGTTCCAGATTCTGATTGTTTGCAAATATATCCTCGATCCAGCTCTGGATATTCTGGATGTACACCGGCATCATATTCACGATCCCTACGATGCTTGTATAGATCTGCGGGATCACGAGCTGTAAGAGGCTGGAGATGACTGCCCATAGGAACACGATACTCAAAACGGTTCCCATGATCCGCTCCGTCGCGCGGATGAGCCTCCTGTTTTTTATCCTTCTCCCCAGAAAATGCCCGGTGCACGCTCCGCCTAGGTTATAAACAGGGCACAACAGGAAGGCAAGCACGGCTCCGTAGATTACAGGAGCCAAGACTGCCAAGATCTTCCTGCCCGCGGCCGCGATGGAGGCTCGTTCCAAAAAGCCAAAAATCACCAGCGTTGCCGCAAGAATGACCAGGATTGCCGTCACACCCGTATAGATATATCTGTCAAAACGCTGATCCCTCATGTTCTCTTTCCAAACCTCTCCTTCACCAAGTTATCTTTTTTATAATAGTACCACACTTTTGGTCAATAAAAAAGAGGGGAACTGAAAAAGAGGGCCAATACGGAAGAAAGCAGCGATTTCTCGCTGCTTTTATCTTTCGCAATCCCAAAATGCCGGTTCCTGCATAATTGACTCCTAGCCTTGCTAGGTGGGCAACCGCACTTAGACTTCTGCCTTCCACTCAAAAGGAGGCCTGACATCCGCCTAAAAATATAGGAATCCCATTTGTCATAATGTAGGTTCAAAATAAACAGGAGTATCGAACATTTCAGGAATTACGACTGACTCATTTCTTCTTGCTCTATTATAGCGCAGATGTGCCCGTTTTTCAAGTTCCAATTTTTGTTATGAAGGTATCATTTTTTCGATTTTTTTGGACCGTTTTTTCCATGCTCCTCCCCGAGGCGTACCTGCTCTAAATACTCTCTCGTCTCCTCGTCGGCATGAGACAACAAGTAATTTGTCCCGCGGCCGGTATGGCGGCCCTTTTCTGTCTCGATGAGCCGTCTGACGCGCTCTACCTCCTCCTTTAGGTCGCCGGCCGAAAGGAGCGCACAGCCCTGTCCCCGGATAATCAGCTGCTCCAGCCCGTCCGACGTGGCGACCGAGACCCGGTAACGTCTGCCGATTTTGTGGGCCAGCTTCTCGATGTACTGGTCTGCCGTCTCGGCCTCCTTGGTATAGACCACGTGAATGTTATGATACTTTAAAGCCTCTCCGATTCCCCCAACCACCTTATAGGCGTCAAAAACCACAATCAGCGTACACCTGCGATACGCCTGATAGTTGCAGAGGATATCCATGAGCCGGTACCTCGCGCCGTCTATATTCGTCTCTGCAAGCGCCTTCAGTTCTTCCCAGGCAAAAATAATATTATAACCATCCACAAGAAGATATTCTTCCTCAGGCTCCGTCTCCCTCTCCGCGCTCTTTTTCAAAGCCACAGACTTTTCCGCCCGGATGATCCGTCTTGCCGCCTCCGGCGGGTTCCTGCGCTTCGGTTCCCCGTAGGTACGGATAAAAATCTCCTCAAGCTCCTTCTCCTCATCGCGTGCAGAGACGCCCCTCCTCCCGGTACGGCTCCCCGCAGAAGGCCCTGCCCCCGGGCGGCCTCCCAAATCTCCCGCAGCCCCGGAGCCATTGCCTCCATCGGCCTGCGTCTGGAAAGCCGTCTGCTCCCGGACTCTCTTTAACGGGCTTTCCACATGCATATGCCGTTTAACCTCGTTCCACGGGACCGTAAATCCGGCTCCGTGCGCACAAAAGACCGAGCCCGCCGGATCCTGTAAATCCAGGTCGAAATCATACCCGATCCCCGCCACGACCTCCTCCTCGTTCCGGCACGGCTCATAGCCCTTTAAACTGCAAAAAAGTCTCCCGCGGCCTTTCGTGTAGGCCGCTACCTCTCTCTGGTAATCCCGCATCACGGCCACCGGGGCGCTTCCCGTGAGGACTGCCGTATCCCCCTCCTGAGCAGGCGGCGCAAAGCTCCCCTGCATTCGCTCCAGATCGGCCATTGCACGGCCGAGTGACTCGGAGGGGATCTCCAGCCGGAACGAATAGAAGGGCTCTAAAAGCCGGCAGCCCGCCTCCATGAGGCCCTGGCGCACGGCCCGGTAGGTAGCCTGCCTGAAATCGCCGCCCTCTGTATGCTTACTATGTGCGCGTCCGGCAATCAGCGTAATCTTCACATCCGTGATCTCCGAACCGGTCAAAACGCCGCGGTGACGCTTCTCCTCAAGATGCGTCAGAATCAGCCGCTGCCAATTCTTATCCAGCACGTCCTCGCTGCAGTTCGTCTCAAGCTGCAGCCCGCTCCCGGCCTCGCCCGGCTCCAGCAGAAGATGCACCTCCGCATAATGGCGCAGCGGCTCAAAATGCCCCACGCCCTCCGCCGTTTTTTGGATCGTTTCTTTATATACGATATTTCCGCTTCCGAAGCAGATCTCCATGCCGAAGCGTTCCTTCATCTGGCTCTTTAGGACCTCCATCTGTATATCGCCCATCACCTTGGCCTGCAGCTCCGCTAACGTCTCATCCCAGACAATGTGAAGCTGCGGGTCCTCCTCCTCGAGCTGGCGAAGCGCCTTTAACGCCGTATGCGCATCGAGTCCAGGAGGAAGCACGATTCGATACGTCAGGACGGGCTCTAAAAGCGGCTGCCCCGACGACGCCTCCGCTCCAAAGCCCTGTCCCGGCCTCGTCTCCACAGGCCCCGTCACGGCACAGACCATGCCGGCTCCGGCCTCGGCCGCCGTCTCAAACTTTGCGCCTGAGTAGATACGGATCTGGTTGATCTTTTCTCCATCCGCCCCGCCAAGCAGCTCCTTTACCTTAAGGCTCCCGCCCGTGATTTTCATGTGCGTGAGCCTGCCTCCCTGTGCGTCCCGGGAAATCTTGAACACCTTTGCACCGAATGCGTCTTTATATACCGGGCAGGCCGTAAAAACTTCGATCCCTTTTAAAAAATCGTCCACGCCGGTTAATTTAAGCGCCGATCCGAAATAACAAGGAAACAGGCGGCGTTCCCTGACACTGCGCCTGAGCTCTTGCAGAGAAAGGCTTCCCCGCTCCAGATATTCCTCTAAAAGCGCCTCGCCGCACAGGGAAAGCTCCTCCAGACGCTCCGAAGGGACCGTCCTGCAGGCTTTCAGCTCCTCTCCGTCTGACCGCTCTGCCAGACCAGTAAAATCCACAACCGACTCCCCAAACCGCCTTTTCAGCCCGGCGAGCAGGCCCTCCCCGTCCGTTCCCGCCTGGTCCATCTTGTTGACGAATACAAACACCGGAATCCGGTAGCGTTTCAAAAGCCGCCATAATGTCTCCGTATGTCCCTGCACTCCGTCGGCCCCGTTGACCACCAAAACCGCATAGTCCAGCACCTGCAGGGTCCGCTCCATCTCCGCCGAGAAGTCCACATGGCCCGGCGTGTCAAGAAGCGTCACCGACGTATCCCCCAGCGAAAACACGGCCTGCTTCGAAAAAATCGTGATCCCTCTCGCCCGCTCCAGCGCATACGTGTCCAGGAACGCGTCGCGGCTGTCCACACGGCCAAGCTTTCGGATCGTCCCCGTCGTATACAGGATTCCCTCGCAGAGCGTGGTCTTTCCCGCATCCACGTGCGCCAGAATCCCGATCACCAGCCGCCTCATCCGTTTTCCCCGCATACCCGTCTAAGGATCTCCGCGCAGATCTCCTCCGTACTGCGCCCGTCGGTCGCAACGGTAAAATCGGCCGCCGCCTCATAGCGCGCCCGCCGTTTTTCCATGAGCTCTGTGATATGCCCGATATCGGCCCGTCCCCCCAAGGCCGGACGGCCCTTTCCGCCCTTTAGCCGCCGCTGTATGGTCTCCGGGCTCGCCGTCAGGAGGACAATCTTCCCCAGCCGTTTCATGAGCTGCACATTCTCCTCCCGCAGGGCCGCCCCACCGCCGCAGGAGACGATTCCCGGCGTTTGTGTCAAAAGCCCTTTTAAAAACTCGGTCTCCAAATTGCGGAAATGCTCCTCCCCATAAGTCTCAAACAGCCTGGGAATTGCCATCCTCTGTTCGTTTGCAATCTCCTCGTCCATCTCCACACGCGCCGTATTCGTAAGCCCGGCCAAACAGGCCGCATTCGTACTCTTTCCGCAGCCCATAAAGCCGATCAGAAAAATCGTTTGCTCCAGTTTCATTGTCTCTCGTCCTTTTTTCGTTTAATCCGTTCCTGTTCACTCCACTTACAGCAGCATACAAACCTCCATCCTAAATCGCCTGCGGCGACGGATGCTTGCCGTCTGTTCCACGCATTCGCATGGTCAGCGCAGGAAATCCGCAACCATAATTTTAATCCTGCCTCCCAGTATAGCAGAAAAAAACCGCCATTGCAATCCCGCCGCTTCCTGACTATTTCCGCGTCTATATATAGCAAAATTTTGCCACTACAATTTTCTGCCGGGAATACGCCAAAATACGGAATGGCACAAAAATTTGCCACCATATTCCCGTGATGCTCCATACAGCCTTGCGTCTAAAAATTGAAACCTTATGGGGAATATGCTATATTTTTGTCAGATAAAGGCCCTTATCTTCAACAAAATCACAGGAGGTAACTCATGGAACAGCAAAAAGAAAAAAGCAAAGAGAACGGCTGGGGATCGCTGCCTATCTATCCTTCGCCTTTATTTTCCTGTTTTTCTCAGGAATCTTTCGCGGGGCCCCGGTGCCTTTTTCCCTGCTCGATCTCTCTACCTATCAGGGGCAGTTCGGCGTCATCGCAGAGGGAGCCGCTCCAGGCTTCGTAGGAAAAGGCGGAAGCGGCTTAAACAACCTGTTTACCACGGTCCTTACGATCTGCCCGCCGATCATGTTTTGTATGGGGGTTCTTGACGTCGTCGATCATTACGGCGGCCTGAAGGTTGCCGGAAGGCTTCTGACCCCAATCTTAAAACCTCTTATGGGGATACCTGGTGAGGCGGCTCTGGTCTTAATCACCAATCTTCAGAGCTCCGACTCCAGTGCAGCGTTGGTAAAGGGCCTTCTCGACAACGGCACAATCACCGAAAAGCAGCAGAAGATCCTTTTGGCCTTTGCTATGCCGGGTCCGGCGCTTTTGGGAATGATGGTCAGCTACGGAGTCCTGTTATATCCCTATCTAGCAGTCGGTTCCGGCATCGTTGTCGTCTCCGTTCTCCTCTCCAAGCTCGTTGTCGCCAACCTGATGCGCTTTCTTCTGACAGGACGGAACAGCCAAAAGCCGGGAACGCAGACCGTAAAAGCCAGCACAGAACAGACAAAGGAGAGCTGAGAAATGGAAAAGACAACCACCAAAAAAGGATTTTTAGAAATTTTTATCGGCGGCGGTAAAAAGGGATTAAACATGTGGTTCAACAACATGATCCCCAGTATCATCGTCGGCGCCGCTCTGGTCACAATTTTAGATGAATTGGGGCTGGTCACATTAATAGGGAAAATTCTCGGGCCCGTAATGGCCATATTTGGCCTTCCGGGAGAGGCGGCCGCCATTTGGGCCACCAGCTTCATGAACATGGGCGCCGGTA
Source organism: Lachnospiraceae bacterium (assembly GCA_910575275.1). Classification (GTDB taxonomy): domain Bacteria; phylum Bacillota; class Clostridia; order Lachnospirales; family Lachnospiraceae; genus CANQGL01. The sequence continues at coordinate 264,782 of CAJTEE010000003.1, read as the reverse complement.
TCCTGGCTGCAGTCCCGATGTTCGAATCCGGTGTTTTCACCATGGAACATACCGCCATCCTTCTGGCCATGATCATGGCCACGACGCCTCCGGCCAAATTCATCCGCATGGCCTCGGCCGGAGGCGAAACGGGGGGGATCCATTAAGATCTACTATGCACTCACAGTCGCCTGCTCGGCGATCGCGGGTTTGATCATGAGGCTGTTTCTGCTCTTTCTGTAAACAACACTATCATTTAAAAAGGAGAAAGCCATGAAGCCATTTTTTTATAAGGAACCCATTCTTCGGTGGTTTGAGCAAAACGAAGCCCGGATGGAGACGATCAGCGACCGGATCTGGGAGTTTGCCGAAATAAAATTCGAAGAAGCTCAGTCCTCATCCCTCCTGGCCGACACACTGGAAACATCCGGTTTTTCTGTTGAACGAGGGATCGCGGGAATGCCCACGGCATTCCTGGCGCAGTGGTCCAACGGGGCCGGACCCATAATTGCTCTTTTGGGAGAGTATGACGCTCTGCCGGGGCTCGGGAACGCTCTCTCCCCCTCGTATGAGCCCAACGGCAAAAACGGGCACGGCTGCGGCCATAATCTGTTGGGAGTCGGCAGCATGGCGGCTGCCCTTTCCCTGAAGGAGACTATGATACAAACCGGAGTCTGCGGCACAATCCGCTATTACGGCTGTCCGGCCGAGGAGGGCGGATCGGCCAAGGTCTTTATGGTGCGGGACGGATATTTTAAAGACATTGACGCCATCGTCCGCTGACATCCCATTAACGTCACGCATGTCGCTCTGTCCCCATGCTATTCGACGCAGCGGGGCAAATGCATTTTCCGCAATAAAGACCAGTACATGAGCACAGGGGCCCAGAAGGGACGGAATGCATTGGATGCCATCGTCTTAATGGATATCGCCGTCAGCTATCTCAGGGCGAATATACCGAAAAATACCGTGGTCCGCTCCATGCCCACCAGGGTCGCGCAGTCCGTAGGCGTCAACCCGCTGGAGACCGAGGTGCTTTTAGCCGTCAATTCCCTGGAGGACGCAGTCGCCAGAGAATATTTCGAAAAAATGGTGCAAATCGCCGGGGGGGGCGCGCGGCCGCCACAGGTACGGAGGTCGAAGTCACGTGCACGAACGCTACCACAAGAACGCTGCCCAACCGTGTTCTCTCCAAAGCGATGTTGGCCAACTTATTAGAAATCGGACCGCCGGATTTTACGGACGAGGACAGAGAGCTTGCCCGCCGCCTGGTCGAAGATGTAAATCCGGAGGGCAGAGAGAGGACGCTTCGCATGTTCGGTGTCACGGACAAACAGTTTATCTCAACCTGCCTGCATGATGCCGTTTCTACCAATATGCTTGAAAAGCTTCCTCTGACCCCGTACTGCACGGATTCCGGCGATGTGAGCTGGCAGGCTCCCATGTGTCAGTGCTTTGTGGCCGGACAGCCCATCGGTTCCACCAACCACTCCTGGCAGCAGGTCGTCGTCTCAGGCTCCGGAATCGGCCACAAGGCCCTGCTGGCGGCGGGCAAATATCTTGCCATGACTGCCATGAACATTTTGACGGACCCCCGGCTCCTGGCAGAGGCCAGGGCCGAGTATGAAGATGCGTTCAAAAAGCATCCCTATATATGTCCGCTTCCTCCCCATGCGCTTCCCGGCCGTCCCTATACGCTTGCGCCATAATATGCACCGGATCAAATTGTAAATAGCAAACAAGAAAGGCAGGTTTTGAATATGTCCCCTTTTCAGGAAACTATGAGGCTTGCAAACAGCGCGCCTCTCTGGATCTTCTGCTTAGCCGTCGTCGGCATGGTTCTGATACAGACCCTTATATTTGTATGGATCAGTAACTTTTACGCCAAAAAATGCGGGATCACAAGGACACAGATCGCCGGCGCCGTGCGTTCCGGCCTTATCTCTACGATCGGGCCTGCCCTTTCTGTTTTTGTTGTCGGCCTGGGGCTGCTTGCGCAGATCGGGGCGCCGTTAATGCTAGCACGGTTAAGCGTCATCGGAAACGCCGCCTACGAGGCCTCCGCCGCCGAAATGGCGGCTGCCGCCATGAACACCCGGCTCGGAAGCGATACATATACGATACAGGCATTCACGGCCTCCGTCTGGGTCATGAATCTGGGCGGCATCTGTATGCTGCTTCCCCCGCTGTTTCTTTTAAAGCTGCTCTCAAGGCTGACACAGACCATGACGAAAAAGGCGAATTTGGGAATGCTCCTGGGGCTCAGCGCCTCTCTGGCCTCCTTTGGTTACTTTGCGGCAGACTACGCAAGGCGCAGTGCACCGCACAGCAGGGCTGTTGCAGCGGGCTTTGTGGCGATGCTTGTCCTGGAATCCGCCGCAAAGCGCCTGCATTTGCGATGGCTCGGGGAATGGGCTCTGGCCCTCTCGCTCCTCATCGCTGCAGTCCTGGCCTCACTTGTCAAACAATAGGAGGGAAAACCGTATGAACGAAGCAGATCAAAACGACTATTACAAAAACGTACATTTATGGGGACAGCTGACCCTCTTTCTGTCCGTCTTCCTGTTCCTCGGGATTGGCTGTTATCTCAGCTTTATCCGCGGGCTCCATCCGGGCTGGAATACCATCTTTACCGCTTTTGGGGCCGTAGCGGCGATGGTAGGGCATACCTGGATCAATATCGGAGATCTCGTCATGTACCTTCTCTTGATGGGGCCGGCCGCCACGTATATGTCCAAGCTGACCGGGAATGTAAAGAACATGCGGCTTCCCAGCGCCATGGCCTCCTGCGCGGCCCTCGATGAATCAGAAGGGCGCATAAAACGGGATATCCTGGCCACCTACGGCGTGGCTGTGTCTGTCGCCGTCAACACGACGTTCCTGATTCTCCTTGTTGCCCTGGGAAAAATTTTTCTTTCCCTGCTGTCTCCGGACGTTCTGAGGCTGTTGGACTTTATCGTACCGGCATTATTCGGAGCCATTTTCGGCCAGTTTGCCATGAAAAATATCCGGGCTGCCGCCTTTTCGGCGGTCGCGGTCCTTGTCATCTTATATGTACCGTTCATTCCCGGATCCTTCAAAGCCGCGGCCGCCATTCTCTTGTCTGTCTGTATGAATCTGGCATTTCAAAAAAAGAATAAAGGAGAAACCTGATATGGATAATACACAGAAAATGAATGAAATCCTTCCTTTTATTAAACAGTGGTTTGACGAAAATCAGGCCTGGATTACGCGGGCCAGCGATACGATCTGGGAGCTTGCAGAGGTAAAATTCACTGAATTCGGTTCCATGAAGGTCCTCACGGACATTTTCCGTGAACACGGCTTTACCGTCAAAACGGATTTGGTTCAGGGACTCCCGACCGCCTTTACGGCCGAGTGGTCGAACGGAAACGGGCCCGTCATCGCTACTCTCGGAGAATACGACGCCCTCCCGGGGCTTGGCTGTGAGATCGCACCGGAAAAAACGCCCACCAGGAAAAATGGGCACGGTTGCGGCCACAATCTGCTGGGGGTCGGGAGCATGGCCGCCGCCTTGGCCGCCGCAAAGGCCATGGAGCACTTTGGCATTCACGGAACGATCAAATATTTCGGATGTCCGGCCGAGGAGGGCGGCTCCGGGAAGGTATTCATGGTACGGGACGGCGTCTTTGATGGCCTGGATGCCGTCGCACGCTGGCATCCTATCAATGCCACCTTCGTCAGTATGTCACCATCCCTGTGCAAATTTTCTGTCCGTTACGAATTCCACGGAAAGGCCGCGCACGCCGGCGTGACCCCGCATCTGGGGAGAAGCGCCCTGGATGCCGCGATCTTGATGGACGTGGGAGTCAATTATCTGCAGGAGCACATGCCGACCAGTGTGCGCGTACATTCCATCATCAGCAACGGCGGGCAGTCCCCCAACACGGTTCCCGAGCTGGCGGAAATCTGGTATGGCGTCACCGTAACGGTCAAGGTAGAAAACGGCTGCTCGGAGACCCTCCCCAATCAGGTCCTTTGCGACCGCATGCTGGTCAATCTTTACCGCGTAGGCGCTCCTCTGTTTACGGAGGAGGAAAAAGCTTTTGCAAAAAAGATGAACGAGGGACTCACCGAAGCCGACAAGGCGAAGTCTCTGCGGATATACGGGATCACCGATCCAGAGGTAGGGAAGCTGGATCTTTATGACCAGATCTGCCCGGAGCAGGGAGCCGGCAAAATCACTCCCTATTCCACCGACTCCGGCGACGTGAGCTGGCAGGCCCCCATGTGCCAGATGTTTGCAGCCGCGCAGCCGATCGGAACTCCCAATCACTCCTGGCAGCAGGTCGTATGTGCAGGCATGAGCATCGGTCACAAGGGTATGCTTTGTGCCGGACAGACCATCGCCATGACTGCGCTTGATATTCTTACCGACCCGGCTCTTTTGCAGAAAGCAAAGCAGGAGTTTGACGCGCAGCTTAAGCGGTATCCCTACACTAATCCGCTTCCGGCAGAGCTTCTCCCGGGAGCCTGACATGCCAAACCGTCAGGGGCGGGCCGAAAGCTTTGCGACAGGCGGTTTCGGCACGCCCAGCTTTTTCAAAAGCTCCTCCTGCATCGGGGTGAGGCTTGAATGAAAGACTCTGGAAAAGTTCCATCCGTTAAGCTGTACACCCAGAATATTATCACATTCCCACAAAACGTCCTCAGCCGTCATATTAAACTCCCGTACCCGTCTTTCGATAAAATCAAGACAAAGTATTTTCAGAAAAATAATCGTCTCGACCGAGCGGAGGACATCGCGGGCAGGCAGCCTTTTTCCGGCAGCTTCCAAATCCCGGGGCAAAAAGATATTAAAGTAATAGCTTTGCAGCTTCTCCAGGTAAAGATACCGCTCCAAAATCTCCTCCGGTGTGCTGTCCATACTGCTGACTAAAATTTCTCTTGCTTCGTACCGGCCGGGAGGAACACGTACCGCCACACCCGGCTGCGGGCGAAGCACAAGAATCGTTTTCGTTCCGAACCGTCTGGTTCGATACCCCAGCCCTTTGTAATTCAAAAATACTCCTGATAAAAATCGGCAAAAAGCTGATCCGGCGCTTTGCTGACCGTGTAATAAACAAGCAGTGCAAAAATGGCGGCGGTCGTGAATGGTTCTGTTTTTTTATGCATGGAGAGCTCTGCCAGAAAGCGCCAGATCCCAAGAGATTTTAACGCATACTCCATGACCAGCGGTACTCCGAATTTCCTGGAAGGAAGAAGATGTATCTGCTTTGAATCAAGCGAATCCCTGGTACTGTTCTGGATCGTCTCCAAAAGCTTTAAGACCTCCTCCCGGTCCAGTCGGTCGGCCCGGCCTAAGTTGGCAAGAACCTTCTGCCGCGTCTTCCCCCCGATTCGCTCGCTTTGGACCAGCTGAAGATACGTATAGATTCCGCTTTTTGTTTTTACCTTCGTACTTTTGATCCACACAGACATGCCCTCCTTTCCGGCCAAACGTATGGTAACAATTCAGACGACATCCGAACTGTTACAAAGTATACCCGCTGAAGGGCATAAAGTCAATTCTAGGCGTTGCAATCCTTTCGGAAGCTTGCTATAATGGAACGAATTAAAATACAACTCAGGAGAAATCGAATGAACCAAATACCGATCACCGGCCACACCGCCCTGTACGGCCTTCTGGGGAAGCCCGCTTCACACAGCATTTCCCCTGCCATGCACAATCTTTCCTTCCGCGCAAACGGGATCGACGCCGTTTACCTGGCGTTTGAGGCCGGCGAGAAGGAGCTGCCCGCCGCCGTCGAAGGTTTAAGGGCCTTGGGCGCAAAGGGCTTCAATCTTACCATGCCCAATAAAAACAAAATGGTCTCCCTCTGCGACGAGCTCTCTCCCGCCGCCCGAATCACACAAGCAGTCAACACCGTCGTCATCGGTGCAGACGGCAGGCTCACCGGCCATAACACCGACGGAACCGGCTACATGCTCTCCGTCCGCGACGCCGGCTATTCGATCATAGGGAAAAAGATGACGCTTCTCGGCGCGGGCGGCGCGGCCACTGCGATCTGGGTACAGGCCGCCTTAGACGGCGTGGCCGAGATCTCCGTCTTTCTGCGCAGGGAAAGCCGTTTTTATGCGCGTGCCGAACAGACTGCTGCAATGCTTAAAAGGCAGACGGCCTGTAAAATACGGCTGTGCGACTATAACGACGCAGATGCACTGCGCGCGGAGCTTGCCGACAGCTATATCTTAACCAACGCGACCTCCGTCGGCATGGCTCCCCGCGAAGACGCCAGCCCGGTCCCCGATGCCGCCCTTTTCCCGGACGGCCTCATTGTCTCCGACATCATCTACAATCCGCAGGAGACCCTGCTTCTTAATGCGGCCCGTGAAAATGGCAATCCCTGTTTCAACGGTTACTATATGCTCCTCTATCAGGGAGCCGAGGCCTTTCGTCTCTGGACCGGCAGGCAGATGCCGGTTTCTCTGGTGAAGCAGGCATACTTCACGTAAACGCACAACCCGTCTCCCGGCGGACTCCCGATCCGCCCTTATTTGTAATATTATCAATTAAAAGCGTTGCGCTTTAAATTGATAAATTTTCCTGTTGACAAATTCCTACCAAAGCGTTATGATAAACACCAGAAAAAAAGGAGTGCAGCGCAGACATGAATGGAAAGAAGAATTCTTTTGCAAATAACAATTTCTTCTTTTATTATCCGGGCTATTATTACGGCGCGGGCTTTTTCTGCTGCAAGGACAAACCACTCCGGACCGGGGCCCTGTAAGCCCATATTGTTATGAAACCGGGAGCCGGCGTTTGCAGCAGCAGACGCCGGCTTTTTGTCTGATCACTTTGCACCATTGAAAGGAGTAAGCGAACATGATCATTATCTTAAAACACAATGCGGATCAAAAAAAGGTAGAGAAGCTGAAACAAGATTTAATCGAACGCGGCTTCAAGCTGCACTTGTCAGACGGCATCGAGGCCTCATTCATTGGTCTGATCGGGGATACCTCAGCCCTTCACGAGGACTCGTTCCGGGCTCTGGATGTCGTTGAAAGCGTTCGGCGCATCCGGGAACCCTACAAGAAGGCGAACCGCTCCATGCACCCGGAGGACACCGTCGTTGACATCTGCGGTCAAAAGATCGGCGGCGGCAGTTTCCAGGTCATCGCCGGCCCCTGCTCCATCGAGACGAAGGAACAGATCACCGGCGTGGCCATGGATGTCAGGCGCTCCGGCGCACATCTGCTACGCGGCGGGGCGTTTAAGCCGCGTACCTCCCCGTACGCGTTCCAAGGCCTTCATGAGCAGGGCCTCGACCTGCTTCTCGAAGCCAAGCGCGCCTGCGGCCTCCCGGTCGTGACGGAGATCATGAGTCCGGCTCATCTCCCGCTCTTTGCCGACGTCGATGTCATCCAGGTCGGCGCACGCAACATGCAGAACTTTGAGCTTTTAAAGGAGCTCGGCAGGCTTGACAAGCCGATCCTCCTAAAGCGCGGCCTCGCCAATACAATCGACGAGCTTTTGATGAGCGCCGAATACATCATGGCCGGAGGGAACGAAAATGTCATTCTCTGCGAGCGCGGCATCCGCACCTTTGAGACCTCCACAAGAAATACCCTGGATATCTCTGCCGTGCCGATTTTGAAGCAGAAAACCCATCTCCCCGTCGTCATCGACCCGAGTCACGCCGCCGGAATCCGTTCCCTCGTGGAGCCGCTCTCCCTGGCTGCCATCGCCGCCGGCGCCGACGGCCTGATGATCGAGGTTCACAACGATCCCGAAAAAGCCCTCTGTGACGGCGCTCAGTCTCTGACGCCGCAGATGTTCGACGCACTGATGAAAAAAATCACGAAAGCCGTGGATTTTTTTCAGGAGCTTGAGAAGGGAGAATAAAAAATATGTCCGGCCGCCTGCTTTTTGGCAGACATCCGGACATGTTTTTTTATTGTTTATTTCCCTCGCCTGCGCCTTTTCGCAATTCGGCAATCTTCTGCTTCGCTTCGTCAATATCCTTGCAGCCCTGCAAAAATCATTTCAATCATCTGAAGGATTCCGTCATATTGTCTGTTCGTCATTCCGCACATCTCCGTGTCCCTCCATTAAATAGCATCCGAAAACAATTATCAAGCACGCTCTAAAACCGTCCCATCACCTTCAGATATGCCTCCGTCTTGTCCCGCATGATGTGCAGCCCGTGCTCCAGCTCCTCCATGCGTAGGCTGTGCGTAATCAGCCCGGCAGGCCGGATCTGCTTGTTTGCAATCCGCTTCAGCGCATATTGCCAGTCATCCTCCGGGCTGTGTCTGAATGACGAATTCCATGTACCGGTCACAAGGAGCTGATTCCGCAAAATTTTCCAGTATACATCTCTTTCCAGGCTCATATCCGAATTCGGATTTCCTACCAGGACCACCCGTCCCGAAGCTGCCGTCCCACGAATTGCCTGTTTGATCGTTTCGTTTTTCCCCACACACTCAAAAAATACGTCTGCGCCGGCCCCGCATGTCCTTTCAAACAGCCAGTCTTTGGCGTCCATTGTCCGGCTGTCACAGAAATTTTCCTCCGAAAGTCCCAGACGCATGGCCGTCTCCCTTTGCAGCTCCTTATTCCCGACAGCGAAAATCCGCTTCTCTCCTTCAGGGCGGCCAGGGCCCGCCGCTTCCCCCCTCCGCCCCGCGTCCAGAAGGAACATCAGGAGCAGAAGCCCGATCGTTCCCAGGCCGCAGACTGCCACACTCTTACCTTCCAGGGCACCCGCTCTGCGCATCGCATGCACCGCCACCGCCATTGGCTCCAGCATCGCCGCTTCCTCATAGGATACCCCCTCCGGCAGCTCGAGCAGGTTCCAGGCCTGAACCGCCGCATACTCCGCAAAGCCCCCATCCCTGCGGGAGCCCAAATAATCATACTGTTTGCAGAGCTCATACTGCTTTTTTTGACACGGCGCGCAGTTTTTACACGGGATCAAAGGAAAGACGCCGACCCGTTTCCCAAGCCATTCCTCCGATACGCCTTTCCCAAGCTCCTCCACAACGCCCGAAAATTCATGCCCGGGAATGAGCGGGGCCTTATGGGCTCCTGTCTGATAGATCCGCGGGATGTCTGAACCGCAGACACCCGCCGCCTTTACAGCGACCAGTACCTCTCCCGGCTGCGGCTGCGGCCTCTCTGCCGTCTCAAGCCGTATATCGCCAACCTCGTGTAATACCCATGCCTTCATTTATCTTAAATCCTTCCCTTCTCTTTCCCGCAGGTTTTTGTCGTGTATATAATATAACGCATATCGTTTGACAAATCCTCCTCTATTGTACAGGATCGAGACTGTTTACACAAGTGCTGCGCAGCAATTCAGACAACAAAATGTAACAGTTCAGACGACGTCCGAACTGTCACAACAAGATCATTTGGTTAGCTGCGATATTTGTATGGTTGGATTCCATTAGGAGGCTGCCCAAGGATTGACATAGTTAGGATCCAATGCCGTTTGTCAGCATGTCAGCTTTCAATTCGCTCGCCTCTTTCTGCCAAGAAAAAGGATTTGTTCTTGAAGTAGCATAAAAACCCGACGAGATCTGCCAGCCCCCAGCCAATCGGGATCGACCACCAGATTCCGGCCACGCCGATTTCCGGCATGGCAGAAAGAATATAGGACAACGTGACCCGTGTGCCAAGGGAAATAACCGTCAGTATCACAGAAATCGCTGGTTTTCCAAGGGCCCGGTAAAGCCCGTAGAGTAAAAACAGGCATCCGATTCCGCAGTAGAACGGCCCGACTGTATGCAGATACCGGATTCCCTCCGTGACAATCACCGTTTCCTCCTGTTCGATAAAAATAAAAATCAACGGTTTTGCCAGGAACCAGAGGATCAGGGAAATCAATACGCAATAGCCTGCGGAGGTTAAAACACCATATCGGACCCCCTGCCGGACACGGTCGGTTCGCTTTGCCCCCATATTCTGTGCGATAAACGTGGAAAACGCATTTCCGTACTCCTGCACCGGCATATAGGCAAACGCGTCAATTTTCACGCCTGCCGCAAACGCCGCCATGACCGCCGTGCCGAAGCTGTTCACCAAGCCCTGCACCATCAGAATACCGAGGTTCATGACGGACTGCTGCATACAGGTCAGAAGTGAATAACTGGCGATTTCTCCCAGGCTGGACTTTTTGACCTTGAAGCGCCGGAATGCCCGCCGTACTTTATCATCTTTTGCAAATGTGTAAATTCCGATGCCGAGGCCCGATATGTATTGGGCGATAACGGTTGCAATCGCGGCTCCGGCAGTCCCCAAGGGGTAAATCGCAACCAGGACAATGTCCAGCACGATGTTTACCACCGTGGCAACGCCTAAAAACACCAGAGGCACAATGGAGTTGCCTAACGCTTTCAGATAGGCTCCGAAAAAATTATAGAGAGCAATCGCCGGGATGCCCCAAAACACCAGCAGAAGGTAAGCCCTCGTGATGTCCACAATTTCCTCCGGAATGTTCATCCACTGTATGATTCCGTCGACACACAGCAAAGAACCGCCTGTGAGGACAGCCGCGATGACGCACGCCAGCAGAAAAGCGGAACAGATGCCCCGCTCCAGCCGTTCTTCTTCCTGCCCGCCAAAGCAAATAGAGAACACAACGCCGCTGCCCATACACAGCCCAAGGAGTATAGAAGTCAAAAAGGTCATTAGCGCAAAGGCCGATCCCACCGCTGCCAGCGCGTCAGAGCCGATGCAGTGTCCTACCACCCAGGTGTCCACGATATTGTAGCCCTGCTGCAGCAGGTTTCCTAAAATCATAGGCAGTGCAAACAGGCACATGGTTGAAAACACAGGGCCTATCGTCAAATCTTTCCGCCCCATAAGTTCTATTCCCCTTCATCCCATACTTCGGTGACAGTCATGATCTTTGTCACGCTCCTATCCGGCAGTTTCTTTGCCCCGATTGCCATTCTTACCGGCAGTTCAAGCCCTAATTCCCGCAGTTTTTGTTCAACCTTCATTTTCTATCCTCACAGCTCCTGTAGTCTTTTCTCACGGCGATTGCCGGAGTAATTCCCGTCCACGCACCGGCCTGCCGGCAAAAATCCCTTCTGCCCGTAACAGCAGTTCAGCTTCTCGTTGGATACTGCAATTTGTGTCACTCTCTCCCCTTCAAAAAATCACCATTGGAGAGTAAAAACCACTCCAGATCCGCCTTTGTCGTGATCTTAAAATTCTCCTCGTCTCCCGGTATCATCAAAATATCCATTCCTGCCAGGATTGCCGGCTCCGTGGAGCCGTTGACTTCCAGAATCTGTTCCGGCAAAAGCCTCGCGTTTGCCTCATAGTATTTCCCAAACCGAAACACCTCCGGTGCCTGGCCCGCGAATACTTCTCTCCTCTCCAATAAGGAAGAAACCGTTTTCCCGTCCAGGCTCCGATATACCGTGTCTTTCATAGGAAGCACCGGAAGTACGCCGTCATGCCCTTTGACCGCTTTTAGGCATTCTGTCACCTGCCCCGCAGACAAACACGGTCTCGCGGCGTCATGGATCAGCACACAGTCCTCCTCTGCCGCATAGCCCTTTATCTCCTCCAGCGCATGAAAAATCGAGAGCTGCCTTGTCATTCCGGGTGCACAAAAGCCCCGGAACTTTTTCCCGGGGTCATACTCCAAAAGCCACTCTGTGATCCTTTCCCACCAGGCGGGCTCCGCCACGATCTGCACCGCGCCGATCTCCTCATGGCCGCACAGGCATTCTAACGGAAACGTGATCACCGCCCGGCCTCCTGCCTCTATATACTGCTTCGGAATCTCCGCCCCTAACCTCGTGCCCGTCCCGCCTGCCAATAAGACCGCCACATTCATTCTGCCTAAAACCTCATTTCCCGTATGTTCTGCAAAATTTCCTCATAGGATTTTTCTTTTCCGAAAAGCAGCGTCGTCCCCAGCACAAAGCCCTTTACGCCCTTGGGGGCAAATTCCAGAATCTTATCCGCACTGCAGGCTCCATCCCAATAGATCTCAAAATCCATATCCTCTTTCATCGCAAGCAGCTTGATGATCTTCTTTCCCACATATGGCAGATACATCTGCCCGGCATTTCCGGGATTGACGGACATCACCAGCACCTTTTTTACGATGCGCAGCATCTCCATCACGGTCTCCACGGAAGTCCCCGGATTAATCGCAATCCCCGGCGTGATCCCCGCATTGATAATGTTCTGCAGCGTCGTAGACGGATGGTACTCGGCCTCCGGATGGATATAGACCGTGTCTCCCTCTCGCAGGCTGCTCAAAAACAGCCCGATGTTATTATTGGGATGCTCGATCATCAGGTGCACATCCAGCGGTCTATTCGCCACACGGGCGATGTAGCGCATATCGTTTAACGACATGGCAAAATTGGGAACATAGCGGCCGTCCATGATGTCGATGTGAAAGGAATCAATGCCGCCCTTCTCCAGGTTGCGGACCTCCCGCTCCAGATGGCCATAGTCCGCGCACATCATTGACGCGTTCAGCTCAATCTCCATATCCTCTCCTCCAAAATGATATGTTACGGTTGAGCCTTCCGCTAACCTGTAACAATTATATCCCATTGTACAGGATGAAGACTATTTACACAAGTGTTTCTTTTCACATTGAGTTACTGTTCACTTCATGACGAATCACTCCGCTGATTCGTCATGAGCCAATACCATTATGGAGCCAAAGCATATGCCCCATCGCCGCAGGCGATTTCAAATGGGCATATGCTGTTACGTTCACAGGGAACCTGTGAACCGTAACTACTGTGACAGGAGCCACATTTTGCCTTTTGACAGATTTCCTCAAATTCTTCCGCCGCCCTCTGGTTGGCCTGCCTCATTTCCTCATCTAGCCATCCGCCGTTAAAATGATGGATGCCGTGGGTATTGACCGACCGCACTGTCCTCCCCGACATATAATCATACGGATGAAACACTTCATACGGATAGACATTCATATCCAGGATTTTCTGCACTCTGCCGCAGACCTTATAGCCGAATTTCTGCAGCGCCAGCGTATCGTAATATCCACATGTATTTTTGTTTACATTCCCTCTCTCATCAATAAAAGCCAGATTTTCTCTCGCCTTCAAGAGCTCCCCGACCGCGCGGCCGCCCTTTACAGAGCCGCTCCCGCCTCCGAAGTTGAGATTCTGCCATTTTTCAACGCTGCAGAACGCCTCCTGGTACAGCATGTCATCCAATCCCCTGACCAGCTCGACATCCGTGTCAAGATAGATCCCGCCGTATGTATACAGGATATCCAGCCTTGCATAATCCGGCACAAACCCGTACATCCCCCGCTCGTATGCCTCTTTCATATACAGATTCTTATTTATGTCGTAATTGGACTCATTCCAGCAGAGTATTTCATAGTCCGGGCAGTACTTCTTCCAGCTCTCCATGCACCGCGAAAGGGCCGCGGGAAGCTCCTTGCCTCCCAGCCACATATAATGGATGCGTTTCGGGATCCGGCGGGTCTTGCTGTCCTTTTGAATCAGGTTTTCCTCTGACGGCCTGAAATTGGTGATGCACATCATCGGAATCAGAAAGCAGTCCGTGTATTCCAGGTTTTTAAAATTCTCGAGCTGCGCAAGGCTGTCCGAGAATCGGCTCACGGCCAAAAGGATTACAAGCTTATCCCCGGCCGCATCCTTTAATCGCTCCACCGGCCGGACCTCGTATCCGTTGCCGGCGTCCCCGGCCTTTTGGGGGTCGTTGTCCACATAAAAAGAGAGCTTGTCTTCCAGGCCATATTCTTTCAACAGGGACAGGGCCGTAACCGTCCCGATCATGCCCGCCCCGAAAATAACGATCTCTTGCTTCTCCTGTTTGATCTGCCTTGCCATTTCCTCAAAAGAGCCATTTTTCAATCTCATATTTCGTCTCATTCTCCAGCCATGTCCGCATCGTTTCAACACTCTCCGCAAACGGGATCGACGGCGCGAATCCCGTTTCCGCCTGAAACGCACAAGGGTCGAGCCAGGCCCGCTCCATCGGAAGTTCCGCCGTTTTTACCGCCCCGTACTGCATATTTGCGAAGGGATCCAACATATCCTTTGTCGTCTCCAGATATTCCTTCAGCGTCCTGGGGCTGCCGCTCCCGATGAAATACGTGTCGTTTTTGAGCGCTGTCTCTCCCATCCGATACAGGGCACATGCCAGGTCCCTTACGTCGATCACATCAAACAGTCCCTTTGCCGGTCCGAACCGCGGCGTTTCCTGATGCAGCAGCTTCCATATGGTATCCGCTATGATCTGTTCCTTTTTATTGAATACTCCGATCGGATGGTAAAACCGGCACCAAACCAGCGGAATGCCAAGCTCCTTACTGATCTCCTCTGCCATCTCATGTGCGTACCGCTTGGCGAATAAATAATAGGAGGCCCCCACAAATTCTTCCAGGCCGGCAATCGCATCGCACTGGTTCTCACAGACTGTCCCTGTGACGATTATTTTTTTGCACTGCAGCTCCTTTGCCGCCTTTATACAATCGCAGGTCCACAGGACATTTTTTACCTGCGTGCCGTACTCTCCCCTGAGAGGCCCCGATGCGCCGCTCCAGGCCAGATGATAAAACGCGTCAAACCTTCGTTCCTGGCAGAGCTTTGGCAAGTCCCGCACTTCTTCCAGCCCGCATTCGACGATATGCACGCCTGCTGCTTTTTTTACGGCGTCATACCCGCTGCTACTTTTCCTGCACAAAGCCCAGACTTCCGTCCCTTTTTTTCGCAGTTCCCGCAGCAGATGATATCCGATAAAGCCTGTGGCGCCTGTCAGCACTACTTTTTTCATCAAAACACTTCCGTCCGGGGAATAAATGTGATCAGCTTACAGCCCCATTCGCGCGTATACGAAAGCAGCTCCGAAAATTCATCCCGCAGATTCCAGGCAAGCAAAACGATGTAATCCGGCCTTTCCTCCCGTATCCTGTCCGGACTGACGATCGGAATCCTCGTCCCCGGAAGATATAAGCCCTGCTTGGGGATACTCGAATCCGCCACAAAATCAATGTACTCTCTGCCTATACCGCAGTAATTCAGGAAGGTATTTCCCTTGGCGGCCGCCCCGAACGCGGCTATTTTTTTCCCCTCCTCCTTCAGCCTGATTAAGAGCTTACAGCTGTCCCTTTTGATCGCCTCCACTTGTTTCGCAAAATTCTCATACGTCTCCATCTGCTCAAAGCCATGTTCTTTTTCGTCCCGTATCACCCGGCTTACATTCTCTGATACCGCATACGCGGCGTTTTTTGTATGCGCCGCATAAATCCGCAGCGAACCCCCATGGGTCGCCAGCTCCTCCACGTCGTAGATCTTCAGCCCATGCGCCTGAAAGATCCGGCGTACGGTCAAAAGGGAAAGGTAGGAAAAATGTTCCTGATAGATCGTATCAAACTGATTCAGCTCGATTAGCTTCAATAAATGCGGGAATTCCATCGTGATGGTCCCTGTCTCCTTCAGGGCGATGCGAAGCCCCTCCACAAACCCGTTGATATCCGGCACATGGGCCAGTACGTTATTCCCGATGATCAGGTCCGCCTTTCCATGTTCATCCGCAATCCCGGCCGCCGTACGTTCGCCCCAGAATTCCACTGCCACGTCGATCCCCTTTTTTTCCGCCTCCTTTGCAACATTTTCGGCAGGCTCTATCCCAAACACGGGTATCCCATAAGGCTTGAAATACTGAAGCAGGTATCCGTCGTTACAGGCTATTTCATATACCAGGCTCCCCTTGTTCAAAGAAAGCCTTTCGGTAATCATATCCACATACCTTTTACAGTGCTCCAGCCAGCTTTTGGAATACGAGCTGAAATATTTATAATTCGTAAAGATCTGTTCCGGGGCTTTATATTCCATCGCCTGTGCAAGCAGGCATTCCTCGCATACCATCACATGCAGGGGATAATAGTACTGCCCCAGATCCACATGCTCCTTTGTCACATATTCGTTGGAGATGGGCGAAAGCCCCAAGTCAACCATTGTATGTTTTAATTCTTTGCCGCAAAACCGGCACTGCTTTTTGTTCATGCTGTTTGCTTCCTCACCTTTTTTATTTTCTTTCCTGCTTCAGCCGCCGATAAAGGGCAGCTCCCGATCCTTTTTTGAAAGAATCAGACCGGTCTTCACCGGCCAGTCGATCTGAAAGGCCGGATCGTCATACCGATAGCCTCCGTCATGTCCGGGGGCATAAAACTGGGACATCAGATACAAAAGCTGGCAGTCCTCTGTCAGCGTGACATAGCCGTGCGCGCAGCCCTTTGGGAGATACAGCATCCTCCCGTTCTCCTCCGACAGCTCACAGGCGCAATAGCTTTGATACGTCGGTGAATCCGGCCTCACATCCACGCACACGTCGTAAATACAGCCCCGCGTACACGAAACCACCTTGTCCTCCGCATATTCGCCTCTTTGAAAGTGCAGTCCTCTGAGCGTCCCTTTTTCTCTGTTTTCACACAGATTCATCTGCCGTATTTCCATCTCAAGCCCGGCCTCGCGAAACTCTCTTTCACAGTAGAGTCTTGAAAAATAGCCTCGTTCGTCCTGATTGGGCTGACGGCAGATCAAAAACGCTCCCTCGATTTTTAATTTTTCAAAAATCATCATCCGCCTCCCTTACACCAGCGCCAGATACTCCGTGATTCCCAGGCTCTTAAGCCTTTCCTCGACGGCCTTATTGTTTTTCTCTCCGACTGCTAGGATGATCCCGCAGTCCTTCAGATCCGTCTCCTCTATGTCCCTGACCGGGTATCCATATATGGCTTCTGCATTTCCGTTTCTATCGCTGACGACGACTCCGGCCGGCTTTCCAAGCTCGTCCAGGATCCGCAGTACCCTGCATGCAAGCTGGCCGGCTCCATAGACATATACCCTGTCCTTCTTTTCAGCAAATCCGGCGATCCGCCTTCTGTAAGCTTCATCCCGAAGTCCTTCTATATCTTTATCTTCCGTCCATTCATACCCCTGCATCTGAAACAGCTCATGCAGCATGTGCCCCATATTGGCCAACAGGCCCGCCGCATACTCCCTGCTCACCAGGATCTTTGTATAATAGCCCTTCTGCTGAACCAATAAGGGCAGCATCTGCATGACCGTCCCCGTTCGATCTGCCATTAAAGCCTCCAGAATCGTCTCATCCAACAGGCTGCTTCTGCACCAGAATGCATGAAAGTCATGCACAGGCGCGCAGGCGCCAAACGGAACGGTCAGATGATACGCATCCCGGAGCCCTTCTGCGATCTCTTTCCTTTTCCATCTTTTTTCGAGCGTGCCGCCAAGCTTCCCGAACAGGCTGACAGGCGGGATTACAAGCCCCAGCCTAGGATCTTCCTCAAACAGCTCCAGCACCTTTAAAACATAGGCTTCGTGATTGACTAAATTTTCGAGGACACAGTTTTTCTCTGCGTCCAACAGCGCGCGTGGGATTTCTGCATTTTCCTCGATTGCCGCAAAAAATATGTATTCGGCAGACGACGGGCCGCCGGCTGAAATGCCTGTTTTCTGCAATACGTTCCCAAACCGGTCGACTGCCCGAATCGGAAGACGCCGGAACCGCGGCCGGGGAGCCGCAGACTCTGCGCCTAGCACCTCATACATCTGCATACTTTCCATCACGGCCCCAAGCGGATACAGCCGCAGGATGTGCGACCAGATCAGATCCGTGTCATAGTCCGTATGATCCGCCAGATACGATGCGGCTTTCCTCAAATCGGACCGGTCGCTGTATCTCCCTTCCACAAAATCTCCCGTAAAAAGCCTTCTTTTCAGCAGGGGACATCTCGCGTCTTTTATGAGCGCATAGCTGCAGTAATGGTACGGGCTCATGTTCACATGAGGATTCTCCGTCGCGTATCCGTCCGGTTCGCAGTAGACTCCCCATCGAAAGCCGCGGTCTGCAAAATACTTTGTGAATAAAAATTCATATTTTAAGATCGCGCTCCTGAAGTCCGTCAGCTTTTGGGGAATTGTCTTCCAATAGGCCGCAAAATCGGCGCTTTGCAGCATCCTCTTTCGCACCACATAAAAATAGAGCTGGATGTGTTCCGGATAAACGGCGTCGCCTCCGTCAAAATCCGAGACTCCTCTTTTTGTGATTCCCCAAAAGTCCAGTTCCGCTCTCCTGTCCATCGCCGCAAACATCTCCTCGAACGGATAAAACGGCCCGAATACGGAGTCGTTCATAAACAGGACCGCATCATACTGTTCCAGCCGGCCTTCCTCTCCAAGCCGTTTAAGTGCATACGCAAATCCGCCCGCGTCATACCCCGTATCCTCGCGTTCATACAGATAGCGGATCATGGAAAGCTTGTCTCTTTCCTCCTTGGGAAGCCTCGCGTTGCTTACCACCGCGATATCGTTTGCCACCTGTTTTAACTCCCGCAGGCAATAGACGATGTAGTCGTCGATTTTTCCGTTTTTATCATAGGTGGCATAGAGTGCCAGATTGTTTCTCAAGCGTGTATCCTCTCGTCTGTTTGATTGAAATATAAATGACGGAACCCACGTTCCTTTAAGGCCGAAACGATTTCGGTGGTATTTTTCATGTTTACGGCGATGACGATCCCGGTTCCCTCTTTCGGGGGTACGGATGACAGCTTTAAGACAGGTTTACCACAAAAGCTTTCCGGATGGTCACAACCGTCGGTGACGATGTAGCCGTCATAGGGGATTTCCTGACTCTGCAAATATGCGCTTGCCTGACTTGAGATAGGTCCTATACCATATACATATTTCTGCTCGCAGCTTTCGAAAAACTTCATAATTTTACCGCAATTCAAGTAATTCTCATGGAAAACCAAATCCTCATATGTCTCAAAACAAATAGTTTCTGTCTTCTTTTTCACCAGATTATTCAATAAAAGCTGATAATTAGATGCCTGAATGGACGCAAAACTATCACTCATTACAATCGCCATTTCATAGCATTCGCGTTCTGCAGGCCGTCTTCTTTCGAGTGTAAACAACGCCGCGGTTCTGCACCAGAATGCGCTCTCGGAGACTGACTGGCAACGATATGCCTCGGTGTTTTTTCCATAATTGATAAAATGATCCGCATGATAGGGCGCAGGCGGTATAAGCATTCCCAGCCTTTCATGTGTCTTTAAAAAGTACCATAGATTTCGTATATAGATTTCATTTTTTAACAAATTTTCCCACGTCAAAAAAATGCAGGTTTCCTCAATTTTCTTAGGATATACATTCTCTGACATAACTCTGTCCTGTATAAGGCAAAAATACGAATACTTTTTCCAGATTTCCGCGCATGTAGTAAATAACGTATCAGGTCTCCATTCTACGGTTTTAACTATCTGAATTTCTTTGTATGCCGCCCTCTTTTTCAAACATATTTCTTCTATTTGTCTCCTTTTTTCTGCTGACGTCGTAATTATATGAATATCGATTTCTGTCGGGACTTCACATAAGCATGAAATACATTCATCAAACAGCCTTTCATAGTCTAAATATGCGATTAACACCGCGTCCTCTATCAAACATTCTGCCGGCGACATATGAATCGAATCAGACAATACATATTCTGAAATTCCACTGTTATCTTCAATTGCTCTCATTTTCCCTTCCCCTGCTTACATCTTGTAAATATTTTTAAACTTTTTCTCTTTCAATACCGGAAGAACCTCCATTTGGTGGCTCTTATCAAGTCCCAGAATGATCCCTGCCTCCTCACGCTCATGTTCCATTTCAGACAGCGTATAGACAGGTCTGTCCTCCCAGCTTTCCCTCGTCCTGTGCCCTTCCGACACAATATAGCCGTGCCATTTAACTTTACACTCCTTCAGCACATCCGTCATGACAGAGGCATAATGCCCCATTCCATATATATACAGCTTCTCATATTTGCCACAGAATTCCATCAATGCCTCTATATTGGCAAATTTTATGCAATCCTTAAACGTGCAATACTTTCCCGTTCCTCTGTATTCTGAAAGGACTCCAGCCAACATGCTGCGATAATCTTCAAAATAATCGGAGGCAAACATATCATTCATCATGATCCCGGAAGCATACCCCTGGCTCTGAGCCACATATTGAAAAATTCTTTCTATAGCATGATTAATCGTCCCATCCAATGCCATCGGTTCTCCCTCAAAATCATCCTCTGAAAAGCCAAACTCAATCAAGGGCGTCAGCGCTTTACTGCGACACCAGAATGTCGTTCCCAGGATAAACGGCGGGCAATTTCCTTTCAAAATGCATTGCAGCTTCAAACGATCTGCCAATTCACGTGTTATACTGTAATTTTGTGTCCATTCCTGACCTAAATTTCTAAAATATTTCCAATGATATGGTTCCGGGGGCGCCAAAAGACCAATATGTTCATTTTTCTCAAACAATGCCAGTACATTGTTGATGTATGCGCCGCTTTTTAGTGTATTTTCCCACAGTAAAGAACGGTATATTTCTCCGATTTTTACGTCCCTTTCATTTCTGACTGTCCGTTTATCGTGCACATAGCCTACATACTCATATCTGCGAAACACATCCGCACACTCGATCAGCATTCCTCTGATTTCTCTGCCGCGATCTCCGATCATGCGTACCTCGGCGTTTAAACGGCTCTGCGAATAAAATTTTTCTTCCAGCTTTTCTTTGATCTCTAAGGATTTTGTTGTTATGTATAAATCAATCTTTGCAGGAACCCGACATAGATAAGAAAAACATTCTTCCAATAGTTCCGGATAGTTAATATGTGCAATCACAGCTGCCTTACAGGTCTCGCTTCTGTCCCTTTCCGAAGTACATTCTGACGGCAAAACAAAACTAAGCTGCAACGCCTGCCATAGATTTCCCGGTTCGACAGTCCGAATGAGATGGTTCCATATCATTTTTGTGTCATAATTTGTATGATCGGAAAGGAATCTCAGTGCCCGGGCTGCATCCTGTCCAATTGAATACTGCAAAATATCCTGATAATGTATCGTAAAACACTTTCTTTTTATGATGGGGCAATGATACTTTTTTATCATCTCATATGGCTCATATATAATATATGGAATTCTGTTTTGCGTTTCCTCCTGTTCCATACAGGTGCAATCAACATAAGTGGCGGCCTGGAAACCGGCTTTCTGAAAAAACTCCGTAAATCGCAGTTCAAATTCCGTCACAGCATCTGCAAATCCATTTATCATTTTCAAGGTATCCCAAAATTGCCGGAAAATAGGCGCGTGTAAAAGCCCTGCCCTGACCGCTATAAAATAAGTCTGAATATGATAAGGAATTTCGTTGTCAATCCAGGCGCTCCCCAATGTATTTATCATGGGAGGCTGTGCTGTAATCCCCCAAAAGTCAGCATTTACTCCCTCCATATTCCCTATAATGTCCTTCATTGGCCAAAACGGGCCGTAAAACGAATCATCCACCAACAGTAACTCATCATAGTCCTGTAGCTTTACCCAGCCTATTGCTTCCTCCAGGGCATATTTATAAGCGAACGTATCATAACCTCTGTTCATTCTGAAAAAAACTTCATCTGCCATTTGACGCAGGATTGTACTGCTAGTCGGATCCATAGGACAACTGCATATCACAATTACCTGATCTGCTACTGTCCTTAATTCTTTCAAAACATGTAGACGATATTCATATAAAATACCGTCATTATCATATATAACGAATACTGCTATCCGCTTCATGCTCCACTCTCCTTGGTAACCATACATGCCTTCTTTATATTTTTGTGCCTTTTTCTCAATCCGCACGCCTCAGTCCATATATCTGACAAACCGACTGATCTTCCTTCTCTTTAATTCGTTTTCGATAACTCTTACATGTTCCTTCCCGACGCCGACTATGATTCCCTCATCCGGACCAAGCTCAATTTCACTCAGTTCGTAAATCGGCCATGCGTCGTAATTTTTTTCTTTCTGCCCGTCTGATACAACAAACCCTTTGAACTCGATCTCGTTTTGGCTCAGATAATTTAGACAGTGATGTCCGAACATTCCAGCCCCATAAATATAGATCTTTTTATACTTATGACAGAAATGGAAAATTTCAGGATTAGCATAAAAGAACTCTGCGCCTTCACCAGTGCATGAGATGTCGTTCACAACATTTTTTGTAAGCCTCTCCAGCATATAGTAATAATTCGTTGTAAACACGGGCACCCAGTGTTCTTCCATCAAAATCCCACTGTAAAACCCTGCCTTCCTCACCACTTCCGGCAAAACGGTTCCCAGAAACGGCCGATCTCCCTTGAAAGGGTCTGACAAAAAATCCTTTATCGCCGCCGTACGAAGCCAGAATGTATGATTTGATGTAAATATCTCATCCGAAGATTTGGCCCCAAAGCTTCTGGTGAAAAAGGCAGAGAAATAAGGCTCCGGTGGCGTCAAAAGCCCTAATCTCTTTTCCCTTTCAAAAACAGAAACGACATTTTCCGCATAGGCAGAATCAAACCACATATGATCCCATATGCTCTCTATATACGAAAGCTTGGCTCCATAGTAAGGAAATATGATTGCGTCCGTATCATCAATGATGAAACATACATAATCAGATTCTTCCAAACGCAGCTTCTCTGCCCATTCTCCTTTCCTTGAATCTATTATCTTCCATCTGCCCGTATCCGTATTATCGTCAAAAAACTTCTTGATTTTCTCCCTTTCTGAATATATATATACCTCTGTGCCGGACGGCAGGACGTTCAGCCGTTTTTGACATGCCTGCGCAAAGTCCATATCCCGGACATAGACAAATACTTTCAGCCTCGAAGGCGTTTCGCCCATGACAGGCTGATGGCGTGAACCAACAATATAATCCAGATGTAGTGTTAAATGCAATGTCTTTGGCGAAAGCTCTTGTACCAGATCTTCCCAAATCAACTCAACCGGATACGCCGTATACGTCCACACATAATCCAGCGCTCTCCTCGCAGTTTCACCTGCATTCATCTTCAATATATCTGCCTGCGAATGCTTAAATGATCTTCTTTTGAGGAACGGACATCTTTCCTCTCTAAGCAAGCGGCATATGTCAAACAGGATATAGGAAGACTTTTCTTCATCGCTTTTATAAAACCGGGTATAGTCCACATAAGCTCCGCCTCTGTAACCTCGTCCCGCAAAAAATGCGGCAAATTTCAGCTCATAGTTCTCAATTGCTTCCCAATATTTTTTCGGCACCGTTAAGCTTCGCCAGAAATCCGAAAAATCTGGGCTATGCAACAGCCTTTTCCGGATAACCGCGAAATACGGCTGCACATGATAAGGGATACTTTCCTCACAAGAGGGCATTTTCCCGAAGGCCGGCTGCTCCGTAACCGTCCAAAAGTCCAAATCAGCCCGCTCCGTATCCATTTCATGAAACATTTCATCAAGAGGAAAAATCGGCCCATAGCACGAATCGTTCACCAGAATCAGCTCGTCATATTCATGCACACGCTTCCATGTCAAATAATTCTCCAGCGTGTCTTTAAACGCCCCACAGTCAAAGCCGGCATCCGGACGCTCATACACGTTCAGATGCATTTTCCTTAAACTCCGCCTGTCGCAGTCCTTTACACCCCCGTTTGCCACAATCACCATGGAATCAGAAATTTCCTGTAATTTTTCAGCCAGGTAATAAACATACTGTTTCAGTTCTCTCTCCAGCGGACATACCTGTAAAATACAGAGTCGTTTCATTTATTTTCCCCTTTCGCTTCCCGTCAAAGCCCCATATACAAAAAATCCCGTTTCGCCTCGTACCCATATTGCTCCAGCCGCTCAAGGATCTCCTTATGCATGCAAAGGAGTGGAAGCACAATGTACTCCTCTCTTTTCCTGCTAAGAGCCGTCTCCGGAGACAGAACCGTCTTTTCTGCAAAGGTTTTTTCTGTAAAACCGTCCTCCTGCGCCTTTCGGTCTATAAACCCGTTTACCCGGAAGCCGGCCTTTCTCAGCTTTTGTTTTAGATAGATCCCCCTCGGGTATGCCCCCCAGATCCGTATACTTCTCCCCGCAAAATAATCGGTTATTGTGTCAAGTCCCTCCGTTTCAAGCCACTCGGCAATATCCGCATACTGCCTGTCCCTGCGTTCCCACAGTATGCGCTCCACCAGCTCCACGTTTTTTAACAAATCGGTTAAAGAGGCAAAACTGACCGGCTTTTCCCCGATTGCTGCCGGGGAGTTTCCGCCTGGTTGTTTCAGCTCCTCAGTGTATTCATACAACGCATTCTTTTCCGCTTCCGTTACATGCGCCGCCATTTCCCGCTCCACCAAGGCATGAAGCTCCTTTATTCCCCGATACACGGCCTCTCTTTTAAGAACCGCCCTATAGTATCCCATCAGGCTCAGACATGGCATTTTCAGCCTTTGGGCCGCCAGCGCAAAGGTCGCAAACGCTGCCGTGTCCATTTCATCCACACTGCACAGCTTTTCTCTCACGGACAGCGGCGCAAGCGACCGAAAATTTTCCTCCTTGTGGAACTTCATCCCTTCTTTTTCTATGTTGTTCCTGTAATAGCAGCCATAGGATTTCGGCGTGATTCCGATCACGGTAATCACCTCGGGAATGTATAGAAACGTTTCCGCCAAAAGCATGGCCATACCCGTCGTATAGTAATCCGGATAGGGCGGCTCGTAGAAAGCGCCATAGCGTTCCAGGCGCCGCACCAGCTTGCTGCTGTAGCAGTAAAACTGCATATTGTACCCGATCGCCTGCTCAAAGGAAAAGCATCTTTCGATAAGCCCCCTTCTCCAGCTCATAGATAGCTGCATTTCCTCTGTATCGTCATCCAGAGGAAGCGGGCTGCTTAACGCAACGTTTCCTTCTCTGTTTTTGGGATCGACGTTGGGCTGCAGATACTCGTATGCCAGGAAGCCAATAATCTCCGGATACCCATGCGCGATCCGTCTCGCAAGAATTTCCAGCGCCTCGGGCAATAACGCGTCGTCGTCTCCAAGCATGATCCTGTAATCCCCCGACGCCAGGTCATTCGCCGTATTCCAGTTTTTTGTAACGCTTACCGTCTCGGGCTGCCTGTAAAAAACGATCCGGCTGTCGGCAAAAGAGGTCACATAGCCGCCCACATTCTCCTCGCTGCAGTTATCCACGATCACCAATTCCCAGTTCTCATACGTCTGATTCCGTACGCTGGCTACAGCGGTCTTCAACAGCTCCAGCCTATCCCTTGTCGGAATCAGAACAGAAAATTTTATTGTATGATTTGTATCCATAACCTGATTCATCCAACATTTTCTCCGCTCATAGTCGTCAGAGAACGACCCCGGAATTTTTTATCCACTACAAGGACACTGTCATAATAATGACAGGCACCTATATCCCCCGCATACTCTGGCATTACGGAATGAAACTCCTGGCCCATATGCTGCAAATGCAGGCAGTCAATAAAATTTTTACTGTATTCTATATAGCTGCCCGGCTTATATGGCATCCCTCCAAAATCAGGCCAGTAGGATGAGTGTATATCTTCAACCAGATAGACCCCGCCAAATTCCAGCAGAGGGAACAAGACCTCAAAGCTTTTGATCTGGTGCCTGACCTGATGGCCCCCATCATCAATTATGATGTCAAACGGCCCGTACAGATCCGACACTTTCTTTAAAAACGCTTCATCTTCCTGGGAACCGATGCAGACATTTATATGTTCCTCCTCATAGCCCTTACATGCGGGGTCGATATCAATTCCAACAATCCTTGCACCGCTTCCAAAATAGTCCTTCCACATCTGCAAAGAACCTCCCTTATAAACGCCTATTTCCAGCACGCGTACACTTTTACCCGTATACTTTTCAAAATGTCTGTGATAGATCTCAAAGTAATGCCACCATTTCCAAATAATTCTGTGCTTTTCAAAAAAGAAAAACTGTTCCAGTCTGTTATGTGCAATGACCTTTGAGGGTACGATGTCCCTTATATCGTATGCATCATCCTGTTTGCAGGCTAATTCTATGCTTCCCAGATTACAGGTTTCCGGTACGATCAGTTCTTCCGGCCTCATCATATCTGTTTCCTCAAACCCATACTCTCTACGTAATTGTTTGTAGATATCCGGAAACGCATCCGGAATGACAAGTACCTTTTCCCATTCACGTTCCTTTAGCCGATCTGGCGGACAGACCTCATATCCAAAATAATTCTTTCCCCACTTGCTGCGGTCCTTGTCCGCAATAAACAAAATATCCAAGTATTTCAAATACAGGCACTGGCCGAAGAAGTCTTCCAGTCTTCGTCCCGCCCCATATAGCACTGCTTTCATTCCGTTTCCTCTCTTAATAGGCTTTTTTGTCCCTCATATCCCTACGGCGCTGCCGTCTCGTTATCCCCAAAAAATTTTCTGTTCGATGCCAGGTCTGGCGAAAGTCTGTTTCTTGCAGCTTGGTCTATGCCATCCATGTCGAAATAGTTCATATAGGACGCACAGTTATTTGCCAAACATTCCTTACAGATCGGGGAACTACGCCTTGCCTCCCATAGCTGTTCGATCGGCGTTGTCAGATATTCCGATACAGATGACCGGTCGTCAAATGTCCAGCTGCATAAAGAAAGCCTGCCGTTCCATCTAATATTAATGATTCTGCCATTCATCGGACATTCATCAAGCCAAAACTCCCCCCATTTCCCCTCCAGATAGTCTTGTGGAAGGTAGATCATACGCTTGATTCCGTTTTTATATGCGTCTGTCAGGGGCGGCATATCGTCAAACCATTTTATGGTCTCTCCATGATACCTGGAATATCCGTTTTCTCTTAAATATTTCAGCGACATTTCCATACAGATAGAACGCGACCAGTTCGGACTGAAAGAAAATCCGAGACTTTCCACATATTCCTTCATCCGCTCAAAGTCTTCTCCCAGATTGTCCGTATACATATGATAAAAAACGCTGACCCGCGGGCCTGCTTTCATCTGCCGCACTAAATCATGCAGGTGTTTCAGGTTCCGTTTTACTTCTTCGATGTCCCCGCCGACATGATTCTTTTCGTAGGTTTACTGATAAAATCCAGAGACCGAAATATCCAATGCGTCTACCCCTGCCTCCAGGAGCTCTTTTAATCCCTTCCCAACGTTCAGGTTTGTGGATACCTCGCACATCAGATTATGCGATTTTATTCTTTGAACCATCTTTGAAAGCTCCGGATGCAGCAACGGCTCACAATGATGGTAGGGAGCGACCGTCGCATGCGGACTTCTTTTGGCGATCTCATCCACGATCCTTCCAAAGAGCTCCATGTCCATTTTTCCACGTTTTCTCTCAAATATCTCACGGCTCCCAAAACCGCACATGACGCACTTCAGATTGCATTCTGACAAAATCTCCACATAATATGTACTGGCTTCTTCTCCCGCAGGCACGGCAGGAAGTGGCGTTTTAATCTCTTTTTCTAACTGCTCTATCGTTGCCATATATCTTGTAATCTGTTCCTTTCTTAAATCATGAGCTTTAAAAAGCTGCCAAGCGTCCTCCATCCGGCCTCCCATACGATCGGGGCCTCCTCAAAGGCCTTGAAATAAGCCTTTCTTAAAAGAGCCCTCACGCACCTTCCGTGCGGGGAATCAATACGGATTCGAACCGGTTCTTTTTTCAACTCCTCGGTTGCCGGCGTATAGCGTATCAGCTTTTTTTCAAAGCTGTCATATGCAAACAACTGATCGGAATATACCGCCGTACTCAGGTATCGGCTGTCTGTCGGGTGTCTGTAAGCCGTCTGTTCGGTATCGTTTAAAATTTTACAGGGGGCACAAACTATATCGCCTTCCTCATTCACGGTAATTTCCAATATATCTTTCTGTTGATAGGGGAACGCATACAGTTTTTCCCCGCATTTCTCCACCGAAAAGAACTGGTACGGATTGGATTTCTCCAGAAAGACCTTCTCTGCCTGCATATCCAAAAGCCGCAGGCCGACTATTTCCTGCCCCTGTAACGGTACAAGAAACAAGCGGTTCTTCCATAAGCAGGCGTCAAAATACGTATTTTCCTCATCGCCTGTTTCCACAATTTCCGTCGTCTCCTTCTCGACGTCAAAGGCCGCTACCAGATTGCCGCCTGCTATCGGGGCATAAATCCATCCGTTTGCATAAACGCTTTGAAACGCCAGCCTGGGGGCAGATAACGGATAGTTTTCTGTGATCTTTCTTCCCCAGCTATGTATTGCCTGTACCGTATCCTTTTCCAAATCATATTTCAGCACGGCGGTTCTTTCATGCGGCATGAAATATATGCAGGTTCCGATCAAATGCGCCGAATAGAAATTTGCCGCCCTTCCGGAGCCCTCTACAAACCCGATCTCCAATTCCGCAAATGAAATCTTAGAGAATGTTCTGTTCGCCTTGTCATACACGCCGATCTCCTGCGCATAGAGCGGGGTAAAATACAGCTTATCCTCATACCCTACAATCTCCGCATAAAGGCGGATTCCTGTATCGGCTTCATTGGGAAAACGGCCGACATATTCCGCTTCCCAAATCTCCTTGTCCATCTTAAAAAGCGCGTTAAACCTGTCCTCCGTAAACCAAAAGCACTCTCCGTCGTCATACAGGTTTTCAAAATGAAGGCAGATATCCGCCATATCGTCTCCACAATGCGCAAGCATCTCCCTGATATCCGGATTCTGTAAAAAAACAGGGTTTTTCCTTAATTTATACAGATGCAGGATGCTGCTGTTATCTCCGTAATAGGCGTCGCTTAACACCACGGCCCTGTCCATGTCCGCCGTGTCGTCATAGATGCCCCAGTTTTCCTTTCTATATGCCTTTACAATTCCTTCGTATTGCTCCAGCAGGGCCGGATACATGGACTTAAGCGTGCTCTTTGTCAAAGGATGCGGTCTCCACAGCAGAGCTACGTCTTTTTGCATGCTCTTGAAGATCTGTAAAACATTCCTTATTTTACCGATCATCTGCTCCTTATGCTGCAAAAGCGCCCCAACGCTTGTATTATAGAAAACAATTTTTTTCCAGGTTCCATCCGGTTTTTCTATAATCTTCAGCCATTCGCCGGGGATTTCCAGATCCTCTTTTCTGGTATGCAGCACCTTGTCAATCTTCGGAGAGCCAAGTCCCAGAATCTTATTTTCCCAATACTTTCTGACCTTCGCGCTTTGGCTTTCCGGATTGCCAAGGAGCGCCTTCAGATAAAATCGTTTTATATTCTCTGACTGTACGATGACCTTATCCGCATTCAACACTCCCGGGACCATGCAGAAATGCTCCATCGCCGCCACTGTCTTTTCATCCTCCGGGTCTAGCTCATCTAAAATAAAATAGGGGATGTATATCAGCTCATCCGTATATCGTTTCAGATTCTCCGAATAGAAAAACGGATGCACACTTGTGACAAAGTTGTTATTATCATACGGATTATGTATAAAAATCATATCCGGCCTGCGTTCCTCAAACTTGTATGCATCATACCTTGTAATCGGAACATAGGCGGGATACATTTCTCCCTCATAATGCTCCTCTCCGAAGCTGCCATCCGGCTTTTTGTCATAATAGGGAATCGGGATGACATAGGCATCCGTATTCGCATCCGCATCAAGCGTTTTCCACGCGCTTTCCAGCGAGTCCCACATACTCGCTTTATATGGAAGGAATACAACCTCCCTCCTGTCGGCCGGCAGGTCGGATTCGATGCCGCTTTGCACCTGTACAAGCAGCCTCCTGATCTTCTTGAAAAGCTTTCTGCGGCGATTTGCATCTTCAAGACTGATACTCATCTGGTAAATAGTCTCACAATAGTCTTCAAGAAGCCCTACCAGAAAGGGATATCCCCCGGCCGCCGCCTCCAGGTATGTCCCTATCTGTATAGCAGTCTCCTGGCATTGTATCAACTCTCCGATCGCTCCCGCCAACTCGGGCTCTGTCTTTCTTCCGGCGATTTTTTCATTCGCCTCTGTCAGCGCTGCCACCTTCTGCAGTAAATCCTTTTTCCTGTATCGCTCCACTGTGGTCCGCCTTTCAGCCCGAAATGCTTTTGGGGCCTTATTGATTATCATATGGATTTTGGCACTCCCGTCATAAGCCGGGATTCCTGCTTCCCCGAGCGCTCTTTGTTGTCTTTTCCCCGCTCTCCACAGGCGTTTTATATTCCGGCCTGCCCGGCCGTACTGTTTTCAACATGTGTTTTCTATCAGGATGCCTCCCGGCCTGCCCCAATCAGCCGCGTCCCTTCCTTTAACAGATTGACCGCCGCGTTGACTGCACGTTTATGTCTCGCATGACAGCCCGGACAGATCCATTCCATGATGGCTTTTTGTCTCGACAGCCGCCTATATTCATAGCCGCATACGCTGCAGCGCCTCGTACTCGGATAGAGCGGGTCAATTTTTACGAGCGTTTTTCCGTACCATCCACATTTATACGACAGCCCGCTCACAAGCTCCCCCCAGCCCGCGTCAAAAAGCGGCTCCGCAAACCGACGGTCCTTCGACATTCTTTTAATCGGCTCATCCCGTATACAAAGCATGTCATATTCCCGCACGAGCTGCGTCGTCAGCTTGTGCAGCATATCCGTCTTCTGATTGCGAATATGCTCGTACGCCCGTGCCAGCCTTTGCCTGGCCTTTTCGTAATTCCGGCTGCCGCTTGTCTTTCGCGACAGGCCCCTTTGCAGACGAATCAGCTTTTCTTTAGACCTCTTTCTGTAACAGGGATTCTCGATTTCAGTCCCGTTCGACAAAGTGACAAGTTTTTTTATACCAAGCCGGATTCCCACTGCCCTGCCTGCTTGGTGAAAAGCCACAGACTCCCAGTCCGTAAAGAGCAGAGAAACAAAATATCTCCCCGCAGCCGTCCTTGAAACCGTTGCGGAGAGAATGCGCCCCTCTGCCTGTTTGGATACACGGCATTTTACCATGCCAAGTTTCGGAAGCTTAACGGCATTTTCACGCAATTCCACGCTTGACTTTCGCTCCCGCAGTTCTCCTGTCCGCCTGTCCATATATGGCCTCGGTGTACTCGCCGGGCTCGTATACGACTGGCGTGGGCTTTTTTTTGACTTAAACGCAGGAAACCCCGGAGCCGTTCCCTTCTTCTTCACATTCCGAAAAAAGCTTTGAAAAGCCAGGTCCAATTGCTTAAGCGCCCGCTGAAGGGAATTGTGATCCGCTTCCTTCAGCCACTCATAGCCTGCCGTCCGCTTAAGCTTTGTCATATCCCGGCACATCTCGTTATAGCCGATAATCCCCCTGCCGCTCTCGTACGCCTCCCTGCGCTTTGCCAGGTAATAATTATAGACAAAACGGACGCAGCCAAAATTTTTCTGTATCTGCGTCTCCTGCGCGGGATTCGGATAGATCCGGAAATTGTAGCGCCTTTCCATCTGTACCTCCAAAAAGCCTGAACGGATACTGAAGTACAGTTTGGTATCCGCCGACAAAGATGAAATTTTTATGCCGGAAAGAGTGCCAAACTGCACAATTATCATAGCATAATCCATCTTTTATTGCAATACCCGGGGCGGATACCAAACTGTACTTTTTTATCCAAAAAGCAAGAAATTTTTTAAACGCAAATATAATGGGTGGACGGAAAGGAAAATCTTTCTTACGCTAAATGCGAAGGAGGGATTTTCGTGACGGACTTAGTCAAAATTGGGAAAAACATCGCACCAATATGACAACCAGCAAGCTGCTGTGTATTTCGAGAGCCTTTGGATTGTCCTTGGTAAAGCTCAATTCTCTTGCCATGTCCGAGGAGGAACTGATGGAGTTGGTTTACAAGGCCAGAGAGAGGGCAGGAATAAGGCGGATATAGATGGAACATACTTCGAAATTTATAGTCTGCTGTACCGCCTCGGCGTCACCACCAATTACACAGGCTTTTTCTATATGGCTTATGCAGTTATACTGTGTACAAAACAGCCGGAGTGTCTGTTGCTGGTAACAAAGTGGCTGTATCCGGAAGTGGCAAAGCAGTATGGCACAAACTGGAGAGCGATGGAACGCAGCATCCGGACGGTAAACAGTATCATCTGGAGAGAAAACCGGCCTCTGTTGGAAGAACTTGCCTGCCGGTCACTCAAGCAAAGGCCCCGCAGCGCGCAGCTTCTGTCCATGCTGGCCGCTTCATTGGCCGGCACTCCGTTTTTGGATCTGCGACCAAAAACCTGAGAAATTCATCTCCCCGGCAGGCTTTGGCCATGCTACAATAAAGCCGCCCGGGTTTTTCGGACGACTTTATTATGGTATGAGAACCTGTTTACCACGGTTCCTTCCTCACCCACTTGAGAAATGTCCGATGTGTGATCCCCAGTATTTCTGCCGCCCTCCTTGCCGATACCCGTCCGCCTTCCCATTCCTCGCACAGTCTCTCATAAAGCTCCGGCCGCACCATCGCCTCCCGCCCGAAGCGCACTCCACGCTCTTTGGCTGCCGCGATCCCCTCCGCCTGTCTCTGCCTGATAAACTCTCTTTCCGTCTGTGCGACATAGGAGAGAAGCTGCAGAACAATATCCGCAATCAGCGTTCCTGTCAGATCTCTCCCCTCTCTCGTATCCAAAAGCGGCATATCCAGTACAACGACAGCCGCCTGTTTTTCCTTGGTGATGATCCGCCACTGTGCCAGGATCTCATCATAATTCCGGCCCAGCCGGTCGATGCTTTTGATCACCAGCGTATCGGACGGCCTGATCTTTCGCATGAGCCGCCTATAGCCGGGCCGTTCGAAGTCCTTGCCAGACTGCTTGTCCATAAACACACAGTCTGCCGGCACGCCAAACTCCTTCATCGCCGCCCGCTGTCTGTCATCTCTCTGCTCCCTTGTCGATACACGGATATACCCATAGATCTTATTCTCCATTTCTTCCTCCATTTCTTCTTTTGTAAATGAATCTGTGTTTCTGTTTGGCAAAATGCCAACCCATAACCGTTCATTTCTTACAATATTAGAGGAATTTCGACATCATCACAATTATGTATTCTCTGCCGTAACCGTTCAGCCTGCACGCTTGGCAACGTAACTTGACAACTTTCCTATCTTATGCTACGGTATCGGTATCCATTTTTAATACCCATTTCAAATGAAACAGGAGGAACACGAATGAACGGTGCAGAAGCCATGGTCAAATGCCTCGAGGCAGAGGGGATTACCCGGATTTTCGGCTATCCGGGAGTTGCTATCGCGCCCTTTTACGAGGCCGTCTATCATTCCGATTCCATTGAACATATCCTGGTCCGCCAGGAGCAGGCAGCCGGCCACGCCGCCAACGGCTATGCCAGAGTTTCCAGAAAGCCCGCGGTCTGCGTCACCTCGTCCGGCCCCGGTGCGACGAATCTGATCACGGCCCTTGCCACGGCCTATGCAGACAGCATCCCCCTCGTCGCGATCACGGGCCAGGTAGACAGCAGCCTCCTCGGACGCGACGTCTTCCAGGAAGCCGACATGCGCGGCTCTACCGAATCCTTTGTCAAATACAGCTATCTCATCAAAAATGCCGACGAGCTTCCGCAGATTATGAAAGAGGCCTTTTATATCGCCTCCACCGGCCGCAAGGGTCCCGTGCTCATTGATATCCCCTGCGATGTCCAGATGGCGAATTTAAAAAAGCCGTTTTCCTATCCGGAGGAGGTCAACATCCGCGGCTATAAGCCCAACACAAAGGGCAACAACCAGCAGATGAATAAGGTCATCGCCGCGATCCGCAAAGCAAAAAAGCCGCTTCTGTGCGTCGGCGGCGGCGTGATTTTGGGCAACAGCGAGGACTGTGTGCGGAGCTTCTGTGAGAAAAACCAGGTTCCCCTGGTCTCCACGATGATGGGCATCGGCGTCCTTCCCAAGGCCCATCCCCTCTATTTCGGCATGCTCGGCAACAACGGAAAGCCCTATGCCAACCGGGCCGTCGCCGCCAGTGATCTTTTGATCATCGTCGGCGCACGCATCGCGGACCGGGCCGTCCCGAAGCCGGAAAGCCTTGAACGCCAAGTCAATATCATCCACATTGACATCGACACGGCCGAGATCGGCAAGAATCTGGGGCCCACCATCCCCCTGGTCGGAGACGTAAAGGACATTTTCGAGCGTCTCCTTGCCGAGGATTTCGACCTCGATACCTCCGGATGGATCGCGGCCCTTGAGGAGATCAAACGGAACACCGTGGACCATCGGGTCTTCAGCGACCGGCTCGTCAATCCGATGCTTCTCGTCCAGCGTCTCTCGGAAAAAATGGATGACAACGCGATCTACGTGGCAGACGTCGGACAGAATCAGCTCTGGTCCGCAGACAATTATGTGATGAAAAACGGCCGCTTTTTGACGACAGGCGGCATGGGCACGATGGGCTACTCTATCCCGGCCGCCATCGGTGCAAAGATCTGCATGCCCAATTTACAGACGGTCGCCGTCTGCGGAGACGGCGCCTTCCAGATGTCGATGTACGAGCTGGGGACGATCGCTGTCAACCGGCTTCCCGTCAAGATCCTCATCGTCAAAAATGAGTTTCTTGGCCTCGTGCGCGAGCATCAGGAAAAGGTCTATGACAGCCACTATTCCGGCGTCCGTCTTTACGATTATCCCAGGTATGATAAGATCGCTGATGCCTATGATATGGATTACTTTACCTGCAATACCAACGAAGCCCTGGAGGAGACCCTTGACCGGTTTTTGGCCTGTAAGGGGGCCTGCCTCATGGTCTGCGAGGTTGACAGCGCAAATAATACGAAATAGGGAGGTGAATGAGATGAAAGGGATTTTTTCGGTATTGGTGGAAAATAAAGACGGTGTCCTCTCCCAGATTTCCGGCCTGTTTGCGAGGAGAGGCTTCAACATAGACAGCCTCGCCGTCGGAGAGACCGAACGGCAGGACATCTCCAGTATGACGATCGTATCGACCGGAGACCAGAGAACGATCGACCAGATTGAAAAGCATCTGAATAAAAAACTGGATGTGATCAAGGTGCGCAGGCTTGAGGAGACCCGGAGCGTGCTGTTGGAAATGATGTTGATCAAGGTTTCCTACTCCCTGACAAACCGGGCCTCTCTGATCGAGCTATGCAGTGTGATGGGCGCACAGATTAAGCATGTCTCCGCCAAAAATATGGTCATCGAGTTCCATGCCGCGCCGGATGTGATTTCGGATTTTATCGAGCTCGTCCGCAGCTTTGGCATTCTCGAGCTTCAGCGCACGGGAACGATCTGCATGGCAAAGGATTAAACGGCTTCTTCCACATCTGTGAGGGAAAAGCCGCTCTGCAGAAATTTTGCGGCACTCGCGGCCGTCTCTGCCAGGTATCGGATTGCCTCCGCCGGATACTGCCCGGCCGCTGTCTCTCCCGTTACCATTAAAGACGCAGCGCCGTCTAAGACTGCATTGAAAATATCGCTTACCTCCGCACGTGTCGGAACCGGATTCTGTTCCATAGAAGCGAGCATCTGTGTCACTACCATAAACGGCCTGCCCGCCTCTCTGCATTTCTTCGCTAAAAACTTCTGCACCGCCGGAAGCTTGCAGAGAGGGACCGCATTTCCCAGGTCTCCGCGGGCGATCACGATCTCATCCGCGGCCGAAAGCAGCTCGTCAATCTGTCTCACTCCGTCCAGGTTTTCGATCTTGGCAAACAGGCGGATATGCCCGCCGTCTGCCGAGAGAAGCGCCTCCCGAACCGCCCGAAGATCGGCCCCATTTCTCACGAACGGCTGCATGACGGCCGTGACCCCGTATCCGACGGCCTCCTTCAGATTTTCCAGATCCTCCCCTGTCAGCGCCGGAGGATGCAGACGCACGCCCGGAAGCGCCACGCTTTTCCGGCTTTTCAAAACGCCGCCCCGCCGTACAAGCGCGGTGACATTCGGGGCCCTGCCGGGAGCCTCTGCACACTCTCTCACCTCCAGAAGAAGCATTCCGTCATCAAGCAGCAGTTCCTGCCCGGACCGAAGTGCAGAAAGGACCATCCCTGGCATCGGAATTCCTTCCTCTCCAAGCCGCACCGTCTCCCCTTCCTTCAAAGACAAAGGCGCAAAAAGGGCGCCGGTCCGAAGCTCCGGCCCCTGCAGGTCGATCAAAAGCTGCGGCCTGACCTTGCAGGCAGCAGCCGCCCTCTGCATCCTGTGAATCATTTCTCCCGATTCCCTGAGTGATCCGTGCGACAGGTTCAGCCGCATGCCCGTCATTCCGAACGAAAACATCCGTTTCAGTACCGCCTCATCTGCGCAGCCCGGCCCAAGCGTTCCATAAATATCCGGCATCATTACTCTCCCCATACGAATTTTGTCTGAAAGCAGCCGTTCCATGAAAGGGTGTCTCCCCGCTGTACGGCCTCTTAGGTAAAAGTATACCAAGCTTTCCGTGCGGCGTAAATAAAAACTTCTATTGTTTTTAACGTTCATTTTGTCTTGAAAAAATATCGTTATAGCGATATGTTTGACTATGCCCTATCCGATCTTGGTTATGACCCGGAGGCGTTCTTTTCCCAATTTCTTATATCCGGTGTTGCAAAGAGCTTTGAGAAGGGGAACCCCAAATGCATTGCAGGGCTGTCCGGCGCATCGCTTCGGATGATTCAGCTTTATGAACAGAAACGGCAGGATATCCGCAGGGCAGAAACGCAGACATTAGAGCGCGTTTAAAAATTCATTCCCGTCATCTGCACGCCCCGCTTCGTGGTATATTTAGCCCAAATTCACTTAACGCAGCCCGCTACGCTGCGTTCATTTGGCCCAAATCTCCCACAAAGTGGAACGCACATCTGACGGAAAGCAATTTCCAAACACGCTCTAGTGAACCTTGCCAGAGTGCTTGGAGTTCCGTGGAAGAACTATTGGAGTAAGGAACCGTGAAAAAATTTCAGATATTCTCGATACCGTTCCATGTAATAGCCCCGGTTCCCACCTGGCACAATCGTCCTTTTTTCCTCCTTGGGAAGCGCCCGAAACTCTCTCACACTCCGGATGCGGCCAGACGTTACAAGCCCCAGGGCGACTGCCCCTAAGACAGACGAGTGCTTCTGGCTTACCACCTCTAACTCCCTTCCGAAAAGATCGGCGCACATCGCGCTCCACACGGGCGAATGCAGCACACCGCCCGAAAGCTTTACCGTATGCGGCGTTTCGTTTACCTCACATAAAAGCTCATAGCATTGATACAGATTAAACAAAACGCCTTCCAGAACCGCATAATAAAACGCCTCCGGCCCATGTTCGCCCAGAATGTTCACAAATCCGCCCTTTCGCACATTTGCCCAGGCAGGCCCGCGTTCCCCGAAGACAAACGGAAGGAAAATCGGCGCGCTGTCAAAAAGCCTGCAGCTCTTTTCGATCTCCCGGTAGCTTGTGCCGGGCGGGAAAAACTTTTCCTTCACCCAGTCTACGCAGTTAGTGCAGCCCGAGGTTCCGATCCCGCTGAGCCACTCCCCGGTCGGAGCCAGATAACACCATGTCCCCGGCGTCTTTGATTTCCTTGGCCCGTCTGTCCGCAGCCGCAGTGACCCGCTTGTGCCCATGGAAAAGGTCATAACCCCCTCCTCCATCGCCTTTGCGCCGATCTGATCCAGTCCGCCGTCCGGCTCCGCGGGGACAACGGGAATCCCCTGCTTCACTCCCAGAAGCTCTGCCGCCTCCTTCGCAAGCGGTTTGGTATCCCGATAGCTGCCAAGCGGAAAAAACTGCGTCTCATGGATTCCAAGCGCCGAAAGGATCTCCGTATCCCAGCCTCTCTTTTCCCCGTTGAAAAGCCCGCTGCCGGAAGCCATGGATTCTGTTACAAGCTCCTCCCCGGTCATGCGTTTCGTCAGATAGCTCCCGCCGCCGCAAAACCGCAGCCCTGCGAGGTCGTAGCCCTCTTTCTTCAGATACAGAAGCTTGAAAAGCGGATACGAGGCATTCACGACCGCCCCCGTCCGTCTGTAGATCCGGTCTGCCTGCTCTTTGTTGCGCCCGATCTGCCGGCTGATCTCCTCCGCTCTCCTGCAGGACCAGAGCATGATCGGCAGGATGGGAGTTCCTTTCGCGTCACAGACAAGGAGACTCTGCCAGGTTGCGGAGACCGCGATACAGTCAACGGGCCTCCCCTTTGCGGCCCGCGCGCCGACGGCCATCAGCTTCCTGTACGCCGTCTCCGCGTCCAGCATCCCCTCCTCATGGCCCGCAGGCGCCGGGCCCTTTCTGTAGCTCTCCGTCTCCAGAGCGAGCACGCCCGTTTCGCTGTCATACAGCATGGCCTTCGCGGATGTCGTGCTCGCCTCCAGCCCCAATACCAGCATATTCCTTCCTCCGTTTACTGTAAGTTGGAATGTCTCCGGTTCATGCTCTCCTCACTCGCTCCCAGACGTCCCTGCACATACCACGCAAGCGCGTCCCCCACAAGAAGGACAGCCTGTTCGAACAGGGAGCCGGCGTGCTGGACAGAAGGAATCTCCGTCTTGGCGGGAATGCGTACACACACATCACTGGCGCCGGGATCCGCGGCCGCCGTAAGAAGCGCCGTCACCGCCCCGGCCTTCTTCGCCGTTTCCAGATGATTCAACGTAATTTTTGTCTTGGCGGAGGAGGAGACCGCGATCAAAAGATCGCCCTCCCCGATCGCCGGCGTGCTTGGCTCCCCGGCCACATGGACCGCGATTCCCATATGTAAAAACCGGATCGCCAGCGCCTTTGCCATGTTCCCCGAACGGCCCTGTGCCGTAAAAAATACGCCGCGTGCCTCTGTCATCTTTTCCGCCAGTGTTTCAACCGCTTTCTCATCCAGGCGCGCTAAAAGCGCCTCATGCTCCTTTAAAATCAACGATACTCTTTCTTTGATCGGTTCTCCCATTTTTATCTCCCTTCCGCATTTATTCTGCCTTGCTCTCTTTTCTCTTTACCGGATGGCCGCCGATCGTCCCCCGGAGCGCGGCCAGGCTTTTCATGTTGGGGGATTCATCCTGCTGCGAGGCAAAGCGCGCCTGCAAAGCCGCATAGATCGCCGGGGTCGGAACCTTTAAACGGATCCCCTCCTCCACGGTCCAGCGTCCCATGCCGGAATCGGCCACGAAATCGACCACGCCTTCCAGCGCCACATCCGGCTCCAGCGCCTCGATCATTTTCTCCAGAAGCAGCGAGCGGATGCTGCATCCCCCCTGCCACGCTTTCATCGTCGCCAGTACGTCGATGCCGATATCAGAGGCCGAAAGCAGCTCATAGCCCTCTCCATATGCCTCCATGATCGCATACTCCACACCGTTATGCACCATCTTCGCAAAATGACCGGCCCCGGTATTGCCCGCACGGACATACCCGCCGGGAGCCGCAAGCGCCTCAAACACCGGTGTCAGCCGTTCAAAAAGCTCCTGCGACGCGCCGACTAACAAGCCGCAGCCCTCCTTTGCGCCCTTTACGCCGCCGCTCACGCCTGCGTCAACAAAATGAATCCCCTTCTCCTCGACTGCCCGGGCCCGTTTTAACGAATCGCGAAAGTCCGAATTCCCTCCGTCTACGAGAATGTCCCCTGCCTGGCAGTGCGCCGCCGCCTCTGCTATCGCCTCTCCGGTCGCTTCCCCGGGAGGCGTCTGGACCCAGATCACCCGCGGCGGCATACAGGCCGCACACAAAGCCGCCACGTCTCCGACGACAAAAAGCCCGCGCTGCGCCGCGCGCCAGCGCCCCTGCTCCCCGACATCATAGCAGTACACCTCATGTCCCGCGTTTTTTAACCGGGTCGCCATTTCCAGCCCCATCTTCCCAACGCCGATAAAACCGATCTTCATTCTGCACTTCCTCCTCGTATAATAATGTATAGAAGCGATAAAAGGTCTTTTGTCGCTTCTCATGATACGGATTGCTCCGCACCTCGTGCTCCCGCAATTCTAAACCACCTCAAACCCGCTCATTTTTCTACGAAAAATGGCTACTTTTCGGTGTTTTGCGTGTCCCAACCTCATGCATTCGCGTGCAAGCACGCAATACATGACCTTTTGACGCTTGTATCATAATAATTTTGTATTCTCCGATATTTCCTTTTGCAGCCGCTCGATCCGCTCCGAATCCCGGACATAATATTCAATGAATAAAATATCCACAACCGCATACTGAACGGCCCTCGAGATCAACGCCTTATCAATCTCCTGCTCCGACCGCATGCTGTGCAGGCAGACGTCGGCAAGCCGGCTCAAGGCATTCCTGGAAAACTGTGTCACCGCGATCACCAACGCGCCCCGCTCCTTTGCCGTCTTCACGGCCGCCGCCTGCCCCGGGGTATTCCCCGACTCGCTGATCACAAGAAACACGTCACCCGGCCCCGCCACCGTAGCCGCGATCATCAGCCGATGCTCATCCGTGATGATCTCCACATGCTTTCCGGCCCGCAGGAATTTGTGGTACGCATCATACGCCACACTCGCCGAGCCCCCGAAGCCCGTAACCACAACACGCCCCGCTTCCTCCAAAAGCCTGGCCGCCTCCCTGACCTGCTTGACATCCAGACTCCCCTTTAGAGACTCCAGCCCATGAATCGTAGACGCCACAAGCCCCTCGATGCGCGCAGTCGTAGAATCCGTCTTGGAAATATCCGCATACGCCAGCGGCCGAACCTCCTTGAACCGCAGGATATCCATACGCATATCCGCCAGCCTCCCATACGCCAGCTTCCTGGAAAACCGCGTGATCGCCGCCGTGCTGAGCCCATACCGTTCCCCCAGCTTCGTCAAAGGCAGATACGCGAAATCCTCCGGATTCGTGATCAAAAGCCCCGCGATCCTCTCATCCCCCTCCGTCAACGCGCCCTCCGCCCGCAGCTCCTCAATCTTTCGCACCAAAACCCCATTGATCCCCGACACACTACTTTCCTTTTTCAACACTCTCACCACCATTCCTAGTGGAATTGTAAAATATTTTCATAAAAAAGTCAATATTATATAAAATTATTTTTCATTAAATACACAAAAAAATATCCGTTTCAATAACGGAACACATCTCCAGCCCTCCGCAAAACATAGAAACTGCCAATCCCTCCCCCCTCCCTCCCGAAACAGCGTAGCAGAGGCCGGAGCAGACAGGCGGGGCGCTGCAGCCAGACTTCGGCGTTTAAAAAGCTCTAAGCCTCTGCAGGCCCTGCACTCCCTCACCTCGCATCATCATACTCCATCATCCGGATCATCCCCTGCAGCTTCCCGATCTCATACGCCCGGGCTCGATGCCCATACGCGGAATCGTGATCCATGATCGGCACATGATCCTCGCAGACATAGCCCTCAAAGCCGGACTCCTTAAGCTTACGCATCACTCTCGCCGGATCAAAATTCCCATCCCCGAGATAACACTCCTTAAAATCATACGGCTCCCCGACCACATCGCGGAAGTGCACATAGAAAATCTTCCCCATCGGCCCGAAGTAGTCGATAAACTGCTCCACCGTCTTCGCTCCGCCCATCTCCGAGCAGCAGCCGAGACACAAATCCAGTCCCCATGCTTTGCTGTTTGTCTCTTTCTCCGCGCGCACATAGCTCTCAAAGCTGTTAAAAATCCGCGCAACGCCCGCCGTCGAGGCAACCGGCGGGTCATCCGGATGCAATGCCATCTTCACGCCGGCCTTCTCCGCCTCCGGCAGGATCGCTTTCATAAAATACTGGTGGTTCTTCCACATCTCCTCCGGATCCGGCACCTCTACATCCAGCCTGGCCGCATACTTTACCTGATTGCCATTTTTCTTTGCCGCCTCCTCATTGTATGCGGAAACCCTCGCCCCGCCGCGTGTCGTCTCATCATACGACGTCCTCCACACGAATGTCGGCGTAAAATGATATCCGAAATAGGAAATTCCCAGTTTTCCGAAACTTTTGATCAATCCGATGTAGTTTTCGATCTGCTCATCCCGCCCCGGGAGCCCAAGCATAACCTTGTCATAAAACCGGATCGGGACATTCTCAATGCAGACAAGCCGTACTCCGTATGATTCCGTCTTCTCTTTATATGCTTTTATATCCTCGAAGCTCCAGGTTGCCTCTCCCGGAATATCCGGCGTATTGTACTGTATGTCCGTGATGCCGAGCTGAAGAAAGTATTTTAACGTTTCAGGGTCGATCTTGTTAAGCTGGCATCCCAGCAGTTGAATCTTTGATCGCATAAATCAGTCTCCTTATTTCTATTTATTTACAACAGGCTGCTTACCCCGAGCGTCACGCCCGGAAAAAGATTGATGATGACAAGCACCGCAAGCAAAACGACATAATACGGGAGCACTGCCCGAAACGCCCGGTCAAAGGAAATCCCCCCGATCTTCGATGTCACAAACAGGCACAGCGCCATCGGCGGCGTCAGCATCCCGATCATCAAAAGCAGCACCATGATAACCCCGAACTGCACCGTGCTCATCCCGATGGCCTTCACGATCGGGAGCAGCACCGGCAGCGTAACCAAAAGCGCTGAAGTCGTCTCCATAAATGTTCCCACAAACAGAAGGAACAGATTAATCAGCAAAAGGATCACATATGGATTATTCGTCAGGCTGAATAAAAGCTCTGCACTTTTCTCGGCCACCTTCTCTGTCCCGATCATCCACGCAAAAACAGTCCCAGTTGCGATTAAAAGCATCACCATACCGATGCTTTTAATCGAGCTTTTCATGATCTCCACCAGACTTTTCCAGGTCATCTCCTTGTAGATGAAAAATCCGAGGAACAAAGAATAGGCAACTGCGATTGCTGCTGTCTCAGTTGGTGTCGCAATCCCCGTCGTCATGCCAAGAATCAGGATCAGCGGGGAGAGAAGCGCCCAAAATGCCTCCTTAAATACCATCCATATCTCTTTTATGGAAGATTTTTCACTTTTGGGATAATTTCTTTTTTTGGAAATAATATAAACAACGAGCATCATAAAGCCCGCCATCAGGATTCCTGTGGGAATCCCTGCCATAAACAAAGCGCCGATCGACGTTCCACTCATGATCCCATATAATACCATGGGGCTGCTTGGCGGGATGATCGGCCCGATCGTCGAGGAGGCCGCCGTGATTCCTACCGAGAAGTCCGGGTCATAGCCGGCGTCTACCATCGCCTTGATCTCCACATTGCCGAGCCCTGCCGCATCCGCGATCGCCGAGCCCGAAACGCCGGCAAAAAATACGCTTGCGAGCACGTTGACGTGTCCGAGACCGCCGGTGATATGCCCCACAAGGACATTGGCAAATTTAAAGAGCCGCCTTGTGATCCCTGAGCTGTTCATCAGCTCTCCGACAATAATGAAAAACGGAGCCGCCAGAATCGTATAGGAGGCCGAACCGCTCACCATAGCCTGCGGGATAAAGGTCGGCGGAACCGCCTTTGTCACAAGTACGTAAGCCAGCGTGGTGAGCAGCATGCAGAAGGCCGCCGGAACCCGCGCCAGCAGAAGGACCAGAAACAATACAATAATAAAAATCCCGATTTTCATTTGGCCTGTCCCCCTCCTTTTCCTGCATCCAGGACATCCCTCGCAAGCTGCTGTCCGTTCACAAGCTCCTTCTTTATCTGCTCCTCCGAGTCCACAACGACGCCTAGGATCCCCTTCGTTCTGATACAGTCAACCAGTGCATCCACAAAAAAGAGAATCATAAACACGCTGCATACCGGTGCCGCCATGTAGAGATAGCCTCTTGGGATATGTGTAACCGGCAGCGGCGTGCGCATCTGGCGCATCGCAAGACCCCAGCCATGCCAGGCCATAAACCCCGTCAAAAAGACCAGGATCACGATCGTGGCGATATTCAGCCCATAACGGAGCGACCGAGACATTTTGTTAAAGAAAAAATCGACCGCAACATGGCCGCAGTGGCGCACCGCATAGGCAGCTGCTAAAAATGTCAGCCAGGCCAGAGACAGGATACAGAGCTCCTCGATCTGAATAAAAGAAAAATTGAACAGGTTCCGGCACAGGCTCTGCAGAAGGACCATACCAAGCAGCGCCGCCGTCAGCACTCCGGCCACCGCAAAAATAAGCGTGTCCAGGGCTGTTACAATCCGTTTCATCGTAAGTGTTCCCCCTTTTTAAGTACGCGATTGTCAAAAAGGGCTGTTGTCCTATAAACAGCCCTCTGTTCACTCTGTGCCCTATAATGCCTGAATGGCTTCCCAGCCGTCCTTGGCCCAGGAATCCTTGAATTTCTCAAGCACCGGCGCAATGATCGCCTGCTTAAAGGCTTCGATGTCTATCTCCTCTGCCTGGATTACAGTCATACCCTTTTCTTCCAGCTCCTTGATATACTGCGCATCCTGCTCGGCGCCCTTTTCATTAAACAGCTCATAGCCGTTTGTCGCCGCCTCGGCAACCCATTCCTTTTCGTTATCGCTCAGGCTCTGATACCAGGTCTCATTCGCATGAAACAGATATGCGCCGTACTGGTGGCTGGTCAGCATCATATATTTCTGGACTCCGTAGAAGCCGCCCTGCATAATCATGTCGGTCGGGTTCTCCTGTGCATCTGCGGTTCCCGTCTGCAGAGCACTGTACAGCTCGCCAAACGGAA
Organism: Lachnospiraceae bacterium; assembly: GCA_910575275.1. Taxonomy (GTDB): domain Bacteria; phylum Bacillota; class Clostridia; order Lachnospirales; family Lachnospiraceae; genus CANQGL01. The sequence continues at coordinate 220,454 of CAJTEE010000003.1, read as the reverse complement.
TCGGCACGATCGACGCCCCGCATGCCTGCCAGGAGGCCACAACGCCCTCCACGCTCGGCGTACGGAATTTGAGCCCCTTCATGTCCTCCGGGGACTTGATCTCCTTGTTTGCCGTGATGTACCGCGGCGTGCGGACCGCAACCGAATCCGTGATCAGGGCACGCACATTATACTGCTCGATCATCTTATCGTTCAGTGCATAATTCTGATCCAACATAGTCCAATATTTTTTTACATGATCCGCATCCCGGAAGCAGAACGCCACATTGGCATATCCGAGCCACTCCGGCAGCACCCAGGTCGCCAGCATGTCCGAGGTCAGGTAGACGTCAAAGTTCCCCTCCGACAACGCGATGCACAGATCCTCGTCGTTCGTTCCGACCTGCCCGGTCAGGTAGCGCTCAACCGCAATGCTCCCGCCGGAAAGCTCCTCTAAGCTGTCGCAGAACGCGTTGCCCATATCCAAGGACAGGCCGCTTAAGTTCCCGACCACGCGAACTGTTTTCTCTACTTCCTTTTTGGCCTCCTCCGATGAAGCCGCCTCTGTCTGGGCGGCGGTCGTCTCCTCTGCCTTGGCTGTCGTCTCCGGGACGGAAAGACCGCCGCCGCAGCCCGCCGTCATCAGAATGAGCCCCGCTGCCGCCACCCCGGCGAATCCGCGCTTGAATTGTCTCAGTTTCATAAAAAATACCTCCTCTTTTTCGGAACGCGCGGATGCTCCGTTCAAAAGGCCGCTAATCCGCCTCGTTCTCTGCCTTTTTGTGTAACCCGCTTAAATAAATGTCCTTTGAATCCTGCAAAAGGTGCTGCTCAATCACCCGTTCGATGTCCTCACGCTTTTGTATGATCGCATCGACCAGCAGCTTATGGCTCGCAAACGCCCGCTCGCTCTCCACATAATTCCCGTTCATCTCCATAATGAGCTGCAGCGTGGTGGAAAGAGATTTCCAGGCATTAAAAATCGCTTTGTTGCCGGAGCATTTCATGATCGCGACATGCACGTCATACCCCAGACCCGCCGCCACGACGGGGTCGCTCTCCGGGCCCTTGTCCCTCTCCTGTTTTAAATGATTCAGGCTCTCCAAAATGGGTGTGTAGTCCACAAAGTCCTTGTCCCGCAGGATCAAAACCGCCTTTTTTTCTAAAATAAGGCGCAGATCATAAATGTCGTCAATGTCCGTGTTGGATATGCCGACCACCCTCGTCCTGCCGTTCTCCTCCGAGACGACGAGGCCCTCCGCCTCTAGCTGCTGAAGCGCCCGTCTCACCGGTCCGCGGCTGACGTTCATGCGTTTACTGATTGCAACCTCCCGCAGATATTCGCCTTCCTTCAGCTCGCCCGATACGATTTCATATCGAAGCGTTGACAGAATATCTTTCGCAATGAGAGATCTCTGCAAAGGGGATGATAATGAGCTCATACGTTACTCCTTTACTGATAGTTGTAGTATAGGACACAGTTTTCTTTTTGTCAACATTTTTATATAATTTGATTACATTTATTTAAAAATGTTAACATTTTTGATTTGATTCTCTGCAATAGCAAAAGACCCATCAGAAAGCCTGACAGCACCTGATGGGTCCTTCTAATGGCGGCTTGTATGCTTGGCCGCCGCAAAAGCTGCCGCCTCTTTTACCCAGGCCATCAGCTCGTCATCCATCTCCTCCTCACTCGCAAGGAGGACATGATGCGTCCAGCGGTTCGGGTAGGGCTCTGTCGCGACGTCGATCCTGGGCGATTCCACCCGGTAAGCAAGCCCAAATGTCACCACAATGTAAGCCTTCGGCCGGTTCGCCGCCTTTCGCACCGGAAGAAACGAGACAAACGCGAAGTTATGCCGGTTGGAAAAGCTAATCTGCGTCTTCTGCACCCGAATGTGCACATTTTCCGTCTCCTCCAAAACTCTCTTTTCAAACGCCTCATAAAGAGGCAGCGCCTCCGGCATCTTATCAAAAAACAGGGCGACATCCTGTGAAAGCGCTCCCATGAGACCAGAACCTCCTTTCTGCGAGAAAAACCTGCCTTGCTTCTATTATATCGTTGCAAAGGATTCGATTCAAGGAATTTATAATCTTTTTGTATATGGCTCTTTTTTATCCGTTTCTTTACCCTATACGTTTTTTCCCCTTTTAATCGTTTTTCTTCTTTACAGGAATGACCTGAAATATCCGTCGGACAGCATAGCCGCATTTGCGCCTTCCAAATTACGTATACGAAATCATCTGGCAGATCATCATAATCACGCAGGACACAAACGCCTGCATCACGAACAGCTTCCCCATGAACCGCATCCAGCGGTCATAGGAAATGCCAGCTGCCCCGATAAATCCCATCAGACTGGAAACGTGCGGGAAAATATATAGAGCACGGGCATATCCGTCATGCCCTGCAGATTTCTTCCACCGCATACAGTGACAGATTGACTATCCGGTCCTCTGCCTTGTAGTCTGCCATCGAAATGCGGATCGCTATTTCGGGATTGAATTTTTCACGATAGGTTTTTAAGCTTTTTGCTTTCAGGTTCACCTCCGCCTTGACTTCAACGGGCACGCCCCGCCCGCCTTCACGGACAAGGCCGTAGACAAACTTTTTGTTTTCCTTCGCAAGCTGGGACGGGATACTGTTCCAAACCATGCGGATTTTCGGCACAATCCCAATCGGGGCATGCTTAGAAAAATCCTGCTCGTAAGCCGCTAGGATCCGCTTTTGGATCGCCCGCTCCGCTCCCCCTCTCTCCTACCAGTTCACCACCACCTTACAGGTCCTCCCTGATTTTTTGGACGCCTGCTCCATAGCCCGTTCTGCCTCCTCAAACGGAAAACGATGCGTGATGATTTTTCCGATCGGAATCCTCCCGCTTTCGATCTGCCTTACCGCCTTTTCAAATTGGTTCGCATACCGGAAGGATGTCAGGACGGTAATCTGATTCGTAAAGAGCCGCAGCATATTCAGGGAAATCATCTCCTGATGCGGTACAGCAAGTAAAAGCAGCCTGCCGCCCTTTTTCAGGCTCAAGACGGCCTGGTTGATTAACGGGGTATAATCCGTTGTGTCAAATACAAGATCCGCCCCGAGCCCCCTCGTATCCCCGGCAATTTGGTTTATCTCCTCCATGTCAAGTTTTAAAAACCCCTTCCTCGCGCCCAATTCCTCTGCCATTTTGACGCGCTCGGCGAGTACATCCACCATATAGACCTTAGCAATCCCGGCAGCCCGCAGGGTAAGGAGAATGCACATGGCGATCGGGCCGCAGCCGAGGATCACCGCCGTCATCCCCTCGCGCGCCCCTGCCGTCTCCACGGCCTGCATTCCTACAGCCAACGGCTCTATCATCGCCGCCTCCTCGTAGGAGACGGAGGCCGGGATTTTGTAAAGCCCCCAATCCGGGCGCAGCGTGTATTCTGTAAAAGCTCCCTCACTGTAGGGCCGGTAAATCGGCGTCGACATAAATGAGACCTCGGGGCACAGGTTATACGTTCCTGTCCGGCAGTACTCGCATGTCCCGCAGGGGTATCCCGGCTCTATTGCCACGCGGTCGCCGGGAGATACGTCCTTCACACCGCTCCCCACGGCTTCCACCGTTCCGGAAAGCTCATGACCCAAAAGGTGTGGAAACCGAACCTGCGCAATGGTGGAGCCACCCTTGTGATAATAGTTTAAATCCGATCCACAGATTCCCACTGACTGAACCCGTATCAACACCTCATGATCCGCCGCCTTTGGCATCGGGATTTCCGTATGTACAAAATGCCCGGCCCGGTCCAGAAGAACCGCCCTTCTGGTCCGGGGAAGTCTTTCTTTCTCCTTCATCCGATTCACCTCCTTTACAAACCGATCAGAGCTCCCCCGTCTGCCACGAGAGAGGCTCCTGTCACAAAGCTCGAGGCATCCGACGCCAGATAGACGGCGGCCCAACCGATGTCCTCCGGGATCCCGAACCGTTTCATCGGCGTCCGTTCCAGGATGCGCTCCCGCCGCTTTGGATCCTTTCCAAGCGCTCTTTCAAACATCGGCGTCTCGATCCAGCCGGGTGCGATCGCGTTAAACCGAACCCCGTCACAGGAGGCTTCCCCGGCAAACGTCCTCGTTAATCCCAGCACACCGGCCTTCGCCGATGCATATCCCGTAAGATAGGGATTCCCCATGAAGGAGCACATGGAAGCCAGAAAGATCACGCTTCCTTTTTTTCTCGCTCTCATGTGGGGCAGGAATGCCTTTGTGAGCGCGAAGGAGCCGGTCAGATGGACATCCAGCACCTCTCTGTATTCCTCCACGGTCATCTCCTCCGCCGGTTTTTTATATTGAATGCCCGCGTTGTTTACCAGGATGTCCACGTTGCCCGCCTGCCCGATGATGGAATCCGCCAACATGGGAATCTCCTCCATACACATGAGGTCAAACCGGCGCCAGGAGGCATTTTCGCCGATCGACTCACAGGCGTTTTTCAGAACCTCCTCCCGCCTTCCCAGCAGAATCACCCTTGCGCCGGCGGCCGCCATGCAGCCTGCAATCGCAAAGCCCAGTCCCGTGCCGCCTCCGGTGATGACCGCCGTCTTTCCTGCCAGCCCAAATGCCTGTTTTAATGTATACATTTTTTGTTCTCCTCCATATTCTGACAAATGCTCCCGTTACAACGCATTCCTTAACGGCTCTCCCCGCAGCGCGCGCACCACTTCCCCCGCCACGGAGCGCAGCAGTGTCTCTACCGATTCCTCCGAATACCATGCACTGTGGGGCGTGAGGATCACCTGTTCCATTTTGCAGAAGGGATGGGAGGGGGCAATCGTCTCCCTGCTCAGCACATCCAGCGCGGCCGCGCTTACCGTCCCGTTTTCCAGCGCCCGGCAGAGGCTCTCCTCCTCCAGAACGTCTCCTCTGGATGTATTGATAACGACACAGCCCTTCTTCATGCGGGAAAACGCCTCCTTGTTCATCAGATGAAAGGTTTCGGCGTTTAACGGAAGGTGGAGGGAAATATAATCGCTCTCCTCAAGAACCCGCTCGAGCCCTGTCAGTTCAACCTCCTGCTCCCCGGCGGCAGCCGGGTCCGCGTAGGGGTCATACGCGAGCACCCGCATAGAAAAGGCCCGGCTTTTTTTTGCGACCATCCTCGCGATGCCTCCAAAGCCCAAAAGCCCTAATGTTTTTCCCTCGATCCGGTGAATCGGCTTTGCAAGATTAAAATCCCACGCGCCTCTTTTGACGGCGTCGTTGAGCAGACACAGCTTCTTGTTGGCCGCCAGCATCAGCAGAATCACATGGTTCGCTACGTCGTTTCTCCCGTAGTCCGGGACATTGGCGACGGGGATTTTCCTTTCCCGCGCCGCCTCCAGGTCAATGTTGTCGACTCCCACAGCGCCCCGTATGATCAGGCGGCAGTGTGTAAGTGTTCCGATCACCTCCCGGGTAATCGGAGCAAAGTGCGTAATCAGGGCGTCCGCCTCCTTTGCGGCGGCAGTGACCTCCTTCGCCGTGGAGCACTGATATACCGAAAAATCATAGCCGGCGGCTTTGATCGTCTCCTCAATGATCGAAATTGAATCATACTTGTAATCCGTCATTACGACATGACAACGTCCCATTCTTCTCCTCCCGCAGCTATAGGATTCCATATGTAGCGAAGGCCTCTGTCGCGCTCATCCCGTTTTCGATCGCCTTTCGGACTACCTTCTCGCCTCTGGCCTTTTCCAGCGATTTTTCAATCACCTCCTCCGCATGCTCCTTCGGGATCACCAACACACCATCCACGTCTCCAAACACCAGGTCTCCCGGACGAACGGCGACTCCTCCTACCTCTATTTCGCACCGATAATCCGCCACCTGTGTACGCACGCCTGAATCCTGGGCAAATCTTCCCTTGCTGAAAACCGGGAAATCCTGCCCCATCACCTGATGCGAGTCCCGGTAATAGCCGTTGATCACAGCCCCTGCCGCTCCCCTCTTTTTTGCCGTCGCTGTCAGAAGCTCTCCCCAGTAAGCGCAGCGGTTGTCCCCGCCGCTCGCAAGATAAACATCCCCCTCCCGAAGCTGATCCAGCGCCTCAGTCAAAAGGCCAAACGGCTTCTTCTGCGGGCCGTACACGTCGATCATCAATACCGGCATCGCATAGCCGACCACCTTGTCCTCCTCATGGATCGGCGCGATCCCCGCCGGGAGAAACTGATGATAAAACCCCATTCCGTCGAGAATATCCCCGACCACCGGCGTATATAATTCCTTTTTGATCGTCTCAAATAATTCATTCATTTTATTCATAGCGTTTAACTCCATATCCGGTCATGCGACCATTCCTGATTCCATTGTTCCGTTTCGAGCCACAGGCCGGGCCTTTTGGGGTTGATGTGCTCCTTTAAAACCTCATCATCCAGCCTTTCGATTCCCAGTCCCGGGCGATCTGAAAGATACAGCCAGCCGTCCTTTAAGACCGGCCCCGTTCCATCTGCCGCGATCGCGGACCACCATGGCACATCATGCGCGTGGAACTCCATTGCAAGCAGGTTATCCCCGGCCGCGGCGCATACATGGGCGGCCGCCATGCAGCCGACCGGGGTCTCGGCCATATGGATAGCGGCGGCGATCCCGTTTTCCTCCGCCAGCTCCAGGATCCTTACCGTCTCCAGGATCCCGCCCGCTGTCAGGACATCCGGATGAATGACAGAGACCGCGTGGTTTTCGATTAACGGCCTGAACGCTTCTATGCCGTATATATCCTCGCCCGTACACATCGGGATCGTCGTGTTTTCGCTGAGTGTTTTCCACTGGCTCGTATAAAACCAGGGGACGCAGTCCTCCATCCAGAAAATCTGATACTTTTCAAGGCGCTTTGCCAGCTTCAGGCAGGACTGCCAGCTCACATGCCCGATGTGGTCGATTGCCAGGGGGATCTCAAAGCCGATGATATCCCTCACCTGACAGACATATTCCTCCAGATAGTCAAGCCCTGTTTCCGTGATGGTAATGCCTGTAAACGGATGAGGAACGCTCATGAAATCCGCAAACGACTTCTCGCTGATCCCAAAGGAAAGCTCCTGCTGATCGAATTCGCGCATTTTCTGAAGTATGTCCGCAGGCGCGTTAAGCGCTCCTTCGACCGAAAGCAGAAGATCGACTCCCAGATCCATTTTCAGGATCGTATAACCCGCCTCCAGCCGTTTTTTCAACGCGTTTCCCATATCCTTTCCGGAGTGCTTTCCGGATACATCCGTATCACAGTAGACACGTATCCGTTCGCGGCTTTTTCCGCCCAGCATTTGGTACACCGGCACTCCGTACGCTTTTCCGGCCAGATCCCACAGGGCCGTTTCGATACCGCTCACGCCCCCGCCCTGTCTTGCGTGCCCTCCGAACTGCCTGAGCTTCCGAATGAGCTTTTTGATCTGACAGGGGTCTTCTCCCAGTATCAGCCGTTTCAGCCAGAGCGCGTAAAACTTATTCGAAAAGTCACGGATTTCCCCGTAGCCGCTGATCCCCTGGTTTGTGTCGATCCGCAGAATCGTACAGTCCATGGGGGCGCCCACTATATCCACAAAGCGCATATCCGTTATGCGAAGCTGACTCATTCTCGTTTCTCCTCTCGTTGACGACAGCTATAAGCTGCGTTTTTTTGCCTGCGCCGACCGTTTCCTTGCCGCGGAGGCGTAAAAGCAGGCGGCCTGATGGCCCGGCTCAACCTCCACAAGCGGGGGAGACTCCGCAAAGCATCGTTCCTCCGCCATCCAGCAGCGCGGCGCGAACCGGCAGCCGGGAGGAGGATTGACCGGGCTGGATACGTCGCCCTTCAGCAGAATCCGATGAACCCTCTCGTCAAGGACGATCTGCGGCACGGCGGACAAAAGCGCGATGGAGTACGGATGCATGGTGTTTTTAAAAATCACGTCCGCCTCGGCCGTTTCCACGATCCTTCCCAGATACATGACAGCGATCCGGTTGGATATATGCCGCACAACGCTTAAATCATGCGAGATAAACAGATAGGAAAGGCGCTTTTGCTTCTGAATATCCGTCAAAAGGTTCACGATCCTCGCCTGCACCGATACATCCAGCGAAGAAACCGGCTCGTCACATACGATAAAGTCGGCCGACAAGGACAGGGCCCTGGCGATCCCCACCACCTGGCGCATGCCTCCGTCCAGCTCATGCGGGTAGTGATCCAGGAGGTTCTGCGGGATTTCCACCATCTCGCAGACTCCGTGTACGCGCCTCTGGATCTCCTTCTTGTCCGTGATCCCGTGAATCCGGTATGCCTCGCTTAAGATAGAAAATACCGTTTTCCTGGGATTCAGCGAGGAATACGGGTCCTGAAAGATGATCTGCATCCGTGTCCGCAGCTCTTTTCCCTCTCTCTCGTTCAGGCTAAAGACATCCTTTCCTCTGTAAAACAGCTTGCCGGCCGTCGGGGGCAGCAGGCGCATTACAACGTTTCCCACCGTGCTTTTCCCGCATCCGCTCTCTCCCACCAATCCCAGCGTCTCTCCCTCATAGATCTCGAAGCTCACATCGTCAACGGCCTGCAGCACGTCCTTTTTGGAAATCTGAAAATACCGTTTCAGATGCCTCGCCTCCAACATCGGCCGCGTCTGGCTCATGGCCTCACCTCCTTCGTATACAAATGACAGCTCACAAAATGCTTCTCCTCTATTGCCGCAAGGCCCGGCGTTTTGCTTTGGCATTCCTCCTGACATCGCTCGCAGCGTGGATGGAACGGGCAGCCTGGAGGAAGATTCTGCGGATCGGCGATCCTTCCCGGAATCGCCGTCAGTCTGGAGCGGGGACCGTCCAGCTTGGGAAGCGCTCCCAAAAGGCCGATCGTATACGGATGCAGCGGGTTTTTGAACACCTTTGCCACCTCGCCGTACTCAATAATTGTTCCCGCATACATCACGGCCACATGCTGGCACAGCTCCGAAATGATTCCCAGGTTATGCGTGATCATCAAAAGTGACATGTTCGACCGAAGCTGCAGCTCCTTCATCAGCTCAAGAATCTGGGCCTGGATCGTAACGTCAAGGGCCGTTGTCGGCTCGTCTGCGATCAAAAGCTTCGGGCTGCTTGCTAACGCCGCCGCGATCCCGACCCGCTGCCGCATCCCGCCGCTGAATTGGCCCGGATAATCCTTCAGCCTGTATCTGGGAATACCCACCGTCTCAAGCAGCTCTCCGGCCCGTTCCCTGATCTGCCTGTTCTTTCCTCCGCCATGGGCTCTTAAAACCATCTCGATCTGCTCCCCTACCGTAAAAACAGGATTCAGCGCTGTAAGAGGATTCTGGAAAATCATCGCGATTTCCCCTCCCCGCAGCTTTAAAAGCTCCCTTTCACGCATATGGAAAACAGATTTTCCTTCATAAAGTATGTCCCCGCTCCTCTCGGCGGATTTCGGGAGAAGATTTAACGCGGCCAGAGCCGTTGTGGTTTTCCCTGCTCCTGTCTCCCCTACCAGGCCAAGTGACTCCCCCTTCGCGATCTCAAGGCTTAAGCCGTTCACCGCGTATACCTTTGAGCGCTCCGTGTGGTACACGACACCAAGCTCTTTTATTGACAGCAACGTTTCCATGTCCTATCCCCCCATCCCTAATTTCTCTTTGGATCCAGAACGTCCCTTAGCCCGTCCCCAAGGAAGTTAAAGGCAAGCACGCACAGCATCAGCGCAATGCCGGGAGCAAATACCAGCCACGGATAGATCGTCATGAAGGAGCGCCCTCCGGCGATCATATTGCCCCATGACGGAACCGGCGGCTGGATTCCCAGATTCAGGAAGCTCAGCGCGGCCTCCAGAAGAATCGTAAAGCCGAATCTCTGGCTGGCCAAAATGATAATGTGCGTCGTCACATTCGGCAGGATCTGCGTAAACATAATGTGCCCGTGGCTGGCCCCCAGCACAACGGAGGCGTGAACAAATTCTCTGTTTTTGATGACGAGGACATTGTTTCTCGTCACCTTGCAGCAGTCCACCCAGCCTGCAAAGGTCAGCACAAAAATCAGATTGGTCATGTTGACGCCCACCACCGCCATGATCGCGATGGCAAGAATCAGATTCGGAATCGCGAGCACGATGTCGCACAGGCGCATGACGATCGTATCTAAAATCCCGCCGAAATATCCCGCCAGGATCCCAGGCGATGTGCCGAGAAATACCTGCAAAAGGACGACGACCGCCGCGATAAACAACGAGTACCTGCCTCCGTACAAAAGGCGCGTGAAAATATCCCTCCCCAGCTCATCCGTCCCCAGGATATGCCCCGAAAGGCCGTGCGAGAGCCAGTCCGGCTTTTGGAACGTAGAGGTCAGGGAATTGGCAGTCGGGCTGTATCCGGTAAAAAACGGCAGGAAAATCACAGAGACCACGATCACAAATGCCACGCTCAGGCCCACCACAAAGAAGGGGCTGCTCTGCATCCGTTTTCTTAAAACATCTTTTCCCATTTTCTTCCTCCTTTGGCCGTCGGTCTCATCTCAGATTGATTCGCGGGTCAATCAGGGAATTGATGATGTCCACGATCAGATTGATGACGGCAAAAAATGCGGCGGATACCAAAAGTACCGATTGGACCAGCGCATAATCGCGGTTTCCCACAGACAGGTTCAAAAGCTGCCCGATACCGGGCCAAGAGAAAACCGTTTCCACGATAATGGTCCCCGCGATAAAGGCTCCCGTCTGCATGCCCACCAACGTGACGATCGGAACAAGCGCATTTTTAAACGCGTACTTCCAGTTTACCGTAAACCGTCGTATTCCCTTTGCGTAGGTCGCCGTGATGTAATCCTCCTGCAGCGTGTCAATCATGCCGGAGCGGCCGATCCGGGCGATCTGAGCCGCCATCGGATAGGCCAACGTCGCGACAGGCAGGACATAATGCGCCACGCTTCCTGTCCCCATTGTCGAAAGCCAGCCAAGCCACACACCGAATACGAATACGTTCAGGACGGCCAGCCATACGGGCGACATGGACTGGCCCAAGAGGGCAAACAGCATGGTAAAGAAGTCCACCGCCGTTCCCTTATGGGATCCGGCTATGATCCCGAGGGGTATTGCAAACAGGCAGCCGGCCACCACCGTGACCGCCGTCAGTGCCAGCGTGTTGGGGAGTCTTTGGGCGATGATCTGCGCCACATCGGTGCGGTACGCTGTCGAGGTGCCCAGGTCGCCCTTTAAAACCCCTGTGATATATTTGAAATACTGTACATACAGAGGCTGGTCCAGCCCCAGCCGTACCTCCATTTCCTGAATCGCCTCCTCGGACGCTCCATCCGGCAGCATCATAACGGCAGGATTGCCCGGAGCCATCCGGATCAGGAAAAAGGAAAAGACGGATACGCAGAAAAGAACCAAAAGAGTCTGCCCGAGCCGTTTTACTATATAACGGAACAATTCCGCACCTCCCTTTCCGACCGCGGCCGTTTCTTACCTGCCGCCGTCAAAGTCAATGTGTTTTATGTTAAACCAGCCCTCATCGTAAAGTTCAAGGCCCGTAACCCCTTTATCAGCCGCATACTTTAGCTCCATCTGGCAGATCGCCGTATGGGGCGCGTTTTCCTGATCCATAAACGCAGCGATCTCCTTTAACTGTTCTGTCCGTTTCTCTGTATCAATCTCACGGTTGCTCTGCCGGATCATTTCGAACAGTTCTTCATTCACATAGCCGCTGTGATGCGCATCGTTCAGGATTCGGAAGGTCAGCGTATTGCCGGGATCGTTGGAGGCGTGCATGTTGGCCACCAGAAAGGTATCATACTCCCCCGTCCGCCTCATATCCGCCAGGGTCGCCACCTCAACGACGGATACCTTCGTATTAAATCCCACCTCATTCAACATCTCGGAGATCGCTAACAGGATCGCTTCGCCCTTCAGTGCGCTGACATTGCAGCAGAGCTCAATCTCCTCGCCGTTGTAGCTGCTCTCCGCCAACAGGCGTTTTGCCTCCTCGGGATCGTACGGATAGCCCTCCAGCTCCTCATTATATCCAATATCGGTGCTTACGATAATTCCGTTCGGCACCGTTCCGCCCCCGAGAATATTGGTGACAATAGATTCCCGGTCAATAGCCCGGTTGAAGGCCCTGCGGATATTGATATCCCGAAACGGACTGCCCTCCTTAAAGCTGAAGCCGATGTAATGATGTGAGCCCGACTTGATTGTGATCATATCAATTTTGTCCTTTGCGCTGTCATATAACGGGATCATGTCCGGATTGATGCCGCCGGAGGCAATGTTTACCTGAACATCACCGGCAATGTGGCTCGCGACGCCCGTGGAGGTCTCCGTAATATACCGGATATACAGCTCGTCATAATAGGAATCATAATTTGCTTTATCCCAGTATTCCTCATTTTTCGTATAATGACAGTATTGCCCGTCGATCCACTCGTCAAATACCCACGGCCCTGTCCCGTACATCTTCTGTCCGGTCCAGAGGGTTTCGCCAAGCTCGGCGAACGCCTCGTTTGGAAGGATCGGCGTGAAATATGTGCTCAAAAGAACCGTCGCGTATGGTTCGGACAGCCGAATCCCAAATGTATACGGATCGATCACCTGATAGCTGTCAAGCACGACCCAATACTGAAGCGGATTATTCAGGGAATCCTTATTGTCCAGAATCCTCTGGAAGGTGCAGGCCACATCATCCGCGTTGAAGTCCTCACCGTTGTGAAATTTTACGCCTTGCCGCAGATAAAAGGTCCAGACTGTTCCGTCCGCATTATGTTCCCAGCGCTCCGCTAACAGGGGTTCATAACCCCCTTCCCCGTCGTACTAGACCAGAGGCTCGTAGACCAGGTTGTTTTGAAGATTCCCGATGATATTCGCCTGGTCCAGCGGATCCAGCGAGATGAGATTCTCCGAGAGCGCAACATTTACGGTCTTCCCCGCCCGCGGTTCGACCCCGGCTGCCGCCTCGGACGTTTCCGCCGCCCCCTGCGTGTCCTGCCCTGTCTGGACGGTATCCGTCTTCCCGCAGCCCGCAAGAGCCGCCGCCAAAGAAAATATCAGGATCCATGCTGCTGTTTTTTTCATTTTGTTTCTCCTTCCTTGTAAGTTATGTTTGGGTTTTGTTAGTTTCAAATATAAAACTTAAACTTAGTATATAGGTTCATATCATCGTTGTCAATTTGTATTTTTTACGAATATTTTGTATTATTTTTGTGCATTATATCTAAAATATTTTTTATTTAGTTTCTTATTTTGAACTAATTGTTTGTGTGCGATTTGACATTTTCTCTATTGACTAGCTTTCAATAATATGTCATAAATATACTTAGGACTATTCCTGTTCACAAAAATTTTTTGTATCGCTCCTAGTTTTCAGTTGTCGGAGGGCTATTTTATATGGAAGAAACGCGTTCGAGCTATTCCTATGTTCCTATTATCTCCAAAGCAAGTGATATCATTGATTACATAGCGCTGAAACGCGGCGGAGTGGCCGCCGGAGAGATCATGCGCCATTTTGACATCCCCAAAACTTCCTGCTACCGAATCCTGCATACCCTGTCCGGATGCGGCCTCCTCTCCTTCTCCGCCGCCGACAGCCTTTACTATCTGGGGACTAAGTTCAGCCACTTTTCCATCTTCTCCGACCACAAGCATCAAATACTGCGGGAGGCCTCGATTCCGCACCTGCGCGAGCTTGCTCTTTCGGCGGGAGAGACCGCCAAATTAAGTATCCTTTCCAATCTGGAATGCTATGTCCTTCAGCGGATCGACGGGCCGCGTGACGTCAAGGTCCGTGTCGAGATTGGCACGAATTTCCCCTTACATGCCGGGGCTTCCAGCAAAATTCTTTTTTTATCGCTCGACGAGTCGGTCCGTGAGCCGATTATCCGAGGCGGTTTGGCCAAATACACCCGCTGCACGATCACCGAACCGGAAAAAATGCGTGCGGAGCTCAACGCGATCGCCGCACAGGGCTACGCCGTGGACTCCGGGGAATTTACGCCGGGTATCGGCGCGGTCGCCTGCCCGGTTACCAACCATCTCGGAAGGACTATCGCCGCCGTCAGCGTCGCTTATATGACGCTCGGCACAGAAGGCGATCCCGTTGACACATTCCTTCCGTGCATAAAAAAAGCAGCTGAACAAATCAGCCACGATTTTATTTCGGCCAGTATGGAGCCGACGATGTAAGAGCAAAAGTGACTACTGCAATTTCTTACGGATATACTCTCCTTTGATGTTTTGTATGTCTGCGATACGTCCCGGCTATACACAGTCAAAAAACGGCATAGCCCCAGGCTATGCCGTCTCTTTCTCTATTATTTCTCTCCGTAGGCCCTCAAAACCTCTTTTGCAACCCGCTCGATCCCGTTTTCTATGTATCGTTTCCCGAGCTCCGCCGTAGCGTCACGCGGGTCATGCTCGACCGTGTGGCCTTCGTTGACGGATTCTCCTGTCATCAGGTATCCATCCGCGATTCCCCACTCACTTGTTTTTAACGGGATCTCTCTGGGAGGCAGCTTATCGAGCTGCACGCTCTCTCCGCTCACATACATCTGCATGGAGGTCTCGACGATATTCGCATGGCCGAGCCTGTCATCCGTCTCGTCTAACTTCTGCATCGCCCGGCAGAAAAGGACCTGGCTTTTTGTTGTATTCGTAAATTCCCGCGCAAGCCTCGCCCCGGTCCTCAACTGCCCTGCGGCCCCATGGCCGTTGACGATAACAACGATCCGAAATCCCAGGCTTATAATCTGGAGCAGATTCGCCCGCAGGATCGTCCCGAAGAGTTCCTCCGGAAAATAACAGCTTTTAATCGGATTGGACGGCACATCCATGCCCACGACATACTGACTGTCGTCTTCAAAGCCCATCCAGTTCAGGAGCTTTGGCGTCCTGGCCTCCTCCGTACCGCAGAACAGGGGCGGGAAGACCACGCCGCCTATCCTTTCTGCCACACCGCAGGCTACGGCCTGCGCATTTAGCGGGTCTGTCCCGAAGGGCATATGCGGCCCATGCCATTCTAACGGTCCTACCGGCAGGTAGGCCACTGAAAATCGTTCTCTTTCTTCCAGGAATTCTCCCGGTCTCATGAGCTCAAACTGAACCGTCCGCATTCCGAATCCTCCGTTTTTTTACAGGACTACGTCCTGATAATTTTCAGGCGTGCAGATAACCGCCGGTGTCGCATATTCCTTCGGGATCTCGGTTCCATTGACCAGATACTCGACAACACTTGTGATCGCTTCCTTGCCGACCACCTTGCCGGAGAAATAGGACGCAGCACGCACGATCTCATAGTTTCCGTCTGCCCACTGGCCTACCATCTCGTCACAGCCCAGCGTAATCACACAGGAGCTCTCTGCCAGGCCCGCGTTCTCAATAGCCGCTCCAGCGCCCAGCGCTCCGTTCTCGGAAGCAACCATGACAAGCCAGGATTTGATCTCCGGATGACCGGTGATCACTGCGGAAGCGTTGTTAAACGCATCCTCCTGGGTGGACACATAGTCCGCCGAATAGGTACGGTCTGCCAGGGCATCGCCCGCTTTTTCCTTCCACGCATCTCTCTCGCCCTCTGTACGCGGTACGCAGGAAGAAACCGTATCCATCGTCATATAAAGCAGGCCGACCGTCTCATCCTCTAAAAGATTGTTTGTAGAGGCATACTCTGCCATCCACTCGCCCGCTGCATAGCCGATGTTGTAAGCATCAATTCCGAACCAGGGCGCAATTTTCTCGCCCGCATCGTCGATCAGGCCGTCATCGACCGCGATGATCGGAACACCGGCCGCCGCACATTTGTCCACCACGGACTGGGACATCGTCTGATCTGGTACACAGGCCAGGATCGCGTCACATTTATCCGCAATCGCCGTATCGACTAACGTCATAAATTTCTCTGGATCGCCGTCGCAGTTGTTAAAATGCCAGGTCGCCTCAAAGCCGTACTGCTCGCCTAATTCCTGCAGTGTCTTCTCGATGGAAGCCGCCTCATTGACGAAATAGGCAGACTCTGATTTGTAGATGCCGTAGATGTTCAGAGCCTCCACCTTCCCGCCGGCCTCGGCCGCCGTCGTGGCCTCCTCCTTCGCCGCTTCGGTTGCGGCGGCCGTTGTGGTCGGCGCTTCTGTCGCCGCAGCCGTCGTCGTGTTAGTTTCGGAACCGCCGCAGCCGGTAAGGCTTACGGCCATCGCTCCTGCCAGTAACAATGCCATCATTTTTCTCATGCATTTTTCCTCCGTTTTTCTAAAATTTATATACCGCCACGGTCTCCCGTGGAAAACAGTACGAACTTACAGGGTTTTCATGCTGTCCGCCAGCAGCTTTTTCGCTCTTGTACGCTGTCTGTAGAAGTCGATCGCCAATGATGCGAAAAGAAGCAGGCCGCGCGCTACATACTGCCAATACGAGGATACGTTCACCATGTTGAGTCCCGAGTTAAATGCCTGCACGAGCAGCACACCAAGGATAACACTGGGAATGGAACCGATTCCGCCGATCATGGATACGCCGCCTAAGTTGGCCGCCGTGATCGCGTCGAAATGCAGATTCGGGCTCGCAGACGGCTGACCCGAGTTCATGCGGGCCGCCAGAATGATCCCGGCTAACGCCGCAAACATGGATGTCATCACATAACAGATGGTTTTGACCCGGTTCGCATTGATGCCCGCCAGACGCGCCGCCTCTGCATTGCCTCCGATCGCAAAAATACTGCGGCCGAACTTGGTCTTTGCCAGGATAAAGCCGAAAATCACGAAAAAGACAATCATGAGGATCACCGTCACCGGAATCCCCTCCGTGCCGCCTATCCGCGCCTTTCCGAATGCAAGGAAGCCCTTGTCCGCGATCGAGATGGGCTTACCGTCACACATCAGGTAGGCAAAGCCGCGCCAGATTGACTGGCTCACCAACGTCGCTATGAAAGGGACGATATTTAGCTTTGTAACCATCAGGGCATTCGTGACTCCCGCCACTGCCGAGATCGCAATCGCGATCAGGCCGATCAAAAACCAGTTCATGGACGTCGCCTTTAATGCCCAGGCCACAAAAACTCCGGCAAATGCGGCCACCGAGCCCGCCGACAGATCATTTCCGCCGGTCATGATTAAGAACGTAATACCGATCGAGGTCAGACCGATCAAAGTAGAGGAAACCAGGATATTGATCAGGTTCGTGTATGTAAAATAGTTTTTATTTAACGCCGAAAAAATAACCGTAACCAACGCAAGTGCAATAATCAGCACGAATTGATTGCCGGAGACCGGCAGTTTTATTTTCCTCTTATCCATATACAGCTCCCTCCATCATCGCCATAGTAAGCAGTTCCTCCTCCGTCGCATCCGCAGCGTCGATCTCGCCGACGATCTGCTTGCCGCGCATGACAAGAATGCGGTCCGAGAGGCCTAACACCTCCGGAAGCTCGGATGAGATCAAAATCACGCCGATCCCACGCTTTGCAATGTCGCAGATCATGTTATAAAATTCCGACTTAGCGCCGATGTCAATCCCCTTCGTCGGTTCGTCGAGAATCAGGATCCGTGGGTCGGTCGAAAGCCAGCGGGCAACAATGGCCTTCTGCTGATTGCCCCCGGAAAGCTCCACAATCGGCTTTTCTAAATCTGGCGTCTTGATATTGAAATTTTGCTTTCCCTCCAGGCCGATCTCTGCCTCTCTCCGGCTGTTGATCACTCCCAGCCGGTTTGCCAGCGCATCCAAACTCCCCACCGCTATATTGCGGCCCACGCTCATCCGCGGGATGATCCCCTGGAGCTTTCTGTCCTCCGGCACCATGACGATTCCGTTTCTGATCGCATCATGCGGGGTTTTGCACTGGATCTTTTTTCCATCCAGCCAAACCTCGCCTCCCGTCTGTGGATCTGCCCCCGTGATCGCGCGCACCACCTCGGTCCGGCCTGCACTGACAAGCCCCGAAAACCCGACGATCTCGCCGGCCCGCACGACAAACGAAGCTTCTTTTAAATAAGGAGATTTCAGATTCCTGACATCTAAAATCACCTCACCGATCTCCTTCTTCTTATCAAGGGAAGAAAAAATATCCCCCAAATCCCGGCCTACCATCTTCTGGATCAATTCCTCGTCCGTGATCTCATGGATCGGCGAATCTCCCACGAAGCAGCCGTCTTTAAAGATCGCCACCCGGTCCGCAGTATCCCGAATCTCGGCCATGCGGTGCGAGACGTAAATGATAACCTTCCCCTCGGCCTTCAGCTTCTGGATAATCCGAAACAAGCTTTCGATCTCCGTCCCGCTCAAAGACGCCGTCGGCTCATCAAATGCGATCATCTTTAAATTTTCCCGGCTGTAGGCCTTCATGATCTCCACCATCTGCTGGTACGCGACGCTTAAGTCCTTCACCTTATCGGTGGATTTCATGTCCAGACCAAACTCATCAATGATCTTCTGGGCCTTCTCATGCACCTCGTTCATCTTGATTCTTCCAAAAAGCCCTGACGGCAGACGTCCGAGAAACATGTTTTCCCCGACAGTCAGCTCCAGCATGATCTGCCGTTCCTGATAAATCACACCGATCCCGGCAGCGACCGCCTCTCTGGGGTTATTAAAATGGCACGGCTGTCCGTTTACAAGATACTCTCCCATATCCTGCTGGTAGTCTCCGTTCAAAATCTTCAAAAGCGTGGACTTCCCCGCTCCGTTTTCCCCCATCAGCGCCAACACCTCACCGCCCCTGGCCGTAAAGCTGACGCTGTCCAAAGCCTTCACTCCGGGAAAGTATTTGGTTATATTTCTGAATTCAATGACATTCGGCATAGTTCCCTCCCCGGTGGATTATTTTTTAGACATTGCATTATAATTAGTATACTTGTGCAATATATTTTTTTAAAGTCTATTTTTTTTGTGAAATTTCACACAACTTTTAGACGGGAGAGCTTCAAGCGCCGAAGCCTGGCTGCCAGCCCCTCTACCCCTGGCACGGACTTTGCGGCCCCCAGTCCACCCATTTCAAAAAAACTCCTTCAGCAGCTTCGCCAATTCCTCCCGTGACGAAACCCCGCACATCGCCTCCATCTTTTTAATCCGGTACTTCGTAGCCGTCTCCGACATAAAGCACTTCTCCGCGATCGCCGTATATGTATCATTCTGCATCAGACATTGAATCGTCGCCAGATCCGTATCATCACACTGGTTCAGCATAAGCTCCAGCTTTGCCATCCGCGAAATTTCCTGATCTTCATAAAACATATTCTTCGGGAGCTCCGATTCAATCACCGCCCCCTGCTCCCGCACATACGGCCGGTTCCACGTTGTCTCCCGGATATGCAGATAGCTTCGGAGCTGAATGCTGACCGAAGAAATCATTTTCTCTTTAATTACCATGTTATAAATCATGAGAGCCGCCTTGCCATACAGCTCATAATTATCCGAAATTGACGTGATTGAGGGAGAAAACTTCCCGGAAAGCAGCAAATTTCCATAACTTATGATCGGAAGCCGGCCCGCGGTCTCATACCCTTCGTTTCGCAGATGACGAATCAGGGAGATCGCTGCGTAGTCATTCGCACAGATCACCCCGTCAAACTGCCCAAGCTCCTTCCAAAAGTCCTCAAAAAGCTGCCGAAAGGAAATATGATTCGTAAAAATCTTCCCCTCCTGCCCGATCAGCTGTCGGAAGATCTCCGCCCTCCACGGGTCCGAGGCCGAGCTCGGGTTCACACCGTAGAGGGCCAGCCTTCTGCATCCCAGACTTTTCATATAGTCCAGCGCCAGATGCATCGAATCCCGAACATCCATGACAACGGAGCTTAAGGAGCTGTCCTGCGGCGTTGACTGGCGGCTCATCAGCGTGATCGCATGTACGCCCCGCTCTCCTGCCAGGTACACCTGTCTGCTGATCCAGCCCTCCGAGGCCCCTAAAAGCAGAACCCCTGCCTTCCCATCCTCTTTGGGAATCTCCTCGATCTCCCGGACCTCCTGCAGACCGACGCGTTTTTTACGGACCTCCTCATTTAATCCCCGCAGTGCCCTGTGACACCACGGATAATTCCTGAACTCATCCTCAACCAAAAGATACAGCATTTCCGAACTCCTCGCCTCCTTCTTTACAAAAATCGTGTTTCCTATTATTTTACCCTAAACCTGACATAAAAGCAACGGCCCCGTGACCCGGCTAAAATGTAAGTAGATTTTACCCTCTTTTTTGTCTTTCTCTCCCTTCAAAAAATGGCTATGATGATAAAAAGATTACAGTTTCGTTACACTGTAACAATAAAACGAGGAGGACGAAAAGAATGGAACGAGCAAGAATCCGCACCGAATCTCTCATCATCCCCACCTATCCGGAGCCCGAACCAGAGGCGCTCCCCATGTTCGCGGAAAACCGTGTACATCAGCGCTCATCCGGACGGCCCTATCCGAATCAGGTGGTCCTGGAGGCAAACCGTACCGAAAGGACAGACAAAGCCTACACCGCCGTCCATCTGGAAAATGCGTTTCTCGACGTATGGGTTCTCCCGGAAATCGGCGGAAGAATCTTTGCCGCAACGGATAAAACCACCGGCTATGACTTCTTCTACCGCCAGCATGTCATAAAACCTGCCCTGATCGGCGCTCTCGGCTCCTGGATCTCTGGCGGCGTGGAATTTAACTGGCCCTACCATCACCGCCCATCCGGCTTCATGCCCTGTGACTTTACGACAGAGGAATGTGAGGATGGCTCCGTCATCTGCTGGCTTTCCGAGCACGAGCCGGACAGGCGGATGAAAGCCCTGGTGGGAATCGTTTTAGGAGCAGATTCCGCATTTCTGGAAACGCGTGTGAAGCTCTGCAACCGGACGCCGCTCCCCCAGTCCTTTCTCTGGTGGGAAAATGCTGCCGTCCCGGTCGATGAATCCTATCAGATCTTTTTCCCGAAGGATGTCACCTATGTGAGCTTTCATTACCTGGATTCCCGCATTTCCTATCCGGTCGCCGGGGGCGGCGTGTACAACGGCTTTGACATGACCGAGCCGCGCGATATTTCCTGGCATAAAAATACCCGGGATGCCACATCTTACTTTGCCTGTGCATCCAGCTATGATTTCTTTGGCGGCTATGACCACAGAAAGGAATGCGGAGTCGTCCACATTGCCAATCATCACATTTCGCCCGGGAAAAAGCTGTTCACCTGGGCCTATGGCCAGCTCTCCAAGTCCTGGGAACGGGCCTTGACCGACACGGACGGCCAGTATGCCGAACTGATGGCCGGCTCATATACCGACAACCAGCCGGATTTCTCCTGGCTGGAGCCATATGAGACGAAGGAATTTTCCCAGTTCTGGTATCCGATCAGCCGCATCGGCGCCCCGGACTTTGCCAACTTAAACTGTGCCATCCGTTTTATCCCCAAGCAGCTTGCCATCCAGGCGACAAAGCCGTTCGGAGACTGCACACTCCAAATCCGCGCAGGCAGAGAGCTTCTCCTTGACACGAACGTCTCTCTGACCCCCGGGGCTCCGATATTCGTTCCCTTTGAGCGGCCTGACGCCCTTCTTCGCGTCTCCATCACCGCTTTCGACGGAAGCGTACTCGCTTCTTATCAGGAGGAGCAGCCGGACCCGTTAAAAATGCCTCCGGTCAAGGACGCCATCCCATTAGCCGCAGAGCTCGACTCCGCGGATGATCTGTATCTGGCCGGCGTCCATGTAGAGCAGTACAGAGACCCCGCCCGCATGCCAGACGCCTACTGGGAGGAAGCCCTGAAACGCAATCCGCGCCATGTCCCCTCCCTCCTCGGCATGGCAAAATACTCCTATCGGATGCTGCGGCCGAAAAAGGCCCTGGACTACATAAAAAAGGCAATCCACGAGCTGACGCGCTTCAACGCGCATCCTGAAAGCGGAGATGCCTACTACCTGTGCGGCCTGATTCTCGAAAGCCTGGGGCAGGATGACGAGGCCTATGACTACTATTATAAAGCATCCTGGAACGGCTCTGCGGTCTCCAAGGCCATGGCACATCTCGCAGCCCTGGACCTAAAACGCGGCGATCCCGAAAACGCCAGGCTCCACGCCCGTGAATCCATCCGGCACGACGCCATGCAGCCCCTGGCCCACGCGGCCCTGCTTCTTGCTTACAAAAAAGCAGGCAATCCAAAAGCCGCCGCCAAGACAGCCGACCGCTTCCTAAAGGAGGACCCGCTGAACCTTTTGATCCTCTGGCTCTCCGGCGAAGCACCGGAACTATTCTTTGCCGGAATGAAAAGCTCGCCCGCGCAGTCCACGCTTGATATCGTTTTCGATCTCGCGTCCATGGGGCAGACGGAAGAATGCATCGCCTTGCTGACAGGCCTTTTCAAATACCGGCCGGAGCAGGCCCTCGCCATGCCCCTGTATACACTCGCTTACTTTGAGAAAGCCGCCGGCAGGCCCTTCGCAGAAACACTCGCCAAGGCCGAGACGGCCGAACTCGGCCGTACCTACCCCTTCCGCAGGGAGGAGGCCGGTGTCCTGCGCTTTGCCGCAGACCAGAGCTCCGTGCGCGCACGCTTCCTCTTAGGCTGCCTCCTGTACCACAGCCGGCACTACGAAGACGCCGCCACACTCTTTCAGGAGTCCTCCGAGTCCGGTCCCGAAGCCTACATGGCGCGCCGCAGCCTGGCAATCGCCTTCTACAGCCACTTAAACCGCCGCCAGGAGGCCCTTCCCCTGATGAAACAGGCATTAAGCGAAGGGAACACCCCGCAGCTTCTCTACGAGACCGTCGTCCTGATGGATAAGCTGGGAACATCTCCCAAAGAAAAACTCGATCTCCTCACGGCAAACCGGGATCTCCTTCACATGGACTGCCTGTTCACCGAGTTGGCCAAAGCCTGCAACCAGCTCCACGAACCCCAAAAAGCCCTCGAAATCCTTGCCGGCCACACCTTCACTCCCTGCGAAGGCGGCGAACACGCCATCGCAGAGCAGTACATGTTCGCCCACTACCTCATCGGCATGGACAAGAAAAAACAAGGCCTGTTCCAGGAGGCCGCAGACGCCTTCCAGACCGCCTGCATCCTTCCGGACAACCTGGGCGCCGGCATCTGGAATCCCTGCAGGTACGTGCCCTTCCAATATCAGCATGCCGAATGCCTGCGTGAACTCGGCCGTTTGGAAGCCGCCGGCTCCATTTACCGCGAGATTCTGGACATAAAGGAAGACTTCTTCACCCGCATGCACTTAATCGAGCTCCCCTGCTACAAAGCCATGAGTGCGCTCCGCCTGGGCCTGGCCCAGCAGGCACAGCGCATCATGACCGTCTCCAGACGCGAATGGCAGACCGAGCTCACCAAAACCGACAGCGGCTTCTTCTCCACGACCCCGTTCTTCATCTCCTTCGTGGATGACCCCGCCGCCATGCGCAAAGCTCAATATCTCTACCTCCTTGCCCTCGTCGAACTCTACCAGGGCAACCAAAAAACAGCCCTCCCGATGTTTCAGGAAAGCTGCCGCTTAAACAGCGACCACCTGTTCTGTGGCCACTACGCAGGACTCTACTAACTAATTAATTACCAACTAACAGAACCCTCCCTCCGCTCCTCCCCCCTACGCTACCCCAGGAGCGGAGGGGAACCATAATCCATCTCAACCAACGCACTCCCTTCCCTCTCAGCTAGCCAACAAAACAGCCGGGGCCGGCGTATGCAGTCAGGGCTGCATGCGCCGGCCCCGGCCGACCTCACCCTATCACACTCTTATCCAACACCTTCCAATAAAGCGCCTTTCTCTCCACAAACTCCGAGATCAGGTAAAGCCCAAGTCCGATCACGCTCAAAAGGATCACCGCATTCAAAATCATCTTAATATCATACGTTTCACTCCCCAGCGTTAAAAGATACCCAAGCCCTGCTTTCGCGCCGATCATCTCTCCGATCACCGCGCCCGTCATCGCCTGCGTCAGAGCCAGCTTGATACCGGATAACAGCATTTCAATCGAATACGGGATCTCAATCTTTGTGAAGACCTGCCATCTCCTGGCCTTCAGAATCTTCATCAGATTGTATACATTTCCCTCGATCGAACGGATCGCCGCCACCTCATTGATCATGATCGGGAACGAGACAACCAGAATCACGAGTGCTGCCTTTGACTCGATCCCCAGGCCCATCCACAGGATAAAGAGCGGCGCCAGAGAAATCTTGGGGGCTGTCTGCACAATGATTACAAAGGGCATGACAAGCCGCTCAATCAGCTTAAGCTTCGCCATCAGATACCCGAGAGCCAGGCCAATAGCGATTCCGATCGCTGTCCCCACGAGGATCTCCTCCATCGTGACTGCGATGTGCTTCATGACCTCACCGCCCGTAAACAACCGGATCATGGACCAGAAAAGCTCGGCCGGCCCGGGAAGCAGATAATTCGGCACATGAAAGACCCGTACATATAATTCCCATACGATCAAAAAGGCGGGAAGAAACGCGGCGGGAAGAATGATCTTTCTATATTTATGGTAAAACATATGTGCATCCCCCTTTTGCAATCCGCCTTACTGAGCCGGGCTGTAAAGCAGCTCCGACGCCTCAAAGGCCTCGTCGATGTTTCCGATCTCCTTAGAGCTCTCGATCAGCGCCTGCCATTTTTCCGGATTGGAGGCTCCGATTCCGTTCGCATCCGTATAGTCGCTCTGCCACAGTGTCTTGATGAATACGTCGTTTAAGATTTCTACCACTACATCGCGTTTTTCCGCAAAGGTCGGGGCATATTTCTCGATCGACATATCCACAGCCTCCTCGGTATGGCCGTCAATGATATACTCGATCGCCTTGTTTAACGCGCGGCAGAAGCCATCTACCGTATCCGGATCATTCTTTGTCAGCTCGTCCCCTGCAACAACCACATTTCCAAAGGAGGGAAGGAACTGGTCACACACAATCTCCCCGGCCGGATAACCGGAATTGTTCAGCTCGATCGTACGGAGCTTGGAGAACACGATCGCATCCACCTGTCCCTCGGTTAATGCTGTCAGAATCGCGCCCGTACCGACGATCTCAACCTGTACGTCATCCACAGTCAGCCCCTCGGCCTCCATCGCCGCCTGAAGCTGGAAATAGTTAGCGCTTCCAAGGCTCGTGACTGCTACCTTCTTTCCCTTCAGGTCAGCCGGAGACTGGATTCCGGACTCTGTTCCGAAAATAATCGCGCCAAGCCCTTCCTGGTAGGTCGTATGAACCACCTTGACCGGAATTCCCTGTGCTCTGGCCGCAATTACCGCATCTGCATTGGGAAAGCCGAATTCTACGTTTCCTGCCGCCACATTTTTTACAATATCCGCGGCCGCCGCATAATAAAATTCAACATTTAACCCTTCCTCGGCAAAATATCCCTTCTCCTGCGCAAGATACAGCGGTGAGTAATACGGAACCGCAGAACCGTCGATCTGAATCGACACAGTCTTTAATTCCTTCTGCGCCTCACTGCCTGCAGCCTCTGCCGTTGTTTCTTCTTTGGAAGACGCTGCCTCCGTCTGGGCAGCGGCCGTCGTCCCCTGCGCCTCGCTGGCCTTCTTGGCGCTCTCCGCACTGCAGCCTGTAAACGCCGCAGCCATCGTCACCACTGCCAACATCGTTGCAAACATTCTCTTTTTCATCGTTCTTTTCTCCTTTTTCTCTCTTTATTTCTTCAAATACTCCTGATCCAGCTTTTTACAGGCAAGCAGGGCAGTCCGGCACATATCTTTCTGCGCCGCTTCAAAATCCACAAGCCACTGGTCGGTTGCCCGGTTACAGTGTACCGCGCAGATACTTCCCGCCAGGACACCGTTTAGAGATGCCAGCGTAAAAATTGTCTCCGCTTCCATCTCCATGTTTACAATATTCCATTTTCCATACCGTTTAAGGACTGCCTGTTCGTCATATTCCCTTTCAAACGGGAGCTTCCGGCCCTGACCATGGTAAAACGAGCCGACCGACACGCAGATTCCCATGGCGTAGGGATTCTTTTGCTCCTCGCAGGCGCATTTTAAACAATCCAGAACTTCAAATGAGGCGACAGCCGGATATTCCGCAGGCGCGTAGAAGCAGGAGGCCCCTCCCATACGGACCGCTGCCGTGTTCAGTACCATCGCGCCGCAGGGAATGTCTTCGCGGATCACTCCCGTGCCGCCGATTCGGATCAAAGCCTTCGCGCCGAGCGCGATTAACTGCACCACGGCGATCTCCGTGGATGGGGCGCCGATCCCCGTCGAGCAGACGGTTATTTTTACGCCCTCATAAAAACCGGTGCCCACCGTATATTCACGGTTGCGGCTGACGATCTTAAAATCCTGAAGAAATTCTTCAAACATGGCTACCCGGCCGGGATCTCCGGGCAGAAGGACGATCTCGCCGATGTCATCCTTTGTGCATTGAATATGCGGCATCCTGCCGTCCAGCGTCGGAGCCGATGCGGATGTAAAATTCACAAATATATCCTCCTCCATTAAGCTTTCTTTGATTCATGCCAGTACAGCATCCGATCCTCCAGCACACTGACTGCCTGATACGTCACAATGCCCAAGACAATGGTGACGATGATTCCAGCGAGCAGCATCGGTGTATCGTACGTAGACGATGCATAGGTCAGAATGTATCCCAGTCCCTGCTTTCCAGACATCCACTCCGCGACGATCGCTCCGATCACGGCCTGGACGATACCGACCTTCAGGCTTGCAAACAGGGCAGGCAGAGAATACTGCATTTCCACCTGTGTAAACACCTGCCATTTTGTCGCTTTTAACACCTTCATCAGATTCCGGACATCCGGCGGGATCGATTCCAGCCCCAGCATCATACCGGAGAGTACCGGAAACAGCACCATGGAAATGATTAACACCACCTTCGAGACAAGCCCGATCCCGAACCACACGACAAAAAGCGGAACGAGTGCGATCTTCGGCGCCGTCTGCAAAAAAATCAGATACGGCATCAGCATCGTTTTAAGCGCGTCGATCTTGATAAACACATACCCAAACAGCACACCGAGGAAGCCGCCGATTAAAAAGCCCAGCACGACCTCATAGCTTGTCGTCCACAGATGGGCGTAGACACTTCCCTTTACAAACATCTCGACCAGGCTTTTGAAGACCTTGGGCGGCGAGGGAAGAATATAGGCCGGTACGTCTTTCAGTCCCACATAAAGCCACCAGACTACGATAAACACACCAATGGAGAGCGCGTACTCCCCGACACTCCGCAAAAAACCAGCGGACTTCCCTTTCTTTTTCATCCGATGATCCCCCTCAGATACTTATTGTACTCCGCAAACCGGGGATCGTTTCTGGTCACGTCTCCGCGAGGCCTTGCAAGGTCGATCGTAACGACCTCCTTAATCTGTCCCGGCCTTGCCGACATGACGATCACCCGGTCAGAGAGGAAGGTTGCCTCCTCAATGCTGTGTGTAACGAAGATTACGGTCTTTTTTGTCTTCTGCCAGATTTTCAAAAGCTCCTCGTTCAAATGGTCCCTGGTAAGCGCATCCAGAGCACCGAAGGGCTCATCCATCAAAAGGAGCGGCGCATCGTAAGAGAGAGCGCGCACGATGGAGACTCTCTGCTTCATGCCTCCCGAGAGCTCCCTTGGAAGCGCTGTCTTAAACTCTGAAAGTCCTGCCAGCTCCAAAAGCTCGTCAAGCTTCTCCTCGTTTTCTTTTGTCTGCTTTTTCTGAATCACCAGCGGAAATTCTGCGTTCTGTTTCACATTTTTCCACGGAAGCAGAACCGAATCCTGGAACACGAAACCCATTTGCTGATCCGCACCGTCCCGATACGAGATCGTCCCCGATGTTGGCTTATCTAAATTGCCGATGATCCGTAAAAGTGTAGACTTTCCACATCCGGAGGGCCCGATGATCGAGATAAACTCCCCCGGCTTGATCTGAAGATTGATGTCCTTTAATGCGACCGTATCCTCCTTCAGAAGATTGCTGTATATCTTATTGAGCCCTTTAAGCTCCACACTGTATTCACTGCTCATAATTCCCTCTCTCTCCTCAGCAGATCGCTTCCGAAATCTCCTTTGCACATTTTTTTAATTCTTCGATCTTTTCTGCCAATTCTGCCTCGCCGCTGCCCTTCATGGTTGTAAACGCAAGCGCCGCTGCCGGTTCTCCAAACAAATCAAGGATCGGACACGCCACACCCTGAATCCCCATCTGCAGCTCCTCGTCGATCAGTGCATAGCCGTCCTTTCGAATCCGCTCCAGTTCATCATTCAATTCCTGCAGATCCGTCTTTGTATAGGGCGTCGTCTTGGTTCTCCGTTCTTCTCCCAGGACCGAAAGCGCTTCCTCCCGCTCCATATACGCGGCAAACACGCGCCCGGCTGAGGTCGAATATAGCGGCATTTCATAGCCGATCTTGACCATGTACATATTCGAGTCCTTTCTCTCGATACAGGCAAGATTCATGACAGAGCCACGCTCCATCACACAGAGGACCACGTTCCGGTCGATCCTTTCCGCCAGACGTTTCATCGGCCCTCTGGCTGTGATCGTCAGCACGTTCCCCCTGGCGATCCCTGCAGCAATCCCGCAGATCTTATAGCCGAGCCGATAACGTTTCGTTTCCTCATCCTGAAGCACAAAATGGTTTGCCTTGAGACTGCTTAAAATACGATGCGTAGAACTCGCCGGAATCCCAAGTGCTTCTGAAAGTTCTGAAACCGAAAGCCCCTCCAAATTTTTCCCTAAAATTTCCAGTGCATGTAACGCGCGGTCGATTAACTGCATATGTACCCCCTTTCTAAAAATAAATTTTCATTCCGTTTAACGGAATGCAATTCCTTTGTATGGAAAACATGCTCTTATTATAGCATCGCTGTCTGCAAAAAGCAATCATCTTTCCTGGTATAAAAAAATCTTTGTGATTTTTTCACGGATTTTGACATTGAAATTTGTGCAGGATGTACAAATATTGAACTGTATACATAAAAGCAAGCCCTCGGAAAGCTTCCTATACTTTCAAGGGCTTGTTCTCTGTTGTATGATACCGGCCGATACCTGTCCTGTGGCGGGCTTGACGTCATCAATATCCAACTCTAAAAAGTCAAAGTAGTATTACATGTACATTACTGATATGATACAATAACACTACAAAATCAATGGAGGTGCAAAATGGCAGCCCTACAAATTGGAATTGATGACACCTAAAAAAGCAATCAGATTTATTATTTTCCAGTCTCGGTTTAGATACATCAACGGCCATTCGGCATAGGCCAAAAGAACCTCGCCCGCATACGTGAGTGCCAGCCACGGCTTCCTTTCAAAAAGCTGCACCTCAAAGTATTCTTCCAGCCGTGCGATGTGGTGGCTCAGGTTTTGCTGCGAAATAAAAAGGCGTTTGGCTGTCTTGGTAAAATTCAGCTCCTTTGCGGCCTCCGCAAAATAGTGCAGGCTATTTGTTTTCCATTGATTCCCTCTAATTTCTGACGCAAAAAATTGTATCAATTCTCAAAATTTCCGTCAATATTTCAACAAAAATATTTATTGTTTTTTAAATTTAACAAATTTTATTTGTCGGTATGCAGAAAAACTCTGTTTCCCTTTTCCGAAAAATGCGCCTATTATGAATGATAGGAAATGGCAAGTAAAATACAGTGAACAGGAGAGAATCACCAACTATGAAAATAATGGATTACACGCTCCGCGACGGGACGAATGTCCTCGGAAACGGTTTTCCAAAGGACCTTACAGACATGATATTAAGAGGGCTTACAGAAAACTGGGTATCCGTGATCGAATTCGGAAATGCCAAAGGGCTCGGGGCCGAACAGTTTGGCTTTGCCGGCCCCGTAAGCGACGAACAATATTTTGTACTCGCAAAACCGTATCTCGCTAAAGCGGAGATCGGAATGTTTTTGAACACAAAGCGCTACAAAGAGGAAAACGTCCGCCATGCTGCGCAAAAGGGGCTCTGTTTTCTGCGTGTGGGGGCGGATGCCGGAGACGCAAAAAAATATCCCGATGTGATCCAAACCGTGAAGGATAATGGCCTCATCTGCCGTTATTCCCTGATGAAAGCCTATCTTCTGCCCCCGGTGCAGCTTGCCGAGGAGGGGAAGACGCTTCAGGCATACGGTGTTGATGAGCTGACCATCATAGACTCGGCCGGGTGCATGTTTCCCGATGAGGTCCGCGAATCTGTCAAAGCGCTTAAAGCCGCCGTGGACATCCCCGTCGGCTTCCGCTGCCAAAATAATCTCGGATTATCCGCGGCCAACGCGCAGGCCGCAATGGATGCAGGCATCGATCTTTTAGACTGCGGGCTGCTCGGAATGGCCCGCAGCACCGGAAATCTTCCGACCGAGGTCGCCTGTGCACTGGCAAACAAACGCAGCGAGGCGCAGGCCTGGACGGAGTCGAGGAAGAAAACTCTAAGACAAGCATTGCACTCAGTCAAAAGCCCAAGGTCCTTTTAACTCCTCATGTCGGAGGGAGCACCTCTGATCTTGCCGATGCGATGAACCATGGATATCGGTCAGCCAAGCCGAATAGAACCTATTTTTTTCTTGTATGCAGTGCGGCCCCGACAGCCAGCCAAATGAGCAGGATTTTGATGTCCTGGAACATAAAGTTTTTGAAGCCCCAATTTTTGTATTGTTCAAAATTGGGGCTTGACGGGTCGTTGCAGGCCAGGTCTGCAATCGTTATGTAAAACAGGGCAGAAATGAGATATAGGAGCAGGCAGAATGTGTCCCTCCAGATCCTTTTTATCTTTTGGACATTTGCAGTTTGATTCCTCAGGAGACGAGCGGTCCGAATCAGCTCTCCTGAAAGAGCCAGCACAAGCAGACAGATATATAGGCGTATCATACATGTCGTGTAGGTTTCAATGTTCATATGTCATATCCGGATTCGCCTGCGCCTGTTTTCTTAATTCCGTATTTTTCGAGATCTACCTTCCCGTCCACCACCTGAATCCCATCCGCCTCCAGAAGCCTCGCCTGAACGCCGATTCCTCCGAATACAAATTCATCTGCCAGCTCTCCTTTGGCGTTTACCACCCGGTAACAGGGGATCGAATCACCGTCCGGATTCTTGTGCAGTGCATTTCCGACTGCCCGCGCCATCTTTTTTTCTCCGGCCAGCTCTGCGATCTGCCCGTAGGTCGCGACCTTTCCCCGTGGGATTTTTTTGACCGCCTCGTAGATCCGCTTTGACGGGCTGTCCGTGATGAGGTCGTAGCTCTCTGCGATCATTCGTTTGACGTCCTCATCGGGGATCGTTCCGTCCAAGATAATCGTATTCCAGTGCTCTTTGTTTTGATGATAGCCGGCAGTCACGGCCTTGTAGGTCTGCCGCCAGAAGTCCCTCCATTCAGGACTCGTCTTTACATTCAGATTGACATGGCCGTTTCTCTCATACACCCAAAGAAACGCTTTTTTGCTTCCCCTTACCCGCACAAGCTGCCAGTTGGAGTCATGAAACGGCGCCTCCTGGTACGTATTGGGAAATGTCAGGCCATAGGCCAGGGCTTCTTCTCTTGTTTTCAATGTTCGGCCTCCTTTCTGCAATTTGTAGCTTTTTTCATCTTTACAACTCCACTATCCGCATCGCGATCCTCTCCCGGAAGCGGACATCATGCTCTACGAGCAGCATGGTCGGCGCTGCAGACAGCAACAGTTCCTCGATCTGCATGCGTGAAAACACATCCACATAATTCAACGGTTCGTCCCAGATGTAGAGATGGGCGGGCGTCATCAGACTTGCCGCAATCAGGACCTTTTTCTTCTGTCCTTCCGAAAATTCCTCCATACTCTTGGAAAACTGGGTCCGTCCTATATCCAGCTTCCGGAGCAATGCGCAGAAAAGGCTCTCGTCCAGTCCCCGCTTCCGGCAGAACTCCTTGATGCCTCCCCGCAGGAATCCGGTCTCCTGGCTGATATAGGAAACAACCAGGCCTGCGCCTGCCTGCAATTCTCCCGTCCGAATTTCCGGACGCTCTCCATCTTTTTCACAAACACCGCATGCTGCCAGAAGCGCCTTCAGAAATGTCGATTTCCCGCTTCCGTTCCCTCCGTTTAAAAATACGCGCTCTCCACGCTTTAATTCAAACGAAAAATCCTTCAGCACGCCCTCTGCTCTTTTCGCATACCCGAGCGTGAGAGCTGTTCCGTAAACAAGCCTCTCCCTGTGGTACTCCAGGGGAAGCAGCTTTAACGGCGCCGGGTCCTCCAGATCCTGCAAAAGTCCCTCCTTTACCTCCATTTCGCGCTCGAGCCGTTTTTCGTAGGCCTTCACACGCTTTTCCAGCTTCTTTGTCTTGGCGCCGATATAGGGCCTCGTGCCGTTCCCCCGGTCATGATCCTTGATCGGGTCGATTCCGATCTTGCTATTCTCGCTTTTTTGCGCCCATCTGCCGCCCCGCTCTGCTGCTTTTTTTAAGGAAGCGATCTCCCGGAGATGTTTTTCATTTTCCGTTTTCGCGAAATGATCCTGACGGCTTTTATTCTCCCACCAGCTCGAAAAATTCCCGCTCTGGACCTCAATGGATTTGCGGTTTAAAACGAGGACGTGATCCACACAGGCATCCAGAAGATCTCTGTCATGGGATACCAGGATGAAGCCCTTTTTCTCATGTAGATATTTCTTGACCGTCTCTCTTGCCTCCCGGTCCAAGTGGTTGGTCGGTTCGTCGATCAGGAGAAAATCCTGCTCTCCCGAAAACAGAATCGCCAGAAGCAGCTTTGTCCGTTCTCCGTGGCTTAGCGTCCCGAACGGCCGGTACAAAAGCTCTGCCCCCGCGTTCAGCTTTGCCAGTTCACATAAAATCCGCCATTCCTCGCAGCCTGGCTTTACCTCTCCCGCCAGCTCCGTCGCACAAAGCCCCTGCTGTCCGGGTGAAATCTCGTATGGAAAATAGTCGAACGGAATCTCCCCCGAAATCGACCCGCTATACGCATGGCCCCCAAGCAAAAGCCTCAGAAATGTCGTCTTTCCTTTTCCGTTCCTGCCGATAAAACCAAGTTTCCAATTCGTGTCAATCGAAAAGGAAACGTCCTCAAAAACCGTGTCAAAACTTCCCTCATATCCAAATGTGAGGTTCGCAACAGAAATCTGTGCCATTTATGCATCCCTCCAGTCAACACCTGCTGCCAAGCGTTTCTGATCCTGCATAGCCTCTGCATGGATTCCCCACTCCCTTTGGATTCCGGGCATCAAAAAAGAGAGGCTATGAGAATAGCATCTACTTTTGGCAACATGAAAAACAGCGGCGCACAATGCGCCTGCACGATTAACGTCTCATGTTTCAAAAGCAGATTACTTTCTCATCCTTTCACCTCTCTCATACTGTAACAGTTTAGACGACATCCGAACTGTTATCTCTTACTTTTGTCTGTTCAACAGCATATCACAATTCCCGCCGATATGCAAGCCGTTTTATAGGGAACCCATCATTTCCGTCATTTCATAGGCCGCATACGCACGGTCAAACCGATATCCAAGCTTTTTCGCCAGAGCCGCCGAGCCCGGATTGTGCGCGTCCCAGCTCGGATACAGCCCCCTCTCCAGGCATTCCAGAATCAGCTTTGCCCCACAGATGCGGGCAAGCCCTTTTCTCCTGAAATCCGCTCTCGTATCAATCTCGATCTCGATGCCGCCCCGATAGCCCGAGTAGGATGAAGCGCCCGATACAGGCACTCCTTCCTTTACAATCACCACTCCGAGCCCGTATTCCTGATACCTCGCATAATCCGTATACTGCGCCACCCAGTCCCTACACCACGCCGTTTGTCTGCAGTACCAGAACAAAGGCTCGTCTAACAGCTTCAGCTCATATCCGGCCGGCAGTCCGTCTGCCGCCTTCAAAAGCGCTTCCCGGTCAAAACA
Organism: Lachnospiraceae bacterium; assembly: GCA_910575275.1. GTDB lineage: Bacteria > Bacillota > Clostridia > Lachnospirales > Lachnospiraceae > CANQGL01. The sequence continues at coordinate 186,733 of CAJTEE010000003.1, read as the reverse complement.
TTCTGCATCCTTTTTAAACGCATAACGGGTAACCCGCTTTGCAGACTCCCCGCAGCATGCTTCAACCAGCCTGGCCCATTCCTCGGTCTGCGGAACCAAAATCATAAAGGTCTTTCTCCATGGCCTCGGTCTGTGCAGGATTCCTTCCCGGCTTGGCTTTCCTGCGAGAAAGCAGAAATCACCCAAAAGCGCCATGGCCGAAGCCGGTTTCTCGAGGGAATCCACATACAAGCTCCCCATGATCCCCTGCAGGCAGGACCAGATCATCGTCTCCTGCCAGCCCGCAAAGAGGCCGGCGGCTCTCTCTGCCTCTCTTAATTCATACATCATCTGTCCGGTTTTTATACTCCTTGTCCTTCCAATACCACCATTTTAACAGCTCCGGCTCGTGCCGCTCATGCTCCGCAAAGTACACGGCACAGCGAAACACATACAGGACACACTTGTCATCCGCGAAGCCCTTTTTCAGACAGTCCAGCTCATACAGCGCTTCCGGGTCTTTTCCCCGCAAATCTTCCACGGAACCGATCCCGATGTTCTTAAGATGCTGCTCCATATTGGCTCCCACACCCGGAATCTGTTTTAAATCCCCGGTCGGACAGTCTGCAAAGCTACGTCCCGCGGTCCGTTTTGATGCCTTTCCAAACGCTCCGGTCAGCTTATGCTCCTCATAAAATTCCTTCAGTTCTTCCTTCACCGAAGCCGGAAGATCCGATTTTTTAACTCCCCGAATCGCGCCCTCCAATGCCAGCAGTCTGTGGATACAGGCCGACTCGTCAATTTCCTGGATTCCCAGCCAGGCCTTTCTTGCCCCGGCCGCCTTCAACTCCTCCTCCGTAAAAATCCCCGCCTGGTTTAACTGCTCCTCCACGGTTTTTCCGATATTCGGCAGCTCCGCTAATTCTCCCATGGTTTTTCTTTCATCCTTCCTGGTTTCTCAAAATCGTTTTCTTCTTTCGATGCACTGCGTTCTTCTCTTTTATCCTGCAGCCTTTCATGCTCATATAAATACTTTCCATAAAGATAGTACCTGTCAAAAAAGTGCGTACTTGTCTTTTCTGCCTTACGGATATAGAATAGCAGAAAGAACGAGATAGAGCAAGGGAGAGAAAAAACTTTGAAAAAAATAATCGTCATTTTAGGCGGCGGGCGCCCAAACGGGAACACAATGCAGTTAGTAAAGGCATTTATGAAAGGAGCCGCGGAAGCCGGACATCAGATAGAACTTGTATCCCTGAACAAGCTGAGCGTAAATGGCTGCACAGGCTGCAATGCCTGCCGCTATGGAAAGCCCTGTATACAAAAAGATGACTTCCATTCGCTTATTCCGATGATAAAAACAGCGGATTTAATCGTTTTTGCTTCGCCTTTGTATTTTTGGACTATCTCATCAAAAATCAAAGCACTGATTGAACGTTTTTACTGCATAGCGGAGAAAGACGAAAATCCGCCTTTCGGGCGCTATGAGAAATATCCGATACGGGATTGTGCTCTGCTTATGACTTCAGCAGACAACTTTTTTTGGACGTTCGAGCAAGCTGTCTCCTACTACAATTTTACGTTGATCCATTACATCGGTTTTCGTGGTAAAGGTATGCTGCTTGCCGGCGGCTGCGGGGATACCAACGGAACCCCGCAGATTTCAAAAACCGGCCATTTGGAAGCGGCATATACCTTTGGGAAAACGATTTACAAAAATGGATGACAGTCATCCGGAATCGGGCAGCAATAGTTCTCTCCGTCCAGGGTCTCCCGCCATTTACTCCATGCCGCCTCTAAAAGAGCCGGTTTCTCGTACAGCTCCACCGCCGTCGAGGCAAACGCCATGCTCCCCCCTTTATCGAACGGGACGATAAAACGGTACACGGCCTCTCCCTTCTGCGCCGCCAGTTCCCGTTTCTGTTCGGGCCCGCAGATTCTTATTACCTTCTCAAGCGAATCAAAACGCCCGCTTTCGTCATAAAAGTTTTTCCGGAGCCGCCTTCCTCAGCCGGACATCCAAAATACCGCACGGTTCCCGGCCGGCCGCTTTCCTCCAAAAGCCCCGCCTCCTGGCTCAGTCCCGAAAGCGCATCGAACTCGCCCAGGAGGCCGATTACCGGTTTTCCTTCTCCGAAGCTGGCCGAAAAGGCGGTCGCAATCCCCGCCAGACCCTCTTTGACCTGGAAACCCTCCTTTTGCAGCCTCTCGCAGAGCAGTCTCATGGATTCGTTCTCCTGATACCCCATTTCTGCGAACGACCAGATCGCATCGCTGATTTCCAGTACCTCCGGCGCCTTTTTGTCAATTTCCTCCCATGCTGTCCGTTTTCCCATGTTACGCTTCTTTCCCTTCTTTTACTGGCTATATGCTGTCAAAAATACGTTTCCATAAATGCGCCCAGAATCGTCATCCCCAGTCGCAGTTCCTTTATGTTCAAATATTCCTCTCTCGTATGCGCTCCCACGCCCAGATTCGCACCGAAACAGACGGAAGGCACGCCCAGAGAGAGAGGGATATTCGAGTCCGTAGATCGGGCCAGACATGGCACGCGGCTGCCGGTCAGCTCCTCTATGATCCTCTGTGCCCGCTCGATGAGAGCCGTCTGTCCGGAATCGCCGGCAATATCGCTGCAGGGACGCTCACCAAGCAGCTCGCATTCGACCGTCACATGATCCATCTGCCTGTAGCCTTCGATAACCGCCTGGAAAAACCGATTCATCGCTCCAAGCGCTTCCCGGGAATCCGAGCGATACTCAAAACGCATTTCCGCGTATTGGGCAATCGTGTTGACCGAGGTGCCGCCGGTGACAGTCCCGACATTGTAAGTGTTTTTCCCTTCCTTTGGCGTTTTATAGGTATAGAGCGTCTGAATCATGGAGGAGAGTACCTGGATCGCATTCAGGTTTCCAAATTTTGCATAGGAATGCCCTCCCTCCGTATGGATCCCTATGCGGTAACGCAGGGAACCGACCGAATCCGAGACAATGGCGCTGTAGGTCCCATCGACCGCAATAAATTCCGAAATTCGGCCCGCATAATTTTCCATCAGCCGGCGTACTCCCTTTAAGTTTCCGAGGCCCTCCTCACCGGTGTCCCCCACAAATAAAATCCCCTGCTTCGGCGTGCGTCCGCTCTTTGTAAACCAGACGGCAAGAAGCAGCAATGTCGCCAGATTAGCCGTATTATCCCCGACACCTGGGCAGCACATCAGGTCGCCGTCGTAGACGACATCAAAGGGCTCCCGATCCGGAAATACTGTATCCATGTGCGCAGCAAAGACCACAACCTCCTCCTTTTCCTTGCAGCAAAACGGATACACGACGTTAAAGGCCTCATCTATATAGACTCCGTAGCAGCCGTTTTTCTCAAGCCAGTCCTTTACAAACCCGGCCCGTTTCTCCTCATGATGGGAGGGAGCCGGAATCCGGCAGAGAGTGTCTGTCAGCTTAATGAGCGCCTCCTGGTTCTCCTCAATATACTTCTTTAATTCTGTGCTGATGCAGGTGTTCATAAACGTTTTTCCTCCTTCATTTTATTACAATGTTTCTCACAGGTAAATGCCTGTGCCCGACCCAATCGGCAATCCGAGCGCCACATACCCCGCAAACAGCAAAATCCAGACCACCGTTATCACGAGGCTGCATGGAATGAGAACGGCAAACAGGGTTCCCAACTCAATTTTCTTGCTGTAGCGCTCCTAGGCAATGCCCAGAATCATAAAAATATATGCACTGGTCGGCGACATCGCGTTAGTGCAGGAATCCCCGATCCGATAGGCAAGCTGAACAAGGGCGGGATGATAGCCTAAGAGCGTCAGGATCGGGACAAAAACCGGAGCCATAATCGTCCACTTTGCGGCTCCCGGTCCAATGAACAGATTTACGATTGAAGCCAGCAGTATAAACAGTACCAACAGGGGAATATCTGTAAATCCGCTCTTTTCCAGCGCATAGCTCCCCTGTATACTGATCACCGTCCCTATATCCGTCCAGTTAAACAGGTTGATAAACTGGGACGAAGCCAATACAAATACTAGAAACGGGGCCATGGTCCGCAGCTGGGACGCCAACATAGCCGAAACATCCCCTTCTTTTTTAATCTTTCCCACGGCTCTGCCATACGTCAGGCCGACAGCAAAAAACAGGCCGAATAAAAGCGGGATAATCCCTGAAAGAAGCGGTGATCCCAAAATCCCGCCGCCTTCCGCGGAGAGGATTCCCGAACAATAACCGGCGGCCACGATTCCTATATAGACAGCCGCCGCCACCGCTGCCTTTTTAAGAGCCCGCCTCTCAGACTCCGTCGCCTGGCGGTCTGCTTCGGCATGACCCGTGCTGCCGCTTTGCATATCCCGGCCCGTCTCCTCTTGCATGCGCATAGTGACGACCGGCTCAATCGTATAGCTTGTCAGCCAGGCAATCAAAGCAGACAGAACCACGGTTGACACAATCATAAAAAACCAGTTGCCGGCCATATGGACCTGGCAGACGTTCTCTCCAAAAAAGTCGTTTAAAACCGTGTTCGTGATTCCCGCCAACAGTCCATCCGTGCCGGTCAAAAACAGATTTGCCGAAAAACCGGCCGAACAGCCCAAAAAGGCACACAGCATTCCGGCCACAGGATTTCTTCCGACGCCAAGGAATACCAAGGCGGCGAGCGGGGGAATGATCACCGTACAGGAATCCGAAAAAATATTTCCGCAGATACCGATTAGCGCACAGCCAAACGGCGCCAGGGAGGAAGGAACATGGGACATTGCCGTCTTTAAAAGCGTATATACCATCCCTGTCTGCTCCAGCATGCCGACGCCGGCCGTCATAATAAGCACAAGCCCCAGAGGCGCATAGCCGGAAAAATTCGTAACCATACTTTTCAAAAACCACACCACGCCGCTGCGGGAAAAGAAATTTTTCACGCCCACAAGCTCGCCCGTTGCCGGATGCACCGCAGAATATCCGGTATAGCTGAGCAGACAGGAGGCCGCCGCTGTAAATAAAAACAACACACAAAAGAGAGTAAAGGGAGACGGAATGATACTGGCCACCCGCTCAAGCCTCTCCATGAGCTGCCCTTTTCCTTTCAAATCTCTCATAATGCCTTACTCCTCTCCGGAAAATCAAACAGGCCGGTTCATTACCAGATCACTCCGATAGCCAGGGCTGTCGCCAGAATAATCAGGTTCGATATTTCCATGACCGGAACTGCTTTCTTACAATAGCTGTCAATGTCCATTTCCAGCAGCGCCACGCCGATATGCGTGCTCCCCATAAAGGGTGAGGAACCGGTGGCCAGCGACATATTACACACAAACGGTGCAATCACGTCAAGACCGCTTAAGCCAAAGCGCGAGCCGATAGAAATCAGCGCCGGATACATAGAATTGTAAATCTTATTCGGAATAAAGCGGATTACAATTACCATGACCGCGGCCAAAAACAGGTGGATATACCGGGTGAGTATTCCGGGGAACACGCCCACAATAAAGGCGGCCAGAGCCTCCATCATCCCCGTCTCATTGAAGATTCCTATAAATACGGAGATTCCTATGAGAATCATCAGTGTGTTGAAAAACCGGTTCCCTGCCTGATTCATCAGCTTCTGATGATCCTTGGGCTCCGGATAGTTGATCAGGATCGTGACAAAGGAGGCCAGAATAAACACCAGATACGCCGGAGCCGCCGATGTCACCAGCAGGAAGACGACCGCCGCAAAAATCAGGAGATTGACCCAGAACAGTTTAGGCCGCCGGTATGTATTCTCGGACTCGTCTGTCTGCACCAGTGCCTCACTCATCTCCATCACCATGGGAAGCCCCGCCTTTTTATGATGCCATGCAAAATAAAACCACTGGAGTACAATGACCGGGATGAAGCAGATACAAACCGGAATGAGCCGCTTTGACAGAGAGAGCGGATCGACGCCTGCAAAGGCAGAGGAATTTACAACTGCCACTCCCCAGGGGATAAAGCCCATCGCCGCGATGGAGGTCTGGGCAATCACCATCGCATGCGCTCTGTCAAGCTTCATTTTTTTGTACAGCGGCAGCATAGCCGGAAAAACGATCGAGTGAGCCGTCGCCACAGTTGCCGTCAGCATGCCGATCGCGGCAATTACGGAGGTCATAAACATAACGACCAGAAGATGGACTCTCCCGCCGATTATTTTGATGAGCCCCATCGCCATCGTATTGAACATACCGGTCTCGCTCAACATGGTAAAATACACCATGGCAAACAGGCACATAATACCGGACGCCTTCATGGTTGAGACAATGGAACCCATGGCAAACTGGCCCAGCTCATTCGCGTTATAGCCCAAGAGCAGGCCGCAGAATGCCGGAACCGCACACAAAACGAATACCGTCGGTAATTTTTTAAAAAATACCGATGCAACCACAAGTACCACCATAAGAACCGAAACAAATGTGAGATTCATTCTTATCCCTCCCCTTCTCCTATTATATAATTAATATTTTTTTATAAAGCAATGGCTGATTTTTCTTTCTTTCTTGCTTTATATTCTCATTTTATTCGATTTTATCGTGGATTGACAAGCTTGACTTATGCATATATAATTTAACTATAATTTATAAATAGAGCGATCATGAATATTAAAATGTATGAGTATCCCCTGCTGATAGCCAAGGAAGGCTCGTTATCCCGCGCCGCCCAAAAGCTGCATATCTCCCAGGCGGCTTTGAGCCATTTTTTGTCTTCCCTGGAGACGCAGCTTGGCTATACGCTTTTCGAGCGTTCAACCCGGTATCTCGCCCCTACCCCGACAGGCCGCGTCTATCTTGCCGCAGCCGAGCAGATCGTTGATACCAAGCAGCGCACCTATCAAGCAATCCATAGGTTGAAAGGGCATTACGAGAGCCAGATTATTCTTGCAACGTCGCCCCATAACAGCGCGGAGCTCTACTCGCATCTGTTTCGGGAATTTTCCCTACTCTATCCGGACATCCAACTGATTCACCGGGAGGGCTATTCCCATCAGCTGGAAAAAGCCCTGGAAAACAAAAGCATCCAGTTTTATCTTGGCAACCAGGCTGTGGGCGTCAAGGCCAGAGGGCAGTTTCTTCGGTTCGCGCGGCAGGAAATTCTTCTGGCCGTCTCCGAAATCCATCCCTTATCCGCCAACGCGGCCGCGCCATATGAGGCTCCTTCCTCCCTGTCACTAAGAGAGGTTTCGGAGATTCCCTTTATAAAAATCGGCTCACAGACCGCCGTCTCCAGACTGATCGATCATCTTTTCGCCGTCAACGATTTCTCTCCGCTCATCGTATTTCAGTCAGCCAATATCGCCTTGGTGCGGGAAATGATTCACACAGGCTTAGGAATCGGTCTTCTTCCGGCCCGTTACGTATACTCGCGGCCGGGCCTGCGCTATTATTCCCTGCATCCGAAGGTCTGGCTTTATATGGGGCTCTACTTTCAGGACGGGCATACCCTCACAGAGTATGAAAAGCATCTGGTCTGTCTCTGCTATCAGCTGACCGAACGGGAACGGCTTCAGCCGCATTTTATCATGGACCCGGATGCACGGGTGCAGGAGATTCTCTCCATGTTTTCATAGAGTGCTCTATAGAGCGCTTCACAATAAAAGGGGGATTTTCATGAATTTAAATCAATTAGAATATATCATTGCGATTGCAGAAGAAAAATCTATATCAAAAGCGGCCGGCCGACTGTTTCTGTCGCCGGCCGCCTTAAGCCAGTACGTAAAGCGGTTGGAATGCTCTGAAGGGCTGCCGCCTTTATTCTATCGGGAAAACGGCCAGTTTCTCCCAACCGACGCCGGTCTCATCTACATCAACGGCGCCCGGACAATTCTGAATATCTCGGCAACTCTGGAAAAAGAACTGTCGCGGTCACTCCGGAACAAGTGAAAGCTTCAATTTCACTCCTCAATAAACAAAGAACCGTCACGTATCGCCACACCAAAGTCTTCATCCGTAAGCCTGACGTCGTACGACTCCGATTCTATAAATGTAATTCCCTCGTCTGTGATATGGAATACATATGTTCTTTCCTTGTCATTTGTCTTCAAAATCAGTTTTTCGTCTGTCATCTCATACGTTCCCACCGCATAATAGCTGCTTAATACATCAAAGGAAAACGTAAAGCTTTGATCCTCAAACAGGCAGATTCTCGGTATCAGGCCCGAAGCTTTTGCCTCCTCCTGCCCGGAAAGCTCCATCCGGTAATTGTGAACCATCGTATTTCCAACGGCTGCTTCCTCCAAAGACACATCTGTTTCAACGGCCTGTACCTCTGCCTTATTCGACGAGCAGGATGCCGTCAGGCTTATTATCACGGCACTTAAGAGGATCACAAAATATCGTTTTTTTATCATGGAGAATGGCTCCTTCTTTTTAATCTTTTATAATTAGGATCTCTGCCGGGATTCAAGAGGTTTATGCCTTTTTTATGGATTAAAGTATTGATTTTTTAAGGTTCAAACACAGCATACGGTATGGGAAGTTTGCGTGTTTTATTTCCAAACTTGCTATCCGGCGAGGCCGGCATCCCATCCATTTCCCCTTGAAATGATAAATTATTATTGCATATACATTGCTAATATGATACAATCATACCACAAAAATAATGGAGGTGCAATATGGCGACATTACAAATTCGTATTGATGACGCATTAAAAAAGCAAGCAGATACATTATTTTCCAGCCTTGGCCTAGACACATCAACAGCGATTCGTATTTTTTTAAATGCGGCCATTGAAAATTCTGGAATCCCGTTTTCTGTACAGCATAGATCCATTCCCCACTCGCTGCAAGAAGCAATTTACGACAGTCGATTACAAAAAAATCTTAGTGGTCCGTTTGATACTGCGGAGGATGCGGTTGCTTCGATGCTGGAGGACTAACGCATGTATAAGATTGTCTACACCAATCGCATGAAAAAAGATGTCAAATTGAGGCAAAAAAGAGAGGCAAAGATATAGGAAAGCTTATCCATGTACTTTCACTGCTTGCAAGCGGCCATTCTTTACCTGCTCAGTACAGGGATCATTCGTTGATTGGCAATTTGCAGGATTTTAGAGAGTGTCACATAGAACCTGATTGGCTGTTGGTATACCAATTCCATGAAAATACTCTTATTCTTTCTGCCACGGCAACAGGCAGCCATACGGATTTATTTGGAAAATAATTTCATGAAAAATACCGGCCGAAAGCTGCATCATGGAGCCGCATGCCGTTGTCCCGTCCGCGTAAATGAGCTTCCAGCCGTTCGCATCCTGTGACCAGCGGGAATAGCCTGCTCCTTCCCCTGTCACGATACCGGTCTCGACATGTACATATCCCTTTTTCGCATCCTGGTTTACCAGGGAGGTCGTATCCCGGATCGCCCTCGTCCTGGAGCTGCTGCTTCCGCTGCTGCCGCTGTTCGCCGTAATCCGGTAGTTCTGCGCCGCGCGCTTCAGTCTCGCATCCGTTGTCCAGAATTCAATTCCCAGCGTATGCGTACCCGGCTGATTGTATTTTTTAAGAGTCTGGCTCCGGATCGTGATTCTCGTGCTTCCCGATTCCGCGGTATAATCCTCGCCCCGTTTCAGCTTCACACCGTCGATAAAGACGTCCTGAAACTCCTCAAACAAACCCTCCGAGACAACCAGCCGGTCCGCGGCAGCGCTCTGGGAGAAGTTCGGGAGCCGCGTGGTGAGCTCATAGCCCGGGTCCGTGGCGGCATCGACGTTGGCATCGGTATTGTCTGCCACGGTAAAGGTGAACGTCTTCTCACTGTCTTCAAATCCCTCGTAACTGTTTTCCATGCGGACGGTAAATGTGAATTCTCCGGTCTCCTTCGGGACGCCATACAACTCCCCGTTCGGCCGAATGACCATACCATCCGGCAGCGTACCGCCCGTAATATGATAGCTGACCTCGTTCCAGGTGTATTTGCTGCTGTTTTGAATCATCGTGCCGTAGGGGACGTATTTGACCGCGTCGGGGATTTCTTCGGTCGTGATGCTGGGGCTGCCGATGATTCCGGTCAGGTTCAACACCATCAGCGTTTTGCTGCCGGATTTGATCGTCAGCGTTCCGGATAAGCTCGTTTTATAATTTCCTTCCTCATCCCAGAGCTCCGTCCCCGTAAGGCTGATTTTCGCCATATTGGCCAGTTCTCCATGCTGAGTGGTTGGATTTACAGTCCCAAGGCCTTTTAATTCATGTCCGCCCTTCAGGGTCCAATAGGGATCCAGTTCCGCCTCATCGGATACAAGCTCCGCCCTCAGATCAGGAATCGGCTCTGTTCCTACATTCAGTAACAGAATATCATGCGTATAGTCGTTTTTTTCGTTTAAAAAGACTTCACGGGTAGAATAAACGATCCCTGACTCCGTTCTCGTACCTGATTTTTCATCCATGAGGCTGTTGATGTAAAGCCGTCCTGTATTTTCCTCTGCCTTCAGCACACGAACCCAGTAATTCTTAGAGTCTTTCCCGTTCTCCGCGGAAACCGTGTATTGTACCGGGCCCTTGGAAAAATCATGAACGCTTTTCCCGCTGACCTCCGGGGAGCTGCTTTCAAATGCATAAAGCTTCATTCCGTTTGCCACAGTAAAAACCGGTGCCAGCTGTGTCAGATCCGCAGTCTTATCCGCCAGAATCGTCAGATAGTTGTATTCCGCATAAGAATCTATCCTGTCGTCCACGATATAGGCGTTTACCGGATTCCCGTTTTTGTCGTTCAGGCCATTAAACCGCAATAATGCGTCGCTGATCTGGACCAGCTTTCCCTCTATGAGCTTGACCCCATAAACCACAACTTTCTGATCTGCTGAGCTGTCGTCGCCGATAAAGACGGTGAAGATCACACCTTTGCTGTAATCTGCCGCATAGCCTCCCTTTTTACTTTGATCGAATAACGAGGCCTTTATATCCTTTGCCCCTGCCGCCTTTGCTTCTTTTATTGATCCATACTCCCCTACAATCATCTGATAGGTTTCCACATCATAACTCCAGGTTTGTCCGCTGAGATTGATTCGTTCATCCGGGGCGCTGACCCGGTAATATTCTCCGTCTTCGCCACGTGACCACATTACCTTATCTGTATCCTTTAGGGCCTGGTTCCCCTTGAATATTTCTCCCAGAGATACCATCGAAAGCTCCGCGGGCGTATACCCGGTCAGATCAACCGCCATCTCCCTTTCCATCAGTGGAAGAAGCGACAGCTCCATCGCTCCGTCTCCATCCGTAAATGTTTTCCTCTCCGGATACGCCACCACCGTATCGCCGCCCACGGAAAGACTCATCTGCGTCACGGCCTCTCCGTCAAAGGACGCCGATACATGGAAAACATGTCCCCCAACCGTCACGCTGGCATCCGGGCTCATAAACCACTCGCTGGCCGTCTTATCTCCGTAAGAAAATTGCACCTCATACGGAAAAAACGGATTTTCCTCCGGAATATTGATGGTATAGCTCCCATCCTCCTCAAAGAACGCATCGCCTAGGCCGGCGTCAAATGCCTCTCGGTCAACCACGCTTATCCTGTAGTGGCCCGTGTTAAAACAGACGGTATCACTTACTTCCTTAATTTCCTTTTTCCCGGTTTCTTTTATTTTCTCTTTCGTCTCGGAGACGGAGTCCGCCTCTCCGTTTTCGTTTTCTTTTGGAGCTTCTGCCGCGTTGCTGGCGCTTTCTATGTCATCCACGCTGATTTTTATTTCCGGATCAAAAAACCTCCTCCCCGACAGTTTCCATTTCTTCTGTCCCTTTAGAGCTCTCTTCTAAAACTGCCTCTGTTTCTTTCGTCCCTTCCTGTGACAGGGCTGCTTCCTCCGGCTGGAGTTCTACAGGCTCTGTTTCCGGCTCCACCTCGGTTCCGGCATCTCCCTGCGCAGCCTCCGTCTCAGCCGGCTCCGCCCAAATCCTGAAAACCGGCTGCGCCGATACGATCACCAACCCGGCCAGCGACGCCGCCAGGACGCGTTTGATTCGTTTCATACTTCATTTTCTCCCTTCTTTTGCAAATATTTTTTATTTCATTTACGAAGCTCCATCTTCATGAAAAACTTACCATAGCTTCAGATTTATTTTTGAAAATTCCTTTGCCACTCATTTCAGATAAATTTTTTCGGACAGCAGCCTCCCCTTCCCGGCAAAATGGTCAGCCTCCCCCGTAATGTTCACCTTCGTTCCTCACCACGTCTTTGTTGCAGTAAAAAGTAATGTCTTTTTTACGATAAATAATCCTGATTCTATTGATATTTGTTCTCACACAGCATATAATACTATTTAACGCTTGAGGCGGGGACATCGGTAAACGGCTCCACATATGTGCCGATCTCCGGAAGCCTGTCCGGGCCCGCTGCATAAGCCGGCATGGTTCCCATAGCCGCCATCCAGATCGACAGCAAAACCGCAATGATTCTTTTCATGAATTTCCCTCCTGTTTCAGGTTGAGATTCGCCGGAACAGGAATATTCCGGCGAATCTCAATTCAAAGAAAGTGCTCTCCGCTATTTCCCGGCTCCGTCCCATATCCCGTCGCCGTTTACATGATAACTATCCGGCGTCGTCTCATCCCGGTACATGGAGCCAAACGGCTTATTTTTCCTCTCAATCTATTTCTTCTAGGTTCAAATACAACGTACGCATTCCCGCCTTGGCAGCAGCCGATGCCATAGCAAGAGACAGCGTTGTCTTTCCCGCACCTCCCGCAGGGCTGTAAAAAGCAGCGATCCGGTACTGCTGCTTCCTCTGACTGTCTCAAGCGTATTGTTTGCTTCTGCATATTTCAATAAAATCTGATTGGACAGAGTCTCCATTCTCTGATTTTTCTTTACTGTCTCGAATCCATGAATCGGCACCGTACCTGCGGACAATGCAATTCGTGTCATACCAGGCGTCCGTTCTTTTAGCTCGGACCCTGCAAGCAATTCGTCAACCACCACGACCTCGGCCTTGTTTCCCTGTTCCAGATATTGATATAATTTTTCCTTTTCTGTAAAAATAATCAGTTCAAATTGTGGAACATGCTCCATAAAATAATACGAAATTTCCTTTAGATAACGCTCATCGTTATCTGCCAATATCATCCTCTTTTTTCTCATAGCAAATTTTCTCACCTGTTTCCATTTCAAGCACACTCGTTTTATCAAGCTTTTATGAAAGCATATAACTTCCTTATTAGAAAGTAAAATGCTTTCTCAAAAAGAAATATCTGTTTTTGTTAAATCTCAACACTAAATTTAGATAAAGCCTATTATTTTGTATGTATTATCGTTTATATGACATTCTATTATAGAAATTATTTTTCTTCTCTAATTGACAACTAATCTCCCATGGACTTTCCATGAACTGTGTATACAGCATAAAATAAGCAGATATCGTCTTGCCCAAATTACCGGCATTTCTCAATCCGCATTTTCTAAAATGACGCGCCAGCAATCTTCTCTGTCTCTTGAGACAATCCAGCGTATCTGTGACGCATTTGGTATCTCCATGGCACAATTTTTCTCAGAAGCTGAACAATATCCGGATCTGACGGATGAGCAGAAAAAACTGCTTCATTTCTGGGCCCTTCTGGACGAAAAAAAGAGAGACTATGCCCTCCTTCTGATCGAAAAAATAGCAGATCTTTAAAGGAATCCTCACTTCGATTCCTTTTCCTTCATAAACGGCAATATCCCCGTCAATGACGAGGATATTTTCAATGCCCGCAAATTGCGGCCTATAACCGTACTTTGGCCGCCCCATGCCGGGCACAGGCAAGTTTTCGGGACTTCCGACAGAATTTTTCTTTGCCAAGGCTTACTCTGAACAATGAACGATAACGTTTTAATAACCCTCAACGAAAACACAAACCCTGTACCGATTTCAAAAAAGCTTATCCTTTTCAGGTATGTAGGAAGTCCCCGGAGCCGGGACTCAGATCACAATCTCCATGGTTTCCGTATTATTCAGGACGTCTAACGCCGTCTGCGCCTTAGAAAGCGCATCCGAAACGGCCTCATAATCCGCCTCCACCGCCGCAAGCTCATAATTCGCATAGCTGTAATCAATAATATTGCCGGAGTGGTTAAAGGCATCCCGCTCCCGCTGCTTCGGCAGGCGGTCTTTCATCCGGGCCAGCTTCTGCTTCTTTGCGGTCAGCTGCGGGATATAGATTAACATCTGGTCGATCGTCATATCAAAGCCCAAAACCACATGCTCCAGGTTAAACGCGTTGATCGCGTGCTTAACGGTGCGGATCTTCTCATCCAGGCGGTTCAGCGCCTCCTGCGTGCTCTGATACTCGTACTCCGGCCGCACCGTTTCCGGGTCCTCCCCCATGGCGGCCAGAAATGTACTGCTTTTCTGTTCCTTTGCCAGCAGCGCGTCCCGTTCCTCATTCAGCCTGCGCAGCAGCTTGTTTGCTTCTGATGACGTATATCTCATATGCTCTTTTCTCCTTCCTGCCGGTTTCTCTACGACTATGAGAAAGCGTTAAGATATTTTTTTGAGTTTCTCGCTATGATCTGCCACAACTCGTTTAAGGACGTCAATGTCCTGTTTGATCTCATCCATTTCTTGAACGGCTGTTTCATATCGTTTCGCAGCCGGCACATAGTTTTCTGCAAGAAGCCGGATTTTCGGCTCGATTTCGTTTTCTGTGTATGTACGAAGATCATGGAGATTTTTTTTATTAAATGCTACATCCTGTTCCATTTTATCCAGTCGGATATCTATTTTATCCAGTCGAATATCCATTTTATCCAACCGAATATCCACCTTGTCCAGCCGTGTATCCATCTTGTCCAGCCTGTTTGTTATGTTATTTAGTTCATTGCAAATTGGAGACAAAAGTGTTTTCATGGTATCTATCATTTCCTGATCAATCATGATGCGAGTGCTCCTTTCTTATTATCCGATGCCCCTCCCCGCATAATTTCCCATGGCTCCTGCGGCAGGCGGCTTCCATCTGACTGCCGCAAAAATCCGAAAAAAATCCTATATAAGTATAGCACAACAAAGTCCTTATATTCAAGCGGTACTATCCCGGCGTCATTGTAAAATCGCGCAACATGTTACCATTCACTCCCAATGGCTAAACTAACTGACATTGTACGTGAACAGTAACCGAAACATTTTCGTTTATAAATTTTCTATCATCTCGTCACCTCCCAGCAGTATTTGTACATCTCCGGATAACTGGTGCATCATTCCTCACGCATTATGCCCATTCCGCGTATGTGTATCAACCCACCATGACGCATAAATCCGTTCGATGTAATCGTTGCCCATAATGCCTTCAATGATTTGC
Source organism: Lachnospiraceae bacterium (assembly GCA_910575275.1). Lineage (GTDB taxonomy): Bacteria > Bacillota > Clostridia > Lachnospirales > Lachnospiraceae > CANQGL01. The sequence goes on along the minus strand of CAJTEE010000003.1, from coordinate 171,482 downwards.
TCCCATCCACTATACCCATTATCCTATCACACCGTGATTTGAAAGTCATTGAAAAATCTTCCGTACTTTTCATATTTGCTATAACTCTCTTTTCAATGTGGATTCAAAAGATATTCTCTCATGTAACAAAAAACGGCAGAGCCATATATGAACCCTGCCGTTTTCGTATTACACTTTTTTAACCCAATCAGAATCCCGTTTTACGCCTCATCAATCGCCTTCCCGATATCATGCCGCATATATTGATTCTCAAACCGTACCCACTCCGTCGCCTTATACGCGTTCTCCCGTGCCTCGCGAAGCGTCGCGCCGTTGGCCGTCACGCCGAGCACGCGCCCGCCGTTCGTGACCACGCGCCCCTTCTCGTCGAACTTTGTCCCGGAATGGAACACATAATACCCATCCTTCCCGGCAAAGTTTTCCAGTCCCTCGATCGGATACCCTTTCTTATACTCCACCGGATACCCATCCGAGGCCATAATCACACACACGGTCGCCCGCTCGTTGTCAAACTGCAGGTCAATCCGGTCAAGCGTCCCGTCTATGCACGCCTCAAACACGTCCACAATGTCATTCTGAAGCCGCGGTAGCACGACCTGCGCCTCCGGGTCTCCGAACCTCGCGTTATACTCCAGCACCTTCGGCCCGTCCGCCGTCAGCATCAGCCCGAAGAAAATCACGCCCTGAAACGGCCTTCCCTCCGCCTTCATGGCGTCCACGGTCGCCTGGTAAATGTATTTCTTACAGAAAGCGTCAACCTCCTCCGTATAAAACGGGCTCGGAGAGAAATTCCCCATGCCGCCGGTATTTAAGCCCTCGTCTCCGTCCTTCGCGCGCTTATGGTCCTGGGCCGAGCTCATGATCTTGATCGTCTTCCCGTCCACGAAGGACAGCACTGAGACCTCACGCCCGGTCATAAACTCCTCGATCACAATCTCGTCGCCCGCGGAGCCGAACTTCTTATCGAGCATCAGCGTCCGCACGCCCTCCTCGGCCTCGCGTAACGTCTCGCAGATCAAAACGCCCTTTCCAAGCGCCAGTCCGTCCGCCTTTAAAACGATCGGCAGCTTCGCCGTCTTTAAATAGGCGAGCGCCTTCCCGGCATCCGTAAACGTCTCATAGGCAGCCGTCGGAATCCCGTACTTCTTCATAAGATTCTTCGAAAACGCCTTCGAGCCTTCCAAAATCGCCGCGTTTTTCCTGGGTCCAAACACACGCAGACCTCTGGCCTCAAACACATCCACAATACCGCCCACCAACGGGTCATCCATGCCGATAACCGTTAAGTCAATCTTCTTTTCCTCGGCAAAATCCGCCAGCCTATCAAACTCCATGGCCCCGATCGGTACACACTCCGCCACCTCGGAGATCCCCGCGTTGCCCGGCGCGCAGTAAATCTTATCCACACGCGCGCTCTGCGCCGCCTTCCAGGCGATTACATGCTCACGTCCGCCGCTCCCCACGATTAAAACCTTCATCCTGCGTTCCTCCTCTATGCTAACCGCTTTGTCAAACCCCAATCATTGCCGCCAGCTCCGCAAATTATTCGGCAGCCCGAATTTGGCCGCCTCTATCCTTATGGATCTGCTTCGCGGCACGGCAAATCCCGTCGGCCTTTCTGTCATAAAAGCCCGTTGGCGATCCTGTGGATCGCCTCGGGCAAAAGCTTCCACTCCGCTTCCTCCATCACACGCCGCTGGAGCAGCTTAGGCGTATCCCCCGGCTTTACCTCCACGGCCTTCTGTAAAAGGATCGGCCCGGAATCCATGCCCTCATCCACAAAATGCACCGTCGCCCCCGTGAGCTTCACGCCGCGCGCCAGCGCCGCCTCATGCACCTTCAGCCCATAGTAGCCCACGCCGCAGAATGACGGGATCAAAGACGGATGGATATTGATGATCCGGTTTTTGTATTTCGCAATCAGCTCCGCCGGGATCTTCACCAAAAATCCCGCAAGCACGATCAGATCCAGCCCATAGGAATCCGCCTTCGCCGTCAGCGCCCTGTTAAAGGCCTCCCGGTCAGGAAAATCCTTCGGGGAGAGGCATTCCGCCGCGATCCTGTGCTTTCTCGCCCGTTCCAGCGCGTAAGCGTCACGGTTATTGCTCAAAACCACCTCCACACGCGCGTTGGTGACCCGTCCGCTGTCGATGGCGTCTAAAATCGCCTGGAGATTGGTTCCGCCGCCGGATACGAAGACGCCGACCCTCAACATAGCTCCACGCCCTTTTCCCCTGCCTCAATCAAGCCGATCACATACGGCGTCTCACCCGCGGCCCGCATGGCCTCCATGGCCTTGTCCGCCTCCGCGGCCGCAACGGCCGCCACCATACCGATGCCCATATTGAAGGTATTGTACATGATCGTTTCTTCGATCTGCCCTTTTTTCTTAAGAAGGCCAAAAATCGGCGGGACCGGATAGCTGTCTTTTTTGATCACAGCCCGCATCCCTTCCTTTAACATACGCGGCACGTTTTCATAAAAACCGCCGCCGGTAATGTGGCTGCAGGCATGGATCCGTATGCCGGTCTCCTTCACGCTCTTAAGCGCCCGCACATAGATTTTCGTCGGAGCCAAAAGCGTCTCTCCGAGCGTCGCACCAAGCTCCTCGTGGTATGTACGCAGGCCCTCGGCGGTCATTTCCTTTTCAAACACGCGGCGCACCAGCGAAAAGCCGTTGGAATGTACGCCCGAGGAGGCCATGCCGATCAATACGTCCCCGGCCGCAAGCTCCCTGCCGTCGATCAAATCCTTCTCATCCACAACGCCGACCGCAAACCCGGCCAGATCGTACTCATCCACCGGATAAAAGCCCGGCATCTCTGCCGTCTCGCCGCCAATTAAAGCCGCACCGGACTGCTTACAGCCCTCGGCCACGCCGGAGACGATGGTCGCGATCTTTTCTGGGACATTCTTCCCGCAGGCGATGTAATCCAGGAAAAATAATGGCTCACCGCCCGCGCAGGCCACGTCGTTGACGCACATCGCCACGCAGTCGATGCCGACCGTGTCATGCTTGTCCATTAAAAATGCCAGCTTCAGCTTCGTCCCCACGCCGTCCGTGCCGGATAAGAGCACGGGATGCTCCATCCCCTTGAATGCGGCCGCGGAAAACGCGCCCGAAAAGCCTCCGATGCCCCCCATGACCTCCGGACGCATTGTCCCCTTCACAAACTGCTTCATCAGCTCTACCGATTTATAACCGGCCTCAATATCCACTCCGGCTTTCTTATAGTCCATCGCCATTATCCTCCTTATCTCTCACTGCGCGCCGGCCTGATGGATTGGCCCGGGCCGGTCCGCGCAGCACTCCCGTGCTGTCACCGTTTTGATTCTCTAACGCCCAAGGCCTCACTTTTTCATTCCCGCCAGATATTCCTTATATCCGATCCGCGAAAGCGTCTGGTCCTTCGCCGCCACCTCATGTTTCATCTTCTCCGAATACACCTTGAGCCTTTCAAGCAGGGCTCCGTCAGAGGCCGCCAGGATCTTGGCTGCCAGAATCCCCGCGTTCTTTCCGCCGTTGATCGCCACCGTCGCCACCGGGATCCCCGAGGGCATCTGTACGATCGAATAGAGCGAATCCACGCCGCCCAGATCCGAGGTCTTCATCGGAATCCCGATGACCGGCAGCGGGAAAATCGCCGCGCACATACCCGGCAGATGCGCCGCCTTCCCGGCCCCAGCGATGATCACCTTGATGCCCTTTGCCTCCGCGGATTTCGCGTATTCATAGAAAATATCCGGCTCCCTGTGCGCCGAAATGATCGTCATCTCAAACTCGATTCCAAACTCCTCCAATATATCGGCTGCCTGCGCCATGACGGGCATATCCGAATCGCTTCCCATCACAATTCCTACCTTCGCCATCGTATCTCTCTCCTTATCGTTTTGTTTAAAAACCCGTTTTCATCATACCGGTATTTCCCGGCCCCGTCAAGGGAAAGCCGGAGAAATCCCCACAGGCCGGCTGCATCATGTCTGTCAGAATGACAGCGGCCGATTCAATTCCCCCAGCCCTGCCAACACAAATCGTCCATCCCGGATCATGTCGATGCGTTCCCCGTCCATGCCGACTGCCGTAATTCTCCCTAATTCCCTGTACGGGATCGTCAGATCCGTATGCACGCCGAAATAGGCCTTCGACACATCCTCCTTCCTCAAAATGGAAATCTCGTTGTCCCGCGCGATCATTTCCTTTCCGTCCGGATTATACATCGGGCTGTCCTCCGACCAGCTGTAGCAGGTGTCTCCGACCGCAAAATGCGGCCCCATCTTCTCCACGATGAGGATCGGCAGCCGGTCTAAGATGCCGTAGCGCTCTGCCACCGCATAGGCCGTCGTGTTCGTTCCGATCGCAAATTCCCCAAGCGGCAGCCTTTCGTGGTTGTTCATGATCTGCTGCTGGATCAACCGCCGACCGGCCTCCTTCGCTTCCTGCCTTGCCTCCCTGCCGGCGTCAAGGGGAAGCCGCTCCGTAAAATTGTCGCAGTCCGCCGAAACCACACGCCCGTCCTCAAACGTAAGCGTCAGATTCTTAAAGCAGATCTCCCCGACGTACACGCTCTCCACGTTTACCGTACCGCAGGTCCCGGAAAGCACCGGAGACGTAAAAACCTCCCCGAGCGGGATGTTCACATCGGCCAGACAGTTTTCAAACCGTGTCTCCTTCGCCGGGTCCGAAAGCGGCGCGAGCCGTACCCGTATATTCGTCGTATTGGCTCCTCTGCCGATTACCTCCACATAATCCGCACGGTCGAGCACGTCGATCATCCTCTGCTGCATTGTCTTATAGAGCTCATAATCCAGCGTGTTAATCCGAATTGTCTCCGCAAAAATATCCGCAAAATCCGCCCCGATCGCCGGAACCGGGAATGCAATGATCGTAAAGCTCGTCTCGTCGCCCGGAATATAACGGTTTGCCACCGGCATCGAGCGATTTTTATACTCCAGATACAGTTTTTGCTGCCTCTTTGAAAACGCCCACGCCTCCTCTTTGTTCTCCGGCTCAAAGCCCGCCTCACCGAATGACTCGATCACAGCCGGCCCCGCGTAGTCTGCGGCCTCCTTTTTAAGCGTCTCATACGCCGTCTTAAGCGCCGCAAGCTTCCGGTCGCAAAATGCCTTATCGAGAAAAACCGCGCTGTCATAGCGATGGTCATACTCATACTGCCTGTTGGGCGGCGTGGATGAATAGCCCGCCTTCCCCATGGGATTCCGGTTCACGCTGTCTGCCGCCGCACGCGGTATAAGGACGGAAAGCCCACGGGCCTCAAAATTCCGGACGGCCTCCCGTACCATGCGCTCCATACCGAGCGGGAAGCGGATTGCCACGCTTTTTTTCTTCGAAAGATCGCGCCTCATCACCGCAAACCCACGGACAAACCCCTCCGTAAAGGTATCTGCCATCTGTTTGACTGTCTCCTTGGGCAGTCCGTTTAAAAACGCCGCCAGTCCTTCTTCGTTTGGTGAAACATACTCTCCAAAACGGTACAAATAAGAAAGATCGGAAAGATCGCTCTCCATGATGATCCGTTTCGCAAAATCTGCGGACGGATCGAGCGTTTCCCGAAGCCTTGCCGTAAGCATGTCGCCGCAATAGTCGCTCGCATACCAGTAAAGCACATCCTGCACCGATTTTTCCTCGGGTGTTCCATCCCCGAACAGGCTGTAAATCTCAAGGAACGCTTCGTTTAAACGCACAAACTCTGCCATGCGTCCCTCAAAGGCATAGACGATATCCCCGCGGATCTCCGTGTACAAAAACGAAAGGAGCCTGCCAAGCTCCCTGCCAAGCTCCCGCGCGGCAAACGCCGGGTTGGCATAGCTCTCCTTGTAATGCTCCTCCAATATGTCCTCATACAGCCGTTTGTTTATCGTTCGGAGCTTGTCCCCGCTCCATGAAGAAAGCCCGCCCTCCAAAGCCGCCTCCAGAACCTCCCCGCAGATGCCGATAAATTGTGCGGTTTTCTTAAAATAGGTCCGGTACGGCTCCCTGACGCGCTCCTCATCCTGAAGCTCAAGAAGCCGTCCCATCGAGAGCGCATACCGTTCTTCCATCACCTGGTTTTCCATTCCGTTCACCTGCCCTTTCCGGCCGCGGCCATTACGTTTTTATACGGTCAGCGCAGCAAGCGCGCAGACCTATCCGAACCGTTACTCCCGGCCGCCGTCAAACGATCAGCACGATCAGCCATAAAAACAAAACACTCCCGGCTCCCGCCAGGCTTACCTTCGCAAGCAGATAATTTTTTTCCTTCTCCATAAATGAAAAAATCCCATATAGCACTGACACGGCTCCGAACAGGATTCCGCAAAAACCCACGGCTGCCGTCCACAAGGGGACATTCCCGCGGGTATAATACGAAAATCCAAGAGCTGCAACTGTCAGAACAAGGGATACAACTGCAAGTCCTGCCGACACATAACTGAACCTTGCAAGCGGCTTCCTGATATAGGATACCTTATTCCCGATCCGTTCCACTGTATCTGTTCCACACTCCTTTTGCCAGAGAAAACACCACGTAGCCCGCCAGGCCGCCGATCGTATTTAAAAGAAGGTCGTCCACGTCAAAGCTGCCGACCCGCATGACAAGCTGCAGCGTCTCCACTCCAAGACTCATCGTAAAACTAAGGAGCGTCACCGTGTAAAAGTGATGCAGCCGTTTCCAGATGACGGGCAGGAAGAAGCCAAACGGCATAAACGCCAGCACATTCCCGAAAATGTTTAAAAATACGGCCCGCCAGCCCAAGAGTTCCCTGTAAACGATGAACCGTCTGATCTCCTTAAATAGCACCAGATTATAGCGGTATACGCCTCTTTCATCAGGACTGCGTCCCATTTCCTCGGCGAAAAACAGAAAATATGTCAGCAGAACCAGATAGAGGACAAAGAGTACAAAGCCCAGCCTCCGGTATCTGTTTTTTTTCATATCCACTCTCCATCTGTAGAAGCATGCGGCTTCCCTGTACTCCCTGGCGCACCTCAAAATGTAATTTCTGACTTTCTTTTTAACAGCAGAGCCCCGTTTACGATCGCCACGATCCCGGCGGCGAGCCCTACTGTTACGACTACGATTCCCAGAGCGATGCTGGCGGCACCGCTGTTTCGCATGGTCTTATAAATTCTCTCCATGATCCTGCTCCTTACTTTGCGCCGTATTGCTCATAGTATGCGTCGATTGCCGATTTCAATGTATCGTCGATGATAATTTTTCCGTTATACGGACGGTTGTAGAGATGCTCGACGACTTCCTTCATTGTAACAATAGCCGTGGCCTTCATCCCGTACGTTTCCTGGATTTGCGCGAGGGCTGATTTTTCTCCCTGACCGCGCTCCATACGATCCACCGAAACCACAAGGCCCACTACATCCACATTGCCCTGGGCCTTCAGGATCGGCATCGTCTCCTCGATCGAGGTACCCGCCGTCGTCACATCCTCGATGATCACGATCTTATCGCCATCCGCGACCGGGCTTCCTAAAAGGATTCCCTTATCGCCATGGTCCTTGATCTCCTTGCGGTTCGAGCAGTAGCGGATCTCTGCGCCAAAATGCTCGCTGAGCGCCATACTGGCGGCTACGGATAGCGGGATGCCCTTGTAGGCCGGCCCGAACAGCACATCAAACTCCGTTCCGAACGCGTCATGGATCGCTTTCGCATAATATTCGCCGAGCCTCCTTAGCTGCGCCCCGTTCCGGTAAAAGCCGGTGTTTACAAAAAATGGGGTCTTCCTCCCGCTTTTCGTCACAAAATCTCCAAACCGCAGCACGCCGCAGTCTACCATAAACTCAATAAATTCCTGCTTGTATCTCTCCATTTGATCTCTCTCCTTATCAGAATACACTGTTGATATCCGCGATCATATCCACGACCGCTTGTCTCGACGCATCCGCAAAATTCTCTGGCCCGAACTTGGCGTACTTCTCCTGTTTGTAGGCGGCAATGATGCCGCGGGAAGAATTTACCACGGCTCCCAGGCCATCCTCATTAAAGCAATGCAACAGATCCTTTGCCGTGCCGCCCTGCGCCCCATAGCCGGGAACCAAAAAATACGTATGCGGCATCAGCTTTCTGAGGATCTTGATCATCCCCGGATACGTAGCTCCGACAACCGCTCCCACGTTGCTGTATGTACCATCCATGCAGTCGGAGCCCCACTCGACTACCTTCTCGGCCACCAGTTCATACAGAGGCCGCCCGTCGATTAACCGGTCCTGGAATTCCCCGCTGGACGGATTGGAGGTCTTAACGAGCACAAACAGCCCCCTGTCCTCCTCGCGGCATACATCCACAAACGGCTTCACACCGTCCGTTCCCAGGTATGGATTGATTGTAATAAAATCCGAATTGAAGCCGGAGCAGACATTGCTCCCGATTTTGATATGTCCGAGATGACCCACTGCATAGGCGGAGGAGGTGGAGCCGATGTCGCCCCGCTTGACGTCAGCGATCACCAGAAGTCCCTTTTTTCGGCAATACTCCACGGTTTTCGCGTATATTTTAAGTCCCTCAATGCCAAATTGCTCATACATGGCAATCTGTGGTTTCACTGAGGGAATTAAATCATACGTGTTATCAACGATCTCTTTATTAAATTGCCACACGGCCTCCGCCGCGCCTTCCAATGTCTCTCCGTATTCTTTGAACGCTTTCTGGACGATGTGGGATGGGATGTAGCCTAACATCGGATCAAGACCGACGCAGACCGGCGCTTTGGTTTTCTGAATCTTCTGTATGAGCTGACTGATCATAGTTTCCTCCTTATACAGTATACGATCGTTTCTGCAATGCCCTATTTCGTTTATTCTAGCATAAGAAAGAAAGCCTTTCAAGGAAAAAAGCCAGGCCATGGAATAATCCCACGTTTCACCGTCTGTTCGGAGAATAGTGCGACTTTTTTATTGTATGCCGCTTCCTATATAAGTCCGGCCATAAGCGGAGCTACGGCTACGGTCATGAGGCCGGCTACCGCGATCGAAAGGCTACTCATGGCTCCCTCGATCTCCCCAAGCTCCAGTGCCTTGGAAGTCCCGATCGCGTGGGCGGCCGTGCCTAGAGCAAGCCCTTTCGCGATCGGCTCCTTTACCTTCAGCAGCCGGAATACAAGCTCTGCCGTCATATTTCCGAAGATTCCCGTCAAGATGATGCATACGATCGTCACCGTGACGACTCCGCCGGCCTCCTTGGAGACTTCCATCCCGATCGCCGTCGTGATGGACTTGGGCAGAAAGGATACGTAATATGCGTTTGGAAGTTTAAATACCAGTGCCATGGCAAAGACACTGAGCGCGCTCGCGGCTACCCCGGCCGTAATGGCGGCCATGACCGCGGCGAAGTTCTTTTTTAACAGGGCAAGCTGTTTATACAGAGGAATCGCCAGGCAGACGGTCGCAGGCGTCAGGAAATAGCTGAGGTAGCAGGCGCCTTCGTTGTATTTTGCATAGGGAATCCCTGTCAGTTTTAAAAAGGCGATGACTACGATGATCGCTGCCAAGAGTGGGTTTAGGATCGCCAGCTTCCAGCGTTTTTTTAGCTGTATGCCGAGCTGGTAGGCGGCCAGGCTGATAAACATTCCAAAGTAAAGCGGCATTTATGGTTCCTCCCGGTTTTTATGGTGTAATACAAGCTCGGCCGTTTTGGCCGTCACCGCCATCACAAACAGTGTCGTCGCTATGGTGATTACCGCAAACGGCACGAGGACTGCCCGAAGTTCCGTCGTTTTTTCGATCAGACCGACCGCGGCCGGGATAAACATAAGCGGCATCAGATCAAGCAGGAGTTCTCCTGCCGGGGCCACATCTGAAAGTTTTAGGATTCCGCTTATGAGGAGTCCTAGCAGAATAAAGAGTCCGTATACTCCCGCCGGAACCGGAAGCGGGATTATGTGGTTTAAGAGCTCGCCTGTCATCGTGATTCCGAATATCCATATGATTCCTTTTACATGTTTCAAATTTTTTCCCCCTGTTTGTGTGTATTTTTTTATCTTAGCACGGTCTGTTGTAAACGGCAAGTTTTTCTTGCCAGGTGGTTGGTGGGGTATTATAATGGGAGTAAGAATCGGGAGGGACGCAGAGGGCGGGGCAGGCCGGCGGACCTTAATCCACACATAAAAAAGGAGTCCCCCTATGACCCCAGTCATCTGCACCACTCTCACATCTTCCCAGAGGACCGCGATTGAATCCCTCATACATGCCTGTTCTGCCCATGACCGTATCCGTTTGTCTTTTCCGTTTGACGACGGGGATCTGTTTGTCTTCTTATATGAAGAACACAGTCTGCCGCACGACGCCCCGTTGTCTGTTTCTGCCGCGGCCGCCTTCAGCTTTTGCGGGCCGGACAGCTGGGACTGTGCTGCCTTCACGCATCCGTCCTTCCGCGGACGGGGCGCTTTTTCTGCCCTTTTGGAGGCGGGGCTCTCCAGACTTCCCCGGGAGAGCAGCATTTTTTTCTATGTGGACCCTGCCTGCCGCGATACGATGGCGGTTCTTTCGGCTTTGCATGCGGAGCATCTCGCCGACGAGCACATGTTAGAGCTTTCTCCCGAGAACTTTTCTAAATTCATATCCATAGAGGAATCCTCTGGTTCGCTCACGGTCGTTGAGGTGCCCGGCGGTTCGTGCAGGACTCTGCATATTACGATCCCGAACGGCGAGGTTTTTATTCACTGCCATGCCTCTCATCATTACCTCTACGGCCTGGAAATCGCTCCTGCACACCGTGGCCGGGGTTTGGGAGGTTTTTTGCTTGCACAGGCGCTTTCCGTGCTTTTCCTGCGTGAACCAAAGCCCGTGCGGCTTCAGGTCTCCGGGGACAATGTGGCTGCGCTCTCCTTGTACAAAAAAACAGGGTTCCGAATCACCGAAACCCTGTCCTGCTATCTCTTTTAGCCAAATCACAAAAGGGGGGCCGTCAGTCTTTATCGAAGCCGAGGGGGTCTTCCACGCCCTCTCTCGCTTCGATCTTGCGGCGTATGGAAAGCATCTTCAGATCTGTCTGCGCGATGATCTCTGCGCATTCCCGCAGCTCGTCTCCGATCTCGCTTGAATCTTCAAGATCCTTTTTGTATTTCATTTGATGATCCAGGCTGGCCCAGAAGTCCATCGCCATCGTCCGGATCTGTACCTCGACACGTACCTTTTCCATCCGGTCCGAAAAGAATACGGGAATCTCGATGATCATGTGGTAGCTGCGGTATCCGTTGACCTTGGGACAGCGGATATAATCCTTCACCATCAGTACATTTACGTCATCCTGTCTCGCAAGCATCTCTGACACCTGGTAAATATCGTCCACAAAAGAGCAGATGACCCGGAGCCCTGCTACATCGTCAAGCTTGCCCTTAATCGACTGAAGCGTTAACGGATAGCCGCGTCTTCTCAGCTTTTCCACAATGCTGACCGGGGATTTTACCCGGGATTTAATCATTTGGATCGGGTTTCTCTGGTTGCGTACCGCCAGATCGTCATTCAGGACCTCCAGCTTCGTCTTTACCTCGCGGATTGCACAGGTATACATTGTCATCGTTTCCCGAAACCGCATCGCATCATGCAGAAAGCTCTCCGGAATCTCAATATTCCCCGGCGCGTTTACAGCCGACTGCATGAGTCCTCCGCTTGGATTTATGTATCCATTCATTTGTACACCTCGTATCAATTTCACTGCATTTTGGCCGGTTTTTCTCAGCCTTTCTTTTATTATACAGGATGCGGTACAATTTCACAATGTCTGAAACCTTAATTTTCTATAAAACTTTTCCACACGCTTTACAGCCCCCTCAAATCATGCTATGATGGATAAATAAAGTTCCGGAAAATCGGAACCACATTACATACTCTAAGGGGGTAACAGCCATGAAAACATTGGGCTACTACAACGGAAGTTTCGGTCCGCTCGAGGAAATGACCGTACCGATGAATGACCGTGCCTGCTATTTCGGCGACGGCGTTTACGAGGCCACTCTGGCGAAAAACGGGAAAATTTTTGCTCTCAAGGAGCATCTGGACCGTTTTTACAACAGTGCAGGGCTCTTAAAAATTCAGATTCCCTATACCAAAGCAGAAATCTCCTCGATCCTGTATGACATGCTGGAAAAAATGGACGATTCCGAGATTTTCATCTACTGGCAGATGACCCGCGGAACCGGACTCCGTCAGCACCAATTCCCGGACGCAGAGACCAAACCAAATTTCTGGATTTTCATGAAGCCCGGAAAGCATGGCGATTCCTCGCATCGTTTAAAGCTCACAACCATCGAAGATACGCGCTTTCTCCACTGTAACATCAAGACCCTAAACCTTCTGCCAAACGTCATGGCGGCACAAAAGGCCGAGAGCCTCGGTTGTGATGAATGCATTTTCCACCGCGGTGATATCGTCACCGAATGCGCACACAGCAACGTGTCCATTTTAAAGGACGGCGTCTTCAAGACCCATCCGACGGATCACTATATTCTTCCCGGTATCACACGCATGCACATCATCCAGATCTGCAAGGACAACGGCATCCCGGTCGATGAAACGCCCTTTACGCTTAAGGAGCTTCTGGAGGCCGACGAGGTCCTCGTATCCAGCTCGACCAAGTTCTGTGCGCCCGCTTATGAAGTGGACGGCACACCGGTCGGTGGAAAAGCGCCGGAGCTTGTAACGCTCATTCAGGAAAAGTATCTGGAAAAGTTCAACAACGACACACAATAGGACGCCGTATCGCGCCCTATTCCACGCCGCACTTTGCGCAGAGGTCTGCCAGGCAGCACTTCTCGCAGTGCGGCTTTGTTCTTGCGGTGCAGATCTCCCGACCATGGTACACCAGCCTGTGGCAGAAGTCGCTGCCTTCCTCGGGCGGGATGATCTTCCAGAGCGCCATCTCCACCTTTTTCGGCTCCTTTTCGCCGTCTACAAGTCCCATCCGGTTTACAAGCCGGATGCAATGGGTATCTGTAACGATCGCCGGTTTTCCGAATACATCGCCCATGATCAGATTTGCGCTCTTTCTTCCGACTCCGGGAAGCTTCAAAAGTGCGTCAAAATCTTCGGGCACCTTTCCGTCATATTTCTCCCACAAAATCTTCATACAGGCGCTTATATCCCTGGCCTTGCTCCTCCCCAGGCCGCACGGACGCACGATCTCCTCGATCGCATCAACCTCGGCCTCGGCAAGCGCCTTCACATCTGGAAATTTTTTATACAGCCCCTCTACCACCACATTCACTCTCGCGTCCGTGCACTGCGCTGCCAGCCGCACGCTCACCAATAGCTTCCACGCATTGTCATAATCCAGTGTGCAGCCTGCATCTGGGTATTCTTTTTTCAAGCGCTCTACGATCGCCAATGCCTGTTTTTTTCTTTTGTTTTCTGTCATTATCAATTCTCCTTTATTGTTATTTTCTTGTTTTAGACATTATTTCAATAAATGGAACTATTTTTATTTTATAGAAAGTGACTTTTTTGTCGTTAATGATAGTATTTTTATTAGTCGAAATGCTTGCTCTGTTGTGGCTGCCAGATTATCTTTGGCATATGCAGGCTCCATCGCCCTTTCGAGCGTCGTGATCTCCCTCAGAATCGGGAAGAACGCATCAATCCCCTTCTCGTTGCAGCGATTGGCTTCAGACGTCACACTGCCTGCAAAGGCAATCACTGGCTTCCCATACTTCTTTGCCAGCGCCGCCACACCAACTGGTGCCTTCCCCATCGCCGTCTGCCCGTCCAGTCTTCCTTCCCCTGTCACGACAAAATCGGCCTCCCGGATCTGCTCCTCAAGCCCGGTCTCCTCCAAAACGATTTGAATTCCCGGTTCCAGAGCCGCATTCAAAAACGCGAGGAACGCAAACCCGAGACCTCCAGCCGCTCCGCTCCCGGCTTTGTCGGGGTCTGCATCAGGGTTGATCTCTTTTGTAAGCCTCGCATACCTTGCCAGCCACGCATCCATCTGCACGATCATAGGCGGCGTAGCCCCTTTTTGCGGCCCATAGACCGCGCTGCATCCGTTCGGCCCGCAAAGCCCGTTCGTGACGTCGCAGGCGACCCGGAATTCACAGTCTCCCAGCTCCCGCATTGCCTGGTCTGTCGAAATGGAGGCCAACGCTTCCAGTCCCGCCGCTCCGGGCGCAATCTCCTCTCCCTTTGCATCCAGGAATCGAAAGCCCATAGCCTTCAGCATGCCGACTCCTCCGTCGTTTGTCGCACTACCCCCGATTCCGATGAGAAACCGGCGGCAGCCCTCCTGAATCGCCTCCCGGATCACTTCTCCGACTCCGTAGGTGGTCGTATACAAAGGATTCCGTTCCCTTTCTGGCACCAAGGTAAGCCCCGCTGCTCCGGACATCTCAAGCACAGCCGTTTGCGTCTCCCGAATTACCCCGTACACGCATTCTACCGGCTTCCCGAGCGGCCCGGTGACGGTCACGGTATGCCTCTCGCCGCCCATACCCTCAATTAATGCCTCCACCGTTCCCTCGCCTCCGTCCGCAAGCGGCCGTACCACGACCCCGGCATCCGGGACCGCCCGCAAAATCCCAGCCCTAGCCGCCTCTCCCGCTTCCATCGACGACATACTTCCCTTGAACGAATCAATCGCCACTGCAACTCTCATTCCATGCCTCCCCATGCCGTATTTCCACGCAACAGTCCGGATTTCCTCCTCTGTTACAGACAAAATCTATATCGAATCACACTCAGTGGTCTCTAGAGCGTGTTAAAGACTTGCCAAAACGGTTTTCTTTTTTTGGCTGTTACTCATTTTAACATATCGCAACCATTCAGACAAGAGGGGCGGTATCAGGATATAAACCAGCCGGTATCGTCAGGCATATTTTCATTGAGTAAAAGATAATTTTTTGCTACAATAAAACTCTCCATATTAACACCAGGCTTTCCATGGATGATAAACCGGCCTTTACATGGAGGTGGGAATCAATAAATACTTACAGGACCGCCGAAATTGCGGCGGTCATCGGGATACACACCAATACGGTTCGCTTATATGAAGAATGGGGGCTGATATCCAAGCCGGAACGAAAAGGAAACGGATATCGTGTTTATTCGGATGAGGAGGCCGGGAAACCGAAAACGGCTTCCCGGCTTTATTTTCGGCCGCCATCGCAAAAACGGAAAACCGTTTCTTGATTTCCACGCTAAAGCGCATAATTCTATGGGACGGCGGTTATTTTGATTTGTCCGGCAATGTACTTTTCCACAATTACAGCAAATAATTGTTTTCCCGGTTTGCAATCTGTAAGCCGACTAATTTATAGGTTGCAAATCCCCCCGTCACCAACGGCTCTGATCTGCAAATTTCTTCTGCTTCTTCATGGCTCCCTGTTTTTAGGATATACATACCAGCCATCCCCGGATATCTCTTAAAGACCCCACAAAGTTCCAGCCTTCCCTCATCATCCAGCTTTCTTATGTTTTCAACATGTTCCATAACTACCTGTTTTGTCATTTTATTATAAGTCCTGCTTTTCTCAATCAGCATCATATACATCATTTTTTCCATACGATTTTCTCCTTTACATTTATAGGGTTTTACCGCAGATATCCTATTATATTGATCGGCAGCAACCCTTTATATACTTTTTATGCATGTCATAAAAATCCCCCCCCCTTGTCCCATAGAGTACTCTCGGAAACTCTTTGTGCCCAGATTTATAAGATGATTTTTTTCAGAAGTACACAAATTTATGAGGCGTACGCGGAACGTACATTGACTAAATTTGAGTGTTTCTGACGGGAAATCAGCCGCAAAGATGTGTGCAGGGGAGTTTCCGTGCTCCCATATAGTGTGTTACATGATTTTATTTTAGTATCATATTGCATTGGGAACATAAATAGTTTATCATAAAATAGTGACAAAATCTGTCACTATTTAAAAAAGGAGTTCCAAAATGTCAAAAGCAGAACGTCTAATCGAAATGATGATAACAATAAATGCAAAAAAGGATTTTACAGTAGGCGAACTGGCACATGAATTTTCCGTATCAAAAAGGACCATACTGCGTGATTTACAAGAATTGGAGCAAGCTGGTTTCCCTCTTTACTCCGAAGTCGGAGCGGCAGGCGGGTATCATATCTTAAAAGAACGCATTTTGCCGCCCATTGCTTTTTCAGAAAATGAAGCTAAAGCCATTTTCTTTGCCTGTCAGGCTTTGCAATATCACCGTGACTTGCCTTTTGAACAGGAAACCATATCCGTCTTGAAAAAATTTTTGAATTGTCTGCCATTCGATATACAAAACAGCATCACGCAGATTCAAAATAAGGTAGTATTTTGGATTCCGGACAGGCATTGTGATTCGCCATTGCTGAAATCCATGTTTCTTGTTGTCATAAACCGGCATGCCGCAACAATACGATATTCGTCAACCCATTCTGAGAGCACACGCACAATTATCCCGATCGGCTTATATGCCATGAATGGACTCTGGTATTGCCCCGCCTATTGTACAACAGCAAATCAAGCCAGAGTATTCCGGATTGACCGCATCAAAGAAATCATAGAAGAAAAGCCCTATCCCAAAGGGAAATACCCAATTCCCATGTCGATTCAAGAATATCTTGAAAAAACAGAGTTTCAAAACGATTCCCACATAAAAATCCAACTGACAAGCATCGGTGTGAAACGCTGTGAAAGCGAATGTTTACTCGCAAACGGATTAAAAACATTCCCAACTGGCGACGGGATAATCGACATGAAAATACATCACACTGCTTTAGAATGGGTCGCCGATTATATACTGCCATTTGGGAGCAACGCCACTGTATTAGAACCACCAGAACTAATCAAGCTTCTGCAGCAAAAAATATCCGAACTATATCAACAATATTGCATTCCAGAATAACCCGTGATACGCATTCCCGCCCCACCTGACTCCTTTGGCGTTCCTATTCACTCCGTTCACATCAGCAAGAAAAATCCTTGCTAAATCGCCTGCGTCGATGGATTTTTTCCGGCTGTTCCACGTATTCTTACGGTCTGTGCAGCAAATGTGCAGACCTACGTGAACCGTAACTCTCCGACCTCTGCACCCCGCTTCCCCCTTCTCCCGCTTGACAACATCCCCGCTTCCGTTATATAATACTTTTATCAAATCAAACTAAAAAAGGAGGGAGAAGCCACATGTCAGGCACCATCAATTCCCTGCTGCGCATTTCCTATTCGCAGAGCCAGGGCCGGCAGCTTACACAGCCCGCACGCCCGGACAGCACCATCGCCTCCGGACGCACCGATGCATCCGGCTTCTACCCGGACAGCCAGATTCCGTCTGTCACGGGCCGGGAGCAGAGCGGTCTTGAAGGCTACAACGGGGAGAAGGCAAAAGACAGCCGCAGCTTCGACACGTACGAATGCCAGACCTGCAAGAACCGCAAATACCAGGACGGCTCCAACGACCCGGGCGTTTCCTATAAGACTCCGACCAACATCGCCCCGGAGCAGGCGGCCTCCTCCGTACGCGCCCATGAAAACGAGCACGTCGTCAGAGAGCAGGCCAAGGCCCAGAGAGAGGGCCGCAGGATCGTCAGCCAGAGCGTAACCTACCAGACTGGCATCTGCCCGGAATGCGGGAAAGTTTACGTTGCAGGCGGCACAACCCGCACCGTCACAAAAGGCGAAATCGAAAAGACATATATGCTGAACGGAGAAGAAAACACCTCCGGCCGGAATCTCGACCTCACCGCATAGAATAATAACTAAAGGGGACAGGAGCGTTTTCCCAAACGCTTCTGTCCCCTTTTTAAACTATCAATCCGTACTCTGCTCCCCCATCATCGACCGGTCATACAGCGCTGTCATCAGATAAGGCATCACAGAATCCGCATCGAGCTGCGCAAGAAAGCCCACATCCACTCTCGCACACTCCCCCATACCGATACCATGCGGCTCCTAACGGCTTTACGATTTCCGGCTCGCCGTACGGATCGTCCGGAGCGGAAGCCAGCCGAAGCTTCAGCTTCCCCTTTTCCCAGCTCTTGCAGGTATTCTTATACTCCGTAAGCATCAGGCGCGCCATCGTTATACGCCCCGTCTAACGTTACCTGCACATCCAGCAGCGTGACGCCATAGCGTACCACCTTTGCGAAAGCTCTGTCTCCGATCCGGCGTATTTCAATCCGCTCCGCCGTTTTTTTCGGCAGACCGCAGTATTCCTTTCCTATGATTTTCCCGCATTCCTCACCGGGTCCATGCAGCATCAGGTTCAGGAAATAATTTCCTCTCGTCTCCTCATATGTGACCGGGAACCAAATGCAGGATTCCATAAAGGGACCGCCAAAGCTTGGTTCCTTGATCTGACAGATATAGGCGCTCATCACAGGCGCAAGCAGCGTAAGATACGGGTGCACGATGCGGCGCGCCGTCTCCTTTTATACCTCGAAAGGAAGGAGAAGCCCCTCTTGCTGGTTGACGCATACGTTTTTGGAAAAGTTTTTCACGTCCGGCTCCGATACGACAAAGCTTCCCATCTGTCTTCAACCCCTTTCTCGAATCGACAATCCGGTCAGCCCTCTGCGCCCTCCCAGTTATGGTACACGGCCTGTACGTCGTCATCCTCGTCGAGCAGATCCAGGATTCGTTTCATTTTCTTGACCGCATCGTCGTCGGTAAGCTCGACCCAGTTCTGCGGGATCATCGTGATATCCGCCTGCAGCATCGGAATGCCCTCCTTCTCCAGCTTCTCGCGCACCTCGCTGAAGGAATCCGGGTCGGTGATGACCTCGAAGCTGTCCTCCTCCTCGGAGAAATCCTCCGCGCCCGCGTCAAGCGCCAGCATCATCAGCTCATCCGGGTCGGTCTCGCACTCCTCCTTGTCAATGAGGATCTGCCCCTTCTTGTCAAACATGAAGGACACGCTTCCCTGCGAGCCGACGTTTCCGCCGCCCTTGGTGAACGCGCTCCTGACGTTGGCCGCCGTGCGGTTTTTGTTGTCCGTCAGCGTCTCTACGATGATCGCGATCCCGTTCGGGCCATAGCCCTCATAGACAAGATTTTCATAGTTGACCGAGCCTAAGTCTCCGGCTGCCTTTTTGATGCCGCGGTCGATCGTATCGTTCGGCATGTTGTTGGCCTTTGCCTTTGCGATCACGTCGCGCAACTTGCTGTTATTGGCCGGGTCCGCGCCGCCTTCCTTGACGGCGACCGCGATCTCACGCCCGATTACGGTGAAAACCTTTCCCTTCGCCGCGTCGTTTCTCTCTTTTTTATGTTTAATATTGGCAAATTTGGAATGTCCTGACATTTCTCCTGCTCCCTTTCTCTTTTTTGCGTTCTGAATCGACGTTGGTGCTCCATCCGGCCAGTAATCGCACTGCCAGTGCCGAATATTTTGTCAGCCTGCAAGGCGGAGGAAGGAGGCGATACGGTGGCATCGTTGACTGACGGTGCTGTGTGCCAGTGGCACACGTTTAGCACGGACCGAAGCGGAGACCAACGCGGCAGATGACAAAATAGGCGGTGCTGAAAGTGTTATTACTGACCGGATGGAGCACTGGTATCATACCATTCTTTTATGGACTTGGCAAGCCGTTTTCCTCCGGCTTCAGGCTTTCTGATACTGCCTGACGGGACGCCACTACGGTCTGGATCGTCTTGCCCTCGACCCCGGCGATATGGAACCGGTAGTCCCCGATCTGCACGTCTGCACGCTCGTCATCCTCCGGAATGTGTCCGAGTCTGGAGACCAAAAGACCGTTCAGCGTATCGAAATTGTCCTTATCCTCCTCGTCGAACTCGATTCCCAGCGCATCCTCCACATCATCAAGCGGCGCCATCCCCGAAAGCTCGTAGACGTTGTCCTCCTTCTTCACGATCTCCGGCTCCTCCTCGTCGTACTCGTCCATGATGTTGCCGACGATCTCCTCCACGATGTCCTCCATCGTCACGATCCCGGCCGTCTGGCCGTACTCGTCCACGACGATCGCCATATGGATCTTTTGCGACTGCATCGTCTTTAAAAGCGCGTTGATGTTCTTCGTCTCCGGTATAAAATGCGGCGTCCGAAGAAGCCCCTCGCACGCACAAAGAGGGACATCAAGCGTCTTCTTTCCCTCCGCGACATGCAGCATGTCCCGCATGTTGAGGATGCCGATGATGTTGTCAATGTCCTCCTCATAGACCGGAAACCTCGTGTTTCCCGACTCCCGGATAACGAAATCCATGGCTTCCCCAAGCGTCATTTCCCCGTTGAGGGCAATCACATTCTTTCGGTGCGTCATAATATCCGCCGCCACCTTGTCGTCGAACTCGAAGATATTCGTGATCATTTCCGCCTCGCTGGCCTCCAAGACGCCCTGTTCATGGCCCTCGTTGACCATGTACATGATGTCCTCCTCGGTCACGCTGTCATCCTTTGCATGGATGTCGATCCCCATGAGCTTTAACACGACATACGCCACGGACTCGATCAGCCAGGTAAACGGAAACATGAGCTTCATGAGTATGTCCACGACCGGCAGAACCTTGTAGCAGAAACGGGCCGGGCTTTTTTTCGCGATCCGCTTGGGGATCACGACGCCGAGACAGGTAAGCACGAAGGACGCCAGAAGAAGCGTCACGATGTACGAGATACCCACCGCCGCCATGGCAGGAAGTCCGGGAAAAAGCGTAAGCATGGAAAGGCACCGCCTCACCACATGTGCGAGAAAAAACGCGCCTAACGCCATGCTTAACAGACAGGTGACCGCCTGACTTGTGCGGATGAAATAGTACGGATTCTCCTGGATATGTAAAAGGCGCTCCGCCTTTTTGCTTCCCGCATCCCGCTCATCCTCGAGCACGTTCGCGTTGACCGCCTGTACTGCGGCGCCAAAGCCATACAGAATAAAGTAAAGAGCCGCCGTTCCCAGGAAAAGCAGCATTCCTATCCACGAATTTCCATCGTCCATGAACTTGAAAAACACTCCTTTGTTCGTTTTCTACATCTGTATTCCAATATAGCATCCTTGTCCCGTTTCGTCAACAGCGGGAAAGCCCTTATGTAGGCAGATCGAGGCTGATTTTTAATGCCGTATCGACTCGCTCCCCGAGCTCCCCGTCAATGTGGCAGATTTTTTCCCGCAGCCGCCTTTTATCAATCGTCCGAAGCTGCTCTAAGAGGATGACGGAATCCTTTACCATGTCACACTGCCTTGCATTTAACTCCACATGGGTCGGCAGCTTTGCCTTATTCATTTTTGAGGTGATCGCCGCACAGATCACCGTGGGGCTGTGCTTGTTTCCGACATCGTTTTGTATAATCAGGACCGGGCGGACTCCTCCCTGCTCCGAGCCAACAACCGGTCTTAAATCTGCATAGAAAATATCTCCACGTCTGATAATCACATTCTCACACTCCACAATCGTTTTTTGGGTCTCCCCGTAACGATAGTATTGACACTCTATGATTACCTTATGCAGAGAGACGGGCAAATGCGCGCCCGCCGCAGTAATTATGGCCGGATAAATGCACAGATCTGCCGGACAGCCGTCCCCTCTCGGCCAAAACGGCAAAACGGCTGCACGGCCGTCCTCTTTCGGTCAGGCCGGGCTATATACAGCCTCCTCGTACTCCCCGTCCAGGCAGGTCATCATTGCAACCCTTTTGCCGTTCTTTATATAGACCCGCGGCACACGCTTTCCGATCAGGCAGGGGATCTCATAGTGGAAGCCACCGCTTAAAAGTGCCAGCTCCTCCATCGTGATCTCCTCCCCGCCGTCCCTGCCTAAAAGCGTGACCTCCATGCCCTCCAGCGCTTCGGGAATCCCTGTCACATCCACCATGAGCTGATCCATGCAGACGCGTCCGAGAATCGGCGCCCGTTTCCCGCACAACAGGACAAAGCCCTTGCCGGAAAGACTTCTCGGGTATCCGTCCCCATAGCCGACCGCCACGGTTGCGACCCGTGTGGGCGATTCGGCCACAAACGTCCCGCCGTAGCTGACCGCCGTCCCCGGCCCGATCTCTTTTATATAGGTAATAACGCTTTTAAACTCCATCGCGGGCTGCAAATGCAGTACGGCCTTTTTTACCTCATCTGACGGGTACAGCCCGTAGATCGAGATTCCCGCACGGACCGCATTCATCTGTGCCTTTGGCAGATCCACGATCGCCGCGCTGTTGGCGCAGTGGCAGATCTGGATCGAAAGGCCCTCGGCCTTTACCATGGAAGCAAACTCCCGGAAGATGCGAAGCTGTTTGAGGGCCGCGGTCTTATCCGTCTCATCCGCCCGCGCAAAATGGGTAAACATGCCCTCGATCTCGATGCCGGGGAGCGCCGCAATCTCCTTTATAAGCCGCACCGCTCCCGGATCCGCCGGCAAGATTCCGATCCGGCTCATGCCCGTGTCAACCGCAATGTGAATACGCGCCGTCACGCCCATGCGGACCGCGGTCCCGGAAAGACGCACGGCCCGCTCCTTCTGGAATACGGTCATGCGGACCTCCTGGCGCAGAAGCTCCTCGTACCGCTCCTCCCCCGTCACGCCGAGGATCAGGATCGGCTTTTCGATCCCATGCCTTCGAAGCTGCAGTGCCTCGTCGGCCGTCGCAACCGCGTAGCCCCAGACGTACGGGTCGATCGTCTTTGCCACAAAGACCGCGCCGTGGCCGTAGCCGTCTGCCTTGACAGTCCCGATCAGCCTGACTCCCGGGGCGAGATTTCTCTGCATCGCCCTCATATTTTCCTCGATCCTGTCCAAATGTATATTTACATATGCCCTGTCAAATCCCACAGCTTCCTCCCGCCTTTCTGTTGATTCCAACGCATCTCCTTCAATACTTCGCCGACACAATCCGCAAGCTCATGCGCCAGCGGCGCACAAAGGCCATACTTGTTCGCCGCATATTCACCGGCCAAGCCGTGCAGAAATACGCCCAAGGCCGCGGCATCCGTTCGCTCCATGCCGATTGCCAGAAGGCCCGCAATCACACCGCTCAAAACATCTCCCGAGCCGCCCTTTGCCATTGCAGGCGAACCGCTCTGGTTTACAAAACGCTTTCCGCCGGGCTCCGCAATCACGGTTGCCGCATCCTTTAAGACACAGGTCACGCCGTATCGGTCCGCGAGGCCGGCCGCGGCGCCGACCAGATCGGCCCGAAGTTCCTTGACCGGCGTTCCCGTAAGTCGCTCCATTTCCTTTAAATGCGGCGTCAGAATCATGTTTCCCGCAAAAGCTTTCGTAAGTCGCTCCTGCCCTGCGGCCAAATTGAGCGCGTCCGCATCCACAACGAGCGGCACGCGGGCTCTTTCCAGTACCGTCTCCGCTAACAGCGCCGCCGAACCATCCCTCCCAAGCCCCGGCCCCAGGACGATCGCATCCGCCCACGCAAGCTGCCCGATTACAGATTCTTTCAATTTCTCCGGGCTGCTTTCGGCCCGGGAGGCATCGTACGTCGAAAGCAGCGCCTCGGGAAGCCTCTCCTGAAGGATCTGCCGATTTTCCTGATCCGTCAGAATCTTTACAAGCCCTGCCCCGCAGCGGTATGCCGCCAGCGCGGAAAAATACGCCGCCCCGGCCATATTCTTTGCCCCGCCGATGACCAACACCTTCCCCCATGTTCCCTTGTGAGAGTCTGCCCGCCTTTCGGGAATCCGTTTCAGGTCACAGTTCTCCAGGCTAAAGACATGTCTTTCCTTCTTCTCTGTGGGCTCCGGCACAAAGCCGATATCGGCCACAACGAGCCGCCCGCAGGCGGACCGTCCCGGAAACAGTGCCTGCCCAAGCTTCAGCTCTCCAAACGTCACCGTCACATCCGCAAAGACCGCGCTTCCCAGAAGCTGTCCCGTATCAGAATGGACTCCCGTCGGCATATCAACGGCAACCACGTCCGCTGCTTTTTCTTCTTTCTGCTCCATGATAAACGAGACCATGGCCGCATAGCTTCCCTCCACGCCGCGCGTCAGCCCGATCCCAAACACCGCGTCCAGAATCACGTCACTGTCCTTCGGGAGTGGGCCCCCAACCGTATAGACCGGGATTGCAAGCCTCTCTGCGATCGCAAGCTGCGCCGCAAATTCCTCCGTCTGCTTTCCGCCCCCGTCCGGAAGCAGAATCTGCGCCTGAAACCCGCGAAGCCTTAAAATTCTGGCCGCGGCCACTCCGTCTGCGCCGTTGTTCCCGAAGCCGCAGACCGCGCAGACCGTGCGCCCGCCCCGCTCCCTCAAAAGTGCCTCTGCCTCGTCGGCAGCTGCAAGAGCAGCCCGCTCCATGAGCACCATAGAGGGGATCCCGTACTCCTCGATCGAGCGCCTGTCGATCTCCTTCATTTCCCTTCCGCCAACCAGGCTTCTCATGTCCGCTCCCCTTCCCCCACGGCAAACGCCATAGCGCACTCCTTTGTATCGCTGATGGAGACCTCGATCCGTCCGATCCCTCTCTCCCTTGCCTGCTCTGCCGCCGGGCCGTGGAGCACAACATACGGTTTTCCGAGTTCATCCCGCAGGACCTCCACATCCTGCGGCATAAATCCGCGAAATCCGGTTCCCAGGACCTTGGAGACCGCCTCCTTGACCGCAAAAGTGCCGGCCAGGACCTGGGGCTTGCCCCTTGCCTGCCGGCGTTCTGCTTCCGTATAAACGCGCAATAAAAAGGCCTCCTTCTCACAGGCCTTTTCGACTCGCTTAATCTCGACCAAATCGCAGCCCACACCGGTTATCATGAGAGCTGCTCCTTCTCCCTGCGCTCTCTCTCATCCTGCATGCTGCAGACCCGGTAGGAAAGGCGCATCAGGCTTTCTGAGAGATGTACATTCTCCACGACCACATCATCCGGCACCGAAAGATCCGTATGTGCAAAATTCCAAATCGCCTTGATGCCGGCCTTTACGAGGCGGTCTGCGATCTCGGGCGCCTTGGATTTCGGAATCGTAAGCGCCGCGATCTGTACCTCATTTTCCACGATAAACTGCTCCAGATCGTCGATTCCCCGGATCTTGGCCCCGCGCACCACAAGGCCGATCAGACGCGGATTAATGTCGAACATACCCTTGATGATAAAGCCGCGCTTTTCGAAGTTCGTGTAGTTTGCAATCGCCTGGCCGAGATTCCCGGCTCCGATGATGATCAGGTTATGCTGGCGGTCAATCCCCAGGATCCGGGCAATTTCCGCATAAAGATATTTCACGTTATAGCCGTACCCCTGCTGCCCGAAGCCGCCGAAATTGTTAAGATCCTGCCGGATCTGCGAGGCGGTTACCTTCATCCGTGCGCTCAACTCATTGGAAGAAATCCTCTCAATCCCCTCCTCCATCAGCTCCCCCAGATATCTGTAATACCGAGGCAGCCTGGAAATAACGGCCTTTGAAATCTGTTTGTAATCTGTCATTGCTTCCCTGTTTCACCTTTTCCATCAAGATTCAGTTTTTGATAAAATTATATACCACAACCGAGGTGTTTGTCAAATCCTTGTCAAACAAATTTTGTTTTTTGCCAAGGATTTCTGTAAAAAGGGAAACCGGCCTGCCGCACTGACGTGTTTTTATTTCTCCTGCCGTTCAAAAGACCGTTTCCGACCGCCCACCTGACGGCCTCCTGTGCCCAGTCCGAGACCCTATCCCCATCGGAAAAGCCTTCCAGACTTCCCTTTGCCGTCAAGGTATACCTCTGTACTTCGCATACCTGTAAAACAGCACGGCAAGCTCCTCGCGGGTCATCGTACGTCCGGCTTGAAGGAGCCGTCCCTAAAGCCTGTCATCAGCCCGTTCTGCGAAGCCCATGTCACCGCATCATAATATCCGGCCGTTCCCGACTCCCGTCATCAGGCCCCGGCCGCAAACAGATTTTACATCCTGATAAAACCAGTCCGTCGTTCGGATATCCGTAACCGGAAGCCCCGTATCGAGGCTTTTCGCCGTCCGGTCGTCCACACCTCCTCCGTCCGAGGAGCCGCTGTCCGAGGAACTGCCGCTTGTCGATGTATCATAGTTTGCGCGTAACAGGACCGGCGGTAAAGCGGACCGTACTCCCCTCGGCGTACAGGCCGATCCGATCGCCAAACGTCACCTTGTAATAGTCTATGGGGCTGTCGTTTTTGTACGAGAGCCGAAGCAGGCCAGAAAACGCCCGCAGGTCGATCTCCCCTGTCAGGGAGCGCTTGCTCTCGTAAAGCCGGAAATGTGTCCCCTCCTTCGTGGAAATACGTCTGCCCCGTCTCTGCCGTGATTTGATTCAGCCCGAAGACACTGCCGTCCACCAGGATAGCATCCCCGCTTTTCACGGATACTGCACCGGCGCATCCGCGGATCTGCCCCGTCACCGTGGGTTCGATGTCTCCGCTTCCGCCTTTTATGGAAGCCGTATCGGCGTTTTCCAGGATCCCCTCCCTTTGCCGCCAGAGAGATACTGCCGCCGCTTTGGAGCGTTACGCTGCCACTTTCTGCTCTGATTCCACTCGAGGAGGCGTCGTCTGTGGTAAGGCTGCCCTCAATCATGATGGAAATATCGCCCCGCTCGCATAAACCGCCACCATCCAGCCGGTGCTGTTCTTAAGTTGGCTCACTGTCCTTAAGGAGTCCGGCTCCTCGACCGTAATCCCGCCGGAATAACAGACAAGCGCATAGGTATTCGTCGCTGTCAGGGTATTGCCGCCCTCCACCACGCCCCGAGCGCCCGCGGGGATCTCCGGCGTGTAAAACGCCGTGATCAACGCGTCGTGCAGCGTAACCGTTTTGTCTGCTCCGTCCCAAAGCACATGGCCGGCCCCGGCCTGATAATAACGGTTATCGGCCGGAGCGCTGCTCAAATCAATCGGCTTGTTCGTGATATCCCCCATGTCGGTATACTCCACACCGCCGATCTCCACCGGAGCGTTCCGAACCGTCCGTACCTGCTGCACGGAAAATACGTCTGCATCGGAAGGAGTTACGTCCGCAAAAATCCCCCGTATCCGATCGAAAATCGTACTTGACAAATTGATTTTTTTATGTATGTACGATATAATGATAGAAATATCAAAAGGGCTTTTGCGCGTCCCAGCTCCATACATTCGCGCGCAAGCACGCAATGCATGACCTTTTGACGCTTGTATATTAACAAAAAAGGGAGAGATCCGGCATGGAGCCTTTACAAGCCGCTGTCTGTGAAAACGATCAGAATGAGCAGGAAAAGCTGCTCGCCATTTTGCAAAAGAGTGAACTCCCCGTGGAGGCCTCCGTTTACTGCTGCGGGGAGGATTTTCTGAGGGATTATCAAAGGGGACGGTTTGATCTGGTTTTTATGGACATTTACATGGATGGGCTTAACGGCGTGGACGTCGTGGCCAAGCTGCGGGAAGCGGAAGATCCCGTACCCGTGGCATTCGTCACCACCAGCACCGAGCATGCATTGGAGGGCTATCGCCTCGACGTCCTCAAATATATAGAAAAGCCGTTAAAGGAGCATGCCGTGCGGGAGCTTCTGCAGCTCGCCCACCTGAAAAAGGAGCACATGCCAAGGCTGCTGTTAAAAAAGAACGGCCGGGAGCTGTCTCTGCCCTTTGAGCGGATTCTGTACGCCGAGCAAAAGGATCACAGGCTGTATCTGTACCTTACCGGCGGGGAAACGATCCAGATCAATGAACGGCTTGACGCCGTCGAGCCGCAGTTTGCGGGGCAGCCTTTTTTCCGCTGCCACAAAAGCTATCTGGTGAACCTGTCCTATGTGGAGGAGCTCGACCGGGAGCTCATGATGTTTGTGATGAAGGAGGGACACAGCGTGTATATCCGCAGGGAGAGCATGAGTAAGGCCCGAAAGGCCTTTGAAGCGTATCTCTTTGCCGCGGCAAGGAGGTCTGGAGATGAATAATGCCATCCGTCGTCTGTTTCCTCTGTCCGTCCTCCTTTACCTGCTGTGCCTGTTCGCACTGCTCACCGGCAGCCGCGGATACTTAAAAGAGACGCCCTCCTACGCGGACGGCGTGCGCCAGGTGACGCAGGTAGCAGCCCTGATAGACGGGACGGAAGAAGTCGTCACTCTGCCGCACAGCTTTTCTCCGCTGCCGGCGCGCACTCCAGTTACGCTTTCGGCCGAAATTTCGGTGGTGGACGGCGACTGCCTGTATGTGAAAAGCGTGTATGCCCCGTTACGGGTTTACGCAGACGGCACACTGATCTTTGAGGCCGGACAGGAGGGCAGCCTCCCCAGGTTTATGGAAGATCCGGCCACAACAGTGGCGGCAGTGCCGTTAGACGGCTTTGGCAGCACGATCCGACTCCGGCTGGAGTATCTGTCCCCAAAGACCCGCCGTGCATTGCCCATTCAGCCGCTTCTCGTCGGAAGGCTGGGAGATATCCTTGCCTGTCTGCTGAAAACAACGGGAGTCCCCTTTATTGTTTCCCTTGTCCAGATCACTCTCGGCCTGCTCCTGATTTTTGTTGCGTTGGCGATTGTCCTGTTCGAACGGAGGGGCATTGTATTCCTGTACCTCGGCCTGTCTTCACTGGCTATGGGACTGTGGTGCTTTGGCGAATGCAATCTGACCGAGCTCATTATCCCCAATCCGACTCTCTTATATTTATTCGCTTTTATGGGATTCTACTCCGTTCCTGTCCCTCTCCTTTTGTTTGCCGTTGCCATAATTCCGTTCCACGACGGCCGACCGCTGCGCCTTTTGTGCCTCGTCGATCTGTCCGCCGCGGCCGCGGCCTTCCTGGCCCAGCTTATGGGGATCGTCGGGTTTTCCAGGAGTATGCGCTTCTTCCATGTCCTGGTGCTGGCTTCCCTGCTGTTTCTGGCCGGATATATCCTTTATGAGGGACTTCGGTATCAAAACCAGCCGGCTAAAAGATTCTTCCTTCCTATGGCGGTACTGACGCTCGGCGGCGCTCTGGAAATGGTAAATTATACACTGCGCTTTACCAATGTTCTGTCTTCGATTTTCCAAATCGGAGGCATCCTGTTCACGCTGATGACGGGAGGGGTCGGCGGTCTGTTTATCCGGGACGCTCTGCGGCTGAAGCAGCAGAAACAGCAGCTCGCCTTCGAGGTCAGTCTGATGGAGACACAGATCGAGGAACAGAAAAAACGGCATCAGATGCTTTTGCAGAGTGCGGAGGCTGTAAAAAAGCAGCGGCATGACCTGCGCCACCAGCTTACCGTGATCCGAAGCTACAGCGAGGAGGGCGACAGCCGGCGTCTGACCGAGTATCTGGATACGTTGATCGCGCAGATTCCTGCCGGACGGAAAACCGTTTACTGTGAAAACATGGCGGTCAATGCGGTCGTTTCCCATTATGCCGCCATTGCAGAGGAAAACGGCATTGAATGCTCAATCTGCCTTACCGTACCGGGGCATCTGGAACGCATCACAGACAGCAGCCTGTGTGTCATTTTCGGGAATCTGTTTGAAAACGCCATCGAAGCCTGCGCTCGCATGACCGAGGGGAAAAAATTCATCCATCTGAACAGCCGGCGGCAGTATAAAACGCTGACCGTCACGATGGACAACAGCTTTAACGGCAGCTTTACAGAGCAGGACGGCAGGGCTCTCTCCAGCAAGCGCGCTGATTTCGGCATCGGGACGGGCTCTATTGCGGCCATTGCACGTCAGCACGGCGGCGATGCCAAGTTTGAGGCGGACGGCCTGGTGTTCCTGTCCTCCGTATATGTGAGGCTGTAAAAAGGAAGAAGCCGCCAAAATCCATACATTTGGACCTTCCGGTGTGAACCATTCGGCGTAGTCCTGTGAATATGCATAAAATCTTCAATTTGTCAAGTACGAATTTTGTACGGAGATCAGACAAATCCGGTACTGTAAAATCCAGATGCGCCTGCTAAAATAAAAAGCAATAAGAACTGCGATAAAAAAGCTCGATAAGCGACAGGAGGAAACGATGAGCGGTTATTTTTGCTTTTTCAGGAAACGATCTTTATTGGCTTTTATGTCCGCTCTCCTGGTGTGTAACCTGGGGAGTATGCCGGCCTACGCAACAGAGGGAAATATGGATACCCCCCTCGTACTTTGCAGCCATCACCGGGAACATACAAAGGAATGTGGATACCGGGAAGGGCAGGCCTGCAAACATGTACATGACAACGCGTGCTACAGAACGGCCGAGGCCGGCTTTAAGGCTGTCACTGCTTCCGACGCAGAAGAAAAGATTTTAAACTGTCCGCATGTCTGTGACACGGAATGCGGATATCAGGAGGCTGCAGAATGCGGATACCGATGCAGCATTTGCCCGGTACAAAAGCCGGGCAGCATTCCGTCTGCCCCTGAAGCAGGAAGACCCGGGATGGCGGATGCCACTCCGAGCAATGCCAAAGATACCGCTTCGGAGTATACCGGCGGGAACCGGACAGCGGCCCGTTTTATGGCGGCAAAAGCCGCGGCGACCCAGCGGACGGAAACCCTGGCGCTCGGGGAAAGCTCCGAATCCAACTCGAATGAGGGCTGGGAATGGGTTGCCGATGCAACTGCTCAAAAGGGAACCCTGACACTAACAGACTGCCATATCACAGCGGACAAAAAGCTCCTGACCGTACCGCCCCAATGGGAAACCACGATTGTCCTAAAGGGCGAAAATGTTCTGGAAAGTACAAATACAACATACTACGGAGGTCTCGTCGTTCCCTCGAACTCCTTTGATACGGATGTCCGTTGGATCATAGAAGGCGACGGCAGCCTCGAGCTTTCCGCCGCAAGTCCTTCTGCTTTTGGGTTCAGCGGGCAGGCCGTCACGATCCGGTCAGGGACGCTTGTGTCGTCTGTTACACTCTGTATGATCCTGAATGATTTAATTATGGAAGACGGTTCTCTGACGATTACTGCTATGAGCGCCAGCAACAACGACGGGATCTACAGTGACCGCGGGCCGGTAAAGCTTTTGGGAGGGCAGGTCAACATCCGGGCTTCTCAGGCCGGCATCCGGGTCCCGGGTATTGGCTCCGGCACGCAGGAGGTCTGTATCTCGGGAGCGGATGTCACGATCGACGCCGATTACTCCTGCATTATGATTCAGGCAGGCAAGGGGACTAAGCAGTCCATCACTATAGACGGGGGCAGTTTCAGCGGAAGCTCCTCTGCGTTCTCCGGCCTCTATGCAAAATATATCTATATAAAGGAAGGGGCCAGTGCCCCCTCCGTAGAGATCACCACGCAGAAGCAGCCGGCGATCCAGGCCCTGACGGACCTTTCTGTCGAAGGAGGCGCAGCCGTCAATGCCACGAGCGCGGAAAGCTTTGGCCTTCATGCGGCCGGCTCCATCACGGTATCTGATTCGGCCCGGGTAACGGCCGTCGGAAAAATAGACGGAACCGCCGCCAGCGTCACGGTCGGGGAAACGGCCGCTTTTAACGCCATGGTACGCACGGACTCTGCCGACGGAAGAATCTGGACCGTTTACGGAAACGCCGAGCTTCACGAGGATCTGACGCTCGGCCCGGAGGCGTTTGAGGCGGCAGACGGAACCAAGCTGCCGGTAAAGCTGGTCATAACCCCAGGAGCAGACCTAACAATCCCTAGGGGGATCACATTGAATGCGGCAGAAAATATTACGCCTGATACTCTGGATCAGTATCTGTCCGCGAATGAAGACACTCTGAAACGGCTCGGGGAGGAGCAGGGGATCCTGAAGCTTCCCGTCCGGATTGTACAGATCCGTCTCGACGTGCAGCCGGCAGAGGGCGGCATGGTCGAAGGCGGAGGCGAGATCGCAGAAAAAGAGACCGTTACGGTCACGGCCAAACCGGCGGAGGGGTATCATTTCGTGAAGTGGCTCGAGGGAGACGCCGACGCGGGAACCACGCCCGTTCTCTCCTTCACGGCCATGGCTGACCGGACGCTGATCGCCATATTCGAAAAAGACCCAGAGGAGCCTGCGCCTCCCGACGAGGGTGGCGACACCCCGGGAGGCGGCTCCGGTGACACGCCGGGAGGCGGTTCCGGCGATACCCCAGGCAGCGGCTCCGGCAATACACCGGGCAATGGTTCGGGCTCCGGCTCCGACAGCTACAATGATTCCGGCAGTACACAGACTTCCGATTCCTCCGGAAACTGGATAAAGGATGAAAAGGGCTGGCGCCTTTGTTACCCCGGCAAAACCTATGCCTCCGGAAGGGATATAAAAGCCGTGGACGGCGCCATAAAGGAACAGATCGCCTGGATACACAAGGATAACACATGGTGGGCCTTCGGTGCGGACGGATATCTGAAAGAAGGCTGGATTCTCGATACGGGAAGCGGTCTGTGGTATTACATGAATACGGATACGGGTATGAAGACAGGCTGGCACCAGGATCTTAGGGATGGCCGGTGGTATTACCTCGAGCCGGAAAACGGACATATGATAACCGGCTGGAGGCTGATTTCAGGAAGCTGGTACTATATGAATCCCTCCGAGACAAACGGAAAACCGCTCGGAGCCATGTATCAAAACGAGAGGACTCCGGACGGCTATATAACGGACGCGGACGGAAGATGGATCCAATAAATAGTCCGTCGAATGGTCTGTTGCGAAACTGCTAAGAAAATTAATTACAGACGGCTGCAAAGACATGGGTTTTCAGCAGATTACACAATAAAGGACACCATCTAACGGTGGTGTCCTTTATTCATGCCTTTAAATCGGGGATTTATCTGTTTCACCTTGGAGGACGCTTTGGAATATCTGTACTGTGGCCACACGAAGGCGTTTTCCCTTTTTAGGGAACCGGATAAGACTGGATTAAATGATACTGACCTATCAATCTATCCGGCCCGGCGACAAGGACGCTAAAACCATGTCCGATAACATTATACAGCTAAACGAGGATTTGATAAAGTACGATTTACGTCCTCTTGTACGCTGTAGCGCAGAAGAAACATTCAATTCCCTGCTTGACCATAAGGCAGAGGAACTTGTGAACGCTGAAAAATACGAGCGTTCTGGTGAACGTAAGGGATATCGCTCCGGCCCTTTCATATGAACCGGAAACGGTATTTTATTGCCGTAATCTGTTCGTGTCATTAACGGCAAGAGGACAAAAAGCACAATTTTGCGTCCCTCATCCCTGCATAAACTCAAACAGGCTGAGCTGCTTTCCCTCATCCTCTCTCTGTCTCACCGGCCTTATCCTCTCTCGCAGAAGAAGCTTCTCCGGAATCCCCTGCAGAAATGTCGAGAACGCCCCGGAGGCCGTCAGAATCAGCTCCTCCTTCGCCCGCGTAATTGCCACATAGAGCAATCTTCTCTCCTCATCCGGATCCGTCTCTTTCCCCTTATGCACAAGAGGCACCAGCCCTGCCTGCATCCCATATAAGAAGACGGCAGGAAATTCCAGCCCCTTGGAGCCGTGCATCGTCATAATCGTCACTGCGTCTGGCACATACCGTTTCCCGCCGCAGCGCTTCAAATCGCTCTCTCGCCCCAGCGCCAACCCCTCAAGCATCTCCTTCATGCTCTTGTAAAACACCGCCATCGCAGCCAGCTTTTCCATATCCGGGTTTTTCGAGAGCCCTCTTTCCTCTATCCAGGAATCCCATACCTTCCTCGGCTTCCCTTTTTGGCACATCTCTCGATATTTCTCCTCCAGGCCCGGGCTATCGGAAAGCACGGATTCATACAAATGCCTTGCCAGAAGATCCCCCGGATCCAGGAGGCACTTAAAAACCCCAAGGCTCTCCCGGACCGGGGCCGTATGCAGAAATTCCTCACGCCCTGCCACGATATACGGAATCCCTTCCCTTTTCAGGCACATTTCCAAAAGCTTCATCTGCTGGTGCGTGCGGCACAGAATCGCAATCTCCGCAAAGCTTCTCGGGCCGCGGTTTTCCGTGTGAGAGAACTCCTCCTGGACGTCAAGCATGTCCATTCCGCCGACCATCCGGTTGATCTCCTTGGCAATAAAGATCGCTTCGTCCCGTTCCTCCCCTGCCTTCAGCAGACGGACCGGCGGACCGGACGGCAGCATCGGCTCCAAAAGCGGCCCGGACGGTTTTAACACCTCGCCGGAAACAGCCAGGATCTCCGGGGTGGAGCGGTAATTGTGCCGCAGGCGGATGACCTCGGCCTTCTCCTCCCGGATAAACCGTTCAAAACACGAGAAATCTGCGCCCCGGAAGCCATAAATGGCCTGATTCGGATCCCCGATGGCAAAAATTTCCCGGTTTCCCAGGCCCCAGGCCCGAATCAGCCGGTACTGTAGCGGACTTATATCCTGAAATTCGTCGATCAGCAGATACGGAAGCCTGTCCTCCCCCGCCTCTGCCCGCAAAAGTGCCTGAAGCAGAAGATCGTCAAAATCGAGCGCCGACAGCCCGGCAAGGCGTTCTTCATAGCGCGCCGCGGCCTGCGCGATGTACTCCGGCTCGGCCGGGTCGCTCTCTATGCCCGTCTTTCTTCGTGAAATTGCCTCACGCAGGCGTTTCGGGCTCTCCTCGATTCCCAGCTCGAGCGCCGTCTCCCGTATGAGCTCGAAAGCCGCATTCTCATCCGCCAGCACAAACTCCTTCCCTGCTTCTCGTAAAAGCTCCAGACAGACCGAGTGAAAGGTGCCGATGCAAAGCTTTCCCGCCTTATTTTTTCCGCCCGGCAGCTCCTTTATGCGGTTCCTGAGCTCATTTGCGGCCTGTCTCGTAAAAGTGACAGCCGTGATCTCCGACGGCCGCACTCTGCGGTCTGTAAGAAGGAATTCGATGTGGGAAACCAATGTTTTTGTCTTTCCCGTTCCCGGTCCTGCCAGTACGGCGGTCCTTGGGGAGACAGAGCGAGCGGCCAAACACTGTTCCTCGTTCAGGGACGGCCGGGCAGAATCCACTGGTTTTCGCCCGGCTGTTTCAGGCATAGCTAATCCAGACGCGCCTCCCATGTCTGATTCCTCCCCAACCGGCTCACACGCATCTCCCACGGCCTTTTTTTCTCCTGCCTGCCTTTTTCTGTCCTCTGACCTTTTCTTTAGGCTTGCCTGCTCCTGTTCTCCGGCAGCCTCCTGTCCCTTTTCCCACGGTTTTCCTGCGCGCTCCTCTTTCTGCACCGGACTCTGGAACATGCACAGCTGTCCTTCCATGTCGGCAAGCTCCGATGGAGTGAACAGGCGGATGACGCCGTACTCCCCGTCAAAGCCCGGGATACGCTCTACCTCTCCCAGACGCAGCCTTCGAATGCCCTCACAGACCCGGGAACCGGCCTTTTTCTGAATCTCCTCCAGGGAGAAATCCCGCAGGATAGCAAATTCCGGCCCCAGGCTTTGCAAAAGCCCCTGATACAGCTTTTGTACCGGCTTGCTTGTCGCCGAGCGTCCTGTGGAGGCAGCGAGGACCTCCATAAGAGGAGCAAGCCGCTCAAACGGCTTGGCCTGCGGCCGTATAAAGCCCTCCTCCCGATCCGCAAGCTGGACGACCCTGTGGAAAACGCCCAATGTAAGTTTTTTCCCACATACCGGACATTTGTCTCCCAGCCTCTCGGCTTCCATGGGACTCACACAGACGCCGCATTTGCGGTGCCCGTCATAGTGGTATTTGCCCTCCTCCGGAAAGAATTCAATCGTTCCCGAAAGGCCCCGCCCTTCCTGGATGGCCGCATACAGGCCGTCATAAGACATGGGGATCTCAAGCAGATTTGCCTCCCTGCCAAGCTTGGAAGGAGAATGTGCATCCGAATTGGAAACCAGGCGAAAACGGTCCAGGGCCGACAGGCGCCAGTTCATCGGGGGATCCGAGGAAAGCCCGGTCTCGACGGCCCGGATATGGGGTGTCATATCTTCAAAACATTCCTCCACCGTATCAAAACCGGAAAAGGCCCCGAACATAGAAAAGTGCGGGGTCCAGATATGCGCCGGGATAAAGATGGCCCGCGGACAGACCTCCAGTGTGATCTCCAGAAGATCCCGGCTGTCCAGACCCAGGATGGGCCTGCCGTCAGAGTGCAGATTGCCGATCGTTTCCAGCCGCTCGGACAGGGTCTCTGCCTCCGATAGTCCCGGGAGAAGAATCACATTATGTACCTTGCGTACCCGCCCGTTTTTCTTATAAATGGAGCTGATTTCGCCGGAAATCACAAATCTGGGAACAGCAGCCCCGGCCGGACCGCGCTCCTCAAAGCGCAGCTCATCTTTTAAGCGGTATAAGCCATCCTCGGCTGGAAGAAGCTTTTCAGCCAGCTCCTTTCTCCACGCCGGATGCGTGAAATCCCCGGTTCCCAAAAGATCAATTCCTTTTCGTCTCGCCCATAGATCCAGATGCTCCGGCGTACACTCCTTGCT
This sequence comes from Lachnospiraceae bacterium, assembly GCA_910575275.1. GTDB lineage: Bacteria > Bacillota > Clostridia > Lachnospirales > Lachnospiraceae > CANQGL01. The sequence goes on along the minus strand of CAJTEE010000003.1, from coordinate 135,355 downwards.
CGTGGCGCGTGAATATCTGGAATGAATATGCAAGTCTGCAATGTACATAGGTGATTCTCCCTTCTTGGAAATCAGCTTAATTTCCTGTTTCTCGATCCAAAACGTGTTGGGACATTGCTTCCTGGCAGCTGTGCGTTCTACTTTGTGGTATATTTGGCACAAATAAACGCAACACAATAGGCGGCATGCTATATTCCCGTTTTACACCGAACCTCCACAGATCTTTTCCGGCAGGCGATCCTATACCGCAGAAATTATTCCCGTTCCATCCTCTTTCGGTTTTATCTCATAGCCTTTCCGGCGCGCTGCGCCAGTGCCGCCTCACAGCCGGTCCGTCAGGACAGCCATCTACAGACTGCCGTTCGTCTTTTGTCCCTGTCCCAAAAGATTGCGGATCAAATTAACCGTCTCATCTTACGATCCGCACTGCTTTGCTTTATCCAGCGGCACACTCTATTCACCGGTCAGGAGGATAGCCTTTTGACAGTTCTCGCTATGTTCGGGATTTTGAGATCTCTCCACAATCGTATGTGCGCCTCTTTTCGGCTTTATATCTATACTCTTTAAGAGCCTGCCTCTATTATCTTACACCGCCCTCCTCCTTGTCAATCCATTTCTTTCTGCATACTCGTAAGCCGGCGCAGCATATACCCCTTGCAGACAAGGGGACACAAACCTGTCTGACCTGTCACTTTTCGCCTACACATGCCCTGCAAAACGACATGAATTTCTTTACATATCAGAAAAAATGATATATACTAGAAAAAACAAATCAGGAGGGAACTGTTTATGAAAAAGCTAAAAAAGAGATCGGCTGTTCTTATAACGGCCGCTATACTGACTCTTTCTCATGGATTTTCCGCGCTGGCCGATACCTGGCAGGAGGACGAAAAAGGCCGGCGGATTGTCAACGACGCCGGAGTGTACCTCACCGACCAATGGTATATGTCTCCGGAAAGCGGCCTGTATTACTACATGGGGTCCGACGGCTACATGCTCACCAATACCATGACCCCGGATGGCTATCAGGTAAATGCGGATGGTGTGTGGGTCCAGCAGCCGGAAAAAACCGGTGATACTTGGTTTGACAAAAGCGGCCTTTCCATTACACCGCAGGGCCGGCAGGATATTACTTTAGGCGGCCTCTATTCGGATAGTTTCATGCTATGGGGAGATCCATATACACAGAACGTAACTGTCACCGTTACGGAGATCATGGAGGGCATGCCAGAGGGCTATAAAAAAGTAAGGGCCGGCATCACCTTATATGATGCACAGCTTACAAGGGGCTTTAATCTGTACAGAGCGGGCTTTGACCGCTATACCGGCGCCAGCTTCTACCTGATGCCTGAACACAAGCAAACGCTTCAGATCGGTGATAAGTCTTACGACGTGCAGATGCTGTTCGAAAGCTTACGCATGGCGGACTCCCGTACCTATTATGTCAGTCTTATCTGTCCGGTTGAGTATGACGGCGCGGTCTTTTCATTCGCTTATAATTCAAGTGAGCTGGAGGAGCAGGAAAAAAAAATCGACAGCACCCAGCCCCATACCTATGATGAGCTGCCCCATTATAAAGAAAGCAGAATGCGCTACTATACTCTGTCAAATCAGTGACCACGGCAAATCAAATGCCTCCGCATATACGGCTTCGGCCGTAATGCAGAGGCATTTCTTTTTACAGTCTCATCCTTCTTCGGTATTCCTTCGGAGACATACCAACTTCCCGCTTAAACGCCCGGTTAAAATTGGTAATCGAATTAAAGCCGCTTTTCATGCAAATGTCGATCACCAGCTCATTCGATTCCAAAAGCAGCTTTTTTGCACATTCGATCCTCTGCGCGACAATATATTCCCAGGTCGTAAAGCCGTTTAAGCTCTTAAACAATAGAGACAGGTAGGATGGGCTCATATGGACATGCCCTGCCACACTCTCCAGTGTGATGGGCTCCATCAAATGGCTATCGATAAAATTCAGCGCGTTTTCTATCAAAACTCGTTTTTCCTTTTGTATATGCTGTCCCGGCAGAGATCGCCTGTTTGCGCGGTACTCCCTGGCTAACAGGATCAAAACCGAAATCAGTTTAACCTTTACCATCAGACTGTATTCCACAGGCGCCTGATTGAACTCCCAGACAATGTCCTCAAGCTCCCGTTTTATGATCCTTGTAACTGGCTGCCCTGCATCCAGTTTGTGGCAGAAATCCGAATCCAACCCAAGGAATACTTCATAAATGTTCGACATATCCCCCAACTCGCTGCTCGGAGACCATAGAAAATCTGGCGAAAACTGGATTCCCGTACAGACGCATTTTTCGCTTTCCCCCTCCTCCATATGGACGATACTGTGTTCCTCGTTGCTGCGCAGGATAAAAATATCCCCGTCGCGGATCGCATAGGTCCTGTCGCCGATCACATAGGTCCCCTTACAGCCGCCGCCGAACATGTCGATCTCCATCGCCAGATGAGAATGCGGAAGCTTCTCCCTGTGTCTTGGCTCCAGACGGTTATAGTAAAGGCGGATATTGTACCGGCTGCGGGCTGGAACCGGCAGCTCAATCTCCCGCACGGTGTAGGACACAAGGTTTTTATCCTGTACAGACATTCGCGGTGCCTCCTTATGCTCCTGTTCGGCATCTTTTCGTAACCGTTCAGTACCCTCACAATTCCTTTTTTCTATTATCTTACACAGAGCTCCTACTTGTCAATCCATTTCTTTCCCTTCCCCGCCGTCTTTTGTACACAAGCCGCAGACGGCGTTTGCAACCGGCAGCATCTGCACCGGCCGGCCGAAAGCCTCCCCGGTCCGATCCAGGGAGAACACGCAAACCACCTGTGAACCCTCGTTCATACTGAACAAAAAACCGCCGGCAGCCAGAATATCCCGCGGGGAAACTCCGCCGCAGGGCATCTCAAAAAGCTTTTCCAAACGTCCCTTTTGCCACCAAAAGCCTGTGATCCGATCCGCACCGCGCGTCGATACAAACACACTTTGGCCCAGACGGCAAATCGCTGCACTCAAAGCTCCTCTCGGAACCGTCTCCAATACGGGAACGACTCTAAGAAGCGCAAGCTTCCCGGCCTCATATCCGTAAATGCCAATGCTGCAGGCGAGCTCGTTGACACAGGCTACATGCGATTCGTCGAGCACTAAAAGATGCCTCGGACCGGCCCCTAAAGGCGCGGCCGCCTCCCCGCACCGCCTTAAGTCTCTGTCATAAAGAAAAATCCGATCCATGCCAAGATCCGTAACCATCAAATAGCTTCCATCCGGGGAAACCCCGATAAAGTGGGGATGGGCACTCTCCTGCCGTTTTCTTACCACACTGCTTCCATGATGGAAAGCCATGTCGCCCTTATCTGAAAACACGCTGCCGGAAAGATAATTGACCGCATACGTCACCCCCGAAAGCCGGCACAGATGACAGGCGCACGCTCCGCCCGTACTCACGGTCTCCGATGCCTCACTTAAGCCTCCATCCGGTCCCAGTGCAAAACGGACAAGGCCGCTGTCCGGCCTGCCAGGGAACGGCTGCCGTAAAAGCACGTACAGCCATTTTCCCTCGCGGGCCAGATACATCGGCCTGTCACAGTAAGTCTTGCCCCGAAACCGAAAGGAACCATCCGCAGCCTGCCTGTAATGATAGATTCCGCCGTCCGGCGCACAGGACGCAATATAGAGATTCAAAGGCTCATTCCTCCATCTATGCAGAGATTGGCTCCGGTGATATATCGTCCTTCCTCGCTGGCAAGCAGGAAACAGGCGCCGTTGCAGTCATGCTCCGCACCCATATATCCGGCCGGGATCCCAGCCAGAACCTTGGCCAAATAATCTGGATTTCGGACGACATCCGCATTTCTCGGCGTTGCCATCGCTCCCGGTGCCACATTGTTAACCGTGATCCCGCAGGGCGCAAGCTGCTTCGCCAGATTTCTTACCAGTGCATAGAGCGCGGATTTCGATGCCGCATAGATCACCATATCCTTATGTGGAACGAACTGCTGCACGCTCCCGATCGTAATGATACGCCCCCAGCCCTGTGCCTGCATCGCGGGCACGTATTTCTGGATCAGCTCCAAAGAACTTTTCAGATTTACATGAAGCTGTGTGTCAAATTCCTCTGCGGTGACCGCATCCCATGCTTTTCTGTACTGGACGGAGGCGTTAAGGATCAGAATATCCACATCGCCCGTCTTTTCATACAGCCTATGTGCACAGCCAGCCTCCGACAGATCCGCCCACGCAGCTCTCGTACCGGCCCCGATGCTCTCCGACGCTTTTTCTGTCTTTTCTTTCCTGGAGCCGTGGATCCAAACGGACGCCCCGGCGGCCGCAAACGCTGCAGCAACCGCTCTCCCGATTCCCTGCGTTGAGCCTGTCACCAGGACTCTTTTTCCCGCAACCTCAAACACGTGATTTTCTCCTTTCTTGCAGCAGCCCGGATACCTGAACCGTTGCCCTTTCTTCGTTATTTTGTATCAGGCGCTCTATAAAGCGGACTGTGTATCCGTCGGGTCTCCCTCTCTGGCAAGCCTGTATTCCCTGCTCCAATCCAGCTCACGGTATGGCTCTCCTCGCGGATCCGTCCGAATAAATTCCATGAGAAGATCCAGCATTTCCTCCGTCCATGTATTCTTGTCGATCTGTGCCGTGGTAAAGCGGTTTAATGTAATCATTTCAAAGCCGAACAGATCCTTTACCTGGGTTTTGGCACCGCCATCCACGACCTCCTCCACAAGCTGAGGAGGGATAAACAGCACCCCGCCGCTGCAGCCGTACACCACGTCTCCCGGCAGACAGATCGCCGCCTCTCTCCCGTCTCCCAAACGCGCGGGCGTATTAAAGCCGGTCAGAACAAAATCACGGATGGGCGTGGGATCGACTCCTCGATAATAGACCTGCACGTCCGGCACCTTGTGCATCTGCTCAATATCCCGGATTCCGCCCCAGATCACAGCGCCTCCCGTCTTCGTCCGGCTCTTAACGGCTGTCGTCAGGTTGCCGCCTAAAAACGTCCCCTTAAAGACTTTATCATACATATCAATCACGATCACATCCCGTTCCGTCAGGCTGTCCAGGATCCACTGATTCGGCGTCCCGTGCCAGCCCCGCTCCTTCGCCGTCTCCATCATAGTTTCAAAATAATCCGGCCGTGTGGGCGCATAGACGGCCGTCACCGCGCGTCCGACCAGCTTTTTGTTGACGGTACCGTCCTCCTTGAACTCCGGATGCAGCGATTTCATTGCAATGAACTGGTTTTCATAGCCCTTTACAAAGATCGGCTTCCAAAGCTCCTCCAGAGTCATCTGATACAGCGCATCCAGATAGCGGTCTGCAACCTTCGGCCTTCCGTCAGGGAAACGCTCTCCCTTCCACTGTGCCGTCATGGAAATAATATCATCCCGGTCATTCAATCTCATCTTCTGTTTTCCCCCCTAACTCCAGATCCGGTCGTTTGAAAATTCCCTGTCCCACTTTTCTGTGCTCTCCCACAGGCCGGGGATATCCGGGTTGATATGTGCTTCCAAAACCGCATCATTTAACGATTCGATCCCAAGGCCCGGCGTGTTGGGAACCTCGATGAATCCATCCCGGATCAAAGGCCTTGGAAGCCCGTTTGCCAGATCCTGCCACCATGGGATCCTCACAGAGTGAAATTCCAGCGCAAGGACATGCTGCATCGCCGCGGCCGCGTGGACTGCCGCCATACAGCCGATCGGACTCTCCGCCATGTGGATCGCCACAGCGACCCCATATTCCTCGGCCAGATCCCCGATCTTTTTCAGCTCAAGCGCCCCTCCGCAGGTCAAAATATCCGGATGGATCACGGAAACCGCCCCTGCCTCCATCAGAGTCCGGAAGCCTTCCTTTAAATAAATATCCTCTCCGGTACAGATCGGGACCGTTGTGGAATTTCTAAGACGCACATACGAATCCGTATAAATCCACGGAAGCAGATCCTCCGCCCACGCCAGATTATACGGTTCCATCCGGCGGCAGAACCGGATGCAGTCCTCCACACATACATGGCCGAAGTGGTCAATCGCTAACGGCACCTCGTAGCCGATGACCTCCCGCACCTCCCGTACATAGTTCTCAAGGTAATCCAGTCCCTTTTCCGTGATATGCAGCCCCGTCATCGGATGCGGAGTCGTTACAATCTCATAACTTTTCTGCCGGCGCACCATGTCTGCCGTCACCGAGCCGTCCTGTACATTTAGGATATGGGGCGCATAGGTTTTCATCTCGTCGAGATAGCCAAGCGGAGCATTTAGCATTCCCTCCTCTGTCAGAAGGCCGATCCCCAGGTCCATCTTCAGAAACGTAAAGCCCATCTCCATTCGTTTTTTCAGCTCAAGCCCCATTTCATGGCCCGTGTGCTTTCCGTCCACATCCGTATCGCAATATACGCGGATTTTGTCGCGGAATTTTCCCCCCAAAAGCTGGTAGACCGGAACGCCGTACGCCTTTCCTGCCAGATCCCACAATGCGATCTCGATCCCGCTGACCCCTCCGCCCTGCCTGGACGGCCCCCCAAATTGCTTGATCTTCCTGAAGATGCGATCTACATCGCACGGATTCTCCCCAAGAATCCGGCTTTTTAGCATCAGCGCATACGTCTTACTTGCTGCGTCCCGAACCTCACCGTAGCCCTCAAGCCCCTGATTCGTCATAAGCTTCAGGATGGTCTGGCGCTTCGGCGCCCCGTCAATATCCACAAACCGCATATCTGTGATTTTCAATTTGGACGGATTGATCGTTTCCTTATTCATTTCTTTCCTCTCCTTCGCGTTTTGTCCCCGGCCATTTATACGCTTCCGTATACCAGATACGGGATACTTGTTGAAAGCCATGGGAGATAGGTGACCAGCGCCAGTACCACCAGACAGACGAATACGAACGGCAGCAGCTCTTTATAAAGAAGCTGTGTCTTGCATTTTAAGATCCCTGCCGTCTGGAAAATATAGTTTCCAAACGGCGGCGTGATCGCGCCGATTGCGGAATTCAGACACATGATGATGCCGAAGTGGATCATGTTGACCCCAAGCTGCTGTGCCACAGGCCCCAGAAGCGGGGCAATTACGATCATGCAGGGCATCGCGTCCATAAACATCCCCATGGCCAGAAGCAGGAGGTTTGTGAGAAATAAAAATGCATATTTATTGGAGGTCATATGAACCATCGCCTCCGTCATCATATGCGGGATCCTCTCCCAGCTTAAATAGTAGCTGAATACCTTCGCACCGCACATGATTAACATGACCGTAGCCGTAGAAAGTGCGGAATCCAGCATGATCTTCGGCAGCTTCTTCATATCCAGCTTTTTATAGATAAATTTCCCCACAAACAGAGAATACAGAGCCATAAGCGCGCCGCCCTCTGTCGCAGTAAAGACACCGAAGCGCAGCCCCATGATCAGAACAAACGGCAAAAACAGCGCCCAGAGGGATTCACCGGCCATTCTTAAGATCTGTCTGCCCGGCAGCATGTGCTCCCTGACTGCCCGATATCCCCTCTTTTTCGAGATGATATGGACCACAAGCATCATACCGGCACACATCAGAAGTCCCGGAATATATCCGGACATCAAAAGCTTCCCCACCGGCACTTCCACCGTACATGCATAAACGACAAGCCCGATCCCCGGAGGGATGATCGGCGTAATACACCCGGAGGCCGCCGTGACAGCTGCCGAAAAGCCCTTTCCGTACCCATGCCGTTCCATCTCTGGTACCAGCACCTTACATTCCATCGCAATATCCGCCGCGCCCGAACCAGAGATCCCACCCATCATCGTTGACAGGAGAACATTCGCATGGCCAAGGCCCCCTGTCAAGTGACCGACAAGGGCGTCTGCCAGATTGAGAAGCTTTTCCGTAATTCCCGATTCGTTCATGATAGAGCCAGCCGTCACAAAAAACGGAATCGCCATCAGCGATACACTCTCCGTATTGGTGATCAGCTTTTGGACGATCACCTGTGAGGAGAGCATCGGGTCCGACATGAAATACGGGATGCAGCCCACGATCAGAGCAAACGCAACCGGCAGCCCCAGCATAAAAAATACAGCCAGTAAGATTACGGGTACAAATGTCATACGGCCTCCTCCTTTCCTTCTTTGTCTTCTTCCGGTTCATAGCGTCTCTTAAACAGCTCCGGCTTTACGAATGCCTCCGCCAGATAGAAAAACGAATACACGGTCATGCTTGCAAAGCCCGCAACTGCCGATGCGTCGATCCATTTGTAAGAGAGCCTGGAATACGGCATGACCTTTACGGCCTTCATGGTAAAGAAAAGGCTCTGGTATGTCAGATAGGCACAGGTCACACCAATGATGGCCGTGACAGAAATCCGCAGCCATCTTTTCCCTTTCTTTGGAAGATGGTCCATCAGAAAATCCATACCATAGTGCAGATTCCGCTTGTAGGCCGCCGCACTTCCGACAAAGGTCGCCCACGCAAGCAAACAGATGTCCACCTCATCTGCCCAGCTGACCGCCGACCGCAGGACATACCGCGAAAACACATTCAGCGAGCATATGAGGAGCATCATCGTGATCGCCGCCGTTGCAAGGATTTCTTCCAGATTAAGCAGGATCCATTTTATACCGAGCGTACGCTTCAATACACTTCCCCCTTATCGTAATAGTCATTGAATCACAACCGTTTGCTGCCCTCACAGCTTGTTACTATGAACACACGTGAACCGTAACATCTGCCGGAGAGTACTCCCGAACAAAAGACCGGGCCTGCTTCTTATCAGACCCGGCATCCGTCACGTCCAAAGCCTTATTCTGCCATCGCGGCCTTCACCCGGTCCAGGATCCCCTCGCTTAACTCCGGAAAATCCGCGATTGCATCCGCTGCCGCCTGATCCATCGCCTCCTTGTCCGCCTCGGACGGCTCTACAAAGGTGACGCCTGCCTCCTCCAGTTTTTTGCGGTAATCTTCCATATTTTCAACGTTCAGCTTTGAAAAATATTCGCCCCCCTTAGAGAACTCCTCCACAAAGACCTCCTGATCCGCCTCGGACATCCTGCCGAACAGCTCTGCACTCATGCCCCAGCAGGTCGGCGCATAGGTATGGGAGGAGAGATAGCAGTATTTTGCGACCTCCTGCAATGAGTTTGTGTAGATCGTCCCCAGCGGGAATTCACAGGCATCTAACATTCCCTGCTGCATTCCTGTATAGACCTCTGCCATGGTCATATTGACCGTGCTGCAGCCAAGGCGTTTAAAAAATGCCACATACGGTGGAAGCGGTACGCGGATCATCTTTCCCTTCAGATCCTCGACCGACTCGATCGGCGATGTACAAAGTACCTCGCGTGGTGCACCCGCCCAGTTCATGCAGATCATCTTAATCCCGGAATTCTTCTCCAGCTCATCACACATCTCCTGAAACAGCTCCGAATCGTTGAATCTGGCGATGGATTCCGGATCCGGATAGAGCCCCATCAGATTTAACGCCGTCATGTCTGCACAGCCGTATGGGGCATAGGCGTCTCCAGAGGTACCGTCAATGATGTTGCCACCCATGGCGATCCCCTCAATCGTATCCGTAAAGTTCCCCAGCTCTCCGCTGTAGTATACCTCAAATTTCACGCGCCCTTCCGTTCTCTCCTCAATATTCCTCACGACCTGCTGGATCGCCACTGCCTTATTATCGTTCGAGGCCTCCGGCATACTAACGCGGAACATTAAGGCGTCCTTTGCGTCCGGCTTCGCGGCCTCTGTCTTGGCTGCTTCCGTTTTTGCCGCCTCTGTCTGCGCCGCGGCCGTAGTCTGCTGGGAGGCGGTATTTCCTCCGCAGGCAGTCAAAGCTCCGATCAAAACTGCCGTCACAACGCCTGCCAACATTTTTTTCTTCATCCTTTTTTCCTCCTCTTTTTCTGAGTTTATATTGTTTTTGATTCATGGAGTATGACCCCATCTTGTTTAAGCGCCTCCTGTACAGATGCAGCCTTAAGCTGTGTAAGGGTCTCGTTCAGTGCAAATGCGGTCCCTGCTGCCTGTCCGGTCACCGCACAGGCCGGAATGACCCTCGTAATGTCCCACATCGCATCCGTCACCGAAATACAGCGCCCTGCCGCTGCAAGATTCGGGATATCTGCCCGGTACAGGGTCCGCAGCGGAATCTCGAAAACCGGGCCACATTTCCTCCAGTCGCCGATCATTCCGATGCTGTCCTCAAAAAAACGGTGGCTTTCCGTCTCGTCGAGCGTGTACTCGCCACAGATCCTACGCGTCATGCGAAGCTGCGGAAGCATTGCGAGTGTCGTCAGGCTGTGGCTCTCCGATACGCCTCCTTTTTCCAAAAACGCCTTTAGTGAATGCCTGTGGGCTTCCCGCATTTGGCCGCTGATCTCCCATGCATCCACCCCGCTTATTCTCTGGGAAGCAATCCTGACCGGGATTTCGGCGTTCGGATCCTTTGGCAGCACATCCGCCGCTCCCAGCATATGGAGGCTCGTTCTTCCGTCCTCCGTGGCATAATACCATGCCGCAAGCGAATTTTTCTTTTCATAAAGAGCTGTCGGCGCACCAGCAAACTGATAGACGTCCGCATCTCCGCTGGCATCTACAAAGGAAGCCGCCTCCACAAACTGCCTGCCGCTCTTGTTCTCGATGATAAGCCCTCCAAGCCTCCCTTCCTCCATCACAGCGTTTGTCACGACCGTTCCATACAGAATGTCCGCCCCCGCCTCCTCTAAAAGCTCCTCCATCAAAACGGCAAAGACCTGGGCGTTAAAACGTACCTGATACCGCTGTTTTCCATGCTGCCCGTTTCCCGGCTTAAGCCAGGTATACGGATTATCCGCCTCAAAGCCATGCTGGATTGACAGCTTCAAAAGCTCCTCGGCGATCCCGAAACTGACCTGCTTCCCATTTCCGTCGCACAGAGGAAGATAGACCGTGACTAACCCCAGTGTCGCCAGGCCGCCGAGCGCAAACATGCGCTCCAGGAGCAGAACTCTCTTTCCCCGTCTGGCGGCTGCAATCGCGGCGCAGACACCGGCGATCCCGCCTCCAACTACTGCAATATCATATTTTGTGCAAATCGGAAGACGATGCGCTTTTTCCATGAAATACCTTCCCATGCGCGCCTCCATTCATCATTTTTACTATTCTTTCTGTTTTTTACAGTCTTATTATAGTCTTTTTGCATATAAGTTTCTTCAACTATCTTATTTTAAACCGGCACTATCTTACAATAACCGACTCTGCTAAGGGCATTTTTCCTTCTACACAAATTTTTTTGCATTTTTTGTGCACATTCCGCGCATTTTGCACTTTATGCACTTTTGCATTTTGCATGTCTGACGATTCCATGCCCGTATTTTGGGCATTTCCCTTCTTTTTTTTAACCTGGCATATATCTTGCTAGTAAAGAATACGAAGCAGAAAATGAATTTTGCAAAGGAGAGTATTTATGGAAACTGTCTATATTGTCAGCGCCGTTCGTACCGCAATCGGAAAATACGGCGGCTCTTTAAAAAGCGTTCCCGCTCACACTCTGGGGGCCGCTGTGATCAGAGAGGCTGTAAAACGGGCCGGCGCAGACCCGGAACGGATTGACGAGGTAATCCTTGGCGAAGTCCGCCAGAGCACCGAGGCATCCAACATTGCCCGCTCGGCTCTTTTAGAGGCCGGACTTCCCACCCATATTCCTGGTTTTACGGTAAACCGGCTTTGTGCCTCATCCATGCAGGCCGTCCTCTCCGGCTGCCAGGAAATCTGGCTTGACCAGGCGGACTGCATCGTCGCCGGCGGCACCGAGAATATGAGCCGCGCCCCCATGTACATACGAAATGGGCGCTGGGGCGACGGCCCGATGACCCTTGTAGACTCAAACATCGAAGCGGGAACTACCGCACAGCCTTATTCGGTCTACGGAAGCGGACTCAGCATGTCAAAAACAGCCGAAAACGTGGCTGAGCGGTTCCATGTGACCCGTGAGGAACAGGATGCTTTCGCCGTCACGAGCCAGAAGCGCGCGGCGGCTGCCGTCGAGGCCGGTTATTTTAAGGAAGAAATCCTCCCGATCGAGGTGAAGGAGAAAAAGCGCTCCTTCCTATTTGATACCGACGAATTCATAAAGCCGGCGACTACCATGGAGATTCTCGCAAAGCTGAAACCGATCGTAAAGCCGGAGGGCACTGTTACCGCCGGAAATGCCTGCGGGCTAAATGACGGGGCTGCCTGCCTCATCCTTATGAGTGAAAAAATGGTAAAGGAAACCGGCGCTGCGCCGCTTGCAAAAATTGTCGGCCTCACCGCCGCCGCGCTGGACCCGGAGATCATGGGGTACGGCCCCGTCGTCGCCACAAAAAAACTGTTTGGCATGACAGGCTTTCAGGGAAAGGACATCGACCTGGTAGAGCTTAACGAAGCGTTTGCCTCCCAGGCTGTCGCCTGCATCCGTGATCTTTCTCTGGACCCGGACAAGGTCAATATAAACGGCGGCGCCATCGCGCTCGGCCATCCGCTCGGCTGCACCGGCGCAAGGCTATTAGTCACTCTGATCCACAACCTGAAACGGACGGGCAAAAAACGCGGCCTCGCGACTCTATGCATCGGCGGCGGCCAGTCCATGGCAACTATCATCGAAATGGTATAGGCATTTTTGAAAGGAGTCAAATCGCTATGAAGATCGAAAATATCAAGACGGTTGTCATCATCGGCGCCGGCGTCATGGGACAGCAGATTGCCATGAATACCGCCATCAACGGACAGGCATTCGGCTACCGGGTCATCCTCTGTGACGGCTTTGCCGAAGCCATCAAAAAGGCCGACGCATGGGCCAGCGATTACCTCGAAAGCCGCGTCAAAAAGGGCCGTCTGACTGAGGAGGAGGCGTCAAAAGTACAGGCGTCCTTCTCGACCACCACGGACGTGGACAATGCGTGCAGAAACGCAGACCTTGTCATTGAGGCCATCGTCGAAAATCTGGACATCAAAAAGGAGCTGTTTGAGCGTATCAGCCGCATCTGCAGGCCGGATACCATCCTTGCCACCAACAGCTCCAATCTCGTAAGCTCCAAGCTTGCCGGTGTGACCGCCCATCCGGAGCGGCTCTTAAATATCCACTATTTCAATCCGGCCCTCGTCATGAAGCTTGTCGAGCTGGTGCGCGGTCCGCACACCTCAGAAGATACCATAGAGACTGCCAGGGCATTCGCCCTCAACACGGCAAAATCGCCGATCGTGATCAACAAGGAGATCGCCGGCTTCGTCGCAAACCGTATCAATGCAGCCGTGACCCGTGAGGCCTGCCTGCTTTTGGAAAAAGGCATCGCCTCCGTCGAGGACATCGACACGGCCTGCGAAAAGGGACTCGGTTATCCCATGGGGCCGTTCCGCCTGATGGATCTGACCGGAATTGATGTAAACTATTTCGTGCGCCGCGACCGCTATGCCGAAAGCCATGATCCGAACGATGCGCCGAGCCCGCTTGTGATTGAAAAATACGAAAAGGGCGAATATGGCAGAAAGACCAAAAAAGGCTGGTATACGTATGAGGAGCAGGAAGGGAAAAAGGGATGAAATTTGAAAATATTTTGTATGAAGTAAGCGGCGGCATCCTGAGCCTGACGTTAAACCGTCCAGAGGCGAGAAATGCCTTGACCCCGGAGATGTGGAGGGATATTCAGTCCGCCGTGGAAGCGGCACGCAACGATGATTCGGTCAAGGTTGTCATCGTCTCCGGCTCTGGTGACAAGGCTTTGGCAAGCGGCGCCGACATCCAGGAGATCCATGATCGGCCTACGCTTAAAATGCTTCTCGGAACCTCCTCCGTGGCCTTAAAGGCCCTCGAGGATCTCTATAAGCCAGTCATCTGCGCCGTCAACGGCTTTGCTCTGGGTGGAGGCTGCGAGCTGGCGATGGCCTGTGATATCCGGATCGCAACGAAACGCTCCAAATTCGGCCAGCCCGAGACCGGCCTTTCTATCATCCCGGGCGCAGGCGGCACGCAAAGACTGGCACGCCTAATCGGCGTGGGCCGTGCCAAGGAGCTCATTTACACTGGAAGAATCCTCTCCGCCGAGGAAGCCTTATCCATGGGGCTTGTCAATCAGGTAACAGGGGATACAAGAGAGGAGCTCATGGCCGCCGCCCATGAAATGGCAAAAAAGATTATGAAGAAGGGGCCTGTCGCCATTTCAATGGCAAAGATGTCCATCAATATAGGAATGGATACGGATATGAACACAGGACTTCTTTTTGAACGGATCGCACAGACGGTTGTCTTCGGAACGGATGACCGCAAGGAGGGCACCGCTGCCTTTTTAGAAAAGAGGGACGCAAACTTTACGGGACATTAAATGGCTGGCCGGTTTGCCCCTTATGATTGAGTAAAGAGGAGGAATACATTTATGAAACCATTGGAAGGCATAAAAGTCGTGGAGCTTTCCACGATGCTTGCAGGGCCTATGACAGCCAGGATTCTGGCCGAGTGGGGGGCCGATGTGATCAAGGTAGAGTCCATGAACGGAGACCCGTGGCGGCTCCAGTACGGGACTTCCCTCTCTCCCTGCACCGAAGCGGCCAATCCCAATTTTGACATGCAGAATATTAATAAGCGCTTTGTAGCTTTGAATCTTCGGACCAAGGAAGGGATGGACGCCATGAAGGCGCTCCTTGCCAGAGCAGACGTATTTCTGACCAACTACAGGCTTCAGGCGCTCGAACAAATGGGCCTAACCTACGACCAGCTTAAGCAGGAGCTTCCCGGTCTTGTCCATGCCTCCGTATTAGGCTACGGCAGCGAGGGCGAGGAGAAAAATCGTCCCGGTTATGATTACACCGCATTTTGCGCACGGACCGGCCTTTTGGGGGATCTGGCCCCGGCCGGCGGCCCCCCGGTTATGGCGATTGCAGGCTTTGGCGACCACAGCGTGGCCATGGCTCTGGCCGGCGGCGTTGCGGCGGCACTCTTTAAGAAAAGCAAAACCGGTCTTGGCGATAAGGTGGATGTCTCTCTTTTACAAGCCGGGACCTTCGTTCTGACCTGTGGGCTGTTAAACGGCTTTAACGGCAGAGAGTATCCCCGTGACCGTTACAACTGCGCCCATGCAGGCAGCAATACCTACCAGGGGAAGGACGGCGAATGGCTGTATCTGGCCGTTGTGGATTACCGCCGTTTCCGTGAATTCTGCCAGGCTATCGGCCGGCCCGAGCTTGCCGAGGACCCGCGTTTTTCCACACAGGATGCCTACTACAAAAACAAGAGCGATCTGACAAGAATCCTGGATGGCGTCTTTCTTGAGCAGCCCATCTCCTACTGGGATGCCATTCTCAATGAGCATGACCTGCCCCACGAGGTTGTACGTCACTTTAAAGAGGTTCCCTATGATCCGCAGGTACAGGCCAATCATTATACCTACTTCCATGAGTATTCCGACGGGACGAAGACCGTGTTCACGAACGGCCCGGTTCACTTCGGTTCCATTGACCCTGCCACGATCCCCTGTAAAGAGTCAGGCGCAGTCGGCTGCGACACGGCTGCAATCCTAAAGGAGCTCGGCTATGACGATGAAAAAATTGCGGCTATGTATGAGGCGAAGGAGATCCGCTGACAAACGGCCGGAAAGGAAAGGAGATCAAATACATGAGTGAGACAGTACATACAGAAAGCCAGGCTGCCCCGGCAAAGCCAAAACGGCCGAAGCCAAAAAGCATGCTGATGCTCGGCGAGCAGACGGCAGCCCTGTTTGAAAATGCCAGGCTTGCTAAAGAAAACGGCGAAAAGGTTGGCTGGTCTGCTTCGATCTTCCCGCAGGAGATCGCAGAAACGCTCGGGCTTAATATCCTCTACCCGGAAAATCATTCGGCCGGAATCGCGGCCAGGCATCAGGCCGACCCCTTTTTGCAGGAATGCGAAGGGCCATTGGGCTATTCAAATGACTTATGCGCCTATGCAAAGGTCAACCTGGCATACGCCTCTGTCTTAAATGGCGAGAGCGAGGTTGAACTTCCGGACGGCGGAAAAATGGTGAAGCCGGATTTTTTGCTGTTAACAAATAACATCTGCAATCAGCTCACAAAATGGTATGAAAACCTGGCGAGGCAGATGAATATCCCGATTTTCTTTATCGATACCTGCTACAATCCCTACGACTACGTGACGGAGACACGCGTCCGCTATGTACGCGCCCAGATCGACCAGTTAATTCACGATCTCTGCGCCTTCACCGGAAAAACGTGGGATGAGGCACGTTTTAAAGAGGTGATGGAGATCAGCCAGAAAAACAGCTATCTCTGGGAACGGGCCAACAACCTGCTCGAGAAAAAGCCCTCCCCCTTAAGCGGTTTCGAGCTATTCAATTATATGTCCGCCATGGTGTGCAACCGCGGAAAAAAATCGTCCACGGCGATTCTTACGCAGCTCAATGAGGAAATCGAACAGCATATCAAAGACGGTACATCCACTTTCCCGGTTGAGGAGCAGTTTCGAATTTCCTGGGACGGCATCGCCTGCTGGCCATATTTAAGCCACAACCTGCGAACACTCAAAAAATACGGCATCAATATGGTGGCCTCCAGCTACGGAAAAGCCTGGGCGATCGAGTACGACGATTTGGACGGCATGGCAAGGGCTTATTGCTTTGCCTCGACAAACGGCGATAATGCAACGACCATGCTTGACCGGAGACTCGAAGCGTTAAAACGTTTTGGCTGCGAGGGAACCATCTACCATGTAAACCGGAGCTGTAAGGTCATGGACTGCCAGATGATGGAGATCCAGAGACAGCTTTCCGAGCTCGCCGGCGTTCCGTTCACCTCCTTCGACGGAGATCAGGCGGATTACAGAAACTACAGCGAGGCGCAGTTTGAGACACGGATCCAGGGCCTTTATGAGGTCATGAAGCAAAGAAGGGAGGCGCAGGCAAATGGCTGATTTTAAGAAAAATCTGGCACTTTTGGAGGCCGCCTGCAAAAATCCCCGGGCACAGATGGACAAATATCTGGCACAGGGAAAGAAGGTAGTGGGATGCTTTGCCCCCTACGCGCCAGCCGAACTGGTGCACGCCTCCGGCATGATCCCTATGGGGCTGTGGGGCGGCCAGACGGAGCTTAAGCTTGCCAAAAGCTATCTTCCGGCCTTCGCCTGTCCGATCATGCAGGCCAATATGGAATTTGGACTGAACGGCACATATGAGGGAATGTCCGCCGTGCTGATCCCGGCCATGTGCGATACGCTGCGCTGTATGACGCAGAACTGGCGTTTTGGTGTTCCCCAGATTCAGATGGTCCCCATCGTTTACCCGCAGAACCGCCAATCGTCTGCCAGCATTGATTATTTAATCAGCGAGTTCGAGCAGGTCCTGGTGGTCCTTGCAACGTCTACCGGACAGATGATGAAGGAGCGCCTGCTCTGTGAGACGATCGAGCTTTACAATGCACACAACGCCGTCATGCGGGAATTCGCGGCCATAGCAAACAAGCATCTTGATGTAATCACGCCTGTGGTCCGGCATACGATCATAAAAAGCGCCCATTTCTATGAAAAAAGTGAACATCTGGCCATCATGCGGGAGCTGATTTCGGGTTTAAACGAGCTGCCCGAATACGACTTTAAGGGTAAACGGGTGCTTTTAACCGGCATCACCTGTGAGCCGGATGAGCTGCTCTCCATCTTAAGTGAAAATGAAATTGCGGTCGTCGGAGACGATCTGGCGCATGAGAGCCGCCAGTACCGGACCGATACGCCCCTTACGGGGGGAGGCGGACTCAAGCGCCTTGCCATGCAATGGAAAAACAGAAGCGGATGCAGCCTGATTCATGAACTCGGAAAGCCGCGCGGCGCGATGTTGGCAAATCTTTGCAGGGAAACGGGCGCAGACGGCGTAATCAACTGCCTGATGAAGTTCTGCGACCCGGAGGAATACGATCTGCCGTATCTCGAACAGGATTTAAGAGATGCTGGCTTCCCGTGCATGACGCTCGAGGTTGATCCGTTAAATACCAGCTATGAGCAGGCCAGGACCAGACTGCAAAGCTTTGCAGAGCTTTTATAGGCCGTAGTTGGATAGAAAAGGAACAGAAGACGGCATGACGCGTTGAGCATGTTGTCTTCTGTTTTTTGTTGGCAGTTCCTCGGTTATGCGAACAGCCCTTGTCAGCTGCGGTATAAAAACGTCTGGCCGTTCATGGCTGCCTCGTCTGTCTCTTAAATAGAGGCGCATTTTTCTGACAGGAACAGGCAATGTGCTTGATGGTTCCTGTGCACAAGCCCTTGCACAATGTGCAACCAAAAGTGCAAAAAGTGCATAAATGCGCAAAAATACGACGGAATTGACGAAAAAAGAGGAAAATATAGTTGGCACACTTTTTGCTATATAAATACATGAGGATATTTGTTCCCGAAGTCTGGAGAAAGGATGACATTTGTGGATTGCATGGATTTAAGCTGCCACAACGGCCGGCCCATTTTCCGTACACTAACAGCCCCATACCTTATCCATGCCGCGTTCCGGCGGCTCATCGGAAAAGATCTGGTTTCGGATCTGCGTGACGCGGATAAAGGTTTCAAATTCTTCAGGCGTACAGTATGCAAACAGCTTTTCAAGCGTAATCCGCATAAATTGTGCGTCCCGCCTCTGATGGTCGGTACAGACCTGCTCGCCGAGGGGCGTTAACGTCAGACAATGCTCCCGCCGGTTTTTTGGATTCACTTCCTTCGTAATATAGCCGGCCGTACAGAATTTGTATATCAGAGAAGAAATCGTACTCTTGGTGCGGCTGATCTTTTTTGCAAGACAGACTGAGGTAATACCTGGATTCTGTCGAATCAAAAGCAGGATATGCGCTTCATATTCACTAAGCCGAACCTCGGCCCCTTCCGCCCTCTGGCGGTTTGAAAACTCCAACATCAGGATTTTATTCATGGAGAGGATATTGCCAAACTCCGCAAGCTGCTCATCGCTGTAGCGCTTTGCTCCCGTTAAAGAATCCTGCTCCCATGGATTACAGATTGCCATTGCCTTTTCCCTCTTTTCTTTCAAAATAAAGGCTCACATATCCTAGACTAATACCAATTCCCGTACAAGTCAACCCGGATTTGGGGATTTTAAGGATTTGTTTTTATATTGACAACAAGAAATACCCTGATTATAATAATAGTTAGATTATCTAACCATTCATTATTCGAACTATAAAGGAGGGCCTTTCATGAAGTACAATTTTACAGACTGCACGGCACGGCGAGATGTCGGTTCCGGAAAATGGAATGAAATGAAGCAGTATACGCTCCACCAGCCTGATGAGGTAATTCCTTTTTCTGTCGCGGACATGGAATTTATGATCGCCCCGGAAATCCGGGAGGGGCTCAAAGCCTATATCGATACATATGTCCCGGGCTATGCCAACCCCACCAAGGCGTATCTCGACGCAGTCTGCGCCTGGCAGAAAAAGCGGCATAACTGGGTGATCCGGCCGGAATGGATTCTCAGCACACCAGGCGTTGTAAACGCCTTTCATAACGCCGTACAGGTTTTGACCGAGCCAGGCGACGGGGTTCTCCTTCTGACACCCACCTATTATCCCATGTACAATGCCGTGACCGCAAACGGCCGCAGCCTCGTGGACTGCCCGCTTGTTTTGACAGGCGAGCGATATGAGATTGATTTCGAAGACTTCGAAAAAAAGGCAGCAGACCCCAAAACAAAGCTCTTTATCCTATGTAATCCGCAGAATCCGACCAGCCGCGTGTTTACCCATAAAGAGCTGGAGACGCTCGGAGATCTGTGCCTCAAGTATCAGGTCTTCGTCTGTTCCGACGAGATTCACGGGGACATCGTCATGCCCGGCTTTACGCATATTCCCTTTGCCTCCATCAAAGAGAGCTATGCGGATTACAGCATGACCTGCACAGCCGCCAGCAAGACCTTTAATCTGGCTGGCTTCCAGACTTCTGCCGTCATCATAAAAAATGAAACTGTACGGAATGCTTTTATGAAGCACCAGAAAACCACAGAGATCAACCCCAAGTGCAACATCCTCGGCTACGAGGCGACCAGGCTGGCCTACGAGCAGGGCGATGCTTGGTGCGATGAAATGCTTGCCATCATTTACAAAAACTATCAGACCATTTGTGACTTTTGCAAAAAAGAGCTTCCAAATATCCAGCTGATTCCTATGGAGGGAACCTATCTTCTCTGGATGGATTTCAGAAAATTTGGAATTGACTGTAAAAAACTTGCAAAACTTTTAAAAGAGGAAGCGAATCTGTTTTTTGACGACGGCTATATATTCGGTGAACAGGGCGAGGGCTTTGAGCGTTGGAATCTGGCCTGCCCAACCCGCTATATTGAATATGGCCTTGCGCGTTTAAAGAAAGCGCTTGAACCCTACATCTAATCTTGAGGAGGTACTGCAGATGATTGATTTTAAAAAGGAAGCACAGGAAATTTTAGATCAGGTTGCCGGATTCCGCCACGATCTTCACATGCATCCGGAACCCAGCAACGAAGAATTTCGGACTGCTGACATCGTGGCAAAGCACTTAACAGAACTTGGCATGGAGGTCACGCGTGATTATGCGGGCGAGCTTCCCAGCGTGGTTGGCCTTTTAAAAGGCGGCAAGGAGGGCCCGACTGTCGCACTCCGGGCGGATATGGACGCACTCCGGGTACAAGAGGTGGCAAATACTCCATATAAGTCCGTAAACGACGGCATCATGCACGCCTGCGGCCACGATGTACACACGGCCTCTTTGATGGGGGCCGCTACTCTGCTTGCCCGTCACAAAAACGAGCTAAAGGGAAACGTCAAATTCATTTTCGAGCCGGCCGAGGAAATGATCGGCGGCGGACGTATCATGGTTCCAAACGGCGTCCTTGAAAATCCGCATGTTGATGCGATCTTCGGAATCCATGTCAATAATGCCTATCCGGTCGGGACAATTGCCGTCTGCGGCGGAGAAATGATGGCTGCCTCCGACCGTCTGACGATCCATATCAAGGGCAGGACCGCCCATGGGGCCTGGCCGCATCTGGGCATCGACGCCATCATGATCGCGGCGCATTTTTTGACCACACTCCAGACCATGATGGCCCGTGAAAAGGACACCTTTGAACACGCCATCGTCACCTTTGGCCAGATCCAGGGCGGCACGGCGAGAAACATCATCTGCGACGATGTCGAGCTAAACGGGATCTGCCGCACCTTCAATCCAGAGACCCGCGAATTCTTAAACCGCCGGATCGACGAGATCCTAAAGGGCGTTACCATGACCTTTGGCGGAAGTTATGAGCTCGACCGCGCCAGGAGCCATCCGGCTCTCATCTGTGACCCGGCCATGACCGAGCATGTATGCCAGACCGCTAAGGACATCCTCGGAGAGGATCACATCATTACAATGCCGCACGGAAATCTCGGCTGCGAGTCCTTCGCCTATTTTACCGAGGCAAGAGAAGGCGCTTTCTATTGGATGGGAACCGGCAACCCCGAAAAGGGCATCGACAAACCGCTGCATTCCTCAAGCTTTGACATTGATGAGGATGCACTGGCCGTCGCCTGCGCCATGCATGCAGCCGTCGCGTACCAGTACTTGGAAAAGCACAGCCTTTAACAGGAGTTGTTCATGAAAACGATTCAAATTCCCTATTATACCGACTCTCTGCCGCTTCATATTGACGAATCACGGCTCGAATCGGTCATCTACGCAAAAACCGATTCTTATCAGCCCGAAAAAACCCCGGAAGCGCTCGTGCGCGAGGCTCTGGCAAATCCGTTTGGCACGCCGAGGCTGTCTGCGCTTGCAAAGGGCAAAAAAAGCGTTGTTGTCGTCACCAGCGACCATACACGGGCCGTTCCAAGCAAGCTGACACTCCCTCTCCTTCTGGAGGAAATCCGCAAAGGAAATCCTGAGGCAGAGATCACGATTTTAATCGCAACCGGGCTGCACCGCAAAACGACGCTTAAGGAGCAGAGGCAGATGTTTGGGGACGCCATTGTCGATCACGAGACAATCGCTGTAAACGACGCGTTTTGCAGCGAGGACTTTGATTTTGTCCGCACGCTTCCCTCCGGTGCAGAGCTCTGGGTCAACCGCCTGGCTCTGACCTGCGACCTTCTGATCACGGAAGGGTTCATCGAACCTCACTTTTTTGCCGGCTTTTCGGGCGGAAGAAAAAGCATTCTGCCGGGAATCTGCAATGCCGCCACAGTCAACGAAAACCATTCCTACCCTGCGATTGCAAGTCCGTTCGCGCAGGCTGGCGTTCTGGAGGGCAACCCGATTCACAAGGACATGGTCTGTGCGGCCCGCGCCGTACATGTCCAATTTATCTTAAATGTCGCATTAAACGCGAAAAAAGAGGTAATTGCCGCATTTGCCGGAGATGTGGAGAAAGCACACGAGGAGGGTGTTTCCTTTGTCCGCAGCCTCGCCCAGTGTCCAAGCGTTTTGGGTGACATTGTCATTACCTCTAATGGAGGCTACCCGCTCGATCAGAACCTCTATCAGAGTCCAAAGGCTGTCGCAACCGCGGCTGCCTGCTGTAAAGAGGGCGGCGTGATTATTATGTGCGCCTCCTGTGTGGATGGCATGGGCGGAACACACTTTGAAAAGCTGATCGTCAAGGGAAGTGTTGACGAAATCGATGCCTATTTGAAAGAAATCCCACCGAAGGAAACGATTCCTGAACAGTGGTGCGCGCAGATCTATTCCCGCATTTTAAAAAAGCATACGATCATTCTGGTTACCACCTACCTGGATCACGCACTTGTCCGCAGGGCAAACATGCTGCCGGCCTCCTCTCCTGACGAGGCGCTTCGCATGGCCTATGAAATCATGGGGGAAGACGCCAGGGTCGTAGTCATCCCGGATGGCGTCGCGGTCCTCGCCGTAAAAGAATCCGGCACGAATAAGGAGAATGCTTATGGAACTGAAACTGGCTTTGAAAATCGATGATCTTGACAACGTGGCGACCATCTTTGCCGAGGGCCTTGAAGAAGGGATGGTGGTGGAGGTACGCGACAAAAGAGGGCATTCCGAGCGCATCCCTTTGAAGGCTGCCATTCCTTATGGACATAAGCTTGCGCTCTGCGATCTTAAGGAGGGCGACCTCATTATGAAATACGGCGAGTGCATCGGAACGGCAAGCGCTGCAATCCCAAAGGGCGATTATGTTCATGTCCACAATTTAAAGGCACGCCGCGGCAGGGGCGATCTATAAGGAGGAACTTTATGCAGTACACATTTCAGGGCTACCGTCGCCCGGATGGCAAAGTCGGGGCCCGAAATCTCGTGGCCGTGATTCCAACCGTCATTTGTGCAAACGATGTCGGACAGGCCATCTGCAGACAGGTGCAGGGAACCATCGGCTATTTTCACCATCAGGGCTGCTGTCAGCTTCCGACTGATTTAAAGCGTGTTACCGATACGCTGTCCAATCTCGGACAAAGCGCGAATGTCGGCGCTGTTCTGCTTGTGAGCCTTGGCTGCGAGGGAACAGACCATGCACGCATATTTGAGGAGATCCGCGCCACAAAAAAGCCAGTGGAGATCATCCGAATCCAGGAACTCGGCGGAACCTCCCGCGCAATCCAGGCGGGAATCGACGCAGCGCAGCGGCTTGTTATGGAAATTTCCGGACTCCAGAGAGAAACCGCCGACGCTTCTAAGATCATTATGTCGATCAAATGCGGCGCTTCCGACTCCACCTCCGGTCTTGCCTCCAATGCCGTCATTGGCTACGTGGCGGACAAACTCGTAGATTTAGGCGGAACTGTGATTTTCGGCGAAACCACCGAATTTTTGGGGGGCGAACATATTCTCGCAAACCGGGCGGTGGGCGGCGCAGACGGTCCCGTCGGACAAAAGATTTACGAGATCGTAAACCGCATGGAGGCGCGTGCCAAATCCATCGGGGAAGATATGCGCGGCGGCCAGCCGACCCCCGGGAACATAGCCGGCGGCTTATCCAGCATTGAGGAAAAAAGTCTCGGTGCGATCGTAAAGTCCGGACACCGCCCGATTCAGGGCGTTCTCGAATATTGTGACCGGATTGACGATAAAAAAGGGCTCTGGATCAAGGATGCCCCGGGCCGTGAGCCGGAGATTCTCACCGGTATGGCCTGTACCGGTGCACAGGCAATGATGTTTTCTACCGGGCGCGGAGCGCCGCAGGGCTTTCCATCCATGCCGGTCATCAAAATCTGCGGGAACCCCAATACCTTCCAGCATATGGAGCACGACATGGATTTAAACGCCGGCCGGATCATCATCGGTGAAAAAAGCATCGAGGAGGTAGGCGAAGAAGCCTTTGCGCTTCTTTTACGGGTACTCTCGGGGCAGATGACAAAAAATGAGGCGCTTGGCTATTTTGGCTCCATGGATATCTTCTGCCTGGGCCCTGTCATCTGATGAAAGGAAAAGGAGATGATGCAAAAAAATCATAAGAGCTGCTGCACAATGAAATACTAAAAAAGGAGAAAATTATGGCAAAACAAGAATTAACGAACGAATCCGGTTCGAAGGGATTTCTTGGAACAATCGAGCGAATCGGCAACAAAGTTCCTCATCCGGTATATCTGTTTATCTGGCTGTGGGTAATCGCAATGCTCGCATCCTGGCTTTTTGGAACGATGGGCATTTCCGTCATCAACCCAACTAACGGCGAGACTGTCACAGTCGTCAACATGATGACCAGCTCCGCATGGGCCGATTTCCTTCATAAAATGGGAAATACCTGGATGACCTTCGCGCCCATGATCACAGTCCCGATCTGTACCCTTGGTATGGCAGTCGCCACACACAGCGGTATGTTAAACGCACTCTTAAAGAGTGCAGGCGCTACGAAAAGTGAATGGAAGATGGCTCTGGTTGTCGCTTTTATCGGCGTAATCGCAAACCTGGCCGGTGATGCTGCTTTCATCGTATTTCCTCCGCTTGTCGCAATGCTTTATGTTACCACAAACAGAAACCCGTTGGACGGTATGTTCCTTGCTTACGGCTCCGTTGCCGTTGGTTTCGGTGCAAACATCCTTCCGGGCTCCGCAGATGCGTCGTTAGCGGCCCTCACGGAAGCCTCCGCACAGACTCTGGATCCAAGCTACGTTGCAAACCCGGTCATGGGCTGGTACTTTATGTTTGCCTCCACATTCGTCATGACCTTCGTCTGTGCAATGGTCAGCTTGAAATTTGTTGAGCCGCGCCTGCGGAAAGAAAACCTTGGCACCTCCGGAATCAAATCCGACGAAGAATACATTCCGTTAACCGCGGATGAAAAGAAGGCGCTGCGTTACGGCCTTCTCGGCATTGTCGGCGTACTCGCCGTCTGTGCTATCCTCTGCCTGCCGGGTCTCCCGTTTGCGGCTCCTGAGGGAGGCACTGTTATGACCGGGTATCTCTTTAAGTGTATCCCGACCATTATCTGCGCGCTGTTTTTCGTATCCGGTTACTTATACGGAAAGGTTGCCGGCACAATCAAGAAATTCGGCGACACGATTCCGATGATGCAAAAGGAGCTGGGAACGCTCGCAAGCTTCTTTTTGATCTGCTTCTTTGCCTCTCAGTTTATCTCTATCTTCGGCTCCAGCAAAATGGCGACTGTAATTGCTGTCGTCTGCGGCGAGTGGTTAAACGGCCTCGGACTTCCGGCTCCGCTTCTTATGGGCCTGTTCGTTGTTATTGTCGGCTTCATCAATCTGTTCATGGGTTCCGCAAACGGCAAGTGGGCGTTAATGGCTTCCATCTTTGTCCCGATGTTCATGATCGCCGGCATCAACCCGGCTGTCGTACAGGTTGCTTACCGCATGGGCGACGGCCTGACCAACAACATCACGCCGTGTCTTGCATACCTGGCAATCCTTTTGGGCTATGCGCAGCAGTATGAGCCGCGTGCAAAGACTGGTACGGTTATTGCCTATCAGCTTCCGTACACACTGATCTGCGGTGTGATCTGGATCGTGTTCCTGGTTGCCTGGATGATGATCGGGCTTCCTATGGGACCGGGTTACGGCTCTCTCTTATAAAAAGTTTCCATAAATCTACAGCCTGCCGATGTACACAATACATTGGCAGGCTGCTTCCTTATAACAGCTTAGAGCCCCTTTCCTTTTACAAGCAAAAACCGGTCCCAAGTAGCCTGCCACAATCGGTTTCTGCCTGCTTTTCTTCGTTTTGGTATGGTCAGCGCAGGCCAGTCCGAACGGTTTTGGCTTATTCGATTCCCTTTTTTATGGAGGTTTGTCATGCTTGATTTTGTGATTCGAAACGCTAATGTAATCGATGGAACCGGATCGCCCGCTTTCCTGGCAGACGTCGCCATCCGGAAAGGAAAAATCGCTGCCGTCGGAACGCTCCCACAGACAGACGCGCGGGAGGTGAATGCATGCGGGCTCACCCTCGCTCCGGGCTTTATCGACTCCCACAGCCACGGCGACATGATGCTGGACCTCGACGATACGTTCTTCCAGGAGCTTGAACAAGGCGTTACAACCCAGGCGGCCGGTATGTGCGGAATCTCTGCCGCCCCCTTTTCCAAAGAGCATACGGACAGCGCGCTTGAGATTGTCCAAACTGTTGTTCCCTGTGATTTCGGAAATAATGCCGGACTACGCTTTTCCTATGAGAAGTACCTTTCCACGTTAAAGCGCCCCCTGGGGACCAATCTTTTGCTTTTCGTCGGCCATGGAACTTTGCGGGCCGCTGTCATGGGCATGGAGAACCGAAGGCCCACGCCGGGAGAGCTTACCCGCATGCAGGAAATTCTCCATGAATGTATGGAAGCTGGGGCCGCCGGAATCTCTTACGGCCTCCAGTATCCGCCCGGAGCCTATGCAGACATCACAGAAATGTGCGCGCTCTCCTCTGTAGCCGCACGTTTTGGCGGCATCACCTCTGCCCATGTCCGCGACGAGGGGAACAAACTCCTTGAATCCAACGAAGAAATGATCGCTGTTGCGCGCGCAAGCGGCTCTGCCCTCGTCATCTCCCACCACAAAGCAATCCATGCGCCAAACTGGGGGAAAACCGCGCAGACAATCCCGCTCCTAGAAGCGGCAAACGCCTCTGGCTGTCCTGTCTTCTGCGACCTGTACCCCTACTCTGCCTCCTCCACCGGCCTCAAATCGCGGATTCCTCAGAGCATGCATGCCCTTGGAGAAACAGAGCTGCTCCGAAGGATCGCTTCCAAAGAGGAGCGTCCTGCCATGCGAAACGCCATACTCATGGGAATGACTCCAGAGGAACGGTTTGAAACCACTATGTTTGGTGCCTCTCCCAGCCATCCCGAATATACGGGCCGCATGGTCTGTGAGGTCGCGTATGAGCGTATGACGGACCCCTGCGAGCTGGTGATGGATGTGCTTTATGACGACCATCTTGGCACCAATGGGATCTATCTGTGTATGCACGAGGAGGATGTGGAGCGGGTCATGCGCTGGGACCACACGATGTTCGGCTCAGATGGACTCTACTATAAAGGCTGCTCCGGCACACATCCCAGGGCGTTCGGCTCCTTTACGCGCGTTCTTGGCCGTTATGTGAGGGAACGGCATGTTTTAACACTCGAGGAGGCGATCCGCCGGATGACTTCCCTTCCGGCGTCTGTATATCATTTGTCCGGAAAGGGAATCATACGCTCTGGTATGGATGCCGACCTGGTCCTTTTCAACCCAGATACGGTCACGGACCACGCCACCTTCACGGACTTTGCAAAACGCGGGGAGGGCATCAAAACTGTCTGGCTCGCCGGGCTAAAGGTTGTAGAGGATGGCGTTTTCAACGGACGGCTGTGTGGAGAGCTGCTTTTGCATTGACCCGCAACCGTTTTTTCTTAACATTTTAAGGCTTTCCTGCTATAATCAGGATAGAAGCGTTAAAAGGGCATGTATTTTAAACTCGAGACGCGCCAAACACCAAAAAACGGCCATCTTTCGCAAAAAACGGGCGTCTATGAAGGGGCCATCTGCCATGAAAAAAGGGGAACTGTTGTTTTACTGACGCTTATTCTTTTGGGAGATGCACACGGAGGAAGCAGAAGGGCTGCTCAGACAGGCCTATGAAGGGTTCTCTTTAAATGAAGACTAGACCCTTTGGTCCCTTTATGCCGAATCTTGTATTTTTACAGCGGATATGTTAAACTTGAGAAAAGGCAGGCGATGATACCATGAGCAGCGCAGAGTTTACCGAACAGATTTCCTATCTCGATATTCTTAACAACCTCGACATAGCCGTGGCGGTTTTTGACCGCGAGGGCAATTATCGCTTTGTGAATACGGCTTTGATCAATCAGCGGAATATTCCCCGTGCTGATTTTTTAAAAATGAATGTGCATGACTTCCTGAAGGTTATGGATTTCAGCGTGTTTGACCTTGTGATGGAACAAAAACAGCGTGTCAGCCGAATCCAATGTTATCGGGATATTCAGAAGGTAGACAGCAAGACCATGCAGCGGATCACCACAGGAACGCCCATCTTCGACGAGAATGGGGAAATCAAATACGTGATGACTGTGATGCAGGACATCGACGCCTTTGAGCAGCGCTTTCAGAGTCTTCTGCGTGAAAATAAGGTCGTCAATTACAGCCTGCCTAAACGGCCAAAGGCCGAACAGACCAATATCATTGCCAAAAGTCCGCAGTTTTTGCAGCTTCTGGAGGTCGCAAGCAACGTGGCGCCGCTTGATTCCACCGTACTTCTATACGGGGAATCCGGATGTGGAAAGGAAGTCCTTGCCGATTATATTTACCGCCACAGCAGGCGAAAAGACAAGCCGATGATCACAGTAAACTGTGCAGCGATCCCGGAAAATCTGATCGAGGCGGAGTTATTCGGCTATGAAAAGGGTGCATTTACCGGCGCCAGCCGGGATGGGAAGATCGGACTTGTGGAGACCGCAGACGGCGGCACTCTGTTTTTAGATGAGATCAATTCCCTCTCTCTCAATATGCAGGGAAAGCTTCTTCGTACGCTTGAGGACAAAAGCATCCAGCGAATCGGCTCCACAAAGATGCGGACCGTCGATTTCAGACTTATTGCGGCGACAAACCGAAATTTACAGGATATGGTCTCTGACGGAACCTTCCGAGAAGATTTGTATTACCGCCTGCAGGTCATCCCGCTGACCATTCCTCCTGTACGGGAGCGGCGCGAGGATATTGTTCCTCTGTGTCTGCACTTTCTGCACGCTTTCTGCATCAAGTATGATCTTCAAAAGGAGCTTTCTGACAATGTTTTAAAGGAGCTCGAAGCCTATGACTGGCCCGGCAATGTACGGGAAATCCGGAACTTTGCAGAGCGGATCGTCGTGATGACTCCGCAGGCGACCAGAGAAATCAACAGCATCTCGACCGGGCTTTTATTTTCCGAGCAGAGTGCTCAAAGGAAACAAGCCTTGCCTCCTGTTTCGGAAAAACCTCTGCGCACCTCCCCCTCGCCAGCCAGGCTTGATAAGGAGCATATTCTTGCCGCACTGGAGCAGTGCCAGAACCACCGGCAAAAGGCCGCAGAGCTTTTAGGTATTTCCAGAAGGCAGCTTCAGTATAAGATCAAGGAATTTCACATTTCCTCGAGATGCCGGTATGAGGAAGAATAAATGCGAGTCAAAAAGACGCCATATAGCAGACTCAGTCTGCTATATGGCGTCTTTTCCGATTCTTCTTACTTCTTAAGCTCCCTGGCAAGCTCTGCAATGCGGCGCATGCCTTCCCTGATATTCTCCTCGCTGGTCGCATAGGAAATACGGACGAAATTGTCACAACCGCAGCCCATACCGGCGGCCGGGACCGTAGCCACATACTTCTCAGACAGCAGCTTCTCTACAAACTCTGCTCCGGTAAGCCCGAGCCCCGAGGTATCCACCATCACATAAAACGCGCCGTAGGGCTTTATATAGGAGAGCCCTTCAATCTCATCAAGCGCCTCAAGGACCATACGCCTCCGATTCGCGAAAGCCTGAATCATCTCCTCCACCTGCGCCTTTGTCTTTTCGGACTCGATCGCCTCTGAAAGGCCCGCCTGGATAAACGTTGGGCTGCAGGTTGTCGAATACTGGTGCGTCCGCATGATACGGTTTGCCAGTTTCTCATCCGTGGCAATGTAGCCGAGACGCCATCCGGTCATCGCAAAGGTTTTTGAAAACCCGCTGACAATCACAGCACGTTCCTTCATGCCCTCAAACGAAGCGATTGACGAGAAGCTTTTTCCGTCATATACCAGACGGCTGTAGATTTCATCGGCAAGAATCAGGAAATTATGCTCTCTCGCCAGGGCGCACAGTTCGGCAAGTGATTCACGGTTAAACACAGCTCCGGTAGGATTACTTGGATTGTTTAACATTAACATCTTCGTCTTCTCGGTGATGGCTGCCTTTACTGCCGCCACATCGATCTGAAACCCGTTTGCTGCGTCAAGCGGAACCTCCACAAATTTCGCACCGCACATGTTGACCAGACATTTATAGCTGACAAACGCCGGTGTCAGGACAATTACCTCGTCCTCCTCATCCACAAAGGTAAATAAGACGTTGTTGAGCGCCTCGGCAGCTCCACAGGTCAGGATGATCTCTGTCTCCGGATTATAGTCGATGCCCGTCTCCCTCTTTATGTAGCCCTTAAGGACCCCTCGCAGAGCGGGATAGCCGCGGTTGGACGTATAATGCGTCAGATTTTTGTTAATCGCCTGTATAGTCGCCTCCTTAATATCGGACGGAGTGTCAAAATCCGGCTCTCCGGCGCTAAAGGGGATCACAGACAGACCCTGCTGGCGCATCGCGGCCGCCCGGTCCAGGATTGTCCGGATCGGGGATGCTTCTACTTTTGCAAGGCGCTGTGCGCCAACGGCAAAATCATATTCTTTCTTCATAAACTGCCTCCTTCATGTATCTTTCTTGTTTTCATAGGCGGATGCATCCACCACGTGCGCCCATTTTTCTCCATGCACAACCGCCAGGCAGCCCTTTGCGCACGCCATGGACATATTGATAAACGCTTCTCGGCTCTGGGCTGCCGCATGGGGCGTCATAATCATGTTTTTTGCCGAAAACAATATATTTTCCTTCACGACCGGCTCTGTTGTAAAGGCGTCTGCCCCGGCCCCTGCGATCGTTCCCGCATCCAGAGCCTCGGCCAGGTCTTTTTCGTTCACAATCCCACCACGGCTGCAGTTGATTAAAAGCGCCGTTTTTTTCATCGTGGAGAGCTCTGCAGCCGTAATCATATCTTTGGTTCCATCCGTCAAAGGGACATGGATTGTGACCACATCTGCATCCTTTAGAAGCTCCCTGTAATCGTCATAATACCGCACTCCGAGCGCTTCTGCCTTCTCCTGGCTCAGAAACGGATCATAGCCGCTCACCTGCATTCCCAGTCCATGTGCGATTTTTATAACCTCCCGGCCAATCGCTCCAAGACCGATGACACCGATCGTTTTTCCTAAGAGATCAAAGGAACGTCTCGCATTCCTCACCTCCCAATTTCCTTCCCGCAGACCCCTGTCCGCATTCATGATGTCTTTCGAAAGAGCAAAAATCATACCAAACGCATACTCGGCAACCGAGCGCTGGTTCGCACCGGGCGTGATGACCGTCGGAATCCCTCTTTGGGCCGCAAACGCAACATCCACATTGTCATAGCCCACACCCGTTCTTCCGATTACCTTTAGGCCCGGGCATTGTTCGATCAGTTCGGCACGGCACTCGCCGACACGGACGATAAACGCATCCGCATCCTTTAGCTGGTCCAGATAGGTCTCCGGTTTAGGGGAATTGGCGACATAAAGCTCGATACCGCTTTCTTGCAAAAGCTCCATCGCCTCAGGAGCCAGCGGATGAGTCAATACGAATTTCATAATGTACCTCCTCGTACAATCATTGGCAGATCAAATTTCCGTCTCTCTATATATTGTAGCAAAGTTTATGCCAAAACGGTGGGCATGATTTTTAGGACTCTTTTAATGCCCAAAAACGTAAAATATGCCTGTGCACAGGCTACACAAGTGCAAATATGACATGCATATGTGCAAAAAATGTGCAGCCTGTGCACAGGTTTCTCTGTTACAGCTTTCTTCTCTCCAGAATCGCGATTCCTTGATAAAGCGCCGCTGAAAGGATGCAGAGAATCACAATGGCCATCATGACTAAATCCAGCTTAAAGAGGTACGCCCACAAACGGATGCAAACATGCATTGCCGAAATCTCTCCTGTATGGTACAATATCAAAAAAATGAAGGAGAAGCAACATGGAAAATCTAGCAAATACCTGTAGAATCGCCGTCATTCAGGCGGCGCCCGTCATGTTCGACAAGGACAAATGCCTTGAAAAGGCTCTGAAGCTCATAGAGGAATGTGCCGAAAACGGCGCCGAGCTGATCGTATTTCCGGAGCTGTTTATTCCTGGCTATCCTTACGGCATGACCTACGGATTCACCGTTGGAAGCAGAAACGCAAGAGGCCGTAAAGACTGGAAAGCGTATTATGATAACTCGATTCTGGCCCGGGGCAGGGAAATGGAGCAATTAGTCAAGGCTGCTGCCAGGCATTCCGCCTATTTAAGCATCGGCTATTCGGAACGAGACCCGGTCACAGCGACCCTGTATAATTCCAACATGATGATCTCGCCCGATGGAAACGCCTTAAACCACCGCAAGCTGAAGCCCACAGGCAGTGAGCGTGTCATATGGGGGGACGCCGACAAAGAATTTTTTCCGGTTCTTAAGACCCCCTGGGGGCCGATGGGGAATCTGATCTGTTGGGAAAGCTATATGCCATTAGCACGGGTTTCCCTCTATCAGAAGGGTGTCTCTCTCTATCTTTCCCCGAATACCAATGACAATTCCGAATGGCAGAATACAATCCGCCATATTGCCATCGAAGGCCACTGCTATTTTGTCAACTGCGACATGTATTTCACGCGGGACATGTATCCGGCTACAGAAAGCGCTGCCGGCGAGATCGCCGCCCTCCCGGACATCGTATGCCGCGGCGGCAGCTGCATCATCGATCCATACGGCCACGCAGTGACCGAAACGCTCTGGGACGAGGAGGGAATCCTCTATGCCGACCTGGACATGCAAAAGGTCCCGGAGAGCCGAATGGAGCATGACGTCTGCGGCCATTACGCGCGCCCGGATGTGCTCAGCCTTCATGTGCGGGATGAATGAATCATGATCGGGGATGAAATTCCCCGCACGGCTGTAAAAACCGCTTCAATATAGGCCAGTCTCTGTCCGTAATTCGGGCAGCCGCTCCCGCTTCTCATGGGCTCATGGACGTGACAGCCAGTACAAGGGGGCGGCTGTCAGATGTTGATTCCGGCGCCTTTAAGACCTTCCAGCTCCCGCCTTTTCCCACGCCCTCGAACTGTATGAAGCCGTCCCTTTCCAGCTCTTTCATACGGTTTCGAACCACACAGGGACTTCTTTTCATAGCCTCTGCTAACTCCGCTGCCGTCATCTGCGGCTGCTCCATCAAGTATGCAAGAATCGCCCCCCGGTCGAGACATCTTCCCTTGTTTGTATTCGGGGGGAACGGATATGGCACAAAAACCGGGCCGTCTTTTGTCCGAAGCTCCAGCTTCCACTCATGGACAAGGGCCGGACCCCTGCTTTTTAAGAACCAGCTGACGGCGGCCTGCAAAAAGCCGCCTTCTCTGAGCTCTGCCTCTGCCTTCTCCAGACGTCCTTGTATGTCCTCCTTTACCGCCCCTTGCTCCTCGCGCCGCAGGCGCTCCTTTAAAAGCCTCGCAGACTCCTCCTCCAGCCTTTCGTTTTGTCTCTTATAATCCGCATCCGAAATCACGCCCTCCAAAAGCTTATCCAACAGGCGTCCCTTCTTCTCTTCCCAGAGTCTTTCCTGCCGTTCGAGTGTGCCCGGCCCATCCTCATACCCCGTCTCTCTCCAAACAGCCTCCAGAAGCTCCATCGTCCTTTGAAGCAGCCGCTCTCTCCTCTCCTCGCAGATGGTCTCTGCACAGAAGCCTTCCAAAAGCCCGAAGACAATTTCTTCATCCAGATGACTGTTGCTGCATCCGCTTGTTTTTCCTTTCTGTCCTGCCCGTCCGGCTTCCAAATACCGGCTGCATTTCCATTCGTAGATTGTCTTCCTTGGCTTAGAAGCGGATCTCCTTGCCGTCCGGTAATAGGGCGCCCCACACATTTTGCATATAAGGCCACCAGAAAGGGCTGTGCCTCCCTGCTTTTTTCCATATTGGCGAGGCCCGTTTTTCTTTGCTCTGGCAGACATCGCCTCGTTCGCCCGCCCCCACAGTGCTTCCTCTACAATCGCCGGAACCGCTCCTTTTTGAAAGATCCATTCCTCTCTCGGATTTTCCTTTGTACGCTTTGTCTCAAAGTCAAAGTGCCGGCGATTCATGACAAAAGTGCCTTTATACAGCGGGTTGCGAATCATTCTGCGGATCGTAGCCGGCGTCATGAAATTTCCCTTTTTACTCTGTACGCCTTCCTCCTTGAGCATGGCTGCGATCGCCCGGCTTCCATGCCCGGCGGCACAGGCAGCATAAATTTTTCGGAGGATTCTTGCCTCCTCCTCCACAATCCGCACGCCGCCATCCGGCTGCTTTTGGAAGCCAAAGACCTGGTTCGTCAGCAAAAGCCGGCCGCCGTTTCTTTGTCTGTGTGTATGCGCATTGACAATCTTTTTGCTCAGCTCCCGGCTGTATTCCTCCGCCAGAATCGCCTTGATCCCTGAGAGGAGCGAATCATCCGCAGAATAAAAGCGCCTCTCCAGATACAGATACAACTGTTTTTTACAGGTCAGCAGCCTGTCTAAAAACAGATACCAGTCCTTTGTATTGCGCATGAGCCGATCCTGACTTTTGATTACCACGATGTCAAATCGGCCTGTCCCTATGTCATCAAAAAGACGGCGGTATTCCCGCCGTCCCTTTAAGCTTGTTCCGCTTTTCGATTCCACATATTCGTCTACCAAAATCCACTTATTTTTCTCTACGCACTCTCTGGCCTCTGCCGCCTGCTTTCTTAATGCGTCGGCCTGGCTTTCCTCCTCCGTGCTGCACCGGCAGTAGATCACCGCCCGCAGCATGCATATCCTCCATATAAAAGCTCTAAAAAACGCAGACGCTCTCTTTTTGTGAGAAATCCTTTTTGGGCGAGATACGCCGCGATCTCACAAAGAAATTCAAAATCCTCTGCCATATCCGTTTCCTTCCTCCCTAGCATATGAAACACTCTCTTTTTGAAAATATATGTTTGTGCGCTCGCTTAAATACCTGCGATCCGTATATAATCAGATACCCTAATCCCGCCTGCGCCGATAAGAACTCGCCGATGATTACACCCACCAGACAAAGACCGATGTTGACCTTCATATTACTGATAATAAGCGGTACAGAGCCGGGTAACAAAACCTTTTTCAATACGTCAAACCGGTTCCCTCCTAACGAATAAATGAGCTTGACCTGGTCCGGGTCCACACTCGTAAATCCATTATGCAGCGTTAAAATCGAGCCAAACACCGCCACGGACACAGCCGCCACGATGATCGTCTTCATATTATTGCCCAGCCAGACGATGAGAATCGGGGCAAGAGCCGATTTAGGCAGGCTATTTAGCATGACCAGATATGGATCCAGAATCTCTGACACCGTCCGGCTGGACCACAAAAGCACTGCGCCGACGATTCCCAGAAGCACCACAAGAAAAAAGCTTAAAAGCGTTTCCAAGATCGTAATTCCTGTGTGTAAAAAAATACTTCCGTCCAGAGCCATACCATAAAAGCACAGGCCAATCCTGGACGGAGAGCTGAAAATAAAATCATTAATCAGGCCGAGTCTTGCGCTGGCCTCCCAAAGCGCCAGGATAGCCGCCAGCAAAAAGATACGACCGACTCCCACGAGCCGCCTTCTCTTTTTCTGCCTTGCCACAAATTCCTGCTGCGCCAGGGTTATCTGTGTTTTCATAAGACACCTCCCGGTTGTTCCAGTATCCGCCACACCTCGTTAAAATATTTTGAAAATTCCGGGCAGTTACGGCGTTTTAGGGGACTTAAGCTCTTATCCGCAAAATCCATTGTGAGAATTCCCTTTATACGGCCCGGCCGCCTGGTGAGGATCAAGATACGGTCAGCTACGCTGACCGCCTCGGACAGATCATGCGTGATGAGGACCGCCGTCTTTTTCCTGCCTCGGATGATTGTACTGATGTCGTCACAAACCGAAAGCCTTGTCTGGTAGTCAAGCGCCGAAAACGGTTCATCAAGAAGCAGCAAATCCGGCTGCAGCGCAAGCGTCCGGATCAAGGCCGCCCTCTGGCGCATTCCGCCGGAGAGCTCCGAAGGGCGGGAATCTGCAAAGCTTTCCAGGCCATAAACCGATAAAAGGTCCGATACCCGCTTTTTCCCCTCATTCGTTAATTTTTTTTGGATCTCAAGCCCAAGGGCCGCGTTGGAAAAAATCGTCCGCCATTCAAATAGATGATCCTTTTGAAGCATGTAACCAATGCCTGCCTCTACACCCGAAACCGAATGGCCGTCCAAAAGGACCTCCCCGGAGTCTGGTTTTATCAATCCGCAGATGAGCGAAAGCAGCGTTGACTTCCCACAGCCTGACGGACCGACAACGGCCAGAAATTCACCTGCGGACACCTCAAAAGATATATCGGAAAGGGCCTCGGTTTCCCCGTCCATCGTATGGTAGGAGTAGCTTAAGTCTTTTACCTGCAGTTTGGGGATCATGGACACCTCTAAATCGCTTTTGTTTCTAATAGAATATGCAGAGAAACGTTGGACGTGAATCGGGCCGCCGGCCAGATCACAAAGCAGCCGGCAGTACTCCCAAAAGAGCTTCTGCCGGCCGCTTTCACGCGTTTTTATTGTTTATTTCCCTCGTTAATATAATTCACCAGTCCGCCCGCAGAAATGATTTTCTGCATGAACGGCGGGAATGCCTGCCCCTTGTAGGACTCATTCCTCGTTCGGTTGTAAATGACGCCGCTGTCAAAATCGACCTCCACCGTATCGCCGCTCTGAATGGCTCTTGCTGCCTCGGGGCACTCGATAATCGGAAGACCGATGTCGATCGCGTTGCGGTAAAAGATACGCGCAAAGGTCTCCGCGATTACGCAGCTTACACCTGCGCATTTGATTGCTAGCGGAGCATGCTCCCTGGACGAACCGCAGCCGAAATTCTTTTCGGCGACAATGATGTCGCCTGGCTGCACCCGATGAATAAACTCCTTGTCAATGTCCTCCATGCAATGCTTTGCCAGCTCCTCGCCTTTCGTGGCACTTAAATAGCGCGCTGGGATGATGACATCGGTGTCTACATTATCTCCATATTTAAATACTCTGCCTTTTGCCTGCATGACAATCCTCCTATAAACCAAGCTCGCCTGGGGCTGCGATTGTTCCCGTCACCGCACTGGCCGCCGCCACAGCCGGGCTCGCCAGATAGACCTCGGATTCCACATGTCCCATACGTCCTACAAAGTTCCGGTTGGTGGTGGATACGCATCGCTCGCCGGCTGCCAGAATGCCCATATAGCCTCCCAGGCATGGACCGCAGGTCGGCGTGCTGACGACGGCTCCCGCCTCGATCAACGTCTCTAAAAGCCCCTCACGCATGGCCTGCAGATAGATCGCCTGCGTCGCCGGGATCACAATGCAGCGCACGTGCCTTGCGACCTTTCTTCCCTTCATAATCTCGGCCGCCTGGCGAATATCCTGAATCCGTCCATTGGTACAGGATCCGATCACCACCTGATCGATCTTAATCGCGTCAAAGCTTCCGGTCTCTTTCGTATTCTCCGGAAGATGCGGGAATGAGACGGTCGGCTTAAGCGCCGACAGATCAATCGTATAGACTGCTTCATACTCCGCGTCCGCGTCGGCTTCATAGACCGTATACGGCTTATCGCCATGCTCTTTCATATATTCAATCGTCTGTTCATCCACGGGGAAGATGCCGTTCTTTCCGCCTGCCTCGATGGCCATGTTGCAGATCGTAAACCGGTCATCCATCGTCAGATTCGCGATCCCGTCCCCGACAAACTCCATCGACTTATACAGTGCCCCATCCACTCCGATCATGCCGATAATATGTAAGATTACATCCTTTCCGCTCACCCACTTGTCCGGCTTTCCGGTCAGAACGAATTTTAATGCACCCGGCACCTTAAACCATGCCTTTCCCGTTACCATGCCCGCCGCCATATCCGTGCTGCCGACGCCGGTCGAAAATGCGCCCAGCGCCCCATACGTACAGGTATGGGAATCCGCGCCAATCACCGCATCCCCGGCCTTTACCAGACCCTTCTCCGGAAGCAGCGCATGCTCGATGCCCATCTCGCCCACATCAAAATAGTTCACGATTTCATTTTCAGCCGCGAAATCACGGCAGCATTTGCAGTTTTCCGCTGATTTGATGTCCTTGTTGGGAATAAAATGATCCATGACCAACGCGATCTTTTCCCTGTCAAACACCTTCTGATTTTTTAATTTTTTCAGCTCATTAATCGCTACCGGAGACGTAATGTCGTTTCCCAGCACCATATCAAGCTTTGCTTCAATCAACTGGCCTGCGTGCACAAAATCAACCCCCGCGTGGGCGGCCAGAATCTTCTGCGTCATCGTCATTCCCATATTGGAATCTCCCTTCTTTTTTCATCCCTATTGACATTCTAGCATAAAAAAAACTATAATTGAAATACATAATTTGAATAATTACTATGAAAAGGAGTTATAAGCATGGAGCCGCATCTCTCCCAATACCGGATCTTTTACGAGGTTGCCCGCTATGGTAATATTTCCCGCGCCGCCAAGGAACTCTACATCAGCCAGCCCGCCATCTCCAAGGCCATCAGCCGCCTCGAGGACACTCTGAACACACGCCTGTTTCTTAGACGCTCCCGCGGCGTCCAATTGACCCACGAAGGATCTGTCCTCTTTGAGCATGTCAGCTCCGCCTTTGACTCCATCGGCCGCGGCGAACGGGAACTCAAGCGTATCCATGATTTCCACATCGGACAGTTGAAGATCGGTGTCAGCAACACGCTCTGCAAATATGTACTGCTTCCTTATTTAAAGGGCTTTGTGGAGCGTTATCCTCATGTAAACATCTCGATCGCCAGCCAATCCACGGCCCTGACAATCTCCATGCTGGAGGACAAGAAGCTTGACATCGGACTCGTCGCCGAGCCGCGGGCCCGCCGCGGGCTGACCTTTTCACCGGTCATGTCCATAAGCGACGGCTTTGTCTGCACGCCGGCCTATATGGAAAACCTGCGCCTGCGCGAGGGCGGAACGCCTGACGTCTTTCGGGCCGGCAATCTGATCCTTTTAGACCGCAGCAACATGAGCCGCAAACACATCGACGCCTATCTGGCCGAGCACCAGCTTGTTCTCAATCAGCCCTTAGAGGTCACAGACATGACGCTCCTCATCGAATTTGCCCGCATTGGTCTCGGGATCTGCTGTGTCGTCAAGGATTTCGTCGCCGAGGATCTAAAAAACGGGACCCTGATCGAGGTCCCGCTCGATACGCCGATTCCCGGGCGCATCCTTGGATTTTCCTATTCGCCGCACGACATGTCGGATACCTTGTCCGACTTTTTGGAATTCTGCAGAAATTTCCGGCCGGCTTAAGCCCCGGTTCGGACTTTAGCCGGCCCGCCCGCCGCGGTTTGGCCTTCCGTCAGGCGGCGCTCCTTTACCTTCTCAAGACTTCCGTACTTGAACACCATCTTCATCTCACTGCCGATGCTGTTCATGACAAGATCATCCGGGATCTCCTCCCTAGGAAACCAGCCGGCCTCCGAAAGCTCGTCCTCCTGGAGCGTGATCGTCGCGTCTCCGTCCAGCTCCGCGAAAAAGCCGATCATTTCCGTATCGGAAAAGGCCCACGGCTGACTCTTATAATACCGAATATTTTTTACACGGATGCCAACCTCCTCCATCACCTCGCGCCGGATCGTATCCTCAAAGGACTCCCCGATCTCCACAAAACCGGCAATCAGCGCATAGCCGCGGTATTGATGGTCCGGGCTCGGACGGTAACGGGACATCAAAAGCCGGTCACCGTCATAGATCGCCACAATGACCGCAGGGGAAATCTTCGGATACTCGGTCAGCCCGCATTCCGGGCATACAAGCGCCCTCTCCCTTTCACTGTCCTCCATCGGCCGGCCGCATCGGCCGCAGAATCTCCGGCTCTCCCTCCACCGGTAAAGCTGCGTCGCCGTGATCCCGGCAAAGGCCTGGTAGGACGGCGTAAGCGTGCGAAACACACCCGTATCACAAAACACGTATTCTCCCGTCTCCTCCTGCTCCGATCCAGGCACATAAAAATACGCAGTCCCGTCAATCGCAAACAAATAACAGGCCCTTTCCCTGTCCTGCTCTCTCCTGTCCGGAAAATCCCCAAACCGCGGCAGCTCATATCCCCCATCCACCCGCTTTCGCAAAAGCGTCTTATTCTTCCATATGTAAAGCAAAAAGTCCTCATCCCGCGCCGCCTGCCGCCTGAACGTCAAATCAAAGCGATGCGGGGCTATCTCCTGGATCATCCTGTCCGTCTCCCTCCCTGTTTTTTATCATATCCGTTACAAAAACCTCTCTCCCCCATTGCCATACCGCCATCCCTCAAAAAATCCTTCTCTCTGCCCTTCTCCCCACTCCCGAAACAACACAGCAGAGGCCGCGGCAGGCAGACGGGGCCTCTGCGGACCCCCTCACCATTAATCATAAAGCACCCCGCAGATTTTGTCAAATAGGTATTGACTATTCCCCGCCTGTCCTTTATACTAAGCTGTATCGCATCCGACCGGGAAACCTGGTCTCTTTTTTTGTCTATACCGATATTCCTGCGGCAGTCCTTCTGCCGTCTGACACTTCAGAAAGGAGAACAAGAAGAAAATGCCAAATGAAGTAACCGAAAACAAAATGGGCGTCATGCCTGTCAACAAACTGTTAATCTCCATGGCCGTGCCAATCATTCTCTCCATGCTGGTTCAGGCACTTTACAACATTGTGGACAGCATGTTCGTATCCCAGATCAACGAAAACGCCCTGACCGCAGTCTCCCTGGCTTTCCCGGCCCAGAACCTGATGATCGCCGTGGCGGTCGGTACAGGAGTCGGCGTCAACGCGACCCTTTCCAGAAGCCTAGGCGCAAAAAATTTTGAGCGCGCAGGCAAAATTGCCAACAACGCGCTCTTTTTGGCCGCTATGAGTTATCTGGCTTTCGCCATCCTGGGTTTCTTTTTCTCCCGTACCTTCTTCCTCGCCCAGACGGATATTGCCGAGATCGTGGAATATGGCGCCGATTACCTGCATGTGTGCACACTGTTCTCATTCGGCCTGTTTGGCCAGATCGCCTTTGAAAAGCTTCTGCAGTCCACGGGAAAAACCATTTATACGATGATCACCCAGGGGATCGGAGCGATCTTAAACATCATCTTCGATCCGATCCTCATCTTCGGCATGTTCGGCTTTCCAAAAATGGGCGTCACGGGGGCGGCGCTTGCCACAGTATTCGGCCAGACCATCGGCCTGCTTGTCGGCTTTTTAATCAACCATTTTAAAAACCACGAGGTACGCTTAAAGCTTTCCTCCATCCTGCATCCGGATATGGAGATTATCGGACACATTTATTCCATCGGTGTTCCTTCCATCATCATGGGCTCCATCGGAAGCGTCATGACCTTCGGCATGAATAAGATCCTGATCGGCTTTACCTCGACCGCAACGGCTGTATTCGGCGTTTACTTCAAGCTGCAGAGCTTTATCTTCATGCCGGTCTTCGGCTTAAACAACGCCATGGTTCCGATCCTTGCATACAATTTAGGCGCCGGCAAGCCCGATCGTATCATGAAGACCTATAAGCTCGCCGCCTGTTATGCCACGGGGATCATGGTCCTGGGCTTTGCCATCTTCCAGTGCCTCCCGGGCCGGCTTTTGCAGATCTTCAACGCCTCCGACAGCATGCTGGCGA
The DNA here is from genome assembly GCA_910575275.1 of Lachnospiraceae bacterium. GTDB lineage: Bacteria > Bacillota > Clostridia > Lachnospirales > Lachnospiraceae > CANQGL01. Next base: position 93,436 of record CAJTEE010000003.1, on the reverse strand, counting down.
TCGGTGTCCCGGCCCTTAAGACCATCAGCTTTTCCTTCCTGCTCGCCGGCTTTTCCATCGTCTGTTCCTCCCTGTTTCAGGCGCTTGGCCATGGAATGTTAAGCCTGTGGGTCTCCCTGATCCGCCAGCTCTGCGTCCTCCTGCCTGCTGCCTGGCTTCTTTCCAAGATCGGGGGACTCGATGCCACCTGGTACGCTTACCCGATCGCAGAGCTTTTCTCCGCTGCTCTCTGTGCCGCCTTCACACGGTACAGTTATTTGAAGGAGATTAAACCCTTATTTTAAACTTCTCTGCGCCGGATTGTCGATCAGCCTTCCTTCAAAGGAATAGCGCGAGCCATGGCACGGGCAGTCCCATGAGCGCTCTGCCCGGTTGTACACCAGTTTACAGCCCAGATGCCGGCAGCGTGGTCCGCCCGGTGTGAGAAGGTTTTTCAATGAAACGGCACCGTTTTTTAAAAGCGGGACTGCCGCTGCACGAAGGTTCAGCCGCTGCGGTGAAAAGACCTGCCACCTTTTGGCGTCACGTCCCGTTATGATATCTCTGAGCGCCATGGCCGATGCCATGGCGCTTGTCATACCCCATTTTCCAAACCCTGTTGCCACATACCAGTCCGGCGTAAATACCGAAAAACGGCCGATATAAGGGATTTCGTCAAGTGTCATGCAGTCCTGGGCTGCCCAGGCTGCCGTCTCCGTATAGCCCGGATAGAGCCGCTCTGCCTCAAGGCGCAGAGCGGCAAAGCTATCCTTCTGGCAGCCCGTCCCAGTCCGCCGGCTGCCGCCGCCTAAAAGCAGCGTATCCCCCGCACTTCTGAAAGACAAGCCATCCCGGTCGATTCCGTAGTACATACCGGAGAGAATCTGCTTTACATTCGCGGCAAATGCCAGCACGAAGCTTCGCTCCTGGTACATGCGTGCGAAGTAAAACCCCGGCACATTGGGAAACGGAAAATGCGTTGCAAAGATCACCTTCTCTGCGTGCATAATCCCGCGGCTCGTGATTAGTTCATGCCCCCGGACGCGGAACACCGGCGTGTGTTCATAAACCGGCAGCTCCCCTGCAAGAGCGTTGAGAAACTCCAGCGGCCGAAACTGCGCCTGCTCGGAAAGCTTAAGCGCCGCCTTTACCGGAACGGGAAGCTCCGTCTGATAGACCATTGAAACGGGAAGCCCCAGACGGACTGCCGCTGCCCGCTCAAGCTCCAGACACAGCATTCCCTCATCTGTATTCGTGTACAGGAAGGCGGGGAGCCGTTTAAATCCACAGTGAATCCCGTTTTCCTGGATGATCCGCCCGTATTCGCGGACTGCCGCCTGATTTGCCCTTGCATACTGTCCTGCGGCTCTGGCTCCCACAGTTTGAACCAGCCTTTTGTAAATCAATCCATGCTGCGCCGTAATCTTGGCTGTCGTATTCTTTGTCTGGCCGGAACCGACCGTGGCGGCCTCAAAAACAACAGCCTTTATACCGGCCTCCTTCAAAAGCCACGCACATAAGATTCCGGCCATCCCCGCACCGATCACGGCCGCCTCCGCCGTCTTTGGCAGTTCTTTTGCACTGTGCTGTGCTTTGAACCCCTGCGCATTCTTTGTCCATATGGATTCCATTGTATCACCTCAGAGACAGCATGCCCCAAACGACGGAAAAAAATTCCTGCTGTTTTTCAGTGAATGGCCTCCTCCCGTTTGATCCCGCTTTCCAGATATAAATCCAAAAAGCCATAGTTGCGAAGGAGCACCGCTCCGTCCAAAAGGCCGGCCAGATAGATCCAGGTAAGCCCGCACTCGCCGGCTTCCGCCTTTTTATCCAGCATGTCCTCAATGACGGCGCGCTGCTCCTTCGTAAGCTCCAGTGCCAGATACCTGTTCTCCGCGTCACAGGCATCCTCGACCAGCCTTTTGTAGCCCGGCTGGCAGCACACATATTTTTGTCCCGCACGCTCACGCAAAACGGTCAAAAACTGCATCAGCATTTCCTCAATTTCTTCTCTTTCTTCCCGGTTCATCTGCGTCCCTTTCCTTCCTTTCAAGCAGTACGGCGAACGGCCCATCCTTTTGTCGTTCCCCATCACAAACTGGTTCCGACTTTTATTATAAAGGAAAGAAACTACATTGTCATGAAACCATCAGTTTAATTTTATCCGTTATTTCCGATTCTCCTTCAGGGTAAACAGGCGGCCATAGTCAAACATTTTCATAGACAGGTGGTTGGCGATTTCCAGGAGATTGTCAATGATCAGCTCCACATCGTCGTCACAGCCTACATCCTCCGCTCCTAAGCGCTCGCAGAGCCTCTTATTCGCTTCATAAACCTCTCTGTAAAGTTCTTCACACCGGCTTCCTTTCGCAAATTCGTTCTCCACATATTTGCTTTCTTCAATCGGCTCCTCATCAAGGTTCAGTGAACCGTTCATCAGATCATACACCAACGTTTTCAGTTCTTCATAGTTCCTGTCTTTTGCCATAGCTTCCTCCATTTCGTGTGCAAATTTGCGGTTACGGTTCCTTCTTCAGACTGCGGATGAATGCAAGCAGGATCCGGCGCTCCTCCTGGTCCAGCAGGGCCCACGTCTGCACCAGCTCCTCCTGTGCTTTTGACAGTCCCGGCCATTTCCCCTCACCTGCAAAAAACTGCGCAAGCGAAATGCCGAACGCCTCACAGATTTTTTCAAGATTCGGAATTGTCGGCAATGTCTTTTTCTTTATAATATTTCCGATCGCCGTCTGGGATAATCCTGTCAGCTTCGCAAGCCGATATCTCGTATATTTATGCTCTCTGCATAACTCCTCTACCCGCTCTGCCACGTACTCCTCCAAACGCAAGTAGTATGCACTCCTCTCCGTTATTACTTCCTTTTATTGTAATCGCAGGAAAGAAGATTGATTAGAGCTATATTTGTATAGTAATATAGTCACGTACACTTTACTATTTGGATAAAAAACAAAGCAGGCTCTCGGCCTTACCCTGTCACCTCCTGTCTTTTGCAGATTAAACTGCCTTCCATTCTACTCTACATCACCCGCTTTTACTTGTCAATCATATATAAAGAGAAGGCTTACAAGCCTTCTCTTTATTGTAACGGTTCAGACGGCGTCCGAACTGTTTCCTTTATTTTACATCCCCATCAAAAGATTCGGAATCGTCAGACTGATTGCCGGCACATAAGTCACGAGAAGCACCACCGCCAGCATGACCACATAGAACGGCAGAATTCCTCTCATGCATTTTTCCATCGGAATCTTCCCGACTGCGCAGCCCGCAAAGAGCGTCGCCCCGACCGGCGGCGTACACATGCCGATCGCCAGGTTGCATAGCATCATCATGCCGAACTGAATCGGATTCATGCCGATCTGATTGATGACCGGGAGAAGCACCGGCGTCGTGATCACAATAAGCGGCGCCACATCCATGATGCAGCCCAGAATCAACAGGAAGATATTGATCAGGATCAAAAGGACGTACTTATTGTCCGAGATTCCCAACAGCATATTCGTAATCAGTGCCGGGATCTGCAGATAAGACATGATCCAGCAGAAGCCGTTCGCCGCACTGATCACCGCGAGAACCATGGCTAACGTCCGGACCGAGCGCTTCAGGATGCCCCACATCGCCCGGAGGGGAATGTCACGGAAGATGAAAAACGTGACGATAAAGCTGTACACACACGCGATGGCCGCGGACTCCGTCGCCGTATAAAAACCGGTCGTCACGCCCACCAGGATGATTACGATCGTCATCATTCCCAGGATTCCATCCTTTAAGATCGTTACTCCCTCCTGGAAGGTGTAGGCCCTTCCGCGCGGATAATTCCGCTTTTTTGCGATCATATACGTCACAAGCATCAAGCCGCCCGCGATCAGAAGCCCCGGCACGATCCCTGCCAGAAACATCTTCCCCGTGGAGACTCCGCCCGCCGCCAGAGCGAAAATGATCATGTTGTGTGAGGGCGGGATGATCATACTCTGGCAGGCGCTCGTCACGGTCACATTGACCGAGAAGTCCCGGTCATAGCCCTGCTTCTCCATCATCGGGATCAGCATACTCCCGATCGAGACCACGTCTGCCGTCGCAGAGCCCGAGATCGCCCCAAAAAATGTCGACGCGAGAATATTCACCTGCGCAAAGCCGCCGATAAACCGGCCGACGAACAGATCCGCCACCTTGACTAACTTGTTGGTGATGCTTCCCGCCCCCATGATCTCCCCGGCCAGGATAAAAAACGGGATCGCAAGAAAGGAAAAGGAATAGACCCCCTGCCCCATCCTCTGAAAAATCGCCGCGATCGGGACCTGGAGATAAAACCCGGCCGCCAGCGTCGAAGCGATCAGGCTGAATGTGATCGGCAGCCGCAGAAAAATCAGCCCGAAAAACACGGTGAACAGAAGGATCGTACCGATTGCCGTACTGCTCATGTTTCATCCCCCTCTCCCGTCAGAGATTCCATCTCGTAAACGCCTTCGATAAAATTCGTCTTGCTCTTTGTTCGATACCGGCCGCAAAGCTTTCCCAAAAGCGCCAGGCTGCTCACGGCCGCGGAGACCGGAATCAGGTAAAACACGGCTGAGGACTGGAGCTTTGTGACCGGCAGCCTGCTGATCCCCGTGATCTTGATCAGCAAAAGCCCGTAATACACCATCAGCACGTTTACAAGCAAAAGCACCACGTTGCCAAAGATCACGATCCATCTCCGGGCGCTTTTGGGCAGGCGCGCGGTGAAAAATTCGATCCGGATGTGGACCTCCTCCTTCACGCCGATCGCCATCGCCGCAAAGGTCAGCCACACCATCGCCAAAAGGACCGTTTCCTCCGCCCAGGGGATATTCATTTTAAAGACGCCCCGCAGAATGACCTGCGCGAACACGATGAGCGTCATAAACAGAATGAGCGCCCGGCAGAAGCCGTCCAGCAGGAGAAAAATAAAATCTGTCACCTTCGTAAATAGTTTGAGTACCTGCTTCACGATTCCCTCCCGGCCTATTCGACCGCACGGATCTTCGACACGAATTCCGCATACGACTGTCCAAGCTCCGCATCCTCATACATGGTTTGGCATTTCTCACGGAAGGCCGAAAGCTCCTCCTCCGTCGGCTCATAGAAGGTAACACCGCCCTCCGTCAGCGTCTTTTGGGAGGCCTCCTCCCTCTCCTTCCAGAGCTCTCTCTGGTATTCCATCGCATGGTCCATCGCCTCCTGTATAACCGCCTGATCTTCTGTGGAAAGGCCGTCCCAGGTCGCCTTCGAAGCCACGATGATCTCGGGCTGGATATTATGATGGTCATAGATAAAATAGGGGGCCTGCTCATAATAGGACTCGCTGCAGTAGATATTGATATTGTTCTCCGCGCAGTCCACGATACCGGTCTGAAGCGCGGAATATACCTCGGTGGAGGCGATGGACTGCGGGAAGCCGCCAAGGCTCTCCACGAGGCCCAGCATCATCGGGGAGGACTGCACCCGGACCTTCAGGCCGCTCATATCCTCCACGGAGCGAATCGGGGCCTTCGAGAAAAAGCACCGGGAGCCGTTGTTCGTAAATCCGAGCCCCACGATATTTGCCGATTCAAAGCTTTCAAAGATCTCCTCTCCAATCTCTCCGTCTAGGCAGCGGAACATGTGCTCCTCGGAGTCGAACAGATACGGCAGGCTCAACGCGTTCAAATCGCTGCAGAACTGTGCCAGCGGGGCAACCGACGATTTCGCGAAATCGACCGCGCCCATCTGAAGCTGCTGCAGGTATGCGTTCTCATCGCCAAGCTGCGCGCTCGGGTAGAGTGTGATCGTGATCCTTCCCCCGGTCTTTTCCTTCACCTCGTCCGCAAAGCTCTGGAGCGCAACCGTATTCGGATAATCGGCCGCCTGATCGGTCGCCAGCTTGAAATTCTTTGTCTCACCGGAGGCAGCCGCGGCTGCCTGGGCCGTCGTCTCCGTACCTGAAGAACCCGCTGCAGCCGCCTGTGTCCCGTCTGCCTTTTCGTTTCCTCCGCATGCGGTAAGGCCAAGCAGCAGCGCGCCTGCCAGCAGCATGGAAAGCTGTCTCTTTTTCATTTTGTTTCCTCCTTGATTCATTGTGGTATGTCTGTTTGTTGATGTTGTCCTTTTTTGCACTACCAGTTGCAAAAAAATCACATGCATATTCAATTTGTGGTATTTTATTTATAACACATGTTGTATTCTTTTTCAAGATATATTTCAATTTTTGGTGTTTTTACTGATTTTCAAAAAAATCTTTGTTGATTTTGCACAAACTTTTTATTTACATGTTGACATTTCCTTCTGCGAACTGTAAAATTTAATTAAAAATAAAAACCACTTGTAGTATTTTGAGAGGAGCTCGTTCCATGACAAGCACAGAAAAGAAAGTCTTTCTCTATAAGCAGGTCTATCAGGATCTGAAAAACAAGATCAGCGCACAAACCTATCTGCCCGGGGACATGCTTCCCTCCGAGCGTGAGATCGGAGAGCTCTACCATGTAGACCGCACCACCGTGCGAAAGGCTTTTTCGCTTCTGGTCGATGAAGGCCTTGTAGAAAAGAGGCCCGGAAAAGGCACTGTCGTGGTCCAGAGGCCGTTAAAAAGCCCCGGTCAGAGCTCTCCGGCCCCCGCCGAAGCGCCGAAGACCCTCATTTTCCTGCTGCCCCGGAGCGCCTACAAGGAGGACCGTATCACTGTCCCCTTCTATTATGAATTATTTGACCACATCGGGCAGGCGTGCAGGCCCTTCGGCTATCTGCTGGTCTACACCTCCCTCGAGCAAACAGAGGACTTTGACCATCTCCTTGCCTCCGCCCAGAGCATTGCCGGCATCATCTTCGTCTCAAACACGCCGGAGATATGCATCGAAAAGGCCATACAGGCAGGCATTCCCTCCGTCCTCGTCAACAGCTATAATGCCCTGCTTCCCTCGATCCTCTCCGATAATTACGCCGGGACCTATGCCGCGGCGAACTATCTGATCGGGGCCGGCCATAGAAAAATCGCGGTCCTGAACGGGGATCCCGGCTACTTTACGGCAAAGGAACGTCTAAACGGCGTCATCTCCGCCATGAAGGAGCACCATCTGCAGCTTTTGGATGAATACTACTGCTGCGCAGGCTCCTGGGAAGCGGATGGCGGCTATGTCGCCATTGATGCCATGTTAAAAAGCGGTTTCGAGCCCCCCACCGCCGTCATCGCCTTCAACGACCGACTTGCAACCGGCGCGATGCAGGCCATCTCCCAAAATGGCCTGTCTATCCCCGGGGACATCAGCGTATTCGGCTACGACAATTCCGATCACGCCAAATACAGCATTCCCAAAATGTGCTCCGTCGAGATCCACACGTCCCTGATGGCAAAGGCCGCCCTGCAAAGCCTGTTGAGCTCCATCACCTGCCACGAGCTGCTGCCCATCAAGATCGTCGTCCCGACCGAGCTTGTCCTTCGGGAGAGCGTCCGGACCCGCGCGCCAAAATGACCGCACTTTGTACGGGACCGTACTCTGTCAAGGCAGGCTCTGCGCCTCCTGGCATGGCCTTTTGTCTTATGGGAAATCCGGAAGAATCTCTATATCAGGCAAAAAGGCCGGGGCCTTCTGCATCCTCTGCAAAGGCCCCGGCCTTTTTTTGCTTCGATCATTACGGCGTCTGAAGCGAACCGTCCTTTTTTCTTGTCTGTGTCCAGGTCACCACATTCGTTTCACACGGGTATTTCGCCGCCTTACTCTCGTCTATGTCAACGCCCAGCCCCGGCTTCTCGTTGACGTAGACACAGCCGTCCCGGTACTCGGGAAGCCCCGAAAATACCTCTAAAAGCGCGCCGTGCGGTCCTTTAAGCTCCTGGATCACATAGTTGGGAGGCTCGATTCCCGACCATTCCTGCACGCCGAAATTCATTGCCGCCAGGTCGATGTGGATATTGGCGGCATGCGCAGGCGGTGACATATCTCCCGGGCCGTGCCACGCGGTCCGCACGCCGTACTGCTCCGCAAAGATCTGCAGCTTCCTGGCAGGCGTAATTCCTCCGATCTGGCTGATGTGGACACGGATGAAATCAATCAGGTGCTCTGCGATCAGGCTGCGCCACTCATGCGGATGGGTAAACAATTCGCCTTCCGCAATCGGGACCGAGCTCTGCCTGCGAAGCTCTCTAAGCCACTCCGTCTGCTCTGCACTGATCGGATCCTCCAGGAAAAACAGATCCATCGGCTCTAACAGCCTGGCCAGCCGGACCGCCTCGCTCGGGGCGATCCGCTCATGCACGTCATGGACAAGCCGAATCTCATATCCAAGCCTGTTTCTAAGCTCCTCAAACAGCTTTACCGTATTCCGTATGTAAGCTCCCGAATCCAGGTACACGCCCCTATGCGCTCCGCTCGGCACGCCTGCGGGGAAGCTGCCGAAGGACTCCCCTCCGTATCCGCCGCACTGGCAGCGGATGGTCTGAATCCCCATCTCCTGAAAGCGGAGAATGTTTTCACACAGCTCCTGCACATCCCGGCCGTCCGCATGGCGGTACACCGGGACCGCCGGCCGGCATTTCCCGCCGAAAAGCTGGTACAGCGGCATCCTGGCCAGCTTTCCCTTGATATCCCAGAGCGCCATATCCACGCCGGAGATCGCATTGTTTACGATCGGCCCGTTCCGCCAGTAGGCGTTCTGGTGCATGAGCTGCCAGAGCTCCTCGATGCTTTCGGCGTCCCGCCCCCGCAAAAGCGGCCCGAGATACTCCTCCACCACGAGCTTAACCGCCAGATGCCGATAGGCGAAGGTCGCACATCCCAGCCCATACAGTCCCGGCTGGTTCGTCTCGACCTTCACCACCAGCAGGTTGATCCCCTCCGGAGCCGTACAGATCGTCCTGATTTTTTCTATTCTTACCGGCATTTTTTCCTCCAAAAGAGCTTTTTCACAACCATTCAGGCTTTCCCTGAACGGTTACCTTTTCCTATTTCCCCAGCCGTAAGACCTCAAGGATCTCCTTTTTATGTAGCGGGATATAAGAGGACAGCGTGAAGGTATCTCCCCGCGAGGTCATCTCTGCCAGCATTTCCAGATCCTTTTCTTCGATCTCAAGCTCCGAAAAACGTGTCGGCATCCCAAGCGACCGGAAATAGCGTTCGCAGGCGTCGATTCCGGCATACGCCGTCTCCTCCGGATGTTCAAAATTCATCGGGACACCCCAGAGGCGCACCGCAAGACGGGTAAATCTTTGCATATCGTATCGGCATACGTACCGGCAGTAGGCCGGAAACAGGACAGACAGGGCCGCGCCGTGCGCCACCCGGTCAAATGCTCCGCCGACGTCAAGGCTCATCTTGTGGGGCGCCCAGCCTCCCACTCTCCCGAGTCCCGTCAGCGTGTTATGCGACAGGCTGGAAGCCCACATAAGTGTCGCCCTCGCCTCATAATCCTGTGGATCTTTAAGCGCACGCGGCCCAGCCTCCTTCACCGCAGTCAAAAGGCCCTCCGCAATCCGGTCCGAAATCTCGCAGTCCTTCTCTGGCGTCAGATACCGCTCAAACGTATGCATCATAATGTCCACGATGCCGCACGCCGTCTGGTAGGGACTCACGCTGTAGGTGTTTTCCGGGTTTAAAAATGCAACCGTCGGCCTTAACAGGTCATGATTCAGCCCTCTCTTGATATTTTTAGCCGGGTTTGAGATCACATGGCTGTTGCTCATCTCGCTTCCGGCCGCCGCGATGCTGAGCACACACCCGACCATCATCGCCTTTTCGGGCATGATCTCCTTCTCGATCATTTCCCATGGATCCCTGTCGTTTGCGATGCCGATCGAGATCGACTTACACGTGTCGATCACCGAGCCGCCTCCGACCGCCAAAAGGAAGCGGATGCCATGCTGCTTCACGAGCTCCATCCCTTCATAGACCTTATCAATCTTCGGATTCGGCTCCACGCCGCCTAGCTCCGTATAGGTAATCTTTTCCTCCGCAAGGGATTTCGCCACCTTGTCAAACAGCCCGCTTTTCTTTACACTGCCGCCGCCGTACACGAGCAGAACCCGCTCCACGCCGCGCGCCTTTAAATCCCGGCCGATGTAGCTCTCCGCGTCCGTTCCGAAATAAATTTTTGTGGGTGTATAAAACTGAAAATTCTTCATTTTTGTTTCCTCCGATTCTTATTTCATGATTGTTTCTCTGAGCTGTTCGATCATTTCCTCATATTCCCCGTCCGAAAGAAGCTTCTTTGGCAGAGAGTCGTCAAACGGTTCTCCCCAGTTTAAACCATCCTTATATTTGGGGACAAGATGGACATGGACATGCGGGACCCCATCCCCAAAGGTCGCGTAATTTAACTTATCCGGCTGATACAGCTCCCACACGGCCTTTGCCACCTTGGAAAGCTCCGCAAAAAATCCGGCGTTTTCCTCCGGCGTAAGCTGAAAGTATTCCGTCTTGTGCTCCTTAAACTGTACGACGCACCGTCCCCTGTGCTTTTGATCCCGGTTTAAAAATACCCTGCTGTACGCAAGCTCACAGATCGGGAGCATCAGGCTATTCAATTTTTCCCCGTTCTCACAGTAAAAACAGTCGTTGTTCATTCTGTAACCTGCTTTCCTTTTTATTTCTGGTAGTATAAAATGGAATATGCATGTGCCTGCCTGTAAAAAAGAACCCTGCTTGCAGGATTCTCCGCCTGCGGCGGGTCGCGCCGGAGTGACCTTATTTTGTTGGGTCAGACTCTGCGCCTTCTGGCCCGGCAGGGCCTTTTGTCTTATAGGAAATTTCAAAGGATTTTCCCATATAACAAAAATACCACATATTGTATTATTTTTAAATACAACATGTGGTTTTTTTAATCTTTTTTGTATGAATCTGTCAAAGACTTCCTGCCGCCCTATTCCCGGTTGATCATCCGCAGAATAAACTCTACCGTCCCGTCAATGCCATAGCTCGCCGTATTGATACACAGATCATAATTATTGGCATGCCCCCAGCTCCTGCCCGTGTAAAAATTATAGTAGCTTGCGTGCTGCCGGTCCAGCTTCTTTAACAGGGCATGCGCCTTCTTCTCCGTTAATCCCTCATTGACTTCGATTGCACGATGCACCCGCTGTTTGAACGGTGCCGTAATATAAATGCTGATATGAGGGATGCCGTTATTTGTCATGACCCGGTCGCCGCAGCGCCCCATGACAATAAAATCTTCCTTTTTCGCCATCTCACAAAGCAGGTCGCTCTGGTTAAAAAACACCGCATCCCGTTTGGAAAGGCCATGATAGCGGGAAAATTCCCGGATCCGTTCCCCAAAAGATTTCCTCGTATCTGGCAGAAATGCCTTTGCCGGGCTCTGATCCATCTCATCCTTGACATGTTGCGTATAACCCGCCGTATCCCGCAGGGAATCCTTCTCCGCGTCCAGGCGTTTTAACACTGCCGTAAAGATCTGTTCATCATAATAATTGATCTTCAGTCTGTCCGCCAGCTTGAAGCCGACGTCGATGCCGCCGCTCCCATATGTCCAGCTGATGCAGATGATCAGATGATCCTCATCCGAAAACCGATTCTGCAGGTTGAACTCATTGAGCCTAGCCGTCTTCGGATCAATCACATCGCCGCTTGCAAAGCTGGTCGGCAGGCTCATAACCGCGTTTAAGATACGGTTGTATTCGGACATGCAGAGCTTCCGCTCCTCCTTATCCTCAATGGTCCGCGCCATATTCGCGATCAGGGCCAGCTCACTCCGCACGAGATCGCCATGCGGCCTTGTCGTCAGAAGCTCTACAAGCTCCTTCACGCACCGGTCCCGGTCCCGGTTAAACACGCGCCCCAGAGAGGAACCCAGATGGCAGTAGACCTCCGCATCCAGATCGTATATATGCTCCGCCATCTCTTTTATGTCCTGCATTTGAATTGGCATGCTTCCTCCCCCCTTCCTACCGGAAAAACACCAGTGTATCCACCAAAAACACCGGAATCAGTATCGCAAGCGACCACACAAAATAGCCGAAAAACGACGGCATGCGGATTCCGTTCTCATCCGCAATGGATTTGACCATGAAATTCGGCGCATTTCCTATATAGGTGTTCGCGCCCATGAAAACGGCCCCGGCCGAAATCGCTTCGAGCATCTTGACGGGAACCATGCCAAACGCCGTCAAAATTCCTTCGCTGTAGCCAAGCGCCCCAGCCGTTGTCAGAAACACCAGATATGTCGGCGTATTGTCCAGGAAGCTTGAGAGCATACCCGTCGTCCAGAACATCTGGAACGGCTCCGTGATTCCAAGCTTCGCACCGTTTGCCTTTAACAGCATCAGGGCCGGCTGCATCGTGATAAAAATCCCGACAAACAGCACGGCGACCTCCTGGATCGCCCCCCATGTAAAATGGTTTTCCCGCCGGATCGACGCCGGTGTCGTTGCAAATGACAGATACGCCGCAAGCAGGATCATCACGATCTCGATCAGGGCCGGGAATCCCAGGCGTACCTCGCCAAAAATCGGAATCCCCTTCACATTGCCGGCCGCATCCCGGAACGCAGGAAGCCCCGGCAGTGTTCCGCTTAGGATCACGGCCGCGATGATCAGGATAAGGAATACCAGGTTGTGGAGCCCGCGCAGCTTCACCTCCGTACCCGGCCTGCTGATATCAGGCTTTAAGCCGGCTGCAATATCCGCCCGGTAGGCGCGCATGTCGATCCTGTAAAACACGGTCAAAAGAAGTACCAGATTGAACAAAAGCACCGGCAAAAGCTTCAGGCTCCAGAAAAACGGGACGCCCCGCATAAATCCCATCAAGAGCGGCGGATCGCCGATCGGGGTCAGACAGCCGCCCATGTTGGAGACCAGAAAAATAAAGAATACGATGATATGGCGCCTGCGCCGCCTCCATGCATTCATTTTAATGACGGGACGGATCATCAGCATACTTGCGCCCGTTGTGCCGATCCAGCTTGAAAGGAGCGTTCCCAGAGCCAGAAGCCCCACGTTGATCCGAGGCGAGCCCGCAAGATCCCCCGACATCGTAATGTTGCCGGACACGCAGAACAAGCCGAACAGCAGCACGATAAACGTCAGGTAATCATTGATCATACATTCAAGAAACGTCTCCGCCGCCCTCCCTGCACCGCAGACTGCGGCAAAGGGAAGCAAAAAAAGGAGCGACCAGGCTGCCGCCATGTGGGGCTGGTGCGCCTCCCACCATTCCGCACGCACAAGCGGCAGGATAGCAATACAAAGAAGAAGCCCTGCAAACGGGATGCAAAGCCACGGCAAAAACGCCGCCATTGATTCCTCCATATAAAAAACCTCCGTACGATTTTCCTCTATTCTTTCCTTCTTTTACATCGTTTTCAGCCCCCCATTATACCAAGTATTGCTCTGAAAAACAACGAGCAAACTGCCAAAGAAACACATAAAAAGCGGGCAGATACCGGCATTTCTGCCAAAATCTGCCCGGGCTTTAACAGCTTTCTTTTACTCTGTCATCTTCTCCTGCTTTACCTTGTGGTCGATCACATGGCGGCCAGCGAGCTCCTTTTTGATATCCGCAAGGGAGATCCCTGCCTGTACCATGAGCACCATCACATGATAGGCCAGGTCTGCAATCTCGTAGATTGTCTCTTTTTTATCCTCCGCCTTGGCCGCGATAATGACCTCGGTGGACTCCTCTCCGACCTTCTTTAAGATCTTATCCAGACCCTTTTCAAACAGGTATGTCGTGTAAGAGCCCTCCTTCCCCTCCGCCTTTCGGCCAAGCAGAAGCTCCATTAACCCATCCAGGGAAAACGGACTGGCATCCGGATTCACATAGACCGGATCGTTAAAGCAGGAATCCGTTCCCAAATGGCAGGCCGGCCCCTCCTTTATGACCTCAACCGTCAGCGCATCCCGGTCGCAGTCCGCCGTGACGGAGACGATGTGCTGCACATTCCCGGAGGTTTCCCCCTTCCTCCAAAGCTCCTTCCTCGAGCGTGACCAGAAACACGTCCGCCTCTCTTTGATGCTGATCGCAAGGCTCTCCCGGTTCATATACGCAAGCGTCAGTACCCGTTTGCTCTCTGCATCCACCACAACGGCCGGGATCAGGCCCCTTTCATCAAATTTCAGCTCCTCTATGTTTACCATATGTCCATTCCTTTCTCACACAGATTCCCCTGTCCGCAAGCTCTGCCTTAAGCTTCGGGATCTGCACCTCTCCGAAATGAAAGATCGAGGCCGCGAGCCCCGCATCCACGTTCGGAAGCCTCTCAAACAGCGTCACAAAATCCTCGATGCAGCCCGCGCCTCCCGAGGCGATGACCGGCACGGAGACCGCCTCACAGACTAAGGCCAGAAGCTCTGTGTCGAACCCGCGCTTCACGCCGTCCGTGTCAATGCTGTTGACCACGATCTCCCCTGCGCCCATAGCCTCACAACGCTTGATCCATTCTAGGGCCAAAAGCCCGGTATCGTCTCTGCCGCCTCTCGCGAATACACGGAACACACCGTCCACGCGTTTTACATCCACAGATAAAACCACACACTGGCTGCCGTACCGCCTGGCCGCATCTCCTATAAGCTCCGGATTCCGAAGCGCCCCGGAATTAACGCTCACCTTATCGGCTCCACATTTTAAGACCCGGTCAAAGTCCTCCAAGCTGTTGATCCCGCCGCCCACTGTCAGCGGAATAAAAATGTTCTCTGCAACTTTGCGCAGGATATCCGTAAACAGGCCCCTGCCCTCCGCCGAAGCCGTGATGTCGTAAAACACCAGCTCGTCGGCCCCGTTATCGCTGTAATATCTGCCAAGCTCCACCGGTGAGGAGACATCCTGAAGCCCCTCAAAATTCACGCCCTTCACCACGCGGCCATCCCGCACATCCAGGCAGGGAATGATCCGTTTCGTTATCATACATGCTCCTCCTTTGGCTCATTCACAAGCGCCAGTGCCTCCCCAAGCCCGACCGCTCCCGTGTACAGCGCCTTGCCCAGGATCGCTCCATAGAGCCCCAGCTCTTTTAATGCCCGAATGTCCCCGATCGAGGAAACGCCGCCGGAGGCCATGACGGCAAAGGAAAACCGTTCGGAAAGCGTCCGGTAAAGTGCAAGATTCGGCCCGGTTAGCAGCCCGTCCCTGGAAACGTCCGTACAGATCACACAGCCCACTTTGGCCCTTTCCAGTTCTTCACAAAACGAAAAGCAGTCCAGAGAGGTAAGCTTTGTCCAGCCTTTGACTGCGACCTTCCCCTCCTTCACGTCCACGCCGACCGCGATCCGGTCTCCATGCTCTCTCTGTACACGTCTCACAAAATCAAGATCCTGCGCCGCCGTCCCCAGGATGACCCGGGAGACCCCTGCATCGATATAACGCCGGATCACATCCTCGGAGCGGATTCCTCCGCCCACCTCTACAAAGAGCCCGAGCCCTGCCAACTCCTCAATCACCTTCATGTTCGGCGTCCCGCCGTCCCTTGCGCCATCCAGATCCACCACATGCAGGCAGTCCGCCCCCATATTCAAAAACGCCTTCGCTACCTCGATAGGGGCGCTGCTGTACACCGTTTTCTGCGCGTAATCCCCCTTCACCAGGCGGACCACACAGCCGTCTATCAGATCAATCGCCGGAAACAGTTTCATATTCTCCCTCCTGCCACGCTCTAAAGCTCACAAAACGCCTGAAGGACCGAAAGTCCGGCCTCGCCGCTCTTTTCCGGATGGAACTGCGTCCCGAAGACGTTGCCCTGCTCCACCGACGCGGTCAGCCAGGCTCCGTACTCGGTCTTTGCCGTTATGCTCTCCTCGCAATCCATCGCGGCAAAGGAATGCACAAAATACATGCAGTCACCCTCCCGGACGTACCGGTACAGCCGGCTCTTTGACCGCCCCATCGGAAAATGCAGCGCATTCCAGCCGATATGCGGCACCTTTAACCCCTCCCCGATGACAGGAGCGATCGGCTTAACAACGCCCTGTATGAGGCCCAGACCCTCATGCTCGCCGTATTCGTAGCTTTTTTCAAACAAAAGCTGCATCCCCAGGCAGATCCCGAGAAGCGGCTTTCCCCTTCCCGCTTCCTCCGTGATGACCCCGGCCAGACCGCTCGCCGAAAGCTTTTTTGCCGCATCCGCAAACGCGCCGACCCCCGGGAGGATCAGCTTCCCGCTTTCCCTGACCACTCTTTCGTCGTTCGTTACAACGGCCTTAACCCCCAAAAAGGTCAGAGAACTCTTTAAAGAAAACAGGTTGCCGACCCCATAATCCAGAATCGCGATCATGCCAACACTCCCTTCGTGGAGGGAATCTCATCCGGATATTCCCTGTTGATTGTCACGGCCGCAGAAAGCGCACGCGCCGCCGCCTTAAAGGCCCCCTCGATGATATGGTGGGAATTTCTTCCGCGCAGCTTCATCAGATGAAGCGTCATCCCGGCCTTACGGGCAAACGCCGCAAAAAACTCCTCCACAAGCTCCGTGTCAAAGCTTCCCACCTTCTGCGAGGGTGTCTCCAACTCAAAGCACAAAAGGCCGCGCCCCGACAGATCCACGGCACAGAGAATCAGCGCCTCATCCATCGGAAGCGTGATATCCCCATAGCGCATGATCCCCTTACAGTCCCCAAGCGCCTCTGCAAACGCCTGGCCCAGGCAGATTCCGATGTCCTCCACGGAATGATGGTCATCCACCTGCGTATCGCCCACACACCGTACCGTAAGGTCAAAACGGCCGTGTCTCGCAAACAGCGTCAGCATATGGTCCAAAAAGCCCACTCCCGTATGGATCTCGCTTTTTCCGGTCCCGTCTAATTCCAGCGAAAGGCGGATCTCGGTCTCCGCCGTCTTTCTTACAAGTTCACTTCTCCTCATTCCCGCTCCCTTCACTCTGCAAGGATCTCCCGGACAGACGAAACGAGTGCCTCCATCTGCTCCGGCGTCCCGATCGAGATCCGCACAAAATCCCGGATTCGTTCCTTCTCAAAGTGGCGCACCAGGATGCCCCGCGCCTTTAACTCCCGGTACATGCTGCCGCCATCCAGGCGTCCTTTCCCCGCGAAGATAAAATTTGCCTTTGAGGGAAGCACCGTAAGCCCAAGCTCTTTAAGCGCCCTGGCCGTCTTTTCCCGCGTCTCTATGATTTTTTTCGCATTCTCCTTATAATAGGCATCGCTCTCTGCCGCCGCCTCGCCGGCCGCCAGCGTCAGGCGGTTGATGTTGTAGGGGTTTGTGGAATATTTGATCTTTTCTAAGTCGGCGATCAGCTCCGCATTTGCGATCCCAAAGCCCAGTCTTGCGCCCGCCATCGAGCGGGATTTCGAAAAGGTCTGCACCACCAGGAGATTGTCATATTTCTTCGTGAGGCCGATGCAGCTCTCCCCGCCAAAATCCACGTACGCCTCGTCAATCAACACCACATGCCCGGGATTGCTTGTTACAATCTCCTCGATCTGTCCTAAAGAAAGCGTCATGCCAGTCGGTGCATTGGGATTTGCGATCACGACCATGCGATTTTGGCCGCAGTATTCCCTGAAATCAATCGAAAAATCCTCCTTCAGCGGGATTTCTTCGAACGGGATCCGGTAAAGCTTTGCATATACCGGATAAAATCCGTA
Source organism: Lachnospiraceae bacterium (assembly GCA_910575275.1). Lineage (GTDB taxonomy): Bacteria > Bacillota > Clostridia > Lachnospirales > Lachnospiraceae > CANQGL01. Next base: position 75,909 of record CAJTEE010000003.1, on the reverse strand, counting down.
GCTGATATCCGGGAACACCGCGCCGTTTTGTGCATCACAAAATGCCAGGAACGCAAAATTCAGGATCTCATCCGAGCCGTTGGCCAAAAACACCTGCTCCGGCTCCACCCCGTAGAGCGCCGCGAGCTTCTCCTTTAACGCCCGCCCGGTCGGGTCCGGATACAGGTTCAAGGCCATGACCTCCTCTTTCGAGATCCGCTCCAGGACTTTTTCGGACGGCGGATAGGGCGATTCGTTGGTATTCAGCTTAATGTATTTCTTATCCCTGGGCTGCTCGCCCGGTGTATATGCCTCAAACGCCGAAAAACGTCCGCTCAGAAATCTGCTCATAGCCTCTCCTCCCCTTCATAAAGCCGCGCTAACGCCGAGCGGGCATGGCCCTCCAGCCCCTCCCGTCTGGCAAACGCCGCGATCTTTTCTGCCTCATTTTGAAGCGCCTTTTTTGTATAATACGTGAACGATGATTTTTTCACAAAATCATCGACCGACAGCGGGCTCGAAAAACGGGCCGTTCCTCCGGTCGGAAGCGTGTGGTTCGGCCCGGCAAAATAATCGCCGAGTGCCTCCGGCGCATTTCTTCCAAGGAAGATCGAACCGGCATGACGGACCAGCGCCAGCCAGGCAAACGGCTCCTCCACGCACAGCTCCAGATGCTCCGGCGCGATCTCGTTGGATATCTCTATGGCCTGCCTTATGCTGTCCGCCAGAATGATCTTTCCGTTCTGCTTTAAGGACGCCTCTGCGATCTCCCTCCGGGGGAGCTTCGCAAGCTGCCTCTCAAGCTCTTTTTCCACACGCTCTGCGAGCTGCCGGGAATCCGTCACAAGCACGGCCTGCGCCTGTCTGTCATGCTCGGCCTGGGATAAAAGATCTGCAGCCACCCAGGCCGCATCCGATGCCTCATCCGTGATCACAAGGATCTCACTCGGCCCCGCGATCATGTCGATCGAGACGGCTCCGAATACCTGCCGCTTCGCCTCTGCCACGAAGGCATTCCCCGGCCCCACGATCTTGTCCACACGCGGGACTGTCTCGGTCCCGTAAGCGAGTGCTCCGATCGCCTGAGCGCCTCCCACCTTAAAAATCCGGTCCACGCCGGCGATCCTTGCGGCGGCCAGTACCTCCGGATTCAGCTTCCCGGCCTTGGCCGGCGTCACCATGACGATCTCTCTGACCCCGGCAATCTTTGCAGGGATACAGTCCATGAGCACGGTGGAGGGGTAGCTGGCCGTGCCTCCGGGTACATAGAGCCCCACGCGGTCAAGCGGAATCACCTTCTGGCCGAGGACGACGCCCTCCCGTTCCGTGATCACAAAATCATTCCGTTTTTGCTTCTCATGAAACAGACGGATATGGGCCGCCGCCTCCCGAAGCACCTCCAAAAACTCTCTGGAGACCGAGTCCACAGCCCTGTCCCACTCATCCTCTGACACGGCAAAGGAGTCCGGCGCGGCGCCGTCAAATTTCTCCGTATAACGTTTAAGCGCCTCATCCTTATTCTTTTTGACATCCAAAAGAATCTCTCCGACCGTCCGGGAGACATCCTCTCCCTTGGCCGTACGGTCAAAGATCTCCTCGATTGGGATCTCCCCGTACCGGTATGTCTGCATCATAGGCTCGCCTCCATTTTCCTGCACATGGCCTGAATCTGTTCGTTTTTAAATTTATAGCTCACTCTGTTGGCGATCAGCCTGGCGCTGATCGGAAAGATCTCCTCCAATACCTCCAGATCGTTTTCCTTCAATGTCGTCCCCGTCTCCACGATATCCACAATCACATCGGACATGCCGAGGATCGGGGCGATCTCGATCGAGCCGTGGAGCTTGATGATGTCGATCTCCCGGCTCTTTTTGCGGTAAAACTCCCTGGCCACGTTTGGAAATTTCGTTGCGACCCGGAGGGTAAGCTCTGGGTTGGGCCGCTTTCCCTTCACGCCAGCCACGCACATCCGGCATCTCCCCATGCCGAGATCCAGAAGCTCGTATACGTCAAAGCCCTTTTCCAGCAGGATATCCTTTCCAACCACACCCACGTCGGCCGCGCCACGCTCCACGTAGACGGCCACATCCGAGGGCTTCACCCAGAAATACCGAACCTTGTTCTCCCTGCTCTCAAAAATCAGCCGGCGACTGTTTTCCCGAAGCGCAGGGCAGCCGTAGCCGATGTTCTCAAATACCTCGTACGCCCGTTCGCCGAGCCGGCCCTTCGGCAGCGCAATGTTAATGACCTGTTCCATCTTCCTCCTACTCCTCCCCGCCTTCCATGGAGAGCAGCCTTTTAAACCGCATATCTCCGGTATTTTCCCTGCACGCCATAACACGTTCCCCGTTCTTTGTGAGCTTTTTCACCGCACGCGCGACGGCCGCTGGATCCGCATTCTTTCCATACAGAAGCAGCACATCCGTGTCATAGTCCTTTTCCTGTGTCCAAAAACGTTCCAGAAGATGCACATACACGGCAAAGCCGACCGCTCCGCCCCTTTTCCCCAGCTTATGTACGAGGCTGTCATAACGGCCGCCGCTCAAGACGCCGTTCGGAATCCCTTCAATAAATCCCTGGAATGTAATTCCGTTGTAGTAGTCCATATCATTGACAACGGAAAAATCCAGGCTGACCCGCGAAAGCTCCCCGCAGGCCTCAAGGCAGCGGCTAAGCTCCGAAAGCTCTGCATAGGCCGCCCGGGTCCTCTCGCTTCGGCAGAGCGCCTTCACGGCCGGAAGCGTCTCCTTGAAAGGGCCGTAGATGGATGCCAGCGCGGCAAGCCGCTCCCCTGCCTCCTCCGAGACGCCCTCGCTCTCACAGATCTCATGCAGCTCATGGACATTCTTCTCGCGGATTGCCTTCAGCAGCCGTTTTTTCTTTCCACCCACGAGACCGGTCTCCTCCAGGAGCCCAGCCACTAAGCCCATATGAGAAAGATCCATCAGATACGAGCCGTCGATCATTTCCAGACACCGTTTTGCAAGAAGCAATACCTCGAGCACTGCATAGGTGTCCACCGGACCGATATATTCCAGCCCCGCCTGCATGATCTCCCGGTACTCTTTATCCTCCTTGCGCGCACGGTATACGTTTTCGTTGTAATAGACACGGTCTGCAGCGTCAAGGCTCCCCCTGCTGTTCTTTACAATAGAGAGTGTCACATCCGGCTTCAGCGCCAAAAGCTTTCCATCCAGCCCCGTAAAGGTCAAAATATTTTCGCTGTCAAGGAAACTGCGGTTTTCCGCATAAAAATCATATTCCTCGAACTTACTCATCTCAAATCTCCGATAGCCATACTGCTCAAAGAGCCTGCGCAACTCGAAGACGACCTGTTCTTCCTTTTTTAAGAGCAGCTCCTCCTGTCTCATCGTCCGATTTCCCTCCCGTTGGTCCTATCTTATACCAGTTTTTCACTTTAGTCAAGTAGCACGTTAAACAATTTGCCGTACATCCCGCTCCGCATATAAAAACAGAATGAATCCCGCGGCAAACAGCACCGACAGAATCCCGACCCCCGCCCCCGGCTCTCCCGTGAGCTGGGCCACGAAGCCTACCAGCATGGTCCCCAAAAAGGAAGCTCCCTTGCCGCATATATCATAGATTCCGAAATATTCACCCGCCCTTTCCGGCGGGATAACCCTGGCAAAATACGAACGAGCAAGCGCCTGAATCGCCCCCTGGAACATGCCGACGAGGATGGCCAGAATCCAGAACTTTTGCTGGCTGTCCAGTCCGACCGCATACACGGAGATCCCCATATATGCCAGAATGCAGGCCTTCAGCAAAAAGGAGGTGGAAAAACGCCTCGAGAGCAGAGAGAAAAACAGCGCACACGGAAAGGCCACAAGCTGCGTAGCCAAAAGAGCAAAAAGAAGCCCCGAGGTCTCTAAGCCCAGCGCGCTTCCGTAGGCGGTCGCCATCTCGATGATCGTGTACACACCGTCGATGAAAAAGAAAAAGGAGAGCAGGTACAGGGCAATCTTCCTCTGCCCGGCAATCTCCCTGATCAGCCGATAAAGCCCGGTAAAGCCGGCGCCTAACGGCTTTCTCTCCTCCCGGAAGACGTGTGTCTGCCTGTAGCGTTTCAAAAGCGGCCAGGAGAAGGCAGCCCACCAGCCCGCATTCAGAAAAAAGGCCACCGACATGGCCGCCTCCAAAAAAAGAATCAACGCCAGGGAAGCCGCAAACGGAATGCAGCTTCCCAGATACCCCCAGGCATACCCATGAGACGAAACCATATCAAACCGCTCCGGCCTCGTCACATCCACGAGCATGGAGTCATAGAAAATCAGGCTGATGTTGTAGCAAATCCGCGCTTCCGCAAAAATCAGGAGAAATACAAGCCAGTTTTCCGGAACTGCCAGCGCGGCACAGCCTGCGGCCCCCGCAAGCACACTGGCCGCAAACATCGGCCGTTTTCTTCCGTTTTGGTCAGAGGCGAATCCCAAGGCAGGCCCGCAGGCCGCCACAAGGAGCGTGGCCGCAGACGAGGCATAGCCCCAATATGCCAGATACTGCACCTTTGTGAGCCCGGCTGCCCCGGCAAGCGTTTCGAAATAGATCGGAATCACCGTAGCGGTCAGGAGGATAAAGGCCGAGTTCCCCACATCATACAGAATCCAGGCAAGCTCCTCCTTTGACAGTCTGATTTTTTCCATAGATCTCTCCTCTTACTGCCGCCCGGCCGGGCACAAGCCGCCTCTTACTCCTGACGTCCTCCCGGCCCCATGCTCTGCGGCGCAAATTTAATCGTCCGGACTGCCTCATTGCCGCGTCTGTCTCTTGCGTAGAAGGTATAGACCCCCGTCTCCTCGTCCTCGATCTGGAATACTGCCGTATCGTTCTCGCTTACGATGAAGGCAACGCTTTCCAGTCCGGCCGCAAACTCCTCGGCCGTATGCTCACCCTCCGCATAGCAGAGCGTTTCCAGGTCTCCGTCCACATCCACGACACGGACCATCAGATACATCCGGCTTCTCAGGTCAACGATCTGTGATTCAATATAGGGCACATTCCCGTTTTCGGGAGCATGCCCGGAATTCGCAAAATCCATTCCCGAGAGTGTGCTCACATCAAAGGAAAGGGCCGCCTCCAGATTCAACATTCCTCCCGTCACCGTACGTCCGGCAAGGCTGTCTAAGGGCGTTACCGTTTTTAAGAGGATCTCCTTCACATCCGCTGCCCCGATGGTTTCATAGTACGTATATACCATCGCCGCCGCGCCCGCAACCATGGGGGCCGCCATTGATGTCCCGGTCATATAGCCATAGGAGCTGCCGGGCGTCGTGCTCAAAATCTGCGTCCCCGGGGCTGCCAAATCCACACTTAAGAGGCCGTAGTTTGAGCTCTCCTGCAGCTCTCCGTCAAAGGAAAGATTCGCCACGGAGATAATATTGTCCAAGTCATAGGAGGCAGGATAGCAAGGGCTCTCGTCGGTGTTGACCGCCCTGCCGAGCCTGTCGCCGTTCCCCGCCGCCACCACAAACAGCATCCGGGAGGCTCCGATCGCCTGATACAGAGCCTGGTCGAATTTCGTCGTCGTGAGGCTTAAGTTGCAGATGACCGCCCCGTTGCCCTCGGCGTAGCGGATCGCCCGGATCAGAGAGGCCGTGCTGCCGCCGCCATCCCGGCCGCCAAGCGCCTTCACCGCCATCACCTTCACACGGCCGTTCGGCACAATCCCGGCGATTCCGATGCCATTTCCCGCGTTCGCACAGATCGTCCCGGCTCCATGCGTTCCGTGGCTGTCCTGCATCCCGGTAAAAACCTGGTTGGAATTATGATAAAAATTCCAGCCGTATACATCGTCCACATATCCGTTCCCGTCGTCATCAATTCCGTTGCCGGGGAGCTCACCGGGATTCATCCAGAGGCTCCCCTGCAGATCCTCATGCGTATAGTCGATCCCGGTATCCACCAGAGCCACAATCGCATCGCGCTTTCCGCCTCCGTACTTCGCCCAAGCACCTGCCGCCCGGATATCAATGCCGGCCTGCGCCTTCCATTTCTCGGTCTGTACCAGAAACCCGACCAGATTCCCATCCCATTCACCGGGCCCGGCCGGACTCCCAAACGGATCCCCATAGACCGGATACCGATTGGTCTCCCGATCGAGCTCGAAGGTGCCGTCGTTGTACAGAGCCCACTGTTCTTTTGACGAGGGATCGTTGGCACCGATGGCCTGGCTTTCGTATTCATAGTTGGGCTGAATCAGGGATACCGCGGGATCTGCCGAAAGATCCTTGATTTTCTCTTTTACGGCTTCACCGTCTGCGCAGGAGAAGACTTCAAGGCTCCCATCCGCGTAGACCGCCAGCACCTCGCCTGACGCATATTCGGACAGATCCCCGATCACCGCCTTGCCTGTCCCGCCTGCCTGGACGGACGCCTGGGCCATCCGTACGCCGCCAAACGGCTGCAGAACGGCGGCCGTCACAAGCCATGCAATCCATCGTTTCTTTGCCATCAAACTCCTCCTGTATTCTGTGCAGTTTTTTCATTTTTACGCATCCTTGTGGGTAAGATTTCCTGTTGCTGCTGCGTTTCTATTCAGTATAACATAAATTTTCAGGTTTTCCATTAAAAAAGTGCGGCAAAATCGAAAGAAAATGAAGGGAGGGGGGAAAAAGGGGTCCGCAGAGGCCGGGGCAGGCGGCGGAGGCGGTGTAGCCAGGTTTCAACGCTGGATTCGTGAAATGTGTGGCTTTTTTAAATGAACTTTAAGGAAATAGCTTGAGGGGGATAGTCTGCGTTTTTTAGCTGAGCAAAAAAGTGGTTGCCTTGTAGTTCAAACAGGCTGGGCCTTTGTGGGGGCGCAGCCTGTTTGGATGGGACGTGTTATGCATTGTTTGTTGTGACGGTCTTTGTGTTGTTTTTGTGTATTTACGTGATTTTTTGCAGAGAGTGTGCCATTCCCCAGAGGATTATAAATGAATATATTATTTTTCGGTATTTTCCGTATTAGTTGATCTGTCGTCTGTGTTTTGTCCGGGGGCTGTCTCTTGGCCCGGTTGGGGGCCTGGGGCTGGTCTGCCGGGTGGGGTTTGACCCGGGGCTGGCGGGTATGGGCCGGCGCCTGAATTTGGTGGATAGGGCCTCGGGCCTGGGTTCTGGCCGCGGCCCAGGTGGGGCGGAACCGGGTATGGGCCGGAGGGAGATCCCGGATAGGGGGACTGCCCCAGGTAGGAATTGGGATTCTGGCCCGGATACGGGGATTGGCCTGGGTAGGGGTTAGAATTCTGGCCCGGATACGGGGGCTGGCCCGGGTAAGGGTTGGAATTCTGGCCCGGATACGGGGGCTGGCCTGGGTAGGGATTGGGATTCTGGCCCGGATACGGGGGCTGGCCTGGGTAGGGATTGGGGGTCGGGCCTGAATAGGGGCCCGGGCCCGGATAGGACGCTCCCGGCTGACCTGGGCCTGGATTCGCCTGGCTGCCTGCTTCGTTTGGGTTGCCGTCAATCCGTACGTCGATGTGGCGCTTTTTCTCTGTCTCCTCCTCCGGCGGCTCCGGGATTCCTTTTACCTTCCGGAAGATCTTCATGAATTCTTTGCCTGTGATGGTTTCCTTCTCGATTAAGAATGCCGCGATCTCGTCCATCGCATCACGGTTTTCTCCGAGCAGACGTTTTGCCTCCGCGTAGGAGTCCTTGAGGATCTTCATGACCTCAATGTCGATCTCACCAGCAGTCGCATCTCCGCAGTTTAAAACCGTGCGGCCGGTCAAGTACTGGTTTTCCTTAGTCTCTAAGCCCATCAGGCCGAATTTCTCCGACATGCCGTACTGTGTCACCATCGCGCGGGCGATCCTTGTCGCCCGTTCGATATCGTTGGCAGCCCCAGTCGTCACGGTCTCAAAGACAAGCTCCTCTGCCGCGCGCCCGGCTAACGCCACAATCAGCATGGCCTCCAGCTCTTTTTTCGTATTTAAGAATTTTTCTTCTTCGGGCACCTGCATCACATAGCCAAGTGCCCCCATCGTGCGGGGCACGATCGTGATTTTTTGTACCGGCTCCGCATCCTTTTGCAGGGCAGTCACGAGCGCGTGTCCTACTTCGTGATAGGATACGATGCGCCGCTCCTCCTTGCTCATGATACGGTCTTTTTTCTCTTTGCCGACCAAAACAAGCTCCACGGCCTCAAACAGGTCCTTTTGGGAAACGGCCTGCCGTCCGTGTTTGACCGCGGTAATCGCCGCCTCGTTCATCATATTGGCAAGGTCCGCGCCGACTGCACCAGAGGTTGCAAGCGCGATCTCCTCAAAGTCAACGGTCTCGTCGAGATGCACATCCTTGGAATGCACCTTCAAAATATTGACGCGGCCTTTCAGATCCGGTTTGTCTACGATCACACGCCTGTCAAACCGGCCGGGCCTTAAAAGTGCTGGATCCAGGATCTCCGGACGGTTCGTGGCTGCCATCACAAGGAGGCCCTTCGATGAATCAAAGCCATCCATCTCGGACAAAAGCTGGTTTAAGGTCTGCTCCCTCTCGTCGTTCCCGCCAAAGCGCGTATCACGGCTCCGTCCGATCGCATCGACCTCGTCGATAAAAATAATGCAGGGGGCCGATTGCTGCGCCTGTTTGAACAGGTCACGCACACGCGATGCACCGACGCCGACAAACATCTCCACAAAGTCCGAACCGGAGAGCGAGTAAAACGGCACATGCGCCTCGCCCGCCACTGCCTTTGCAAGCAGCGTTTTACCGGTCCCGGGAGGGCCCACGAGCAGGGCTCCCTTGGGAAGCTTGGCACCGATCCGCGTATATTTCTGCGGGTTGTGGAGGAAGTCTACGATCTCCACAAGCGATTCCTTGGCCTCATCCTCCCCGGCCACATCGGCAAACGTGATCCCCGTCTCCTTCTGGACGTAGACCTTGGCGTTGCTCTTTCCGACGCCCATAATCCCGCCTCCGCCGCCCATGCGGCTGAACATCAGATACAGAAGGCCGCCCATCAGCACGATTGGCAGCACGAGATTGACGATAAAATTCATAATCGAAGCGCTGGTGCTGGTATCCTCTCCCTTAAAGGTCACACCATGCTCCAAAAGCCGGTTTGTCAGGTCACTGTCCGGAACACGCACGGTAAAATAGACCTTCATGCTGGAATAGTCCTTCGCCCCGGTCTTGACCCGGATCTGAAGCTGATTCGGCGAGATCAGGACCGACTCAATCTTCCCGTCCTCCAGCATGGAAACGAATTCCTCGTAGCTGACCTCCTGCCTCTGGCTGTTGTTGACCGACGTCCGCATCAGATTGACACACGCAAACGCCGCAATCATCACAAGGACAAAAATCCACATCTGGCCGGCAGGCTTTCTCCCGTTATTTCTATTTTGATTGTTATTATCCATATCGCTTCTCCACTTCTATCTCATATACCGCCAGGTCAGACTGTCCCACCATGAGACGATACCTATCCATTATAGATGGAGTTTCTCCATAAGGCAATAAAAAAAGTATTAAAATTTTGTTTTTTCTTTGACAAATCTCTCCTTTTTTGCGATACTGAATAAAAAAATGGAGTTCATATATGGAAACGATCCTTCATCCCATTCCGCCGCTCTATGACGCGGATTCAAAGATCCTGATCCTCGGCTCCTTTCCCTCCGTCAAATCCCGGGAGGGCCGTTTTTTCTATCACCATGCGCAAAACCGCTTCTGGCGGGTGCTGTCCCTTGTCCTGAAGACACGCGTGCCGGAAACCATCGAAGAAAAAAAGAGGCTTTTACACAGCCGTCATATCGCGCTCTGGGATGTCATTGCCTCCTGCACCATCACGGGCTCCAGCGACAGCTCGATCAAAAACGTCGTCCCAAACGACTTGTCCCGTATCCTTGGGGAAGCTGACATCGCGCAAATTTTCTGCAACGGCGGCGCCTCGCATCGTTTTTATCAAAAATACCAGAAACCCGGCCTTGGCCGGGATGCCATCCGACTTCCTTCCACCAGTCCGGCTAACGCCGCCTGGTCCTTGGAGCGGCTTACCGCCGAATGGAACGTGCTCTGTACGTATGTATAATTTATCCCGAACCGGTCCACAATAACCGCGGGGTGATACAAATGGACAATGAATCCAGAACCGGAACCGCCAATGAACCGGATTATGACTATGATGTCGATATCCAGTCCTGCTCCTCCATGGACTGTACGGGGCTGATTCCCTCTCTCCCGCAGTCCGATGCGGAAATTGAACACTACAATCAGCTTTATAAGTTCATGCCGGAGCAGAAAAGCGATTCCAAGGAACGGGCCAAATAAACCAGGCCGTACCAGCCGCCGCCCTTTGACGGCGGCCCACCCCCAAAAAGCACCTGCGGCCGGGCTGTGCAGGGTACACACTTTTTTTATTTAGAGGTATTTGCCATGTTTTCAGACTACAATTCCTGCAGGCTCTGTCCAAGAGCCTGCGGCATAAACCGGCACATCCAAACGGGCTTCTGCGGGGCGGGAGATACGATAAAGCTCGCCCGGGCAGGCTTACATATGTGGGAGGAGCCCTGCTTAAGCGGCACAAACGGCAGCGGGGCCGTCTTTTTTTCGGGCTGCACCTTAAAATGCGTCTTCTGCCAGAATCACGCGCCAAGTCATGAAAATTTTGGAAGGGAGGTCTCCGTCGCCCGGCTTGCCGAGATTTTTTTGTCTCTGCAGGCACAGGGCGCGCATAACATCAATCTCGTGACCGCCTCCCACTATCTCCCCTCAGTCGTACGGGCCCTGGATCTTGCAAAGCCCCGGCTCCATATCCCCATCGTTTACAACTGCGGCGGCTATGAGCGCGTCGAGGCCATCCGGGCTCTTTCCGGTTACATAGATATTTATCTCCCCGATCTCAAATATTATGACAGCAGTCTATCCCTGCGATACTCCAAAGCCGCCGATTACTTTAAAGCCGCCTCCGGAGCCATCCTTGAAATGCTAGCGCAGACGGGCGGCCTTTGCTGGGATAAAAAAACGCCGTCTCTCTTAAAAAAAGGCGTCATCATCCGGCATCTCGTTCTCCCCGGGGCCAGGGAGGACTCCATGCGCCTGCTCTCCTGGATCGCCGAAGCACTTCCTGCGGGAAGCTTTCTTTTGAGCCTCTTAAGCCAGTATATGCCCTTCTATCAGAGCAAGGACTACCCGGGGATCAACCGCAGGCTCACCACCTATGAATACCAGAAAGTCGTGGATCACGCGGTCAGGCTGGGCCTGACCGACGGATACAGGCAGGAAAGGAGCAGTGCGAGGGAGGAATATACGCCGCCGTTTGATTTGAGCGGAATTTGAATGCATCCGGTCATATTATTTTTATATCACAAATATAATGACAAAACGGGATTTTTGTGATAAAGTCTGAAGCAGCAAAGAAAGCGGCGCCAAAAGATCGGTGCCGGGAAAGGAAAAACGATGTTCACAGTGATTCACACAAACAATTTGAATCTGCAAGGCCTCACTCCCACAGCACTCGATCAGGAAAATCGAGGCTTTGATTCTATGTGTTCAGATAAGATAAGATTCGTGCGAAAAACTGTGATACAATCTGTTGGACTGCCGGCGTAACAGCAGAGGCAGCTAATCAAATTCATGGACTTTTAAACCGCTTATCTTTTTGTGGAGACACAGAGAAGGCGGTTTTTTATATTCTGTCCGCCCCGCGGGAAGCACCTGACTTTTAAGCCGGCGATTCGGGGACGACAGTATACGAGGAGGAAGATTATGAACGGATTCGAGATTAAAGGAAAAGTAAATACGGCTCTCTGCTATGCGAAAATCATTGAGGAGGAGGCCGTCGAACAAATCCGGCGCATGTGTGACTATCCGATGGCTGAGGGCTCCAGAATCCGCATTATGCCGGATGCCCACTCCGGTAAGGGCTGCACGATAGGAACTACCATGACTGTTATGGATAAGGTCGTCCCAAATGTTGTCGGTGTGGACATCGGTTGTGGCATGTACACGGTAAATCTCGGGAAAGCTCCCATTAATTTTGAGAGCGTGGATGCGGCCGCACACTCTATTCCTTCCGGCATGAACGTCTGGGAGGGAAGACAGGAACATTTTGACCTGACAGGTCTGCATTGTTACAGGGAATTAAGGGATTCCAAACGGCTTGAGCGGTCGCTCGGCACTCTGGGCGGCGGCAATCATTTTATTGAGATCGACCAGGCCCCAGACGGAACAAACTATCTGATCATCCATTCCGGCAGCAGAAATCTTGGCAAGCAGGTCGCAGAATTTTACCAGAAGCTGGCCGTTAACCTAAACCGGGGGTATGATGAATATCTGGAAAAGCGCGATACGATCATCCGAACCTACAAGGAGCAGGGGCGCAGAACGGAAATTCAGGCGACATTAAAAAAACTTCATTGGCAGGTCTATGAATCGGAAACAAGCATGCCGGAAGATCTGTGTTATCTGAGTGGAACCTATCTGGAGAATTATCTTCATGATGTTGGGATTTGTCAGGCATTTGCCCGCAGAAGCAGAGAAAAAATGGCAGAGATCATTTTGGCGAAAACCGGCATGACAGGAGCAGAAGCCTTCCATACCATTCATAATTATATTGATATGGAGGAAAAGATCTTAAGAAAGGGCGCGATCGCCGCCCATGCCGGAGAAAGGGTGCTGATTCCAATCAATATGAGAGACGGAAGCATATTGGCTGTTGGCAGGGGAAATCCGGAATGGAACTATTCTGCACCACACGGGGCAGGAAGACTCATGTCCAGAACCCAGGCAAAAAACATCCTCAGCCTGGATGAATACAGGAAAATAATGGAAGGTGTTTATACGACCTCCGTCAATGAGCGCACATTGGATGAAGCTCCAATGGCCTACAAATCCCTTACGGACATTCTCGACGGAATCCGTGAGTCAGTGGACGTTATCGATGTAATCAGACCGGTTTATAACTTTAAGGCCTCTGATTAAGGCAGATAATTCACTTCCTCTGTCTGCGAAACAAAATGCGCAGGTCCGCGCATGACAGAAAGAAAAGTGGGTACCGAAAAATCTTTTTGTATTCTTCGATACCCACTCTAAAATTCCTTGTCCATTGGACTTTCCTCTCTTTCGAGTTTTTTATCTATATTAAATTTTTCTGCTCTGCCGGCCTTTTTCTTTGTCTCCACCGGCTTTGCTCCGTTTTTTGCTCAACCCTTTCTGGTTTTAAGGTTGAACGTTTTTAATTGTACAGTGGATTGTACCTCCTTTGCTTAGATTTTGTATTTCTTTTTGATGTCTATATTATAGCCCATCATTCCATACTTGTCAATAGTTTTATTTATAAATTTAAAAATAATTTCCTATTTATTTGTTAATTGTTGAATTGTATAATATTTTTCAAATTATTTATCCATTTTATACTAAACAAACTCTATTCTCCCTTCCGAGCCCGCCAGATCAGGACCGCCAGCACCGCCGTGCTTCCCAGCACCATCAAGAACAGATCCGAATACAGGCCGAACGCCGCCGATACTCTCTCCCATGAATTTCCAGCCGCGCGGCCTAGGCACACAAGGGCTGTATTCCAGATCAGACTCCCCGCCGTTGTCAGGAGAAGGAACGGGCCCATGCGCAGGCCGGCAAGACCGGCCGGGATGGAAATAAGGCTCCGGACGAGCGGAACCATACGGCATAGAAACACAGCCGCCTTTCCTTTTTTCCGAAACCAGCTCTTTGCGAGCGCCACATCCTCGGCCTGCATATGTAAAAGCTTTCCAAACCGCCCCCTTAACGCCCTCTCCAACGCCTCCTCCGGAATCAGGCGGCCTGCCTGGTATAAGAGCACGGCTCCCAAAACCGCCCCTGCCGTCGCCGCGCCGATCACACCCGCTACATTCAGCCTGGTGCAGGCCGTCATCACACCCCCAACCAGAAGGATCACCTCGGATGGAATCGGGGGAAACAGATTTTCCGTTAAAATAAGGAGGAATACGGCCAAATATCCGTATTCCCCTATCAGCTCCAGAATCAATCCCTGCATATACCGCCTCCGCCGTCTTCTATGGATGCAGTATATGTCCGGCCTGCTCTGTCCTATTCGATTTTCTAAAGCCGGTGAATGAACAGCCCGCTGCGCAGCTTCGGTTCAAACCAGGTGGACTTCGGCGGCATCAACTTCCCGGCGTCCGCCACCGAAAGCAGCTCCTCCATCGAGGTCGGATACATGGAAAACGCCAGCTTCATATCGCTGTCCGCCCGCCGTTTTAGCTCCTTTAATCCCCGGATTCCGCCTACAAAATCGATCCGTTTATCCGTCCGCGGATCCAGGATCCCTAAGACCGGGCCCAGGACCCTGTCCTGAAGCAGCGAAACGTCGAGCCCTCCGACCGGATCATCCGGTACAAGCCCCTCCCGGACCGCAAGCGCATACCACTTCTTTTCCAGATACAGGCCAAACTGCCCCTTTCTTTGCGGGGCAAAGGGTTCCGTCCCCGCCTCCCGTACCGCGAAGTCCTTGGAGATTCTCTGCAAAAACGTCTCGGCAGACAGGCCGTTTAAATCCCTGACGACCCGATTATACGGAAGAATCCGAAGCTCATCCGACGGAAAGAGCACCGAAAGGAACGAATTAAATTCGGCCTCCGCCCCCGCTTCGGGCTGTTCCTTCCTGCGCTTTAATCCTACCTTAACCGCCGAAGCCGCCCGGTGATGGCCGTCCGCAATATAAATGGAAGAAATTCCTCCAAAGCATTCCCAAAGCTCCTTCGTATCCGCCGGATCCGTCACCTTGAAGACACGGTGGCCGATCCCGTCCGCGGAGACGAAATCATACAGGGGCTTTTGCCTTTTCGTCTTTTCCACGAGCTCCTTCACTCTTGCCACGGGGCGGTACGTCAAAAAGATCGGGCCGGTCTGCGCATTCAATGTGTCAATATGGCGGATACGGTCCAATTCCTTTTCTTCTCTGGTGTTTTCATGCTTTTTAATGACACCGTTCACATAATCATCCACGGACGCACAGGCCACAAGCCCGGTCTGGCAGTGGCCGTCCATCGTCAGCTCATACAGATAATACGCCTCGCTTGTATCCTCTGCATACGTGCCGTCGGCCACTCTGGCCTGCAAAAGCCGTCTGGCCTCCTCGTATACGCAGGGCTCATAGCTTCCCACCGTATCGGGAAACGCAGTATCGGAGCGGTCGATCGCCAGAAACGACAGCGGGTTCTTCTCCACCTCGGCCCTGGCCTCCGCCCGGTTATACACATCGTACGGAAGCGCCGCCGTCTGCCTGGCCTTGGACGCCGCCGGCCGCACACAGCGAAACGGTTTGATAACAGCCATATGCTCTCCCCCCTCAGCCCTTGATCACACGTACCCTGTACATACCGGTAATCTGTTTCAGTCTTTCTAACGCCTCGGCCTTGACCGGATTTTCCAGATCAAGAAGCGTGTACGCATAGGCCGCGCGGCTCTTGTTCGTCATATTGGCGATATTGTTTCCCTCTGCCGCCAGGATCGAAGTGATCTGGCCGATCATGTTGGGGATATTGGCATGCAGGAGCGCGATACGCCCGACCTCCGTGCAGATCCCCATATCGCAGGAGGGGTAATTGACCGAATTTTTGATATTTCCGTTTTCCAGATAGTCTTTCAGCTCGTCTGCGGCCATAACCGCACAGTTGTCCTCGGATTCCTCCGTCGAGGCGCCCAGATGCGGGATCGCGATCACGCCCTCCATCGCCGCGGTCTTCTCATTCGGAAAATCCGTGATATAACGGCTCACACGGCCGCTCTTTAAGGCCTCCTCCATATCGTCATCGTTGACCAGCAGGTCTCTGGCGAAGTTTAAGACTGCCACGCCCTCCTTCATCTTGTCGATGGATTCCTTACAGATCATATGCTTTGTGGAATCCATAAGCGGCACGTGCACCGTGATATAATCGCACTCCCTGTAGATCGTATCCAAATCCATGATGTGCCGGACCGAGCGCGACAGATGCCAGGCCGCATTGACCGAGATAAACGGATCATACCCATAGACCTCCATCCCGAGTCCGCAGGCCGCGTTTGCCACCTCGCAGCCGATGGCACCCAGGCCGATGACGCCGAGCTTCTTTCCCTTGATCTCATGCCCGGCAAACGCCTTTTTGCCCTTCTCCACAAGCTTGGCGATCTCCGGCTCCCCGGCCCTTTCCCTGCACCAGCGAATGCCGCCGATAATATCGCGGGAGGCCAAGAAAAGCCCCGCCAGCACCAGCTCCTTTACACCGTTTTTGTTCGCTCCCGGCGTATTGAATACAACGATCCCCTTCTTGGCGCACACATCGAGCGGAATGTTGTTGACGCCGGCCCCGGCCCTCGCGATCGCGCGAAGCCCGTCGACAAATTCCATCTCATGCATCGAGGCGCTGCGCACCATAAGTCCCTCCGCCTCGGCCGGATTTTCTGTCATCTCATAGCCCTCTAACCGCTCCAGGCCGTATCTGGAGATCGGATTCAGGCAGCATATCTTTCTCATCGCGCTTTTAGACCTCCTGTCTCTTGTGAGTCGCTTCAAACTTCTTCATGAACTCCACAAGCTTTGCCACGCCTTCCTCCGGCATCGCGTTATAAATGCTCGCGCGCATGCCGCCGACGGTCCTGTGGCCCTTCAAATTCACAAATCCGTTTGATTCCGCTTCCTTAATAAAAAGGGCATCCAACTCCTTGTCCCCGGTGACAAACGGTACGTTCATGATCGACCGGTCCTTCTTTACCACGGTTCCCTTAAAGAGGGAATTGTTGTCCAGATAGTCGTACAACAGCGCCGCCTTCCGCTCGTTGATCTCCTTCATCGCCGCCAGGCCGCCCCGCTTCTTTAACCACTTGAATACCTTGCCGCAGATATAGATCCCGTAGCACGGCGGCGTATTGTAAAGGGACCCGGCATCGGCCTGTACCTTATAGCGCAGGATCGTGGGCGTACCCGGAAGTACCTCATCCGTCAGAAGATCCTCGCGGATAATCACGACGACCACACCGGCCGGGCCCACATTCTTCTGAACACCGCCGTATACCAGGCCGTATTTGGTCACATCCATCGGCTCCGATAAGAAGCACGAGGAGACGTCCGAAACCAAGAGCTTACCCTTTGTATTAGGAAGCGTATGGTATTTCGTCCCATAGATCGTATTGTTTTCACAGATATAAACGTAATCCGCATCGTCGTCGATCGGCAGATCGGAGCAGTCGGGGATATAGCTGAAGATCCGATCCTCGCTCGAGGCAATGGCATTTGCTTTCCCGTACATCTGCGCTTCCTTCCACGCCTTTTTGGCCCACTGGCCTGTGATGATATAATCGCCGACGCGGTTCTTCATCAGGTTCATCGGGACGGCAGCAAACTGCTGGTGCGCGCCGCCCTGTAAAAACAGCACCTTGTAATTGCCCGGGATCCCCATCAGCTCCCTGAGATCCTGCTCCGCAGTCTCGATGATCTCCTCAAACGCCCGCGAGCGATGGCTCATCTCCATGACGGACATGCCGGTCCCGTTATAATCCAGCATCTCCGCGGCTGCTTCCCGTAACACATCCTCCGGCAAAACTGCCGGGCCGGCCGAAAAATTATAAACTCTGCTCATAGTTTTCTCTCCTCTCAACTCAAAACCCGCAATCATTCAGACGTCCTCTGCGCCTTATCTATTCTCCCTGATCCGCTCACAGATCAGGCGGCCCATCTCCTTTGTGCCGACCTGTGTCATGCCTTCGGCCATGATATCCGCCGTACGGTATCCATCCGCAAGTGTTTTTCGTACGGCCGACTCAACCGCCTCCGCCTCCTTATCAAGATCAAAGGAGAAGCGCAGCATCATGGCTGCAGAAAGGATCGTTGCGATCGGATTGGCAAGGTCTTTCCCCGCGATATCCGGCGCGGAGCCGTGGCTCGGCTCATAGAGCCCGAATTTGCCCTCGTTTAAGCTCGCAGACGAGAGCATGCCGATCGAGCCCGTGATCATGCTGGCCTCGTCGGACAGGATATCTCCGAACATGTTCTCGGTCAGGATCACGTCAAACTGGCCCGGGTTCATGACGAGTTGCATCGCGCAGTTATCCACCAGCATGTTTTCCAGCCTGACCTCAGGATAGTCCTTTGCGACCTCTGCCACGACCTTTCTCCAGAGTCTCGACGAGTCCAAAACATTTGCCTTATCGACGCTTGTGACCTTTTTCTTTCGTTTCATCGCGATCTCAAACGCCTTGATGGCCACGCGGCGGATCTCGGTCTCGCTGTAAACCAGCGTATCGGTCGCCTGCAGGAGGCCATTTACCTCCTCGGTATGGCGTTCCCCAAAATAAAGGCCGCCGGTCAGCTCACGGACGATGACCATATCGAAACCGTCACCGATGATCTCCTCTTTCAGCGGGCACGCCGCGTAAAGTCCGTCGTACAAATAGGCCGGGCGGATATTGGCAAACAGGCCCAGGCCCTTTCGGATCGCCAAAAGTCCCGCCTCCGGCCGCAGATTCGGGGCCACATCGTACCAGCGCGAATTTCCCACATCGCCGCCCACGGCGCCTAAGAGGACCGAATCGCTTTTTCTGGCCGTCTCCAGCGCCTCGTCTGTCAGCGGGACACCGTGTGTATCAATGGAGATCCCGCCCATCAAAACATCTTCATACCGAAAGGTATGGCCGTAAAGGCTTCCCACGCGGTCCAGGACCTTTTTTGCCTCCCCGACAATCTCCGGCCCGATCCCGTCTCCGGAGATTGTCGCAATTTTGTATTCCATAGATATTTCTCCTTAGCTTCCTTCATTTCTTTTTTAAATTTTATCTTAGCGCATCTGCTGTTATTTTTCAACCTTAAGTTCATATTTTTTTAGTGAGGCCGTAACAGTTCAGATAGGTCTGCGCACTTGCTGCGCTGACCGTACGAAAACGTAATGACCGCAGGCATAAGACCGCGAAGCGATTTTACATGGTCGTATGCTGTACCAGTTCGGACATCGTCTGAACTGGTACAGGGCCACGGAGGCGGGGATGGACGGCCGGGCTCCGCTACTTTCCTGGCAAGCCGAGAGAAAAAAAGAGAACACTACCTCACTCATTGAAATACTTTTTCTTCTCTCCTTGCTCCCGCCACAACGCCGCAGAGGCCCGGTCAGGCCAAGGGGCGATGCAGCCCTTGGCCTGACCGGGCCTCTGCGGACCCCTGCAGCTACTCCTCGACATCCTTAAAAATATCCCGCAGCTCCATCGTAATATTTGGAAACGCACGCAGGCTGATGCGTGTTTTTGCATTGTAGTGTTCGTCTTCCTCATCGTCCTGCAGAAGGTAGCTGTATTTCAGCTCATATTTTCCGTTTTCCAGGTAATAGATCTCCAAAGAGCCCTGTGGTGAAACGATCCAGTATTCCTCCACGCCTGCCTTCTCATACGCATCCTTTTTATCCGTCTTATCCCTCAGTGCCGTAGAGGGGCTTAACGTCTCAACAATAAACTTGGGGACCCCGCTGTAGGTTCCGCCCTTTAATGCCTTCCGGTCGCAGATAATCATGATATCCGGAACCATATAATCGTCATTTTCCTCCGGATGATACTTAAAATCCAGGTTCTCGATAAAAACGAGACACAGACTGTCTTTCAAGCCGTTTTTTATAATCGCATGGATATTTCCGTTTACAATTCCATGCCTGTAATTCGGCGCCGGGGACATATCGTAGATGATGCCGTTCATTTTTTCCTGCTTCCTGTATTCTTCCTTTCGCAATGCCATACCGTCATCTCCTTCCCTGCTGCACAAAAAAATTTTCTAAAGCACACCGGCCGCAGCGTGTTCCCGGGATTATCCATGTGAGACCGGACACCTGCGATACGGCGACGCCGCACTCCCTTCGGAACCGATGTGTCATTTACAGTATAAAATACGCAGACAAAATTTTCAACCCCTCCCTTGCAAGCCTAGGCTTTCGTACGGTCAGTGCAGCAAATGCGCAGACCTATGCGAATAGTCCCCACCCCCACTCCCTGCTGCCAATTTTTTTACTTGACATCGCCTGCAAAACCCTGTATGATTAGGGCAGTGTGAAAGGGTCTATCGTTTTCATGCAAATGTATGTATGACCACTTCCCCCGCTTAAAGCGCCGGAAGGAATGCCCAGACGGACAGGCGGGTCAAGTGCCGGCGCGGGAAACCGCATTATTGATTGAGTTAAAAGCTCAAATTTTATAAGTTGATTACTTTATAATCAGTGTGAAACACACATCATCTTGTGAAACGGTCAATAAACGCAGGGACAATATATTTGCGATTGCAGACTTGAAAACGATAACGGTTTTAATAAAGGCGCGGGACATGTTTACCCGTATGCAGCATAAAACAGGAATCGCCGGACAGATGATGTTGTCATCTGTTTTTTTGTGTTTTCTGCAAAAAAGTCTGCGAAAGGATGAGGCTGCAAGTATGGACAGAGAAAGACAAAAGAGAGCGCCGATCTATGAGGCGTTGGCGGCGTTTAAAAGGAAAAGGGTCGTGCCGTTTGACGTCCCGGGGCATAAGCGCGGCCGGGGCAATCCCGAGCTCGTACAGCTTTTGGGGGAGAAATGTGTCTCGCTTGACGTCAATTCCATGAAGCCGCTCGACAACTTATGCCATCCGGTCTCGGTCATCCGGGAGGCTGAGGAGCTTGCGGCCGAGGCCTTCGACGCGGACATGGCTTATCTCATGGTGGGCGGCACCACGTCCGCGGTCCAGAGCATGATCCTCTCTGTCTGTCGGGCCGGTGATAAGATTATCTTGCCGCGCAACGTCCATAAGAGCGTCATCAACGCCCTGGTGCTGTGTGGAGCCATCCCGGTGTATGTGAATCCCCGGGTCAATCAGACGCTTGGCATCCCGCTCGGTATGGAGACGGAAGGCGTCAGGCAGGCGATTGAAGAAAATCCCGATGCCGTGGCTGTGTTTGTCAATAACCCGACCTATTACGGCATCTGCTCCGATATAAGGGCAATCGTCTCGCTGGCTCATACGAACGGGATGAAGGTCCTCGCAGACGAGGCCCACGGGACGCATCTCTATTTTGGAAGCGGGCTTCCGCTCCCCGCGATCGCCGCGGGTGCGGATATGTCCGCCGTCTCGATGCATAAATCCGGCGGCAGCCTGACACAGAGCTCCATGCTCCTTTTAAACGCGGGCGTCAATTCCGACTACGTGCGCCAGATCATCAATCTGACACAGACTACAAGCGCCTCCTATCTCCTGCTCTCCAGCCTCGATATTTCCAGGCGGAATCTCGCCCTGCGCGGCGCGGAGTCGTTTGCCAAAGTTATGGAGATGGCCGAATACGCCAGGCGGGAGATCAACTCCATCGGCGGCTACTATGCCTACGGAAAGGAGCTTGTAGATAGGGAAAGCGTCTTTGACTACGACGTGACCAAGCTTTCCGTCTACACGCGCGGTATGGGACTGGCCGGGATCGAGGTCTATGACCTGCTGCGAGACGAATACGACATCCAGATCGAGTTCGGCGACATCAGCAACATCCTGGCTTATATCTCCATCGGAGACCGTATCCAGGACATCGAGCGGCTCGTGGGAGCGTTGGCGGACATCGAGCGGCTTTATAAAAAGGATGGGACAGGGCTCCTCTCCGGCGAATATATAAATCCGCAGGTCGTCATGTCGCCGCAGAAGGCGTTTTACTCCAAAAAGCTCTCTCTCCCGGTACACGAATCGGCCGGGCGGGTCTGTGCGGAGTTTGTCATGTGTTATCCGCCGGGCATCCCGATCCTCGCTCCGGGGGAACGGATCACCGATGATATTGTCCAGTATATTCTTTACGCCAAGGAGAAGGGCTGCTCCATGCAGGGGACGGAGGATCCGGCCATCGAGCATCTGATGGTCCTGGCGGAGTAAGCGGTTGTCGGAGCCTTTTTGTGCCGGGAGTCCGGGAATGTTCATAAACGAAGGAGAGGACGGCTTATGGAATTTTGGTTTGCGGATCTGCACACCGCCAACGTTAAGCTGAACGTGCGCATTGAGCGGCAGCTTTTTTCCGGGGAGAGCGAATACCAGCGGATCGACGTGTTTGATTCGGAGGAATTCGGACGCTTCGTCTCGCTCGACGGAGAGATCGTGTTCTCAGAAAAGGACGAATTTATCTATGACGAAATGGTGACACATGTACCGATGGCGATCCATCCGCACGTAAGAGACGTGCTCATCATCGGCGGCGGCGACGGCGGGGTCGCAAAGGAGCTCTTACAATACCCGTCCGTGGAGCATGTCGACGTCGTCGAGACCGACGAGATGTTTGTAAACGTGTGCCGGCAGTTTTTCCCGGATGTGGCCTGCGCGCTTAACGATGCGCGCGTAAAGATCCATTTTGACGACGGCCTGCGGTTTCTGCGGAACAAAAAGGAGCGGTACGATCTCATCATCAACGACTCCACGGATCCCTTCGGGCATACCGAGGGTCTGTTTACAAAGGAATTTTATGGGAGCTGCTACCAGGCGCTTAAGGCTGACGGCATGATGGTCTATCAGCACGGCAGCCCCTTCTACGACGAAGACGAGCTGGCCTGCCGCAGTATGCACCGCAAGGCGTTTCGCTCCTTCCCCATCAGCCGCGTCTATCAGGCCCATATCCCGACCTGTCCGTCCGGCTACTGGCTGTTCGGCTTCGCTTCAAAAAAATACCATCCGCTGAAGGACTTCAAACCCGAGGCATGGGATGCGCTCCAAATTGAAACCTGGTACTATACGACGCATCTCCACACGGGCGCCTTTATGCTCCCGAAATATGTGGAGGACCTTTTAGAGGAGGAGGAACAAACAAAATGAGCAGGCTTATGATCATCGGCTGCGGGGGCGTCGCCTCCGTGGCGATCCACAAATGCTGCCAGAACAGCGAGGTATTTTCTGATATTCTGATTGCAAGCCGGACAAAATCCAAGTGCGACGCCTTAATGGAAAAGTTAACCGGCACGACCAATACCCGGATCCGGACGGCGCAGGTGAACGCCGACAGCGTGGAGGAGCTCGTATCGCTTATGAGCGAGTACAAGCCGGACGCGGTCTTAAACGTGGCCCTCCCGTATCAGGATCTGACGATCATGGACGCGTGCTTAAAGTCCGGCGTCCACTACATCGACACGGCCAACTATGAACCGGAGGACACGGATGACCCCACATGGCGGGCCGTCTACGAAAAGCGTTGCAAAGAGGCGGGCTTTACGGCCTATTTTGACTATTCCTGGCAGTGGGCCTACCGGGAAAAATTTCGGGAAGCCGGGCTCATGGCGCTTCTTGGCACCGGCTTTGACCCGGGCGTAACCAGCGTGTTTTCTGCCTATGCTTTAAAGCACTATTTTGACGAGATCCACACGATCGACATCCTGGACTGCAACGGAGGCGATCACGGCTATCCGTTTGCAACCAACTTTAACCCCGAGATCAATCTGCGGGAGGTATCTGCCAACGGCTCCTACTGGGAAGACGGGCACTGGGTGGAGACGAAGCCGATGGAAATCAAGCGCATCTACGACTTCCCGCAGGTGGGAGAAAAGGACATGTACCTCCTGCACCACGAGGAGATCGAATCGCTTGCCAAAACCATACCGGGCGTAAAACGGATCCGCTTTTTCATGACCTTCGGCCAGAGCTATCTCACGCATATGAAATGCCTGGAGAACGTGGGAATGCTCTCTACCTCTCCCGTCGAATTCGAGGGGAAAAAGATCGTGCCGATCCAGTTTTTAAAAGCACTTTTGCCAGATCCGGCCTCTCTCGGGCCGCGGACCGTCGGTAAGACGAACATCGGTTGCATCTTTACAGGCATAAAGGACGGACGGGAGAAAACCATTTATATTTATAATGTCTGTGACCACCAGGCATGTTACCGCGAGGTCGGCTCCCAGGCCATTTCCTACACGACCGGCGTCCCGGCCATGATCGGCGCCATGATGGTGCTCACAAAGACCTGGAGCGGCGCAGGCGTCTTTAACGTGGAAGAATTCGATCCGGATCCTTATATGGAAGCTTTAAACAAATGGGGGCTTCCCTGGGTGGTCGACGAAAGACCGCAGACAGTCGAATAAGCCATGGAGCTTTTTCATACGCTTCCGACGCCCTGCTACGTGATCGACGAGGCAAGGCTTTTGGAAAATCTTACGCTTTTAAAGCGGGTCCGCGAGGAGACCGGCTGCCGCATCCTCCTCGCGCAGAAGGCGTTCTCCTGCTTTTACGAATACCCCCTGATCGGCAAATATCTGGACGGCACCACGGCCAGCGGCCTGTTTGAGGCGCGGCTCGGCCATGAGGAGATGGGAAAGGAGAACCATGTCTTTTCCCCCGCCTATCGGCCGGATGAGCTGGAAGCGCTTACGAGGCTCTGCGGCCATATCGTCTTCAACTCCTTTGCGCAGCTTGAGGCGTTTTCCCCGCTCTGTAAGGAAAGAGGCGTCAGCGTGGGGCTCCGCATCAATCCCGAGTGCTCGACGCAGGGGGCACATGCGATCTACGACCCCTGTGCCCCGAAAAGCCGGCTCGGCGTCACGCGCGCCGCTTTCCGGATGGAGCTTTTGCCGCTTCTCGACGGGCTGCATTTCCATACGCTCTGTGAACAGGATTCCGACGCGCTCGAGGAGACCCTGGATGCCGTCGAGAAACGGTTCGGTGGCATCTTAAGCCGGCCGAATATCAAATGGCTCAACATGGGAGGCGGACACCATATCACACGGCCGGGCTATGATCTCGACCGGCTCTGCCGGTGCATCCGGCGTGTAAAGGACCGGTACGGTGTCACGGTGTATCTCGAGCCCGGCGAGGCCGTCGCCTTAAACGCCGGCTATCTGGTGACGGAGATCATGGATATTGTGGAAAACGGGATCAAAACGCTGATCCTCGACGCCTCCGCCGCCTGCCACATGCCGGATGTGCTGGAGATGCCCTACAGGCCCCCGCTTCGCGGCGCGGGCCTCCCCGGGGAAAAGCCGTATACGTACCGGCTTGCCTCGCGCACCTGCCTCGCGGGCGATGTCATCGGGGATTATTCCTTCGACCATAGCCTGAAGCCGGGGGACCGGCTCTGCTTCGAGGATATGGCCATCTATTCCATGGTTAAAAACAATACTTTTAACGGGATGGCACTGCCGTCGATCGCCGTTTTGACCTTTGGCGGTTCCTGTAAGGTTATCCGGACGTTTGACTATATGGATTTTAAGGGGCGGCTGGCATGACAGAAAGAAAACCACGCCGGCTCTGCCATCCAGCAAAGTTTCACCAGATGCAAGGAAGACTTACGCCATCTGACAAAAGGAGATATGGAGAATGACGTTGAAACGACTGACCGGCTTCCCGGCCGCGGACGGTTTTTCCATGCCGGGGGAGTTCGAGCCGCATTACGGCTGTATCATGATCTGGCCCAAACGCCCCGGGAGCTGGAACTATGGGGCCATAAAGGCCAGGGAGGCGTTTGCGGCGGTGGCGCGGGCGATTGCAGAGAGCGAGCCCGTCTATATGTTAGCCGCCTCTGATGTAGCGGATCAAGCACGGGCAATGCTCGCCGGGCCGGAAGAAGACAAAACGGGCAACGGGCGGATCTGCGTCGTCGAGATCGACTCGGATGACGCCTGGGCCAGAGATGTCGCCCCGACCTTCGTCCGCAGTGAGACGGGAGAAATCCGTGGGATTGACTGGGCGTTCAATGCCTGGGGCGGCACCGTTGACGGCCTGTACGCCCACTGGGAGGCGGATGACCTCGTCGCCGGACGCTTCTGCGAATGGCTCGGCTGCGGCTGTTATGATGCGCATCCGTTTGTGCTGGAGGGCGGTGCCATCCATTCCGACGGCCAGGGAACCCTTCTCGTCACGGAGGCCTGCCTTTTAAGCGCCGGCCGCAATCCGTCTCTTACAAAGGAGCAGATCGAGGAGCGTCTGAAATCCTGGCTGGGCGCCCAAAAGGTGATCTGGCTCCCCCGCGGGATCTACAACGACGAGACCAACGAGCATGTGGACAATATCTGCGCCTTTATACGCCCCGGGGAGGCTGTCCTGGCCTGGACCGAGGATATGGATGACCCCCAGTACGCGCTCTCCGCCGCCTGTTTTGAGGTCCTCTCACGGGAGAAGGATGCCCGCGGGAGGAATCTTTTGATCCACAAGCTGCCGATCCCCAAAAAGCCGGTCTGCGTGCGGGAGGAAGATGTAAAGGGATATGAATTCGAACCCGGGGAAGACATCCGGGAAGCCGGCGAGCGCCTGGCCGCCAGCTATGTGAATTTTTATATTTCCAACGGCGGCGTGATCGTCCCGCAGTTTGGCGATGTCAACGACACCGCGGCCGTGGCGCTTTTAGGCAGCCTGTTTCCCGAACGGATTATCTGCCCCATCCCGGCCAGGGACATTCTCTTAGGCGGCGGGAATATCCACTGCATCACGCAGCAGATTCCGGCCTCCCGCCCCCATACCGCACAGACAAGGAAGGAGACCTGCTCATCATGCGAAACGTAACCGTCGCCGCCATCCAGATGCACTGCACGGCGGCCGTGGAGGAAAATATTGCGCGTGCGGATGCACTCGTACGGCACGCCGCAGACGCGGGCGCCCGGATCATCCTGCTGCCTGAGCTCTTTGAGCGGCCGTATTTCTGCCAGGAGCGGCAGTACGCCTATTACGGCTATGCAAAGCCCCTGGAGGAAAACGACGCCGTTCGCCACTTTATGACGGTGGCAAGGGAGCTTTCCGTGGTGCTTCCCATCAGCTTTTACGAAAAAGACAAGCACCGCCTCTTTAACACAGTGGCGGTGCTCGATGCAGACGGGACGTGTCTCGGAATCTACCGCAAGACACATATCCCGGACGATCATTATTACCAGGAAAAATTTTATTTTACGCCGGGAGACACGGGCTTTTTGGCGTTTCGGACCCGCTATGCCACGATCGGCGTCGGTATCTGCTGGGACCAGTGGTTCCCGGAGTCGGCCCGGCTCATGGCCGTAAAGGGTGCCGAGCTTTTGTTCTATCCGACGGCGATCGGCAGCGAACCGATCCTCTCGGTTGACAGCATGCCGCACTGGAGGCGCGTCATGCAGGGCCACTCGGCCGCAAATCTGATGCCCGTGATCGCGGCAAACCGGACCGG
The DNA here is from genome assembly GCA_910575275.1 of Lachnospiraceae bacterium. Taxonomy (GTDB): domain Bacteria; phylum Bacillota; class Clostridia; order Lachnospirales; family Lachnospiraceae; genus CANQGL01. The sequence continues at coordinate 48,880 of CAJTEE010000003.1, read as the reverse complement.
AACCGAATGCGTATCCCCCTGCGAGGCCAACGGGAATCAATCCTCTGCCCTCTGCTTTTACGGTTCCTCCTTCATCACGGACGGGAGCGGAGAGCTTATAGAGGCGATGGGCCGGCAAAACGACGGTTTTATCCATCATACCTTTGATCTTGACGCGCTCGAAGACGAACGCCTCTCCTGGGGCCTGTTCCGTGACCGGAGGCCCGGTCTGTACCGGGAATCGGAGGAACCGTAGCGAACACCTCTATTCCGTAAGTCTCGGACCGATCTCCTTGGGGATCGGGCAGTCATACGTTCCGCCTGTCTCTGCCAGCCACTCCTCATGCGCTTTTTTAAGCAGCTCCGGCCTCTCAAGCAAGCGGATCCCCGCAAGCGCCATGGCCTCTCCGGCAGTCAGCATGGCCTTGTGGGCAATCTCCGTATTCCCATGAGCCGCCATCTGCCAGGTATGGGCGGCCGTCCCGAAGGTGGAGGTCGCCGCCGTGAGCTGCGCCGTCGGCATCACATAGCTCGCGTCTCCGACATCGGTCGAACCGGCTTCGATCCCGCCGTTCCAGGCAAGCGGTGCAACCTCTGTATGCAGCGGACGCTCTAGGATCTCGGCCTCCCTTTCCGCTCCGAACCGTTTCCGGATCTGTACCTTCTTCGCCTCCAGTTCCTCCGCGGTCGAGGTCTCCGTCAAAAACCGCTTTGCCAGCGCAAAATCCTCTGCGTCGAACGCCGGCGCCCCGATCTCCTCAAACGCCTCCTGCAGCACCGCAGAGACCGTAGGATTCGGAATATAATCGGAAAGCCCGCCGTAAAGCTCATACGTCATCTCTGTACCTGTCATCTTGGCAGCGCCCTCGGCTACATCAACCACGCGCTTATAGATCTCCTGCACCTGCCAGGCCTTCGGCGCACGGATATAATAATGGACGCAGCTATGCCCCTGTACCACGTTCGGCGCGATCCCGCCCACATCACGGTACGCATAATGGATCCTCGCCTCCGGAATAATATGTTCCCTGAGATAATTAACTCCCACACTCATAAGCTCGGCCGCATCCAGGGCAGAACGGCCCTGCTCCGGCGCGGCGGCGGCATGGGAGGTAACCCCCTTAAAGCGGAAGAACACGCTGACATTGGCAAGCGTCGAGTAGGTGATTACCTCGTTTACGCAGTCCGGATGCCAGGTGAGTGCCGCATCCACATCCGCAAAGATCCCCTCGCGGGCCATGATCGTCTTTCCGTTCCCCTTCTCCTCGCTCGGGCAGCCAAACAGGATCACAGTCCCTTTCCCGGGATTCTCCATAAGATATGCCTTCATCGCCAGCGCAGCAGCAAACGTACCGGCCCCCAAAAGGTTATGGCCGCAGCCATGTCCGTCGGGATTGTCCCCCGCTGCGGGCTTGCGCACCGTGCAGCCGCCCTCCTGCGATAGCTCGGGCAGCGCATCATATTCCGCAAGCAGTCCGATCACGGGCTTTCCCTCGCCATAGCTTGCCGTAAAGGCCGTCGGCATCCCCGCGATCCCCATCGTCACCGAAAAGCCCTCCTGCTCCAGGACCTCTTTGTAGAGAGCCGCCGTCTTAAATTCACGAAACCCGATCTCCGCAAACTCAAAGACCCGGTCGCTTAAGCTTACGATCTGCTCTCTCTTTTCCTCCACTGTCCGTACGACTAATGCTTTCCCATCCATCCGTTTGCTCCTTTCCCGCCGGCCGGATGCCGGCTGTCGTTTTTGTATCTTTCATTATAGCATCTTTACACGGGTTAAACAATTACATTTTTATCTATGGCCCCTCTATATCTCCCCTTCCATTTAGCCGTCACAAACGATCCTGAAAAATTCAAAGGCACTCCATCTTTTTATAGCCATTTTGGACGGAATGTGCTAGAATGTAAAAAGCAGAATAAAGGGAGGACCAAAATATGGCTGCGTTTGAAAAGCCGGGGAAGCTGATGCCGGTCGTCGATCTGTTAAATCATTCGGTATGCGAAATGACCTCCCGGATTGCAGGCTTTGAAATGCATCGTATTTTCGCTGTCTCCGAGGATCTTTCGAACTGGAAAACGTTTCTGATCCGAGTAAAAGGTGACTATACCGCAACTGTTTTGATGAGTGCCGAGGATCCTGTTTTTTATGAAATCGCACGAAGAATGAAAAGGCAAAACGAAATATCAAAGGCAGATATTGCCGTTTATGTAACCGAGTACTACAATATTATGTGCGGCTTTTTCGTCTCCGCTTTCAATCGCGAGCGGAATCTGTCGGCCCGATTTGGAATCCCGGAATATTTGAAAAGAGCGTATATCCAAAACACGAAATTAAATCATGATACAGTCCGTCTTTTTTATCAGTGTGCATATGGAAAAGCTGTGATTGACGCGATGGGGTTTCCGCTTTAGAGCGTGTCTCCCGGAAAAATGTAAGAAGGAGTGAACGTTATGAAAAAAGTGATGATTGTGGATGATTCTCCCTTTGTTTATGAGACGATCGGCTCTTTTCTTGAGGGCTCCGAGTTTTGTATTGCGGGATATGCCAAAAACGGAGAGGAAGCTCTCAGCATGTATGAGGAGATTCTTCCTGATATCGTTACAATGGATATTATTCTTCCGGGTATTGACGGTCTGGAGACTTCTGAGGAAATTTTAAAGAAATGGCCGGATGCAAAAATCCTGATGATCAGCTCCCTCGCTTACAGCGGCACGATCCTCAAAGCACAGGGGCTTGGAATCAAAACATTTATCTGTAAACCGTTCAAGCGGGAGGGGCTTTTAAATGCCCTAAAGACCTGTGCCGAAACATAAAAGGGTGTGCGCTCTGTGCACACTCGCGCCGGAGTGACCTCACTCCGTTGGGTCAGGCTCTGCGCATCCTGGCCCGTTAGGGCCTTTTTGTCTTTTAGGAAATTTCGAAGGAGTTTCCTATAAGATAAAAAAGGGGCTTTTAAGCCCCTTTTTTGTCCGTTTTAGAAGCTCCCTACCACAAGCTCCCCCTTCTCTTTTGAAAAATATACGTTGCACCTGGGTGTCGTATCACGGATGCAGAGGCGGCATCGATCCAGGAAGATCTCTGTAATGCCGTAGATCATGTCACCACGCACAGAGCATTTGCTGTAGTCGATAACCCTGCTTTCAAGTTCGTCGATCTTCGCCATCAAATTTCCCACCAGTTCTCTGTACATCTTCTCCTGCCTGATCAATGTGTCATACAGATCCCTATTCTTCTCCGGTATGGCCGGCAGGCTGTTCAGATATTTCAGATTCTGGGTAATCTTTTCCAACGTCTTTTTGGCCTCCGCCAGCTCCTTTGCAACCTCGTTCGCATTTTCCTTCTTCTGGACGGCTACCCCAACCTTAACAATCGTACAGGCATCGGATTGGTTTCCGATCTGTCTTGCCTGCACGCTCTGTCCCGCACGCAGCTTTCCGCCAATTAGGATTCCCTTGCCTGTGAGTGCCTCAATATTCCCGCCTGCCCGTACATCACAGTTGATCATTGCGCTGGCGATTACATCTCCTTCCGCGACAATCGTCGCCTGCTCGAGGAAGCGGGAGCGGATGGAGCCCTTCGCAGTCAGGCTCCCGCCGTTGGTTCCGTTCATTCCCTTTGCCAGAATGATATCTTCTCCCGCGGACAGAACGGCTCCCTCCACCATACCAAGGACGGTGAGCGTTCCTCCTGCCGTCACAGAAAAGCCCCGCAACACCTCTCCGCTTATGAAAACATTTCCGGCAAAGTTGATGTTGCCGGTGGTATTGTCCACGTCTCCGTTGATCGTCAACTGCGGCTCCACACGGAACACATCGTGATGGAAGGAAATATCTCCGTCTTCATCCGCAAGCAAAGCACTGCCGTCCTCATTCAGAACGGTATTCTTCCCCTTCGGTACAGGCGGCATACTGCCCTTCTCTGCGTGCACTTCGTTTCCCATAACGTCACGGCCGTTGGTGCCTTCCTTGGGCTGTATGAATTCGCAGATTACCTGGCCCTTTTGGACCGTCTGGAATACCCCCACATTTTTATGGTCAATGTTTCCTTTTTCATCCTCCTGCAGACGAATTACCTGCTCCCTGGAGAAGTGATCAATTACTTGTCCATCCTCCCCCTTAATGGGTGCCGTTCCTCTTGCCACTGTAAAAATGCGATGATATTTCCTTCCTTCCACGATCCCGGCGAGCATGGCTTCGTCGATCCCATACCGGATCCCGCAGTCGGAGACTGCCTTTAAAAGAGCCTCTTTTGTAAGCTCTGCTCCATCCCCCACGGGGCCAAGGCAATATACAAAGCCGGCCATCCGGTCACTTCCGCAGAAAACCTTTGCCTCTGCATCCATGGAGTTGATCGGTGAGGCTGTCTTTTCTCCCGTATCCTCCTGTTCCTGCCATTGTCTGTAGAATTCGATCCGCTCTATGCGGTTTTTCACGGCTTCCAGAATCGAATAGACTCTTGGGGCCACCGCATCAAGCTCCCCCGGAAATACCTCTCTGCTTTGATTTAGTTCCCACAGCAGGTACTCCTCTGAACCGGGCTCGGGTTCCGCCCCCGTTTTTTCTGTCTGTCCCTCTGCTGCGTCAGCCACAGGTGCTGTAGCCTTGTTAATGGTAGCTGTTGGTTCCGTCAGGTCTGCTGTGTCGGTGTTTTCTTTGCCGGCATCAGAAAAAAGATGTTTCAGTCTATCAAACAGTGCCATTCTTATTCCCTCCAAATTATTTACAGGTTCACTTTGTGTCAACAAGGGACAGACATATCGGTTATGGATAGAGGGAAGCCTACAGCATCTTTTCTACCAGTTCCATCAGTTCTTTTCCCATCTTCTCAGATTTTGTCTCAGCGTCCTTTAGCGAATTTCCTTTCACTCCGTAGTAGAATTTAATCTTAGGTTCGGTCCCGGACGGGCGGATACAGATCCATGCCCCGTCATTCATGTCATAATAAAGAACGTTTGACGCAGGCAGGCCGGTCGGTTTCACGGCACCGGTTGCGATCTCCGTGACCGTATCAGTCTTGTAATCGCGGGCAAAAATGGTCCGATGTCCGCCAAGCTCCTTCGGAGGATTCTTCCGAAAGCTCTCCATGATGTCCTGGATCTTCTGGAGGCCTTCTATGCCCTTTAAGCCGATGGATTTGACCGTATCCTTGTAATAGCCATATTTTTCATACAAAGCGAGCATCGCATCCCAGAGCGTCATACCCTTTTCTTTATAATAAGCGGCGGCTTCACAGAGCGCAGCCGTAGCGGAGATCGCATCCTTATCCCGGGCATAGGTGCCGATCAGACAGCCATAGCTCTCCTCCATGCCGAACATATACGTTCCCTTTCCGGTCTGCTCCTCCTTTAAGATCTGCTGTCCGATGTACTTAAAGCCGGTCAATACTTCTACCAGCTCACAGCCGTAGCCCGCAGCCACCGCATCAACCATGTTCGTTGTCACGATGGATTTGATTACCTGGCCGTCGGCCGGGATTGCTCCTTTTTTCTTTTTCTGACTGAGGACATAATCGCAGAGCAGCGAACCGGACATGTTGCCGGTAAGCGGATGGTATTCTCCGGTTTTGGAATCCTTTACATAGACGCCCAGGCGATCCGCATCCGGGTCTGTCGCCAGGACGAGATCAGCATCCTTTTCCCTCGCAAGCTTAAGCCCAAGCGCAAACGCCTCCTCTGCCTCGGGGTTCGGGTAGCTTACGGTCGGGAAATTTCCGTCGGGAAGCTCCTGCTCGGGGACCACATAGACGTTCTCAAATCCGATCTCCCTCATCACACGGCGCGCCGGTATATTGCCGGTCCCGTGAAGAGGCGTATAGACGATCGTGATCTCCTTCTGCATACGGTCGATCGCATCCTGATTGACGACCTGCGCCTTCACCTGGGCAATGTATTTGTCATCAATCTCCTGGCCGATTACCTGGTATTTTCCGGATCGCAATGCCTCCTCCTCCGTCATCGTCTTCACGGCAGAAAGATCCTCGATTGCAAGCACCTCTGCGGTAACTCCCTTGTCATGCGGCGGAGTAAACTGCGCCCCATCCTCCCAATATACTTTGTAACCGTTGTATTCCGGCGGGTTATGGCTGGCCGTGATATTGATTCCCGCAATACAGCCCAGCTCCCGGACTGCAAACGAAAGCTCCGGCGTCGGACGCAGAGATTCAAATTTGTACGCCTTAATCCCGTTGGCTGCTAACGTCATGGCCGCCTCCATCGCAAACTCCGGAGACATATGGCGTGAATCAAATGCAATCGCTACACCTTTTCCCTCACCGCCCTGCTTGAGAATGTAATTGGCAAGGCCCTGGGTCGCACGGCGGACTGTGTAAATATTCATCCGATTGATGCCGGCGCCGATAACGCCGCGGAGTCCGGCCGTCCCGAATTCCAGATCCATGTAAAAGCGTTCCTTTATCTCATTCTCATCGTTTGCAATGCTGCGAAGCTCCTGTTTGGTGGCCTCATCAAAATATGGATGATCCAGCCATTCCTGGTAGATCTTTTTGTAATCCTTCATGTACGTTAACTCCCCTCATTCATAATTTCCTGCCCTCTGTACGGTCATGATAAGAAGCGGCAAATTTGTTTATCGTTTCCTAATCATTATATACTAAATTCAGGGAAAAATAAAGTATTTTATCCATTACTGCTCACAGAACTGGATTCCAGAAATAAAAGCCGCTCTTTTTTCCTGCTGTGCCTCCAGCCGTCTGATTTTTTCGGCGTTTCTCGCAGGAATCCACGCTTTATTTGCATTGTAATAAAAATTAATCTGCTTCCAGTATTTTTCCGGATATAAAAACAAATAGTACAGGCATTTTTTTTCGACCGCAGACATCGGAAGAACTCGCTCATATGCCTCAAGCATGGAAAAGCCGAGCCGTTCATCCCATTCATGCTTTTCCATCACCTTGCGCATAAAGTAATACAGGTCCTCCACCTGCAGCCCCAGATGCATTTTATTAAATTCCGTAAATGCGATATACGTTTTCCCCATCAGGATATGATGCTGATTCAGCTCTCCATGGCAGACAAAATATCTCTCACGAATATGTCCGCCTTCGCCTGCAAACAAGGTCTCCATGCCTCGCTCTGCTTCCACAGCCTGCTCGTAAAACCAATCAAAATTTCTGATGATGCAAAGCTCAAACTCATTTTTGCGGCGTTTGTCACGGATAAAGGTGCGGGCCTTTTTCAGCTCTCTGTTGTGGCGGCCCATCGCTTCGTTAAGCGCCGGAGAGATCATGGACTTTAAATTCCACTCCTCGTTTTCCTCCACCTCACGCAGCTGTCGGTGAAGGATGGCGATCTGACGCACGGCGGAGAGGATCTCCTGCATGTCCTTTAGATCACACTCTCTGTCAGTGTACCAGTCCTTCACTACATACCGGCTCCCATCCTCGGCAGTCGATACAAGCTCCCCCTCACGGTTTCTCATGTACTGGTCTACCCGCAGACTGTCAAAATCCCGGACCGTGTCCAGCACCTTTTCCTCAAACTCCAGCCTTTTTACGCTTCCCTTATATTCCTTCAAAAGTTTCAGGCCACGGTTCGTCTCAAAGATCCACGCACCGCGGCCCTTCCTTAGATTCTCCACTTCCAACTCGTATTGGCCGATTACCTCCGTATTCCAGTCGTTCACAGGCGTCCCCTCCATATCCCATCTAAGCTACTTCTAGGGTATGAACAAACCGCTTAAAATATGACCGGCATACCGGTTTTATCTCCACTCTCCAAGCCTCTCCAAGAGGAGCTCCTTCTGATTTAATTTTGGATTTGCGATCACCTGCTCAAATAAAAAGCCGAGCGCCTCCCCGAGCCCCCGCCCGGGCTGCATGCCGATTGCAAGCAGGTCCCCTCCCGAGACTGCGAGATCCTTCATACGCACACAGTCTCCATCCGCAAGGATCTCTTTCCAGAGCTTACGGATAAAATGCACGTCCTCGTCTTTGTCCATCGCCTTCAGATGAAGAATCCCTTCAAACTGGCCGGGCGTCATCCGGCTTAGCATACGGCGGATCTCGATTTTTTCCGGGGCGATCGGGGACTGGAATCCGCCTGTCATAACCCGCACGTTGTCAATGGTCTCGTTGTCAAGCTTCAGGCCCTTTAAAATTTTCACACTCTCGGCGGGCGTCATATAGCGCAGAAACCCGGCCCATCGCATGGACTTCTCCTGCGGCAGACGGTAGAGCATGCCAAACGGTTCTTCCCCGGCGCCCTCTCTTGCCCGCACGAATACCTCTGCAAACCCATCCGTCACAAACTCTGCAAGCCCTGCCTTCTCCACCAGCAGGATCTTATCCGGATGCGCCGAGAGAAGAAGCTTGGTAAGCTCTGTCTGCACCCGCTCCTTACTAACCTTTGAGAGGCTGTTTGCGAGCTCGCAGACGGCCTGCCAGGTCGCCTCCTCGATCGAAAAGCCAAGCTGTGCCGAAAACCGGATCGCTCGCAGAATCCGCAGCGCATCCTCTTGAAAGCGATCCTGCGCCAGTCCTACACAGCGAATCACACGGTCATACAGATCCGTTATCCCGTTAAACCGGTCCACTACCCCCGTTTCGTGGCTGTAAGCCATCGCATTGATCGTAAAATCCCGGCGTTTTAAGTCCTCCGTGAGATCCGCCGTAAACTCCACTGAGTCCGGATGCCGTCCATCCTGATACTCCCCGTCGATCCGATAGGTCGTGACTTCGTAGCCCTGGTGGTTTTTAAGGACAGTCACGGTCCCGTGTTTCAACCCTGTATCAATGGTCTTCGTAAAAATCTGCTTGATCCTTGCCGGTTCTGCCGAAGTCGTAATGTCCCAGTCTCCCGGCTCACGGCCGAGAATCATGTCCCGGACACAGCCTCCGACTGCAAATGCCTCAAAACCGTGCGCACGGATCCTCTCGATGATCCATTCCACCTCCCATGGCATTGCAATCCGATACATGAACATAAACGTCTCCCCCTCTTTCTTTGCCGCACAGCAAGCATGCAGACCCGTCTGATCAAACTGCCAATCCTATATGCCGCGTAAGACCGGAATCAGCCGCCTGGCTGCTGCGGCTGCCAGGATACACAGGAGAAAGTCCGGAAAAACCGTCAGAAGAAAACAGTTGACAAACACCACGCCAAGGCCCACCGGGACATGGAGCACATAGTTGCTGCACACATAAAAATACAGCATGCCGCAGACGTAATCCGCCAAAAGCCCGCAGACCGCTGCGGCCAAAAAACGCCAGAATGCCGGCCCGCGAAGCCTTTCATAGACGGCTCCCGTCAGGAACCCGGCCGCTGCAAAGCCCCCCAAGAAACCGAACGTCGGCTTTAACAGATACAAAAACCCTCCGCCTGTCGCAAAAACCGGAAAGCCGCAGAGTCCGACCGCCAGATAGGCGCATACGCTGGCAAGCGCCCCTCTGGCTCCCAGGACAAAGCCGGCCAGGAGTACAAAAAAGAACTGCAGTGTGACATGCATCTCCACCGGCTGAACCGGTATCGTGATCTTCATGAAGGCGCCTGCGGCAATCAGGGCGGCAAACATCCCGCCCCAGGCAAGGTCCGCTGCCAGGCAGGGGCGCTTAATACGCCTTCCCCCAGTATACCATCTTTGTCGCGGGCTTTTTGCAGCAGACACAGGTCCCGGACAGCGTTTCCTGCCTAAACGGAATGCAGCGTGAGGTTACACCGGCTTCTTCCTTCAGCTTTTCTTCGCATTCCTGGCAGCCGCACCACATGGCCTTGATAAAGCCCGGCTTATTGTCTGCAAGATCCTTTAGCTCCTCCATACTCGTTGCCGCATACGTATGCGCATCACGATGAGCGGCCGCGCGTGCCAGCATATCGCCCTGCATCGTTTCCAGAAGCGCGCCGACTCTTTCGGCAATCTCGTCGATTTGCACGGCGAGCTTTTCATGCGTATCCCGGCGGACCAGGACCGCCTGGCCGGCCTCGATGTCCTTCGGTCCTAACTCCACGCGCACCGGGATGCCGCGCATCTCGGATTCACTGAACTTCCAGCCCGGGCTCTTGTCCGTATCGTCTACCTTGACGCGGAAGCCGGACAGCATCTCCTCGACCTCACGCGCCTTTTCAAGGACGCCCTCCTGCTGCTGGCGGATCGGCACGATCACCACCTGCGTCGGCGCCACCTTCGGCGGCAGAACCAGGCCCTCATTATCTCCGTGGACCATGATGATCGCTCCGATAATGCGGGTCGATAAGCCCCAGGAGGTCTGGTGCACATATTTTAGCTGATTGTCTTTATCCGAATACTGGATCTCAAACGCCTTCGCGAAGCCGTCGCCGAAATTGTGGCTCGTGCCGGACTGCAGCGCCTTCCCGTCATGCATCAGCGCCTCGATCGTATAGGTCGATTCCGCGCCGGCAAATTTTTCCTTATCCGTCTTCTGGCCGCGGATCACCGGGATTGCCAAAAATTCCTCACAGAAGTCCGCGTAGACGTTTAACATCTGAACCGTGCGCTCCTCGGCCTCCTCTGCGGTCGCATGCGCCGTATGGCCCTCCTGCCATAAAAATTCGCGCGAACGCAAAAACGGCCGCGTCGTCTTCTCCCAGCGCACCACGGAGCACCACTGGTTAAATACCTTCGGCAGATCGCGGTAGGAATGAATATCCCGCGCGTAAAAATCACAAAACAGCGTCTCCGAGGTCGGGCGCACGCAGAGCCGCTCCTGTAAGGGCTCCAGGCCGCCGTGCGTCACCCAGGCCACCTCCGGGGCAAACCCCTCCACATGATCCTTCTCCTTCTCCAAAAGGCTCTCCGGGATAAACATTGGCATGTAAACATTTTTCACGCCCACCGCCTTAAACCGTTTGTCCAGCTCATGCTGGATATTCTCCCAGAGCGCGTAGCCGTCCGGCTTGATGACCATGCAGCCCTTCACGCTGGCGTAGTCGCACAGCTCCGCCTTTTTTACGACATCCGTATACCATTGTGCGAAATCCTCGTCCATCGAGGTGATCGCCTCCACCATTTTTTTGTCCTTCGCCATGCTCGTTTTGTTCTCCTTTATTTTTCTCTTATCTGCAAATCCTACTGGATTTCGAAGGGTTTGTCAAGTCCTTGTGCGGACATCCTTGTGCAGACCACCCGACAAGCCTTTTTATAGCATGCAATTCCGTACAGGTAAATCGTCGTCAGCCCGTTGCCCGCGAGCTCCTCCGCGTATCTCTTTTCTTCAATCTGCTCCAATGCCTTTCGACAGGCTGAATCGAAGTCCCTCTCCCCGGCATATTTCACCTCTATGATACAGCCGATTGCGTCATCCGTTTCCACCAATATATCACAAAAGCCCTCCCCGGCTTCTGCATTGGAGCGAACCAGCCACTCCTCCTCGCTTCCAAGAAGCCCCAAAAGGATCCCATGATAAAAATTTTCTTTTTTCTCTTTCCTGGAAAAGCTATCCCGAATACTGATTGTCTCCTTTAAATAGGTATTGAAAAGCTCCTGAACGGTCCTTGCCTCCCCTCGCTTTAACGCTTTGGTAAACTCCTTCAGACGCCCCGGCTTCCCCCTTGCAACGCTCTCCTCAAACCATTCCTGCACCTGCGCAACGAAAATCTCATGGACCTCCCGATTGGGAATCGTCAATTCAAAAAGCCTTGCGTCTATTTTTCTTTTCGTCGTCAGGTAGCCCGTCGTAAACAGGATGCTCCACAGATTGTCAACAGAATCATACAGCTCCTTATAGGTCAGCTCCTGACGGACCGGTTTTTCCACACTTTCACCTGCGAGAAGCCGTTCGATTTCCTCTCTGGTACTCCTGGCGGCCTGGCCGATAAAGCGCCGGATAATCGCGTTTCCACTTGTATTCGCCCAATACATCTGCGGAAATGCGTCCGGATCAGACAGATGCTCTTTTACATAACAAATCACATCCCATGGGCAGTAAACATTTTCCCTTCCGAACCGGTAGCCGTCATACCATTCCCGCACTTCCTCATATTTCCCGCTCATCCCATACGACTCAAGCAGAGCGCGAACCTCTCCGTCTGTAAAACCGAAATATTCATCATAGCTTGCATCTGTAATCGTATGCACGCTAAAATGATTCAAACCGGAAAAAATGCTCTCTTTCGAAATCCGTAAGCAGCCGGTCAGAACGGCAAACTGCAGATAGTCATTGCTCTTTAACGCCTCACCGAGCAGAGACCGGAGGAACACGGTCATTTCCTCATAATAACCGTTTTCGTACGCCTTATCCAGAGGAACGTCATATTCGTCGATCAGGATAATCGTCTTCTTCCCATAATGCTTATACAGCATTTCCGAGAGAAGCTTGAGACCGCTCCGTTTCCCTTCCGCATCAAGCCCCGCCCCATATAACCCGCGCAGCGCTTCCTTGTCGATTTTGGTCAGACGGGTACTCTCTGTCAAAAACTGCAGACGCCTCGCTTCTGCCTGAATCAATCGCCCCAGGCTCTCCGATGCCTCTGCAAAGCTTCTCCCCTCTGTTCCCTTTAGGCTCAGCATAAGCACCGGGAACTGTCCCATATAGCGCTCGCAGAGCGCCTTTTCCTCCGAGATTTTCAATCCGTCAAATAAATGCCGGTCCGTGCCAACCTCAAAAAATTTCCGCAGCATCTGCATATTCAGAGTCTTTCCAAAACGACGCGGCCGTGTAAACAGACTTACCTCTGTCCAATTATCCAGGAGCTCCTTAATCAGGCCGGTTTTATCTACATAATAAAATCCCTCTGTACGGATTTTTTCAAAGCTGTCTATCCCAACAGGAAGCTTTTTTTGCTCCGCCATCATGCCGCTCACCCCCATACCCCGATTTTAGCACAAACGCGGGGACCTGGCAAGTTCTGCAAACAGCTCCACTGCCGTCTCAAGGACCGCATCGTTGAAATCATATTCCCGCGTGTGGATCTGGGGATAGTCCTCTCCGTTTCCTATGTAAACGATTGCCCCCGGGCAGGCCTTTACGTAATAGCCAAAGTCCTCGGATGCCCGGAACGAGTGCTCCATGGAAATGATTGGAAACCCGCACCGTATGGCCGCTTTTCGCACTGCGGCCACTGCCCCGGGAGTATTTACCGTCTCCGGGAAAAAATCCTGCTCCGCAAAACGGACCGAAAGCCCGGTCTCGTCTGCAAGAGCCCGGGCCTTTGCCCGGATTTTGGTCTCCAGCTTTTGCAGATCCGCCTCATAATCCGCGCGCAGCGTCATCGACACTCTGCCCTCTGCGGCCGCGATCCCGAAATTCGGGCTTCCGATGTCCACATGCACCACCGTATTCAAAACGAAGCCGTCATACTCCCCCGCAGCCTCCCCGCCTTCTGCCAAAAGCACCAGCCTCGCCAAGGCCGCGGCGGGATTTTTTCCATCCTCCGGCTGGCTCGCATGGGCCGGCTTCCCTGTCATCTGCACCGTAAGCCCCTTCGAGGTGCACTGCGCGACCCCTTCCTTTAAAATGACGCTCCCCTGCGGATACCCGCTCCTATTATGAAAGGCGTACACCTGCCCGATCTGCTTTTCCGCAAGAAGGCCGGCGCAGTCCGCGCCTCCCGCCCCGATCTCCTCCGCGTGCTGAAAGATCAGGTACACATCCTGTCCGGCTCCCCGTCTCTCAAGCTCCATGGCAAGCCCGCAGAGAGCCGCACTGTGTCCGTCATGGCCGCATTTATGGCTGACGCCCGGATTGTTTGAGGCGTAGGGGAGCGCAAGCCCCTCCTCCATCGGCAGCGCGTCAAAATCCGCCCGGAACGCAATCCGCCCCGCGTCCTCTTTCCCGCATGGATAGTACGCATAAAACCACCGCCCCCGGTCCACGACTGAAAGGCTTGTATTCTCCCTCAAAAAAGCCATCAGCCTCTGCTTCGTCCGTACCTCCTGCATCGACAGCTCCGGATTTGCATGCAGCTCATGGCGAAGCTTCGTGATCTTTTTTAATATCTCCTGATCCATCCTCGTTTCCTCCTCTAAGGTATATCTGTCATTCTACCACAAACCAAATCAAAGGATGCAAAGCTCTGATTATTCAGCAGACCTTGCATCCTTTGACTTCAAACAATCGTTATTCTTTGATCTTGTCCAGCTCAGCCAGATTAACGCCCAATGACGACAATGTGACCTTTAATTCAATATATCGGTCATGCATGGATTTATATGCATCCGGACTACTGTCTTTTACAAGGATCATCCAATTTTGCAGCCTTGAGAATTCATTTATGGAATCTCTGATAATATCCGCCGCACCCAGCATATCATCACCTGTCTTTCTTTTGGGCAGCATTGCCTGTTACGTCTTAATCATACCAGATTATGCAAGGGATGTAAACCCTGTAGCAACCAATCATTTATATCGTGGTTACTCGAAGCAGCAAAAAATATGCTTACAGCTTGCGGATCCATTCAAGCCTCTCTCTCATCGCAGTCATGCACAACGCACAATCAAATCCGACAATAAAGCAGCTGACGCCCAGCTTCTGAAGCGCCCGGATCCGTTCCGGCGATTCCGCAAACAGCGTCGGCACCTTCCCAGCCTTTACCGTGGTCTTTACGATCTGCTCCTCCGCCTCTGCAATCCGCGGGTCCGTCGTCTTTCCCGGGATTCCAAGAGCCTGGGATAAATCGGCCTTTCCCGAAGAAACCATGTCGATTCCGGGAACAGAAACGATTTCCTCCAGATTTTCCAGCCCCTCACGGCTTTCGATCTGTACAATCGTATGGAGCCTCTCATTGGCAGAGGTCAGATATTCTGCCCTGCTGTTTTTACCAAAGCGGATCGCATCCGTAAATGCATACATTCCTCTCTGGCCCAGAGGGAAAAATTTTGTACCATGTACAAGCTTTCGGGCGGCTTCCTTCGTCCGAATATCCGGCGCCATAACCGCCGCCGGCTCCAGGGCCAGTATCGGATCCAGATTTTCCATGGAGCCCAGGCGGATCTGCAGCGGAAAATCGAGGAGTCTGGCTATCCGAAACATCTCACGCAAGGTTTCCGCTCCAAAATTTACATGCTCCGCATCCAACCTGGCAAAATCGTATCCGCACAGCTTCGCCATCTCAACCATCTGCGGCTGCGGTATAGTGACATATAAGCCCAAGCTTAAAATTCCCTGTCTCGACCGTTCCATCAAATTGATCATAAATACAGCAGCTCCTAACGCAGTGTTTTTATATAGTTCTCCAGCGCATTACAGGCCTCCCTGTATGTCGGAACTCCTCCAAGGCTCATGGCCGTTGCCAGAACTGCAAACAGTTCTTCTTTTGTTGCCCCGTACTTTTCCACGGCGGTCTGCGCGTGCGTTAGCACGGCAGGGGCGGAACGAAGAACACAGGCCATCCCGAATACCATCAGTTCCCTGTATTTTTTTGGCAGAATCTCATCCTGATTCGCCATAGAAGAAAAGCTTGTGTATGCGCTCCGCATGTTTGGACTCATTTCGTCCATTAGCTCCCAATGATATGCCAGCATCGTTTTATCCCTCCTGATAAGATTTTTTCTTTGCTCCGATCCAGCCAAAGGCCAAAACAAGCATCAACCCGGCCAGGCCGATCACATCTGTAATGGTTTCCGGAATCAGCATTGCGCCTGCGCACGCAACTGCGCACACCCGAAGCGGCATTCCCAATTTGGAAAACATATATCCCTGTGTGCCGATCGCACACAAAAAGGCGCCCAGCAGCGTTGTGCAGCATACCTGCAAAATTTCAAACGGGGTTCCCACCATCAAAAGTGCCGGCTGGTACACAAAAACAAACGGAACCAGAAACACCGGAAGCGCCAGGATACAGGAGGTGCATGCAACCTTCATCGGGCTGCATTTCGCGATCCCGCCTCCGACAAACGCCGCCAAAGCCACCGGCGGAGTGATTGCGGAAATAATCCCGAAATAAAAGACGAACATATGCGCCGCGATCGGAAGCACCCCAAACTCAATCATTGCGGGGGCTACGAGCGCCGCCAGAAGAAGGTAACAGGCCACCGTCGGCATTCCCATTCCCAGGATCAGAGAGGAAATCGCGGCCAGTAAACATAACAGCAGTAAGCTGTCCCCCGCCATATTTACAATATACGAGGAGAGCGTGATACCCAGCCCGGTCGCATTAAAAATTCCTACGATCATGCCCGCCGCCGCGCACACAACCGAGATCGGGACGATGGACTTACCGCTGAAAACAAGCGCATCCACCATCTTCCTGGGAGTAATCCTCGTATCCCTTCTCAGCCAGGAAAGTGCAACAATCGCTAGCGTACTGACAAAGGACGCCCATTGAGCCGACTTGTTAAACACAGCGACCAGCAAAAACAACAGAACGATCGGTAAAAGCAGATATCCGCTTTTTAACAGCAATTCGTTCAACGCCGGAAGATCGGGATCCTGATCCACTCCCTTGATTCCCCTCCTCCGGCTGTACAAATCCACGGAAATGAAAATGGAAAGATAAAACACGGCGGCCGGAATGATTGCTGCCTTCATGACCTCAAAATACGGCTTGCTCAGCATTTCCGCGATGATAAAGGCGGCCGCTCCCATGATCGGCGGCATGATCTGTCCTCCGGAAGACGCCGTGGCTTCCACTGCACCCGCATAATGTGGTTCAAATCCGGTCTTTTTCATAAGCGGGATCGTAATGATGCCGGTTCCTGCCACGTTGGCCGCGGCACTTCCGGAAATCGTTCCAAAAAGCGAGCTGGACACCACCGCGATTTTGGCGGCTCCTCCTGTAAATCTTCCAAATAAAAGAATCGTAAGATCCATAAATACCTTGGAGGCGCCGGAGATTTCCAGAAATCCCGCAAATACAAGTACGGCGCCTACCGTGGATACAATTGCTCCCAAAGCGGTCCCCATGATTCCTTCTGTATAGAGCCCCAGCGTACTGATCATGCGCTTAAAGGACAGCGGGGGATGTCCGATCCCCTGAGGAAGATGCTCTCCGAGCACCAGATAAACCAGGAATACCCCCACCACACAAGTCAGCGCGGCGCCATACTCCAGCCAGGTGGCGGCCAGGACGGCAACGATCAAAATCAGACCCGCTATATAATCCGCCTGCATGTACATGCCAAGCCTGTCTCTGGACAGCGGTGTGGAATTTATATCAATATAAAGCATCGCTCCCGCTACAAGCACGCCGAGCAGAATGTACCCTACTGTTCGGATTTTCTGTCCTTTCTTTTCCTGAAGAATCCCTTTTGTGAGGAAACAGATCGGGAGAGCCAGCATCAGGTGCCTGCTCCTTCCGGTCAGCAAATCATATCCGAAAAATGCATATGTGATAGAATAGAGAGACAAAAGTACCGCCAGGATATTTAAGACTGCCTGGGCAATCCTTGTCTTTTCCGAATTTGTTTCTTTCAAAACAGACCTCCTCCTGAGAATAACCCCCTGCTGTTTAAAAAATGCTGCGCTCATTCATAAGCGAAGGAGGCAGCACTTTTTTATTATTTCTTGATCAGTCCCTTCTCTGTAAGCCAGCTCTCTGCACCGGGGTGGAACGGGAACGCATCCTGATTGCGGTATGCCGCATCATAATTGTTGTTGTTATATCCCCAGCTGTCTCCATATGCGTAAAGGGTTGTCAGATCCATCCCGAACACGATGTCCAGAAATTCCGCCACATCCTCATCCGGAAGGTCCCTGCGGCAGATAATGCAGCTGAAATTACCGAAGGAAAGAACATCCTCATCCACTCCTTCATACGTTCCCGCCGGGATCACCGCCCGGATCCATTCCGGATGGGCATCCAGGATCGTTGCCAGCGTTTCTTCCGTCTGCCCAAGAATGCGGATCGGCTTCGCGCTGATCATTTCCATAATATAGGAGGAGGGATTCGGACCATGCGCATTCACCACATCAATCACTCCATCCTTGATCGCCTGGGCCATCTCTCCGTAGCCCATTGTCGTAACATTGTCCGGGATTTCCACGCCCCATGCGCCATACGCGGCGGAGTCCAGGGCATGTGCGG
This sequence comes from Lachnospiraceae bacterium, assembly GCA_910575275.1. Classification (GTDB taxonomy): domain Bacteria; phylum Bacillota; class Clostridia; order Lachnospirales; family Lachnospiraceae; genus CANQGL01. Next base: position 30,967 of record CAJTEE010000003.1, on the reverse strand, counting down.
AGGTACCGGAAGCGGTTGCAAGCTTGGCTCCTTTTAAATCCGCAATCGTCTGGTAAGGAGAATCCGCCCATACGACAATGGTCTTTACACCGGTATGGCCCAGCATGGCAACGCGGATGTTATCATATTTCGCGCCGTTTTCATATTCACGCTGATTGGTTGCCGCCATATATCCCGTGTCATAGGTGATGAACCCAAAGTCAGCCTCGTTCGTCTGTACCATATTGATCACTTCGGATACACCGTTGGCTGTCAGGGCTGTTACATGAATCTTCTCAGACTTATTGTTGATCTCGTTTGCCATTGCCGTTCCAAATGTAAAATACTGGGCGCCGGATGAACCAGTCAGCATCGTATACTTGTTTTTCTTTCCCCCGGAGGCAGCGGCTTCTGTGGCCGGCTGCTGCGCCTGGGTACTGCCTGCCGCGCCTGCGCCGCCGTCTGGCTTTGAAGAATTGCCGCAGGCCGTCAAAAGAACCGCCGATACCAGCATAACTGCCAAAAATCGCTTCATGATTGTTTTCCCCCAATTCAAAATATTTTATAACGGTTCCGTACTCGCACGGTTACACGCTTTTACACAAAGAATTTCGCGCCCTGTGTCTTCGTCTTAAGACGCCAGATGGTTTCGCATGCGAAATACAGCTCCGATCTGTCTGCTCCGCCAAAGCAGAAGTTGCGGCACTGTCCCGGAACATGAATCGTCCCGAGCAGCAAGCCGTTTTTATCGAATACCTGCATATCCCCGGAAGCGGTGGTCCAGATATTCCCGTCCTTGTCGATCTTCGTCCCGTCCGGGCGCCCGCCAACCTTGCAGACCGTTTCGCCTCCGCTCAGGGTACAATCCTCCTCCACCTTGAACCGCCGGATTTCCTGCCTTGGCGTATCATTTACCAGCATGGTCTGTTCTCCGATTTCCATACAGAGTCCGTTCGGCTGTTCAAAATCCTTCCGCGCCAGAATCAGGCTTCCGTCCGTGTTGATACAATAGACTCCCTGGAAGCCCATTTCCGCCTCACGTTTGATTCCCGCCACCGGGCTGGTCCGTCCATAAAGCGGATCCGTGAACCATATACGGCCTCTGGAATCCACGATTATATCATTCGGGCTGTTCAGCTGTTTTCCGTCGTAGTGGGATGCCAGCGTCTTCATATAACGTCCATCCGGCTCCATACGGGTAACGGAGCTGGTTGCATGCTCACAGGTCACGATACGTCCCTCTGTGTCAATAAAATTCCCGTTGGAAATATTGCTTGGAAACTTGATTGCGGTCGTCTCGAAGGTCTTTGGATCCCACTTATAGACCTTACCGACTCCCATATCCGAGAAAATCAGGCATTCCTTCTGCGGCCACCAGATAATGCCCTCTGTTACCCTGTGGCCTACGGAAACCGCTTCAAGAACTGCGTTTTCGTCAACTAAATCAAAAAATCCCGGGTTGGCTGCTTCCAATAACATGATTCCTTCCTCCTTAAATTGTTTGTAACAGGTATTTCATTTCTTTGACGATCCGTTCAGTCCTCTCGCTTCCACAATCGAATGGCCCTGACGGATCAGCTCATCCATTTTTTCTTCTCTGGCGCAGATTCTCTCCGTTTCTTCCAGAATCTCCGCCAGCCTCTCTCCCGGCACACAGACGACCCCTGTCCGATCCATAAGGATCAGATCGCCGGGACAGATCTGTACTCCTCCGATCATAACCGGAATATTCACGCCGACTGTTTCAATGTCCATGGCGCTCTTTACCGGTATCGTTCCCGCACAATAGACCGGAAATTCCAGGGCGGCGATTTCATCCGCGTCCCTGACACAGCCATTCGTCAGTTCCCCCATTACTCCGCGCATCCTTGCGCGGAGCGCCAGCAATGCGCCTCCGGTGCTGACATTCATGATTCCGGACATGTCAATAACCAGGAGGTCGCCCTCTGCGGTCTTTGTATCAATGATTTGGGCCTGGCATGCCTGATTCGTTCCGTCATATGCCGTCCTTCTGTATACCTGCCTGACCGTCAGGGCGAACCCTGCAGCCTTCGGCTGCTTCTGCTCCAGCGGATGGACGCCCAAAACCGCGCCGCGCCGGATACCCAGCTTGTCCATTGCATCCGACACATTCCCTGTCGGATACTTTTTAAATTCTTCTATCCATTTTTTCTTTTCTTCCGGCAGCATTTCTTTTCTCCCATACGGCTTTCTCTTTTTTGCATCGCGGTCCCCTTCTTACTCATATAGCTTATGATAAATTTTCAGAACCTGCTCTGCGTCCAGGGGTACAAAACTGTTTCGCATCAGTCTCTGCTGGCCGTTCATAACCTCATTGGTCCAGCTTTCCAGCATTTCTTCATGAACGCCGTATTCCTTTAACGTCTTTCTTGTAAGAATCCGGTCAAGGAGCTCAAACATAGCCTCATATGCCTTCTCTGCATTACAGTCCAGAACGGAACCGATCCATTCTGCCAGTGCGGCAATCTCTCCATCCGGTTTCCTTTCCAGATAATGGTCGATAACCCCTTTAAAGACCGCATAATTGGATTCTCCGTGGGGCACATGGAACGTTCCCCCCAGCGGATAGCTCATGGCATGGACTGCACCACAGCCTGCCGTTCCGAATGCGAGGCCTGCAAAGTTTGATGCGATCAGGAAATCACGCAGCAGAGGGAGCCTTGCTTCCGGTCCCTTATCGGTCATTTCCCGGTATCCCTTCAAAATCATCTCCATCGCCTTATATCCGAACAGCTTCGTGTACGGCGTGGCATTTGGAGAAAGGCTGGACTCTACCGCATGAACCAGCGCGTCAATGGAGCTGGCCGCAAAGACCGGATACGGAAGGTTTTCCAAAAATTCCGGAATCAGTACAGCCTGGTCGGCGTACATGGTATCATCCGCCAGTCCAAACTTTGTGTTTCTCTTTAAAAATGCCAGGATCGCGATGTTTGTTACCTCTGAGCCTGTTCCACAGGTAGTAGGAACCAGAACCAGCCGCCTGCTCTTTTCAATCGGCGGCTCTCTGTCAAAAAGCCTTTCAACCGGACAGAGGTACTTAAGCGCAAAGATTTTGGAAATGTCAAGAACGGTTCCGCCGCCAATCCCGATCACACGCCTATGCTCTTTCATTCGCTGTACATCTGCGATCATGGCTTCAACCATCTCATCGTTGGGTTCACCCCGGCCGTATTTTTCCTGATAAAGGACATCGCACGAAAGGCCAAGCGCTCCAAAAAACGGCTCGTAAACAAATTCATTGGTAATAACGAGGTCCCCTTCGCCCAGCTCGAAGGCTTCTGCAAACTGTCTGGCCGTATCAAACTGATACAGCTCTGGCCGAACGATCAGCTGCCTCATCTCATGCCTCCTCATGGAAAAATTCATCCAGGGTAAGCATGGCGCATCGGAATGACGGAAATCCGCCCATGGTAAGAACCTGCTCTACTGTCGCAAGAATTTCTGCTTTTGTAGCCCCGTTCTGGTATGCAAGCTTCGCATGTGCCAGAATTACCGGCTCCTGCTTTAAGATACATGCCATTGCCACATTGATCAGCTCGCGATATTTTCGCTGCAGCTTCTCGTTATCATTCACAAGCTGCGTTCTCCATGCCGAAATCTTGTCATTCAGCTCCGGATCCAGTTCGCCGAGAATTGTCCAGTGATTTCTTGCCATTTTCATCCTCTCTTTCTTTCGGTTTTCGATTCTATTTTATTGTATCGGACTGAAAACGGATTGTAAAATATGGAATTTCAATAAAGCCATAGGCATTGCCTATGGCTTTATTGAAAGAACATCCCGGTTTATAATCTGTGTCCGTAGGAAAGAATTTTTTTAATGAACGCATCAACAGCCACATCCGGTTTTCTTTTTCGATTCGTCAAAATTCCGAAATGGATCTCCGATGCGTCTGTAATTTCCAACGGAAAGATCGCGCCTGCCTTTACATAAATATCATTCAAAAGGGAAAGATCCGGTCCGAATCCCACCGCCTCCGACTGCATGACAAACCGTTTGATCGACTCCGGATTATGTGTCGTCGATATGATATTGGGCCTTCCGTACTGGCTGATCTGCTCCAGGCAGTAACGGTGGAGTGAGAACTCGTCCCCGTATAGAAACAGCTGGAATGGCAGGAGCTCTCGGAAAGTTATCTTTTTTCGATTCGCCAAGGAACACCGCGCGCCCACGTACGCCATGAGCCTCCCATCCACAAGGTGCTGAAAATGAAATTCCTCATCATTCAAAGAACGTTTTCCATGTACACTGATCAGCCCAATGTTGATTTCTCTTGTCTGGCAGTCTCTCAGGATCTTTTCCGTCCCCTGTTCCCGGATCCGTATCGCCACATTCGGGAATTTTTCACGATAGGATTCGATGACCTGCGGAAGCAGGTATGCGCTGAGAGTCGGAATCACCCCGATGGTGATCCGGGTACTGATTTTTGAGCAGTCACTGGCCGTCAGCTTTTCGATTTCTCCGATTCCACGCATGACGTCTCTGGCATGGGCGATAATCTGTAGTCCGATCTGCGTGGGAACCGCACCGGTCCGGTACCTGGTAAACAGCGTGACATTCAATTCCTTTTCCAGTGACGCTACCGCCTGGCTCAGACTGGGCTGGGCAATAAAGAGCCGTTCACTGGCCGATGTGAACGAGCCGGTATCTGCGATTTCTATAATATATCTCAGCTGCTCCAAGCGCATAGGTATCTCTCCCCTTCTTCTTTCGTCATCTCTGCTTCACATTACTCCCAAACACATCCGAGATCTCCATGATCGAGACGAACGCCTGCCGGTCGTTCGCGTACACAAGATTTCTCATCCGCCCGATCTGAAAACGGTTCACGACGAAATAAATCATCGTCCGCTCCTCCTTTGAGAAAAAGCCTCTCGCATCCAGCATGGTAATGCCGCTGCCAAATTCCTTGGATAAAGCCGTACAGACCTCCTTCGGATGGGCGGTCACGATGATCGCGCCCTTGGCCTTATCCAGGCCCTCAACGATAAAATCCACGGTTTTCTGCGCCGCCGCATAGGTGACGATGGAGTACAGGGGCAGAATCCAGCTGCTTTTAATGCAGCCGATGAGAATATATAAGAGCACGTTATAAACCATGACGAATGTGCCGATGGTAAGCCCCAGGCGTTTGGCAAAAATCACTCCCAGCACCTCCATGCCATCCATCGCACCGCCAAAACGAATCGCCAGGCCGCTCCCGGTCCCGGAGATCATGCCGCCGAAAATCGCACACAGAAACAGATCCTGCTCCGCCAGGGGCGAGGCGAAACGCACGTCGATCGGCAGGACGTATGTAATCAGATAGGAAACCAGCGAATAGACAAAAACTGCATAGATCGAGCTCAAGGTAAACAGGGGCCCCTGCCTTTTCAGACCGAACAAAAACAGTGGTATGTTTAAAAGAATCAAAAATACAGACAAAGAAAATGCCTCCGGGGTCAGCTGCCCAAGTAACATTGCCGTTCCGGAAACACCGCTGTCATACAGGGCCACAGGGGCCAGAAACATTGTCACACCAACCGCATTCACGATCCCTGCGGCTGTAAGCATCAGAAAATTCCTTGCGGCGGCCGCCGGCTCCATGCGAAGCTCCGCGGGCAGCTTAAAAGAAAGCCTACGCATTTTTTTCATCCAAACTCCTCCTCTGCAAAATATGAGTGCCATTGTACCATACAGCCGCGGCCCGGCACAAGGAGCCGCCCTGATATTTTACAGAATTTTAACATGGCATCCCGTTCTGCTCCCCATAGATCGAAAGCAGATCCTCAATAATCAAAAAGCCGATCGGCCCCAGAAGAAAGCCTATGATCCCAAACAGCTTGAATCCGACATACATCGACAGAAGCGATTCCAGTGCCGAAAGCCCTACCTGGTTCCCCATAATTTTCGCCTCCATAAGCTGCCTTAAAAAATAGCAGACGATATAAAGTCCCAGGATCACGACTCCATGCCGCCACCGCCTCTGGACGAGCGAAAAAATCCCCCAAGGGAGTAAAACCGTCCCGGTTCCGAATATCGGAAGCGCATCCAAAAGGCCGATCCCGATCCCCAAAAGCACCGAATACGGATTTCCGATCAAAAACAGGCCCAGAATACACAAGAAAGTCGTCATAAGCATGATAACAAGCTGGCTTTTCAGCCATGCGTTTCCCACCGTTACCAGGCGCCGGCCAACAAGGGATAATTCTCTGTGAAAAACCGAGCGGCTGCGCCGTTCGCAGAGCTCCTCCATCTCCTGCAGGGAGAGAAGCACCGCTACGAAATAGATCACAGAAAATACAACTGCCTCGGCTAAAAAGTGAAAGGCTGTCATCGAATTATTCATTAACGCCGGCATCGTAGATCGTCTAAGAGCCGCTCCCAGACTCTCCGTCATTTCCCTGGCCAGCTCCACAAGATATCCGCCTTTTAGTCCAAGCAGCTCCTCCGCGCTTTGACAAAGCCTCGTGAGCCACATGTCTGCCTGCGAAAGCCACTGCGGAAGCCTCGCAGATAAAAGACCAAGCTGGGAAATGAGCAGACGGCCGCCAACATACAAAAGCCCCAGCAGGATCAAATACAAAAGTATGAGCTCGATCCCGCCGATAAACACGGCAGGCAGGCGATGCCTCTTTCCCCGAAACGAGATCCGGATTCGGTATTCAAAAAAACGGACCGAAGGCCGCAGGCAGAGTGCCGTCGCATATGCGAGCAAAAAGGGAACTACGAGTGGGAGAAGATACTTGAAACTTCCGTAGACTGCACCCGTAATCCCCAATAATAAAAGAATTTTCTTCAGTTTTTTATCCGGCCTTACCATGGAATCACCCGTTTTCTGATTTGTACTTCTTTTGTACATCTCATAGTATTCGCCGAATGACTTCTCTTATTCGTACTGGTAAATCTTTTCAAAAATACCACCCGAAGGCCGAATCGAAAATTCCATCTTCCGGTTTGTTCTCGGATGAGAAAACGCAAGCGAACAGGCACAAAGCGCGGGCTGTTCACTTGAAAACGCTTCCGGGTAATATCTCCCGTCTCCATAAAGCGGGAGCCCATGCGCCGCAAGCTGCACACGGATCTGGTGATGGCGCCCTGTCTTTAAACGGATCTTTAAAAGACAGAGTTCTCTGCCCTCAATTTGACAGCACTTTATACATTCAAGGGAAAGCTCCGCACGCTTTGCCCCCTTCGTCCCCTTTTCCACAACCCGGGAAATATTTTTATCCCCATCCTTTAAAAGGTAATCCACATAGTTATCCACATGATTCACAGGTTTTCCGCAAACCACTGCCTCATAGCTCTTTTTCATCTCCTGCCTCTGAAGCTGTGAACTTAACGCCGCTGCGGCCGCTTTGGTCTTTCCATATACCATAATGCCCGAAACCGGCCTGTCCAAACGGTGGATAACCGCCACATATGGTTCTTTACCCGAGGTGGACATTTTGTTGATAACCATATGTGTTTTAAGCGCACTGACCATATCCGGCGCAAACCGTCTTGCCGCCTGTGCCTCCAGGCCGGCCGGCTTCACCGCAACAATCAGCTCCGTATCTTCATATAATATATCCGGCATGCCGCATGCTCCTTTACAAAAAAATCCCTTGCATTTTATTACGCAAAGTGGTATAGTATATAAAAATATTATATATAGTTTTTAAAACTATATAATGTCGTTTGCAAATAGATTGGAGTGAGTGTATGAAACTAAAAGTAAAAGATCCCGGCAGCGCATTGACCCATTTGATCGCCATGGTCCTCACGATTCTCGCCTCTGCCCCCCTTCTCATACGGGCGGCAGCAAGCCCCGGGCGGCTCCATATCACCGCGATCGCCGTCTTCATCGTCAGTATGACCCTCTTATACGCCGCCAGTACCGTATACCACACCTTTGACGTCTCCGAAAGGGTCAACAAACTTTTAAAAAAGCTCGATCACATGATGATTTTTGTCCTGATCGCCGGGACCTATACGCCGGTCTGCCTGATCGTCCTCGGCAATCCGGCCGGCTATCGGCTTCTGGCTCTTGTCTGGGGAATCGCCGCTATGGGAATCCTCATAAACGCGCTCTGGATTACCTGCCCCAAGTGGTTTTCTTCCTGTTTTTATATCGCGATGGGCTGGGTGTGTATCACCGCCTTCCGGCAGATTCTCTCCGCTCTGACCCCGGCTGCCTTCGCATGGCTTCTGGCAGGCGGCGTGATTTATACGATCGGCGGCGTGATCTACGCCCTGAAGCTTCCTATTTTTAATGCAAAACACAAAAGCTTCGGCTCCCATGAGATCTTCCATCTGTTCGTCATGGGAGGAAGCTTCTGTCATTACGTGATGATGTACGGCTACGTGGCCGTTTCCTAATGGCGTCGGCCCCGGCCGCCATCCCGGTTTCGTTTTTCTTCCATCAGGCGGTTGAATTCCGCCTCGACCTCGGCCCCGGCCTCCATGAGACGCTGTCTGCGGCGTTCTCTGCGCAGGGCTGCCGCCTCGGCCTCCTTCTTTCTTTTATAAAGGACAAGGAAAAGGATCCCGGCGGCGCCCAAAACGGCGGCGGCTCCGGCGGCGACCGCGCCTATTAACCACATGTCATAGGCCTTCCCCGCTCCTCCGGCCGGCACGGCTTCCTTTGTCTCCTCATCGGAAGCAGCCGGACCTGCGCCGCTCTCCTGTTCTCCGTCCGCCCGGGCGCTGCTTTCCTCTGCATCCGTGTCCTGCGCCGCGCTTTTCTTCCGGACCGGGGCCGGATGAAGCATTTCTCCCGTATACTCGGCTTTTTTTACGAGATAGGCGGATCCGATCTCCCTCTCGTTGTAGGTATATGTAAGAAGCGCTACCGAACCGATCGGATAATTATCCGGCAGGGCCGCCAGAGAAACCTCCGCATCGGCAAATTCCGCGTCCTTTGGCAGTGTGAGTACACGGCCCGGCTCGACCATCAGCTCCGACGGCACACAGGTGACGCCAAAGAGCTCTGTCTGCTCCTCCCCGGTCACATAGCGCGTCTCGTTTTCTGCAATGTCTACATTTTTAAACCGCGAAAATCCAAACTCCAAAAGCGTTTTGCCGTCCAGAAAATACTGCGGCCGGCTGCCCTTTAAGATCACGGAAACCAACCGTCTTCCGTCCTGCTCCGCATAGGTGACAAGCGTATTGCCGGCTCTCAGCAAATACCCCGTTTTTCCGGCCTTGGCCGGCGGATAGTAATACTCGCTCGCCGCATCCTGTGTGCTTACCAGCCTGTGTTCGTTGCTGATTGTAAAGCCCTCCGGATAGCTCGAAATCGGGCCAAGCGTGCGGGAAACCGCCGAGCTGACCATGAGCACCGTCTCATTGTCAAACGCTGCCTGGGCGATCTTTGCCATATCATAGGCCGATACGTAATGGGTATCACCGTTAAGCCCGGACGGATTCTCAAAATGACTCTCCGAAAGCCCCAGCTCTGCAACCTTTTCGTTCATCATATCCACAAACGCCGGGATACTCCCTGCCACATGCTCGGCCAGCGCATTCGCCGACTGGTTCACCGACTGCAGAAGCAGCGCATACAGACAGTCCTCCACACTTAACGTATCTCCCACGACGAAGCCGAATTTATTTCCGCTGTCCGATTCCACGTTGTTGATGGCCGTCTCGGAAAACGTCACCGTCTCGGTCAGGTCGGCATGCTCGGCCACAATGAGGGCCGTCAAAAGCTTCGTGATGCTGGCCGGCGGGTACTCTACGTGGCTGTTCTGTCCCAAAAGGACCGCTCCGGAGTCCAGATCCATGACAATACCGGCCTCGGCCTGGATTCCCGTATCCGCGGGCCAGTCCGGCTTTGCGTAGGCTGTCATGGAAAACCATATTGACCATATGAGCACCCATGAAAAGAGCTGCCTCCCGAAGCTGTGCAGATTCCATCGTTTCCTATGCTTGTCCATTGCTTCCTTTCTCCTTTTGTCCCTCAATCAGCGCTTCCTTTTCCTTTCGTTTCAGTCTCTTGATGGCCGCCTCCCGTCTCATCGCCTCCGACTTCGTCGAAAATGTCTCATAGTAGACGAGCCGTACCGGCCGCCTGGATCTTGTATATTTCGCCCCGCATCCCGCGTTATGGGCCGTAATACGCTTTCTAAGATCATTGGTCCAGCCGCAGTAGAATGTCTGATCTGCGCACTCCAGCAGATACGTGTAATGCATGCTTCTTCCGTCCTTCGTCTATGTAACGGTAACGGACGCCCCTGGGAACCCCATTACCGTCCCGGCATCTCCGACAGGGGACATCCCGGATCTATGATAAAGCACCGGCCGGATGCATTGTTGCCTTGCTGCCTTGGCTTATGCAACAGTTCAGGCAGGCGTCCCTGTCTGAACTGTTATCGGCCTATACTCTATTATATGGTATTTTGCCCGAAATGCAACTACTCATTCCCACATATATTTCAAAAAAATCTGGAAAATTTAAAATATCCGCCGAAAGCCAACGATCCTATGCTCTCTCCCGCACCTCTTTGACAAGGATCAGCTTATCTCCCACGTGAATTCTGTCGTCTGCCAGATGGTTTGCCTCCATGATCGCGTCTACGCTCGTATGGAATCTGCGCGCCAGCGTCCACAAGGAATCCCCCTCCTGCACGATGTAGCCCACGATCCCCGGCATCTTTTTAAGCCGCTCGACATCCACCTCCTCCTCACGTACATCCAGGATCACCTGCTCGCAGACCGGCTGCAGCATGAGGATGTCGATCGTGACGATGGCCTTGACCTCCACGCCGTCACCGCCTAACATGACCGCCGAGAGCTGCTCGAGTCCCGGCTCCATCTGCCAGACGCTGCTATCCGTAAGCCCTGCCGCTTCGGCGACCACATGAAACGGCAGCATCTGGGTCGAGGCCCCCACCGGGGACGAGTCGTCTGCGGTCAGGTACAGGATCCTTGCCTCTAAAACGCCGTCGATATGCAGCCCATCCTCCTTCACCTGCACCTCGTCGATCTTGACATCCCCGTCGCTGTGGCAGATCTGAAGGATCCGTTGTCTGCCCGGCAGGCTCACCTTCTCCTGCAGCTTGGTTTTTAATGTGTTTCTGGCCGTGATCTGGTCAAAGCATGCCTCTCCGGTATCCGGCACCGCCTCCCGGTCCAGCGCATACAGGTCGCTTAGGATCTCGACCTGCTGCTCCTCGTACAGCCGCATATCGAGCTCCATGACCGCGTCCACGGCAAGCTCGCGCATCTCCCCGTCGGAATCCGGATGCACCTCGAGCTCCTTATGGATCAGCCGCACGGTGATGAACGGGATCATTTCCTCGACCGCTTCCTCCAACTCCACATCACCGGAAAACGGGATCGTCTCCTCGATGCACTGGACCGGCATCTGCCCGTCCTCCCCCGTATAGATCGCAAATACCATCAAATCGCCGTCAATATGTACCTTCCCGTCCAGCGGCTTTGTGCTGACGCCGCGCAGCCGTATATCCTGCCACAAAAGCGTGTCGATGTCCGGCTTGTTGGCTGAGAGCGTGAGCACCTCCTTGACGCGGAACGTGTCTTTCCTGCGCACCGCGATGGCCGCCACCGTGATATCTCTCTTTCTGACCTCCACATTCCCGTCAAAGTTCACGTCGGCCGCGGCTTCCGCGTCATAGATGGCATCCGCCTGGATCTTCAGCGTCATGAGCGCCTTCACGTTCAGCTTTCTCGAGTGAATCATGCCGATCGTAAGATCGTCAAGCTCCGCGCCGGCCTGGACATAATCCGAATCCGCAAGTCCAGGCATATTCACGTTTTCTTCAAACGGCAGGCTGCCCGCCAGAGTCGTTAGCTGTCCGCCCGGACGCCTGTACAGGACCCGGAACACGAGTTTTCCTTTCACCGCCACCTTTTCGCCCTGATTTTTTGCCGATTCTATCTGAATTTCGCCGCTGTCTAAAATCAGTTCCTCCACGTCATCCATCGAATCCGGCACATTAAAATCGTCATCCAGCGTCATCTGGGACGTCACATTTCCCTTGCGCCGGTTCATATGTATATGCTTTTTTACCAGCTCCATCATAAAAACGCCACCAAACCTTTCCAAAGCTGCTCGCTTTACGAAAACTTATGACGGCGTTCCTGTAATTATTCCAAATCTGTTTTTCTAATCCTTTTTGCCTGCTCGTTCCAGTATCTCGATTCTCGCAGCCAGTGCATGAATCGTCTCCTCCATGCGGCAGAAATGTTCCATATCGACAGGTGCCTCGCCGCTTTGCACCGGATGCCCATCCTTTTTTACCTGTCTGGCCGGAATCCCCACTGCCGTACTGTTCTCCTCGAGCGGCTTTAAGAGCACCGCGTTGGCTGCGATCTGACAGTTGTCGCCGACCTCAAAGGCGCCCAAAATCTTCGCGCCGGCGCCGATCATCACGTTATTTCCGATCGTCGGATGGCGTTTTCCCTTCCTGGTGCCGACTCCCCCCAGCGTCACGCCCTGGTAAATCGTACAGTTGTCGCCGACCTCAGCCGTTTCTCCGATTACAACGCCGCAGCCATGGTCAATCAGGATTCCTCTCCCCAGCCTCGCGCCCGGATGGATTTCGATCAGCGTAAAAAACCGGGCAATCTGCGAGAGCAGGCGGCCGATAAAATAAAACCTGTGCAGCCAAAACCAGTGCGCGATCCGATGCCAGATCAAGGCGTGCACTCCCTGGTAGAGAAGCAGCACCTCGAGCGTACTTCTCGCTGCCGGATCCCGTTCCTTTACCGCGTGGATGTCCTCTCGGATCTCTTTTAACAACATAGCTTTTCCCCTCCTCGTTCGGTCTATATATGATTATGGTGAACGACAAAAATTTCTGTTTTTGGCGTTCGCTGCGCTGATTTTGCGCTGCGTGAAACGCAGCATTTACCCTTGCAAAATCGTGCGCTTCCCCCGTAGGGGGATCGTAAACGACAACTCATTTTGTCGCTTACGATACTATATCCACGCATGTCCGATTCGGTTCCTTCTTTTCTGAAGGAAAAAGCCGTTTGAAATCTGTTTAAGACAAAAAGAGGGCCCTGAACCGTCACATGCCTTGTGGTTTCCCATCTAAAGACAGGCGAATGTCCAGACAGCCCTCTGTCAGCTCCGTCCGCTATCCGTACTTACCGGCGCTTCGTCTTTCCCGGGAATCCATGCAAACAACAACACAGACAGGTACACAGACAAAGGCCCTTACAGAGTAACGGCGCATTCTCATATCCATCGTTCAAGCCTGCAACCCTCATCATTTCCCGGTACATACTCTCTCTCCTGACTCATAATCGTCTAAGAATTTTTTGTATTTTAACAGAAATCCCGTCAAAAGTAAAGCATTATTTTACTGGAACACCACCGGCTCCTCACGGTACTGCGTCTTTACGATCAGCACCGGGTACGAAAGATCGCTCCCCGGCGTCTCTCCCTTCTCCGGTCCCATGAGCTCCGTCCGTATTACGACCGAGTTCTCCGTCAGATAGAGTTCCCGGACTGCCACACTATAGCCGCCGCCCTTCTGCGGCCCCTCTCCGATAACGATGTACATATCCTGACCATCCGCATATGTAAGCTTGAACGCCTTCTCCCGTTTCTGGGAAATCAGTTCCTTAAGCTGCGCCGGAACCTCGTTTTCTGCCGCCACCGTAAATTCCAGATCCTCAAGCCTCGTATTTTCCTCCACATCCGCCTTACAGCCCGTAAACCCGATACAGCCGGCCACAAGCACCATAACAACGCCAAGCGCCGTAAACAGCCGCCTGCTGGGCCTTTTAAATTTTTTCAACATAAACAAGAAAGGCTCCCTCCGAATTGGTTACTACCATTCTATTGAGGCGCCCCCCACTTTATGTATCTTTTTCCTTTTCCCTTCTTTCAAGCCTGCCAAAAAAGCAGCAAAGGCGTGCAGGGGCGGCCGGGCTCCTCGGACAGGCCGCCCCTGTACGCCTTTGCGGACCCCCATCAATCACTGTCAGGAAGCAGCTTCACCTTAACCGATATCAGCTTCACAAGCTGCCCCTCCGTGACCTTAATATCCTCCACATGTGAGGAAAACGGTAGATCCCCCTCATATTCATCGAGTTCCACCGTAATCCAATTCAGCGCCGCGTCCCGCGCATTTTCCACCGCATCCTCCAGATCTGGTCCATCCGCCTCGCAGCACTCCAAATCCGGAAATACGGCGTGATAGCCTCTATCATGCTCATGCGGCGTAAATACCGCTGGATAGGTAAACGTCATGATTCTCTGCTCCTTTTTTCAAAATTCCAGTTTCGTCTACTGTAGCATGAAACCCGGCCCAGGTCAACCCCCGACGAGCCGCTGCCCGCGGCAAATGCATGCCTCATAAAAAAGAGGCATCATGCCGGTTGGCGATACCTCTCAAAAGCTTATCTATTTTTCCGTTCCCGACAGATCCCCCTTTTCTACATCACGAGACCTCCTCCCTGCTGCACGCCTGCAGCCGGTGTTCATACTTCTCCTTTGTGGCCAGACCCCCGCGGATGTGGCGCTCCGCCTTGTTGATGTCAAGCACCACTCTCGCCTGCGCCGCCAGATTGGGATTGATGTGGACAAGGCGATCCGTGACGTCCTTATGTACCGTCGACTTACTGATGCCAAACTTCCTCGCCGTCTGCCGCACGGTCGCGTTCTCATCAATGATATAATTGGCGATCTGGATCGCTCGCTCCTCGATATAATCCTTCATGGGATTACTCCTGCTTCAACTGTTTTTACAGTCTATGCAAGACAGGTCGGGATTAGTCCGGGCTGATGGGAAAACTTATTTTTATGCAGTTTTTCGTCACTTCCGGCTCTGTGAGATCAGCCAGTCCATCATGCCGTAGGTATCCATTTTCCCCTCCGGGAACGCCCGAAACGTCTCATGGTTTACACCCGGCACCTCCGTCATGATCGCGCTGCCACCCGCGTTGTTGATCGCGTACCCGGCGGCGAGGGAATTGCTTTTTGCGTCCTTTCTCAGCTCGACCTCGCTCTCGTAGAGAAACCAGACCGGAATATCCTTCATCACGTCCACGCCCCTCAGGCGTCATCTTCTCCGGCGAATATCCGGACAAAATAAGTTAAAGCGGACAGGCCCAAATTCCATCAGGCAGTAGAGAATGACCATCTTGTGCTTCCCGCTGATGAGAGACATCGCATAGCTGAAGCCGGTATCCGAAAAATTGGCAGTTTCAATATAGCGTTCCATACAGCCATGTGTTTCTTTACACTTCCTTTTAAGAAAGTACCTCCCTTTATAGACAGTACTTGTGTTTTTTCTGTTCATTGGTATAATTATAGCCGGAGGACAAAGAGACGTCAATCTAAAAAATAAATGGAGGGTATTTTCATGAAGAAGGATTTAGGCGTAAACCCCTATCTGTTTCCGATGCCGGTGCTGATGATCGCTACATACGGGGATCAGGATGTTGTCGATGTGATGAATATGGCGTGGGGCGGCATCTGTGCAGAAAATATGGTTTCTCTTAATATCGGAGAGGACCATAAGACATCTGAGAATATAAAAAAGAGAGGGGCATTCACACTCAGCATTGCCGATATTCCTCATATTGAGGCGGCGGATTTCTTTGGTATCGCGACGGGGAATAAGATGGCAGATAAGTTTGAGCGGTCCGGGCTGACCGCGGTAAAGAGTGAGAAAGTGGACGCTCCCATCGTTGAGGAATTTCCGCTGACTCTGGAATGCAGGGTTGTTGAGGACCGTACGGAGGTCTACGGGCATCATGTAATCAGGGAAATCGTCGGTGTTCTTGCAGATGAATCTGTCCTGGATGAGAAAGGAAAGGTGGATCCGAAAAAGTTAAATACGTTTGTATTTGACCAATTCCAGAATGGGTACTATGCGATTGGGGAAAAGGTCGGCCAGGCGTGGCATACGGGTATGCCTTTGATGAGGGAATAAGAGGGGGGCTTCTGTTTTTCTTGACCGATACCAGATAGGGATAAAATTTTATAGAAAAGCGTATTGAATAACGTTTCCTATATTACTCCTCATTTCATGTGCCGGTTTTGTATGATAATGATGATAGAATCCTGGTTCTTTAAAAATATAGGCTGTTTTGGAGAATTTTGACTGGCAAATATATTGTTATAATCAAGTGTGTCTTGATGTAACTTTTTTTGTATTTGTGGTGTGGTGTGAAGGGAGAAAAGAGGGGGGGACTCTGCTGGGGCAACCGATGGTGTGCCGCAAGGCGCACCATCGGTTGGGGGGCTTTCGCCCCATAGCATCTTCCAGAAACAGGCGCACGGGAAAGCTAGCTTTCCCGTGCGCCTGTTTCTGGAAGATGCTGCCCGGCTCAATGCGAGAGCATATTTTCAATAAATATCCCATACCCTCTCGTTGAGTCCTGGATAAATACGTGGGTTACGGCTCCGACCAGTTTGCCGTCCTGCATGATCGGGCTTCCGCTCATTCCCTGTACAATCCCGCCGGTCAGATTTAGGAGTTTTGGATCTGTAACCTGGATTACCATTCCTTTATTTTTTTGAAGACTCGAGTAATCCACTTTTTGAATCTCGATTTCATAATCTCTCACCTCCCCTGATACGTCGCTTCGGATATAAGCGGTTCCTTTGTGTACATCCTGTTTAAAACCGATCGGGATCGCGGCGGACTTCATGGAGCGAAGGAATTTTTCGTTGACGGTTCCGAAGATTCCTTCGTCTGTGTTGGCCGTGACTTCTCCTAAACGGGTTCCCTGGCCGTAGTAGATGATCCCGGACATGACGCCAGGCTTTCCGGAAACTCCTTTTTCGATTCCTAGGATCTGGGTCTCATAGAGTTCGCCTTCTTCGATGTCTACCAATTGCCCCGTATCGCTGTCGCTGATCCCGTGGCCCAGGGCGCCGAATCTGCCGTTTAGATCCACATATGTCACCGTACCGATTCCCTGTGTGTCGTCGCGGACCCACGCCCCGAGCTTGTAGCTGCCATCCTCGGCAAGCACCGGGGAGAGCTCAAGGTCTAAGAGCTCCGTACCGCGGCGGACCTCCAGACGGACGGGCCGGCCGCCGCATGCGTTGACTGCGGAAATCAGATCCGTCTTGTCCTTAAGACCTTGTCCGTTGATCTTCTCAATGTAATCCCCGGACTTCAGGACTCCGAACGCGGGCTCCACAACGTTTCCCGCCTCATTGACGATCTGTCCGGTTCCGATGACCATCACGCCGTTGGACTTTAAATAAATGCCTACCGGCAGCCCGCACGGGACCGCGCACATGCCATCCACAACGGCTACCTCAATCTCCTTCATTTCAAACAGGCCGAATAGCTTCATTCCGAGCGAATAGCTGCCCTCGGCTGCCTGGATGCGTACCTCACCTTTCGGGATATTGGAGCCGTTGCCGACTACCACCTCCTCGCTGTCGCTCTCTAACGTTACCCCCGGCGGCAGTGAAAAGTGAAATACTTCCTCCTCATTGGCGGCAAGATTCAATCGGTCCGGCACCGTATAGGTCACATAGAACCAGACGAATCCGGCCATAAGAATAAGGGAAAGCCAGAACAGCCAAGCCAGGCTTTTGCGAAATTTTCTTTTCCTTGTCACGGAAAAACCTCCTCACCTCTATTCATTCTGCCCTGATTTCCCTTATTTTTTTCACAAATACGGAAAAAGGAGAGGGCAGTTTTTCTGCTCCTCTCCTAGTATGTGACCGATTCTTTTTTTGACCCTGTCAGTTTTTAGCTGGCGATTTCCTTTCCTCTGCCAGCCGCTTCATTTCTTCTGCATTTTCCCGCACCGTGTCTGTGATTTCTGCCCCGCCGAGAAGTCTTGCCAGTTCTTCCACCTGTTCCTCATGGCTCAAACGGTGGATTCTTGTCACGGTTTTCCCTTTTTCTACATCCTTTTTAATTTCAAAATGTATATCCGCCATCGCCGCGATCTGCGGAAGATGTGTAATGCATAAAACCTGGTGTTTTTTCGCAATATAGGAAAGGCGCTCGGATACCTTCTGCGCCGTCCGGCCGCTGATCCCTGTGTCGATCTCGTCAAAAATCAGCGTCGGAATCTCATCCGTATCCGCTAACACGGTCTTGATCGCCAGCATGATCCGGGAAAGCTCGCCGCCGGAGGCCACCTCGCCAAGCGGTCTTGGCGGAATACTCCCAGGGTTCGTGGAAATTAAAAATTCTACCTCGTCCAATCCAGCCGCCGTGAAATGTGCAAGCGGCCGAACCTCGATCTGAAAATCCACATGCAGGAAATTCAAGTCCGAAAGCTCTGACTGGATCCGCTTTTTAAGTGTACCGGCCGCCTGTTTCCTCATCTTGGACAGCCTTTCACACTGCGCTTTCAGCCGTTTCTCCTGCGTCGCATAGGCCCCCTTCGCCTGTGCTGCCAGCTCGTCGTAGTTTTCAAGTTCCAGAAGCCGTTTTTTCTTTTCCTTGAGCTGCGAAAGGATTTCTTCCTCCGAATTCCCGTACTTTGCCATCAGCCCGCGGATAAAGTCCAGACGTTCCTCAACCTCTTTGCATTCTTCCTCATTAAACTCCGTTTCATTCATGTAATCCGCAATTGCACGGTTTAGATCGCTTAAAAGGTTATCTACGTCCGAAAGCCCGTCTGCAATATCTCGGAGCCGTTCGTCATAGGCAACGACACTCTCCACCTCTCTCAACGCACGGCCGATCTCGTCAATGTCCACAGCCCGGTAGGCATTCGCCATGCTTTCCATAATTTTCTGGCTATGTAAAAATCGTTTATGCTTTGCAGAAAGCTCCTCCTCCTCGCCGGGCCGGATTCCGGCATTCTCGATTTCCTCCACCTCAAAACGAAGGAAGTCCGCCTCGCGTTTCCTGCTTTCCCCATCCTGGGAATAACCCCGAAGCTTTTCCTGCAGGGCCAGATATGCCCGGTATCCCTCTGCCACATCGGTTTTCAGCTTCTCCGTCTCCTCCTTCGCATATGCATCGAGAATATCCAGGTGCTTCTGCCTGTTCAAAAGGGACTGGTGCTCATGCTGCCCGTGAATGTCCAAAAGCAGGCCCGTGACCTCCTTAAGCCGCCCCGTTGTCACCGTCTCGTCATTGATGCGGCTCGTGCTTCTGGTCTGTGTGATTTTTTTGGAAATGATCAAAATCCCGTCCTCGTCAGGGAAAACGTCCAGCTCCTTAAGAGCGGCCCTTTTTTCATCCTCCACTGAAAAGATAAGCTCGATATACGCGCTCTCCTCCCCCTGTCGGATCATGTCCTTTGATGCCTTCGCGCCAAGCGCCAGCCCCACCGAACCAATGATAATGGACTTTCCCGCGCCGGTTTCTCCCGTCAGTATATTCAACCCTTCGGCAAACTCGATCTCTGCCTTCTCAATCAACGCCAGATTTTTTACATGCAGGCCAAGAAGCATACCATCACCCCGATCCTTTCCGCCCTATTGTGCAATCATCTTTTTCAACTTGTCCATGAGAATGATCGTGTCATCGGAAGACCGGAGCGCGCACATGATCGTATTGTCCCCCGCCACGCAGCCGACGATCTCATGATACCCAAGCACGTCAAGCGCCTCCGCGACTGCCATCGCCATACCGGAGACGGTCTTGATCACCAGAATATTCTGCGCCATGTCCATCGAGACAAAACAGTCGCGGAAGATCCGCAGGTATTTCTCGCTGAAATCCTTTTTTCCATGCATCACTGAATAATACTGGCGTCCGTTGTCCGCCTGCACCTTTGTCAGCTTCAGCTCCCGGATATCTCTGGAAACCGTAGCCTGTGTTACATGGTAGCCGGCCTTCTTTAAATACTCTGCCAGCTCCTCCTGTGTCTCGATCTGATATTTCCCGATCAGTTCGACGATCTTGCTGTGTCTGTCAACCTTCATGCCGTACCCCTTTCTGCCCATGCGGCACATCATCTTCGGCAGTCCAGCCCCGTTCGGATCATTACCGTCACTGTGCCATTTTCTGCTTTAAAATATCAAGAAACGATCTATTATCCAGCTTTATGATCCTTGTCACCATTCCGGAACGTTCGATTTCGATAAAATCACCGCATTCCAAAGGCACCTTCGTATCTCCGTCGAAGACGGCCGTCGGCCGGCCTTTGTTTGTCTCAGACACCTCGATCTTAATCCGGCTTTCCGGCGAAAATACGATCGTCCGCGACGCCAGCGTGTGCGGGCAGATCGGCGTCAGAAGAAGCAGCTGCCCATCCGGCTGTGCGATCGGCCCGCCCGCCGAGAGATTATAGGCCGTGGAGCCCGTCGGCGTCGCGACGATCATTCCGTCGGCGCTGTACTGATTCAGGAGCTTTCCGTTTACGTAGATCCCAAACCGCAGGATTTGGAGCTCCCCCTCGCGGCTCACCACAATATCATTCAATGCAATGTTTTCATGCATCGGCCGGCCTTCATGGTACACGATTCCCTTTAGCATCATCCGTTCCTGGATCCGGTAACGGCCGCAGATCAGTGCATCCAAAAGCTCCTCAATGTTTCCGTCCCGCCCTAACTCCGTCAGATAACCGAGATTCCCCAGGTTAATCCCGATGATCGGGATATTGCTTCCCGCCAAGGCCCGGGCCGTCAAAAGAAGCGTCCCGTCTCCACCAAGCGTGATCACGCACTCCGTATCGGGCGGTATATCCCTGCAGGCCGCACGGCTCTCTCCCTTCACAAAGCTCCCGCCTGACGAATAGAAGCGCTTTCTCCGGACAGCCAGGTATTCCTCGATCTGCCTTCTGACCGTCTCCGTATTTTCCTTCTCCGAATTTACCACGATGTAAAAATTGTTCATGTCTTCCCCAGCGCCTCATGCGCTCTGTCAACGGTCTCCTTTGCCCCGATCCGGTCATTGGCGAAGGTCTCCTCACCCACATGATTTTTCAGATGCAGTAAATATTCGATGTTGCCCTCCGGCCCCTTGATCGGGGAAAATTCCAGATGCAGAGCCTCAAGCCCGATGCCTCCCGCAAAAGAGGCCACCGTCTCAATGACCTCCAGATGGACGGCCTTGTCCCGGACGACGCCCTTCTTCCCGACCTTCTCCCGGCCCGCCTCAAACTGCGGCTTGATCAGGCATACCAATTCTCCATCCGCCTCCATCAGGGCCTTCACCGGTCCCAGCACCTTGGTCAGGGAGATAAACGAGACATCAATGGATGCAAGCTGCACCCGCTCCGGCAGGTCCTTCGGCGTCACATACCGGATATTCGTCTTTTCCATGCAGACCACACGCGCATCGTTTCGCAGCTTCCAGGCAAGCTGGCCTCGCCCTACATCCACCGAGTAGACCCGAATGGCTCCGTTTTGCAACATGCAGTCCGTAAAGCCGCCTGTTGAAGCGCCCACATCCATGCAGACCTTCCCGGCCGACCTTACGCCGAAATGCGTCATGGCCTTCTCAAGCTTCAGCCCGCCGCGGCTCACATACCGCAGCGTGCTGCCGCGCACCTCGATCGCCGCCCCCTCCCCAAATAGGGAGCCGGCCTTGTCCTCCTTCTGCCCGTCCACATAGACGATCCCGGACATAATGACCGCCTTTGCCTTTTCCCGGGACTCCGAAAGCCCTCTCTTTACCAGCAGTACGTCCAGCCGTTCCTTCATAAATCACGCCGCTCCTTTATATCGTCGTAACCGTTCGCGGTCTCCTTCAGAATCCTCTCCAGCACCGAATCGCTATCGATTCCCAGCATTTCCCGCAGCAGCGTAACGTTTCCGTGCTCCACGTACGCATCCGGCAGCGCCACGGACAGCACGCGGACCTTTGGATGGTGCGTCTGGATATACCGCGCCGCAAACATCCCCATGCCGCCCCGCAGCACATTCTCCTCCATCGTGACGATCAGCGAATGCTTTCCGCAGAGCCGATCCAGCATCCCGGTATCCAGCGGCTTTACAAAGCGCGCGTTCACGAGCGTACATGCATGGCCCCGGGCCTTCAGCTTCTCCCGCACATGCTCGCCCGTGCTGACCATACTGCCGAGCGCGAACAGGGCGATCCCGGATTCCTCGTAGAGCATCTCCGCCTTCCCGTACTCGATGGGGGCCGCAAACTCTTTAAGCCCCCTGTACGCCTGGCCCCGCGGATACCGGATCGCCATCGTACTCTCGAACTTCACACCGAATTCCAGCATACTCTGCAGCTCCCAGAGATTCTTCGGAGCCAGGATGCTCATGCCCGGAACCAGGCTCAAAAAAGACAAATCAAAAATCCCTTGATGGGTCTCCCCGTCGCTGCCCACAAGCCCAGCCCGGTCGATCGCGAAAAGGACCGGCAGCTCCTGGAGACAGACGTCATGCAGGATCTGGTCGTAGCCTCTCTGCAGAAACGACGAGTAGACCGCAACCACCGGCTTAAGCCCGGCCGAGGCCATACCCGCCGCAGACGTGACCGCGTGCGCCTCGGCAATCCCCACGTCAAAAAAGCGCTCCGGAAACTGCTTTGCAAACCGCGAGAGACCTGTCCCATCCGGCATGGCCGCCGTAAGCGCGACCACCTTCGGATTTTTCGCGGCGAGCTCACAGATCTTCTTTGCAAACACGTCGGTGTAGCTCGGATAAATTTTTTCCTTCAAGGGCTTTCCCGTTTCGATGTCGAACGGCTCCACGCCGTGGAAACGCGCCGGATTCTTCTCTGCCGGCGCATAGCCTCTGCCCTTTTTCGTGATGACATGCACCAGGACCGCATGCCGAACCCGCTTCGCCTCCTTAAAGACCTGGACCATTTCCTTCACATTATGGCCGTCCACCGGGCCCAGATAGGTGATGCCCATATCCTCAAACAGCATACCCGGGACGAAAAACTGCTTAATCCCGTTTTTGGCCAGATACAGCGCATAGGACAAATTTTTTCCGATCACCGGAATCGAGGTAAGGACCTTGTCGACCCCACGCTTCAGCTCTGCATAGCTCTCCCCCGTGCGGACACTGCTCAGATACCGGGACATGCCGCCCACATTCTTGGAGATCGACATCGCATTGTCATTCAGCACAATGATAAAATTTTTCTTCATCTGCGCCGCGTTGTTTAGCGCCTCATAAGCCATCCCACCCGTGAGCGCTCCGTCGCCGATGACAGAAATCACCGAATAATCGCCGCCCATGAGCTCTCTGGCCTGTGCGATCCCCAATCCGGCCGAGATGGATGTGGAGCTGTGCCCCGTGTCGAACGCGTCATAGGGGCTCTCCTTCCGTTTCGGGAAACCGCTCATGCCACCGAACTGTCTGAGCTCGTCGAAGCCCTCCCTGCGGCCGCTCAGTAATTTATGTGTATACGCCTGATGCCCCACATCCCAGACGATCTTGTCCTTCGGCAGGTCAAACGCCAGGTGAAGCGCCATCGTGAGCTCCACCACGCCGAGGTTGGAGGCCAGATGTCCCCCGGTGTGGCTGATCTTTTCAATCAGGAACCGGCGGATCTCCTGCGCTAACAGCGGATACTCCTCCTCCCTGAAGTTCTTCATGTCCGAGGACCGCTCTATCTTTTCCAGAAGCATCGTCTCCCGCCTCCTTTCTCTTTGCATGAGAGAAATTTGGGAAAGCTTTGGCCGTCTCAGCTCTCCCTGAAAATCAGCAGCTCGATCAAACCACGCAGGAATTCCTTCTCGCCGGGCAGCTCCTCAAGCCGCCTTACGGCCCGCCTCGAGATCTCCTCCACGTCGCTTTCGGCCTTTTCAAGGCCCTCCAGTGTCACGTATGTCGTCTTCTCGTTTTTCTCATCGCTTAAAACCGGTTTCCCGAGCGCCTCCCTCGTACTCGTCACATCGAGGATATCATCCCGGATCTGGAACGCCAGCCCGATATCCGCGGCCAGCTTCTCCGTCTTCATAAGCTCGTCCTCTCCGGCATCCGCCAGCACCGCTCCGATTAACATCGACGCCTCCAAAAGCGCCCCCGTCTTCAGGCGATAAATAAAGTCCAGCTTCTCTCTGGAAATCGGTTTACCGGTCAGCTCCACATCCACCGTCTGCCCGCCGATCATGCCATAGATGCCGGTCTTTTCTGCGAGGATCCCGACCGCTCTCCCAAACCGGCCCGCATCGGCCCCCAGCGCCAGCGCCTTTGCCGCCGTCTCAAAGGCATATATCATCAGCGCATCTCCGGCGAGCACCGCCATGTCATAGCCGTATGCCTTCCATGTGGTCGGTTTCCCGCGCCTCAGCTCGTCGTTGTCCATACAGGGAAGGTCGTCATGGATCAGGGATGAGGTGTGGATCATCTCGATGGCCGCCATAAACGGCTCGATCTCCTTTCCTCTCCCGCCAAACAGGCGGTATGCCTCGCGCATCATCAACGGGCGCAGACGCTTCCCGCCGGCCCTGACGCTGTAATTCATGGCCTCAAAAATCGTCTTCTGATGCCCTTCCTCAGCCGGAAGATAGGCGTAAACGACTGCCTCCGTCTCGGCCACGGCACGGGCAAAGCTTTCTTTAAAACTGGACGACATCTTCTTCTCCCTCCGGCCCGCTAAGGACGAGCACCTGCTTTTCAATTTTCTCAATCTTGGCATTGCAGCTCTTTACAAGCTTCATCCCCTGCTCATAGCAGGCGAACGCCTCCTCCAACGACCCCTGGCCGCTCTCCAGCCTGTCGATCAAGTCATCCAGCTCTGCAAAGGACTCCTCGATTGAAAGGGCCGCGAGGCGCTCGTTCTCCCCGTTTGCTTCCTTATTGTTTAACACTGCGCCGCCGTCTCCTGCCGCGCCTGCCCGTTCTCCCATATCACGCTTTCCTCTCTTTCCGTCACCGATGCCACAAGCCTTCCATCCCTTACGCGGACCGTGATCGCGCTCCCCGGCGGCGCCTGCCTGACCGACTCTAAGCGTTTTCCTTCCCCGTCCGTGAGAAAGCCAAAGCCGCCGGCCAGCTTCTTTAACGGGGACAGCCCCCAGAGCCTCTCGCTTAAGACCGCTAACCGCTGCCTGTCATGTGAAAGCCGCTCCTTCATATCCTGCCGCAGACGCGCCTCGCCTGTCTCAAGCCGCCGCTTCTCCTCCTGGGTCCGCTCTGCCAGAAGTCTGGGGAGCATTTCCTCCAGACCTGCCAGCCGCTGCCTTTTCTCACGGATCTGCCGCTGCGGATGATACACGGAAAGCTTTAAACGGTCCTGCCGCAGGCGGCTTTTAAACGTTTCCAGGAAAAATCCCATCTCCCGTCCAAGCTTCTGCCTCCTTGCCCGCACATCCGCCTCAAAACGCACATAGTCAAACACGGCCAGCTCCGCGGCTGCCGACGGCGTCGGCGCGCGCAGATCCGCCACATAATCCGCAATCGTCACATCCGTCTCATGGCCCACGGCCGAGATCACCGGCGTATCGCATGCAAAAATCGCCCGGGCCACGATCTCCTCGTTAAAGGCCCACAGATCCTCAATCGAGCCTCCCCCGCGGCCCACGATCAGCACGTCAAGCCCCATCGTATCCAGCGCCCGAATCCCCCGGACGATGCTCTCCGGTGCCCCGTCCCCCTGTACAAGCGCCGGGAACAGGACAAGCTGCACATACGGATTTCTGCGCCGGCTGATGTTGATGATATCGCGGATAGCCGCCCCCGTCGGCGCCGTCACGACTCCGACCGTCTTCGCATACTTAGGGATCGGCCGTTTATATCGGGCCGCAAACATGCCCATCTCCTCAAACTCCCGCAGCCGCCTCTCGTATTCCAGATACAGCGCCCCGCGGCCGGCCAGCTCGATCTTTGCCGCATAGAGCTGATACTTCCCATCCCGCTCATAGACATCCACGGTCCCCTCGACGACCACCTGCTGCCCCTCCGAGAGCCGAAAACCGAGCCCGCGCCTCTGGCTTGCAAACATAACCGCCGATAGAGTACCGCCGCTGTCCTTTAAAACAAAGTAAATATGGCCCGAGCTGTGATATTTGCAGTTGGAAACTTCCCCCTTTACCGAAAGCCGGCGAAGAAGGAAGTCCTGCGTAAACATATTTTTAATATAAGAATTGACCTGTGTGACCGAATACACTCCTGCCATAGCTTCCCCGGTTCTCTATACAAGTTTTGCCAAAATCCCGTTTACAAACGCAGGCGCCTCATCGCCGCCGAACTTTTTCGCCAGCTCGACAGCCTCGTTAATCGCCACCTTCTCCGGGATCTTCTCGTCCAATTTCATCTCAAACAAGGCCAGGCGCAAAATCGTGAGCTCAACCCGGCCCATCCTCCCGGTCCTCCAGCCCTTTGCGACCGCATCGATCCGCTGATCCAGCTCCGGAATCCGAGCCATCACAAGCGCGGCCCGTTCCTTAAGCTGCTTCTTATCCTCCTCACCAAGCGCCACCTGATGCAGGATTCGATCGACTCCGTCCTTTCCCGTCTCATCCTCTATAGGCGCCTCAAAATACTGCTCCAACTGCGCTTCCTTCTCCTCGGCCGGATAAAAATCCTGACAGAACAGCATCTTAAAGCAGTGCTCCCGCGCTTCCCTTCTGGTCATAGAGCCTTCCCTCCGTATTTTTGCAATGACTGTCTTCTTAAATTTTGATTATACATGAAAATGCATATTTTCACAAGACCCTATTCGGCATAAAATGAAGGGGGGATGGCAAAGGGTCCGCCGTCCGAGGGAGCGGGGGCGACAGCCGGTTGGCTTTGGCGTGCTGGAAGCTCTAAGCCTATGGCGATGCAAAAAATGGGGGTGGATTTCGGCGTTCCGGCCGAAATCCAAGAAGCACGGAGCGGAAAAATTCATCAGAATTTTTCCGGCGACTTGCTTCGATCCCCCATTTTTTACATTGGCAGAGGCTTAGAGCTTCAAACACCAAAGCCTGGCTGCGGCCCCCGCCTGCCCGCCCCGGCTTCTGCGGACCCTTTCACCCTACCCCTATTTTTCTTCTAGGTTTACCCCCGCAATCTTGATATTCACGTCCAGCACGTTTAGCCCCGTCATATTCTCGATCGCATTCTTTACCTTCTCCTGGACGATTCTGCAAACCTCCGGAATGCTGTAGCCATATTTCAGATTCAAAGACATGCTGACGGAAACGTGCTCCTCCGTAACCTCGACCTTGACTCCCTTGGACAGGTTCTTCATGCCCAGCTTCCCGACCAGCTCATTCGTGATATTGCCGGCCATAGAATCCACGCCTTCGACCTCTGTCGCTGCCAGCCCGGCAATAATCGCCACAACCTCGTCTGCGATCTGAACCTCTCCGATTTTATTTTTCTCATATACCTTATGACTCATTCTCTCTGTCTCTGCCACAATCACTACCTCCTGCAATTCATAATAACCCTGTGCTCTTTATTGGGTATCATACCACAAAACAAAAGCTTTGCATAGAGGTTTTTCCTGCTTGACCGCCCGCTCTTTTTGAACAAGGGGCTTTTGGAATCAGGAAAAAAATGCTATAATAAATCGAATCCTGTAGATTTAAGGGAGGGATTTTTACATGCTTACAATTTTAGAAACCGCTATCGGCGGGTTTCATACCTTAAACACCGCTGTTGGTTTTTCGGGGTCGCTCGTTACCTTATATGACCACTTTAAAGGAAATACTCATATAAAAGAAACGCTCACCGCTATGCGCCGTCAGTCCAAAAAGGCGTATGAGGAATACTGCCGCTATAGGGAAACCGTAAAGGAGGACATCGGCGTCCCTCTGGAGACGGATATTGTCGGCTATTGGGAATCGTGTATGAGACGCAATATTCTGCCAAGCTCCGATGACATGGTTTCCTCTAAGATCGCGGATAAGGAAGAAGCAGAGATCCTGCTCCCGTACCTGTTGGAGGCCTGGATGCAGATCCCTGACTTCACAGGCTGGCTGCATGAAATGCTTCTGCTAAACGGAATGAACGAAACGGCAGAGGCCTTGGCACAGATGCAAAAGAGTCTGGAGAGCCTCCCTGCACTGACCGAGCGGCTAAAGCAGCAAAGCATCGCCGATACGGCCCTTCTTTTGTCTGTGGACCGCGTTCTCCGTGCAAAGCGTTCCTGTACGAATCCGGATATAAAATACTACTACATGGTTGACAATAATTATGATACAATGCTCAGGGTCATCAGCGCAGAGCAGGATATCCCCCGCACGGATGTCCTCGAAAAAATCATGGAACTGGTTCAAAGCGCCACTCCGATCCTTCTTTCGGGCAACGGAGGATTGGGAAAAACAAGCCTGATGATGCGCCTTGCCGTACAATGGGCTTCTGGCGGAGGGCTGGCAGTATGGCTTTCCCTTTCCAATAAGGAGATAATTTCCGAACAGAAAGCCGCCGTTTTCTATGACGCTCTGCTGTCTGCCCTCCCGGCCGGACAGCGCGCGCTGCTGTGCATTGACCATCCCTTTGAAGGAAAGAACTCCTTTTCAAGCCTGCAAAAAATGTGGCCCAACACGGACCGGATCCAGCTTATCCTGGCGGAACGCGCCAACCGCCTTTCCCTTCTTGCCGATCCGGATAAAAATTATTTGTTTCATTGGTTTGATAACGCTGCTGTAGTCATTTTACAGGGCACAAGCCCCTGGGAACATCTTCCCCATTTAAAGGATTATCCGGAATATCCGTTTATGGACTCACAGAAAAGGAGAAGAAAAATCCTGAAAAAATGTACCTCTCTCCTTATTAAAGACGGAATCATAACCGAAGCCGACCAGGCTAAAATCATTCGGATGATGTTGGATAAGTTTGCCAAGCCCTCAGTCAGTCTCGTCGAGCTTATTTACCGGACTCTGTTTGAGCTGAAAAAAAGCGCAAAAAAACCTGTAGACATTCATTTGGATTGGGAGGAATGGGGCGCCTTTATAAGAAGGGAATTCGAAAAAAATGATACCGATCTCCAGCTATATGGCGTCATTGCGGCGCTGAAGGTTTTCAGCATGCCCATGACGGTCTCTCTTTTCGGCCGGCATTTTGAGATCAAGGAGCATTCGTTGAAAAGCCGCCTGAATGAGCGCCTTCTGGCACGCCATATCGAACCGGTCATTTTTAGCAAAACCAATCATACCCTATTGCCGAAGCATGATGTGATTGCAGAGCTTTTTTTCCTGTTCAATGCGGAAAAAATTTCCATTAACGATTTAATCCTGGATTTGTTGGATACCATGAATGAAACGGAGACAGATCAGTTTCTACACAATATTGTCTATAAAAGGGAAATGACCAAGGGCTGGAAATATAACATCGGGGAAATTAATTACTGGGGATTCATGGCAAAAATTTATACGCGTATGCAAAATGGGGATCTCCTGCTCACAAAGGCCGGCACAGCATATCTCTGCCTGGGCTTTCTATGGGCAAAGGCGCCGGGAAAGTCCCAAAAGAATGCGTTTTTGAGCAATCATTTAGAACAGCTTGCGCCTGCGATTGACTGGACCCGCCCGCTTCTAAAGCTCTATACAGAGTGGGGAATCTGGGCGGGCAATACCAAGAAGCCTGCGCTTGCGGAAGACAAGCTTCGGGCTGTAATCGAAACGGACCCGGATGACATCGTATCGCGAACCGAGCTGGGAAGGCTCCTTTCCAACCAGACGGGACGCGAAAAGGAAGCCGAGACGCTCCTTCTCGAAGTCATTCAAAAAGATTCTCTGAACATCATGTCCCGGACAGAATTAGGCAAGCTTCTGGCAAAGCAACCAGAGCGCAGAAAAGAAGCCGAGACCTTCCTTCTTCAGGTGATCGAAATTGACTCCAGAAATGTCATGGCGCGGACGGAATTAGCGAGGCTGCTCTCCAAACAGTCGGGACGCCAGGGGGAAGCCGAAGCCTTCCTTCTTCAGGTATTGGAAATAGACGAAGAAGACATCAAAGCCCGTACAGAACTCGGGAAGCTGCTCTCCGGGCAAAAAGGACGAGAAAAGGAGGCAGAAGCCGTCCTGCAAAGAGTACTGGAAATCGACAAAGCCAATCTGCACGCCCGCACCGTGTTGGCCGGGCTGTATGAGACATGTGGCAGAAATTCGGAAGCCGCCCGTTTATATCAGGAAATCTGCCGCTACCGGCCGCAGGATCCGTACGGCCGCAAGGGGATCGCACGTCTGAAAGCATATTTATAAAGCTTGTGCACTTTTGATCAGGAAATTTTGGAAGAATTTTCTATAAAACAAAAAGAGCTGCCATCTGACAGCTCTTTTTCATACCTTCTTTATGCCGGCGACCGGACTTGAACCGGTACGGGGTTGCCCCCGAGGGATTTTAAGTCCCTTGCGTCTGCCTATTCCGCCACGCCGGCAGACCTGCAATCCTTTGACTAACCAATGGGGCCTACAGGGCTCGAACCTGTGACCCTCTGCTTGTAAGGCAGATGCTCTCCCAGCTGAGCTAAGACCCCAATTAACGACCCGGATGGGACTCGAACCCACGGCCTCCGCCGTGACAGGGCGGCGCTCTAACCAACTGAGCCACCGGGCCGTATTAACTTTTGTGACCTTTTATTCAGGGGTCAGTGGACCTTCGGGGACTCGAACCCAGGACCGACCGGTTATGAGCCGGTTGCTCTAACCAACTGAGCTAAAGGTCCAGACAGCCGATGATCGGACTCGAACCGATAACCTGCTGATTACAAATCAGCTGCTCTGCCAATTGAGCCACATCGGCACATAGATTTCTAGCAAATGACCCCAAGGGGATTCGGATCCCTGTTACCGCCGTGAAAGGGCGATGTCTTAACCGCTTGACCATGGGGCCTAATTATCGTATTTTTATACTACTATAGAATGACTGCCTCTGTCAACCGATTTCCGTCAAACGAAAACAGACTGTATAAAAGCTCCCCGAGTAGGACTTGAACCTACGACAGCGCGGTTAACAGCCGCGTGCTCTACCGACTGAGCTATCGAGGATTATCTCTTTCTTTCTATAACGATGCTATTATATAATACTTGCCTCTCTCTTGTCAAGGCGTTCTTATCCGAAAACTAAGGTTCTCTCCCCCCAGCTCTCTCTCATACCATCAAAACTGCATATTGAACAACATCCTCCTACTAAAACCTTTCCTGGTTAAGCCCTCGACCGATTAGTAACAGTCAGCTCCATACATCTCTGTACTTCCACCTCTGCCCTATCTACCTCGTCGTCTTCAAGGGGTCTTACTTCTTTCGAATGGG
>CAJTEE010000002.1:596603-813740 GCA_910575275.1 Lachnospiraceae bacterium | reverse complement strand
GGATCTGTTCTCTCTTTTTATCTGCATTCTGCGTCATCATAAGTAGAAATACCTGCCTTGATTTGATACTTCTATTATATCAGAAAAGCACCTTAAAAGCCGCAATAATACTGGATTTTCAGCATTTATCATAGAAAAATCCCACACAAAAGTGCGGGACTTTGTCTACACTCTGATTTATTTTCAGTCTCTGCCGTCATTAAACGATGTTTTTTTCTCATGTATGGTGATGATCTGTGCAAAAAGAAAAAGTTATCTTGGGGAGCCGCCGGCGGTTTCTTATCGAACAGGAACCCGAACACAGATTTCTGCCAATCGAAATCCGGTAAATTTTTATCGAGCCGCTATGTTATTAAAAGAGACATTGGAAAAGAATCGTACACATAAAGCTTTGCTGCTGCATTGGATCAGTGCGTTGCTTTTGCGGATCGGAATAAAGGGTTTAATGAGGACAAGCTGCAACGAAACGTATAATCAGGAATTTTATAGCCTGCTGACTCAATTTTTTACGGAAAATCCGATTCAATTCCTGGATAGAACCCTGAATTTTTATGTGGAAAAAATAACGAGTTTTCCGTATGAAAGCGGTTGGTTTCACCTGACGGAAATTTTCCTGGAACAGATGCGGGCGTCTTCGATTCAACTAAAGCAGGCGGTCTTCTCCCAGGGGCTTGTTTATTTATGGGGGCTGGGAAAAAGAGGGGAGGCTTTCCAGAGGTTCTGTGGGGAGCAGAATATTGAGTTAAACGGGGTCGCGGATATAAAAAATGATAACGTGGGCAGAAGGACCGCGTATGGCAATGCAATCATCCACACAGGAATACTTTTGCAAGGAACCGGACTGATCGTTGCTTCGAATCAAAAAATATATCAATATTTGTTGGAAAAGAACCCCGATTTAAAGGTGTTGAATTTGGAGGAGTTTTGTCCGGATTAACAAAAAAGTCCAAAGGTCGCGATTGATACGAGTCAGAGTGAAGGTGCCTGTGGGGACAGGAGGAGTCTATGAAAGTGTTGGCAATGTATCTTCCACAGTTTCATAAGGTCAGGGAGAATGACCTTTGGTGGGGAGAAGGGTTTACGGACTGGGTAAGCGCTCGGAATGCCAGGCCTTTATTTCAGGGCCATTACCAGCCCCATGTACCGTTAAATAAAAATTATTATGACTTGCTGGATAAAAAGACCATGCAATGGCAGGCGAATTTGATGCACAAGTATGAAGTGGACGGAGTCTGCATGTATCATTACTGGTTTAAAGACGGCAGAAAAATTCTGGAGAAGCCGGCAGAGAATCTGTTGGATTGGAAGGAGATACAGATGCCGTTCTGCTTCTGCTGGGCGAATCCAACATGGGCCAGATCATGGAGCGGCTTTCAGGATGCAGATGTATGGTCGACCCTTTACGAAAAAGAGGAACCCGAAAGCAGAAACGGAATACTCTTGGAGCAGAAATATGGGACAAGACGGCAGTGGAAAGAGCACTTTGCATATCTTCTTCCGTTTTTCAGAGACAGTCGGTATATCACAGTCGAGGGGAGTCCCTTGTTTATGATCTATAACACGGCTGATATTACATGTCTGCGTGAGATGCTAGAATGCTGGCGAATGTGGGCCAGGGAGGCAGGGCTTCCAGGCATTTATGTCATAGGAGGCCGCTGTGAGGGACGCACGAAAGGACTGGATGCGCAGATATTCCTTGAACCGGCGCACGGAAAGCAGGGAATTTTGGACGGTGTTCCCGGCAGGCACACGTTTCGGCTCCAATATCAAGAGGTTTGGCAGAACATTTTGCAGAGTCAGGAGAATGGGTTTCGAACCTATTTTAGCGGATTTACAGGATATGACGATACGCCCAGACAGGGGAAAGCGGGAGTTATCATCGAAGGTGCAACGCCAGAACGGTTTGGAGAGTATTTGTCAGAGCTCATGGCAAAAAATGCGGAAAACGGAATGGACATTGTTTTTCTGAATGCATGGAACGAATGGGGAGAGGGAATGCATTTAGAGCCGGATGAAAGATATGGAATGAGGTATTTGGAGAAGATTTCATATGCAAAAAGAACGTTTTCGGAAAAACGTTTGAAATATGTCGGTGAAAGAGCAGAGAACCGGCAGGCCGCCGCCCTGAGAAGGAGAATGGAAAAGGCCGAAAATTACTTGAAGCTGTTGGACCAATGGATGCGGATGCGGGAAAATGGTGTGAGCCTGGCGGAATATCTTTTAAAACGAGGAGTACGGACCGTTGCCATATATGGGTTAGGAATTTTTGGCCGGCATTTGCTCTGGGAGCTGGCAGGGAGCGAGATAGAAATTGTCGCCGTTGTTGATCAGCAGAAAGATAAGCAGCATGTGGGATATCCTGTCTATCTGCCCACGGAAAAGATACCTGAATTTGATGTGATGCTTGTAGCCTCCTGGTATTTCTTTGATGAGATCAGGGAAATGTTTGCGGGTAAAAAGGATCGACTGCTGTCTATTGAGACTCTGCTGCGGGAAGCCAGATGAGCCTGACAGGACAAAGAAATCAGAAAGAGGTGGGAGAGAGAATGAAATGGACAAATAAGGGTCATGAGCTTGATTCGGCTGGGGAACAGTTATGCCGTCTGTTTCATGATAAAGAGAAAAAATTGTATATTTTTGGGGCGGGGAGGATTGGCCGGGAAGTGAAAGCTGTCTTTGTGAAGACAGGCTGCTTTGCCGGATTCCTCGATAATGATGAAAATAAGCAGAGAACCGGTGTGGACGGCGCAGAGGTTCTTTCTCTGCAAACGTACAGAGAGGAGCAAAGGAACGGCCTGCTCGTGATTGCGGCGGACAGAAAACATATTCCGGCCATGGAAAACCAGCTTCTTGGGGCGGGCTTGAAAAAAAAACAGGATTTTTACACGGCGACGGAATTTATGGAGCGCATCTTTCCGATTCTGTCCGTGTATGAATTTGGCCGGCTTTTTGTGGACATTGTACAGATATGCCTGACAGAACGGTGCAGTCTGAAATGCAAAAAGTGTGCACATGCCTGCTACGCGGTTGATAAAAGCAGGGCGGATATGAGTCTGGAAACGGCAAAGGAAAGTGCAGACTGCCTTTTCGGAAAAATCGACTTGATGCGCGAATTCGTTCTGATAGGAGGGGAGCCGTTCCTGTATGCGGGGCTGCCCGAAATTATTTCGTATATCGGGGAACGGTATCGTGATAAAATGAGTGTTTTTTCCATTACGACAAATGGAACCATCCTGCCCTGTCAGGCGGTACTTGACGCATGTAAGAGGTACGATGTGTTAATCCGCATCTCAAATTATTCGTCTGCGATAGAACGTTTGGAGGAGCAGTATAAAAAGCTGCTAAAACGTCTGGAGGAGAGCCGTATCGACTATGTGCTGGGGGACAAAGAGCAGAGGTGGGTGGATTACGGCTTTGAAAGCGTTGACTGGGGGTGGCAAGAGGCAGAGCTTTTGAAAACGTTTGAACGCTGCAAAACACCATGCAGGGAGATCCGTGGAAGCAGGTACTATTACTGCGTTATGGCGCGGAGCGTATCGGAGAACCTGCGGATGAATCTGGGAGATAAGGATTATCTGGATCTGGCGCGACTGGAAGGGGATGGCAAAAAGCTCCTGATGGAGTTCCAAATGGGCTATTCGGAACGGGGATATCTTGCGATGTGCAACCATTGCCGGGGGGCCGATGCGGTCCGATATCCGATTCCGGCGGCGGAGCAGATATCATGCAGACAGTACAGCAGGAATGCATGGAAAAGGAGAGAGGTTCGATGAAGCATACCATCTTGATTTGGGGAACAGGGGAGCGGGCAAAGAAACTTTTGGACAGGGGCTGTTTTGACGCCTGTGAGACAGAAGGATTTGTGGATACATATCAGAAGGGGAGCGATTTCATGGGCCGGCCGGTCTATAGGCCAGAGGAAGCCGCAGAAATTATGTCCTACGTGGATTATATGGTAATTGCGAATGAATATTTTGAGGAAATCCTGGAGCAATGCAGGGGGCTGGAAATAGACACGGATAAGCTGGTGCTGACGGATAATGTCCAGGCTGC
Source organism: Lachnospiraceae bacterium (assembly GCA_910575275.1). Classification (GTDB taxonomy): domain Bacteria; phylum Bacillota; class Clostridia; order Lachnospirales; family Lachnospiraceae; genus CANQGL01. The sequence goes on along the minus strand of CAJTEE010000002.1, from coordinate 809,687 downwards.
CGTTCTGAGGGAGTTATTTCTTCGTTTGGAAGCTGTCTCGCCGGAATTGTTTCAGGATTTGCAAACGGAGCCAATGGGCCTGGTAAAACGGAACGAATCGGATCAGAAAGATCCACTGCGGCTTCTGGGAAGGGGAAGGTATGCGGCACCTGCCTATATGCAGGATTATTTTCGCTACAGGACCTTTGAACTGGCGGCAAGAGAGATTACAGAAAACGGCGTCGAAGGAGCTGTCGCAGAGCTGGGTGTCTTTCGGGGCTTTTTTTCCTCCATAATAAACGAGCTGTTCCGTGAGAGGAAGCTATACCTGTTTGACACGTTTGAAGGCTTTGACAGTGCAGAGGCAAAAAGCGAGATCACACGGGGGCGCTGCGATGAGAGATTCGTATCCGCATACCGCGATACCTCGGTGGAACGCGTACTATGCGCCCTGCCCAATCCGCAAAAGGCTGTCGTGTGTAAGGGACTGTTCCCGGCCTCCGTGCCAAAGGAGGCGGCGGATGAGACATATGCGTTTGTTTCCCTGGACGTGGATTTTGAGGAATCCACCTATCAGGGGCTGCATTTTTTCTATCCGAGGTTATCCGAGGGGGGTATGATCTTTATCCATGACTACAATACGTTCTTTTTAGAGGGAGTGCGCGCCGCAGTAAAACGGTTTGAGGATGCCTCCGGAAAGCGTTTAAAGAAGCTTCCCCTGGCAGACCGGGCGGGAACGCTCGTAATTTTGAAATAATAAGGAAGGGAAGCAGGATGGACACACGAATTTCCGTGATCGTGCCGGTGTATAATGCAGAACGGTTTCTTATGCAATGTATCGAGAGTATTCTAAGCCAGTCGCTCGAGGAGATTGAGCTGTTGTTGGTGGACGACGGCTCCACGGACAAGAGTGGAGAAATCTGCGAGGTATATGCGAGGCGCGACGGACGGATACGGGTCTTTCATCAAAAAAACGAAGGCCCGATCGCGGCCAGGAAAAAGGGGCTTGAAGAAAGCTGCTGTGAGTATGTGACATTTGCAGATGCGGATGATTTTGTTGCCGTCGATTCCTATGTACTGGCTCTGCCGGATATGCAGAGTGGGACGGACATGGTCTTGTTTGGCATCACAAGATACATAGACCCGGAAAATCAAAGTACAGAATACATAAATCGCGAAGAAGGGCTTTATGACAGGAAGCAGATCGAGGAACGGATCTTCCCGGATATGATCTGGGACAGGGAGAAGGGCCATTTTGGAATTGACCCGTCTCTCTGCACGAAGATAGTAAAAAGAGATTTGGCCCTTTCCGCTTATGATACACTCCAGAACAGCGGATTTCATTACGGAGAGGACATGGCAGTCGTGTATACCATGCTGAAGAAGGCCGACCGGATCGCTGTAAGGAGAAATTCTTACTATTATCACCGTATGAGAAAGCGGGATGAAGCGCCGGGCTACATTGCGGATGAGAAGTATTTTGACAAGCTCTATCTCCTGTACCGTCAAATGTGCCGGCAGTTTGACAAGGATGCCGGGCTGCGGCGCCAGATCGAATCGTTTTATATGTATTCCGTAGGGCTGCGCGGATGGGTATATGGGGAGTATGGGACCAGGCTCCGGTATCTGTTTCCGTTCGATAAGGTGGAAAAGGGAGGAAGGATCATCCTGTACGGGGCCGGAATCGTCGGACATGCATATCGGGAGCAGCTTTGCCGGATTGATTATTGCAGCGTGGTTCTGTGGGTGGATCGGAATTCCCGGGGATTTGCAGGGGAAGGCGTCGTGGAAGTGGAACGGATCCGGGATACGGAATTTGACCAGATCGTCCTTGCGATTGAGAGTACGGAGATCAGGAACACGATAAAAAAAGCCCTGGAAGGGATGGGGATTGCCGCAGTAAAAATCGTGTATTGAACGGAGAAAGGCGGAATCCGGAATGATCAGTATTATTGTACCTATATACAATGTGGCCCCATACCTTCGGCAATGCATCGAGAGTATTCTTGGCCAAACGTATCAGGAGCTGGAGGTCCTCCTGATAGACGACGGCTCTACGGATGGCTGCTATGAAATTTGTGAGGAATACAAAAGACGTGACCTTCGGATTACGGTGATCCATAAAGAGAACGGAGGCATCGTAAGCGCCCGCAAGGCCGGTTTACGTGCGGCCAGAGGAGAATATATCGCCTATGTGGACGGGGATGACTGGATTGAGCCGGATATGTATGCACATATGCTCGAAACGCTTCAGCAGGAGAACGTCGATCTTGTGATGTGCGGGAGATATGAGGATACGGGCAGGACTTCGAAACCGGTCTTTCATGGGATCCAAGCAGGCTGCTACAGAAAACCCGGGATGGTACAGGAGATTTATCCCAGGATGATAGCGGGCCGGAGATTTTTTGAGTGGGGAATCTTCCCTAATGTATGGGATAAGCTGTTTCGCAGAGATTGCGTGTATCCGTACCAGATGCAGGTGGATGATGCCGTCGTCATGGGAGAGGATGCGGCGTGCACCTATCCCTGTCTCCTGCATGCAAAGAGCCTTTATATCCTGGATGAGTGCCTGTATCATTACCGGCAGAGGGCGGCCTCCATGGTTAAGGATACCAGGTATGATGCGCAGGGATACAAGCGGTATGAGATATTATACCGAAGCGTGCTCCGTTCTTTTTCGCGCAGCCGCCACATGTATGATTTACGAAAGCAGTGGGAGCAGTACATGCTGTTTTTGCTGGTGCCAAGGGCCGACTGCTTCTATCGGGGAGCAGAGAAGCTGGATTATTTATTTCCGTTCCCGAAGGTGAGAAAGGGGTCGCGCATTATCCTGTATTGTGCGGGCACATATGGACAGAGGCTGTGGAAATATCTGAGAGATACAGGGTTTTGTACGGTTGCCGCATGGGTGGATCGGGATTTCACGGAGCTTAACCGGCAGGGATTCCCGGTGGAAGCTCCAAAGGTGATTGCAAAGAGAGAATATGATGCAATCGTGATCGCCAACATGTTCGCGGGGGCGCGGGAGGAAATATATAGGGAATGCATGTCTCGTTATCCGGGCAGCAGGGTATACGGGGTTGACGAAAATCTTGTAACAAGCAAGGAAACCATGCAGGCGTTCGGTCTGCTTTGAGCGTGCAGAAGAAAGAGGGGAAAAGCCGTGTCGGAGCCGGCAAAGAGATTTCGGGAGTATCGGGGCAAGAGGATCGCTGTCTATGGCCTGGGGGCGGAGGCCGTGAAGGTCCTTCGGGAGCTTAAGGATACGGTTTCTGTCGTTGGACTTTTGGATAGCTGCCGGGAGGAAGGGGAACTGTATGGATTTCCTGTTCTTTCTCTGGAGCAGGCATTTGCGGCTTCCATATCCCTCATTTTGGTCGCCGCGCGTCCGGGCTCCTGCAAGGCGATCGCGAGGCGGATCGGAAGAAAGTGCAGGAAACAGGGGGTAGCCCTGTATGATGTGCGGGGAAACGATTTGTGTGCGGAAAGAGAGCCGGCGTATGATTTTACAGGCTTGGACGGACCTATGAGGGGAGAGATCCTGAAAAGAATAGAGGGGAAGGAGGCGGTCAGCTTCGATTTGTTCGACACGCTTATCATGCGCCAGGTTCTATTTCCGGATGATGTGTTCGAGCTGGTTGGAGCAAAGCTCGCAAAGCGGGGAATTTATATGGAGGGCTTTTCACAGAAGCGGCTGGCGGCAGAAAAAGAGCTCTCGGGGAGATACGCCCCCTCACTGGAGGAAATTTATTCCTATATGAAGGAAAGCTTTGCACTTTCCGAGCTTGTCCCAAAAGAAGCGGCTCGATTGGAATGGCAGACGGACTGCAGCCTGCTTATCCCCCGGAAGGAGGTTTGTGAGCTCCTCGAGACGGTAAAGAAACAGGGAAAGCCGGTGTATATTGTCACGGATTCGTATTATACGAAACGGCAGATTGAGGAGCTTTTAAAACGGTTCGGGATTGAAGGATATGCCGGGCTCCTGGTCTCCTGCGAATACGGGAAAGGGAAGGCACAGGGCCTTTTTCGGGTGTTGAAGGAGCTGACGGGAAAATCCTGCCTCCATATCGGGGATGACAGGTATACGGACATAGAAATGGCAGAAGGTGAGAGTGTGGAGGCAGTCCGCCTGTACAGTGGGGCAGATCTTCTGGAGCTGTGCGGGTATATGGGAATGCAGGATCTCATGGACTCCTTATCCGACAGGATACGGATCGGGATGGCCGTATCCCGGCTGTTCAATAATCCGTTTGTGACAGAGTCCGGGGAAAGGCTTGGCGTAGAAAAGGCGCGTGATATTGGCTATGTCTTCTTTGCACCGCTGATCACAGACTTCGTTTTCTGGCTGCGTGAACGGATAGAAAGAGAGAAGATTTCCAATGTCCTATTCTGTGCACGGGACGGCTATCTGATCCGGATGCTGTATGAGCAGCTTTTAGAGGAGCATACCTCCATCTATTTTCTTACCTCCAGGACGGCAGCCGTCTGTGCGGGGGCAGAGTCGGAGGAGGATATTCGGTATGTGGAAGGGATGCGGTTTGGAGGGACACTGCAGGAGGAGCTGGCGGAGAGATTTGGGATCCAAATAAACGGAGAGAGTATATCAAAGGACAAAGGCGGGCTGACCGGATATAAAAAGGAAATTCTGGGGCGGGCGTCTTTGGCACGAAAGGCATATCAGGCGTACATAGACCGTCTTTTTCTGCGTGAAGGGGACATTGCCCTGTTTGATTTTGTCGCGAAGGGAACCTGCCAGATGTATCTGGAGCGATTGATGAAGAATCATTTAAAAGGGTTCTATTTCCTTTGGCTTGAGGAGGAGGAAATGCGCGGGCATGGCCTGGATATTGAACCGTTTTATCGGGAGGCAGAGAAAGAGGGAAGCACTGTTTTTGAGAACTATTATATTCTGGAGGCAGTGCTGACCGCGCCGTCACCATCTGTGCGGGGATTTACAAGCGGCGGGATGCCGATATACGCCAGGGAAACGAGGCCGGCGGAGAGTATAGCATGTGTGCAGGAAATCCAGGAAGGAATCAGGGCGTATTTTGAGACGTACAGGCGTATCTGCCCGGAGGGGGAGATGCGGATCAACAAGGAATTAGATGAACGCTTTCTGTCCCTGATCCATCAGGCAGAGATCCGGGAGGAAAGATTTCTGCGTATGCAGGTGGAGGATCCGTTTTTTAACAGGACGACGAGTCTGACAGATCTGCTGTAGGATAGAGTGCCAGTGAGAAAACGTTGACATAAGGTGATATACCAGGGAGGAGCGCCTTTTGAGCTTTGAATCGGATGGACGCTTGCCACGATGAAGCAGCTTGGGGGAGGCATACAGGAGGGACTATGAAGATAGCAGTTGCAGGAGCAGGGTATGTGGGTCTGTCGCTAGCGGTCCTGCTGGCGCAAAAAACCGCGGTGACGCTCGTGGATACGGACAGGGAGAAGATCGCCCTTTTAAAGCAGGGGAAATCCCCTATACGGGATCCGGAGATTGAAGAATATCTTTCGCACAAGGCTTTAAAGCTGACCGTGACTGCGAATGCGGAGGAGGCTTATGCCAAAGCGGACTATGTGATCGTGGCCGTGCCGACGGATTATGACCGGGAACGGAACTTTTTTGATACCACAGCGGTGGCCGCAGTGATCGAAACGGTCCTGCGGGTCAATCCGGAGGCGGTCCTCGTGATCAAATCCACGGTTCCGGTGGGGTATACCGAAGAAACGGCAGAACGATACGCCGGCGCGAGCCTGCTGTTCTGCCCGGAGTTTCTCCGGGAATCCAGAGCCCTGTATGACAATCTGCATCCGTCGAGAATCCTGGTGGGTTATGGGAAGCCCTATCCCGGGCTTCGAAAAAAGGCAGAGGAGTTTGCCTTCCTTTTGCGTGAAGGGGCGCTGGAGCCGTCGGTCCCGGTGCTCATTATGCATGCAGCCGAGGCGGAGGCGGTCAAGCTGTTCGCGAATACGTATCTGGCGCTTCGCGTGAGCTACTTTAACGAGCTGGATACGTATGCGGAAGCCAAGGGACTGAATCCACGTCAGATTATAGAGGGAGTGTGCCTGGACCCGCGCATAGGAGGCCACTATAATAATCCCTCGTTTGGCTATGGGGGCTACTGCCTGCCGAAGGATACGAAGCAGCTTTTGGCAAACTACCGGGATATACCGGAGAAGCTGATCGGGGCGATCGTGGAGTCGAACCGGACGAGGAAGGACTTTGTTGCAAGGCAGGTGTGGGAAAAGGCGGGGAAGGAATCGCCGGTCATAGGGATTTACCGGTTAACGATGAAGGAGGGAAGCGATAATTTCCGGCAGAGCTCGGTGCGGGGGATCATGAGGCGGCTAAGGGAAAAGGGAGCAAAGCTTCTGATTTATGAACCGTTACTGGGAGGGAGAGAGATGTTTGAGGGGATCCGTGTCTTAAGGGATCTGGAATCGTTTAAAAGGGAAACGGACTGCATTCTGGCGAACCGGTATGACCGCTGCCTGGATGATGTGAGGGAAAAGGTATATACGAGGGATCTGTATGGGAGGAACTGAGGCAGGGGAAACGCTCCCAAATGTCGCATTTTTACAAGAAAAGGGCCGCTCTTTCTGCTATAATAGATAAAAATCTGCGGGGCGGAGGTTTGCGCCGCAAAAACAGGAAAGAGAGGATATGGAACATGAAGCTGGAGGGATTCGGGATTTTTGTGGAGGACATGGCGGCGATGATCCGCTTTTACCGGGATGTGCTGGGGTTTGCGATCAAGGAAGGGGAGGACACCGGAAACGTATATCTGGAAAAGGACGGGACTCTGTTCCTTATGTTCGGAAGAAAGGATTTTGAAGCGATGGCGGGGCAGAGCTTTGGGTATGCAAAGGGGATAAACGGACACTATGAGATCGCACTCGGCGTCGAAAATTATGCCGCAGTGGACGCGGCATACCGCGAGGTGATTGAAAAAGGTGCTAGGCCCGTCATGGAGCCGACGACGGAGCCCTGGGGCCAGCGAACCTGCTATATCGCGGACCCGGAGGGGAATCTGGTGGAGATCGGGTCGTTTGTGAAGTAAAGAGGCAAAAAAGAGCCGCACGGACAGGAAACTGTCTTGTGCGGTTCTTTTTTGTATCATTTATTCTACTTATCATTCATACCCCGGCCCTCTGGGGGCAAAGCGGTCATACGCGGTGGTCTCGGGAGGCGTGGTCTCCGGCTGCGCCGGCGTCTCCTCCGGAATCACGGGCGGGATGATCACGGCGGCCTGTGTGTGGATCGGACATGGACCCGGCCTGCGGTAGCGGGAATCGTCGGTAGCGCCGCTCTCGCCTTCGGGAATACTCATGAAGGCACGCGGGATTCGCGTCTCCTCGGGGCAGAACTCGGTCGGAGTCCCGCCCGACTCGGCGCATACGGTCATCAGCACATGATGGTCGCATATTTCGGAGGGAACGGTGCCCTTGGCAAAATATTCGGTATAAACGGCATTTCCGCGGGCGTCATGCGCGCAGACGCCGGGGCTTGGAGCCATACCGGATTTGCGGCAGACGGCGGCAGTCTGAACCGAATCCGGGACTTCAAAGCCCGTATCGGCCAGCCCTTCATGGACACGGGTCATGATCTTTCTCCAGATCGCCTTGTGGTAGGAGGTTGTGCTGCCGATCGCCGTGATCTTCTGGTTGTCGTCGCAGCCGGACCAGATTCCGGCCGTATAATAAGGCGTAAAGCCCACAAACCAGATGTCGTTGTTGTTCGACGTGGTGCCGGACTTGCCGGCATTGGACATGCCGGGAATGTTGGCAGCCGGGCTTGTGGAATTCAAATTGACGCCCGAGGTTGCAAACATACGGCTGCCCTCCATGGACTGCGCCAGTGCATCCGTTAAAAGAAAGGCGGTCGAATCCTTCAAAACACGTCTCGTCTCAGGCTCGTTCTCCAACAGCACCTTGCCGTTATGATCCAGGATCTTCGTAAAGAATACCGGCTTTGTATAGATGCCCTCGTTGGCGATCGTCGCATAGGCGGCGGTGAGCTCTAGGTTGGTGACGCCCAGTGTAAGGCCGCCCAGGGCCGTAGCCGGGTTATAATCGGATTCGGTCAGGGTCGTAATCCCGAAGTTTTTTGCGTACTCGACGCCAAGCTGCGGCGTCACGGTCTCCATCAGGCAGCGGACCGCAACAATGTTCATCGAGTAGACGATGCCGTCGCGGATTGTACTGTAGCCCATATAACCCTTGCTGCCATACCAGTTGCGGAAGGTCTTCGTTCCCACGGTAAACGGTGCGTCGTAATAGACGGTGCTTAAGGTTGCACCGCATGCGTCTAACGCCGGGGCAAAGGCCGTGATTACCTTAAAGGTGGAACCGGGCTGGCGCGGCGCGTTGGTGGCGCGGTTTAAGGAACGGCTGACCTCCTTTTCGCCGCGGCCGCCGCTTATGGCTTTTACATAACCGTTGGTCTGATCCATGAGGACAAAGGAGATCTGTGGTTGCAAAATGTAGTAAACCGATTCACCGACGACGGTATCGCCCTCGCCTATGACAGCGGCCTTGTAGAGCTCAACGGCCTCTGCGGCCGCCTCTTTGGTGTTGAACAGGCCGTTAAAAGAGGAACGGCCACCTTCGTTTTTCAAATAGGAAACCAGCATTTCGTCGGAATGATGCGTCAGCGTGCCATCTGGATGCTCGACGGATAAACGGTAATCGAGAGAATAATAGACCACGTTGTAATTGGCCGGGTTATTGATCTCCTCGTCTACGATAGCCTGTAAATCCGGGTCCTGGGTCGTATGGATCTCCAGGCCGCCGGAATAGAGAAGGTTGTAGGCCTGTGTCTCCGAGTAGCCGAGCTGCTCCTGGAAAGCCTCTACAACCTGATCAATCAGCTCGTCGGTAAAATAGGAATACGGCGCCTGGCTTTCCTCGTTGCTGATGATATCCATGTTTTTGATACGGGAATAGACATCATCCGCCAGCGCTTCCTCCTGCTCGTCCTTGCCGATCAGTCCCTGCTCGTACATGTACTGCAGAATGACGCGGCGCTTTTCCTCATTGTTTTTGCGCCCTGATTCAGTGAGCGGATTGTACTTGGCCGGGCGCTGGGTAATGCCCGCGATAACGGTAGACTCAGAGAGCGTGAGTTCGGATACATCCTTTCCGAAGTAGCGCTGGGCAGCGGACTTCACACCCAGAGTATTGTTGCCGAGGTTTATTGTGTTCAGATAGTTTTTGAGAATGATCTTTTTGTCCATGATCTGCTCAAGCTGTATGGCCAGGTATTGCTCCTGGATTTTCCGCTCAAGTTTTTCCCCGAAGGTGTCCTCGTTTCCTCCAGCGAAGATGTTGTTTTTGATGAGCTGCTGCGTGAGTGTACTGCCGCCGCCGGCCGGGTCATTGGTGAGGATACCGATCGCGGCGCGCAGGACCGAACGGAAATCCACGCCCTTATGGGACCAGAAGCGGGAATCCTCGATCGCGACAAACGCATTAATCAGGCATTCGGGCAGCTCCTCATACGTAGCCTCAAGCCGGTTGGAGCCGGACTGCACAAGTGTCTCGGTCAGGTTCCCCTTGCTGTCATATACCATAGTGGCGAAGCCGCTCGGCTCGATGCTCGCAACGTCGATCTCGGGCGCCGAGTCGATGACTCCTTTAAATACGCCGTAGCCCAGGCTCACACCGACGACTGCGCAGAATGCGAAGCACACCAGGACCGCTTTCACAAAGAGTAGAAGCAGCTTGGAGGTGATCTTTTCTGCCTTGGAATTCGTCTGGCGCAGCTTTTTGGCTACGCTGTTTTTTCCGTAATTCATTCAGGAAGCCTCCTTTATATTTCCTGATTATAACAGATTTCCGAATAATAATAAATACCTATTGTGGAAAAGATTGGTTTGTATTATGATATTTTTACCATGGAAGTGGGGAAATATGAAGAAATAATTACGTTTTTTATACAAATATGAAAAAATATAAACAATTATGAGAGGGAGGAAACGTCAGTGGCAGACAGGTATAAAATTTTGTATCAGGGCGGCGAGAGCGAAATCGTGGTAAAGAAATCCCGTTTCATTGCGACGACAAAACCTGTGGGCTCGGAGGAGGAGGCCGCGGCATTTGTGGCCGAGATGAGGAAAAAATACTGGGATGCGTCGCATAACTGCCTGGCATATACGATCGGAAGGAACCACGAGCTGACCCGCTCGAGTGACGACGGGGAGCCGGCGCAGACGGCGGGGCGGCCCATGCTAAATGTATTGCTTGGGGAGGAGATTCACGATGCCTGTGTGGTCGTGACGCGCTATTTTGGCGGTACGCTTTTGGGGACGGGAGGGCTTGTCCGCGCTTATTCGGACGCGGTTAAGGAGGGCCTTTTAAACAGTGTGGTCGTTGAAAAGAAATCCGGGTTTGAAGTACGCGTGCGGACTGACTATACGGGGCTCGGGAAAATCCAGTATATCGTCCGGCAGCAGGGGATCACGACGCTGGATACGGTTTATACGGAGAATGTGGAGTTAAAGCTTTTGGTGCCGGCCGCGGAGTATGGGGAAGTGGAAAAAAAGCTGATCGAAGGGACGAATGGGACGGCGGTGCTGGAGAAGGGGGAGGAGGTGTGGTTTGCAGAGGGCCCCGGCCTCTGCTGCGCTGCTTCGGGAGTGCTTGGAAAATTTTTAGCTGGAAAATTTTGAAGTGTTTGAGAGTGAGTTGAAGGTGTACAAATGTGGTAAAATCAGGTATAATTATAGGGAAATTTTGAGGCTTGTAGAAAGCGAGGAGGGAAATGATGGAAGTGAAATCTCTTTTGAAGGCGTTGGAGAGTGAGAAGGCCGAGGATTTTTTGGTGAAAATGTATGGGAAGGCGGGGGTTTTAAAGAATCGGGAGCGGTATGTGCATGTGGTGGAGGAGTTTGTGAAGAAGTTCGGTGAGAGGCCGGTCAGTTTGTTTAGCTCGGCGGGCCGGACGGAGATCAGCGGGAATCATACGGACCATAATCACGGGAAGGTGCTGGCGGGCAGTATTAATTTGGACTGTGTCGCTGCGGCCGCGGCGAATGGGACGGATGTGATCCGTATTATCAGTGAGACGTATGATCAGGATTTTACGATCGCTTTAAATGACCTGACTCCGAGTGTGAAAAGGGCGGGGACCGTCGATTTGACTAAGGGGTTGCTGAAGGGCTTCCTGGAGATGGGGAAGAAGATCGGCGGCTTTGACGCTTATATTACGAGTAATGTGATCAGTGCGGCGGGCGTTAGCTCCTCTGCCGCTTATGAGATGTTGATTTGTTCGATGATTAATACGTTTTTTAATGGCGGGGAGATGGATGTGGTCAGCTATGCCCATATCGGAAAGTATGCGGAAAATCATTACTGGGACAAGGCGTCGGGGCTTCTTGACCAGATGGCCTGTGCGGTCGGCGGTATGATCACGATCGACTTTAAGGACCCGAAAAAGCCGGTTGTCGAGAGAATCGACTATGATTTCGGCGCGCAGGACCACAGCCTGATCATTGTCCAGACCGGCAGGGGCCACGCAGATCTCAGTGAGGAGTACTCCTCCATCCCGAAGGAGATGGGGAAGGTGGCCGCGGTGTTCCATAAGACAGTCCTTGCCGAGCTTGCCGAGGAGGAGGTCCTTACAAACGTCGGCCGGGTTCTCAAAGAGGCGGGGGACCGGGCGCTTCTTCGTGCGCTCCATTTCTTCGAGGAGAATAAGCGTGTGGAGGCCGAGGTGGCGGCGCTTCGGGAAAACCGGTTTGATGATTTTTTGAGGCTGATCACCGAGTCGGGGAACTCGTCGTGGAAGTGGCTTCAGAATTGCTACGTCGGAGGAGAGACGGAGCAGGGCATCACGACGGCGCTGGCGCTCACGGAGCTCTTTATCGGGAAAAAGGGCTGTGGCGCCTGCCGGGTACACGGAGGCGGTTTTGCAGGCGTGATTTTGGCAATCCTGCCGAATGCGGTTGTTGATGAGTATATCGCGTATATTGAGAAAGCGGTCGGGGAGGGCGGCGCCTATCGGATGAGCATCCGGCCCTATGGTGCAGTGTGTGTGGATCCGTATATCGGAAGTGGCGAATGACGCCGGTGTTTCCATACAGAAAAACCGGCGCGGGGAAGACGATAGGAAAATGAGGATCACGGGAGGGGCGAAAGCTCCTCCCGCAGTTGTTCTAAGAAGATGCGGCAGGCGGGGGAGACAGCCGAGGAACGCTTCCAGACGATATTCTGTACCTCGGGAAGCGCGGGGGCTGCGGGAACAAAGCGAAGGGAACCCGCGGCCGGCGTTTCTAAAAGCCCGTCGGGGGAGAAGGCGCAGCCTATTCCGGCCCGGACAAGGAAGGCAGCATTGAGGATCAGATTGTAGGAGGCAGCGATCGTAAGCTCCCCGGTCTCAAGCCCGGCCCATCCGGCCAGAAGCTGCCGGATCTCGTGGCGGTCGGAGACGATGAGCGGAAGGCCCGGGATATCCTGCGGCGTGATGCAGCCTTTGGCGGCGTACGGATCGTCGCTTCTCATATAGAAGCCCCAGCGGTGTTCGGAGGGAAGGGGCATCTGTAAATAGCTGCGCGTACTGGGCGCCTCCAGGAGAATGCCAAAATCCAGGAGGCCGCGGCTTAAGCGGTCCAATACAAGGTCGGCCGTACCACTGAAAATGTGAAACCGGATCTGCGGATATTCCTTGTAGATTCTGTGGATGACCTGGGCGACCCGAAAGAAGACGCCGGTCTCGGAGCTTCCGATGTATACATCCCCCCGAAGCGCCTCCCGGCTGCTTAAACCGGCCTGAAGCTTTTCGGCCATGTCCAGGATCTCTTTGGCCTGCTTTTGCACAAACAAACCGTCTTCGGTGAGAAGTACGTTGCGGTTGGTACGGATCAAAAGCTGTTTGCCAAGCTCCTCCTCAAGCGTCTGGATCCCCTTGGAGAGCGAGGGCTGGGTGATATGAAGGGATTCGGCCGCCGCCGTGATGCTCTGTTCCCTGGCAACGGCCAGAAAATACTTTAACAGCCGCAGTTCCATGCTGCATCGTGTCCTTTCTTGTTTTTTTGTTATTCTCATTGTACAAGGGAAGGGAAAAGACTGCAATATGTTTTTGATTTTGATATGCATAAAAAGAATGTCCAGACATTCGAAATAAATATTTGCTATCACATGGAAAATGCCGTATAGTAAAACCATCAGATATCTTGCAGGGATACATACGAAAAGAAAGGAAAGAAAAGCATGAACAGTGAGAAGTTTAAGAGATTGGACGAACATAATATCAACGTGAGCTGGCAGCCGAAATCGGACGATTATGCAGCGGCCGTGTCGGAGGATGACAAAATCGACATCAATTTTTCCAAAATCCTGGATGGCAAGGTCTGCCTGGTGACAGGCGCCTCAGACGGTATGGGCTACACGATGGCGCATCTGTATGCCGAGCACGGTGCAAAGCTTATCATCACGGCCAGAAGAAAGGAAAAGCTTGAGGCGGCGGCTGCGAAGATCGCAGAGGAGACCGGAGCGGAGGTTACGCCTTTTGTGGCGGATGCCTCCAATAAAGAAGATGCGAGGAAAGTCATGGCGTTTATCAGGGAGAAATACGGACGCCTGGACACGCTGGTAAACAATGCTGGTGTCGGCGATCAGTTCCGTGCGGAGACGGCGACAGACGACGCGATCGACAGCATGGTCGATATCAATTTAAAGGGGCCGATGTATTACTGCCGCGAGGCGTTAAACCTTATGCTCCCGCAGAATTACGGCAATATCGTAAATGTCTCCTCCGTGAACGGAGTGCGCCCTCTGTGCGGTTCCTCGTACTCTGCGGCGAAGGGCGGGCTCAATACCCTGACCAAGAGCATCGCGCTGCGCTGCGTGGGTACCGGCGTACACTGCAATGCGCTTTGTCCGGGCTTTACCGTGACGCCGCTGTCCCTGCGTCAGGAGGCCGTGGATAAAGGCGATGCAGGGCTTGCGCCGGTCGGTTCTGATATGATCCCGATCCTGCACAAGCGCTCGGTGCGCAATGTGCCTACCTTCCCGATCGACCAGGCAATGCTTGCACTGTTTTTGGGCTCCGACATGTCCAGAGCCATCACTGGCCAGGTGATCGTCTGCGACAATGGCCAGTATCTGTAAAATAACAGAACATACAGGTTGAAATACGCCGCCGCTCCTATGATCGCAAGATTATGGGAGCGGCGGCGTATTTGTTATCATATATAATAAAAGACCCTGCCGGGCCGGGCTGCGCAGAGTCTGGCCTAACGGAGTACGGACCCGCACGGAGTTGAGGTCACTGCGGCTGCTCCTGCATCCAAAGAGTGTGCTGATAGAAGGAGTGAAGCTCCTTTGCGAGCATACTGGCGCAGAGATTGGGGCTGTCTTTTCGGAACACGGCGAAAAATTTTCTCGGACGGTAATGGGGAGAGAGCCCGCGGGTTACAATCCCGGGGTATGCGCCCAGATCCATAAATTCTGGGACGAAGCCTACCCCTCGATTAGCAGAAACTAACAAGAGCTTTGTGTCACAGGAATTTACAAAATCGGCGCGGGAAGGAGTAAAGCGCCCCTTATAAAGATCAGACAGGACGCCGAGAGAGCTCCGATTCATGGTAATAATATTTTGCGTGCTCAAGTCGGCGATCGGTACAGGGTCGAGAGCAGCCAGAGGATTTTTCCGATTCAGCACAAGGGCCCAGGGATGGTCGTGAAGCAGAAGGTACTCCAGATTCTCTCCGGTCAGGAGTTCGAAAAACTGGTCGCTGGAGACGATTAAATCCAGATGCCTGCGGTTAAATTCCTCGACAAGCTCCCGGTATTTATATTGAAAGAAATGAATCTGGGAGATGGGATGTTTTCTGATAAATTCCTGAATGACAGGGGAGAGGAGATGCTGCTCATAAGAACCGATTCCGACACGGACCACATCGACGACGCCCTTTGCGATATTCTGCACTCTGCAGATCGCATTGTCATAATCCTCCAAAACCGGCCGGATCTGCAGAAAAAGCTCGTGTCCGGTCGGGGTAAGAAAGACCGTATGGCGGTTGCGGCTAAAGAGCTGTACCCCCAGCTCCGCCTCCAGACTGCTGATCCGCCTGCTTAAGGCGGCCTGGGTGATATGGGCTTTTTTGGATGCCCGCGTGAAGCTTAATTCCTCCGCAAGAATGAGAAAACAGTTTAGATTTTCAATCGTCATGGGTTCGCACCTCTTTTGTCTGTTGTACATAAAACGATTAACAGATTTTAATTAAGCAGAAACGAATTTTAAGTAAAATGACAGAAATAAAAGGTAAAATATGCTTTTATAAAAATGGATATGATATTTTTTTATAACAGTATAAAAAAGCGTCACTAATATTCTACAGGAATTGTGCTATAATTTCAACTATAAAAAATTCATAAAGGAGGAATCCCTTTCATGGAAAATCATATCCGTAAGATGAGCGGGAAAAAATATCTTTCCCGTCTTGCCGAAAACCCGACCGTTATTATCCCAACCGGGGCGTGTGAGGTGTATGGTCCGCAGCTTCCGATGGGTACCGATCTGCTAGTAGTACAGAAGATTGCAGAAATTCTGGCAGAGAAAACGGGAGCGCTCATTGCCCCGACCGTCGAAGCCGGCGAATCCAGCGCCCTGGAAGCATTTTCCTGCACATTCCCGATGCCGCGGATGATTTTGGAGGAGTATCTGGAATTTTTGGTCAGGAAACTGATTCAGGATGGGGCAAAAAATTTCATTTTCCTGACCGGCCATGCGGGCAATGTGGACACGGTAAGCTACATAATTAAAAAACATTTAAAGGATGGAATCAAGGCGTTCCAGATCGACTGGTGGAGATTCACGCAGGCCAACTGCAAAGAGATCTTCGATTTCAAGGGAGCCATGGCACACGGACATGCCAGCGAATGCGGCACTAGTGTGATCCTGTATCTGTATCCGGAACTGGTGGATCATGATGAGATCACCTGCGTGGAGGCAAAACCGAACGCCTATCCGGATGTGCTCCAATATGAGCATTTTACCGAGAAGACCCCGAACGGCAGCATCGGGGATGCAAGGACAGCGACGTCAGAAAAAGGAAAGGCGATCGTGGAGGCTTGTGTGGAACGGATTCTGTCCTATTACAAAAACGCGTTCTAAAGAAGCATTCAGAAGGAGAGAATATGAAAAGAAAAAAAGATTTCGCATTTCCCCTCCGGACACTGGTCGGCATCGTTTTCTTTGTAATCATCGCAGTGACTTGTCTCCAGGTGATCAGCCGCTATGTATTCAATCGTTCGCTCGTCTGGAGCGAGGAGCTGGTCCGCTTTCTCGTCGTGTGGATGTGCATGGTCGGTTCGGCAGTTTCCAACTTTGATGACGATCATATGACGATTAATATTATAACGGAAAAATTCCCCCGACCGGTGCAGTTTGCGCTTTATACGCTCCGCCAGCTCATGATTCTCATGTTCTGCCTCGTGTGCTCCTATGCCAGCTTCCCGCTCCTCAAGGCCGCGGGAAAAAATCAGCTTGGCGCGCTCCCGATCCCGGGCTATATGTGGCGTCTGGCGGGTACGGTCGGCCTTGCCGTAATGGCCGTCATGACGGCTGCGCGCTGGTTTTATGATCTTGGCCGCTTCCGCAAAGGCGAATTTTGTTTAAAGGACGCCGATACGGAGGTAGCGGAGGAGAATGAAGGGGCAGCGATAACCGAAGAAGCCTTACGGGAGGAGGGACAGAGATGATAGTCGGCATTTTCTTTCTTGTACTGGTCGTTATGATGCTGTTTGGCGTGCCTGTCGCTTACTCCCTGGGGATCGCTTCCGCAGGCTATATGCTGGCGACGGGTACATCCTTGGCGATGATTGTGCAGCGTATGGTGAATGGGGCAAACAGCTTTACCATGCTTGCGATCCCGTTTTTCTTTATGGCGGGCGAGTTAATGAACATCAGCGGTGTTACCGAAAAGATTATTGAGCTCGCAAAAGCCCTGGTAGGCCATATGAAGGGCGGGCTGGCCCAGGTCAATATCGTGGCAAGCGTCTTTTTTGCCGGTGTTTCCGGATCCGCGACGGCGGATACGGCGGCGCTCGGCTCGTCATTGATCCCGGCCATGGTGAGAGAGGGCTATGATCTGGATTTCTCCGCCGCGATCACGGTGGCCTCCTCCTGCGTAGGGCCAATCATTCCTCCCAGCATCACACTGGTGCTCTACGGGATCTTAACCGGGACCGATGTGGGACGGCTTTTAATCGCCGGCGTCGTACCGGGGCTGATCGTCGCCGGAACGCAGATGCTCTATACACATTTCCATGCAGTGAAAATGAAGTATCCGAGCTATCCGAAGGCGACCCCAAAACAGATGGGCCGCGCCGTGACGAAGGGATTCAGTGCGCTTATGATGCCGATCATCATCATCGGCGGAACCATGACCGGTATTTTTACGCCGACAGAGAGCGCGGCGATCGCGGTGCTTTATGGAATCGTAATCGGTTTCTTTGTATACCGGAATATTAAGCTGTCCACATTTTTTGAATCCCTCAAAAAGGTGGGCGTCAACAGCATGAACAATATGCTGATCCTGGCGGCAGCGAGCTGTTTTTCCTGGGTGCTCACGATGTCAAAGGCGCCGGACATGCTGGTAAACGTGATGCTCGGCATCAGCAGCAATAAAACCGTACTCACGCTGCTGATTCTCTTCCTGCTGATTCTGATCGGCTTTTTTATGCAGGCATCGCAGGCATTGGTCGTGCTGGCGCCGATCCTTCTTCCGGTTGCGCGGGCCATCGGCATTGATCCGGTCCATTTCGGACTGATCATGGTGGTCACGCTGACCTTTGGGGGCTGCACGCCTCCGGTGGGCAGTATGCTGTTTGTCGTAAACAGCATTACGAAGATGGGCTTTGCCCGCCTGACAAAGGCGATGATGCCGTTATATCTGCCGCTTATTATTTCGATCCTGCTGATCACCTTCGTACCGCAGCTCAGTCTGTTCCTTCCGAATCTGGTGATGCGGTAAAGGCCAAATCTCAATGACACACGTTTACAAGCCGCCTGGCAGGAAAAAATTCGGAACGGATTTTTGTCTTCTGCAGTAAAGGGAGCCGGACTGCAACAAGCGGCGAACAAAAAAGAGATACTAAGAGTTATCGAAATGGAAAAGGAGAGAAAAACATGAAAACGAAACGAATTTTGGCGGCCGCTCTTGCAGTCGTAACGGTACTGGCTATGACCGGCTGTGGTGGAAATTCTGCGGGGACAGCTACGACGGTAGCTTCCAAAGATACGGCATCCGCGGGCGGGGAAACGAAGGCCGCCGTCACAATCAAGTATTCAACCTGGGCAAACGAGGGTGAGGCGGCTTATGAGGGAATGAAAAAATTTAAGGAGTTGGTCGAGGCGGGGTCCGGCGGCGAGATCGTCGTAGAACTGTATCCCTCCAACCAGGCGGGCTCTACAAACGAACAGGTGGAGCAGGTCTCCATGAATCAGCTTCAGATGATGTCCAGCGGCGATCCAGGCGTTTTGGAGCTTGAGTATCTCTGCCTTCCGTACCTGTTCGATACGCTGGACCAGTACACGGAGTTTATGGAGAGCGATCTGGGAAAGACATATATCCAGAAAAGCATTGACGAGCGGAAGTGCCGGATCCTGGACACGCTGCCGAGAAGCCCGCGCGTCATCACCAGCAACATCGAAATCAACAGCCTGGCCGATATGAAAAACATGAAGATCCGCGTGCCGGAGCGTGATTACTATGTCAAGACCTTTGAGGCGTTCGGGACGAACCCGACTCCGATGGACATGGGTGAGGTGTATTCCGCCATGCAGACCGGCGTCGTAGAGGGGCAGGAAAACCCGATCGAGACGGCCGTATCCTACGGCTTCCAGAATGTAAACAAGTACCTGGTACTGACGAACCATATCGTAAAACCGGCGTTTGTTATGATCAACGATGATTTCTATAACGGCCTCTCGGAGGAATACCAGAAGCTCATTTCGGATTCCTGCAGGGAAGCGCGTGAATTTGCGGCCGAATACATGGAGACGGCCATGGAAAAGGACCGCCAGACGTGTGTGGACGCGGGCATGACTGTCTGTGAGCCGGATCTGGAGGAGTTCGTGAACGCAACCCAGAGTGTCCGTGACGAGCTCGGAGTCAAGATATGGGGGGAGGACGGCTACGCGGCTGTCAAGGCGATTGCCGGGAAATAAAACGTGTAGGAAAATGCTGCGTGTAAGCGCAGAATCCGCCTCATAAAAAATGCCGCCGCAGCTTTGACCGGAAGATCAGAGCCGGGGCGGTATTTTTTTATTAATATCGCCCCGGAACAGCGGAACAATTATTTGCATGTTCTGTCTTTATGTCGAAAAAAGTCGAAATTTGAAAGATATCCATTTATTTCCAGAAAATTCGTGCTAAAATCATAGATTGAAAGGAGGGTTTCAATTTATGAATTTGGACGACTTTGAAGCGTACCTGAAAGAGACGGATTTGTCGGACAATACGATTACGTCCTACAAGGCTGCGGTCAAACAGTTTTATCAGCAGTACGATGTGGTCACAAGGCGCAAATTGAAGGAACATCGTATGTGGCTGATCGAGTCCTACAAGCCGAAGACCGTAAACTTAAGGATCCGTGCGCTTAACTGCTACCTCGAAAGCATCGAAAAACCGGAGTGGAAGCTGCAGTTCGTGAAGATCCAGCAGAAGGCATTTCTGGAAAATGTAATCAGCGAAGCCGATTATGAGTATTTTAAAACCTGCCTGAAGGAGAGCGGGGAAAAGGAGTGGTATTTCACGGTACGCTTCATGGCGGCGACAGGGGTCCGTGTCAGTGAATTGATCCAGATCAAGGTGGAGCATGTAAAGATCGGGTATCTGGATCTGTACTCCAAGGGAGGGAAGCTCAGGCGGATTTATATCCCGAGGGCTCTGCGCGAGGAGGCATTTGAATGGATCGAGGAGAGGGAGATAAACAGCGGCTTTCTGTTCCTCAACAAGCATGGGAGGCGCATCACGACCCGGGGAATCTCCGGACAGTTAAAGGTATTGGCAGAGCGCTACCAGATCGACCCCTCCGTTGTATATCCGCATTCGTTCCGTCACCGTTTTGCGAAAAGCTTTTTGGAGCGATTCCAGGATATTGCCCTGTTGGCGGATCTGATGGGGCATGAGAGCATTGAAACCACACGGATCTACCTGCGCCGCACGAGTACGGAGCAGCAGGCTATCGTAGACCGGATCGTGGATTGGTAGGAACCGGTTGTTACAGTTTGACAACAAAAATTTAATAATTTCGTCAGAAAAATATTCGCATCTTTTGGGGAAATAATTTGACAGAAAGCGCCAGAGTTTGATACAATAAAACTCGATAACGTTTCTTAACATAAACGGACATGTCTGTTGACGCAGACATCACCGAATATAAAAGTCGATTGCTGCGCGCCTCTGGCGCTCCCGCAATCGCCGCCGGTATGAGCAATCCGGCTTGGCTGCCCGATATCCATGGGTCATCGCAAGCGAGATTGCATGCACCATGGCTGCCGGTCAACACTTTTACAATAAAAACAGAGTTTGCGGGCTCCGGACAGCCGGAGGATGGAGAATATATGTCAGACGAAGAAAAGGTAACAGAGAAAAAGTCGAAACCACAGCCGAAGAAAAACATCGAGAGGCTGAAAAAAATCAAAAAGAAACGCGAGCAGGGCGTTTCGATGCGCGCCATGGCTGCCGCCGGAGCGGCGGTCGCCGTTGTTACGGTGGTGGCCGTGGCAGGAGGAATGCTAAAGAATCTTCGGGACAACCGAGAGGAGACCATGCGGGTAGAGACGGTAGCGGCCTCTCTTGAAACGACGGCTCCCGTGGAGACGACGGCCCGGGCCGAGATTAAGTCTATTGTCCTGGAGACGACGCTTTCCAACGAGGAGATCGCGTCCAGGGAATACGAGGCAAAGGTCCAGGGGATTTTGGACGGATATGCGAATCTGGGGATCGCCGCAGTGTCCGGTTATCTGAACATTCGAAAGACACCGGAGAGCTTTGGCGAGGTCGTCGGAAAGCTGCCAAGCGGCGGCGCCTGTGAGGTCGTAGACACACAGACGGAGGGCTGGTATAAGATTTCCTCGGGCGGCGTGACCGGCTATGTGAGTTCGCAGTACATTTATACCGGCGAGCAGGCGAGGGAGAGCGCCGCCGCCAACATCATGGAGCGCGCCGTGATCCAGGCGGAAAAGCTTAATGTGCGCGCGAGTGCGAGCCCGGATGCAGAGGTGGTCGGACAGGTTTTAAAAAACGAGCGTTATGCGGTGAAGGGCCAGCAGGAGGGATGGCTGCAGATCGACAGCGGCTTTATTTCCTCGGAATATGCCGAGGTGCGTCTGGCACTCAACGAGGCGAGAAAACAGGATATGCGGACAACGGTGTTAAGCCTTTATGACAATCTGGGCGTCTCCAATGTGACCAATTATTTAAATGTCCGTGACAAACCGGACGAGAAGGATGGAAAGATTATCGCAAAGCTGCCGAGCAATGCCGGCTGTGATGTCCTGGACAGCTCCATGGAGGGGTGGTTAAAGATCCGCTCTGGAAAGATCACGGGCTACGTCAAGTCGGAGTTCATTCTGACCGGCCAGCAGGCCCAGGACAAGGCCATGGAGGTCGCCGAGCTGATGGCTTTTACGAATACGGATGGCGTCAATGTCCGTACGGAGCCGAATACGGAGTCCAGTATCTGGACGCAGCTTGCAATGAATGAGAATTATCATGTCTCCAACCAGCAGGATGGCTGGGTGGGGATCGAGCTTGACGATACGGTCGCCTATATTTCCAGCGATCTCGTCGAGGTCAAATACGGCCTGAACGAGGCGATCAAATATACGCCGGTCGTCGTGGCCGACAGCACCGGCTCAAAGGGAAACAAAACGACCAAGCCCAAAACGAATACGACGTCCAAGCCCAACGGCTCGTCGAGTAAGGTCAATGACGGGGCGGCCGGCTCCAATGCCGGGGGTGTGTCTTCAAGACGCGCAGAAATTGCTAACTATGCGGTACAGTTTGTCGGCAATCCTTATGTATATGGCGGCACGAGCCTGACAAACGGAACGGACTGTTCGGGTTTTACGATGTCGGTCATGGCACACTTCGGTGTTTCTCTGCCGCGTGATTCCAGGTCACAGTCGGGAGCTGGCCGTGCGATCACCTCGAGTCAGATGCGGCCCGGTGATCTGGTATTTTATGCCGGGAGCGGCGGTACGATCAATCACGTGGCCCTCTATATCGGCAACGGCCAGGTCTGCCATGCGTCAACCGCGAAGACCGGAATCAAGATCTCTACCTGGAACTACCGAAGTCCGGCAAAGATTGTGAATGTCCTGGGCGATTAAGGCTTTTTACGTAACAGTTCGGACATTGTCTGAACTGTTACTCTTTTATCGGTGCAGGAATCTTTTTTAAAAGCTCCTGCACCGATTTTCTGCTGTCCCATATGATATAGTACAAACCTGAAAAATTAAGGAGATTATCATAATGGGTAATTGTAGAAATATGTGTTCTTGTAATAACAACTGTAATTCGGGCTGCGGCATTATTATCGGAACAAACGGATGCTGCAACAGAAATTGTACCTGCAGCCGGTGCGGCTGCAATCCCTGCTGCTGTGGCTCAAACAGCGGTGTAGGCGGCGGTACGAATACGAACTGCACTTGCAATTGTACCTGCAACTGCAGCGGCGCGTATCGTTCCGGGTATAATGCCGGTTTTGAGGCGGGAAGAAATGAAGGGTATAATGCCGGCTACAATGCCGGGTATAATGTCGGCTATGCGGCCGGCTGCCGGAACTGCTCGTCCGTCAGCGTGGTAAACGGAGCGGTGGCAGGGGCGACAAGCACCGGTTCATGCGGATGCAGCCATTCCTGCACCACGCCGTGCACGTCGGTCGGCGGAGCCACGGCCTCCACGGGGCAGTGCTGCACGACGACCTGTGTGCCGTGCTGACGCATCAAGGCGTAACCGTCTGAAGATAAAAAAGCTGGCATAAAAACGAATGGCGTGGGGGCTGAATCGAGGGGGTGATTCGGCCCCCACGGTAATTTTTGGCAAACCAAGGAATAAATCCCGGACAATCTCCATATAGTATGGTAGGAGCGGGCAAAGATGCCGCTACAAAATACGTTGCGTGTCATGCGCAGAAACATAGGAGATGGGAAATATGCCAAGAGGAGCGAGAAAGAGCCCAAAGGAGAAGCTGCAGGAGAAACTGATCAGCGTGGAGGAGGCAATCTGCCAGTACACGGCTTGCCTGGATAAGCTGAAGGCAGAAAGAAAGGAGCTGGAAGCGGAGCTTGAGGGCCTGGAGATTGCGGAGCTTTCTGCGATGCTGAAGGAGAAGAATCTGTCGATTGGACAGGTGAGGGAGCTGGTGGATCAGGCGGGGTGAGGGAAATGGAGGGTCAGCAGAGGCCGTGTCAGGCAGACGGGACGGTGCAGCCCCATCTGCCTGACACGGCCTTTGCTGCGTTATTTCGGGAGTGAGGGGAGAAAAGGAAAAGATAATTGTAACAGTTAGGACGTCGTCTGAACTGTTACAGATAATTTGATAATTTGGTCTGCGTGGTTGGGAGCGGATTGATTTTCTTGGAGAAATTGTTTATAATTAAGGAAAGCGTTATAAGAAAAAGATTTATGATGTTTCCTAAATAATTAAAATAAGGGATGCGTACGAGAGGAGATAAGAGGAGAATGATAAGAAAGAAACGAATGATTGGCCTGATGGGAGCTGTGGCGGTTTTGGCTTTGGGGAGTGTGTTTCCGGCTTTGGCGGATACGGTGTATGTGGATGCTTCGAGCTTGAATTTCAGGAACCGGCCTTCTATGGATACGGATGCGGTGCTTGGACGGTATGAGCGCGGGACGAAACTGGAGCGTGTTGCGGATCGGGGGGAATGGAGCGAGGTACGGGCCGAGGGCTCAAAGGTGACCGTCTATGTGGCGAGCCGTTACCTGACGACGACGGCTCCGATGGCGAATGCGGACGCAGGCCAGAAGGCGGAGGAGAGCCCTTATGTGGACAAGACCTGGGAGGTGGGACTTGACGCGGCGTATCCGTATGCGTCTTTTTCCAGGATCTCGAGCGGGAAGGCCATTTATTATCAGAATGGAAGCGAAAAACGAAACGGAAAGGTGGTCTGCGTGAATGCGGGACACGGGACGAAGGGCGGCTCATCGGTGAAGACCCAGTGCCATCCGGATGGGAGCGCCAAAGTGACGGGCGGGACGACGGGCGCCGGGGCGACGCAGGCGGTGGCTGTTTCGGGCGGCATGACGTTTGCGGACGGGACAGCGGAGCATGAGGTGACGCTTGCGATGGCAAAGGTTTTAAGGGATAAGCTTTTGGCGGCGGGCTATGACGTGCTAATGATACGCGAGGGCGGCGACGTACAGCTTGACAATGTGGCGCGGACCGTGATCGCAAACAACAATGCGGACTGTCATATCGCGCTTCATTGGGACTCCACGGAGAAGGATAAGGGCTGCTTTTTCATGAGTGTGCCGTCGAACCGGACCTATCGGGCTATGGAGCCGGTCGCCTCGCACTGGCAGTCGCACAATGAACTGGGCTCCTGTTTGGTTGAAGGGCTTAAGGCTGCGGGAAACAAGATTTTTTCATCCGGCAGCATAGAAATGGATCTGACCCAGACCTCTTATTCAACGATCCCGAGCGTGGACATCGAGCTGGGCGACAAAAAGTCCAGCCATTCGCCGGAAACATTGGAAAAGCTTGGAGACGGGCTTCTTAAGGGGATTGACCGGTACTTTGGGTTTTAGAGATGTGGGAACGGAATGACTGGCCTGTATAAAAAAGCTTAAACTGGATATTTTAATCAGTCCAATTCTCCTGTATAGTACGGATCAGGAAGAAACGTATGGAAAGGAGAATCTGTAATGCAAAGGCAGTCGACGAAAAAAATGGTCCTGGCAGCAGTCTTCGCGGCGTTGTGCTGCGTAATGACAATGTCAGTTCGGATTCCTACGCCGGGGACGGGCGGTTATATCCATCCCGGTGATGCGATGGTGGTGCTCTGTGGGATTTTTTTGGATCCGATGACGGCGTTTTTTGCCGCCGGGATCGGATCCTGCATGGCGGATCTTTTGGGCGGATATTTTATCTACGTCCCGATCACGTTTGCGATCAAGGGCCTGATCGCTCTTTGGGGGAGTATTGTGTACCGCAGACTGGTCTCGCATGGGAGATCCCCCTATCTGGCGGTGGTCTGCTGCGGCCTGATTGATGTCGCGCTGGTGGCAGGGGGCTACTGCCTGTGTGAGAGCTTCCTGTACGGTCCGGCGGCGGCGCTTGCAAGTGTGCCCTCCAATCTGACACAGGGAGCAGGCGGACTTTTGATCGCGTGGGTACTGTATCCGCTGTTATACCGGCCCGTGATGCGGTACTCATAAACAGAAAACGATCGTAAAGACTGCCCCGACAGAGTGCAGCTGTGCACGAATTGGGGTCACCGCGGCGCGGCTTTGGAGACGGGGATTTCGATCTGGACAATATAATCTTCGATCCGATCAATAACCGTTTCGTTGATTCCTGTTTCATAGGAGAATCCTTGGAGTTTCAGGCCATGCCGTTTGGCATATGCAAGGATTTCCTGATACCGTTTTGGAATTCCTCCCCAGTCCCCTTTATGGAAGGCCCTCAAATAGCTTCCGCCAGGTGTGATGTGCAGTCCTGCCTCATAAGGGAGACGGGGAATTTCAATAAAGAGTCGGGAATAATCGTCATAATTTCCGGCCTGCAGGCTGGAAACAGGAATCATCGAACCGTAGGAGGCGTCGTGCAGGCGGCCGAGGTGGTATTTCTCCGTTTCGGCTGTGATCAATTCGACCTTCTCCTCAAAGGAGACGGTTTTGCCGATTTCCACCGTGACCAGACAGCGCTCTTTCTTCTCGATGATGTTTATTTCGGACAGGTCCATGGTCAGCAGGGTTTCCATATTTTGACGATGAGTGCAGAGCGTGGTTCGGACTGCCTGCAAATGGGCAATCTGCCGGTCCAGGTCTGCTGTTTTTTCTTCCAAGAGACATTTCAGGCTGTCCGCAGAGCGGTTTTTCATGAAAGCCTGTATATCGTGGATGGGAACGTCCAGCTCGCGCAAAAGAAGAATGGTTTCAAGAACAGGGCTCTGATGGTAGCTGTAGAAACGGTATCCGTTTTCAGAGCTGACAGCGGCAGGTTTAAACAGCCCGATCTCATCGTACCACATTAAAGTTTTTTTGTTGACTCCGTGCACGGCAGCGAATTGGCCGATTGTAAGGAGTCTGTTTTTTTCCCTCATAGTGATTCCTCATAAAATTTCCTCTTGACCATACTGTTACTGTACGGTTTATGATACTACATGCAGGATCAAATGACAAGCATGTCTGATTCAGAAAACAGCAGAGCCGGAGGAAACATTGATGGAAAAACAAAATATATACGGAAAACCTGTAACATTAAAAAATATTCTGAAATTTGCTATCCCAACGATTGCCATGACGGTATTCATGTCTTTTTACACAATGGTTGACGGCTTGTTTGTGTCGAATCTGATCGGAACGGCCGCGCTTTCGGCAATCAACCTGACGGCGCCCATCATCCAGCTCGTGACGGCCATTTCCACCATGCTTGCAGCCGGAGGCAGCGCGGTGATCATGAAAAAAATGGGAGAACAAAAACAGGAGGAGGCAAGAGAGGATTTTACATTCCTGATCCTGGTGAACGGAGTGGTGGGCCTTATCATGTGTGTGCTTGGATATGGGGCAATGGAGCCTATCTTCTCCGGAATGGGTCTTTCTGCCGATGTAAAGCGGTATTGCGTGGAATATTTGAGCCGTTATCTGGTGTTTACCGTTCCCATTCTTTTGATGAACAATTTTACGCTCTACATGATTGCCAGCGGGAAGGCAGCGCTTTCTCTGATCTGTTCCGTATCCGGCGGTATTTTGAACATGGTGCTTGATTTTGTGTTTCTTGCATGGTTCCATATGGGAATCGGAGGGGCAGCGATCGCGACAGGGATGGGCTATTCCGTGACGGCGGTTGTAGGTTTCGCCGTGTTTCGCCGGAAAAAGAGCCTGCTGCATTTTAAGAGGCCGGTGTTTCGATTCAAAGTCCTTATGCGGGCGGCTTCAAACGGCTGCTCGGAGATGGCAACCGCGCTTGTCACCGGGATTGTCACGATGATGTTTAACTGGACCATGCTTCGATACGTTGGGGAGAACGGGATCGCAGCCGTCACAATCATCATGTATGCGCTGATGTTTGCAAGCTCTTTGTATACAGGGTATTCGTATGGGGTTGCACCGATGATCAGCTTTTATTATGGAGAGCAGAATTATGAGAAGTTAAAGAAGCTAGTGGCAGTCAGTTTGAAGGTAATCGCATGGATCTCCGTGGTGACGGCCGCGGCTTCGTTTTTGCTTACAGAGTCTCTGGTATCGGTATTTGCCCGTCCGGATGATCCGGTGTATGATCTGGCGGTAACGGGGAACCGGATCTGTACCATAGCGCTTCTTTTCATCGGCTTCAATATTTTTGCCAGCGGGATGTTCACTGCCTTGTCGAACGGAGCGGTTTCGGCCGTGCTCGCATTTTTGAGATCCTTTGTTTTTATGCTGATTACCATGCTGGTGCTTCCGCTCTTTCTTGGCGTAAACGGCATCTGGCTGGCGACGCCTGCGGCGGAGATGATGGCGCTTGTCCTGTCCGGCCGGATGGGTTTGAAATACAGAACGCGGTATGGGTACTAAAGGCCGCGGTTTGGGCAGGCATTTGCCGGCGGATTTATGAAAACCTTTGAAGATAGCTTTGCAAGATGGAAAGCCCTTTTTCCAAATTCCGGTTGTTCCCGGCGGAGCAGAGAGCGATTCGCAAAAAATCCTGCTCCTGTTTCCCTCTTACAGAAAACCGCATGGAATGGTAGGTGCGGACTCCATTCTGCATCAGTTCCCCTTCCACCTGGTCGGCGGGGCTTTGCGTCGGAAGCGGAACCCACTTAAAATAGCCTGTGTGGGCGGCAGCCCGAACCTCCGGAAAATACCTTGCGAATACCGCGCAGCTTTTCTCGGCTAACTGCTGTTTGTGAACCGCGATTTTGTAGGCATCCCCGTTTAGAATCAGCTCGGTGATGATTTCGGCGTCGAGGGAGGAGGTTTTGATGTTAATATTAAACAGCCCATGCAGAATCGCCTTTTTGAAAGCAGCGCCAAAAGCCATATAGGCAATCCGCAGACCAGGGCAGAGGCTTTTCGACATTCCGCAGATATAGACGCTCTGTCCTCCCAGCAGATCAAACATGGAGGGCGGCACAGTCCCCGCCGCCGCATCCATCCAGGAGGAAATATCATCCTCAATCAGGATCAGCCTGTTTTGCTGGATAACCTTTGCCAATTCCATGCGCCGGGACAGCGGTATGGTAATCGCGGTAGGATTGGTGCATGCGGGCATGAGGTAAATACCGTTTATGTGGTTCTGCGTACAGGTTTTATCCAGTTCCTCCGGGAGCATCCCAGCCCCGTCTCCCGCCACGGGGATGAGGAAAATATGTAACAGTTTCCCCAGCTCAATCAGGTTGGAGTAGGTATAAGGGTCCACGGCGATCTTGTCTCCGGGGGAAAACAAAGAGAGGAGAGCAGCTGTCAGGGCGTTTTGCGCCCCGGAAAAGATTGCAGTGTGTTCCCGATCGGTATGGACGCCAAGCTGCTCCATCCAGCGTACTGCCGCCGCAAGCTGGTGAGGATGGCCAGCCGGATAGGAGTATTCATAGAGGCGGCGCAGATAGCCCTTTTCCACGACCGCATGTGTTGCCCGCTCCACCGGCTTGCTGTACTCGCTGAAGCCGTTTACCATTCCCAGCTCGATCAACGGGGCGGCCAGGTTAGGCGCAGTGATCGTGACATCCTCCGCCGAGTGGGGAGCAACAAAGGTTCCTTTGCCCATAGTACCATAAATCAGGCCTTTCTGCTTACACAGCTCGTATACCCTGGTAATGGTGGTGTAGTTCAAATCCAGATAGTCCGCGAGTTCCCGCTGAGGCGGGAGTTTTGCGCCGGGAGCCAGCCTCCCGGCTTTTATTTTTGCCTCCAGGTCTTCTGCCAGGGCCTTATAGTAGGGCGGTGTCAGTGAAGCCTTATCCGGCTTCCAGGTCATAGGGTAGCTGTCAAAGGAGTTAACCGGCATAATAAAATTCCTCCTGAAAAAGTGTTGTACATACAATTTTAATATTGCCTGCATGATACCACATAAATATAATAGAAGCAAGCTCACGTGAGAAATGGAGGTCATTGCCCATTCCCGGCGGGCTCCGGGCCAACTGTGGCATGATGCCTGGTGCCATAAATAAGATAAAGGAGTGCTTTGCTATGAAACAGTATGTTGTAGACGCTTTTACGGATAAGGTTTTCGCGGGAAATCCCGCCGCTGTCTGCGTGATGGACAAATGGCTGGCTGACGATACCATGCACAAAATCGCCATTGAAAACAATTTGTCTGAAACAGCTTTCGCTGTGAAGGAAGGGGATGCCTATCACCTGCGCTGGTTTACCCCCGGCGGCGAGGTGGAGCTGTGCGGCCACGCAACCCTGGCCACCGCCTATGTGATTACCCGCTTTGTAGAGCCGGACCTGCCCGTTGTGGCTTTTGATACTTTGAGCGGACGGCTGACGGTAGAAAAGAACGGAGCTCTGCTGACAATGGACTTTCCCTCCTTCCAGCTTACGCCGGTTGCTGTTACGGAGGATTTGACGGCGGCGCTGGGGATTACCCCTGTGGAAGCATACATGGGTGCGGACCTGGTTTGTGTGATGAAAGATGCCGCCCAGGTTCGTCAAGTCATTCCGAATCAGGAACTGATCCGTGGCATGAAGGGCACCTGCCTGCATATTACGGCCGAAGACAGCGGTTATGACTGTGTGACCCGTTCGTTTGCCCCTAAATGCGGCGTAGCGGAGGATCCGGTCTGCGGCAGAGGGCATTGCCATGTGATTCCCTTGTGGGCCGGGAAGACGGGAAAACAGGAATTTGTCGCTTATCAGGCATCTGCACGCGGCGGCGTTCTCTATTGCCGCTTTGCCGGGGAACGGACGATCCTAAGCGGAGCCGCTGCATTGTTCTCCGAGGCGGAAATCTACATTTAGAAGGGAGAGAAAAATTTATTCAACATTTGTATTGATTTTTTTCCCTTTTCTGGTATAATAGGCTTTGTTCCGCGGGGTATGGCGTAGCTTGGTAGCGCGCTCGGCTGGGGGCCGAGAGGTCGCAGGTTCAAATCCTGTTGCCCCGAGTTTTCTTTCAAAATCTTCTTGACTAGCGGGAAGGTTTGTGATAGGATAAGGAACGAAGCCAATTATTGGCAACTGGAAGCATAGCTCAGCCGGGATGAGCGTTCGCCTCACACGCGAGAGGTCATGGGTTCGAGCCCCATTGCTTCCACTTATAAGGGGCATTAGCGCAGTTGGGAGCGCGCTACATTCGCATTGTAGAGGCCGTGGGTTCGAATCCCATATGCTCCATCGCGAAGGGCGAGGGCCCGGAGCAGAAGAAAGGAAAATGGAGATGTAGCTCAGCTGGGAGAGCATCTGCTTGACGTGTAGAGGGTCGCAGGTTCAAGTCCTGTCGTCTCCATGAAATAAAAAGGATTATCATATTTAAGAGTGTATCTCTTTAAATAGGGTGATCCTTTTTTTATAGGAAGGCGGCTCCCCTATTCACTCAGATAATAGAGGCCAAAAGAAATCTCGTCATTTGGATAGATCGTATAGTCCTGATTTTTGAGAATGCTAGCTTCCGGGCCGGAGAACGGCTTTCCGAGAATGGATTCCACATGGGAGCGGTCTTCACCGAGAAGGTTGACACAGGCCTGGTTTAAAAAGCTGTTGGCTGTACCGGCCGGCCGACGGTTGGTAAGCACCTTTGTATGAAAGTAATCGTTTTCCTTGTAAGCGGCGCCGTTCTCATCAACAAAGATCTGGTAATCCGAGTATTTGCTTTGAGTGTTGTGCCGGTATAGAGATAGCCATTCTCATCAAAATAGTAGCTCTCTGCGAGGCCGTCGTTATTGCCGTCAATGCACATAGAAAAGGCCAGGATGGAACCGGCAATATCCGGTTCGGATTTTGGATATGTCCCGTCAAATTCCTGCCGCCACCATTTACCTGCGGTTTCGTCATATTTCTATTCGGCGAGGGCCGGAAATGCGGCCGTGGCGGCGAGGCAGCCAGCCCGAACGCGGCCAGAACTTTTTTGGGCTTTTTCATAGTCATAGTCCTCCTTATGTATATAGTTTCTTCTGTATATAGAATAAATTGTCAGAAAAACAAGTTAAAACCAGCCCTGCCGCAAAATTGCCACAGGATATTGAGATCGCGTGTTCAATACTTGAATAAAAAAAGTCGCTGCAGGCCGCATAGTGTCTGTATTTTTTTGCGAATATCCAATTTGCGTAGACATTAAACCGGTTCTTGCACCGCCGGATTAACTGCCGCGCCGGTACGCGGTTGGCGTCGCGCCGTAAAGCTGGCGGAAGGCCTTGGTAAAATAACTCATATCCCAAAATCCGCAGGAAGCCGCGATTTCGGATACGGTTTGTCCTGTACTGCGAAGCAGCCCGGCGGCATATTGAAGGCGGCGTTCCTTCAGAAATCGAATGGGAGACATACCGATGCTTCGCCGGAAGCAGCGCATGCATTCCGTCTCGCTGATGCAGGCGCTCTCCGCGATTTGCCGCAGCGTCAGTTCCTCCGCGTAGTGTGCCTCTAAGAAAGAAAGCATGGTTTTCATGCGCTCCATATCTCTCACATCCCGGCTTAGGGACTGATGCTCCTTCTCCACAGGAGCATTGGAAAGCTGAGAAACAAGTTTGGTCAGCAGATAGCGTACGTCATTTTCATATCCGATCTCTTTCGTTTCCTGTATCTGCCAGAGACGGGAAAAAAGCTTCGGATAATCGTCCGAGGCCTGGCCGGCAAAAGGGATGATCTGCGGAAACTCCGGCTTTCCAAGAGGCTGAATGTACTTAAGCCAGAAAATGCTGCCCATGCTGCCGACCAGCCTGGGATGAAATACCACGGAGCGGTATTCACAGGGAGCATTGTCCGTTTTCCAGATGCTATGCAAAACCCCCGTCTTGATAAAGCAGCCCTCCCCGGCAGCTAATGTGACAGAAGCGCCGCCGGCGCCGGCGGCAATCGTACCACGATGGATCAGGATTAATTCCAGTTCGTCATGCCAATGCCACACTACGGTATTGCTGGTAAGATCACCGTGATAAAAAGCCACGGGGAAGGAGGCGGCTCCATGCCGTTCCAGCTGCCGTTCGTTTTTATCTATCGTAACGTTAAGCTGTAGATCCGACATAAAGTAGCCCTCCCATTGATTTGCCTGGATTGTCATAGTTTAATGGCGATTTTATCCTAACAGTAAAATTTATATGGTGATATTATACCAATATTGAAGCAGAAAGTCCAGAGGGCTTCTCTGAAATCGTACATCCGAGAAACGGAAGAAAGGGAGAGAAAACAGATGAACAGGCGTACGGATCGAGGCCGTTTTCTTGTAATGCTTGCTGGAATCGGGATTATGGGGGGCGGCGTCGCGCTGTTCAAGCTCTCCCTTATGGGAAATGACCCACATTCCGCGTTGATGATCGCGATTGGTGACCGGCTGGGCGTGGACTTTTCTGTCATACTGTTTTGGGTAAACTGCCTTTGGTTTTTGGTGGAACGGCGTTTTGGTAAAACACTGATCGGAATCGGTACTTTTATAAACTGGTTCTTTGTAGGGGCCTTGGCCTCTCTCTGCGAAAGGGCGGTGCGGTCTGTCTGGAGCGCTTCGGCGATACTAGAGGCGAGGATGTGGCTTATGCTGGCTGGCGTTGCGGTGCTGAGCTTGGCCTGTGCCCTGTACCAGACAGCGGATATGGGCGTTGCCCCCTATGATGCGCTGTCTATTATCCTTTCTCACAGAAGCGGACAGTCCTATTTCCGATGCCGGATGTTTACCGATTCACTTTGTGCCCTGCTGGCATTTTTAATGGGTGGGCTTATCGGGCCCGGTACTCTGGTATGTGCCGTGGGCTTGGGGCCGTTTATCGCGTTCTTTTCAGCGAAGGTGGCCAGGCGTCTTATCGCAACGCCTGGAATGACGTAGTCTGAGGAAAAAATCTCGTCTATGAATCCGGATAGACGGGATTTTTTTATTATATAAAACAGTCTTTGGCCGCGCAGAGGGGGCTTGCACGGAGTGGGGAAAGGTGGTACAATTCTGGCAAGAGATTACAGGGAAAGGACAGGAAGGGCGACATGTCGGAAAAGGAAAAGAAGCAGTCTATGGAACAAAAAGCAAAGCTTGAGCAGGCCATGCTGCGCCTGGGGCTTTTGCAGAGAAAATGCAGGGAGGCTAAGCTGCCGGTTTTAATTACGTTTGACGGCTATGATGCGGCCGGGAAGGGACTGCAGATCAACAGGCTGATTCAGGCATTTGACCCGCGTGGATTTGATGTTTACACCGGTGACAGAGACGGCGAGGAGGAGCTTTTGCGGCCGTTTTTATGGAGATTTGCGGTGAAGGCCCCTGCGGCCGGACGCATTGTGATTTTTGACACGAGCTGGTACCGGAAAGTGCAGATGGACCGATTCGATAAAAAGGCCGGCAAGAAGGAATTAAAAAATGCATTTGCGGATATTCTGGCCTTTGAAAAACAGCTTACAGACGGAGGAGTCGTGCTTGTAAAGCTGTTTCTTACGATCTCCGAAAAGGAGCAGAGAAAGCGCTTTAAAGCACTTGAAGCGTCGAAAGAAACCGCATGGCGCGTGAGCGAAAATGATTGGAAACGCAATGAGCAGTATGAAAAATATGAAAAAATAAATCAGAAGATGCGCGAGCAGACGGACAGGCCCTATGCACCGTGGACCGTCGTGGACGCCGAAAAAAAGAACGAGGCGGCTTTAAAGATTATGAACACGGTCGCCGATGCCATGGAGGCTGCGCTTGCGGCAGAGGCTCCTGCGGCACAGCTTTTCGACGGCCCTGTCCCGCCGGACCGATACCAAAAGGGAATCCTCGCCAAAGCCGACCTTTCTCTCTCCCTGCCGCAGAAGGAATATAAGGACAGACTGGATGCACTGCAGAAGAAGCTTGCGCTTCTGCACAGTGAGCTGTACCGTCTGCGGATCCCGGTCGTGCTGGGCTTTGAAGGCTGGGATGCGGCTGGCAAAGGAGGTGCGATCAGACGGCTTACGAGCCATCTGGATCCCAGGGGCTATAAGGTCTGTCCGACGGCCTCTCCAAATGATGAGGAGCGGGCGCATCATTACCTGTGGCGTTTTTGGAACAATATCCCGAAGGCAGGCCATATCGCGATCTTCGACCGGACCTGGTACGGCAGAGTCATGGTGGAGCGGATCGAGGGCTTTTGCACGGAGACAGAATGGCGTCGGGCCTATCAGGAGATCAACGAAATGGAACAGCACCTGGTAAACGCGGGTGCCGTTGTCTTGAAATTCTGGCTGCACATTGATAAGGATGAACAGGAACGGCGCTTCAACGACCGCCTGAAGAATCCGGATAAGCAGTGGAAGATCACGGATGAGGACTGGCGGAACCGTGAAAAATGGGACCGGTATGAGGAAGCCGTCAATGAAATGCTGGAAAAGACCTCAACCAAAGCGGCTCCCTGGGTCCTTGTAGAGGGGAATTCCAAATACTATGCGAGAGTGAAGGTGCTGGAGACCGTGGTGGACGCGCTCGAAAAGAGGATCAAACAAAAGGAAGCGAAGAACGGATGAACCGGGTTGTAATCATCGGCGGCGGGGCTGCTGGGATGGCTGCGGCAATCGGGGCTGCCCGGACTGGCCTGGAAACCCATCTGTATGAAAAAAACGAAAAGCTGGGCAAAAAGCTCTATATTACCGGCAAAGGGCGCTGCAATGTGACAAATGCGTGTGAGACGGAGGAGCTGTTTGCAAACATGGTGACAAACGGAAAGTTTCTCTACAGTGCCATGTATGGCTTCACAAATTTTGACATGATGAGTCTGTTGGAGTCATGCGGCTGTCCGTTAAAGACAGAACGGGGCGCCCGGGTTTTTCCGGTATCGGATAAAGCGTCGGATGTGACAGCAGCTTTGGAGAAAAAGCTCAGAAGTCTGGATGTAAAGGTTCATTTGAATGAGCCGGTAAAAGGGCTGTCTATCGAGGAAGGCTGTCTGCGAGGCATCCTCTTACAAAACAAAAACGAAACAATAGAGGCAAAAACCGTGATCGCGGCGACCGGCGGCCTGTCTTATCCGGCCACCGGTTCCACCGGGGACGGATATCGGTTTGCGAAGGAGGCGGGCCATACCGTAACACCGCTTTTGCCGGCACTGGTGCCATTTAACTGTGCGGAACCGGATGTGCGGGCTCTGCAGGGACTTTCTCTGCGAAATGTGGAGATTACAGTCAGGGATGGGAAACGGATTCTGAACCGGGAGTTTGGAGAATTGCTTTTCACACATTTTGGAATTAGCGGCCCGGTTGCGTTAAGCGCAAGCAGCTTTGCGGCAAAGGCAATCCAGGAGAGGCCGCTTGTCATGGAGATTGACTTAAAGCCTGCACTCTCCAGAGAACAGCTTGGCGCCAGGCTCCTGCGGGATTTTGAGGAAGCAAAGAATCGGCAGTTCAAGAATTCCCTGGGCCGTCTGTTTCCAGCAAAGCTGATACCGGTTATGGTCGAAAGGAGCGGCATCGACCCGAATAAAAGAGTAAACGAGATCACAGTAAGAGAGCGGGAGCAGCTCCTTTCCCTGACAAAGGCATTTCGTGTGACGCTTACAGGGCTTCGGGGCTTTGGTGAGGCGATTATCACACAGGGCGGCGTACAGGTAAAGGAGATTGACCCGCATACAATGGAATCGAAAAAGCTTCCGGGGCTTTTTTTTGCAGGTGAGCTGCTGGATCTGGATGGCGTGACGGGCGGATTCAATCTGCAGATTGCCTGGTCTACGGGGATGCTTGCAGGGCAAAGCGCCGGACAGCGTGCATCCGAATGAATAAAAATATGGAAACAGAAGTAAAATAGAGGAGGAAGCTATGGCTTTTAATGTTGCGATCGACGGCCCTGCAGGCGCAGGAAAGAGTACGGTGGCAAAGGCGGTTGCCGCAGAGGAGAATTTTATTTACGTGGATACCGGAGCGATGTACCGCGCGATGGCTCTGTATTTTATAAGAGAGAAGATCGAACCGGCCGATGAGGCGTCCATTGCGGCGGCCTGTGTAAACGTAAACATTACCATTGCTTATGAGGGCGGTGTACAGCAGGTGTACTTAAACGGAGAGAATGTTTCGGGATTCCTGCGGACCGAGGAGGTCGGAAACATGGCTTCCGCGACCTCCGGCTATATACAGGTACGGGAAAAGCTCACAGAGCTGCAAAAGCAGCTTGCCAGGACGGCCGATGTGGTCATGGATGGGCGTGACATCGGGACCTGCGTGCTGCCGGAGGCTGATGTGAAGGTCTATTTGACGGCCAGTTCGCTTGTGCGGGCAAAAAGGCGCTATAAGGAGCTCACCGAAAAGGGTGTAAGCTGCGTGCTCGAGGAGATCGAGAAGGACATTGTGGACAGGGATTACAGGGACATGCACCGTGAACACTCCCCGCTTGTGCGGGCAGAGGATGCGGTTTTTATTGACAGCTCCGATCTGACACTGAAGGAGGTCGTGGAGCGGATCGAAGCCATGATCCGGGAGAAACGGCCATGCAGGTAATGGTTGCCAAAACGGCCGGATTTTGCTTCGGAGTCAAACGAGCCGTGGAAAAGGTCTATGAGCAGATTGAGAAGGCGAAGCTCCCCATCTACACCTACGGGCCGATCATCCACAACGCGGAGGTCGTAAAGGACCTGCAGGCGAAAGGGGTAAAGGTCCTTAGTTCCAGAGAGGAGCTTTATGCCCTAAAGGAGGGAGTGGTGATCATCAGATCCCATGGAGTCGGCCGGGACATCTATGAGCTGCTCGAAAAAAAGGGGCTTGATGTGGTGGACGCCACCTGCCCCTACGTGAAAAAGATCCATAAGATCGTTCGGGAGCAGTGTGAGAACGGCCGTAAGGTTTTGATCGTCGGGAACAAGGATCATCCGGAAGTGATCGGGATCCGCGGCTGGGGAGACGAGGAGACGAGTGTCATAGAAAGCCTGTCGGACTTCGAAAAAATGAGGATTCCAGAGGGCCGCAGGCTGTGCCTCGTGGCACAGACGACATTTAATTACAATAAATTTAAAGATTTAGTTGAAAAAATTTCAAAAACGCGTTATGATATAATTGTTTTAAATACGATTTGCAATGCAACACAGGACAGACAAATAGAAGCAAAGGAAATAGCTTCAAAGGTGGATGCTATGATCGTCATCGGCGATAAAGACAGTTCCAATACCAGGAAGCTATATGAGATCTGCCGGGAGGAGTGTAGAAACACCTGTTACATCCAAACTCTGGACGACTTAAATCCTGTATGTATCATGTCTGCGTGCAACGTAGGTATTACGGCGGGGGCGTCTACCCCGAACATTATTATCGAGGAGGTTCATACTAATGTCCGAATTAAGTTTTGAACAAATGCTGGAGGAATCATTGAAGACAATACGCACAGGAGAGGTTGTCACCGGTAAAGTCATCGATGTAAAAGAAGACGAAGTGGTTTTGAATATAGGATACAAATCCGATGGCATTATCACTCGTAATGAGTACACCAACGAATCCGGCGCAGATCTGCGCAAGCTTGTACAAATCGGCGACGAGATGGAAGCGAAGGTTATCAAGGTAAACGACGGGGAAGGCCAGGTGGCCCTTTCCTATAAGAGACTGGCGGCTGACAGAGGCAACAAGAGGTTAGAGGAAGCTTTTGAGAATCATGAGGTTTTGACTGCAAAGGTTGCGCAGGTGCTTGACGGCGGCCTGAGCGTGATTCTTGACGAGGCACGCATCTTTATTCCGGCCAGCCTTGTATCCGATACGTATGAGAGAGATCTGACAAAATATGCAGGCCAGGAGATCGAATTTGTGATCACCGAGTTCAATCCAAGAAGAAGGAGAGTCATCGGTGACCGCAAGCAGCTCATCGTGGCGAGAAAGGCCGAGATGCAGAAGGCTCTGTTTGAGCGCATTGAGGTAGGGCAGAGAGTAGAAGGAACAGTTAAAAATGTGACGGATTTCGGTGCATTTATTGATCTGGGCGGTGCGGACGGCCTGCTTCATATCTCCGAGATGTCTTGGGGCCGCATCGAGAGCCCGAAGAAGGTCTTTAAGGTCGGCGAGCAGGTAAGCGCGATGATCAAGGACATCAACGGCGAGAAGATCGCCCTGTCCATGAAGTTCCCGGAGACGAATCCGTGGACCAATGCAGCAGAAAAATATGCGGCCGGCAACGTTGTTACAGGCCGGATCGCGCGTATGACGGATTTCGGTGCATTTGTTGAGCTGGAAGCCGGTGTTGATGCTCTCCTGCATGTGTCTCAGATTTCCAGAGAGCATGTAGCGAAGCCATCCGATGTCCTTTCCATCGGCCAGGAGATTACTGCCAAGATTGTTGATTTCAATGAGGCGGACCGGAAGATCAGCCTGAGTTTAAAGGCGCTTGAAAACGAGGTCCCGGCCGAGGAAGAACCGGTTGAGGAATAAGCCGAAATGAAAGAGAAGACGCTGCAAAAAAGATGCGGCGTCTTTTTTTATCCTATAGGAAATTCCTCCGAAATTTTCTATAAGATAAAAAGGCCCTGCCACGGATTTTCCGAAAATATGTAAAAACTTTGTAAGTAAAATCCAATGGAAAAAGCAACATATCTGTGATAGGATAAACGTGTTGGAAAAAACAGGAGAATCAATAAAGAGAGGTTAGGCATTGATGAAAAAATGGATGAAAACAACAGCAGTTTTATGTGCAGCGGCTGTGACCGCGGCGATGGCGTTCACAAGTTTTGGAAGCGGGGAGCGGCAAACAGCGGATTCGGCCAAACAGGCACAGACGCCCGTATTTGAGGGGACGATCGTATCCGTGGAAGACGAGAGGCTGACTATGCTGCGCCGGTTTGCGGAGGGAGGCACAGAGGAGGTCGTCGTCATGCTTGGCGAGGAGACAAAGCTTCTGGATGCAGTAAACGGCTATCCGATGGAGCTAACCGCGTTAAAAAAGGGAGATCCGATCCGCGCCTATGTAGGCGGAGCAATGACGCTTAGTCTGCCGCCCATTGTGAACGGTAAGGTAATACTTGCGGGAGTTCCGGCGGATGCAGCGTTTCCTTCTTATACGACTGTGACAAGCTGCATCGAGGCAGGAGAGAACCTCTATCGTCTGACGACAGCAGAGGGGGACGTATATACGATTGATACATCGACCACGCTGCTCCCGTACCTGACGAGAAATATGGTATATGCCACTGACCTGACAGAGGGCCGCGAGATCCTTTTATGGAACGACGAAGAACACGCTGAAAAAGTCGTACTGTTCCCGGAAGCAGAAGACGAGACTAACCAATCCGACAGAACCGGCTGGGAGCGAACAGACGGAGAGTGGCGCTACTACGAACAGGGAGAAATAAAAACAGGCTGGCTGCTTTACGAAGGCGACTGGTACTATTTAAACCCTGAGACCGGAATCATGCAGACCGGCTTTTTAACTCTGGAAGGAAAGACCTACTATCTGACAGAAAACGGCAAAATGCTGACCAAACAAAGGACCTTCACACCGGATGAAAACGGCGTACTGCATTAAAGGTGTGGAAAGAAGGAGGAGTAACGCAAAATCCTGCGTTACTCCTCCTTCTTTCCATCCTCACGCTCACGCACCATCTTCCAAATCAGATCATGCATCCACTGAACTGTTTCCTCCAGTCGTTTATTTTCTTCTGTCAAAATTACAATTTCTTCAGTTAAGCTGCGGATTCTTTCATCCTTCTCACACATAAACTAACCTACCCCTCAGTTAACTTCTGCAAGCAGTATAACACGTTCCCGTAATCCTGTCCACCCCTCACCAAAACCGATTGCCATATTGGGGGAGATGAGGTATAATCTTCACGTAAGCAATGAGCAGTGCGAAAAAATTTTTGCATAAAGCCGCGTTGTGCTCGCACAAAAGCGGATTTATGCAGAAATTTTTTCATAGGGCGAAGCCCGTGAGCGAGATGGAGCGAAGCGGAATCGAGCGTCGCACTGCGGACCAGCCCAGAGAAGCGTCCCGAAGCGAAGCCCAAGGGGCGAGCGTAGGAAAGGGCCCCGAAGCGAAGCCCAAGGGGCGAGCGTAGGAAAGGGCCCCGAAGCGAGGCCCAAAGGGCGAGCGTAGGAAAGGGCCCCCAAGCGAGGCCCAAAGGGCGAGCGCCCCCCAAGCCCCCCAAGAAAACAAACCACGCCGCCCTAACGGGCGCCGTAAACCAGAAAGGACACCCACTCCGCCATGAACACAATCCACACCACTCACCCAACCTACACCTTCTCCCCCACCCACACACCTATCCACCACGCCACTCCCGGCGACATCCTATGCTTTAAAACCTACGACTGCTTCACCAACCGCCTCCTCCCCCCAAATGCCACCTACGAGAACACCCCGTCTCTCCCCGGCAACCCTCTAACAGGCCCCGTCTCCATCTCCGGCGCCACCCCCGGCGACCTGCTGAAAATCGAAATCCTGACAATCACCCCCGGCCCGACAGGAATCGTAATAGTCGGCCCCAAAAGCGGCTGCCTCCGGGACCAGTTCCCCGAACGCAAAATCCGCCGCGTACCAATAACCGACAAAGAAATCCAATTCACGCCCCAAATCCGCCTCCCCCTGCGCCCCATGATCGGCACGATCGGCGTCGCACCTGCGGGGGAAGACATCCCCTCCGTCACGCCCTCCTCGCACGGCGGAAACATGGACTGCACGAAGATCACCGAAGGCTCCACCCTATACCTCCCGGTCCTTATCCCAGGCGCCCTCCTTTCCATGGGCGACGTCCACGCGGCCATGGGAGACGGGGAAGTCGAAGACTGCGGCCTGGAAATCGAAGCCCACGTGACTATACGCGTCGATGTCATCCACACTGACACCATCCACACTCCGACGGTCACTTGGCCCCTCCTAGAGACACAAGACGCCTGGATCTCCATCGCATCCAGAGACACGGTGGACGAGGCGTGGCAGGCGGCGGACCGGCAAATGTTCGAATTCTTAACAAACCAGGTGGGGATCGATCCCTATGAGGCCGGGATGCTTTTAACACTCACGGGCGACCTTGCCTTCTGCCAGACCGTAAATCCAAAGCTCACCGCCCGTATGGAATTCCCCAAAGCGGTGACAGCACAATACGGCTTTCACAAGCTGACCAGATCATAAATAAACAAACCACAACCCCACACCAACGCCCTAGAGTGTGTTTGAAAATTAAAAACTGCACAAAACATATGTTTTGCCCCGAATTCTGTGATCGAATAAAGAAAAAGGGGTGTTTGTAATGACGAGGCGTTATGAATTAGCGGACCAGGAATGGGAGCAGATCGCGCCCCTCCTTCCGGCGGAAAGAAACAGCAGACCCGGACGGCCCTCCAAAGATAACCGCCTAATGGTAAAATTATATTTATGGCCGGAACGCGGAGCCAACGATACCATCCAGAAACGGAGCCAAATTTGAGCGTCGCTGCGACTGGTGGCTTTATAAGGAGCGCCATCTGGTTGAGAAATATTTTCTTAAACTGAAAGCATTCCGCCGGATTGCAACACGCTATGACAAACTGGCGTTTACTTATATTGGCTTTATTTGCCTTGCATCAATCCTCATTTGGATAAAATAACCAAATTTTAATAATTTTCAGACACGCTCTAGATAAAAAAACACCCAAAAAAGGAAACAACAAAAAAATGAACACCGTATTTACGAAAGCGATCAGCTTCATTACGATCATCATACTGGGCTATGCTCTGAGGAAAGGCAAA
This sequence comes from Lachnospiraceae bacterium, assembly GCA_910575275.1. GTDB lineage: Bacteria > Bacillota > Clostridia > Lachnospirales > Lachnospiraceae > CANQGL01. The sequence goes on along the minus strand of CAJTEE010000002.1, from coordinate 767,765 downwards.
GTCCTGCACAAACAGGACATGGCGGTTTTTTCGGCGCTCGTGACCAAAATCACGCTTCCGGCCGCGATCATTTATAATTTCGGAAAAGCCGCGATCGACGTTTCCATGCTGGCGTCGGTGCTGATCGGCTTTTTGTGCAGCGGCCTGTTTGTGGTGGTCGGCTATCTTCTGTTCCTGCACGGCAGCAAAGAACAGCGTGCCTTTGCCGTGATCAACATGTCTGGCTACAATGTAGGCTGCTTTACCATGCCGTTTGTGCAGAGCTTTCTGGGGCCTCTTGGTGTTGCGGCGGCAAGCCTGTTTGACGCGGGAAACGCGATGATCTGTACGGGGACCTCCTATGCGATTGCCGTCGCGATCTCCGGGAAGGGGGAAATCCGGGGTCCAAGGCAGATGATCAAACGGCTCTTTTCCTCGGTGCCCTTTGACTGCTACATTACCATGACGATTCTCGCGCTGTTTCATGTGCGTCTGCCGGAGCTTGTGTTCAGCTTTACGGAGGTGGTGGGCGGCGCGAACAGCTTTTTGGCGCTTCTCATGATCGGTCTGGGCCTGGAGCTGCACATCACGAAAAATCAGGCCAGAGAGGCCGGCCTGATCATCGGTGCAAGGCTCCTCATCTCCGTCGGATTAGCCCTCCTTTTCCTGAATTTCGGCCCCTTTGGACGGGAAGTAAACCGTACGCTCGCGATCTTTATGTTCGGCCCGGTGTCATCGTTGGGAGTGCCCTACACGTCCATGATCGACGGGGATGTGGCACTTGCGAGCGCGGTCAACTCGATGTCGATCCTGGTGGGGATCATCACACTGACAGCCGTGATCCTGCTATTGTCATAAAACGGCGGAAAGGATACAGATATGGAACAGTTAAAGGAACAGGATGCGCGGTTTATCGTGCACCATGAGGTGACGGAGGACAAGCTTCTGCACCTGGAAAAGGGGGTGCGCATCATCGGTTTTCAGAGCAGAGGCCGGCGTGTGGTGACAGCATTGTGCCTGTTGTCCGTATTTACGTTTATCCTCGCATACGTTTCAGACAGTGTACTGCGCATCGTGTCTGCTGCTATAGGACTTGTAAGCCTCCTTCTGGCCGTCTGCTGCCTGTATTCGTTTTTCAGGGAATGGCATTATGCGAAAAAGGAGATTAAACGCCAGTTTGCGAATCTGGCGGGCCGGGAAAAGGCATGCTGGGAGTATCGGTTCTACGACCAGTGCTATGAGGTGGTGGGCCTGCATGAACTGTCGCATGTGAAATATTCGTACATCGGGCGCGTCTTAAATCTTTCGGGCATGCTGGTGCTTGTGGAGAAAGGGAATGTCGTCCGCTATTTCATGCAGAAGGACCTTACGAAGGGAGACGGCGAGGGGCTGAGACAATTCCTCGAGAAAAAATGCAAAAGACCGGTGGAGACGGTCCGTGTATAAGGAGCAGCGCATATGGAAGTAAGATTTGCAGTCAAGAGTATGTACGACGAAGCTATGTTTTACCATCAGCTTGTCGCTTCGATGCCAAAAAAGCAGGAAGTTGAAAAACCACGCTTCCTCCTGCCGCCCTTAGGCTACCAGGAGCTTGTTCTGCTGCCGGTCATGCTCTTTGTGTTTTATTCTGTTTTTCGTGACCTGCCCTGGCCGGAACGGGCGGTGCAGTCGGCCGCCGCTGCGTTTTTGGCATGGGGAATCTTAAAACTCAACAGGAAACGCCAGAAACAGGCAAAGGAGAAAAAGGCGGAAGAAACGGATGAGAAGGCGCAGTTGAAAGCCCAGGCGAGGGCATTGCTTTCAAATTCACTGCTTGATGGGGACCGGTGCAGCCTGGAGTTCTACGATGAGGGATTTCAGTTCGAAAATTCCGGGATCACGACCTGGTATGAGTATGAGGGTGTCGCCTGGCTTAAGGAGACGCCAAAGTATGTGCTCATATTCTGGAACCGCTCAATGTCGCTTCCGGTGGAAAAGGCCGGGATCCACCGCGGAAATGCGGTACAGTTTCCGGCATTTCTGGAAAAACGCTGCGGCAAAAGAATCGAACGGGTCCGTGTAGAGGAGTAAGGAGATACACTATGAAGATTAAGAAAACAGAAAAACCGAAAATGCAGAGCCTGCCATCTACTACAGTTAAGTATACACTCGTTGTTCCGCTGATCGGCGTGATGGACGCGCTGACGATGGGCAGCTTTGCAACCGGCCCGGCGTTTCAGGGCCATCTGTTCATGCAGGCATTTTCCGTCCTGTTTGCGTTGGTGGGAGTGTGCTTTGCCCTGTGGGGATTTTTATGGAAAACCGTGGTGGACAAAAAGGACATACGGGTCAATCCGGTGATCGGAAGAAAAAAGAAACTTCCCTTTGAAGCGTTGAAGCAGGTGGTGATCCACAACAAGACAAAAAACGGATCTATGGTATTCTATGAGCTGGTTGATAAAGACGGGAACGGAATCGTGAGGATCTACCCGATGATGAGAGACAGCGCGACGCTTTTAGAACGTCTGAAGCGTTTTGGCGTTCCGGTCAGAGAGGTTGCGGATCGCTAGAGCGTGCAATAATCAAACCGTGCGCATAACAGATGATTTTTCGCACATACTATCGGAAACGACAAATGATCGAGACGGACAAAATTTGCCGTTTGCGAAGGCTCCCTTGGGGGGCTGCCATATTTTATATTCTGAATATGAAGGAGAAATGTGCGATGACTAAACTTGCCTGTACGGTTTCGACCTGTGTGCACAATGCGGAAAAATGCTGCTGTAAGCGCGGGATTCTGGTCGAGGGAAGCGGAGCAAAGGATAGCTGCGATACCTGCTGCGGAAGCTTCGAGGAGAATCGCGGAGGAATGTTCAAAAACCTGTTTAAGACGCCGGAAGACCGGCTGCAGGTAGACTGCGACGTAATGAATTGTCTCTACAATGACGACCACCTCTGCCGAGCGGAGCAGATCGTTGTCCGCGGGGACGGCGCGCGAGCGGTAGGGCAGACGGAGTGTGGGACGTTCAGAGAACGGTAATGGCAATGGTTCGGATAGGTCTGCGTACTTGCTGCGCTGACCGTATGAAAACGTAATGGTTGCCGGTGACGAACCTGCGGGGAACCGCCCGATACAAGGAGAGTGTAACGGTCCGGACGACATCCGAACTGTTACCAGGGTGGTTTCCCGAATCAGAAAGTCTTCCAAAAACCGGTTGACAAACGCCTCCGGCCGTAGTATAGTAAGAAAGGTTGTGAGAGCAGCCGATTCAGGAAAGCAGGTTATCCGCCTCACCTTGGCGCGAGTAAGCGACCCGGGTACATACAGAATTAGTAGAGTCTTCCTGTGCAAAAGGCAGATGGAGGCTGACTGATACGGTTTATGAGCGGATAGTTTACTATCTGCTTTTTCTTTTCTATCGCCTGTTTAACATGTGAGTATGATTAAGAGTATGGAGGTGTACGGCTATTAGCGAGTTAATGATTAACGAACAGATCCGCGACAGGGAGGTTCGTTTGGTTGGGGAGAATGGAGAGCAGCTTGGGATCATGTCCGCCAAGGACGCCTACAAGATGGCGCGTGAGGCAGAGCTTGACCTAGTGAAGATCGCGCCGACGGCCAAGCCGCCGGTCTGCAAGATCATCGATTACGGCAAGTATAGGTATGAAATGATCCGCAAGGAAAAGGAAGCGAGAAAGAAGCAGAAGACCATCGAGGTTAAAGAGGTGCGGTTATCCCCCAATATCGACACCAATGACCTGAATACAAAGATCAGCGCCGCGAGGAAGTTTATCGAAAAAGGCAATAAGGTCAAGATCACGCTTCGGTTCCGCGGCCGCGAAATGGCACATATGAACCAGACCCGGTACGTGCTGGATGATTTCGCGAAAGAGCTTTCCGACATCGCTGTTGTCGATAAGCCTTCCAAGGTAGAGGGAAGAAGCCTGGTAATGTTTTTAAGTGCAAAACGATAGGAATAGTTTCAAGGAGGAATTTACAATGCCGAAAATGAAGACAAGCAGAGCGGCTGCAAAGCGCTTTAAAAAAACCGGAACAGGTCTGTTAGTAAGAAATAAAGCCTATAAGTCTCACATCTTAACGAAGAAATCAACAAAGCGGAAAAGGAATCTCAGAAAAGATATCGTTACCGACAGCACAAACAGCAAGGTAATGAAAAAGATTCTGCCGTACCTGTAATGGATTTTGGATTAAGAAGGAGGAAATAGAGCAATGGCAAGAGTAAAAGGCGGCTTAAATGCCAAAAAGAAACACAATCGGGTTCTGAAATTAGCAAAGGGTTACAGAGGGGCCCGTTCCAAACAGTATAGAATCGCAAAGCAGTCCGTTATGAGAGCGCTTGCGAACTCCTATGCAGGAAGAAAAGAGAGAAAGAGACAGTTCCGTCAGCTCTGGATCGCTAGAATCAACGCGGCGGCCAGATTAAACGGCCTTTCCTACAGCCGTTTCATGTACGGCTTAAAGCAGGCCGGTGTGGTTATGAACCGGAAGTTGCTTTCTGACATGGCGATCAATGATGCAGAGGGCTTTGCAAAGATGGCAGAGCTTGCGAAGTCAAAGCTGGCTTAATAAAGGGCAGCAGCCTGTAATGTCCCCCGGACCTCTGTCAAAAGAGGGCCGGGGATTTTAAATAGTAAACGGAGGAAATACGTCATGGCGCAGTATAACTATACGGCAATCGAGAAAAAATGGCGGGAAAACTGGGAAAAAGAGCCGATCAATGTCAATGATGGGAAAAAGGAAAAATACTATTGCCTGGACATGTTCCCGTATCCGTCAGGGAGCGGCCTGCATGTGGGACACTGGAGAGGCTATGTGATCTCGGATGTATGGAGCCGGTATCAGCTCCTTAAGGGCAAATATGTGATCCATCCGATGGGCTGGGACGCATTCGGCCTGCCGGCGGAGAACTATGCGATCAAGATGGGCGTCCATCCGGCGGCTTCGACGGCGGAGAATGTCAAAAATATCAAAAAACAGATCAACCAGATCGCGGCAATCTATGACTGGGATATGGAGGTCAACACGACGGATCCAAAGTTCTATAAGTGGACGCAGTGGATCTTCGTGCAGATGTTCAAGAAGGGGCTGGCCTATGAGAAGGAGTTCCCGATCAACTGGTGCCCGTCCTGCAAGACCGGCCTGGCAAACGAGGAGGTTGTAAACGGCTGCTGCGAGCGCTGCGGCACCGCGGTGACGAAAAAGAACCTGCGTCAGTGGATGCTAAAGATCACGGCATATGCGGACAGGCTGCTTTCGGATCTTGACAAGTTAGATTGGCCGGAGAAGGTCAAAAAGATGCAGACCGACTGGATCGGCAAGTCCTACGGCGCGGAGGTTGACTTTGCGCTTGACGGCCGCGAGGGAAAGATCACGGTCTACACCACAAGGCCCGATACGCTTTACGGGGCGACCTTCATGGTGCTGGCTCCCGAGCATGAACTGGCGAAGGGCCTGGCGACCGACGAGACGAGAGAAGCCGTAGAAAAATACATTTTTGACGCGTCCATGAAATCCAACGTGGACCGCCTTCAGGATAAGGAAAAGACCGGTGTATTTACGGGAGCGTATGCGATCAATCCGTTAAACGGCGCGAAGGTCCCCATCTGGCTGTCGGATTACGTACTTGCAGACCACGGCACGGGAGCGATCATGTGCGTCCCGGCCCATGACCAGAGAGACTTTGATTTTGCGAAGAAATTCGGCCTGCCGATTATCCAGGTCATCGCAAAGGACGGCAAAGAGATCGAAAACATGACCGAGGCATACACGGAGGCCAGCGGGACCATGATCAATTCCGGTGAGTGGAACGGCATGGAGTCCTCGGTCTTGAAAAAGGAAGCGCCGGCCATGATCGAAAAGCGCGGCCTCGGCAAGAAGACCGTGAGCTTTAAGCTGCGTGACTGGGTCTTCTCGCGTCAGCGCTACTGGGGAGAACCGATCCCGATTATCCACTGCGAAAAATGCGGTAATGTCCCGGTTCCCGAGGAACAGCTTCCGTTAACTCTGCCTGAGGTGGAGAGCTATCAGCCGACCGGCACTGGCGAATCCCCGCTCGCGGCCATCGACTGGTGGGTCAACACAACCTGCCCGTGCTGCGGCGGGCCGGCAAAGCGCGAGACAAATACGATGCCGCAGTGGGCGGGCTCGTCCTGGTACTTCCTGCGCTACGTGGACAACAAAAACGATAAGGAGCTGGTCTCCGGCGAGAAGGCGAACAAGTACCTTCCGGTGGATATGTACATTGGCGGCGTTGAGCATGCGGTGCTGCATCTTCTGTATTCGCGGTTCTATACGAAGTTTCTGCACGACATCGGCGTCGTGGATTTTGACGAGCCGTTTACCAAGCTGTTCAATCAGGGCATGATCACCGGAAAGAACGGCATTAAGATGAGTAAGTCCAAGGGTAATGTGGTCTCCCCGGATGATCTGGTGCGGGATTACGGCTGTGACGCGCTGCGGCTGTATGAGCTGTTTGTCGGGCCGCCGGAGTTAGACGCCGAGTGGGATGACCGCGGGATCGAGGGCGTTTCCCGGTTCCTGAACCGTTTCTATACGCTGGTGATGGAAAACAAGGACAAAAACGTCAGAGAGACGAAGGAGATGGTGAAGCTGCGCCATAAGCTTGTCTATGACATCGAGACGCGCTTCAACCAGTTCAGCCTGAATACGGTTGTCTCCGGTTTCATGGAGTACAACAACAAGCTGATCGACCTCGCAAAGAAGGAGGGCGGCATTGACAAGGAGACCTTAAAAACCTTTGTGATCCTGCTGGCTCCGTTTGCACCGCATCTGGGCGAGGAGCTGTTTAGAGAGCTCGGCGGCAAAGAAAGCGTTTTCCACCAGAGCTGGCCGGAGTGCGACGAGGAGGCCATGAAGGACGACGAGATGGAGATCGCCGTGCAGATCAACGGCAAGGTCCGCTGTGTCATCATGGTCCCGGCTGACATTGCCAAGGAGAAGGCGATTGCCGCCGGCAGGGAGGCCGTGAAGGGCAAGCTTACCGGGAATATCGTAAAAGAGATCTACGTGCCAGGGAAGATCGTGAACCTGGTTGTAAAATAAGAGGCAAAAGCGGAGCAATCCGGGCAGAGCCGAAATAAAAGAGCAAGTGGTGGAGCGTGCCTGCAAACAGATGTTTGAAATGTGGCAATTCTCCGCCACCGGCTTTTTGAGGAAAATTTTTTCGTGACATTTCTTCCTGAATATGCTATCATAGATGCAGACGCATGATCGTTTGGCCGCAGGCCGGGCCATCGGGCGGGATACGCAGTATCCAGCAAAACGCGCCGGTGATGTGTTTTGTCGGATTCGAGCAGCGCAGGCTGTTGGAAAAGAGGAATGGTATCTATGCGAAAGCATGTATATAAAATTGTTTCGGCGCTCTGTACGTCGTTTTTGCTTATGCAGGCGGCCTGTCTCCCCGTATGGGCGGCGGCCCGGCAGCGGGAGGTCGATACGCTCACTCTGGAGACCGAGGAAGCGGCCGAGGAGGATATAGCCGTGGATCTCGGATGGAAGACGGAACAGGATAAGGGGCGCTGGATCGAGGAGATGGGCATTGCAGGGGACTGCAAGAGCCTGGTACTCGTGATCAATAATCTGAATAAAAAGCCGGAGGACGCCGTAAATATGGCGCTGGCCGATGCAGAGGGGAAGGAGCGCCCGAGGCGGCGCGATGTAGCGGGCAATTCCCGGCTGTACTACTTAAACAAGGATGAAAACGGGGACTGGAATCAGGTCTTTGCGATCAATTGCATTATCTCGGGCGGCCCGGAGGAGGACGAGACGATCTATGGCGCATACCGCCTAGAGAGTGCCTTTGGGAGCCTGGATAATCCAGGGAGCCTGACGCCCTATCACAGTCTGTCAGAGCGCGACTACTGGATCATGGATCCGCAGTCCGAGCACTATATGACGATTTTCCGTGCGGGTACGTCCGGGCTTAAGACGGAGAAGACAGAGTTAGCCGTGCGGCTGGAGGAGATGCGTGCGTATTCCAACTATGGGATGATCCTGCGCGCGGAGGGAGGCGGTGGACCGTCGCTGATCATCAACTGCCAGCAGGCGGATACGGTGGACCGGACCTTCGGCGGGATTCAGCTCTCGGAATCGTATGTGCGTATGCTGATCCAGTCGATCGACCAGGAGACGCGGATCATGATCGCGGGGGACGTAGAGGACCTGGAAGGAATGTAAGAGCTTTGAAAGCATGTTTAAGATGGGGCTGTCTGTAAGGATAGCTCCATTTCGTTTTGGGTCTGGGCGTGAAGCGAAGGCCGATAGACAGATAGAATAAAAGCGGGTCGTAAGGCGGGGGAATGAATCGGACAGTTGAAACGGGATGGGGGGATGTATCATGGATCTATTTGATTATATGAGAAGCAGCACGATGGAGAAGGAGTCTCCTCTGGCGTCCAGGATGCGACCGCGCACGCTTGACGAGGTCATGGGGCAGCGGCACATCATTGGCAGAGACAAGCTTTTGTATCGGGCGATTCAGGCGGATAAGCTTGGGTCCGTCATCTTTTACGGGCCGCCCGGCACTGGAAAGACGACGCTCGCGAGAGTGATCGCCAATACGACCAGCGCCCGGTTTGAACAGCTCAACGCGACCGCGGCGGGGAAAAAGGACATGGAGGAGACCATAAAGAGCGCAAAGGATATGCTCGGCATGTACGGGCAGAAGACGATCCTGTTTATTGATGAGATCCATCGCTTTAACAAAGGGCAGCAGGATTACCTTCTGCCGTTTGTGGAGGACGGGACGGTGACGTTAATCGGTGCGACCACGGAGAATCCGTATTTTGAGGTAAATAACGCTCTTTTGTCCCGGTCGCGGATCTTTGAGCTGAAGCCGCTGGAGCCGGAGGACGTGAAAGCGTTAATTTTACGTGCCGTGTGTGACACGGAGCGAGGCATGGGGAGCTACGGGGCAGAAATTACGGATGAGGCGGCCGATTTCCTGGCCCACGCCGCGGGCGGGGACGCGCGTGCGGCGTTAAATGCCGTAGAGCTGGGAATTTTGACAACGGAAAAAAGCGCTGACGGAAGAATCCGTCTGACGCTTGCCGTGGCGTCAGAGTGTATCCAAAAGCGGGTAATCCGCTATGACAAGGACGGAGACAACCATTATGATACGGTGTCCGCGTTTATCAAGAGCATGCGCGGCTCGGACCCGGATGCGGCTCTGTATTACCTTGCCCGGATGCTGAATGCGGGGGAGGATGTGAGATTTATCTCCCGCCGGATCATGATCTGTGCGGCCGAGGACGTAGGGAACGCGGACCCGAACGCGTTGACGGTGGCCGTGAGCGCGGCGCAGGCGGTGGAACGGATCGGCATGCCGGAGGGCCAGATCCCGTTGGCACAGGCCGTGGCGTACGTCGCCTGCGCGCCGAAAAGCAATGCGGCCAGCCAGGGGATTTTTAAGGCCATGGAGGCGGTGCAGGGGAAGAAAAATCCTCCGGTCCCGGTCCATTTACAGGACAGCCACTATAAGGGCGCGGGAAAGCTGGGCCACGGCAAGGGCTATTTGTACACTCATGATTTCCCGAACCATTATGTAAAGCAGCAATATCTGCCGGACGGACTGGAAAACGAGAGATTCTATTTCCCGACAGAGATAGGCTGCGAGAGGGCCGTCAAAGAGCGGATGGAACGGCTGCGTGAGGAGACCGGGAGTGTGGATTCCGATCCTTTTTAAGCTTCCTCTGTGACACCTAAGGCATCAAACACCTTTTGATACCCATAGATTTCAAACAGGGATTCCCCCTTGCGGAGCCGTTCCATGGTCCCAGCCTCCGATTCGCGGCGTTTCATGGCAGCTTCTGCTGCGGCCTCTGCTTTTGCATACGGAATGACGACGACACCATCTCGGTCTCCAAGGACTATGTCTCCGGGATTTACGAGAATACCGCCGACGACCACCGGATGATTGACGGTTCCCTTTGTGGCCTTTGAGGTGCCGAATACGCTGATTCCGGCAGAGAATACCGGGAAATTCATTTCCACCAAAGCCTCGCTGTCACGCACAGAGCAGGTCACAATAAGGCCCTGGCAGCCGTGAGAGATGCAGTCTACGGCGAGTACCTCACCAAAGGGACCGTTATCGAGGATATGGCCCATATCGGCAACGATAACATCACCGGGCCCGGCCATGCTGACCGCTTTAATGAGCATGAGATTGTCGCCCGGGTGGCATTTTACGGTCAAGGCCCGGCCGCACAGCTTCATGCGGCTGTCCACGGGACGGATTTCGTGGGTCATGGCTCCGCACTTTCCCATTGCCTCATGGACGGTGGCTGCATCGAGACCGGCAAACTTGTCCAAAAGTGCGTCGCTTACGAGGGGACGGGTCTTTCTTACATCTGGGTACATGAAAATCCTCCTTTTCATAATGGAGCACTCCCGGAAGCGCTCACACACACGCACTTGTTTCTTACAAATCCGGGTGCAAAGAGATTCCGGGAATACGAAATGAAATGCTGTCTGCTATTAAACCCTTAGAGCAGGATTCGTTTTATAGGTACTATAAAACGACAGGCTTGTCAAGCCCTTTTTGGCCGTTTCAATATAACATCGAGTGAATGCGGCAGCAGATTTGCCTGGATGTTAAGAAAGGGGGCCGTCATGTCTGACGTGCCCCCTTGTTTGATTTGCCCAGCATACAGTTTATCTGGAATGAAGCTTTGCGGCAAGCGTCTGTACGAGCTGTGCCCGCTTTTTTTCCTCCGGAGAAAGGTCTTCGGTCAGGATCGAAAAGAGAAGACCGGTCTCCTCGCTTGTAAAAGAAAGCCCTGCCTGGGCGGCTTCCTGTCTTAAGGAGAGGAGTGCATTCATTTTCTCGGCCTGGGGGGCGGCGCGAAGCCGGTCGGCGAGGCGGGATAAAAGCGAGAGCTTAGCCGGATCCATATCCTTAAGGCGTGGGTCAGATTTCCATGACGGATTCATGTACAAGCCTCCTTTCAGCCCGCGTTTAACGCCTGCATCATGAGCTGGATCGTCTCAAAGCGGGAACGCTGTTCCTGGGGCATGATGGAGAGAAGCTGGTCGATGGGAAACGGGCCCGGGTTCTTGCCTGGCTGTCCGTTCGCGCCCATGCGGCCTCCGCGGGTCTGCAGGAAACGGGACAGGATGTCGATGAGCTCCTGTTCGCGTTCGTTGGCGTAGGGCCTGACGGCCGAAAGCATGTCGTTTGGGGAGACATGGTCCTCGTCTAAGGAGCAGACGCTTAACATGCCTTCATCATTTTCACGGAAGAAGTTCATCGTGCGCATGAGTTCGTTCCATTTGATGAACATGGACATCGCCCGCTGCTGGCCGATCTGCATATAAGGCAGGGCCGCTTTCATCATCTGGAGATGATGGTTTCCGATGGCGTAGTCCAGGTCGGTGAGCTTTAATTCTTTATCATTCATTGGCAAGCCTCCTTACTCTTGTGATAATATATGCGGCAGGCCGGGAAAACATGATGAGAGTCTGCCTAGAGCGTGTCTGAAAATTCATTTCTGCCATCTGCACGTCTCACCTCGCGGTATTTTTTGCCCAAATTCACTTAACATAGCCCACTACGCCGCGCTCATTTGTGCCAAATCTCCCACGAACTGTGACGCACAGCTGCCAGAAAGCATTTTTCAAACACACTCTAGTACGCTGTGAGGACATGGCGGCAGAACACATTTCTCTCTTTTTATCATAGTATGGAACATAGAAGGAAAACAGGAGTAACAGCAATGGCAAGTCGCTTGGTGATAGAGGGAAACAGCGTGTACGAGATTGATGAGGAATGTGAAAAAAGACAGAGCCCGGCCGTATGCCAGAGGCAGAGACAGCCCCAAAATAAAAGGTGTGCCGTTTCGCAGGAGAAAAAAGACAGCGGTAAATAGCGCATCCGGACAACAAAAGGACGGGGCGGGCTTTTGGGCCCGCCCCTTAAAAAGGACGCCTGTCAGGGCGTCCGCGACAGGGAGATTAGCAGCAGCAGAAGCAGCCGCCGCCATTTCCGCCCCAGCCGCCGCAGCAGCACAGAAGCAGAATAATCCAGATGCAGCTGTTGTCGAATCCGCATCCACATCCGTTATTGCAGGTGTTATGTCCCCAACCGCCGCAGCAGCACAGAAGTACGAGAATCCAGATTATGTTATTCCCGCATCCGCATCCGTTGTTTGAGGTCTCGCATCCGCATCCACAATTTGTTGCAGCTAAATCACTCATGTTCAAGTCCTCCAAAGGGTTTTTGATTACACTCTATTCTATTCCGGGCTGCTTGTCATAGTTGCCTGTCTAAAAATTTTTTCTTTTTGGAGGATTTTCTACATGGAAAACATTTCCTGCAGATGGCGGATCATGGCGCAGTAGTGGGACTGGCAGTCGGAAAGGCGGCCTTTCCCGATCATGGCCAGACAGGGCCGGATATAGCGGTCACGCAGGTCGGCATAGACGGATTCCCTGTCGGAGCAGAGATCAATGGCGACGACTAATTTGGGAGCAATCTCATAATATTGCCGCACAAGCGCCCGGCCTCCTGGAGTTTTCATCATATATTGATCACGGAAACGGCGCAGGGCGGTAAGCTCCGGGCAATCGTCCGGCTTTTTTTCAAACTCACAGACAGCGGTAGTAAGAAAGCACATTCCCCACGGCTTCTTGCGGAAGCCGGCGGAAATATCCGCGTAGCGGCCGATGACGATAGGCATTTTGGGATACCTGCGGCACCATTCGTCACGAATCGCCTCCGCTAAGGGCATGGCGTTAGGAACTCCGGTTTCTAAAAGCATCGGAATGAGATACAGGGCGAGAAACATCTGATCCCGGGTTTCGACCCGGTGTTTTTTTATTTTGGGAGACGCGGCGAGCTCTGCATCCCAGCCTGCGGCAATTCTGTCAATTAGCTGCTGCGCCAGTATAGCGGGCAGAGGCGTATCTCCATCCTGCAGTCCGCGGTCGATTTCAGATACGATGGGCGCGCACCGGGTTTTATAATTTAAAAATGCGTTGTCATAGTGGGCGTCGTTCATCCGATCCATGAAGGACTGTGTGTCAAAGAAACAGTCGGACAGGAATCCATGGATATCGTCAGGGCTTTTCGTGCTCATATTGTACCTCTCTTTTTTATTGGGTAAGTGTCTGCGTAGAACGCTGTTATGGCAATTTTATATGGTTGTTTGGTAAAAATCAACTGTTATGTTAGTTTTGAGTGGATTTTATAAGGCTGGGGTGGTTGGTGTGGGTCCGCAGAGTTCGGGGCAGACAACCGGATGCGCCTCCCCGTTTGCCTGCCCCGGACTCTACTGCATATCCCCCCTGCATATCCGAATCGTTGCTCAAGAGCAAATAAAAAACTCAGAAGATAATTCCTTCTTACTTGCATTGTAATAAATACACAAAAAAACACTAAAAAATTGTGCAATATAGATAATTCGCACAAAAAAATAAGAAATAGGATTGACAAGTTATAATGTTAATGACATAATTACTTTATTAAATATATAAAGAAAGTATTTAATGTAACAATAAAGAATGTAGTTAAAAAATCACAAAAGTAACAGCTCTGGTACACGGGCTGCTGCGATAAAAGAGGCTCCAAGAGTACTCAAACATGATTAGGAGGAAAAGAATATGAAAAAATTACTCGCGATTGCACTAGCCGCAGGAATGGCCCTGTCTTTGACGGCCTGCGGTTCCAAATCCGCCCCTGCAGACGCCACCCAGGCAGGTTCGGCTGCCGACAGCACGGCAAAAGCTGCGGATTCCGCCAATACGGAAGCGGCTGCGAAAGAGGACGGGGCAGAAAAGGTGACGCCTAAGATCGGCGTCGCGATCTCGAGCTGGACCACCAACGCGATTTTTGTCGATGCAAACAGGCGCATTCAGAAGGAAGCGGAGGCAAACGGCTGGGAGTATCAGGCGATCACGCTTACGGAGGATAACTGCGTCAGTACCATCGAAAACTTCATCAACGCCGGCTGCAACATCGTCATGATCCAGGCGAACAAGGCCCCGGAGGCATATTCCTCCAAGATCGACGAGATGCTGGAGGCCGGGATCTGCGTAATCGAATACGATTCCGAGTACGAGGCGGAGAAGGATACGTTCTTCTTAAGCCTTGACAACTACGGCGCAGGCAAATACTTCGGCGAGATCATCGGCGAATGGTGCAACGAAAACATTGAAGGCGAAGCGATCATCGGCCTTGGCAACCGTATCTCCAACGAGACCTTTAAATACCGCGCCATGGGCATTGCGGACGGAATCGAGGAGACGATCAAAAACGGCGGTGTCAAGCTTCAGGTCGAGACGCAGCCCGGTACGGCAGAGGGCGGCATGAAGGCCGGAGAGGATCTGCTGAGCGGTCTGCCGGACATGAATGTCTGCGTCATGTGGAACGGCGGTTCCGGAGCCGGCGCCTATGAAGCGCTTAAGGGAGCCGGATGGGATGGCGCTCTGTTCAGCTTTGACTGTTCGCAGGAGGAAGTCCAGGCCATGTTAAACGGCGATATCCTGAAAGGCTCCGTCTCCACCAACTGCGCGGAGGAGCTTCTGTTTATCCTTAAGCAGGGCGTGGCCTATGTGGAAAACGGCTTCCAGTATACCGAGGAGCAGCTTGCAGACGATACATTGATCCATCATTATTTCGTACCGGTCATGGTATGGCAGGAGGATGCCGCCGAATGGCTGCTGGAAGAATAAAGGAGTGAACGCTGTGAAGCAGGTGTTGCTGTCACTGAAACATATCTCCAAACAGTATCCTGGTGTTCTGGCCCTCAATGACGTTTCCTTAGACGTCTATGAGGGCGAGACACTGGCCCTCTGCGGAGAAAACGGAGCGGGGAAATCGACCCTTATAAAGACCTTGTCCGGCTCGATCCTGCCAAGCGAGGGAACTATTATTTACGACGGAAAAGAGTATGACAGTATGACCCCAAAGCGGTCTCAGGATCTGGGTATCTCCGTCGTCTACCAGGAATTTAACCTGATGAATACCCTGAGCGTTGCAGAAAACGTATATGTCGGCAGGCTCCCCATGAAGCACGGACTGTATGATAAAAAGACCTGCATCGAGGATGCGAAGAAGATCTTTGCGGACATGGAGGTCGATATTGATGTAACAAAGCCGGTGGAGGAGCTCTCCGTCGCCTATATGCAGCTGGTCGAGATTGCAAAGAATCTGGCCAAGGAGACGCGCCTTTTAATCATGGATGAGCCGACGGCCCCTTTGACTGAGCATGAATGCATAATTCTGTTCGGCATCATGAGAAAGCTAAAGGAACGCGGCGTTACGATCATCTTTATCAGCCACCGGATGAACGAGATTTTTGATGTATGTGACCGGGCTGCTGTCATGCGTGACGGGCAGTTGATCAGCGTCCACAATATAGCAGAGATTAACAGAGACCAGCTGATCCGCGATATGGTGGGCAGGAGCATGAGTGAGGCGTATCCTGTCTGCGAAAAGACGATCGGTGAAACCGTGCTCAAGGTGGAAAATCTTTCCGGCAACGGCGTCAAACAGATAAGCTTTGAGCTGCACCGGGGAGAGATCCTTGGACTTGCCGGGCTTGTGGGGGCCGGGCGCACCGAGATCATGCGGATCCTGTACGGCGCGGACAACGGAGGAAGCGGTGATATTACACTGCACGGCAAAAAGGTATTTTTCAAAAACCCGAAGGAAGCCGTGAAAAACGGGATCGTGCTGCTGCCGGAGGACCGCAAGCGGGAGGGCGTGCTGCTCACGCTGCCGATCAGCCAAAATGTAGTGCTGCCGAACCTAAGAAAGGTCAGCAGCGGCCTGTTCGTAAACAGGAAAAAAGTGGATGAAATGGTAGAACGGCAGCGCAGTGATTTAAAGATTGCCTGTTACAGCGGTGAGCAGCTGGCGGGCACGCTTTCCGGCGGCAACCAGCAGAAGGTGGTCTTGGCAAAATGGCTGGCTTCCGACGCCGAGATCCTCATCTTTGACGAGCCTACACGCGGCATTGATGTCGGCGCAAAATGGGAGATCTACAACCTGATGAACGCCCTGTGCAAACGTGGGATGTCCATCATCATGATCTCCTCCGAGATGGATGAGCTCATCGGCATGTCTGACCGTGTTGTTGTTTTATTTGAGGGGAAACAGACCGGCACATTAGCAAAATCCGAATTTTCCCAAGAGGCTATCCTGACGCTGGCCTCCGGAGAAGAATTGGTGAGGAGTTAGTTTACTATGAAAGAATTCAAAAAACACCTTTCAGCCAACGCGTGCTGGCTGGTACTGATCGCATTGCTCATTTTCTTCTATTTCCTGAGCCCTAATTTCCTGACGACCAAAAATATGATTACCGTTTTAAAGCAGGTCTCCGTAAACGGAATCTGTGCCGTCGGTCTTGCGATCATCCTGATCGGCGGTGGGATCGATCTTTCGACCGGCTCTCAGGCGGCGGTCTCCGGCATGATCTGCTCAACCCTTCTCGTTGACAAGGGCTGGCCGGTGCTCCCGGCATTTGCGGCAGCGATCGTGATCACAGCCTGTACGGTGGGACTGTTAAACGGTATCAGCATCGCCTACACCGGTATGCCGCCGCTCATTGCGACCTTGGGTACGCAGAATGTCGCCCGAGGCATCGCCTACCTGATCACGAATGGGTTTATTGTCTATAACCTGCCGGAGCCTGCCAAGATTGTCGGGCAGACCTCCCTGCTTGGAGGCTATCTGCCGATCTGTGTCCTCCTGTTTGTCGTGATCCTTTTTATCGGCCATTTCCTCCTGAATAAAACGAGCTATGGCCGTATGCTGTTTGCGGTCGGAGCCAACAAGGAGGCGGCACGCCTTTCGGGAATCCCAGTCAATAAGATTGTAATTTCCTCATATGTGATCGGCTCCTTGTTTATTTCTCTGGGCGGCGTCGTGCTGATGAGCCGTGTGAACAGCGGAATCCCCAGTGCTGGTACGGACATTTACATTGAGATTCTTTCCGGCTGTACCATCGGCGGTATTTCGAGCCGCGGCGGTAAGGGCAACGTGTTCAAGATGTTAGGCGGCGTCCTTGTCATGGGCGTGATCTCGAACGGCATGAACGTGGCTGGAATCAGTGAATATTATCAGTATATCGTCAAGGGCGCGATCCTGATCATTGCAGTCGGCATGGACAGCTATCAGTCTGTCATCCAGACAAACCGCAGAAGCCATATCATCCGGAGCGCTGCAGCCGCGGAAGAAAAGAAAGCCGGCAGAGGAGGGCATGTATGATGAAAGGTACATATTTTCTGGGCGCTGAAAATTCTCCGAAATTTGAGGTGCGGGAATTGGACTTTCCTGCCGCTCTGGCACCCCATGAGGTTCTTGTAAAAAATATGGCGTGCGGCATCTGTGGTACGGATGTACATATTTATCACGGCGAAAAGGGCAGTGCAGAGGTGATGCCTCCCGTTATCCTCGGACATGAATTTTCCGGGATCGTGGAAAAGGTCGGAGCGGCAGTCACGGGAGTGAAGCCGGGAGATCATGTTGCGGTCGATCCAAACATATACTGCGGGCGCTGCCGTCCCTGCCGCATGGGACACAAGCAAAACTGTGAGAACCTGTTTGCCCTGGGTGTCAATGTAAACGGCGGATTTGCCGAATATTCCGTCTGTCCGGATACACAGTGCTATAAGGTGGATGCTGCGTTGGATTTTGATGTGGCGGCGATGGCAGAGCCTCTTGCGTGTGTGGTACACGGAATCGACCAGGCGGCCATTGTGCCGGGAGAAACGGTTCTTGTCATCGGCGGCGGCGCGATCGGTCTTATGATGGTACAGATGGCAAAAAGAGCCGGCGCGGCGTGTGTTGTGTTAAGCGAGCCGGTAAAGATGCGTCAGAAAATCGGCCTAAAGGTCGGTGCAGATTATGCGATCGACCCGCTTGAGGAGGATATACAGACCCGCTTAACAAAGCTGACCGGACTTTCTGGTGCAGATGTTGTGATTGAGTGTGTGGGACGTCCGGCAGCGGTGACGCAGGCGTTTGCGGCGGCGGGGCCTGGATGCCGGATTCTGCTTTTTAGCGTACCCGGCGTGGACAGCAGGGTAGAGATTCCCCTGTTTGACGTCTACAAAAAGGAGCTGACGATTGTGGGCAGCATGATCAATCCGGATACGCATCAGCGTGCGGTGAATCTGTTAAATGGCGGCAGCTTAAAGATACGGGAGCTGATTACGCATACGTACGGTCTCTCCCAGCTGGAGGAGGCGGTCTGGATGCAGATGAGCGCCGAATCCATCAAGGTGATGGTGCATCCACAGGGATAAGATCCAAAGGAGGATAACAAATGGCTTTATTCCAGTGTAAGATTTTTTCGCAGGCACTGTACCGCAGTGTCAATGTAAATGTGATCCTTCCGCTGCCGGACAGTAACAATGACTTTTTCGGTGCGGATATTCGGTACCCGAAGCCGGGGGAGAAATATCCGGTGCTGTATCTGTTACATGGTTTTTCGGCTGACGAGAGTGACTGGCAGCGGTTTTCCAGAATCGAGAGCTACGCCCAGGCAAAAAACCTTGCCGTGGTTATGCCGGACGGTTACAACAGCTTTTATGAAAACAGCCCCTTTGGCGCGGGCTATGCCGATTATGTGGCAAAGGAGCTTCCTGCCGCGATGGAGGCGGTTTTTCCAATCAGCGGCAAGCGTAACAATCGGTTTATCGCGGGACTTTCCATGGGAGGCGGCGGTACCTATAAGCTGGCGCTCCGATTCCCGGAACGGTACGCGGCGGCAGCGAGCCTGTCCGGCGGTTTGAATTCAAAACAAAGCAGCAGCCCGAGCGGTGTGAGCAGCCGCAGCAACGAGTGGCGTGCATTCGCCTATGGAAAGGATTTTGAATATTTTGTCCCAGAAATGAGCGACTTGAAAACGCTGCTTAAGAAAAAGGTGGACGAGGGTGTTGATTTGCCAAGGCTGTATCAGTGCTGCGGGACCGAGGACTTTACCTATAAGGACAATGTGGAGTTTAAAGAGTTCGCAAAGAGCCTTGGCGTGGATTTGACATGGGAGGAGGGACCCGGTATGCACAATTTCGATTTCTGGGACCCATATATCCGCAGGATCCTGGACTGGCTTCCAATAGACGGAGGGCTGGTTGACTGACAGTATGTGCCCTGTATGCCAAATGCATAATTTGATGTGAGTACGCCCGGATGCAAAAAAATTCCGGGCGTGCAGATTAGGAGGAGACAAGATGGCAACGATGAAGCAGCAGGTGATGACCCGGCCTGCGAAGAACGGCGGCGAGGCGGAAATTATCTTCCGTGACGTTGAAATTCCAAAGCCCGGGGCCGGTGAGGTCCTTATAAAGATCAAACGGATCGGGATCTGCGGCAGCGATATTCATGTTTATTACGGGGAGCACAAGGGAACCGGTTATCCGGTCACACAGGGGCATGAGGTATCCGGCCAGGTAGTGGAGACTGGCGAGGGCGTTGTCGGACTTGAAGCGGGACACAAGGTCACGATCGAGCCGCAGGTGGTCTGCGGGAAATGCTATCCCTGCCGCCATGGCAAATATAATCTGTGCGAGGAGCTGAAGGTCATGGGCTTTCAGACGACTGGCGCAGCCAGTGAGTATTTTTGCGTGGATCAGGAAAAGGTGACGCGTCTTCCGGATACGATGAGCTATGACGACGGAGCCATGATTGAGCCGTTAGCGGTGACGGTGCATGCCGCAAGGCGTTTTGAGGAGATCAGCGGGGCCAAGGTTGCGGTCTTGGGCTGCGGCCCGATCGGGATTCTGCTTGCGCAGACGTGTAAAGCGTTGGGAGCCGAGAAGGTGATGGTTACCGATGTTTCGGACAGACGGCTGGAGTTAGCCAGACAGTGCGGTGTGGATTTTGCCGTGAATACGAGGGAAAGAGAGTTTGGCGAGGCCATGGCTGCGTGCTTTGGGCCCGACAAGGCGGATGTGATCTATGACTGCGCTGGAAATAATGTGACGATCAATCAGGCGATTGGCAGTGCGAGGAAAGGAAGCAAGCTTGTCCTGGTGGCCGTCTTTGCAGAAATGGCGAAAGCAGATTTGTTTACTTTAAATGACCATGAGCTGGATCTGGACACGACGATGATGTACCGCCATGAGGATTATGTGGAGGCGATTCGTCTGGTTGAGGAGGGGAAGATTAAGCTTCAGCCGCTCCAAAGTATGCATTTTCCGTTTGAGAGGTATCTGGAGGCGTATCAGTATATTGAGGCGAATAAGGAAACGTCGATGAAGGTGCTGATTGATGTGGATTAGCGGCATGGCCGCGTAACGGATCCGATGCGCGGGGTGTGTAGTGAATCGGATCGGAAAGGCTAGAAGGTTCCGGGTACATAACCATACAATCTGTGATGGAATGGCTCTTTATAATTGCAGTGTCGATTATGAGCCGTTCTATACGATTGAAGGGGCTGTAACTCTGGAGTATTTTGAGATGGATGCCGCGGGCGCAGAAGGTATGACCTCTGCGTCCGTTTTTATGTGCCGGCGGTCGCGATTCCATGAAACGTCTGTTTTGCCATAGCCTTGAAGGCATCGATGAGGGTTTTCTTGATTTGGCAGCCCTTAAGGCTTTTGGTGTCATATACGGAAACGGCGCTCCGGCCGTGGCTGGCTTTTACGCTGCTTAGTGTGGTTTCTGGGTATCTGCCGCCGGCATACGGAGCCGATATGTTTGTTTAGGCTGGGCTTATGATGGGAAACCTGCTTGCTGCCTGCAACATAGTAAGAAATTTATAAGCTGCTATTGAATGGAACAGCGGCTTGAATTAGAGGTGTGATTTTTGTATAATGATGAAAAGGCAAATTTGAAAAAACAGAGGAACGAACGGAATGTATCAGGGAATCGTATGGTTTATTGCCAACGGCGTGATTTCCATTCGGGATCAAAAAGCATAAATTTTGAGAAGGTGAAGGGATGTCAGACAGCCGTTTATTCAAGATTTTATATTATCTTTTAGACAAGGGCCATGCCACGGCTCCCGAATTGGCAGACAAATTTGAAGTGTCGGCCAGAACAATTTATCGGGATGTGGAAGCGTTAAGCAGCGCCGGTATCCCGGTTTATACGGAACCGGGAAGGAATGGCGGAATTTATGTATTGCATGGTTTTATTCTGGACAGGGCAATTCTATCTGAAAATGAGAGACAGGAGGTATTGGCAGCGATAGAAGGCGTCTGTGCCACAGGCTATGCGTTCGGGAAAGAAATACAGACAAAGTTATCTGCACTTTTTCGTGTGGATACGGGAAACTGGCTCGAAGTGGATTTTTCACGCTGGGGAAAGGATGCTTGTGACAACGCGAAGTTTGAACGGCTAAAGACAGCCGTCATTCGGCATAAGGAAATTAAGATCGTTTATGAAAATACGAACAGCGAGAGAAGGGAACGCATCGTTTGGCCCTTAAAGCTGTCTTATAAATCAAATGCATGGTATCTAAAGGCGTTTTGCGTGGAAAGGCAGGACTTCCGTATCTTTAAATTAAACCGCATTTTAAAACTGGAATTATTGGAACGGACTTTTGTACCGCGGCCATACCCGGAGCCGGAAAACGGTCCGCAAAAGGCATATCCACGGATCGTTCTTTTATTTTCAAAGGGAGTTGCATATCGCGTTTACGATGAATTTGATGAAGCCCAAATTGAATGCCAGGCAAACGGTGATTTGCTTGTTCATGCCGAAATGCCTGTCGATGCATGGCTGATTGGGTATCTGCTTTCGTTTGGAGCACAGGTTGAGGTCATAGAACCAGCGTGTATAAGAGAAAGCTTGATGGAGCAGGCACAGGAAATTTATAAAAAAAACAAACCATGACAAAAGGTGTCAGGGTATGTATGCTATCCTGTAGCCATACAAACAACCTTAGGTGTAACGGTTCAGATTCCTTTATGGTTACAAGCCTGAAATGTTACCCTTAAACACATCAAATAGACGGAGGAAAAGAAAATGAGCGTGATGAATCAGAAATTTTGTCAGTGCTGTGGTATGCCGATGGGAAATACGGATGAGCTGTATGGGACCAATGCCGATGGCAGCAGAAATGAAGAATATTGCAGATATTGTTTGGAAAAGGGTGCGTTTACTTTTAAGGGTACGATGGAAGAAATGATTGAGATCTGTGTACCCCATATGGCGGCCGCTAATCCAGACATGAGTGAAGAAGAAGTAAGAAAAGGCATGCTCGAATGGTTCCCGACGTTAAAACGCTGGAAAAATTAGGCTTTGCTTCCTGGAGAAAGGCCCGTCCTGTCCGGAAAAAATCGGACAGGATGGGCCAAATTGTTCCTAACAGGCTATCTTTCATTCAAATGGTTCGGATTTTACCGCCACCCCTTATAGATGATTTCATCTGCCCGGTTTCCCAGGCGTTTGCGTGCCAGCAGCAAGAATTGTCCTGCCGCGGCTTCCGTGTCAAAGTTGATTTCCACATCGGGTCCTTTTTTCTTCGTGGAATCTTTGTAGTAGATCTGTACGATATAATAGGTATAGTTTACCCGGACCTTGCCGCTGCGGAATTGCCCTGATATGGTATCGGATGTGATCCTCCCAATCCGGTCCGCCTCCGCCACAAAAGCCATTCCGCTTCCTGCCAGAATCATCCAGTAATGCTCCCCTGCCAGACCATACCAGATATTCTCCTTGCTCGTTTCCAGAATCGCCCATTCCCGGGAGGTGTCCAAAAGCTCTCTGGCCGCCTGCTCGCGCTCTGCCCGTGCGGGAAGCGCCCGCTCCAGATTTTTTAGGCAGCTTTTTAAAAGCTTGTCAGGATTCAAGGAGAATTTGGCGCCCGTTAACAGCACGATTGCACCCAGTTCGCCTATGATGCTTCCCATGGGAAGATGGCAGGTCATCACATTCTCCATGGAATATCCGACAAAAAGCCCCAGGGCGGTTAACGCGGCCATGGCGCCGGCCAGAAAGAGGATGGCCATCCCGCTCTGCTTTGTCCCTGCCCTTTCACACCATGGTACAAGCCAGGCACGCTGCCTTTCCAAAAGCTGTGTCACCACATCTTTAGAATAGCTTCCCATTGCGGCGGCCCCGCTTTTCTTTGCCAGAAGGAGCAGGTAGATCAAAAAGGTTAAAAGGCTTATCCCGATTGCTATGGCACAGATCCGAAGATTTAAGAAAGGGATTCCAGCCACGGTCTGGTCCTCCAGCACATACCAGCCGATCTGTGAAAGGGCCAGCTCATTCATTTCTGCCGTGCTGTAGGAGTCCTCCCCCATTAGGGCATCCACAATCTGGAGAATCGGCTCTGATCCTTCCACAAGCCTAAGGGAGCCTGCCACCTCCACTGGACGCTCCTCGGACGCCTGCATGTCTCCCCAGCTATCCTTCAGCTCCTGAGACCGGTTTACAGCCCGCATGAGCGTGTCAAATGTTCCCTTGTGTTTCTCTGAAACTATGAGCTTGAAAAATGTCTGGTGTTCCTCGTCGTAGATGATATAGGCCATCCTTCTGACGCGATCCTCATCGCCGGAATAATATTCCTCAACAAAGGAGGCGACCGGATGGGCTACACTGTATGTAATATATTGCCCTTCCATTTGCTCCAGAGGAACACCGTCTGTCACTGCATTGGGCCCTGCCATCAGGCTCAAAAACTGTCTGCCGGTCAACACACAAAAAAACACGGCTACCGCCAAAGCAAATATGGCCATCCCAAGATAGATCTGCTTTTTCATCCGTTTTTTCCTTTTTCCAATTTCCAAGATTTTAAATTCCTTCTTATACTATTTATTGAGTATACGCCTGTTTATCCAATAAATCAATTCCCAAATCATCCGTCTTCAAAGGAAATTCAGGCGAATCTGCGGCTGAAAGCGCCTGTGAGAATGTTCAATCACTTAAGGAAACCTGCACCTGCGTAAGTCGGCGCTTGCATCTTGCAAAGAAGAAAATGCGGTGTTATACTATATATAAAAATAAAGGAGGCTATTCCTATGAGAAGAATGAGGCTTTTGGCAGCAGTTTCAGCAGCAGCCCTCATAGCGTGTACGCCGGCGTACGGAGCGTCGTGGGTGCAGCAGGGGGGGGAGAATACTACCTGGATGACAGCGGCAACAGGCTGCGCAATACGGTTTCAGAGGACGGATATTGGGTGAATTATAAGGGGGAACGTACTTCGTTTATTTCAGCGGAACCGGAGGGCGACCGGGCTAAGATTCTGTGGCGGGACTATGAGAGGGGGTCCAACTTTTTCCTGAAATATTTAGAGACAGGAGATACCAAATATTTGACGGGCAGTGAATACATCACGCTGGTTGCACGTGAGCCGGTTATGGATATGCAGGGGCAGGTCAAGAATTATATGCATTATATTGATTACCAGAGCGCGGCTAAGCAACAAGTATGGATTCGTCCGACTTCCCTGGCATTTTTGTATTTCAGAGCGAATGAGGTATATCCGCAGGAAAAACTGGAATTCAATCAGAAGTATGTATTTAATAAAGACGCGTATTCCAGGACAGATGCGAATAACCATCCGCTGTATTATAAGCCAAATGAATTAAAGCTGGTGGACGACGGGGATTACCAGGTATTATCCGGAGCCAGAAAGAAGGGGCTTACCATATATGAGGAAAAAGATAAGACTGGAGAGACGGTCTATTTACTCTCTCAGCGGGACGTGTATAAGGTCTATAAAAATTTCTTAGATTGGGCGACCGCGGGTACGGAGAATATGGGCGAGCGGGAGCTGGCGCTCCATCTGGAAAAGAAGGTGGAGGAATATTTGGAGTATTCTCATACAAAGCAGGCGCATGTTGTTGCGAAGGACAATTCTAGGCTTCATATTAAGTATATTACGGCTTTGCTTGCGGATACAGGAGTATGCTAGGATTATGCGGACTTGTATCAGCTCCTCTGTGACATAACCGGACTGGAATGCAAGACGGAGATAGATCGTGAATATAATGGCGTGGGCCATGGCTGGAATGTCGTTAAGGTGGACGGGACCTGGTATCATGTAGACGCAACCTGGGGAGACGGAAATTCACAGTATGACGGTCTGATGGACTCCTGTCATATCCGTGGGTCGGAGTGCGCACTGAATACCGGCAAGTGGGGTACCGACTCTTTTGGATTTTAAAAAAAGGGTGAAAGCCTGTAATAGGCGGAGCGAACTCAATTATGGAAAACGGGCCCGGCCTTTAGCGGCCGGGCTTTTTGGTAAATGAAAAGAGGTGCATTCCTATGAATAAATTATATTATGATTCACCATATTTAAAGACCTTCACCGGCACGGTCCTGTCGTGTGGGAGGGGAAAGAAGGGCTTTGAGGTCATTTTGGATCAGACGGCGTTCTATCCGGAGGGAGGCGGCCAGCCGGCGGATACAGGGGTTCTCGGTGGAGTGCGGGTTTTTGACGTACACGAGCGGGGCGACGGGATCGTGCATTACACGGAAGGAGAGCTGGCGGTCGGGAGCGTGATAAACGGAGAGATTGACTGGGAGCGCCGCTTTATCCATATGCAGCAGCACTCTGGCGAGCATCTGGTCTCGGGGCTCATTCACGCGCGGTTCGGATATGACAATGTGGGTTTCCACATGGGAGAGGACGAGGTCACGATCGACGTAAACGGCGAGCTTACCTGGGATGAGCTCATGGAGATTGAGGAGACGGCAAACCGGATGCTGTGGGAAAATCTGGAGGTTCGGGCATATTTTCCGTCCAGGGCCGAACTTGCCGACATGGAATACCGCAGCAAAAAGGAGCTCGTGGGCGACGTGCGTATCGTGCGCATCCCGGGTGGCGATACCTGTGCCTGCTGCGGGACCCATGTGACGCGCACCGGGGAGATCGGAATCGTTAAATTCCTGTCCATGATGCATTATAAGGGCGGTATGCGGATCTCGCTGGTGTGCGGGGAAAAGGCTGCAAGGGATTATGAGAAGCGGCGTAGAGAGGTACAAAAGGTCTCGGTGCTTTTGTCGGCAAAGCCAGGGGAGATCGCGGAGGCGGTTGAGCACATGAAGAAGGAGCAGGAGGCCTTGAAGGCGAAGCTTGCAGAAAGCAGCAGAGAGCTGATTGAATATAAGGTCGGACGGCTTAAAGAGAACGGGGATCGCCTGTTTGTCATCGAACTGGGTTTTGATGCACTGCGGCTCCGCCAGCTTGCAAACCGCATCCTGGAGGAAAAAAAGGCAAAAACAATCCTCGCACTGGCCCGGACAGACGGGGGATTTTTGTATGTCCTGGGAAGCCAAAGCGAGGATATGCGCCTTTTATCAAAGGAGTTAAATGCCCTTTTAAACGGAAAGGGCGGTGGGAGTATGCAGATGGCGCAGGGGAGCTTCCTTATGGCAAAAGAAAGGCTCTGCGCCATCCTGAAAGAGAAAGGGTTTAGCAGCCCTGGACCATGTAATGAACCAGGCGCTCCGAATCTTTCGAATTATGCGTAGTCAGGTCGATCTCGTCAATTTTTCCGTTTGAAAATACAGTCGCCATGGAGAAATACTGACTCAGCTTGGATTTTAAGTTGACGCTGCCGCCCTCGGGAAGATTCATTTCTACGGCGCCGTCGCACTTATTCACCACATCAAAGAAGCTGTCAAGATTGGATATATTTTTCAGTTTCAGTTTCATCATCATTACCTCCTTCAGCAATGTCTGTTCGATTCGTTCCTTCGAACAAACAACATATTAGCAGAGGAATGAGAAAAAAACAATGGACGAAATGGATAAAATTTTAACGATCTTTTTTCCTTATTTTATGAACTATAGAGGGAAAATATGGAAAAATCATAGAAGGGACGGTAAAAATAGGGTAAAAATTCCATTTTTTATCGTTCGAATTTACAGGAGGCGTTTTAAATGGCATTTTTTCCACTGTTTGTCGAGCTTGCAGAGAAACAGATCATTGTGATTGGAGGCGGCAGGGTGGCGGCGCGCCGGATCGAAACGCTGTCGGAGTTTGGCTGCATGATTACGATAGTATCGCCGAGGATTGATGGGGGACTTGCTTCCTTATATAAGGAAGGAAAAATCGCGTGGCGGCAGAAGGAATATAAAACTGCAGAGCTGGAGAGGCTGGCTGAGGCCGTCAAAAGACCTGTCTTTGTGCTGGCGGCTGCCAACCCCGCTGTGAATCAGGTAGTGGTTTGGGACTGCCGCCGTCTGGGGATCCCCGTCAATGATGCTTCGGATCGGAGAAATTGTGACTTTTATTTTCCCGGTCTCGTGAAAGAGGGGGAGACAGTCGTGGGCATCACTGCGGGCGGAACGGATCACAAAAAAGCAGCCGCCCTCACGGCGGCTGTCCGGAAAATTATTTCTGACGTTGAATCTTAAAGGAAGGGAAAAAGGATATTTTGATCTGCGGCGGGGCGGATATTGCAAATCAACTCATGCAGAAAAACTTAATTGACAAATATTTTATTACGATCATTCCGACGATCCTGGGGGATGGGATCCCTTTCTTTTACGCCGGTAAACAGGAAATTAAGCTTCGCCTGGCGGAAGCCAGACATATGAATGGCATGGCTGAGTTGATTTATGAAAAAAGATAGTGTCAAACTGTCATGCGAGGAACATAGCGAGCTTAATATCGTCTAAATAAAGGGCCGGGACGATCAGTCTCCCGCGGCCTTTTCCAAGTTCAATGTCGGGCTTGGCCTTGCCGTGAAAATCAGAGCCCCCGGTGGGGGCCAGGCCATATTTCATGGCGAGGCTGCGGAGCTTGCGGCTTTCCTCCTGATTGTTGGAGGAGTGGAAGCATTCCAGGCCGCGGAGTCCGGCTTCCTTCAAAAGCGCGATCAGCTCCTCTGTTTTTGCCCATCCGAGCTTGTACTGGCAGGGGTGGGCGAGTACTGGGAAGCCGCCCGCAGCCCGGATGGCGGCAATGGATTCCTCGGGAGAAACCTTTTCACGGTCGCGGTAATAGGGCCTGCCAGGATTTAAGTATTTTTTAAAAGCTTGATCGATGGAGCTTACGTAACCGTGGGAAAGCAGTGCCCGGGCAAAGTGGGCACGTGTGATCGTAGTCTCGGGATAGCCGCAGGTCAGATCCTCCATCGTAAGGTCAAAGCCGTCCGCCTGAAAGGCAGCCAGCATGCTGCGGTTGCGTTCGGCTCGTTTTTCGACGGCCTCGGCCAGGAAGCGGTTCAGCGCCGGATTTTTGTGGTCGATATAGAAGCCGAGCATGTGGAGCTCTTTCTCCTGCCAGACGCAGGAGATCTCAACACCGGGGATAACCTCGATGCCAAAGTGTTCGGCAGCCTCTAACGCCTCGTCGATGCCGGAAAGCGTATCGTGGTCCGTGACCGCAATCGCTGAAAGGCCCTGTCTGGCGGCCATGGCCACAAGCTCCTTTGGCGCCACGGAGCCGTCAGATGCGGTGGAATGAGTGTGTAAATCAACGGTTTTCATGCAGAGATCCCTTCTTTCTGTCGGGGCAGATCCGAACTCCTGTCCGGACAGCACCGTGTGTTTTAGCAGCCGCTTATTTTGAGCGAGTTGTCATAACCGCTGTACCAGAAGCCCGGCTCGTACAGACAGAAAAATTTGTCATTTGGCTGAGATATACTGTTACGGAATATACACCCTCTATTTGCCCCATTTCTGAAGGAGCAGGAACCATCTTGCACCAAATGCATAAACGCGAACCGTCTTAAACTCCGGTATCCGGCAAAGCTGACCGCGGAAGTTAAAAGGGACAGACATGCTGCAATCCGATTATCGGGCCAGGCTGCAACTGTTTATAAAATTATTATAGTATATATTATTATAGTATAAGGCGGAAAAAAAGACAAGCTTAAATCAGTCCTCCTCTGCAGGCCTCCGCCATTTGGAAGAACCCGGAATATTTTTCCGGTTCATCAAAGACTGGCCTGATTGGGGAGGGGGGGGGCTGTCGCTCTAGCAGGCGGAGAGAATCGTTTGAGGCAGCATCTTCGCTCGAATCTATGCTGAGGGCGAAATATTCTGATCTGGCCTATCACATATTCGATGCGAGCAGCTGCTGGAAGACCAGAAACGATTATCCGCATTACCTGCTGTATCAGTCCGGGGATGAGGAGGCAAAAAAGCTGGAGAACTGGCAGCCGGAAGGAGAAAATCCCTTTTACGGATCGACTGGCGGCCAGTTTATTGCGCCCAGAAAGATCCATGAACTGGGCAAGGTCCCGCCTGGGAGCGAGACTGTCGTCATTCACTCCGATATACAGGCGCGTATGGAGCAGGATCCGGCGTACGCCAGAGAGATTATGGAGCGGACCGACAACTGGTTTACCTGCGATGCCGTGTAAAGGTATGGTTCGGGTGGCGTTGCTGTACGGCAAAATCCATGAAACTTGCCTAGAGCGGCATTTGAAGGTCTTGCAGAGTGTTCCCTTGCCCACTGAGGATATCATACGATCAGTATAGCAAGTGCCTAGCTGTACCTGAACGGCACTAATGTAACACAACAGTAACATAAATTTAAGAATTATGTTATTCCATTTTCCACTATTTATGCTATACTTATATGCGGACAGCTACTACATCCTGTTATGTTGGGAAAATAAGCTGTCTGAAAAAATCAATCGGATCATAAAAATATAAGAAATATAGACGGGTGAAATGGAATGAACGAGATAAACAGAAGCAGAGGCGGGGGGAACCGCAGCACGGAAAGAGGCACGGACTCGAGAAGGGGCACAACAGGTACGGCCAGGACGCGAAAAACCGCTCCGTCGGGGAGGAGCAGCGAGGAGAGGATACAGGCAGTGAAAAATGCGCGAAGCCATGCGGGCGGCGCGTCCTCAGACCGACATTCGACGACAAACTATAAACGCAGAAAGAAAAAACGTCAGGGGCCGGATCTGGCCAAACTTCTTTTGATCGGAATCGGGGTCTTGATCCTGATTCTGTGTATTGCCGTGGGTCTGCGCGGCTGTGCGAAAAACAGCGAGGCGGAGAGCACGACCGAAACGATCGAGCCGGAGACTGAGGTGAACGCGGAGATTACGGTGAACGGTGTCTCGGTAAACGGCCTGACAAAAAGCGAGGCCAAGGCCAAGGTCCTGGAGGCGATCGGATGGGATGTGCGGATCGTGTATGACGGTGAGGAGAAGGAGCTCCCGAATATGATGGAGAGCAAGGTCGAAATGGTCCTGACCGAGGCGTTTGAAAAGGGAGAGGCCGGTACATACACGGCCGACGCCAAGGGCCTTGAAGACCATGTAAAGACTCAGGTGGACATAATCGCAGCCGACTGGGATAAGGAGCCGAGGAACGGATCCATTTCTTCCTATAATAAAGAAACCAATGAATTTATTTTCGCCGGGGCCGAGAGTGGCGTCATGATCAAGCGTGAAAAGCTCGTGGAGGACATCATGAAACGGCTGACGGCAGAGGACTATCAGACAGCCATCGAGGCCGAGGCTGAGATTGTGCAGCCGGAGGTCTCCGAGGAGGAGGCGAAGGCGAACTTTAAGCGCATCGGTACCTTCACGACCACCACGACGAGCAACAAGGACCGTAATGAGAATATCCGGATTGCCTCGTCTGCGTTAAACGGCATCATTTTACAGCCGGGCGAGGAGTTTTCCTTCAACCAGACCACGGGCAACCGGACCACGGACAAGGGCTACCGTCCGGCTGGTGCCTACCAGAACGGCGTACTCGTCGAGGAGCCGGGCGGCGGCGTCTGTCAGGTATCGTCCACACTCTATAACGCGGTGGTGTTTGCGGGGCTCAAGACGACAGAGCGCCATGCGCACAGCTACGAGCCATCCTATGTGACGCCGGGCGAGGATGCGATGGTCAGCTATGACGGCCATTCCGGGCCGGATATGAAATTTGTCAATAATTCCAAGACGGCGGTCGGAATCAAGACCAGCTTTTCCGACCGGAAGCTAATTATATCCATTTACGGAAATCCGATCCTTGAGGAGGGCGTGACGCTGTCCATGAGCTCAAAAAAGACCAAAGAGCTTGATCCGCCCAAGCCCGAGTATGAGGAGGACCCGTACATGGAGCTCGATCTCGAGGAGGAAGTAAAGGCTGCGACTCCGGGAAGCGTGTGGGTAACGAACCTGATCACGAAAAAGGATGGGGCCGTTGTCAGCGAGGTACTGCTCCATACGAGTGTTTACAACGGAAAACCGGCCACTGTCAAGCGGAATACCTCCGGGACGGTACTGACGTCGGAGGGAGAAACCTCGGAGGGGGAGAGCAGTGAGTCAGAGAGCCCGTCCGAATCCTCCATTGCTCCGACTGTCGCTCCGACGGAGACATCACCGACGTACAACTACCAGGGGCCAGGCTTTGAGCCGGATGAAACGACGTCGCCGGGTCCGGGAGATGTGACCGAGCCCACGCTGCCGACGGCTCCGGAAAATCTGCATGGTCCCGCCGGACAGCAGAATCAGAACCTGGGAGGTCCGGGAGGCCCTGCGGGGGGAAACCCGACGCCGGAGACGTCTGTCGGCCCGGGAGACGTAGGGCAGATCACGCCCAATCTGTAAAGGAATCAGAAATACAAACTTTTTCTATTAATGTAACAGGATACCGGGGGCAGCAGGCCATGCCTGTCATGCCTGCGGGCCGCCTGCGCTTTCTGCATGGAGGCTGGAGCGCAGACGGAAAGCGCGGAGCAGCCGATATAAAGATCCTGACGTGCCAGGATGCGCAGGGTCTGACCCAACGAAGCACGTCCTCGTGCGAAGTGAGGTCACTCCGGCGCGCGAGTTCGCTTCGCGAACTCTTTTTAACGGCGGTTTTCGGGAAGGCTACAATTTGTATATTCCATAATATGGAATATACATCATATTGCGGAAGGACAAAGGAAAATAAGGGGATTGTTTACGATTTTGTACGAAAAAACGGTGTTTTACATTTGCATTTTGGCAAAAAATTGATATAATACATATAAGCGGCCTTATGTCCATGAGGCCGGACGAACTCTTTATACAATTTATCCAGGAGGAAAGTCAACTATGGCAAGAAAAATGAAAACCATGGATGGCAACCACGCGGCGGCTCATGCTTCCTATGCATTTACAGACGTCGCAGCCATCTACCCGATTACCCCTTCTTCCCCGATGGCAGAGGCCACGGATGAATGGGCAACCGACGGCAGGACCAACATGTTCGGACAGCCCGTGCAGATCACGGAGATGCAGTCCGAGGCCGGCGCGGCGGGCGCCGTGCACGGATCTCTGGCAGCAGGTGCGCTGACGACGACCTATACGGCTTCTCAGGGGCTTCTGCTTATGATTCCGGATCTTTATAAAATTGCCGGTGAGCAGCTTCCGGGCGTTTTCAACGTATCGGCACGTGCCGTTGCGACCCATGCCTTAAACATCTTCGGCGACCATTCCGACGTTTATGCATGTCGGCAGGCGGGCTGTGCGATGCTCTGCGAGTCGAGCGTACAGGAGGTTATGGACTTGACTCCGGTTGCGCATCTGGCTGCAATCAAGGGCAAGGTTCCGTTCATCAACTTCTTTGACGGCTTCCGTACCTCTCACGAGATCCAGAAGATCGAGACCTGGGATTATGAGGACTTAAAGGAAATGGCCGACATGGATGCGATTGACGCGTTCCGCAGACATGCTCTGAACCCGAACCATCCGTGCCAGAGAGGTTCCGCGCAGAACCCGGATATTTTCTTCCAGGCCAGAGAGGCCTGCAACCCGTACTATGATGCGCTCCCGGCGATCGTTGAGGAGTACATGAACAAGGTCAACGCAAAGATCGGTACGGATTATAAGCTGTTCAACTACTACGGCGCTCCAGATGCGGAGCATGTCATTGTTGCTATGGGCTCCATCAACGACACGATCGAGGAGACCATCGACTACCTGGTGAAGCAGGGCAAGAAGGTCGGCGTCGTAAAGGTACGCCTGTACCGTCCGTTCTGCACGGACGCGTTCATCGCGGCGATTCCGGATACCGTAAAGCAGATCTCCGTACTGGATCGCACGAAGGAGCCGGGTTCCATCGGTGAGCCGTTATACCTGGATGTTGTTGCTGCATTAAAGAACACGAAGTTTGACGCGGTTCCGATCTACAGCGGCCGTTATGGCCTCGGCTCGAAGGATACCACTCCGGCGCAGGTCGTTGCGGTCTATGAGAACACAGAGAAAAAGCGTTTCACGATCGGCATCAACGACGATGTGACCAACCTTTCCTTAAAGCTCGGCGCTCCGCTGGTGACAACCCCGGAGGGAACGACGAACTGTAAGTTCTGGGGACTTGGCGCAGATGGTACGGTCGGCGCAAACAAGAACTCCATCAAGATCATCGGTGACAACACCGATATGTACGCACAGGCATATTTTGATTATGATTCCAAGAAGTCCGGCGGCGTGACCATGTCCCATTTACGTTTCGGACATACCCCGATCAAGTCCACGTACCTGATCCGTAAGGCCAATTTCGTTGCCTGCCACAACCCGGCTTATATCCGCAAGTACAACATGGTGCAGGAGCTGGTTGATGGCGGTACGTTCTTGCTGAACTGTCCGTGGGATATGGAGGGGCTTGAGAAGCACCTTCCGGGCCAGGTAAAGAAATTCATCGCGGATCACAATATCAAATTCTACACGATCGACGGCGTAAAGCTCGGAATCGAGACCGGTATGGGCCCGACCCGTATCAACACGATTTTACAGTCTGCATTCTTTGAGCTGACCGGCATTATCCCGGCAGAGAAGGCCAACGAGCTCATGAAAGCTGCTGCGAAAGCAACCTACGGCCGTAAGGGCGAGGATGTCGTCATGAAGAACTGGGCCGCAATCGACGCAGGTGCAAAGGGTGTCGTTGAGGTAAAGGTTCCGGAGAGCTGGAAGAATTGTGCCGACGAGGGTCTTGACATGGTTCATGCCGACGAGGGCAGAGAAGACGTTGTCAAGTTTGTCAACACCGTACAGGCGGCTGTAAACGCACAGGAGGGCAACAATCTTCCAGTATCCGCATTTAAGGACTATGTAGATGGTTCCACGCCGTCTGGCTCCTCCGCATTCGAGAAGCGCGGCATCGCCGTCAATATCCCAGTTTGGAACCCGGATAACTGTATCCAGTGTAACTTCTGTTCCTATGTATGCCCGCATGCGGTAATTCGTCCGGTTGCCATGACCGAGGCGGAAGCGGCTGCTGCGCCGGCAGGAATGAAGACGCTTGCCATGACCGGCATGCCGGAGTACAAGTTTGCCGTAACGATCTCTGCGCTTGACTGTACCGGCTGCGGTTCCTGTGCGAACGTTTGCCCGGGCAAGAAGGGTGAGAAGGCGCTGGTAATGGGCGGCCTTGAGGAGAACCTTGGCAGCCAGGAGGTCTTTAACTACGGACAGAAGCTTGACATCAAGCAGGATGTCGTTGATAAATTCAAAGAGACCACCGTTAAGGGCAGCCAGTTCAAGCAGCCGTTATTGGAGTTCTCGGGCGCATGTGCAGGCTGCGGCGAGCCGCCGTATGCGAAGCTCATCACGCAGCTGTTCGGCGACAGGATGTATATCGCAAACGCGACAGGCTGTACCTCCATCTGGGGCAACTCCTCCCCATCCACACCTTACACGGTCAATAAGGAAGGCAAAGGACCGGCTTGGGATAACTCCCTGTTTGAGGATAACGCCGAGTTCGGTTACGGTATGCTGCTGGCGCAGAACGCGATCCGTGACGGTTTAAAGATCAAGGTTGAGAAGGTTGCTGCAAGCGATCAGGCGAGTGCGGAAGTAAAGGCGGCCTGCAAGGAGTGGTTAGACACCTTCGGCGTAGGAGCATTAAACGGCGCAGCAACGGACAAGCTGGTTGCAGCCCTTAAAGACATCGACTGCCCGGACTGTAAGGAGATCGTAAAGAATAAAGACTTCTTAGGCAAGAAGTCCCAGTGGATCTTTGGCGGCGACGGCTGGGCGTATGACATCGGTTTCAACGGCGTTGACCATGTGCTTGCGAGCGGCAAGGATATCAACATCATGGTATTCAATACCGAGGTCTACTCCAATACGGGCGGACAGTCCTCCAAGGCGACTCCGACCGGTGCAGTTGCGCAGTTCGCTGCGGGCGGAAAGGAAGTAAAGCAGAAGGATCTGGCTGCGATCGCGATGAGCTACGGCTATGTATACGTTGCGCAGATCTCTATGGGTGCTGATATGAACCAGACCATCAAGGCGATCGCCGAGGCCGAGGCATATCCGGGACCGTCCCTGATCATTGCCTACGCTCCGTGTATCAACCACGGCATCAAGAAGGGCATGTCCAAGGCACAGACCGAGGAGAAGCTCGCCGTACAGTCCGGTTACTGGAATATCTTCCGCTACAACCCGGCTGCCGAGAAGAAGTTCACGCTTGACTGCAAGCCGGCAACCGTCTCCTACCAGGAGTTCATCGGCGGAGAGGTTCGTTATACCTCCCTGGCACTCAAGAATCCGGAGAGAGCAAAAGCCCTGTTTGCACAGGCTGAGCAGAACGCGAAGGATAAGTATGAGTATCTGGAGAAGTTAGTGGCTCTGTACGACAACAGCGCGAAATAAATACAGGATCGTAAAAGGGGCTGCGGTATATGCCGCAGCCCCTTCTTTAATAAGTGTATAAAAAAAATTGCCCTCTTTTATTCCAAAAAGGAAGCGACGGACCGGATCCGGGGGCAAATAGGCCGACCTGGAACTCAAATTCGGGGAAATAATGGTTGTGTCTTGGATGGATCCGCAGCCCTTCCGAGACAATGGTGGCGATTGTCAAAGTGGTGGCATACCGGCGTTCTCTTAATTACTTCCCTTTACAGTTTCTCTCTTAAGCGGCCTTACGACTTTAAAGAACCATATAAGGACAAAAGCAGCGCCGATAAAGGAGAAGGAGACGATGAGTATAACGATTTTCCAAAAGGATGATTCTGTGGGAACGCCTTTCGTGGAGGATTGATTTTTGGAACGTTTTTTGCCTACGAAAAAATCCCTTAAATCCAAAAGCTTGAATTTAAGGGATAAATGCGGAAGATGGGACTTGAACCCACACGAGAATACACCCACAAGATCCTTAGTCTTGCTCGTCTGCCAGTTCCGACACTTCCGCGTATTGAACTTTCCTTTGTCTTACCGACGC
The DNA here is from genome assembly GCA_910575275.1 of Lachnospiraceae bacterium. GTDB lineage: Bacteria > Bacillota > Clostridia > Lachnospirales > Lachnospiraceae > CANQGL01. The sequence goes on along the minus strand of CAJTEE010000002.1, from coordinate 731,765 downwards.
GTATTAATATAGCACAAATTTGGAGGCTTGGCAACACTTTTTTGGAAAAAATTTTAAAAAAAATTTTTCGAAAAAAATCCGAAAAAAGAATTGACAAAATTCGGAAGCTATATTATAATGTCCAATGTCGTTAAGAGAAAACGGCAGACGCAGAAGTGGCGGAATTGGCAGACGCGCACGGTTCAGGTCCGTGTGGTAGCAATACCGTGAGAGTTCAAGTCTCTTCTTCTGCACGAAGGCCCAGGCTGTAGAAGCCTGGGTTTTTTGTATTCTGGGCATGCCGGGCCGGGATGCCCAGAGTCTGACCCAACGGAGTGCGGCCTCGCACGGAACGCACACTTTTTTATACATGGTTTGCCACAGTTTTGCCGAAAAACTGCCTCCATTCTTAATTTTTAATTAATTCCTGCTTTTCCAATCCTTTGTGCCTTGCATAAACAAATATTTCAAGGTATAATGAAGTCAGTCACAAATTTGTCAGAAATTTTATTATGATAATAAGGAGAGGATAGTCATGAAAGTGAGAAAAATGATACTTTTGGCTGCTATGACTGCGGCGTTCGGAGGCATAAACCTTTTCGCGGCTTTGGCAGACGAGGTGGACGTGGAGTCCTTAAAGGCCGGCTGGGAGGAGCAGGGCGACAATTGGCTGTATTATGAGAACGGAAATCTTGTGAGAAACCGCTTGATCTGGGCTGAGGGTGGAGACGGCCGTGGGAATGCGGTTGCGTATTATGTAGATGAGTCCGGCGTTATGGTAAAAAATACCACGAAGACGATCGAGGGAAAAAGCTATACCTTCGGTGATGACGGAAGCTGGGTTGCTCCGTATGTGGGTGCGACAAAGGGCAAGGTGAGCGGCAGTTCTTTTGCAAATACATGGTCCAATATCAAGATCCCGGTCTTTATTGGAAGTGTGGAGAGCGATTATGAGGCAGAGGATATGTTCAGTGACGCAGGCTTCGCTTCCATCGGCAACCCGAAGGTAACACATGATTTTTATCTGACGACGAATGACAGCGGTGATCTGCAGATCTTTTATGCAGACATGAGCATGAAGCCTTCCATGGATGCCAACGCGTTTGCGGCAGAGCTCGGAAATCTGAGTAAGGGTAAGGATGGCCAGGTCAGTGAAATCTCTGCGGTGACGGTAGGCGGACAGAATTATGCGAAGGTCTCTATCATGAAGACCAACAAGAGAGGAAAAGTGAGACAGACCGATTATTATTGCCGCAAACAGGATTCGTTTATGGTAGTGATCTGCGTAGAGGGTTCCACCTCCGATATTGCAGATATGAACAATAATTATATCAACGCGATCACAACGGCACAGTGACTATGATTTGACAGCTCCATGCAGTCGGCATCCGTATAAGCCGGCTGCATGGAGTATTTATTATGACACGATTAACGCCGCCGCCCGTGCGGCCGGAGATGGTTCCGGTTGCGCGGGCGGCGGCGTTCGTGAAAACAGACAGCCATGTAATTCGCGGTTACTAAAAAAAGGGTTTTCGGGATAGTAATTTTGATAAAAATGGTATATAATCATGAAATGGGACTGCCTGTTTCTCTGACAGGAGAGAGTTTTCCAATGTATACAACAGGAGGAGCTATGCTGGAACTTAAAGGAATTACTTTCGGCGTTGCGGAAAGCCGGGGGAAAAAAGAAATATTAAAGGACATAAACCTCACTGTGGGTGAGAATCAATTTGTCGTCATCACTGGTCCGAACGGCGGCGGAAAATCGACGCTTGCAAAGGTCATTATGGGGATTGAGAAGCCGGATGGCGGAAAGATTCTCTTTGACGGTGAGGACATCACAGAAAAAAATATTACAGAACGCGCCAACATGGGAATCAGCTTTGCGCTGCAGCAGCCGGTACGTTTTAAGGGGGTACAGGTACTGGATTTGATTCGGCTGGCCGCGAAAAAGCAGCTCTCGGCGGCGGACGCCTGCCAGTACCTTTCCGAGGTGGGACTGTGCGCAAAGGATTATATAAACCGTGAGGTGAATGCGAGCCTGTCCGGCGGCGAGCTTAAACGTATTGAGATCGCGACGGTTCTGGCCCGTGGAACAAGGCTTTCGGTTTTTGACGAGCCGGAGGCGGGGATTGATCTCTGGAGCTTCCAGAACCTGATCCAGGTGTTTGAAAACATGCGGGAGAAGACGAACGGTTCGATTGTGATCATTTCGCATCAGGAGCGGATCTTGGAGATTGCGGATGAGATCGTCGTGATCTCTGATGGTGCAGTCATCAAACAGGGCTCGCGTGAGGAGATACTGCCGGAGATTCTTGGAACAGCCTCCGCACCGGGCGGCTGTCAGTTTTACAGGAGGAATGCATAATGGATAAGATCCTTGAAGAAATGCTTTTAAAGGTCGCAGACCTTCACGGCATCCCGGAGGGCGCCTATAATATCCGTGCAAACGGGGAGCTGGCCGGACGCAGTACGACGGCCAATATTGATATTGTGACCAGGAAGGACAAAAGCGGCATTGATGTTTATATAAAGCCGGGGACAAAGAAGGAGAGTGTTCATATCCCTGTCATAATGAGTAAGTCCGGCCTCACGGAGCTGGTTTGCAATGACTTTTATATCGGCGATGACTCGGATGTGACGATCGTGGCGGGCTGTGGGATCCACAACAGCGGGTCCATGGAATCGCGCCATGACGGTCTGCACCGTTTCTTTGTCGGTAAAAATGCGAAGCTTACGTATATTGAGAAGCATTATGGAGACGGCGATGGGACCGGGGGCCGCGTGATGAATCCGAAGACCGAGATTACAATCGAGGAAGGCGGTTCTATGGAGATGGAGACAGTTCAGATCAAGGGAATCGACTCCACGAAGCGGGAGACAGTGGCACATCTTAAGGAAAACGCGAAGCTGATCGTTCAGGAGCGTCTGATGACACATGGGAAACAGTCTGCCGAGAGCCGGTTTGATGTGTCCATGGATGGGGAAAACGCCAGTGCGAACATTATTTCCCGCTCGGTGGCAAGAGACAGCTCCCATCAAATTTTCTTTTCCAATTTGCAGGGCAACAGCCCCTGTGCTGGTCATACGGAATGTGATGCGATCATTATGGACGATGCAAAGATCAGCTCTCTGCCGGAGATTACCGCAAATCATCCCGATGCTGCACTGATCCACGAGGCCGCCATCGGCAAGATTGCGGGAGAGCAGATTATCAAATTGATGACTCTGGGGCTCACGGAGGAGGAGGCGGAGACGCAGATCGTCAACGGCTTTTTAAAGTAGAGGATTTTCCGGGGGTGGGGGAGACGATGGTACTTCAATCAATAAAAAGCGTGTTTGCCTTGATGACATTGATCGGGATCGGTTATTATTTTACCGGAAAACCATGGTTCGGAAAGCCGGGAATGGATTTCCTCTCTAAGTTTACCGTAGATGTGACGATCCCTTTTTACATGTTTTACAATATTTATCATGATATCGGAAGCAGGGAGACATTAATTTCGCTGGTCTCCAAGCTGCCGGTGACATTTTCTCTGATCCTTTTGTGTATCGGTCTTGCCGCTGCAGTGGGGGCGGTGGTCCCCGTTTCGGCAGGGAAGCGCTTCACGTTCGTGGCGGCGGCCGGCTTCTCCAATGTGGTGTTCATCGGTTTTCCGGTTATCCAGGCGCTGTGGGGGATCGGCGTGACCTCGATCGGCGTGATCTATTACATATCCAGCACCGTACTGTTCTGGACGCTTGGGGTCTGGCTGCTTCAAAAGGATGGCCATACAGTGCGTACGCAGGAGAAGCGGTTGTCTGCGAGACTGAAAAATCTGATCTCCCCGTCGATTATGGGAATGCTGCTCGCGATGGCGGCGATCTTTTTCAGGATTCAGGTCCCGGATTTTATTTTAAAGCCGCTGTCCATGATTACAGGTGTGACGTCGCCGCTTGCTTTGATTTTCATTGGCAGCGTAATCCGCAACATGGATAAGACATCCATCAAATTCGGGCGTGACGTCTATGCGGCGCTCGGGATGCGGTTTATCGTGGTTCCGACTGCTTCAGCGGCGTTTCTGCGGTTTATGCCGATAACGTTGGAGATGAAGCAGGTTTTTTTCATGCTGTCCACGATGCCGTCCATGACACAGATGGGGATTATGGCGCGGGAGTATGAGAGTGATTACGAGTTTGCCTGTGAGGTGATCATGCTGACGACGGTGATTAGCGTAATTACAATCCCGCTGTTTATGTTTTTCATGCAAAAATTTGCAATTTTTTGACAGATTTTTCCAGACGGAAACGGAAGCGGCGGGAACAGACCGATCCGCGTATTTCCGGCACATACGCCTGATGGGCGACCGGCATAAAGTGCTTGAAAAAGGTATTGAAAAAACTCTGACTTTAGACTATAATGAAAACAGATTAACCTACAAGTTAGAAAAAGTGAGGACAGGAGAATGGAAAATTCAATTAAAAAAGCCGTGTGGTTGCGAATTGCCGTGATTTTTGTAGTGATTGTCATCAGCGGCGCTTTCACCATCAGCGGGTTGAGGCAGGTTCAGAATTACAGCAATGCGACGGCCGTGGCGACGGGGATCCACACGACGGCGCTCTCCGCCGAAAAGGCGCATTTTAGCTGGATTGAAAACTTAAGCTCTGCGATCAGTTTCGGTACGGAATTTACCGGCAGTACGGATTATACCAGTTGTGGACTTGGAAAATGGCTGTATGAGTCCGACCGTACGGAGATTAATGACGCAAAGATCACGTCTCTGATGGATCAGATGATCCCGATCCATCAGGAAATTCATAAATCTGCGACAGAGATTCTTGAGCTGAATGCGGCAGATCCGCAGCAGGCGCAGGAGGTTTATCTGAATGAGACCAAGAAGAATGTATCAAGCCTTGTCGCCCTGCTGGATCAGGCGATCGAGATCAGCAGTGCCAAGGTGAGCGAGTATGAAAGGCTCCTTCGCCGCGCCATAGCAGTGACAACAATGATCGCAGCAGGTACGGTCGTTCTTATTATCATTGCCTCCATGCTGCTGATCCGCTATGTTATGGAGTCGATTGTCCGTCCGATCGAAATGATTACGGCTGACAGTAAGCTGCTGTCTGAGGGCAAGCTGAATTTTGAGATCAAGGTAAAAAATAAAGATGAGATCGGGGTGCTGGCCAACAGTCTGAACCAGGCGGCGAAGACGCTTACGCTGTACATATCCGATATATCAAAAAATTTGAATGCGATTTCTCAAGGAGATTTGTCCTACGAGCCACAATTGGAATATATCGGAGATTTTGTTGAGATCCAGAATTCGACGGATGCGATTTTAAGAAATCTGAACGATACGATGGGAGAGATTCAGAAGGTTGCCATTCAGGTAGGAAACGGCGCCGACCAGGTTTCGAGCGGTGCGCAGGCCTTGGCACAGGGCGCGACCGAGCAGGCGAATGAGATTGACAATCTGGTCAACACTGTGAATCTGGTCTCCGAGCAGATCGGTGATAATGCGAAGAATGCGAACGAGACCAGCCAGCGTGTGGATCAGGTCGAGCGTCAGATCAGCCTCTGCAATCAGCAGATGCAGGAGATGTCGCATGCGATGACAGAAATCAGCAACTGTTCCAATGAGATCGGACATATCATCAAGACCATTGAGGACATTGCGTTCCAGACGAATATCCTGGCTCTGAATGCAGCCGTCGAGGCGGCACGCGCTGGTACAGCCGGCAAGGGCTTTGCAGTCGTTGCCGATGAGGTCAGAAATCTTGCGGCAAAGAGCGGCGAGGCAGCAAAGAGCACGTCAAATTTGATCGAGAAGACTTTGACGGCGGTTTCCAACGGTGTACATCTCACGGAGTCCACACAGGAGGCGTTGGATGAAGTCGTGGAGGGTGCTCAGGTTGTGATTAAGCGTGTACGCCAGATTTCCGAAGCGTCTGCCGAGCAGGCCGGTTCCGTCAGCGGAATCAGCGGAGGGATCTCTCAGATTTCAAGCGTGGTGCAGAACAACTCTGCAACCTCTGAGCAGAGTGCGGCTGCCAGCGAGGAACTTTCCAGTCAGGCTCAGGTGCTTCGAAGCCAGTTGGAGAAGTTCCGGCTTAAGAGAACGATGGATTACAGCATGTATGAATCATAATCAAGGCTGACCGTCCGTGGTGAAACGCATAGATAAGATTTTCAGACTTAAAAAGAGCAAGGGGCGCGGCACGTTTTTTGCCGAGCCCCGCTTTTAAAATTATGTGTACGCGGATGGGAAGATATTTTCCTAAAATTTGGAAGAATATAAGAAATTTGTTGTATAAGATGGAAGATTATACTTGAAGTGTGTTTAAAATCGTGGTATGATAATGTTAATAAAATCGCCCAGGGGGTAGTATGGACTTATTGGTTGGCAGACAGGGGGGGATAAGGCATCGATAGGAGAGTACATAGAGTACGTATTGTTCCGCTGGAAAGGCTGCGAAGACTGCGAAATTAAATGTGTTTTTAAGGCATGACGCTGTTTGAACGGTCTGTGCTCAGGGAAAAGCTATCAGGAAGCTATAGCGAGGGCGCCGCCCCGATCTGCATATATAAAATGGGCGCCAATATCTATACAAAGTGAGGATTAAAAGAATGAAGAATTTGGACATGAAGAAAAAGATTATTCTTTCCTTCGGTAGTGTAATCATTTGTTGCCTGATCGCGCTCGTGATTACAATCATGGCAATGAGCAATACAGGGAAAGCATATACGACTTTCTATACCATGCAGCATCAGGCTGCCATGGAGGCGAGAAATCTTCGCGTAAAGCTCAACAGCTCAACCAAAAATATTATATTTGCCACGATGACAAGAGATATGACGCAGAAGAACGAAGCGCTTTCGACGCTTGAAGCGGATATGGCAGAGCTGAATACCAGTCTGGTTTGGTTTGATAACAATTATACCGGGGATATGAGTAAGATTGAGACCTTCAAGAGCCAGAGGGATGCTTCAGCTTCTCTGCGAAATGAGATCATCGCGCTTGCGAAGGAAAATACGGATGAATCCCTCCAGCGTGCCCAGGAGCTGATTCAGACACAGTATAACCCTGCCGCGACGACTGCCGGGGATGGAATTATCAAATTTAATGAAGAACTTGGCAATATGATTGCAGACGGTTATAACAGAAACATGAAGACCCAGGGCCTGCAGATGGCCTTGTCGATCGTGCTTGCGGCGATTGCGGTTGTATTTGCAGTCATCATGGCCTGCCTTCTGATTCGTGCCGTAATGGTTCCTGTAAAGGAAATTCAGGGAGCCATGAAAGACATGGAGCATGGAAACCTCAGTACAAATGTACAGTATGAAGCGAAGGATGAACTTGGAAGCCTGGCGGACAGCATGCGTGCGGTTCTGCGCTTCCAGCGAGGGATCATTGGTGACGTGGATGAGCTCTTGGCGGGCTTAAGCGCCGGTGACTTTACGATCCGCAGCAAGGACAGAGAGATGTATGTCGGAGATTATAAGTCTCTCCTGAACTCGATTCGAAAGCTGAAAGACAACCTCAACAGCACATTGAGCCAGATCAATGTAGTTGCAGATCAGGTTGCTTCCGGTTCCGACCAGGTGTCCTCCGGAGCCCAGGCACTTTCCCAGGGCGCAACCGAGCAGGCCTCCTCTGTTGAGGAGCTTGCGGCGACGATCGCCGAGATTTCCAACCATATCGGACAGAACGCTGACAGTGCAAGGTCCGCCAGCGACAAGTCCGAGACTGTCAAAGGACAGGCGGAGGAGAGCAGCAAGCATATGCAGGAGATGCTGGCTGCCATGCAGGATATCAGCAATACAGCCGGCGAGATCGGAAAGATCATCAAGACCATTGAAGATATTGCATTCCAGACAAATATTCTGGCCCTGAACGCAGCCGTAGAGGCGGCAAGAGCAGGTACGGCCGGCAAGGGCTTTGCTGTTGTGGCAGATGAAGTCCGTAATCTGGCAGGAAAATCCGCAGAGGCGTCTAAGAATACGGCGTCCCTGATTGAAAGCGCCCTTCAGGCAGTCGAGAGCGGAAACAAGATTGCCAATGAGACGGCACAGGCACTGAGCGACGTGGTAGTCGGTGTTGAGGAGGTAGCAGGTACGATCAGCACGATTTCCGCTGCCAGCGAGGAGCAGGCGGATGCGGTGAAGCAGGTTACCCTGGGAATCGATCAGATTTCGAGCGTTGTACAGACGAACTCCGCCACTGCACAGGAGAGTGCGGCTGCCAGCGAGGAGCTGTCCGGCCAGTCTCAGATGCTTAAGGATCTGACAGGCCAGTTTAAGCTGGATGGCAGAAGCGGAGCGGTGGTCAGCCCGACGCCTGCCCCGGCACCGGTTCAGTCCAGTAGCTCTTATGAGCCGTCTTATTCCGCTCCGGTGACAGGAGATAAATACTAAAGAGATACAAATTCAAGCAGCCAGGGACAGAGATGGAACTGGCTGCTTTTTCAATGTGTGTGAGAGTTAGGGGATGCAGAGGGGCCGCAGGGGGCGGGGCAGGCAGGAGACGGCTGCGGGCAGGCTTCGGTGCTTGCTGCTCTAAGTCTCTGTCTGTGTAAAAATCGGGGGTTCGGAAGCAAGTCGCTGGAAAAATTCTGAAGAATTTTTCCGCTCCGAGCTTCCTGGATTTCGGCCCCGAAGGCCGAAATCCACTCCCCGATTTTTACACAGCCATAGACTAAGAGCAGCCGACGCACCGAGCCAACCGCCCGCATCCGCCTCCTGCCTGCCCCGCCCCCTGCTACTGTACATCTCCCACACATTAAAAAAGTTGGGGCGGAAGGATAAAAAAGAAGAAAGAAGAAAAGGGCCAATCGCCCTTATCCCTTGCCCTTATCCCTTGACCTTTCCCCCTCACTCATGGAAGGAAGTAGCCAAGGGAGGCGCGGGCGGCGGGCGGGGGGCAGGCAGTGGGCTCGGTGCGCCAGAAGCTCTTAGTCTGTGGGGGCGCAAAAGACGAGGGCGGATTTCGGCTTTCCAGGCCGAAATCCGAGAAGCTCGGAGCGGAAAAATTCTTCAGAATTTTTCCAGCGACTGCTTCTGAACCCCGTTTTTTGCGCCCCCACGGACTTAGAGCTTCCAGCACCGAAGCCCGCCTGCCCCCCGCCCGCCGTCCGCGTCTCCCTTGGCGGCCCCCCCTTCCATCCCCCCTCCTCTTTTTTTGGAGCATGGGGTTCTAAATTTATCAAAAGTGTGATATACTGTTTATGATTGCATGAAAGTTTACTAGAGCGTGTCTGAAAATTGCTTTCTGTCAGATGAGTGTTCCACTTTGTGGGAGATTTGGCCTAAATGAGTGCGGCGTAGTGGGCTGCGTTAAGTGAATTTGGGCCAAATATACCGTGAAGTGGGACGTGCAGATGACGGGAATGAGTTTTCAGGCAGGCTCTAGGAGCAGACAGGTATGGGAAGGGGGCCGGTGTTTTGAATATCAGAGAGACGATGGAACAATGGGAGCGGGATAATTTAAGCCCGTATGCGTCTTTGAGCAGTGAAACTCTGGGGCGGGACCGCGAGGAGCCGCAGTGCGATATTCGCCCTGCTTATCAAAGGGATCGGGACCGGATTATCCACAGCAAAGCGTTTCGGCGCCTGAAGCACAAAACGCAGGTTTTCCTGGCTCCGGAGGGGGATCATTACCGGACGAGGCTTACCCATACGCTGGAGGTTTCCCAGATTGCGCGGACGATCGCAAGGGCTCTGCGCCTGAACGAAAACCTGACCGAGGCGATTGCTCTGGGCCATGATCTGGGGCATACGCCGTTTGGACATGCAGGCGAGTACATATTAAACAAGATTTGCGAGGACGGCTTTGCCCATTATAAGCAGAGCGTCCGCGTTGTGGAGGTCGTGGAGAAGAAAGGCGAGGGGCTGAACCTGACAAAGGAGGTCCGGGACGGCATTTTGAATCATGGAACGGCGGGCCATCCTTCTACCTTAGAAGGGCAGATCGTCCGTTTTTCCGATAAAATTGCCTATATTAACCATGATATTGATGATGCGATTCGTGGAAAAATTATTACAGAGAGCGATATTCCGAAGGAATTTTCGGATGTGCTGGGGAATACGGTAAAGACGCGTCTGGATATTATGATTCATGACATTATCCTGTACAGCCAGGAAAAACCGGAGATTGTGATGTCGCCGAAGGTGGAAGCTGCGATGCGGGGGCTTCGGGGCTGGATGTTTGAAAACGTATATAAAAATCATGCGGCAAAGGCCGAGGAGAGCAAGGCGCAGCAATTAATTGTCCGGCTCTATCAATATTATATGGAACACACGGACCAGCTTCCTGAGGAGTATCTGTTTATGATGAAGGAACGCCAGGAAAAGAAGGCACGTGTAGTCTGTGATTACATTGCGGGCATGAGTGACAGCTATGCGATCGACCAGTTTGAAGAACTGTTTGTGCCGAAGGCATGGAAGGGATAGGGGAGTCTGCATGTATTATCCGGATGAGATAGTCGAGGAGGTACGGACAAGAAACGATATTGTGGATGTCGTGTCCCAGTATGTGAATCTGAAAAAAAAAGGCGCGAATTATTTTGGACTTTGCCCGTTTCATAATGAGAAATCTCCGTCCTTTTCCGTTTCGCCGGGAAAGCAGATGTATTATTGCTTCGGCTGCGGGGCCGGGGGCAATGTGCTTACGTTCGTGATGGAATATGAGAATTACTCGTTTGTGGAGGCGTTAAAGTCTTTGGCCGATCGGGCCGGAATCACGCTTCCCGAGGCAGAGTATTCGAAGGAGGCCAGGGCACAGGCGGATCTGAAGAATGTTCTGCTGGAGATAAACCGCCTGGCGGCCAATTATTTTTATTATCAGTTTAAACAGCCGGCAGGCCGAGTCGGCTATGAGTATTTTAAAAACAGAGGTTTGAGTGATACGACGATCCGCCATTTCGGCCTGGGGTATTCCAATAAAACGCCGGATGATCTATACCGGTTTATGAAGGAGAAGGGCTACAAGGACAGTATACTGAAGGAGACGGGCCTGTTTTTTATCGAGGAGCGCGGCGCAAGGGACAAATTCTGGAACCGTGTCATGTTTCCGATTCTCGATGTGAACAATCGCGTCATCGGTTTTGGCGGGCGTGTGATGGGAAAGGGGGAGCCTAAATATCTGAATTCTCCGGAGACGCGGCTGTTCGACAAGAGCCGTAACCTGTATGGACTGAATTTTGCGAGGACGTCAAGGCAGAGATATATGCTGATCTGCGAGGGATACATGGACGTGATCGCCATGCATCAGGCGGGCTTCACCAATGCGGTGGCTTCTCTCGGGACGGCGTTTACCGCACAGCATGCGCTGCTGTTAAAGCGGTATGCCGACCAGGTGGTCCTGACGTATGACAGCGACGGCGCAGGCGTCAAAGCCGCACTTCGAGCGATTCCGATTTTGAAGGAGGCCGGATTGTCGGTGAAGGTCTTAAGCATGAAGCCCTATAAAGACCCGGATGAGTTTATAAAAAATCTGGGACGAGAGGAGTTTCAGAAGCGGATAGACGAGGCCATAAACAGCTTCATGTTTGAGATCTCCGTGCTCAGACGGTCCTATGATATGCAGGATCCGGAGTCGAAGACGGCGTTTTACAGAGAGACGGCAAAGAAGCTTTTGGAGTTTCCCGAAAAGCTGGAACGCGACGCCTATACGGAGGCGGTGGCCAGGGAATATATGATTCCGCCGGAGGACTTAAAACGGCTTGTGGCTTCCTTTGGCGGCCGGATTGGGACAGGAAAGGGATCGTCTTCAGATGCGAGGCAGCCGGGAGCCAGGCGGAAAAAGGAAAAGGACGACGGGATCAAAAAGTCGCAGCGGCTTCTTCTTACATGGCTGATCGAACGTCCGGAGCTGTTTGAAAAAATTGAAGGTATCATTGGGCCGGAGGACTTTGTGGACGGACTCTACAGAGAGGTTGCCGGCATGGTATATGAAGCACACAAAAACGGAACGATAAACCCTGCGCACATTTTGAATCATTTTATCGAGGGTGAGGAACAATACAGGGAGGTGGCAGCGCTTTTTCACGCAAGCCTTGCGGATTCCTTGAACAATGAGGAGCAAAAAAAGGCTTTTTCGGAAACCGTGAAAAAGATCAAAAGAAACAGTCTGGATGTACAGAGTAGGGAGGCGGCTTCGGCGGCACAGCTTCAGGCGATTATCAAGAGGCAGTCGGAGCTCTCAAACCTGCGGATTGAGCTGGATTAGGCAGCAGGCCGGGAAGGAAGGAAGTTAATGGAAGAAAAGATTCTTACGTTTGCGGAAAAGCTGGATAAGCTGATGGAAACGGCAAAGAAAAAGAAAAATGTGCTTGAGGAGCAGGAGATCCTGGAGGCGTTTGCAGGAGAGGAACTGTCTCCGGAGAAGCTGGATCGGATTTATGACTTCCTGGAGAGGAACAAGGTGGATGTGCTGCAGATTTCAGCGGATGAGGAACTGGAGCCGGATCTGTTTCTGGATGACGAGCTTGATGAGAGTGCCCTGGAGGAGAGCTCGTTTGATATGGAGAACCTAGAGCTTGCGATTCCGGAGGGAGTGGGGGTCGAGGATCCGGTCCGAATGTACTTAAAGGAAATCGGCAAGGTACAGCTTCTTTCTCCGGAGGAGGAGATTGAACTGGCAAAGCGGATGGAGCTGGGAGACGAGAGTGCTAGGAGAACGCTCGCCGAGGCGAATCTGCGGCTCGTGGTGAGCATTGCAAAACGGTATGTAGGGCGCGGGATGCAGTTTTTAGATTTGATTCAGGAGGGCAATCTGGGGCTTATTAAGGCCGTGGAAAAGTTTGATTATCGGAAAGGATATAAATTCAGCACGTATGCGACCTGGTGGATCAGACAGGCGATCACGCGTGCGATTGCGGACCAGGCGCGCACGATTCGAATTCCGGTGCATATGGTGGAGACGATCAACCGCCTTGTACGGACGCAGAGGCAGCTTTTACAGAATCTGGGGCGTGAGCCCTCTCCGGAGGAGGTCGCCCGCGAGATGAATCTTCCGGTAGAGCGTGTACGGGAGATCATGAAAATCTCGCAGGACCCAGTGTCTCTGGAGACGCCGATCGGTGAGGAGGAGGACAGCCACCTTGGGGATTTTATTCAGGACGAGCATGTGGAGGTGCCGGTTGATGCGGCTACATTTACACTCCTGCACGAGCAGCTCATGGAGGTTTTGGACACGCTGACGGACAGGGAGCAGAAAGTCCTCCGTCTCCGGTTTGGGCTGGATGACGGTCGGCCGAGGACGCTTGAGGAGGTTGGCCGGGTGTTTAATGTGACGAGGGAACGAATCCGCCAGATCGAGGCGAAGGCGTTAAGGAAGCTCAGACATCCGAGCCGCAGCCGGAAGCTCAAGGATTATCTGGACGAGTAGGAGAAGGGGAATGAAGGTATCGGACCGGTTGGAGATGGTGATCGCCGCGGTGCAAAAAGTGGACTGTGCGGCGGACGTCGGAACGGATCATGGGTTTGTCCCAGTGGAGCTGGTGAGACGGGGCATTGTCAAAAAGGCGATCGCTATGGATGTACGGCCGGGGCCGCTCTCACGGGCAGCAGAGCATATTCGGGCGGCAGGTCTTGAAAAAGCGATCGAGACGAGACTTTCGGATGGTCTTTCGGGCCTTCTGGCCGGGGAGGCCCGGACGGTCGTGATCGCGGGACTTGGCGGGGAACTAATGATTCGGATCCTTGACGAAGGGCGTCACGTCTGGGACAGCGTGGAGAAATGGGTGCTGTCGCCGCACACTGATCTTTTTAAGGTCCGGAAATGGCTCTGGGAAAACGGATTCACAATCCTGAAGGAGGATATGGTCTTCGAGACAGGAAAGTATTATACAGTGCTTGTCGCAGAGAGACTTTCAAAGGGGCTTTGGGACGGCCACACGCCGGATTTTCTGGACTGTCTCTGCGGCCGGTATCTGCCGCAGACCGGGCATCCGGTTTTTTTTCGGTACATCAAGGCGGAGGAACAAAAGCTTGAGAGACTCATAGAACGGCTTTCCGGACAGACGCCTTCGTCTTTAAGGGCAGAAAGGCGTCTTTCGGAGGCGAGGAAAGAGCTTTCGCTGTATCGCAGGATCGGGGAGAGTTTTCGGAAGACAACGCAGGAGGCAGAGGATGAAATGTTTTGAAATTATGGAGCTTTTGGAAACGCTGGCGCCGGGGCGCCTTGCGTGCGGCTGGGATAATCCGGGGCTTTTGGCAGGGCGGCGTGAAAAGGAGGTCTCGAAAGTCCTCCTGACTTTGGACGTGGACGATCGAACGGCTGCCCGGGCAGTCTCATGTGGTGCAGACATGATCATAAGCCACCATCCGCTGATTTTTAAGGCCATAAAGCGCGTGACGGATGAGGATTTTATCGGCAGACGGCTTTTAACCCTGATCCGGGCGGATATCGCATATTTCGCGATGCATACGAACTTTGACGCCGCCCCGGAGGGGATGGCAGAGGCGGTCGTAAAGCGGCTTGGGCTTATGGACTGTGAGCCCCTGGAGGTCATGGGGGAGGAGAACGGGCTTTCGTATGGGATCGGCAGGATCGGAGCGCTTCGGCCCCCCATGACCGGCCCGGCATTTGCAAGGCGTGTGAAGGAAGCGTTCGGTCTTCCGTTTGTCACGGCGTATGGGAGCCGGCTTTGGGAAAATGAGCCCGTGAGCCGGGTTGCAGTGTGCCCGGGGTCCGGAGGCAGCGTGGTCGGCGAGGCAATCGGACGGGGCGCTCAGGTGCTTGTGACCGGGGATATCGGCCATCATGCAGGAATTGATGCGGCGGCACAGGGGCTCATGATCCTCGATGCGGGGCATTATGGACTGGAGCATGTGTTTATGGAGGATATGGAACGCTGGCTGGGAGAGCATCTGCCGGAGAAAATCGTGATCGAGAAGATGCCGGTGGAATTTCCGGAGGCGGTTATATAGTATTTATTACATGAAGAAAGCGGGAGGTACGGATATGGCAGTTGTGACAGTAAACGGAAAACAGTATGAGTATCCGGAGGGAACTCTGTTTCGAACGATTGCAGGGGATCTGCAGGCGGAGTATGAGGACGAGATCCTCCTGGTGCGGGACAACGGGAAATTAAAGGAGCTTCATAAAGAGCTCAAAAAGGATAGCAGGCTCGACCTTTTGACGGCGCGTGACAGCGCGGGGCAGAAGACGTATGAGCGAAGCGCTATTTTTATCATGCTGAAGGCGTTTTATGAGGTGATTCCGCGGGAGAAGATCAAAAAGATCCGGATGGAGTTTTCGCTGGGCAACGGGATTTATGGCGAGCTGGATGGGGAAGTGAGCTTAGACGAGGCGCTTCTTTCGGAAGTCAAGGAGCATATGAGGAGGATCGTGAAGGCTGCGATTCCGATTGAGAAGCGCAGCATCGGTACGGACGAGGCTGTGAGCCTGTTTGGGCGTCATGGGATGCATGATAAGGAGCAGCTGTTCCATTACCGCCGGGCGTCCAGGGTCAATATTTACAGCATCGAGCATTTTGAGGACTATTTTTACGGATATATGGTTGATAATACGAGCTATGTCAAATATTTTGACCTGGTTCCATACGGAGAGGGCTTCCTTTTGCTGCTTCCCGGCAGGCAGGACCCGCGCAAGGTGCGCCCGGTCGGAACGTATGAGAAGCTGTTTGAGGTGCTTAAAGGGGCTTATCGCTGGAGCGAGTGTCTGGAAGTGCCGAACGTAGGAGCATTAAACCGGCTGATCAGCGAGGGAAAGAGCCGGGATCTGATCCTGATGCAGGAGGCACTGCAGGAGAAGACGATCGGAGGAATCGCGGAGATGGCGGCGAAGGATGAGAAACGCCTGGTCATGATCGCAGGGCCGTCATCGTCGGGAAAGACGACGTTCAGCCACAGGCTGGCGGTACAGTTTCGGGCACTTGGACTCACGCCGCATCCGATTGCTGTGGACAACTATTTCCGCAACCGTGTGGACTATCCGCGCGATGAAAACGGGAAGCTCGATATGGAGTCGATCGGCTGCGTGGACATTGACAAGTTTAACGAGGATATGAATGCACTGCTCCTGGGCGAGAGGATTGAGATGCCGCGGTTTAACTTTGTGCACGGCTGCCGGGAGTATAAGGGAGATTTTCTTCAGATCGGAAAAAATGATGTATTGATCATCGAAGGGATCCATTGTCTGAATGATCAGTTAAGCTATACATTCCCGAAGGAAAATAAGTTCAAGATCTACATAAGCGCGCTGACGCAGCTCAATATTGACGAACACAACCGGATTCCGACGGCAGACGGCAGGCTGTTCCGCCGCATTGTACGGGATGCAAGGACGAGAGGCCATTCAGCCCTCGAGACGATCCGGCAGTGGGCTTCGGTGCGCCGGGGCGAGGATAAGAATATCTTCCCGTTCCAGGAGGAGGCCGATGTGATGTTCAATTCGGCGCTGGTGTACGAGCTGTCGGTATTGAGGCTGTATGCGGAGCCGCTTCTGTTCCATATCCCGCGGGACAGCGAGGAGTATGAGGAGGCTAAGAGGCTCTTAAAATTCCTTGATTATTTCCTGGCGATCGACAGTGAATATATCCCGAAGAACTCCATCCTGCGCGAGTTCATTGGGGGAAGCTGTCTGAAGGTGTAAGAAAAGGAGAGTGGATAGAAATGGAGACAGCCAGATGGGAGAAGGTCTGGACGACAGAAGACATTGACACGCTGCCGGAGGGGGAACGGGCGGAGCTGATCGACGGGAAGATTTATTATATGTCTTCGCCGGGGCGGAGACATCAGAGACTTTTGGGGGGGTTATACAGAAAAATTGCGGATTATATTGAAGCCAATCACGGGGAATGTGAGATTAACATAGCCCCCTTTGCGGTTTTTTTAAATGAGGATTCCATTAACTATTTGGAGCCGGATATTTCCGTGGTCTGCGATCCCTCGAAGCTGGATGAGAGAGGCTGCCACGGCGCCCCGGACTGGATCATTGAAATTGTCTCGCCGGGAAGCCGGTCGATGGATTATTTTAAAAAGCTTTTCAAGTACCAGAGCGCCGGCGTGAGAGAATATTGGATCGTGGACCCCATGAAGCAGAGTACGATCGTATATAACTTTAAAGAATCTACAATGGATGAATATTCTTTTGCAGAGGAGGTCCCGGTGGGGATCTATGGCGGATTTTCGCTGAAGATGCCAAAGGAAAAGGAAGCGTAGCGGGAAAAATATTGATCGTGCAGGCGGTCGCAGCAGTTCAGCCTGCATCTGCCTGATGTGCGGACAGCAGCCAATAAAGTAAAACAGAGGTTTTGGCTGGACAGACCGGAAAAATTGTGTTATATTGAATGCGTTCCGAGTAGGACAGATGGCCGCTGCTGCGGGCGCCGAAAGGCGGCAGGAGAGGAAAGTCCGGGCTTCACAGGGCAGGGCGCCTGATAACGTCAGGCGGGGGTGACCCCAGGGACAGTGCAACAGAAATAAACCGCATGGCATTTGCCATGTAAGGGTGGAAAGGCAGTGTAAGAGACTACCGCCTAACTGGTAACAGGGAGGGCATATGTAAACCCCGCTCGAAGCAAGACCGAACAGGGAGCACAAGGCGGCCCGTCTGCTCCCGGGTAGGTCGCTGGAGCCGTCTGGTGACAGGCGGCCTAGATAGATGGCCATCCACGACATAACCCGGCTTATCGTCCTGCTCGGAACAGCTTGAGAATGCGATACGAATAAAAAGACAGGGTCAGAGGGAGAAGAATCTTTTCCGATCCTGTTTTTGTTTGAGTAAATGAAGGGGTAAGCTTACTGGCAATCCGTGGACGGGAGGAATTGGCAGGGGTCTGTACTGGACAGAGACAAGAAAAGATGATATAGTAGAGAAATCAAAAGAAAGATTTTACATATTGAGAAGCGGAGCGAAGGAATTTGAAAAATAAAAAAATCAGGAAATGGAGCCTGCTGGTACTTGCGGCCGCAGTTTTGACGGCGGTCATTTTTACGGCATGCAGCAAAAAAAAGACCGGGCAAGAGGAGAGCCAGAGCCAGGAAAGCAAGGAGTCGAACCAGGTGTCGGAGCTTTTGCTCCAGGGTATGAGCTATGCGAAGGAGGAAGACTACGACCAGGCAATCGAGACCTTCTTAAAATGCATTGAGCTCGATAAGACGAGTGCCAAGGCATACTTTGAACTGGCCTCCGCCTATATGGCGGTCGAGGAATATGAGCTGGCCGGCGAGGCGCTGGAAAACGGATACGCGGCGACGCAGAACGAAAAGCTTAAGGAGGCGTGGATCAACTGTCTGGAGACGGTCAGCGGCATCTACATGGAGCAGGAGGACTATGAGCTCGCAATCGACTGGCTGAACAAATATATAGAGCAGGCCGGAGAGAGCACGGAGACGCTGCTTTCTTTGAGTACCGCGTATTCCATGATGGATGAATATGAGCTGGCGGTGCAGACGCTGGAGCGGGCCGATTCGGAAAATGAGGCGGTGCGGCAGGCGCTTATGGAAGCGAAGCTGCGCTACGGCGAGCTTTGCTATGACGAGGGAGAGAGCGAGAAAGCGGTCGCCATTTTAAAAGAAGTACTCGAGATGAATCCGAATGCGATCGAGGCCTATTCGCTTCTGGTGTCCACCTATATGGAAAGCGGGAAGCTCGGTGATGCAAAGGCCTTGGTAGAGCAGGGACTGGACAAATTTTTGACAAAGGATGCGGCCGTCGATGGAGAAAAGCTGGAGGTGTTTTTAAATGTGGCCTCCGGGTATTATGCGGAGCTGGACGATATGGACGCGTGTCTTGCGTTCTGGGAGAAGGCGGTGGCCGTACAGCCGGATAATAAAACGTACAGGGAAGAGCTGGCAGGCTATCGTTCGATGGCGGCCGACAACGCCTATGCGAAGGGAGATGAGCTGTTGGACCGAGGCGATGTGAACGGTGCGTCGGCGCATTACAGGCAGGCATTTGCCCTCTCGCCGGATAATTTTGAACCGGGCATTATCAGCATGGACAAGGGCACGTATTGCTTAAACCGGGACGGTTCGTTTAAGCTTGGCTGGCATGAGGATGAGGTCGGCGGGCGCTATTATTTCAGCAGCGAGCCGGGCCCCTCCTATGCGGCGGCGTTAACCGGCTGGCAGCAGCTTGACGGGGCTTTCTACTGCTTTGAGGATGACGGCCTCATGATGGTGGATGACACGACGCCGGATGGCCGCTATGTGGGGCTGGATGGGAAGCTTGCCGAGGGTAATCCCTTTGAGGATGAGGAGCCGGATGAGACCGAGGAACCGGACGACGATGAGACCGAGGCGCCGGATGACGAGACGACGGCTTCATGGGAGCAGGAGACGGACGAGGCGACACAGCCCTCTAAGGAAGGAAGCCAGCCGTCTGCGGCCTATTCGGGGAGCCTGAAGCTGAATGCGGATGCCGTGCAGGAGGCGCGGTCTGCGGGCGGTTCTGTCAGCTTAAAGCGTGAGGAGCTGTTCTTCGGCGGAGACGAGCAGATCACGATGGCCGACGTATACGACTGTCTGAACCAGTACGGAGTCAAGACAGAATGGCTGTCCGAGCATGAGCCGTATGAGCTGAAGATGGGAGAAATGAAAATTTGGATTCTGCCGGGAGATACGTGGACTGAGAAGGGACTTATCGTAAAGGATGCCGCAAGCTACGGCGAAGCGGTCCGGAAAAAGAAGCTGCCGGAGGAGGTACAATTTGTTGTAGAGTTCCCAGGGACAGAGAGTGAAACGCTGGATTTGGATAAGATCCGCCGAATCAACAACAAATAAGAGAAAAAAGTAGGAGGGAAGCCGGCAGAGTGCGGCTTCCCTCTTTTAAAACGTGATTTATTCATGCTTTTCGTCGCAGTAGCGGCAGCGGTAGCGTTCACTTTTTCTATCCGACAGGTAAAAGATCTGCGGCAGGCCCGGCTCGATGGAGGTAATGCAGCGAGGATTTTTGCAGCGGATCACGTTGACGAGCTTGTCCGGCAGGCTCAGCCGCTTTTTCTCAATGATAGCGTCATCCCGAATCACATTGACGGTGATATGATGGTCGATGTAGCCGAGAATATCCAGATCAAGATTGTCCATGGATCCCTCGATTTTGATGATGTCCTTACGGCCGAGCTTATTGCTTTTTGCATTTTTGATGATGGCGACGGTGCAATCCATTTTGCCAAGACCCAGAAGCCGGTAGATCTCCATGCTCTTTCCGGCCTGGATATGGTCCAAAACGACGCCCTCGCGGATTCCGCTGATGGTTAACATAGGCAGTTCACCTCCAATAATGTAAGAATCAGGGCCATACGGACGTAGACGCCGTACTGGGCCTGCCTAAAATATGCGGCGCGCGGGTCGTCATCGACCTCCACGGAGATTTCATTTACACGCGGAAGCGGATGCAGGACATACATATCCGGCTTGGCGCGCTTCATCTTTTCCGCGTCGAGGATATAGCAGTCTTTCATGCGGATGTAGTCTTCCTCGTTAAAGAAACGCTCCTTCTGGACACGCGTCATGTACAAAATATCAAGCTCCTCCATGGCATCATCCAGATCTGTGGTCTCCCGATATTCAATCCCCGCAGCATCGAGGAAATTCTCGCGGATATAATCGGGAATGCGAAGCTCCGGCGGCGAAATCAGCACGAAGCGGATGCCGGGGTAGCGGATCAAGGCATGAATCAGGGAATGAACCGTGCGGCCAAATTTTAAATCCCCGCAGAGGCCGACCGTCAGATTGCCGAGTTTTCCCTTGAGAGAGTGGATGGTGAGCAGATCGGTCAGGGTTTGTGTGGGATGTTGATGGCCGCCGTCTCCGGCGTTGATTACAGGAATAGAAGATTTAGAAGCGGCAACCAGAGCGGCGCCCTCTTTAGGATGACGGATTGCACAGATATCGGCGTAACAGGAAATGACTCGGATGGTATCGGAAACACTTTCGCCCTTGGCGGCCGAACTGGAATCGGCGGAAGAAAAACCGAGGACAGAGCCTCCGAGGTTTAACATCGCGGACTCAAAGCTCAGACGGGTTCGGGTACTTGGCTCATAAAACAAAACGGCAAGCTTTTTTCCATCGCAAGCATGTGCATATTTGGGACGGTTTTTCCCAATGTCCGAGGCAAGGGAAAGCAATCTCTCGATCTCCGACACGGAAAAGTCCAATGGACTGATCAGATGTCTCATGGGTTCTCCTTTCAGGGTATTTTTGTCATTATAGCGTATACAAGTGAAAAAATCCAGTGTTTTTTGCAAAAGCTTCGGTGAAATCGGTGAAACGTAATAGTTCAGCCATTTGGCAGAACTGTTGTTACTGTTCACTCCGTTCACAGCAACATGCAAAAAACCATGCAAATTGCCTTCGGCAGTCCTAAGCGCCAGTAGTGCTTGTCAAGGACCAATCGAAACGGAGTGTAGAGGAATTTTTGTCCGCAGGCCCAGCCTTTCGTACGGTCAGCGCAGCAAGTGCACAGACCTATGTGAACAGTAACAATACTCTTGCCCTCCCCCTCTAAATTGTTACCGGTTGCAATTTACCATTTTTTTTTGTATACTATCTGTTAGGCGTCCAAAAGGCGCAGTTTGAGACGGGAGGCTTTACATTTTGGCGGGCAGCAGTACAAAAAAGAAGACATCCACATCGGCAAAGAGAAAAACGGCGGCCAAATCCAAGGAAAAGGATACAGGATTTATCCAGTCAGAGGCGGCCGTTCTGGGAACCTTTGCCGTCAGCGTGTTTTTATTTCTGAGCAATTTTCATATTTGCGGTGTGGTCGGAAACGTGGTGAGCCAGGTGATGCTCGGCGTTTTCGGCTGTATCGGCTATGTGGCCCCGGTGCTTTTGTTTGCGGGGATGGTTTTTTATGTCTCCAATCAGGGAAATATCCGCGCGGTCTATAAGATGCTGGCGGTCGAAGTGCTTTTGGTGGCGCTCTGCGGCCTGGCGCAGCTTATGTTTGGCGGCGGGTATCAGGAAAAACAGACGCTCCGGGATATTTATGAGCTGGCCGGGGCAAACGGCAAGGGGGGCGGAGTGATCGGCGGCGCCCTTGTCTGGCTTCTGCACACGGCAGTGGGAACGATCGGGGCATATCTGGCGCTTTTGGTGTGTATCACGATTTCGCTTGTGTGCATCACGGAGCGGTCATTCGTATCCGTGGTGAAGCGCGGGAGCGGCAAGGCATACCAGTATGCGAAGGAGGATTACGGAAGAAGGAAAGAGATCCGGGAGGAGCGGCGAGAGGAAAAGCGCCTGATGCGCGAGGAGCAGAAAGTGAAGGGCGTGAATCTAAGCTCGACGGATCTGTCCGCAAACGGAGATCCGATGGGCCCGGAGGCAGAAAGCCGGGAGGAGAGAGAACACTTTGCGGAGGAAGCACAGGCCGCAGAAAGGCAGGTAGGCCGAAGAAAGGCAGAAAACACGTTTGTACCTGCGGCAGCAGAGGCGGCTTATCCTGTGAAGGAAAGGACGGATACGGCCGGCGTCAGGAGCGCAGAGACACCGGACGCATTTCGTGAGGAATTTGCCAGCCAGCCAGATCCTGCGGATATATTTAAAGGAAAGATTACGATGGCAGGGGCGCCGCCGGAGGAGGATGTGGTTCCGTTTAATGAGGATGTTTCCCTGCTGCGGCATCGGGCCGATGAGGACGTGTTTGTGAGCCGCGACAGGCAGGCGTTTGACGAGATGGGTGTATTCGGGGAGCCAAACAACAGCGCGCTTGCCGAGGACATAAGCACAGGCCTGAAGGCAGAGCCGAAGCCGTATCTGTCCGCGGCCCTTGAGTCGGGAACGGGGGAAGGGCCGTATGCGGAGCCCGGGGAACCGGTATCCGGGCCGCCAGTGTTTGGGACGATCCCGGGAGATTTGGCTACTGTGTCTGCAACCGTGTCTTTGGAGGACGAATGGCCGGCTGTCCCGCCCTATAACGAGACAGAGTCTGACGCCCTGCCCCATGCCATGGAGCAGGATACGGAGCCATACGTGGAAAACGAGGAGTACTGGGAGCCTGTGCAGAAAAAAATGACAGCGGACTCAGGGGAAACTTCCGTTTTCCATGCCCCGGAGGGGAAAAAGTCCGTGGTGACGACGAGCGGCAAGGTGATCGAGACCGATACCGAGGAGGTCCTGCGAAGCAAGGCCGAGGCATGCCGCCAGGCTGCGGCCGAAAAAGCCGAGGCCGACCGGGCCGTGCTGCAGGAGGTCAAGAGGACAGAGGAAAAGCCGAAAAAGCCGTATGTGATCCCGCCGATGGATCTGCTCACCAGGAGTAAAGATTCTGCGGGCGGCCAGTCGGAGAAGGAATACAAGGAGACGGCGATCAAGCTGCAGCAGACCCTGCGGAACTTTGGCGTCGGCGTGACGGTGACAAACATAAGCTGCGGGCCGACGGTGACGCGCTATGAGCTGCATCCGGAGCAGGGCGTGAAGGTGAGCCGGATCCAGTCCCTGGCCGATGATATCAAGTTGAATCTGGCGGCGACGGACATCCGGATCGAAGCGCCGATCCCGGGAAAGGCCGCGGTGGGGATCGAGGTTCCAAACAAAGTTAACAGCATCGTCTACCTGCGTGAGCTTTTGGAGAGCGACGCGTTTAAAAAGCATGCCTCCCATCTGGCCTTTGCGGTCGGAAAGGACATCGGCGGCCAGGTCATCGTGGCCGATCTGGCAAAAATGCCGCACCTTCTGATCGCCGGACAGACCGGTTCGGGAAAGTCCGTGGGGATCAATACCATGATCATGAGCCTTTTGTACCGGGCTTCGCCGGAGGATGTGAAGCTGATCATGATCGATCCGAAGGTAGTGGAGCTTTCAATTTATAACGGGATTCCGCATCTTCTGATTCCGGTCGTGACGGACCCGAAGAAGGCGGCCGGTGCCTTAAACTGGGCGGTGGCCGAGATGATGGAGCGTTATAATAAATTTGCGCAGACGAATGTGCGTGACTTAAAGGGCTACAATGCGCGTGTGAAGACTCTGGAGGAGAGCGGTGATATCCCGAAGGAGGAGATTCCCGCGAAGCTTCCGCAGCTTGTCATCATTATTGACGAGTTGGCGGATCTGATGATGGTGGCCTCCGGTGAGGTTGAGGATGCGATTTGCCGTCTGGCGCAGCTTGCCCGCGCGGCCGGGATCCATCTGGTCATCGCAACGCAGCGCCCGTCCGTCAACGTCATCACGGGCGTGATCAAGGCCAATGTGCCGTCGCGGATCGCATTTTCCGTGGCTTCCGGCGTGGACTCGCGGACAATCCTCGATATGGTCGGCGCGGAGAAGCTGTTAGGAAACGGCGACATGCTGTTCTATCCGTCCGGCTATCCGAAGCCGATCCGAGTACAGGGGGCTTTTGTCTCCGATACGGAGGTTTCCCGCGTGACCGAGTTCATCAAGGAACAGAACGAGGAGACCTCCTATGACCAGTCGATCGAGGCGAAAATGGCGCAGCCGATGGCCGGCGGCGCGACGGCGGGCGGCAGTGACCGTGACGCATTGTTTGTGGAGGCCGGGCGGTTCATCATCGAGAAGGACAAGGCCTCGATCGGCATGCTGCAGAGGATGTTCAAGGTTGGCTTCAACCGTGCGGCCCGGATCATGGATCAGCTTGCCGAAGCCGGCGTGGTCGGCGAGGAGGAGGGTACAAAGCCGAGAAAGATCCTGATGTCCATGGAGGAGTTTGAGGAGCTTTTGGAGGCCGGATACTAAGAGTAACACTATCTATTTCACATGAGGAGAATGAAAAATGAAAACAGACATCGAGATTGCACAGGCGGCCGACATGCTCCCGATCCGGGAGGTGGCGGCGCAGTACGGGATTTCCGAGGATGAGCTGGAGCTCTACGGAAAGTACAAGGCGAAGATCGCAGACGAGCTCTGGGAGCGTGTGAAGGACAGGCCGGACGGCAAGCTGGTGCTTGTGACGGCGATCAATCCGACTCCTGCCGGCGAGGGAAAGACGACAACAAGCATCGGGCTGGCGCAGGCGCTCACGAAAGCGGGCAAGTCGGCCATGCTGGCGCTCCGTGAGCCCTCTTTGGGACCGTGCTTTGGCATCAAGGGCGGGGCGGCCGGGGGCGGCTATGCCCAGGTAGTGCCGATGGAGGATCTGAACCTGCATTTTACGGGGGATTTCCACGCGATCACAACGGCCAACAACCTGCTGGCGGCTCTTTTGGATAACCATATCCAGCAGGGCAACGCCCTTGGGATCGACACAAGGCAGATCCTATGGAAACGTTGCCTGGACATGAACGACCGTGCGCTCCGAAACATCGTGGTCGGTCTCGGCGCCAAGGCGGACGGCGTGGTCAGAGAGGATCATTTTGTCATCACCGTGGCCTCCGAGATCATGGCGATTCTGTGCCTGGCAACGGATCTGGATGATCTGAAGGAGAGGCTGGGCCGGATCATCGTGGCCTACAACTTTGCGGGGGAGCCGGTGACGGCGAAGCAGTTAAACGCGGTCGGCTCCATGGCGGCGCTCTTAAAGGATGCAATGAAGCCGAACCTTATTCAGACTTTGGAACATACGGGAGTCCTGGTGCACGGCGGGCCGTTTGCCAACATCGCTCACGGCTGCAACAGTGTCATGGCGACGAGGACGGCCTTAAAGCTTGCGGATATCGCGGTGACGGAGGCGGGCTTCGGCGCGGATCTGGGTGCGGAGAAATTTTTTGATATCAAATGCCGCAAGGCGGGCTTAAAGCCGGATGCCGTGGTCCTGGTGGCGACCGTGCGTGCGCTGAAATACAACGGCGGAGTCAAAAAGGAGGCGCTTGGGGAGGAGAATTTAGAGGCGTTAAAGGCCGGAATCGTGAACCTGGAAAAGCACATTGAGAATATACAGAAGTATCGGGTTCCGGTTGTCGTGACGCTGAATTCGTTTTTGAGCGATACCCAGGCGGAGTATGAGTTCATTCGGAACTTTTGCGAGGAGCGCGGCTGTGCGTTTGCGTTGTCAAAAGTCTGGGAGCAGGGCGGAGACGGCGGTATGGAGTTAGCCGCAAAGGTTATCGAGACGCTGGAGACGAAGGAGAGCCGGTTTGCGCCGCTGTATCCGGATGAGTTGGGGATTGCCGAAAAGATCGAGACCGTGGCGAAGGAGATCTATGGCGCAGGGAAGGTCAGCTATACGCCGGCTGCGAAAAAGGCGCTTGCAAAGATCACGGAGATGGGCTTTGGTTCCTTCCCTGTCTGCATGGCAAAGACGCAGTATTCCCTCTCGGATGACCAGACGAAGCTCGGCAGGCCCGAGGGCTTTGATCTGATGGTGCGCGACGTGTACGTGAGCGCAGGAGCGGGCTTTGTGGTGGCGCTCACGGGTGCGATCATGACGATGCCGGGGCTTCCAAAGAAGCCGGCGGCGGACAGCATCGACGTGGACAAAGACGGAAAGATCACGGGATTGTTTTAAAGGAAAGGGATTCACGCCAGGCGACACCTGACGTGAAGAAGGAGGCAGAATGAGAATCGGAGACTGGCTGGCTGGATCGGATTGTGTGCTTTTGCAGGGGAGCCTGGATACACGGGTGGAGGAGGTCGTATACGATTCCAGAAGGGCGTATCCGGACTCGGTATTTGTCTGCATCAAGGGGAGTACGAGAGATTCCCATACATTTATCCCGGAGGTACTCGCAGCCGGATGCAGAGTGCTGGTTGTCGAGCGGGAGGTATCGGTCCCTGCAGACGTAACGGTGCTTCGCACCGCAAACGGCCGGCTGGCGCTCGCCCTTTTGGCGGCGGCGCGGTTTGGCCATCCGGCGAACCGGCTGACTACGATCGGGATTACCGGGACAAAGGGAAAGACGACCACAAGCTATATGTTAAAGAAGCTTCTGGAGACCGCAGGCAGGAAGGTGGGCCTGATCGGCACCAACGGAGCGGTGATCGGGGATGAGCGGTTTCCGACTGCCAACACGACGCCGGAGTCCTACGTGGTGCAGGAGTATTTTGCGAGGATGGCGAATGCCGGCTGCGACTGTGTCGTGATGGAGGTCTCCTCGCAGGCGCTCATGCTGCATCGTGTGGGCGGGATCCGGTTCGATTACGGCCTTTTTACGAATCTTTCTCCGGATCACATCGGCCCGAAGGAGCATAAAAGCTTTGAGGAGTATCTGTACTATAAGTCCCGCCTTCTGACTGCGTGCAGGACGGGCGTGATAAACCGCCTCACGGAGCACTATGACGAGATTATAAAGGATGCGGACTGCCGGTTATACACGTATGCGCTTCTTTCCGGAAACACGCAGGCAGAGGCGGATTTTACGGGTAGCCGGATTCACTATGCGTCCGATCATTCGTTTGTCGGCGTCGAGTTCCTTTTACAGGGGAAAGCGTCCGGACCCGTGCGTGTCGGTATGCCGGGGAAATTCAACGCGGACAACGCGCTTGCAGCGCTCGCGGTCTGCCGTCTGGTGCTGGCTGAGGCGGGCGCGGCTGAGGCGGTCTGGGGCCGTGTGTGCTCGGCTCTGGAAACGATCCGCGTAGACGGCCGGATGGAGATCGTTCATGTCTCGAAAAGGTGCAGCGTGATTGTGGATTACGCCCACAATGCGGTCAGCATGGAGAGCCTGCTTGCGACGCTCAGGGAGTATCATCCGAAGCGCCTGGTCTGTGTCTTCGGCTGCGGCGGCAACCGTGCGAAGGAAAGGCGGTATTCGATGGGGGAAATCGGCGGGCGGATGGCGGATTTTTGCATCCTGACGGCCGACAACCCGCGGTTTGAGAAGAATGAGGACATTATAAGGGACATCGAGACGGGGATCGCGCCGACGGGCGGAAGCTATCTCGTGATTCCGGACAGACGTGAGGCGATTTTTTACGCACTCCGGCATGCCGAGGCCGGAGACATGATTGCGGTGATCGGCAAGGGCCATGAGGATTACCAGGAGATCGAGGGCGTACGCCATCATTTCCTGGATCGTGAGGTGGTCGAAGAAGCGGCAAAGGAGATGGAAGGATGGAACAGGTGACGGTGCGTGACGTGGTTTTGGCGACAGGGGGCAGGCTGCTTGCGGGAGAACCGTCTGCGCGGCTTGCCCATATCCGGTTCAACTCAAAGGAAGTGGGGCCGGGGGATCTGTTTGTACCGTTAATCGGGGAGCGTGTGGATGCGCACCGGTTCCTCTCGCAGGCGGCCGCTGCGGGGGCGGCCGCGGTCCTTACGAGTGAGCACGAAACGGCGGCCGAGGCGCTGGGCATGGGGCTTGCAAAAGCCGGGGAAACCAAGGCGGCAGCCGACGGAACAACGCCGGGCAGAAAAGTCATGGAAGTGGCGATCGGGGAAAACGCGCCGGATGGCAAAGGGAGGCAGCCGGGCGGGACGGCCGTCATCCGCGTCGAGGACACAAAGCTTGCCCTGCAGGCGCTCGGGCATTCCCTGCGGGAGCGGCTTTCCCTGCCGCTCGTCGGTGTGACGGGAAGCGTCGGCAAGACGACCACAAGGGAGCTGATCGCGGCGGCGCTTTCGGCCCGCTATCGGGTATACAAGACGCCGGGCAACCGAAACAGCCAGGTCGGCGTCCCGGTCACGCTTTCCGAGATCAAAGCGGAGGACGAGATCGGCGTCATCGAGCTCGGCATGAGTGAGCCGGGCGAGCTCACGGTGATCGCGAGGCTGGCCCAGATCGACACGGCGGTGATCACGAACATTGGGGACGCCCATATCGAGCAGTTCGGCTCCAGAGAGAGGATCTTCAAAGAAAAGATGACGATCCAAGACGGCTTGAGGGCCGGCGGCCTCCTGATTTTAAACGGGGATGACGAGCTTCTGCGGGGAGCGCAGGCGAAGGACGGTGTACGGACCGTTTATTACGGGACGGATGCCGGCAATGATTACCGGGCCGAGGATATCGTGCTTCGGGACGGAAAGCCCGAATTTACGGCCGTGCACGGCTCGGAGCGCTGCCCGGTGCGGCTGGAGGCTTTGGGCCGGCACAATGTCTTAAACGCCCTTGCCGGAATCGCCGTATGCGCCGAGTACGGCATGACGCTTGAGGAAGCGGCGAGGGGGCTTTTGACCTTTGGCGGCTTTGCGCACCGTCAGCAGCTCACTTTTGCAGAGATCACGGGAAAACATGTCCTTTTGCTGGATGATTCCTATAATGCAAGCCCGGCCTCGCTGCATGCGGCTCTGGACGTGTTTTGCCGGATTCGGCCGGGGGCGCGTCATATCGCGGTGCTGGCAGACATGAAGGAGCTCGGGGACCGCTCGCCCGAATTTCACCGGGAGGCCGGCGAATATGCGGCAGCTTCAGGTGTTTCTCTTATTTTGACGCTGGGAGATGATTGTGCGTACCTGGCGGAGGGCGTGCGGGCCGTCTCTGAGATTCCGGTCGTGGAATTTGCGGATATCGAAGCGCTTTCGGAGTATCTGGAGTGTGAGGTGAGGGAAGGAGACCTCCTGCTTTTGAAAGGGTCGAATTCCATGGGGCTTACGAGACTGGCGGACCGGATTGCAGGCGGCGGATGACAGGATGGGCAGGGCTTTGTTTTGAGAGGCGGGCCCGGGAGAACGACGGAAGTTTTGAGCATGGAAGTACGGCGGCAGCCTGATGAAAGAGTGCTGTGCAGCGGGCCGGATCGAAGGGGGAAACCGTTTGGGAGAGAGTAAGCCGTGTTTTGCGGATGTGATCGTGGACCTGACTGCCAGGGGCGTGGACCGGGTGTTCCAGTACCGGATTCCGCCCGCGCTTTCGGGAGAGCTTCGGGCGGGTGTGCAGGTCCGGGTCCCCTTCGGACGGGGGGATACGCCGAGACGGGGCTTTGTGGTCGCGGTCGGAAACGAGGCATCCTTTGCGCCGGAAAAGCTCAAAGAAATCGAGGCGCTCCTTCCCGGTGCGCTCCCGGTACAGGAGCAGCTCATCTGTCTGGCCTGGCAGCTAAAGGAGCGTTATGGCTGCACGATGAGCCAGGCGCTAAAGACGGTACTCCCGGTCAAGGCCGAGGTGGCCGCGAGGAAGGAAAAGACGATTGAATGCCTGGTCGGGAGGGAGGAGCTGACCGCGCTTCTTGACGAGTCCGAGCGGAAAAAACACAGGGCCAGAATCCGGCTTTTTAAGGCGTTTTTGGAGAACGGGACGCTTCCCTGGCGTCTGACCTCCGAAAAGCTCGGCATCACGGCCGCTACGTTAAAACCGTTAGAGGAAAAGGGCATCCTGGCGGTCCGAAGCGAGGAGATCGGCCGGAATCCGGTGCACGGCTGGAAAAGGGATGTCTGCCCTCCTGCGCTAAACGAGGAGCAACATGCGGCGGTCCATACGGTGCTTGCCGATTATGACCGGGGGATCTGTAAGACGTATCTTCTCTACGGGATCACCGGGAGCGGGAAGACCGAGGTATACATGGAGCTGATCGCCCATGTCATAAAGAGGGGGCGGCAGGTGATCGTCCTGATCCCCGAGATCTCCCTGACGTATCAGACGGTGATGCGTTTTTACAGACGTTTCGGGAACCGCGTCTCGATCATCAATTCAAGGCTCTCGGCCGGGGAGCGCTATGACCAGTCGGAGCGGGCGAGGAAGGGCGAGATCGACATCATGATCGGCCCGCGTTCCGCGCTTTTTACACCGTTTCCCAATCTGGGGCTCATCATCATCGACGAGGAGCATGAGGGGGCCTATAAGAGCGAGACGGTCCCGCGCTACCATGCGAGGGAGGCGGCCCGGATGCGTGCCGCCATGCAGCAGGCGAGTGTGGTCTTAGGATCGGCCACGCCGTCCGTGGAGAGCTTTTATAAGGCGGAGCGGGGAGAATACAGGCTTCTCACTCTAAAGCACCGGGCAAAGGAGAAAAGCCGCCTGGCCAGGGTCCATGTGGCCGATCTGCGCGAGGAGCTCGCGGAGGGAAATCGCTCGATCTTCAGCCGGCGGCTTACGGGGCTTTTGGAGGAACGGCTTTTAAAAGGGCAACAGGTGATGCTGTTTATGAACCGACGGGGATATGCGGGCTTTGTCTCCTGCCGCTCGTGCGGGACGGCCATGAAATGCCCGCACTGTGACGTGAGCCTGACCTACCATTCGGATGGGCGGCTCCGCTGCCATTACTGCGGGTTTGAGCGTCCGATGCCAAAGCTCTGCCCGGCGTGCGGCTCCCCGTATATTGCGCCATTCGGGACCGGGACGCAGAAGCTTGAGGAGCTTACGAGGCGCGCGTTCCCCAAGGCACGCATCCTGCGCATGGATGCGGATACGACGGCCAAAAAGGGGGCGCATGAGGAGCTTCTGCAGAGCTTTTCGGAGGGCGCGGCCGATATCCTGATCGGGACGCAGATGATCGTAAAGGGGCATGATTTCCCCAATGTGACGCTGGTCGGGATCATGGCTGCGGATCTGTCGCTTTACGCGCCGGATTATAAGAGCGCGGAGAATACCTTTGCGCTTTTGACGCAGGCCTCCGGCCGGGCTGGGCGCGGGGAGCTTCCCGGGGATGTGGTGATCCAGACGTATACGCCGGATCATTTTGCGGTGACGGCCGCGGCGGAGCAGGATTATCTGCAGTTTTACAGGCAAGAGATCCTGTACCGGAAGCTGATGGGCTATCCGCCTGTTATGGGGCTTCTCGCGCTGCTGTTCGCCTCGCGGAGCGAGGATGCACTTTCTGAGGCCGCGGAGGACATGGAAAAGACCCTCAAACGACAGTTTGCCCTGGACGGGGCGGTTTTGATCGGGCCCGTTTTGGCGGCTCCCTATAAACTTAATGATATTTACAGAAAAATTTTATATATAAAGCATGAAAACTATGCTATACTAATAAGAGTCATGAAAACCGCCCAGGAGCGGGAGAGAGGGCGGGAGCTGTACAAAAACGTGACGCTGCAGTATGATTTATAGAGCGTGTCAGAAAGCAGGCTTCAGACACACTCCGGGCCGAAAGCGTAGATGATTGGGGCGCCGCGTACCATAAATATGAATTTTCATTTTAGAAAGGATTATACATTCATGGCAATCAGACAGATCAGAATCATCGGGGATGAGATCCTCTCCAAGGAATGCAAGCCGGTAAGGGAGATGAACGGCCGGACCAGAGAGCTGATCGCAGATATGTTCGATACGATGTACGACGGGAACGGCTGCGGGTTAGCCGCGCCGCAGGTGGGGATCCGCAAGCAGATCGTAGTGATGGACATAGACGACGGCAACCGCTACGTGATGATCAATCCGACCGTCCTTAAGCAGAGCGGGACACAGACCGGCCCGGAGGGGTGTTTAAGCGTCCCGGGGAAAAACGGCGAGGTCACGCGGGCCAATTATGTAAAGGTAAAGGCGTTAAACGAAAACATGGAGGAGTACACGCTGGAAGGCGAAGGGCTGCTTGCCAGATGCATCCTTCACGAATGTGATCACCTGGAGGGAAAGCTGTACGTCGAAAAGGTGGAGGGAGAGCTCTACGACGTAGAACCTGAGGAGGAATAAGATGCGGATCGTATTTATGGGAACGCCGGATTTTGCCGTACCGACGCTAAAGGACTTGGTAAACGGGGGACATACGGTGGTCGGCGTGGTGACGCAGCCGGATATGCCGAAGGGGCGCGGACATCAGATCTCCGAGACGCCGGTCAAGAAAATGGCCGTAGAGCTTGGTATCCCGGTCTATCAGCCGAAGAAGGTAAAGGCGCCGGAATTTGTGGCGGTGCTAAGGGAGCTTGCGCCGGAGGCGATCGTCGTGGCGGCGTTTGGCCAGATCCTGACGCCGGAGATTCTCACGCTTCCCAGATACGGATGTGTGAACGTGCACGCGTCGCTTCTGCCGAAGTACCGCGGCGCGGCCCCGGTCCCGTGGGCGGTCATCGCCGGGGAGCGGATGAGCGGCGTGACGACCATGCTCATGGATGAAGGGCTCGATACCGGGGACATGCTTGAGCGGCGCGAGATCCCGCTCGCAGAGAAGGAGACGGCCGGCAGCCTGTTTGAGCGACTTGCCGCAATCAGCGGCGAGGTGATTCTGACGACACTGGAGAAGCTTGAAAAGGGAACGGCTGTAAGGACGCCTCAGGATGAGTCAAAGAGCAGCTACGTGGGCATGTTAAAAAAAACAATGGGCGAGATTGACTGGACGATGCGCGCAGAGGCGATCGAGCGGTTAATTCGGGGGCTTAACCCCTGGCCGAGCGCCTACACATATCTGAACGGGAAGACAGTAAAGCTTTGGGCGGCGGATGTGAGAGACGGCATCCCTGCCGGGATACCCGGGAGAGCAGAGGCTTTAAAGGATGGGCTTCTCGTGGAGACTGGGGACGGCTTCCTTTTGATCGAGGAGCTGCAGCTTGAGGGCAAAAAGCGGATGCGTGCCGCAGATTTTCTGCGTGGGTATCCGATCGAGCCAGGTGCCATACTGGGGCGCGGGACAGAAATGTGAGACTGCAGCCGTCTGCGGTTGTCTAAACGGCTGCGTTAGACGGATAGTTGAAAACGAAAGGAGACTTGTATATGGGCTATGGAATGGGCTATGGCTATTATTTTGATCCGACGATGATTCTTTTACTCATTGGCATGGTGCTGTCCTTATGGGCGCAGAGCCGTGTCAATTCGACGTTTCAGAAGTTCTCGAGAGTGCATAGCCGGACGGGGATGACCGGGGCGGAAGCTGCGAGGCGGCTTTTGAATTCCCAGGGCATCTACGATGTGACGGTGCAGCCGATCGCCGGGAATCTGACGGATCATTATGATCCGCGGACGAAGACGGTCAATCTGTCGCAGTCGGTGTTTAATGCGACCTCGGTGGCGGCAATCGGCGTGGCGGCGCACGAATGCGGCCATGCGATGCAGCATAACGAGAGCTACGCGCCGCTAAGTATCAGAAGCTCGCTGGTTCCGGTCGCCAATCTGGGAAGCCGGATGTCCTGGCCGATTATTTTGCTGGGCGTTGTCATCGGCGGCCTCGGCTCACCGCTTGTACAGATCGGGATTCTTTTGTTTTCGCTGGCTGTGCTGTTCCAGCTCGTGACGCTTCCGGTGGAGTTTAACGCCTCCGCAAGAGCCGTTAGACTCCTGGATTCGCAGGGGATTTTAGTGGGCGACGAGGTCAGCGGGACGAGAAAGGTCTTAAGCGCCGCGGCGCTGACATATGTGGCGGCTGCTGCGTCCACGGTTCTGCAGCTTTTAAGGCTGGTCATCCTGTTCGGAGGCAGGGACCGTGACTAAGCAAAGCAGCGCGAGGGAGATCGCTCTTGACGTTCTTTTGGAGGTGCAGGAGGAGGGAAGACCCAGCCATGTGGTCTTAAAGCAGGCCCTTGACAAATACCGCTATCTGGAAAAGCAGGACAGGGCCTTCGTCACGAGACTTGCCGAGGGGACGCTGGAGTATGAGCTGCAGCTTGACGAGATCCTGAACCGGTATTCGAAAATAAAGGTTTCTAAAATGAAGCCGCTCATCCGCGCGCTTCTTCGCATGTCTGTCTATCAGCTCCTCTACATGGAGCGGGTCCCGGACCCGGCGGTCTGCAATGAGGCGGTCGGGCTTGCGAGAAAGCGCCGGTTTGAGGGGCTTTCCGGGTTTGTAAACGGGGTACTTCGGACAATCTCGCGGAAAAAAGAGGACATTGCCTTTTCGGAGCCCTGGTTGGCGTATTCAATTCCCGAATGGATGCTTTCGATGTGGGAGCACACATATGGAAAGGAGACGGCAAAGCAGATTGCGGCTTCGTTTTTAGAAGGGCGGCCGCTCACGGTGCGCTGTAACGAGAGTCTTGCGCCGGTTTCTCATATCAGGGGAGAGCTGGAGGCGCAGGGGATCGCGGCGCGGTCCCATCCGTTTGGGGAGGGCCTATTGGAGCTTTCGGGCTATGATGCGCCGGATGGCATCGGAGAATTTGCAAACGGACATGTGGCGATCCAGGATCCGGCCTCGGCGCTTGTGGGACGCATCGCGTCGCCGACTGCAGGCAGTTTTGTTTTGGATGTATGCGCCGCACCGGGAGGGAAGGCCCTCCATGCGGCGGATCTGTTAGCCGGGACCGGCATGGTGGAAGCGCGGGATCTGACGGAGTATAAGGTGTCGCTGATCGAGGAAAACAGGGCGCGCTGCGGCTTTTTAAACCTCAGAACAGCCTTATGGGATGCGGTAAAATTTGATCCGGAGCTTTTGGAGAGGGCCGATATCGTGCTGGCGGATCTTCCCTGCTCGGGGCTCGGAATCATCGGGAAAAAGCCGGATATCAAGAGGCGGATCCAAGAAACGGATCTGGCAGAGCTTGCCGCCCTGCAGAGACAGATCCTTAAGACGGTCTGGCAGTATGTGAGGCCCGGCGGCCTTCTTCTCTACAGCACATGTACGATCAGCAGACAGGAAAATGAGGACAATGCGGCCTGGATTGCCGAAACACTCCCGTTTGAGAAGCGGGCGCTTGGCCCGCTCCTGCCGGAATGCATACGGGGAAAGGCTAAGGAGAACTGTCTCCAGCTTCTTCCGGGCCGGGAGCCCTGCGACGGTTTTTTTATCGCCGCGTTTACAAGGAAACGAATATGACAGAAAAGACGGATATGAAGTCCATGGAGCTTTCCGAGCTTACG
Organism: Lachnospiraceae bacterium; assembly: GCA_910575275.1. GTDB lineage: Bacteria > Bacillota > Clostridia > Lachnospirales > Lachnospiraceae > CANQGL01. The sequence goes on along the minus strand of CAJTEE010000002.1, from coordinate 696,338 downwards.
GAGTTTGTCACGGGGCTGGGAGAAAGGTCCTTTCGGGCGAAGCAGCTCTACGAATGGATGCACAAAAAACTCGTCCCTTCGGTGGAGGATATGACGAACCTGCCGAAGGCGCTTCGGGATCAGATAAAGGAGAAGGCGGAGTATGTCTCTTTAAAGATGGTTCGCCGGCTTGAATCGGGGATCGACGGGACGCGCAAATATTTGTTTGGCCTTGCGGACGGAAATGTGATCGAGAGTGTTTTTATGCGCTATCATCACGGAAATTCGGTCTGTGTCTCATCACAGATCGGCTGCCGCATGGGGTGTAAATTCTGTGCCTCGACCTTGGACGGGCTTGTGCGGAATCTGACCGCGTCGGAGATGCTTGAGCAAGTGTACCGGATTCAGGCGGATACTGGGGAGAGGATTTCCAACATAGTGGTTATGGGGAGCGGGGAACCGCTCGATAATTATGACGCTCTGGTGCGCTTTATCCGGCTGTTGAGTGACGAAAACGGGCCCCATATCAGCCAGAGGAACATAACGGTCTCGACCTGCGGGCTTGTCCCGGAGATTCGAAGACTTGCGGAGGAAGGCTTTTCCGTCACGTTGGCGCTTTCCCTGCACGCGGCGGATGACGAGACGAGACGGACGCTGATGCCGATCGCCAACCGGTATTCCCTCTCGGAGATCCTGCCGGCATGCCGGGAATACTTTGAAAAGACCGGACGCCGCCTGACATTCGAATACAGCCTGGTAGCCGGAGTGAATGATACGGATGAGGAAGCCGAACGCCTGGCCAGGCTGATAAAAAATCTGCACGGGCATGTGAACCTGATCCCGGTCAACCCGATCAAGGAGAGGGATTACCGCCAGTCGGACCGCAGCCGGGTGGAGGCGTTTAAGGAGGCGCTCGTGCGCCGCAAAATCAACGCGACTGTCCGCAGGGAGATGGGACGGGATATTGGAGGCGCCTGCGGGCAGCTGCGGAAGGGCTATCTGGAGAAGGGGGAGGATACAGTTTGATCTGCTGTGCAAAAAAGGATACCGGCCGGGTGCGTAGCATGAATGAGGATTCTCTGTATGCATCACCGGGGAGGGTCGGACCGCTTTTCAATCTTTTTATTGTCGCGGACGGAATGGGCGGCCACAGGGCCGGGGATTTTGCGTCCCGCTTTGTCGTGGAATGCATTGCGGGGCTCGTGGAGGATGCCAGGGATGACAGCCCGGTCATGATCCTTCGCAGAGCCATCGAGCAGACGAACCGCCGCCTGTACACGGAGTCCGAGAGAAATCCGGACCGCGCCGGGATGGGTTCGACCGTCGTGGCGGCGACGATCGTGGATGATACGATGTACGTGGCAAACGTGGGCGACAGCAGACTGTATCTGTTTCGGGACGGCTTGTGCCAGATCACGAGGGATCATTCGCTCGTCGAGGAGATGGTCTCCCGCGGGCGCATGACAAGAGACAGCGAGTCCTACCAGAACCAGAAGAATATTATTACCCGCGCCATGGGGACGCGTCCCGGTGTGGAGGTGGATTTTTTTGAGGTGTCCCTGCAGAAGGAGGACTGTATCCTGCTCTGCTCGGACGGACTGACAAACATGGTAACAGATGCAGAGATCTCGAGAGTGCTTGCATCATCCGGAACGATCGAGGAGAAGACAGAAAGCCTGATCGACATAGCGAATGCGAACGGGGGAAAGGATAACATTGCGGTTATCCTTGTAAAGCCTCAGATAAGCGGGGTGGCACCATGATACTCAAAACAGGAACCATGCTGCAGGAGCGCTATGAGGTGCTCGAACAAATCGGCTCCGGCGGCATGTCGGAGGTCTATAAGGCAAAATGCCATAAATTAAACCGGCTTGTTGCGCTAAAGGTCCTGAAGGCGGAATTTACGTCCGACGCGGGCTTTGTCAGCAAGTTTAAGATGGAGGCCCAGGCGGCGGCGGGGCTGTCTCATCCGAATATTGTAAACATTTACGACGTCGTGGATGAGGGTGATCTTCATTTTATCGTTATGGAGCTCGTCGAGGGGATCACGTTAAAGAATTATATTATTAAGAAGGGGCATCTGGACGGCCGGGAGGCCATCGGCATCGCGATCCAGGTTGCCCAGGGCATCGAGGCGGCACATGAGCAGCATATCATCCACCGCGACATCAAGCCGCAGAACATGCTGATCTCCAAGGACGGCAAGGTAAAGGTCGCGGATTTTGGTATCGCGCGGGCGGTGTCGTCACAGACCATGAATTCGTCCGTGGTGGGCTCCGTGCATTATATTTCGCCGGAGCAGGCCAGAGGCGGCTACAGTGACGAGCGCAGTGACTTGTACTCGCTCGGTATTTCGATGTTCGAGATGGTGACGGGCCGGCTTCCCTTTGACGGGGAGAACACGGTGACTGTGGCGCTCGCGCATCTGGAGGAGCCGCTTCCCCTTCCGAGCAGCTATAATCCGGAGGTGCCGGAAGAACTCGAGCGGATCATTCTGCGATGTACGGAAAAGCGGCCGGAGGGCCGTTATCGAAACGCGGCCGAGGTAATACGGGATCTGCGGCATGCGCTTTTAAGCCCGGATGCCAAACTTCGGACCACAGGCGTGAAGGAAAAGGGAAAGGCGGCTTTACCTGTCCCGCCTGTTCAACAAAATCAGAACGGTGGTACGATCCGCATCAGTGACCGGGAGCTTGAGCTGATCCAGCTTCAGAGCGAGAAAACGGGGGTACAAAAGAACGCCAGAGAGCCGGAACGCCGTGACAGGCAAAAGTCCGCGTACAAGAAAGGGCGCCAGGATGAGGAGGCGACGCAGCTCGAGAAGCTTCTGACGGTGCTTGGCGTCCTTGCGGCGATCATCATCGTGGCGGTGGTGCTTGTATTTTTATCGAGGCTCGGCGGTGTGATGAACCGGACCACGCCGACAGACGAGACGACCGGGAGCGAGGCACCGTCCACGGCGGCTGACAGGGAGACGGAGAGCCAGGCAGAGACGACGCTGAGTCAAAAGGAGGTCCGGATGCCGGGCTTGGTCGGCGATACACAGGAGGAGGCAGAGGCGAAGCTTAAGGCGCTTGATCTTAGCATGCAGGTGGAGCTGGAAGCCTCCGATGACATCGAAAAAGGCGTCGTGCTTGCGCAGCGGGAGGCGGCGGATTCGGTCGTGCCGCGTTATTCCAAGGTGACGGTTGTGGTGAGCAGCGGTTCCGATAAGGTGGAGCTTTCCGGCCTTGGCCTTACGGGCATGACGCTGGATACGGCGGTACTGCTTTTGGAGGGAAAGGGCTTAAAGACCAGTGTGGCCGAGGAGGCCAGTGAGACGGTTGAAGCGGGGACGATTATTCGCTTTGAGCCGGCCGACAAGGTAGCCATCGGCGGTGCCGTGCGTCTCTATGTGAGCACCGGACCGGCGGTACAGACCTTTGCGATGCCAGAGCTGGAAGGTCTTCTGGAGGATGAGGCACAGATCTTGATCGACGAATATAATTTGAATACCGGAACGGTATCGGAGGAATACAGCAGTGACGTGGGGCCGGGCCGGATCATCCGCCAGGGAATTTCGCCCGGGCAGGAGATCGAGCCTGGGGCGACCGTGGATTATGTACTGAGCCTGGGGCCGAAGCCGGTGAAAAAACAGTTTATCGCGTCATTGGAGGCCAGCTATCCGCTTATGGTCTCCTTCGGGCCGGGAGCCGGTTCCGCAGAGATCCAGATTTTGGTGCGCTTAAAGCAGAGAGTGAACGGACAGGATGTGTATACAAAGCTGACTGATGTGAAGTCCTACAGTGCCAATACGACGTTAGATATCCGGTTTGACCGGATTCGCGGCGCGGATGGCGTCCTGACAGGCGAGGTGGAGATCGTGGATCTGACGAACAATGTGATTCTGACTTCTTACAACGTGAGCTTTACGGAGACGGAGGTCAGTGAGTAGCGGTATGACGGCAGGGGGAAATGGATGAAAGGAAAGATCGTAAAGGGGATCGCTGGCTTTTACTATGTACACGACGGCTTCTCCAGGGTCTATGCGTGCCGGGCTAGGGGCGTGTTTCGGAATCGGAAGATTAAGCCTCTGGTGGGCGACGACGTAGAGTTTGAGATCCTCGATGAGACAGAGGGGACCGGGAACGTAGCGGAGGTGCTGGAACGGAAAAATTCCCTGCTTAGGCCCGCGGTTGCCAATATCGACCAGGCCCTGCTCGTCTTTGCGGCCGCAGACCCCGTGCCGAACCTGAATCTTCTGGATCGCTTTCTGGTTTCGATGGAGACGCAGGGAATCCCCGCGGTCATCTGTTTTAACAAAAAGGAGTTGGTCTCCTCTGAGAAAGTTGGCCGGCTTTTGGACATTTATCAGAGGGCCGGTTATGAAGTCCGTCTTTTGTCCGCTCTGTGCGGGGAGGGGATCCGTGAGCTTTTGACCCTTCTTCGGGGGAAGACGACGGCGCTCGCGGGGCCGTCGGGCGTCGGGAAGTCTACGCTCACGAATCTTTTGCAGCCCGAGGCCGGTATGGAGACCGGGTCAGTCAGCGAAAAAATCCGCAGGGGACGCCATACGACGCGCCATTCGGAGCTGTTTTTCGTGGAACAGGAGACGTTTTTGATGGACACGCCGGGGTTCAGTACGGTGTTCGTTCAAAACCTGGAACCGGAGGAGCTGGGGGCTTGCTTCCCGGAGTTTGCGGGATATACGCAAGAGTGCCGTTTCCTTGGCTGCGTCCATGTGGGCGAACGGGAGTGCGGTGTAAAGGAGGCCGTGGCAAGAGGGAAGATCGCAGCCTCGCGCTATGAAAATTACCGGTTGATTTATGAAGAACTGAAAGAGATGAGGAGATATTAGAGATGAGAGTCCTGGCACCTTCGATTTTGGCGGCAGATTTTACAAGGCTTGGCGAGGAGGTGCGCGCGGCGGATTTGGCAGGCGCGCAGTATATTCATCTGGATGTGATGGACGGGGCGTTTGTGCCCAGCATCACCTTCGGCATGCCGGTGATTGAGCGGCTTAGGGCATGTACGGACCGCGTGTTTGACGTGCATATGATGGTCGAGGAGCCGGGGCGGTATGTGAAGGAGATGAGAAAGGCGGGGGCGGATATCATCTGCGTCCATGCGGAGGCCTGCCGGCACCTGGATCGGACGTTAAACCAGATCCGGGAATGCGGCGCAAGGCCGGCGGTGGCAGTGAATCCTGCGACCCCGGTGGAGAGCCTTTCGTGCATCCTCGGCGAGGCGGACATGTTTTTGATCATGAGCGTCAATCCAGGCTTCGGCGGGCAGAGGTTTATTCCATATACGCTTGAAAAGATCCGGCGTCTGCGCCGGATGCTTGACGAGCAGGGGCTTTTTGCGGATATCGAGGTAGATGGCGGTGTCTCTGCGGCGAATGCGAAAGAGATTCTGGCGGCCGGGGCCAATGTGCTCGTCGCGGGCTCGGCAGTCTTTCACGGAGACGTGAGGGCGAATGTGCGCAGGCTTTTGGCGGCCATGGAGGAGCAGGCTGAATGAAAAAACGGTGTTTGATGATCTCGGGCGGGCGGCTTTCGCTTCCGTTTGCCCGGGATTTTTTAAAAGGGAGAAGCTATGAATGTGTGATCGCCGTGGACGCGGGCTTTGGGGCGTGCTTAAAACTGGGGCTGCATCCGCAGCTTGCGGTCGGGGATTTTGATACCTTTGGGAGGGAGCGGATTCTGTGCTACCAAGAAGATTCGGGGCTTTCGCTTGACATCCATGAGCCGGTAAAGGATGAGACGGATACGGAGCTTGCCTTTTTTCGTGCGCAGCAGCTTGGCGCGGGCGCCGTGGACGTCCTGGGCGCCACGGGCGGGAGGCTTGACCACGAGATCTCCAATATCCACCTGCTTTTGCAGGCGAAGAAGCGGGGGCTTTCGGCGGCCCTCTACGACGAGCAGAACAAGCTATATCTGTTAGATGCGAAGGAGGAGCCAGAGACGGAGTTTACGGCGGGGCGTGTGTATGGGAAGTACGTGTCGTTTCTGCCGCTTACGGAAACGGTAAGAGGGATTACTCTGACAGGGTTTAAGTATCCGCTGGTGGAGAAAGACATTTCGATTCTGGAGAATCCGAGCTTATGCGTGAGCAATGAGCTGGCCGGTGAGAGGGCGGTCATGCGGTTTCGGGAAGGAATTTTGATTTGTGTGGAGTCTGCGGACTGACGGACCCGCAGGAGACGGGATCAAAAAATTTGTATTTGGGAAAGGGGGATACCGGTCTATGGCGCGGACAGTGGGGCTTGGAAACCAGGATTTTGAGGTAGTGAGGCTGGAACGCTATTTTTATATGGATAAGACGCGGTTCATTCAGGAATGGTGGGAGAGCGGAGACATTGCGACGCTTCTTGAACGTCCGCGAAGATTTGGGAAAACTTTGACACTTAGCATGGTGGAAGCATTTTTTCTGTCCGTTACGCGGGGAGAGGAGAATTATTTGAAGGGCTTTATATAGGAAATCAGGAACGGTTTAAGGGTCTGCAGGGAACGTACCCGGTTATCAGCCTCTCTTTCGCCAATATAAAGGAATCCGATTATGAAACGGCGCGCAGGAAAATCTGCCAGACATTGTCAAACCTGTATTCACAGTATGGTTTTCTGCGCGAAAAGTCTGTTTTAGATGAAAAGAGGAGCAGTTTTTCCGCGCGGTTTCGGTGGATATGGATGACACGGCGGCGGCGATGGCGCTTCACCAGTTGTCCCTGTTTCTTTCACGCTACTATGGAAAAAGGATGATTATTCTCCTGGATGAATATGACACGCCGATGCAGGAGGCATATATAAAGGGGTCTTGGGAGGAGCTTGTTTCCTTTACAAGGGGGCTTTTTAATGCGGCGTTTAAAACGAACCCCTATTTAGAACGAGCTCTTTTGACGGGGATTACGAGAGTGAGCAAGGAGTCTGTTTTTTCCGATTTAAACAATCTGGAGGTCATCACAACGACCTCAGAAAACTATGCGGACTGCTTTGGCTTTACGGAGGATGAGGTATCGGCTGCGTTAGCCGAGTATGGAATGTCTGACCGAAAAAAAGAGGTGAAAAGCTGGTATGATGGCTTTGCCTTTGGAAAGAAGAAGGATATTTACAATCCGTGGTCGATTTTAAATTATCTGGATAAGGGAAAGGCAGCGCCATATTGGGCGAATACAAGCTCGAACAGCCTGGTCGGAAAGCTGGTTCAGGAGGGGGATAAAGGGTTAAAGGCTTCGTTTGAGGCCCTCCTGCGTGGGGAAACCATTGTGGCAGAAATTGACGAGCAGATCGTTTACAGTCAACTGGATGAAGATGAACAGGCGGTGTGGAGTCTGCTGCTTGCCAGCGGATATTTAAAGGTAAAGCACTTAAACGCTGGCATTTCGAGCTTTGGGGAATGGCGGCAGGAGTATGAACTGGAGCTGACAAATTTTGAGGTACGGACGATGTTTCGAAGCCTGGTACGGAAGTGATTTTCTGTCGCGGCCTCCAGCTATAATGATTTTATTAAAGCGCTTTTGCTCGGAGATGTCAGAGCGATGAATACCTATATGAATGAAGTTGTATTGGCTGTCTTCCGTTATTTCGATACGGGGAAAAATCCGTCGAGAGAGGGGCCGGAGCGGTTTTACCACGGCTTCGTAGAGGGGCTTATGGTGGAATTGGCCGACACGGTCAGGGCGGCGTTAGATCAGATAGAGAGGAAGCAGTATGAGACGGTCCTTGTAGAAAAGGGGATTCCAAGGGAAAGGATACGTCGATATGGGTTTGCATTCAGAGGGAAGACGGTGCTGATCGGAGGGGGATTTTGCGATTCGTGAAAATCATCTGGACTGGGTAAAAAAGATTAAACTGGATATTTTGAGCACTCCAAGTATGTGATAGGATGTGGAAAAATAAACATATGCGGGGAGATGCGTAAAAATGGCGGAGAAAAATGAAAAGCAGCTTCAGAGGCTCATACAGGCGGGACTTATGGCAGCGCTTTGTTATGTGGGATATGCGGTGTTTCCGGCAATTTCCGCTTCCGGGACAAAGATCCATGTCGGGAATGCGTTTGTCGTGTTAGGAGCGTATCTGTTAGGCGGGCTGTACGGCGGGCTCGCGGGGGCGGTCGGGCTTTCGGCGGCCGATTTGATGGGCGGGTATGCGGCCTCGGCGCCCAGGACCTTTATCACGAAGCTGGTGATCGGGTTGATCGTCGGCCTGGTGGCGCATAAAATCGCGGGGCTTTCCAAGGAGCACACGCCCGGCTATGTGGCAAAGTGGTCTGTGATCGCAGCGGCCTGCGGGCTGGGGTTCAATTGCTTTTTTGAACCAGCTTTAAAATATGTATGGTATACGCTTTTGTTTCCGAATGCGGACAAGGCGGCCTCGGCGGTAAAGGCTTTGATTGCGATCACCACGTATTCGACGTTAGTCAATGCACTGATAAACGGTGTGATCGCGGTGGTGCTTTATTCGGCGCTTCGGCCGGCTCTCAAGAAGGCCGGTTTTTGGGTGAGCCGGGAGTGAGGGCTGATATGGATACACAGAAAAAAATTGCAGTGATCAATGATTTATCCGGGTATGGCCGCTGTTCTTTGACAGTGGCTATGCCCATTTTGTCGGTTATGCGGCACCAGTGCTGCCCGGTTCCGACGGCGATTCTCTCGAATCATACAGGTTTTCCGACATTTTTTTATGACGATTATACGGAAAAGCTTGCGGCCTATGTCGCGGCCTGGGAGAGGCTGGGGCTCTTGTTTGACGCGGTGCTGACCGGCTTTTTTGGCTCTGCAGAGCAGATGGGGCTTGCCATAGAGATCGTGCGAAGGATGAAGAAGAAAGGCACGGTGGTGATCGTGGACCCGGTGATGGGGGACGACGGCGCGTTGTATCAGACCTATACGGAAGCAATGTGCGCACAGATGAGGGAATTGGCGGCAGTTTCCGATGTGGTGGTCCCGAATGTGACCGAGTGCTGTCTGCTGACCGGGACGCCATACCGGGAGACGGGATTTAAGAGACAGGAGCTTTTTGCCATGGCCTCGAAGCTTAAGGACATGGGGGCAGGGTCGGTCGTGATCACGGGCGTGAGAGAGGGGGACTTTCTTGCGAATGTGGTGTTAAAGGCCGGGAAGCGGGAGGCAGAATGCATCCGGATGCGAAGCGCCGGAGTGTCCAGGCCGGGGACAGGCGATGTGTTTTCTTCCGTGCTGGCGGGAGCCGTGCTTGGCGGGCAGCCGCTTGTGGAGGCAGTGTCGCTTGCGGCACGGTTTGTGCGGGATTGTATTAAGAGATCGGACGAAATGGGAATACCGGTGCTGAACGGAGTGTGTTTTGAGGAGCTGTTGGGGAGGCTGATACTTTAGTACGGCCTCCCATTTTTTATACCCGGTCCCTCATGAGGCAGAGAGGGGCGGATTCATGGCGGTTTGGTTTTATTGGCCGCTATCCGCGCGGCTGCGGGCCGAACCGTTACGTGCGGTCTTATGTAGGGCACAAAAAATTCACATGAATATTGGCACTCACTCTCGATGAGTGCCAATATTCATACTATAACATACTTATAATAGATGGAACAGAAAGAACAGATTGCCAATAGGCCGGTTTCTTCCGGATATCCAAAGCTTTGGTTAACAAATTTTTTTAGCCGAATAAAAAAGGAGAGATGACTTATGATGACACCCAGTATTTTTGGAGAGAACTTATTTGATGAATTCTTTGATGATATTTTTGATTTCCCTGTGTTCGATGACAAGGCAATGCAGAAGGCGCAGAAGAAGCTGTACGGGCGTCATGCGGCGAACATGATGAAGACAGATGTGCGGGAACACGACGACCATTTTGAGGTAGATATGGATCTGCCCGGTTGTTTCAGAAAATAGATCAGTCTCATCCTCATACACAGCGAATACCGATTTTAGGCCTGGGGCTTTGCCTGCTGATGGCTTATATCGCGGAAACGTATTTTGAAATTGCGGACATAACGGGAGCGTTTGTGGCAGGCGTGATTCTCTACAATCTTCCGGATTCCGGATACATCGAACAGAAAATGGATATTACCTCGTATATGTTCTTTGGACTGGTATTCTTTGCAAGCATCGGCCTCAAGACAGTGCTTACGGGAATTACCCCATAAATGATCTGCTTTACAGTCGGCTTCGTTGTAGTGGCTCTTTTAGGTAAGATTATAGGCTGTGGGCTGATGGCAAAACTGTGCGGCTTTTCCGGACGTGACAGCATGTGCATTAGCGTTGGCATGATGGCGCGTAAAGAGGTCGCATTGATTGTTGCCCAGAAGGGGATGAGCGTAGGGCTTATGGATGCGGGGGTGTTTACAACAGTAATTTTGCTTATCATAGTTTCATCTGTTGTGACGCCAATTCTCCTTAAAATTTGTTTAGGAAATCAATGTTGACATGCAAAACGCAGTCGCTACTGGGAATGGCCATTTAAAAACGGCATGGAATCTTTTTTCTTTACAAAAAAATTGAATTGTGATATATTAAAAAAAATTCACGGAATTTTTCCGGAAGGGGGACGATTTTTTGAAACATTTTCTGAACCGTTTATTTGCGGCGGCGATTTGCCTCTGCCTGCTTGCCGGCTCGGTTACGGCGTTTGCGCAGGAAAAGGATCAGGTCTTTTCGGATCTTTCGGTGATCGATGTGAACGGGCGGCAGCTTCGGCTGGCGGACTGGGAGACGATGTCGTTTGAGGAGATTCTGACACAGCTCGAGAGCGCCGGGTTTGTGATTACCAAGGCTTATGTGTATGTGGAAGATTACAAACGCGTTGAGTGGGAGAATGGGCTTACGCATGATGTGCTCATGAACGCGTATAATTCGTACGATTTTACAAAGAATTCGTATATTACGCTGCTGTTCGCGTCAGATCCTGTGGTTGAGAACGGGAAAACTTTGAGCGGGCTGCTGGAATTCAGCGTGGTTTCCGGGATCACGGTAAGCTGTGGGATGGCCTCGGATGCGAAGTTCGGAGCTGTGGGCGCGAGTGGTGAAAAGATGAGAAACGGTGATTTTTCGGAGCTTACAGGTGCGTATCCGCTTACGGCCGGCGGATCGTTCCAGTACGGTTACCTTACCAGGGATTATTCGTACTGCGCCGGCGGAGACCCAGGGAGGGCGGTCGGCATTAACGCCGGCGCCCAAAAATATGAATTCTGTACGAATCGCTGGAAGCCGGACCACACTGCGCCGAAGGAGGAGCTGAAGCCGGAGCCGGCAAATCCGGAGTTGCTGGGCGCGCTTTCGACGATTACGTATAACGGGAAGACGTTAAAGCTTTCCGAGCTTAGCCAGAAGACAGGGCCGGAGATTCTGGATACCTTTGCCGACTTTGGCTTTCCGCTTCGCTATAACGGGACTGACCCGATTACGGCGCAGCAGGCAAAGGACATCTATAACGCGCCGGAGTTTACAAGGGGCGACTTCACTTCCCGCCCAACGGGACAGGACGGCGAGGATGAAGTGCGGCTGTGGTTTGCTAAGGACCTGAATGAGGTTGAGATTACGATTAGTAACCGCAGGTTTGATCATCCGGCGACTACGTTTACGGCGGCCGGGATTTCCGCCGGCGAGCTGAAGATTCCGGAGGCGCCGAGGCTCAGGGCCGAATATCCGCAGCTGAGGGGTACCCTGTATGGAGGCGGCACCAGATCCGGAAGCTATACATATAAGAACGGAGATTCCAAGGTGGAATTCAGGAATACGGTTGGCGACAATTACGGGACTATGGTGTATCTGTTTAGTACGAAGTATAAAAATTAAGATATATTAGGAAACGTCATAAAGAGACTTATGACGTTTCCTATAATCCGAACAGATCGGTGTGTGTGCCGATACGGTTGAGATATATTTCGTTTCCGTCTACCCGGTATATAAGCAGCCAGTCCAAGGATATATGACATTCCCGCCGTCCGGTATAATTCCCCTTTAAAGCATGGTCTTTATTTTTCGGAGGGAGTACCGCCGGTATTCTTAATGTATTCACTGTGGCATTTAACAGATTGATGTTATAGCCCCGCTTATTGCACAGCTTTAAGTCGCGCTTGAATTGTGTGGTAAGGTTTAATTTTAACATGGGCTATTCCTCCAGAATCTGGGAGAATAATTCTTCTGTTGCCCCCTCAAAATGCTGCCCGTTGCCTGCCCTTATCATTTCGTCCGTTTCGGCCATTGCTGCTAGTGTAGCCGCATTTGGCTTGAAATTCGGGTATATGTCAAGCCCGGACATTTCCCCCAGACCCTCAAGCATATTGATAACGAAAATCATTTTATCATCTGGTAAGCGGTCAATCATGCTTTTTGCTATTTCTCGATAACTCATTATTCCACTTCCTTTCATTGTTTGATGATAATATATCCCCCCAGACTATCGGGGCTATTCTTCGCTCCGTGCCCTTGCGTGGGCTTTTGACGCTGGCATTTTTCACCTCCAACAGTATGCTGCACTGCTATGATAAGACCATTTACCGCCTTTTGCAAGCTGAATCGGATTCCTTTTGAACAGATCGGGTGTAAAGCTTATATTTTATTGCAACGAATTATAGGAAAGCCCTTTTTTTTCGGAACAAAATGTGTTATATTTTTATCGATGACGTTTACGGATAAGGAGAGAAGCAGAATATATGTTGGATTTGAGATTTGTAAGAGAGAACCCGGAGATTGTCAAACAGAACATCCGCAATAAGTTTCAGGATCAGAAGCTTCCTCTGGTCGATGAGGTGCTGGCTCTGGACGAGGAGAGCCGGAAGGTAAAGAAGGAGGCGGACGACCTGCGGGCGAACCGCAACCGGATTTCGAAGCAGATCGGCGCGCTTATGGGCCAGGGAAAGAAGGAGGAGGCCGAGGAGGTCAAAAAGCAGGTGACGGCGGCCTCGGACCGTCTGGCAGAGCTGGAGGAGAAGGAGAGAGACCTGGAGGAGCGCGTCAAAAGGATCATGATGACGATCCCGAACATCATCGACCCCAGCGTCCCGATCGGAAGGGATGATTCCGAAAATGTGGAGGTCCAAAAATACGGGGAGCCGGTGGTTCCAGATTTTGAGATCCCGTACCATACCGAGATCATGGAGCGCTTTCAGGGGATCGATCTGGATGCCGCGAGAAAGGTGGCGGGTAATGGCTTCTATTACCTGATGGGCGACATCGCGCGGCTGCATTCGGCCGTGATCGCCTATGCGCGTGATTTCATGATTGGCCGCGGCTTTACCTACTGTGTGCCGCCGTTCATGATCCGCAGTGACGTGGTGACCGGCGTGATGAGCTTTGCCGAGATGGACGCCATGATGTACAAGATCGAGGGTGAGGATCTGTATCTGATCGGGACAAGCGAGCACTCGATGATCGGCAAGTTCATCGACACGATCTTAAAGGAGGAGGAGCTTCCGAAGACGCTGACAAGCTATTCGCCCTGCTTCCGGAAGGAGAAGGGGGCGCATGGCATCGAGGAGCGCGGCGTGTACCGGATCCATCAGTTCGAAAAGCAGGAGATGATCGTCGTCTGTAAGCCGGAGGAGTCCCCGATGTGGTTTGACAGGCTCTGGCAGAATACGGTTGATTTGTTCCGCACGCTGGATATCCCGGTGCGGACGCTGGAGTGCTGCTCGGGTGATCTGGCGGATCTGAAGGTGAAATCGGTGGATGTGGAGGCATGGTCGCCGAGACAGAAGAAATATTTTGAGGTCGGGAGCTGCTCGAACCTGGGAGACGCTCAGGCAAGGAGACTGCGCATCCGTGTAAACGGTGCGGATGGCAAAAAATATTTTGCGCATACGTTAAACAATACGGTTGTGGCTCCGCCGAGAATGCTGATCGCCTTTTTGGAAAATAATCTGCAGGCCGACGGGGCTGTACGGATTCCGGAGGCGCTGCGGCCTTATATGGGCGGCATGACGGTGATCCAATAGCCGTTGTTGCCGCGAGGCAGTACGAATTGAGACAACAGTCCGGGATTTATCTGAGCTGTTATGATAGGAAACGGCAAGTTTATTTGTCGTTCCCTAGAATTGTGAAAGTTCTAAGGAGAAGTTATGCCGGCAGTATTTGCACATGATCTATTCGGCCGTATGGTTGAGAGCCGCTTGTCCGGTGAGAAGCGACGGCTGATTCGCAGAAATAAAGATTGTTTTTATCTGGGGCTGCAGGGGCCGGATCCGCTGTTTTTTTACCGGCCGTCTGTGAAGAATGCGATCCGCCTCACCGGCAACAGCCTGCATGCACAGAGATCAACGGTGCTGTTTGAGGATGGGCTCTCGGCCGTCTGGGAGGCGAGAAAGGCCGGGGATACGAGACGGGAGGAAGCATTTCTTTCCTATTTAATGGGCTTTGTCTGTCATTTTACGCTTGACAGCAGCCTGCATGGATTCATTAATTATCAGGACAGATTTTCTGGCCTCACGCATACGGCTCTGGAGACTGAGCTGGACCGGGTCCTGCTTTTGAAGGAGGGCTATGAGCCGTTTCGGACGGTGCGCGCTTCGCATTTAAAGATCACAAAAGATACGGTCCTGGTGATGGAGCGGATATTCGGCGTGCCGAAGTCGGCTGCCGTGGAGATGCTTGCCTCCATGAAGCTGTTCAACCGGCTGTTTGTAAATGCATCCGAGGCGACGAAGCAGGCGGCCTGCTTCCTGATCCGCCCGGTGAAGGATTACCGGATGGCGCGCGGCATGTTCATGTGGAAGACGCCTCCCGCGGGCTGCGGAGAGCTTGTCGCCGTGATGGAGCGTATGTTTTATCAAACACTTCCGACCGGAGAGCGCCTGGTAAATGCGTTTTGGGAAAGCGCGCAGGCGGGCGCCGCTCTGCCAAAGCGTTTTGACCAAAGGTTTGGATAGGGAGAAACGAGATGGCGGGAAAACTCTATGGAATCGGTGTGGGGCCGGGAGATCCGGAGCTCATGACAATCAAGGGGCTTAGGCTTCTTAAAGCCGCGGAGGTGATTGCGATTCCTGCGGCGGACAAGGAGTCCTGTATGGCTTACAGGATTGCCCGCCGTGCGGCTTTGGAGATTGAGGAGAGGGAGCTTTTGTGTGTGGACTTTCCGATGACAAAGGATCCGGCCGTGCTTTTGGAGAGTCATGAACGGGCAGCAGAGATGTTAGCCAGGGCGCTGGATACAGGAAAGACCGTCGCGTTTTTGACACTCGGGGATCCAACCGTGTATTCGACTTATCTTTACATACATAAGAAGCTTGCGGCGCGCGGTTACGAGACAGAGATCGTAAACGGAACGCCGTCGTTTTGTGCGGCAGCGGCCAGACTTTCGGCTGGCCTCGGAGAGGGAGCCGAGGCGATTCATATTCTGCCGGGATCCTATCCCATTGAGGAGGGGCTTGCGCTTTCAGGGATGAAGGTGCTGATGAAATCGGGCCGGCAGCTTGGAAAAGTAAAGGAGCAGCTTGTGGCCCGCGGGGAGAAAGCCCGGATGGTTGAAAACTGTGGGATGGATGGGGAACGCGTCTTTATAGGTGCTGAAAATTTTCCGGAACAGGCAAGCTATTATTCGCTGATTTTGGTTGAGGATGGAAAAGACAGGGATGACTGAGGGCAGAAAAATAGAAGAAACGGCGGGGCCCTTGCTGCGGCTCGGCACGAGACGGAGCCGCCTGGCCATGATTCAGGCAGAGCTTGCGGCGTCGGCCCTTCGGACCGTATGTCCGGGGCTTCGGACCGAGCTCGTTCCGATCGTGACTTCCGGCGACAGGCAGCTTCATAAGCCGCTTGTGGAGTTTGGCGGCAAGGGGGTCTTTGTCTCAGAATTTGAGGAGGCGCTTCTTGACGGCTCGATTGACGCAGCCGTCCACAGTGCAAAGGATCTGCCGATGGAGCTGGCCGCCGGCCTTACGCTGGCCGCCGTCTTAGAGCGCGGTCCGATACAGGATGTATTTGTGACCGTGAAAGGCAGGGAAAGTACGCGAAGCCCGATGCTCGTGGGGACCGGGAGCCCGAGACGGCAGGCGCAGATCAAGCGTCTGCGTCCGGTCGTGTGCAGGCAGCTTCGCGGCAATGTGGATACAAGACTGGAAAAGCTTTATGCGGGTGAATTTGACGCGCTCATTCTGGCGGCGGCCGGCCTGAAACGGCTGGGGCTTGCCGCGGATGAGCGGTTTGTTTTTGAGCCCCTGCCAGAGACGGAATTTCTTCCGGCCGGCGGTCAGGGCGTGATCGCTTTGGAGGCGCGGGAGGACTCGAGGTTTGCACCTTTGTTTGAAATGGCGGATCATAAGCCGACTGCGCTTGCCCTGAAGGCGGAGCGGGAGGTCCTGCGCATACTCGGAGCGGGCTGTGAGGAGCCGGTCGGCGTGTATGCGAGGCTGGAGGGAGAGGAGCTTGTGATCCGGCTCATGAGGGAGACAGCAGGCGGGCTGTGCAGGCAGAAGGTGCACGGGATGCCAAAGCGGTATTTGGAGCTTGCGAGAGAGCTGGCCCGGGAAGCCCGGTGCTAAGACGGGAGAGGGAATGTCCGGGAATACGAGGTTCAATCCGCATAGGAGCAGGGAAGGTCTGGACAGAAAGGTTCAAAGCGCGAGGCTCCGAGCGCATTCCGAGAGGAAGCGCAGGGCTGCAAAAGGAGCGTGAAGCGTCCGGGCAGAAAGACCGGGAATACGGTGGAGTGGGATGCGATGGAGAAGAAATTCGGGATGGTGTATCTTGTGGGCGCGGGGCCGGGAGATCCGGAGCTTATAACAGTGAAGGGGGCGAGGCTCCTGGCGGTGGCCGAGGTCCTGGTCTATGACAGGCTCGCGTCGGGGGAGCTTTTAAGGCTTGCGCCGGCCGACTGTGAGCGGATCTATGTGGGGAAGGAGCCGGGGCGTCATGCGAGGACGCAGGAGGAGATCAACCGAATCCTCGTACAAAAGGCCAAAGAAGGGAAGCTCGTGGTGCGCCTAAAGGGCGGTGACCCGTTCGTATTCGGCCGCGGCGGCGAGGAAGCGCTGGAGCTTATCCGTCACAACATTCCCTGTGAGTCCGTCTCCGGCGTGACGTCGGCCATTGCGGTTCCGGCCCATGCGGGAATCCCCGTGACGCACAGAGGGCTTTCGCAGAGCTTCCATGTGATCACGGGCCATACGGCGGATGGGGAAAACACGGACGGCAGCCGGGACGCCTTTGCCTGCTATGCCGGGCTTTCCGGGACGCTCGTGTTCCTCATGGGGCTTTCCAACCTGGAATGCATTACTAGGCGGCTGCTCTCAAACGGAAAGGCGCCGGATATGCCGGCGGCCGTTGTGAGCAACGGCACGCTTGCGGATGAGCGTTTGGTGCGTGCCCCGCTTGCCATGATCTGTGCCAGGGTACGTGAGGCAGGGCTAAAGCCGCCGGGAATCCTGATTGTCGGAGAGACGGCCGGGCTGTGCCTGAACGAAAAAAGGCTGCTGCCGCTTTCCGGCGCTGCGGTCGGGATTACCGGGACGGATTCCATGTATGAACGGCTTTCGGCGCGGCTGTCCGCACTGGGTGCCGGGACCGTGCGCGTGTGCCGTTCAAGGGTTGCGCGGGAGAACGAGGAGGCTCTTTTGGCGGCGCTTCGGGGGCTTAAAGCGTATGATGGGGTCGTTTTTACGAGCAGGAATGCGGTACGGCTCTTTTTTGAGACGATGCGGGAGAATCGGCTGGATTTGCGCGCATTGGGTCGTCTTTTCTTTGCAGCTGTCGGCCGCGGTACGGAGGAATTTCTGGAAGAATTCGGCATTTACGCGGATTACGTGCCCGAGATCTATACGACGGAGGCGCTTGCGGCCGGCCTGGCAAGGGCCGTGAGGCCGGGGAGCCGGCTCCTTCTTCCGCGGGCGCGCAGAGGATCAGAAGCTTTACCGAAAATTCTTTCGGCGGCGGGAATTGTGTGCACAGAGCTTCCGATCTATGATGTCGTGACGGAGGATACGGACTGTGCCGGCTTGGAGAAGCTGTCGTATCTGACGTTTGCAAGCAGTTCGGGGGTCCATGGTTTTTTTGCCGTGCAGGCGGAGGAAAAGAGGCGTCTTTTGGCGCATGTTCGTCCGGTCTGCATCGGTGCCGTGACAGCAAAGGCACTGGAGGAGTATGGCGTCACGGGAGCGCTTATAGCAAGAGAATACACGGCATCCGGAATAGCGGAAGTGATCGGAGAGGACTATGGAGCGGTTTGTCTGTAGAGACGGAAAGAGACTGCGCTGCGGCTATACGACGGGGACATGTGCGGCGCTGGCGGCAAAAGCGGCAGTGGGTTGCCTTGTGCGCGGCGTCTGGGAAAAAGAACCCGGTATCATGACGCCGGGAGGCATATTTGTAGAGGCCGGGATCGAGGAAATGCGGTCGGGGCAGAAAACCGACTCCGGCTCCCGGTTTGCGGAATGTGCGGTGCGCAAGGATGCCGGGGACGATTTTGACGTGACAAATGGCCTTTTGATCTTTGTGCGGGCCGAGTTTGCAGAGGAGGCGGCCTGCGGCGGCGTATCGGATGTGGAGCGAGAGCCCCGGGTCTTCATTGAGGGCGGGGCAGGCGTCGGCCGGGTGACAAGGGCGGGACTGGACCAGCCGGTGGGGGCTGCGGCCATCAATTCGGGGCCGCGCCGGATGATCGAAAAAGCGGTTTTGGAGGTCCTTCGATCAAGGAAAGAAACGCGTGCGGTGCGGATCACGATTTTCGTCCCGGAGGGGGAGCAGGCAGCGGAAAGTACCTTTAATCCCGCTTTGGGGATCCGGGGCGGGATCTCAATCCTGGGGACGAGCGGGATCGTGGAGCCGATGAGCGACGAGGCGATGATCGGGACAATCCGGGCGCATCTGGAGGTGTACCGGGCCGAAGGGCGGCAGTATGCGGCGGCTGTGCCGGGAAAGCTGGGCGCCGGATTTTTGCGGCGTTATCTGGAGCGGCAGGGAGCGTCTTCCCTGGCGGCAGGCGAAATTTATGAAGAAGCGGTCGTCTGCAGCAATTTTATCGGCAGTACGATCGACGTGGCCGGGGAGCTTGGATATGCAGGGCTTTTGTTTGCGGGGCATATCGGAAAGCTCGTAAAGCTTGGAAACGGAATCATGCATACGCATTCCCGCGAAGGCGACGGCCGCATGGATACGCTTTTGTCATGCGCACTCGAGGCGGGAGCGGAGCTTTCACTGCTGAGAAAAATCCGGGCGTCCAACACGACAAACGAGGCAGTGGAGCTTCTGAGAGTGAGTGGATTGTTTGCGGATGCGATGGAGCGGTTAGTCGGCCGGATCGACGTATATCTGAGACGGCGCGCCGTGAAGGGGCTTGAGACGGGTGTGATTCTGTTCGGGCAGGATGGGACGGTCCTGGCAGAGAATCAGGGAGCCGGGCGGCTGCTTGAACGGCTGGAACAGCAAAGGAGACAGCAGAAAAAGACGGATAGAAACAAAGAGTGACCGTACAGAGGCTGTCTGAGCGAGTACATTTGGAGGAGAATCGGATGGAGATACAAGTACGGAGCTACAGGGAGGCGGATCTTTCTGCGGCGGTTGAGATATGGAACCAGGTCGTGGAGGAGGGCGTGGCCTTTCCACAGACAGAAAAGCTGACAGAAGCAGACGGGAGGGAGTTTTTTGCGGAGCAGTCCTACACCGGGGTTGCGTGCGATACGGCAAGCGGCAGCGTCGTGGGGCTCTATATCCTGCATCCCAATAATATAGGGCGCTGCGGACATATCTGCAACACGAGCTATGCAGTTCACAAAACGCTGCGGGGACAGAGAATCGGCGAAGCGCTCGTGCGCGATTCCCTGCGGATGGGAAAGGAACTGGGATTCAAAATTCTGCAGTTTAATGCGGTGGTGCGAAGCAACGTTTATGCCCTGCGGCTTTACAGAAAGATGGGCTTTGTGCAGCTTGGGAGTATCCCGGCCGGATTTCTCATGAAGGATGGGCATTACGAGGACATTATCCCGCATTATCATGCGCTGTGACGTTGAAAGGACATGCAACAAAAGGATTTGGCTCAAATGAACGCGGCAAAACGAGCTGCGTTAAGTGGGTTTGGGCCAAATATACCGCGAACTGGGACTTGTGGATAGCGGGAATGGATTTTCAAGACACGAATGACTCCTGTAGAGAAAAGGCGGTGGCAACATGCTGAAGGCGCGGATCTTAATTGACAATATCACGAAAAACGAGTGGCTGGCCGAGTGGGGGCTGGCGGTGTATCTGGAATATAACGGACATAGGATTCTCCTGGACACGGGTACGACGGGACGATTCCTGGAAAATGCGGATGCAATGGGAATCGACATCGGGACGATGGAATTCGGTGTGCTTTCGCATGCGCATTATGACCACGCGGACGGCCTGGCGGCATTCTTTTCGCGCAACAGCCAGGCGAAGTTTTATCTGAGAAAGGGCACGGCAGAAAACTGCTACAGGAAGGTAAACTGGCTGAAAAAGAAATACATCGGAATCCACAAGGGATATCTCGAACGTTTTGCGGACCGGCTCGTCTATGTGGAAGGGGATTTTACGGTGATTCCCGGCGTGACGCTTCTGCCCCACAAGACGCCGGGCCTTGAGAGGGCCGGCCGTGCGGCCGGAATGTATATAAAGGAAAACGGCCGGTGGCAGCCGGATGCATTTGCGCACGAGCAAAGCCTGGTTTTTGACACGGAAAAGGGCCTGGTGATTTTCAACAGCTGTTCGCACGGCGGCGCGGACCATATTATTACGGAGGTCATGCAGACCTGGCCAGGAAAGAAGATTTTTGCACTGATAGGGGGCTTTCATTTGTTCCGCTCCCCGGATGAGGAAGTGCGGGCGCTGGCAAAGAGGGTCGACCGCACGGGAATCGAGCTAATCTACACGGGACACTGCACTGGAGAGAGGGCGATGGAGCTTTTAAAGGAAAGCCTTGGCGAGCGTGTCTCGCAGCTTTATACGGGGCTTGAAATCGAACTGTAAGCGAAACGAGACAGAACAGCGGCCCTTTACGGGTGATGGCACTGGATGGTGTTATCGTATGGGACAGGCCTTGAAAACCCGGACTGCCATAGGAGGGAGCGTGGGAAATGGTATATTTTGTCGGCGCCGGCTGCGGCGCAAAGGATTTGATCACGGTACGGGGGCAGAGGCTTTTGCGGCAGGCCGACGTAGTGATCTACGCCGGATCCCTGGTGAATCCGGCGCTTCTTGAGGAGACGCGGGAGGGCTGTGAGATTTATGACAGCGCGAAAATGACGCTTGACGAGGTGATTGCGGCCATGGAGCGGGCGGAGGCAGGGGGACTTACGACCGTGCGTCTTCATACGGGCGACCCATCCATTTACGGCGCTGTGCGCGAGCAGATGGACAGGCTGTCTAAACGGGGGATCTCCTATGAGGTCTGCCCGGGCGTCAGCTCGTTTTGCGGGGCGGCCGCGAGTCTTAAGGCGGAGCTCACTCTCCCCGAAGTGTCGCAAACGGTGATCCTTACAAGAATGGCCGGCCGGACGCAGACGCCAAAGCAGGAGAGCTTGAAAGAGCTGGCGGCCCATCATGCGACGATGGCCGTTTTTTTGAGTGCTGGTCTGTTAAAGGAATTGGAGCAGGAGCTTAGAGCGGCCGGTTATGAACCGGAGACACCGGCGGCGATTGTCTATAAGGCCACATGGCCGGACGAGAAAACGATACGCTGTACGGTTTCGACCCTGTCGGCCGCGGCAGAGCGGGAGGGAATTACGAAGACGGCCATGATTCTTATCGGGGATGTCCTGGGCAGCCGCGAACAAAATGGTTACGCCGATTCGAGGCTGTACGCGGCAGATTTCACAACCGGATTTCGGAAGGGGAGAAAGGAGACATGACAAAGAAGGGCAGGCTGTTTGTGGTCGGAATCGGCCCGGGAGAATACGAGGCGATGACGATGAAGGCCGTGCGGACACTGGAGAGTTGTGAGGTGATCGTGGGCTATACGGTCTATGTGGAGCTGATCGAAAGGTATTTTGCGGGCAGGCGTTTTCTTACGACGCCGATGCGCCGGGAGACGGAGCGATGCAGGCTGGCATTTAAGGAGGCCGCTTCGGGGCGGCGTGTGGCAGTCATCTGCAGCGGGGACGCCGGCGTGTACGGGATGGCGGGCCTGGTATTGGAGCTTTCGCAGGAGTATCCGGATGTGGCCGTGGAAATTGTGCCCGGAGTGACGGCGGCGCTGTCTGGGGCGGCTCTGCTCGGCGCGCCGCTCATGCATGATTTTGCCGTGATCAGCTTAAGCGACCTTTTAACGCCCTGGGAGAAGATCGAAAAGCGGCTCCGGGCCGCGGCAGAAGGGGACTTTGTAATCTGCCTGTATAATCCGGCGAGCCGAAAGCGGGCGGATTATCTCTCAAGGGCCTGTGAGATCCTTCTGGAATATAAAAGCCCGGATACGGTCTGCGGCGTCGTAAAGCGGATTGGGCGTGAGGGGGAAGAACGCCGGATCATGCGGCTTGACGGGCTGGATGCATATGAGGCAGACATGTTTACAACCGTTTTCATCGGCAGCAGCCGGACGACGGAAATAGAAGGATGCGAAGACGGGGGGCAGGAACGCCCCTTCATGGTGACACCGCGGGGGTATCAGATATGACGGATAAAAAAAGGGCGGCCTTGTTTGCCGGGACGACTGAGGGGCGGCTTGTGGCCGGGCGGCTTGAGGCACTTGGAATTTTGGCCGATGTGTATGTGGCGACGGAATACGGAAAAGAAGGCCTTGCCGCTTCAAAAACGCTTACGGTATTTTGCGGAAGGCTTGACGCACGACAGATGGCGGAGCGGTTTGAGGAGAGGGAGTATGCGCTGGTGATTGATGCGACGCATCCGTATGCGCGCGAGGTGAGCCAAAATATCCGGGCGGCTGCCAAAGAGGCGGGTGCAGAGCTATGGAGAGTGCTGCGGGAGGAGACAGAAGAGCAAACGGGGGATGTGGAGGCAGAGAGCGTTGATGAGGCGGTCTCTTTTTTAAAATGCACAGAAGGAGCCATTTTGGTGACGACAGGAAGCAGGGAGCTTGCGAAATATAAGGCGCTGCCGGATTGGGAAAACCGGATCTACGCGCGGGTGCTGCCGCTTGCAGACGTGGTGACGGAGTGTACGGCGATGGGCATTGGAGGAAAGCATCTGATTGCGATGCAAGGCCCGTTTTCGCGGGAGCTGAATGCGGCAATGTTAGCGGATATCGGCGCCAAATGGCTTGTGACAAAGGAGTCCGGGAGGGCAGGAGGATTCGAGGAAAAGCGGGCGGCCGCAAAGGATATGGGAGCCGGGCTGCTCGTGATCCGCCGGCCGAAGGAGGAGGGGATTTCTCTTTCGGAGGCGTTGGAACGGCTGGCAGAGCGGTTCGGGGACGGAGCCGTATATAGTGACATACGGGATGAGAGGTCTGTATCCGGGGCGCTGTCGAAGCACTTAGAGACGGCCGGATCCGGGACAACGGCAGCCCCTTCAAATGCTTCTGCGCATGAGCCAACGCCGGCATCTGCGCCGCCATCCCGGCGCATCTGGCTGATCGGGATGGGGCCAGGGGATCTCTCGCTCCTCACCGGAGCCGCCAGAGAGGCGCTGGAAGGCTGTCAGTTGATTGTGGGTGCAGCACGGGTTGCAGAGCAGGCCGCCGGTTTTGGCAAGCCGCTTTTTAAGGAGTACCGGCCGGAACAGATTCTTTTGTATCTGCGCGCCCATCCGGAGTATACAAGAATCGCGGCGGTGTTTTCCGGTGATACGGGCTTCTACAGCGGTGCACAAAAGCTTTATGAGGCGCTCTGTGTACGGCCAGGGGTTCAGGCGGAGATTCTTCCTGGTATCTCCTCGATGCAATATTTTTTCTCACGGCTGGGAAGAAGCTGGGAGAAAGTAAAGCTTTTGAGCCTTCATGGGCAGAAGGCCGATTTTGTGAATGCGTTAAAGGAGCGGGGAGAGGTCTTTTTGCTGGGAGGCGGCCGGGATGTCCTTCACGTCGTTTGCGGCGGGCTTTTGGAGGCCGGACTGGGGGAGGCAAAAATTACGGTCGGAGAGGATCTGTCGCTTCCCGGGGAACGGATCTATACGGGGACGCCAAAAGATTTAAGGGGGAAGGAGGCGAAGCCGCTTTCGGTGCTCTTTTTAGAGTGTCGTGAGGCCGCGAATCCGGTTTATACTTTGGAGGTGGCAGGGAACCAGCCTTTGACACACGGGCTTTTGGATACGGCATTCCTTCGCGGCGATGTGCCGATGACAAAAATGGAGGTTCGAACCGTCTCTGTTGCAAAGCTTATGCTTACGCCTGGAGCGGTAGTCTACGATGTGGGTGCGGGGACCGGCTCGGTGGCAGTCGAGTGTGCAAGGCTGTCAAAAAGTGTGAAGGTGTACGCCATTGAACAGAATGAAACAGCCTTGGAATTAACTGAAAAAAATCGTAACAAATTTAGACTTGATAATTTGAATATTGTTTGCGGCCGCGCGCCAGAATCGCTCGAAAAACTGCCGCCTGCAAGCCATGTATTTATCGGCGGAAGCGGCAAAGCGCTGGCAGGGATTCTTCAAGCTGTGTTTGCAAAGAACCCACATGCCCGCGTTGTAATGAACCTGATCATGCCTGAGACGCTGGCAGCGCTTTTTGAGGCATTGAAGACTCTTGACGTGCGGGATCTGGAGCTTGTCCAGCTGACTGTGGCGCGTTCCAAAAGAGTCGAGCCCGGCCACTTGATGCTGGGGCAAAATCCGGTTTGGATCGCGTCGTTTACAGGCGGCGGGGAAGCGGACAGGAGCAGGGTATGAAAGACGGATATAACAGTAAAGGAAGACGTTTGCGTTTGGTTCCCCTGATATTGGGGAGCTATGGGATTTTTCTTGGTTTAGGACTGACCATCATTGGGCTTGCCAAAATAGAAGAAGGAATTGGAATCATTCGTGTCCTGCTTGGGCTTGGAATGGTCTGTTTTGGCCTGTTTGGGATTTGGGATGGGATTCGTGATCTGGTCAGGCCGGATAAAAAGCCGGAAAATGCCCCGGCCACCCAGTACATCCTTACAGATAGATCCGGGAATAAAAGCTCCCATGTCACGATGGAACGTTTGCAGGAGCAGCTCAGTGGCTTTACAGAAAAAGACATCGGGGCAAAAATTGAGCTTCAGATTCTGCCGCCGGTCTCCATCCGGGAGCGGGGGCTGTTAAAAAAGGTTTCCTGTGTACAGCAGGAGGCCATACGATTGACGGCATTTTTTGAGGGAGACAGGGGCGGCTATCGGATATATAGAGAAGCGGCAGGGCCGGATGCGGCAGAAGAATGGTTCAGACAATTTTTGTCCGGCAATATGGATTTTTCCGGCTGGGAAAAAACCGAAACAGATGCCTGCCAGGGAGAGGTCACGAGAGTTTGGCACCAGCTTTTAATCATTTTTGGGGAAAGCTGGCGGGATGAGCATAAATTTTTCTCGGCCAGGGATTTGGAACTGGCCGCCGAGGGTGTGTATAACGGAACCTACCAAAAGGCGGTCTTGGAATGGGGAGCGGAAGTGATACATCTGTTCTCCGGTTCTGAGGAGAAGCTGACCGTTATCTGGCGGACGGATCCCGCAGGGGGCGGGATCTTCCGTTTTTTTGCAAAAGAAGGAACCATAACGCAGGTAAAATTCTGGCTGACCTGTTATTTGGAGAAAGGCTCATTTGAAGAAACGAGTGGCTGGGTGGACATTACAGCGCAGCTTGAAAAAGAATGGAGGAAGCATAGGAATGTATTTTAATGATGTGGTGGACAAGGCGATTGAAGATCTCTATTACTGTTATGACAGTGCCAGGGCAAATGCGGCGGCGGACACATTGTTCCTCGCGGCGAAGGCGGGGGATGGGGATGCCTGCTATTTCCTTTCCCGCTGTTTTTCCGGAACCTGTTATAGCTGGGAATACCATCCTTTTGAGGAAAATGAGGCGGCGGCTTATGCCATGCTCCATCAGGGAATCTCATTAGGAAGCGCCGCGGCGGTGCTGGGGGCGCTCCGAATGGATATGCTGACCCCGCAGCTTCGGGAGATCATGCCCTTTGGGAGTATAAAAGAGGCATGGGATGTTATTTACGAGAAGGCAGAAAACGGCTGCCTGTTTTGTCAGTATATGATTGGAAACACGTATTATTTTCTGGATGTGATTGAGATCGAGGACCGGAAAGAGAGTGAGTTTGAGAGCAGAGAGGCATGGGATGACTGGCGGAGGGAGCAGATGGAGCGGAGTATTCCCTGGTTTGAGAAGGCTTTTTTGGGAGGCATGGGCCTGGCCGGCCGGAACTACCGCAATTATTATGGCAGCGGGAGGGGAGAGCTGATTCCGCCGGTTTATGAGAAAAAGCTGGAGATACTCCGGCAGGGGGCCGAGCTCATGTATCCGGACTGGATGTATGCCTTTGCCTTTGAACTTTACTATAAGTTAGATAAGGCAGAAGAAGCCCTTCCCTGGGCGCTTCGCGCGGCGCAGGCAGGCCATCTGCTCGGCTGGGATATCGTAGGGGATATTTATTGGGATGGCAAGGTCGTGGAACGCAATTTTCCTTATGCGCTCGAGTGCTTCGAGAAAACGGCCGGCTATGGAAATGACCCGTATGGCTGTCGCAGAGCAGGGGAGATGTATTTCCGGGGACTGGGCACGGATAAGGATTATGCCCGTGCCGTACAGTATCTGGAGCAGAAGGATGAGGGGGACGATGATCTTTTGGGGATCTGTTACCTTTTGGGATACGGATGTGAACAAAACCCGGAAAGGGGCAGGGCGCTGTTAGAAAGGAGCCGCAACACGGCATTTAAAAATTATGGACTTGGAATGATGTACGTGGAGGGGATAGGCGTACGGGAGGATATAGGAAAGGGAGTGGAATATCTGAAAGCGGCGGGAAGCTATGAACCGGCAAAGGAGGCTCTTAAACGGTATAAGAAAAGCCTGTTCGGCGTCTGGCGGCGGAGGTGACAGGCGCGTATGGAATCGGAAAAAGAAATGGACGCTTCGGGAAAGGTGTGTTAAAATAGATCAAAAAAGGTGAGGGGAGTTGGATTCAAAAATCGAGAGGGAGGCAGAACAGCATGAATATGGTTTTAACCGATATGGCAGGGGCATATATTGAGCACTCTGAAGTGATCACAGCCTTCACATCAATCGTATATAATCAGCTGAAAGACAGCATATGCCGGGTGTATCCGGATAATGTGCAATATAAATGGAAAGTGGATGGAGAAGAAGTAACGGTGATTCCGGACGCGACCATTAATTGTCGGGTATATGCGAAGAAAGGAAATTCATTTTTTGACATTCCGCGTTTTGTAATGGAGGTGCTGTCAGATTCCACAAGAAAGTATGACCGCGGTGAAAAGATGGAGCTCTACAGAAGGATGGAGATTGATGAGTATTGGATTGTCGATTGGGAAAAGAGACAGGTGGAGATATACAATCTCGATTATGATGCCAATGGAGAGCCACAGTACCATTTATTTAAAACGATAACGAGAGAAAATAAGGAAGAATTGGAGATCGTCCATTTTCCGCAGATTCGGATCAGCTTTGATGAACTGTTTTATTTGTAAACGCTCTTGTGACAAAGGAGGGAAGCTTCTGTGATCTATCTGGCGCATATAGGAAAGGACGGAAAAGAGGAGCAAAGCCTGCTGGAACATTTGAGGGGGACCGCGGATCTGGCAGGTGAATTTGCTTGCGCCTTTGACTGTGAAAGCTGGGGATATGGCTGCGGCCTGATGCACGATATCGGAAAATATTCGGATAGTTTTCAGCGGCGGCTGCGCGGAGGCCCTATGACGGATCATGCCACAGCCGGGGCAAAGGAGCTTTATAAGAAAAGAAATTATATAGGCGCTTATTGTGTTTCCGGCCATCACTCCGGCCTGTTAGACGGAGGGACTGAGGCAGACATAGGAGGGACAGCGACATTAAGGGGGAGGATGCATAAAAAGCTTGAGGATTATCAGGTTTTTCAAAAGGAAGTTTCCTGCCCGAATTTTTCGCCCCCTCCTTTACGGCAGTTAGGAAAGGGAGGGTTTAGCCTCTCTTTTTTCATTCGTATGCTGTTTTCCTGCCTTGTTGACGCCGACTATCTGGAGACAGAGGCTTTTATGAACGAAGGCCGGATACAAAGAAGTCGGTTTGATCCGATGGAGGTTTTGCTTGAACGATTGTTTCGGCATGTAGAGCCATGGTTGGCAAACGAGGACAGGAATACAGTGAACGGGAGAAGAACCGCTATTTTGAAAGCGTGTCTGGAGGCAGGGGAGAAGGAGCAGGGACTTTATCAACTGACGGTTCCGACCGGAGGGGGAAAAACAATTGCTTCTTTAGCGTTTGGGCTTTTACAGGCGAAGGTTCATCAACTGCGTCGAATCATTTATATCATCCCCTATACCTCTATCATTGAACAAAATGCGCAGGTATTTCGCGATATTTTGGGAGAGGAAAATGTACTGGAGGATCATTGCAATGTGTTTTATGAGGATACAGAGGAATTGAACCTGTTTCAGCTTGCCGCGGAGAACTGGGATTGTCCGGTTGTCGTTACTACAAACGTCCAGTTTTTTGAATCTTTATTTGCATGTAAAACATCAAAATGCAGGAAATTACATAATATTGCAAAAAGTGTACTCATTTTTGACGAGGCACAGATGCTCCCGACTCCGTATTTAAAGCCCTGTATCCAGGCAATCAGTGAACTGGTATATAATTATCATTGTACGGCAGTCCTTTGTACGGCGACGCAGCCGCATCTGACACCTTTTTTTCCGGTGCAGATGGACATAAAGGAGATATGCCTGGACAGAGAGGAACAGTATGCGTTTTTTAAGCGTACCTCCCTGGTGCAGGACAAAAGTGTGTCAGAGGAACAACTGTTGGAACGGCTACGGGCGGAGAGACAGGTTCTCTGTATTCTGAATACCAGGAAAAGTGCACAAAGAATCTATGAGGCTCTAAAAGAGGAAGAAAATACGTTTCACTTATCTACGCTGATGTATCCCAAACATAGAAAAGAGGTATTAAAAACCATAAGGGAGCATCTGAAAAAAGGGGATACATGCCGCCTGATCGCTACAAGTCTTGTTGAGGCAGGTGTGGATTTCGATTTTTTAACGGTATATCGGGAACTTGCCGGGATCGATTCTGTGATTCAGGCGGCAGGACGCTGCAACAGAGAAGGAAAAAGGCCGGCTGGTGATTGTCTGACCCATATTTTTACATTTGTGAAATCCGAGGAGATACATCTTCCGCGGTCTTTAAAGCTACCAATTCAGGTTGCGGCACAGGTGGCGGAATGCTATGAGGATGTCAGTTCTCTGGAAGCGATCGACGAGTATTTTAAGAGGCTGTACACGCTGAAGGGAGAGGGGCTTGACAGTAAAAAGATCATAGAGCGGTTTGAAGACGGGAGACGCTCTCAGAGCTTTCCGTTTGCATCGGTGGCGAGGGAATTCAAGCTGATCGAGGCGGCAACGAAGACGATTCTGATCCAAAAGGAACCGGAGGCGGAAGCGATTGCAGCGCGCATCCGATGGGGAGAATGTTCCAGGAAATTGGTGAGGGATGCGGGGCAATACTGCATAAACATCTATGAAACGGATTTCGAAAAAATGAATGGGGCCGGGGAACTGGAGGCGCTTCCCATGAATTTTTATCTTTTACGGAACCGCGATTTATATACGGAAGAAAGGGGGCTGGAAATTCGGGCCGAGAGAGGAGACGCCATATTTTTGGGATGAGAAAAGGAGAGAAAGGAGAAGACGGAAATGGGACATGGTGTACGTGTACATGTCTGGGGCGATTTTGCACTGTTTTCCAGACCAGAGATGAAGGTAGAACGCTGCAGCTATGACGTGATGACGCCGTCTGCGGCCAGAGGAATCCTGGAAGCGATTTACTGGCATCCGGGTCTTAAGTGGAGAATCGACCATATTTATGTCAGAAAACCGATTCAATTTACCAGTATCCGCAGGAACGAAGTAAAGAGCAAGGTATCGGCGGCGAATGCACTTCAGGCAATGAACGGAGGGAAAAAAACACTGTATATCAGTACGAAGGAGGACATTGTGCAGAGGGCTTCGACGCTTCTTTACGACGTTGACTATGTGATAGAGGCGCATTTCGAAATGACTGACCGTGCAGAAGCCGGCGACAATCCCGGAAAATTTAAAGACATCATCATGCGGAGGTTAAACAGGGGGGAGTGCTACCACATGCCGTATTTTGGATGCAGGGAATTTCCGGCCCATTTCGAGGCGTTTCTGGGCGACTGTGTTGATACGGCATATGAAGGGACAGAAAAAGATCTGGGATATATGCTGTACGATTTTGACTATTCGAATCCGGAGGAGATCCGGCCCATGTTTTTCCGGGCCGTTTTGAAAAACGGGGTTCTGGATTTGAGAAATTGTGAGGTGGTTCGATGATTTTACAGTCTCTGGTTCGGTATTATGAGACCCTGGCAGAGAAAGGGAAGATCACAGGCCCGGGCTGGTGCAAGGAAAAAGTTTCCTATGCATTGGAGTTATCGAATGACGGGGAATTAAAACGTGTACTGCCTGTAAAGATAGAACGGGAAAAAGGGAAAAAATCGGTTTGGGAGCCACAGGTTTTGGTGGTTCCGGAGCGAGTAACCCGGTCTTCCGGTACGATCTCGAATTTTCTGTGCGATCATTCCGGGTATTTTCTCGGTGTGGACAATAAAGGGAAGCCAGAGCGTGTAGAAGAATGCTTTCAATGCGCGAAGGAAAAGCATTTGGGGGTTTTGCGTGCGGCAGATTCTCCGGCAGCAAATGCCGCGAAGAAATTTTTTGAGACATGGAAGCCGGAGGAGGCCATGGAACATCCGGCTTTATTTGAGGAATTGGATGGGATTCTCGCCGGTGGCAATCTGGTTTTTTGGGTAGAAGGCAAGTATGTACATGATGATCAGGAAGTCATGCTGGCTTGGGAACATTATTATGAAAAAACAATGGAGGGCTCGGAAGGGGTCTGCCTTGTAACGGGACAAAAAACATCCGTGTCCAGGATTCACAGAAATATAAAGGGAGTTCCCGGAGCGCAGTCTGCCGGAGCGGCACTTGTCTCCTTTAATGCCCCGGCGTTCGAGTCGTATGGGAAGGAGCAAAGCTTTAATGCTCCGGTCGGCAATTATGCCATGTACGCGTATACGACTGCTTTAAACACTCTTTTAGCGGATAAAAAACATGTTACAACAATCGGGGATATCACGGTCGTATACTGGTCGGAGGATGGGAGTACGGCCTGTCAGGATGTATTCGCCGGTTCTTTGGAACCGACAACCGACAATCGTGAGATTGTAGACGGTGTTTTTAAAAATTTAGAGGCCGGAAGACCCATTTATATACCGGGGGTTGAGAATGAAATTTCACCAGAGCAGCGCTTCTATGTCTTGGGATTGTCTCCCAATGCGGCGAGACTGTCGGTGCGTTTCTTTTATGCAGACAGATTGGGTGAGCTTTTACAGCGGATCAAGGCGCATTACGACCGCATGGAACTGGTGGGACCCGAGACAGAAACAACGGTTTATTATGGCCTGCAGCGTATGCTGAAGGAGACGGTAAATAAAAAAACGACCGATAAAAAGCCGGTCTCCCATATGGCGGCGTCGGTTTACCGCTCTATCCTGTCCGGAGGAAGATATCCGGTTTCTTTTTACCATGCGGTTTTGGGCAGGATACGCGCCGAGCAGGATGACAAGGATCAAAAAATTTATAAGATAACAAGAGGCCGTGTGGCAATCATCAAGGCGTATCTGCTGCGAAACGGAAATGAGGCTGAGGAGGAGATAACGATGGCGTTAAATGAGAATAGTACGAATACAGCCTATCTATTAGGGAGAGAGTTTGCGGTGCTGGAGGCGGTTCAGGAGGAAGCAAATCCGGGAATCAACGCTACGATTAAGGACCGGTATTTTAATGCTGCCTGTGCTGCTCCTGCATCTGTTTTTCCGATTTTGTTCAAGCTGAAAAACAGCCATATAAGGAAGATGGAGAGCAGGGGAAAACAAATATATTATGAAAAAATATTGGGCAGTCTGCAGGAAAAGCTGGAGATTCCGGAAGGAGCACAATCTGCATATCCCAAAAGATTGTCTTTAGAAGAACAGGGGATGTTTATCCTGGGATATTACCACCAAACCCAAAAAAGATATGAAAAGAAAACGGAGGAGAAAGAATGAGGATGGGAGAAGCAATCAAAAACCGATATGAATTTGTGATCTTGTTTGATGTGGAGAATGGAAATCCGAATGGGGATCCCGATGCAGGAAATCTGCCAAGAATTGATCCCGAAAGCGGCTATGGAATTGTGACGGATGTATGTTTAAAACGGAAGATTCGGAATTATGTGCAGACAGTTAAGGAGGAGGCGGCGGGATATAAGATCTATATTAAGGAAAATATACCGCTAAACAGAAGCGACGCCATGGCCTATGAGGCTTTGGACACAGATGATAAGAAGATTAAAGAATTAAAGAAAAAAGACCCGGATGTGGATGTGAAGATACGGGATTTTATGTGTCAAAACTTTTTTGACATTCGTACATTTGGTGCAGTAATGACAACATTTGTGAAAGCATCGCTAAACTGCGGACAGGTTCGCGGCCCGGTTCAGATTGGGTTTGCGAGGAGTATTGACCCGATTATAAGCCAGGAGATAACCATTACCCGTGTAGCAATCACCAAGGAGGATGACGCTGAAAAAAAGAATACAGAAATGGGAAGAAAGAGTATCATTCCGTATGCTTTATATAGGGCGGAAGGATATATTTCAGCGAACCTGGCGAAAAAGGTAACCGGATTTTCGGAGGATGATTTGGAGCTTTTGTGGGAAGCCATCATCAATATGTTTGAAATTGATCATTCTGCTGCAAGAGGCAAAATGGCAGTGAGAGAGCTGATCGTATTTAAACACAGTAAAGAGCTCGGGGACTGCCCAGCATATAAGCTGTTTGATGCTGTTGAGGTAACGCGGAATGCAGGGGTGCTTTATCCGAGACAGTATAAGGATTATTCGGTCAAAATTTGTGAGGAACGGATTCCGGAATCTGTTTCGGTTATAAGAAAAATATGATGGAGTATAAGGAAGAAGACTTCTTACTGCTCTCCGGAATCCAGCATTTTGCGTATTGCAGAAGACAATGGGCACTGATACATATTGAGCAGCAATGGGCGGAAAATGAATATACAGTTGCAGGAGAACTGATTCATAAAAATGCGCATGATCCTTATTTTAATGAAAAAAGAAATGATCTTATCATCAGCAGAGCAATGCCTGTATTTTCAAGGGAACTTGGGATAAGTGGTGAATGTGATATTGTAGAGTTTAAAAAAGTGGAGGAAGGAATTTCTCTCCATGGACATAGAGGCCGATACCAGGTCTACCCGGTAGAGTATAAAAAAGGAAAACCGAAGGATACGGAAATCGACATTCTGCAGCTCACGGCGCAGGCCATTTGTTTAGAAGAAATGCTCTCGACGGAGATTGAGAAAGGAGCAATTTTCTATGGAGAAACCCGGAGGAGAGAGGAAATTTTGTTTTCAGAGGAGCGAAAAGACAAGGTAAGGCAATGTTTTGAAGAAATGCACCAGCTTTATAACAGGCGGTATACGCCCAAAGTAAGGTGGACGAAAGGCTGTAATGCCTGTTCTTTAAAAGAAATCTGTATGCCTAAGCTTGGAAAAACGGCCTCAGTTAGGAGCTACATTTATAAGACGATCACGGAGGAGGGAGAATGAAAAAACTGCTCAATGTATTATATGTGACATCACAGGACAGCTATTTATCCTTAGATGGAGAAAATGTGGTGGTTTTCGAGCAGGAAAAAGAAATAGGGAGAGTTCCTCTGCATAATCTGGAGGGAATCGTATCATTTGGCTACAGAGGCGTAAGCCCGGCCTTGATGGGGGCCTGTGCCGATCGGAATGTTTCTTTATGCTTTTTAACGCCGCAGGGAAGATTTTTGGCCAGAATAATGGGTAAGGTACGTGGAAATGTGCTGCTGCGGAAACAGCAGTATGAGGCTTCCAATGACAAAGATAAAGCGTTAAACATTGCAAAGAACTGCATTCTTGGCAAGGTATATAATACGCGCTGGGTAGTTGAGCGAGCGGTCAGGGACCATAAACTTCAGGTAGATGTGGAACGGTTGGAGCGTGCTTCTTCATTTTTGCAGAATTCTTTACAAAATATAGAGAACTGCTCTGACATGTCGCAGCTTAGAGGCTACGAAGGGGAGGCCGCAAGTATTTATTTTGGCGTATTGGATCAGCTCATTTTGCAGCAGAAAAAAGATTTTGTATTTTCAGGAAGAAACAAAAGGCCCCCTTTGGACAATATAAATGCAATGCTGTCGTTTGCGTATACATTGCTGACGAGCATGATGGCGTCTGCACTGGAGGCAGTCGGACTGGATCCATATGTGGGGTTCATGCATACGGATCGACCGGGGAGGGCTTCTCTTGCATTGGATCTGATCGAGGAACTGAGACCGGTTTTTGCGGATCGCTTTGTTCTGACTTTAATCAATAAAAGAATGGTTACGAAGAAAGAGTTCATTCAAAAAGAAAATGGTGCGGTTATATTCAATGACAAGGCCCGCAGGGAATTTCTTATTGAATGGCAGGATAGGAAAAAGGGCGTTATCACGCATCCGTTCCTGGGCGAAAAGGTTGAATGGGGAATGGTTCCATTCGCACAGGCTATGCTGCTTGCAAGATATCTGAGAGGGGAACTTGATGAATATCCACCGTTTTTTTGGAAGTAGGAGGCGGACATGCTGGTATTGATTACGTATGATGTAAATACGGAGACATCTGCGGGAAAGGCAAGGTTGAGAAAAGTAGCCAAACAGTGTGTGAACTACGGTACAAGAGTTCAAAATTCTGTATTTGAATGTGTATTGGACACAGGGCAATGTTTACAGCTAAAAGCTTTACTGAGTGAGATAATAGACGGAACCACAGACAGTTTGAGATTCTATTACCTGGGAAACGAGAGAAAAGCAAAAGTTGAGCGGGTTGGAATCAGTAAAGGCATTGACGTGCAAAAGCCTTTGATTTTTTGATAGGGCTAAGGCATCAGGCGGGAACAGGCGGGGTGGATAGAACGAGTGCTTATTTTAGTGTGCGGATCTTAAGTGGACATATATTCATTGGAAGATTCGCACCAGAAAAGAGGTGGGATTTTTATGCGGATTTAGCAATATGATTTATTACAGGATAAAATATGATGTAGTTTTTATAAAAAAATAATAAAATATAATTATTTTCTGTTCAAAATTGCTGTCACCGCCTTTAGGGGCGGTGTGGATTGAAATGCTCTTATGTAAACATCAGAACGAATATGCATTTGTCACCGCCTTTAGGGGCGGTGTGGATTGAAATGCCGCCCACCTTGCATTATTCGTGAGCTGCCGCTGTCACCGCCTTTAGGGGCGGTGTGGATTGAAATCTCCAGGTAGTACCAGCCGCCAGAGCCAGTCTTTGTCACCGCCTTTAGGGGCGGTGTGGATTGAAATTGTAAGTCCAAATACATCTTATCCACATCTGTAGGTCACCGCCTTTAGGGGCGGTGTGGATTGAAATATTTCACGCATTTCAGAGTTTCCAAGTATGCCTAGTCACCGCCTTTAGGGGCGGTGTGGATTGAAATGTTAAAATCGGTAATTTCAGTGATTAATCCTGTGGTCACCGCCTTTAGGGGCGGTGTGGATTGAAATTTTCCTTCCACGCGTTCGGATCTGCGCATGCGCTGTCACCGCCTTTAGGGGCGGTGTGGATTGAAATTGCCTGGGACCAAGAAAGGAGAAAGAATGGACGAGGTCACCGCCTTTAGGGGCGGTGTGGATTGAAATCGGAGGACCGTTGGGACGGAGATGATCAACAAAGGTCACCGCCTTTAGGGGCGGTGTGGATTGAAATTATGTAGACAGCGACACACACACATTTAAAGCCAGTTCACTGGATCAAAAAAGAAATGGACGCTTCGGGAAAGCTGTGATAAAATAAACGAAAGATATTTCGGCCGTGTGCAATAAAACATGGGGATACCGGCCAAGCAGGCTGTGTCGGTGCTGGAAACTGCGGAGACAGAGCAGTGGAAATGCAAGGCTCTATTGAAAAAGAAATAGTTCAAAAAACGCCATGGATTGTTTTCCCGGTCCCTGGCGTTTCCCGTATCTGTTTTAGGAGGTAATAAAGGAGGCGGTCGAAATGGCCCAGGCAGATTTTCCAAGATTCATGCTGGCGGCTGAGGGGAGCGGGCAGGGGAAGACGCTGCTTACCTGTGCGCTGCTTGCCATGTTTCAGAGTGAAGGGATTTTTGTGCAGGCGTTTAAATGCGGGCCGGATTACATTGATCCGATGTATCACCAAGCGGTTTTGGGGCGTCCGTCTTACAATCTGGATGGATTCTTTTCGGATGAAAATGCACTGCGTTTTTTGATGGGTAGGCATGCCAAAGGGGCGAAAGAGGGACGCCAGGTCGGTGTCGTCGAGGGGGTTATGGGGTATTATGACGGGCTCGGCGGGCTGTCGGAGCGCGCAAGCTCCTATGAGACGGCGCGGTGCCTGGGGATACCGGTGGTGCTTATCATGGATGCCTCGAAACGCAGCCTTTCGGCTCTGGCGGCTTTAAAAGGGTTTTTGGAGTATCGCCCGGAGAGTATGGTACGGGGCGTTATTTTTAACCGTCTTTCCCCGGCACTGTTTCCGGGGCTTAAGGAACGGGTGGAAACAGAGCTCGGGATCAGGGCCGTCGGCTTTCTGCCAAAGCTTTCTGACATTGTGCTGGAGAGTCGTCATCTCGGGCTCATCCTGCCGGGAGAGATACCGGAATTTCAAAAAAAAATCAACCGTATGGCGAAAACGCTGCGGCCCGGGATTGACTTGGAAGGGCTTTTCTCGATTGCAAAGGAGGCTGGGCCGCTTTCATGGGCTTTGCGCGAGGTCTTTCGGATACAGAAAGA
The DNA here is from genome assembly GCA_910575275.1 of Lachnospiraceae bacterium. Taxonomy (GTDB): domain Bacteria; phylum Bacillota; class Clostridia; order Lachnospirales; family Lachnospiraceae; genus CANQGL01. The sequence continues at coordinate 659,472 of CAJTEE010000002.1, read as the reverse complement.
GCCGGTGATCGCGGTTGCAAGGGATGAGGCGTTTTGTTTTTATTATGAGGATAACCTGGAGACGCTGGAACGCATGGGAGCACGCCTCTTGTTTTTTTCGCCGCTTCAGGATCAGGAGCTTCCGGGAGAGTGTGACGGCCTGTATCTGGGCGGCGGCTATCCGGAGCTGTATGCGCGGGAGCTTTCCGAAAATATAAGCATGAGGGAGAGTATCCGCCTGGCGGTTCAATCGGGGCTTCCGTGTTTGGCGGAGTGCGGCGGCTACCTGTATCTGAAGGAGGCGCTTTGGGACGAACAGGGACAGCGTTTCCCAATGGCCGGCGTGCTTACGGGAGAGGGAAAAAACAGCGGACGGCTCGGGCGGTTCGGCTACGGCACCATGACGGCAAACAGGAACGGGCTTTTAGGGGAGGCCGGGACAAAATTTGCGGCGCATGAATTCCATTATTGGGATTGTGCAGAGAACGGAGATGCGTTCTGTTTTAAAAAGCCGTTGGGCGGCCGAAGCTGGGACTGCGGATATATGACCGAGAGTTTGTATGCGGGGTTCCCGCATCTGTATTTTTACGGATATGAACCATGCAATTTTTTGCGCAAGGCGGCAGAATGGAGGAATCGGATATGAGAGAACGGCTTTTGGAGCTTTTGGATGGGATCTGCCCGGCAGACCGGGCGGCGATGGAGGATGCGAGGACGCGCTGGAATTCGTTGGCAAAGCCGATCGGAAGTCTGGGATTTCTTGAGGAGGCGGTTGTAAGGGCGGCTGGGATTACCGGAGATGCGCGGCATGTGAGCCTGAACCGTCCGGCGCTTGTGGTCATGTGTGCGGACCATGGCGTCGTCCGTGAGGGCGTGAGCCAGACGGGGCAGGAGGTGACACGGATCGTAGCGGAGAATTTTACGCGGAACCAGACGTCTACGTCGATCCTGTGCCGCCGTTCAGGGACGGATATATTTCCGGTAGACATCGGTATGCTGGGGCCCTCTTTTCCGAATGGGAGGCCGCAGCCGTTTGTCATGTTAAACCGTAAGGTGGCAGAGGGCAGCAAAAACATCGTCCGGGAGGCGGCTATGAGTATGGAGGAGTGCCTAAAGGCGCTGCTTGCCGGCCTGTTTCTGGTTCGCGATTTAAAGGAGCGGGGGTACGGGATCCTCGCGGTTGGGGAGATGGGAATCGGCAACACGACGCCCAGCAGCGCGGTTGGCTCCGTTCTCACGGGACTTTCTCCAAAGGAGGTCACAGGAAAGGGCGCCGGGCTTTCGGAGGCGGCTTTTGAGAAGAAAAAGGCGGCTGTAGCGGCGGCAGTGGGCCGGTTTTATGAGGCGCATCCGGAGTACGCCTCGTATGCATGGCTGGCGGAACCGGCTGAAAAGCCGGAGTGTGCCAAGCGGATCTTTCATGTGTGTGCGCTGCTTGCGGAGCTGGGAGGCTTTGATCTGGCCGGCATGGCCGGCGTGTTTTTGGGCGGGGCCGTTTACCGGCTTCCGGTGGTGATGGACGGTTTTATTTCGTCAACGGCAGCGCTCTGTGCCGTATGTATGAATCCGTTGGTCCGGGACTTTCTGTTTCCGTCACATGTTTCATCCGAAACGGCGAGCCGGGCAGTGCTGGATGCACTGGATATGACGGCGCCGCTGCAGCTTGACATGCATTTAGGCGAGGGCAGCGGGGCGGTGGCACTGCTTCCTCTGCTTTTGATGGGTGTGGATGTATATGAGCAGATGAGTACATTCCAGGAGATTGAAGTGGAACCCTATCTGGATTACGAGGCCGCGGGAGGCATGGTATGAAAGCACTCATAATCGCATTCTCCATGTACTCCAGGCTGCCGATGCCTGTTTTCCTGTGGGAGGAGAAGGACAGGAAGCGTGCCATGTGGTTTTTTCCGCTCGTAGGTGTAGTCGTGGGGGCGTTTTTTTGGTTGTCCTTCCTGCTTTTTGCAGGAGAGCGGATGGCAGGAAGCTTTGGCGGGGCGGTTTTAACGGCCGTTCCGCTTTTTGTGACCGGAGGCATCCACATGGACGGCCTGCTTGACACCTTTGACGCGCGGGCTTCAAACGGGGACCGTGGAAGAAAGCTGGAAATCTTAAAGGATTCCCATGTGGGAGCGTTTGCGGTTATAGGGGGCTGCATGTATTTGATCTTGTATTACGGCGCATGCACGAGGCTGTTCTTTCGCGGGGCGATCGTGACAGCGGCGGGTTTTGCCCTTTCGCGGGCGGTCTGCGGCCTTCTGGTGGCATCGCTTCCGGGAGCACGGGAAAAAGGGATGCTGGCGGATTTTATTAAGGGAACTGACGCACGGGGAACCGTATGGGTCATGACCGGATATATCGCGGCGGCTGCATTTCTGATGCTCGTATGCGCTCCTCTGCGGGCCGTCTTTGCACTTTTTGCCTCTGCGGCGGCGGGATTTTACTGCCGGCATGTCATGCTTAAGGAGTTTGGCGGGATCACAGGTGATCTGGCCGGGTATTGTACGCAGGTCTGCGAGCTGGGAATCGTATTGTCACAGGCGATGTATGAGTGCCTGATCTCGTAGATTGGCTTCCGGAAGTGATCTTCAAAAATGTGGAGGAAACGATATGCGGATCTTGCTTCTCAGGCATGGGGAGACTGCGGGGAACCTAGAACAGCGGTATGTGGGGAGAAGAACGGATGAGCCTTTGACAAACGAGGCGCGCCGAGCGCTTTTGGCGGCGGCAAAAGAATGGCAGAGTGCCTTCACAAGGCTGGCGGGAAACGGATTCAAGGTTTACATAAGCCCAATGGCCAGATGCCGGGAAACGGCAGAAATTTTGTTTCCAGATTGCTGTCTGACGGCTGTAAACGGGTTTGCGGAGTGTGATTTCGGGCGGTTTGAGTATAAAAATTACCAAGAGCTTTCCGGGGACGCAGAGTATCAGCGATTTCTGGATTCGGGCGGAGTAGCCGGTTTCCCGGGCGGGGAGACTGTGGCAGCATTTAAGAAACGCTGTGCGGACACGTTTTTTTCGATCCTGCGGGAGGAGACTGTGAAAAAACAGACGCGGCCGGATGCGGTTTTGGCATTTGTAATCCATGGAGGGACAATTATGACGGTGATGGAGCGGTTTGCTGTGCCGCGGCGGGATTATTTCTGCTGGCAGGTGGAAAACGGCGGTGGTTATACGGCAGAGGCGGCCAGCTTTGGGCCGGGTGGCAGGGGAGCGGCGCTTCTTCGCCCGTTTAGGGTCTCGGTATTGGAACGGGAGATAAAAGGATGAACAGAGGTATGCTGACAGCGGCGATCGTGTGCGGCTTCCTTCTGGATCAGGTTTTGGGGGATCCGGAGTACCGGTTCCATCCGGTACGTTTGATCGGGAGCCTGATTGCAGGGCTGGAGAGCCGGCTGTATCCGACAGCAGAAAGCGGGAACGAGTGGGGGCTTTTTTTCCGCGGTGCCTGCCTGAGCGTTTTTGCCTGTGTGATCACGGCGGCGGCCGTCTGGTTTATCCTGGCTTTGGCCGGCCTGGTGTCGCCGGTGCTTCGGTTTGCCGTTGAGACGCTTTGCTGCTATTTCCTGCTGGCCGTGAGGGATTTGAAGACGGAAAGCATGCGGGTGTATCATGCGCTCGCGGCCGGGGAACTTTGTGAGGCAAGGCGGGCGGTTTCCAGGATCGTGGGGCGTGATACAAAGAATCTTTCCGCCTCCGGCGTGGCCCGGGCGGCGGTGGAGACAGTGGCGGAGAATACCTCCGATGGAGTGGTGGCCCCGCTTTTTTATCTGGCGCTCGGCGGCCCGGTGCTGGGCTGGCTGTATAAGGCGGTCAATACGATGGATTCGATGGTGGGCTATAAAAATGCGCGTTATCTGTACTTTGGCCGCTTTGCGGCCCGGCTCGACGATGTGCTTAATTTTATCCCAGCCCGGCTTTCGGCCCTGCTCATGCTGCTTGCTTCCTGGCTTTTGGGATTCGACTGGAAACATGCGGCGCGGGTTTTTATGCGGGATCGTCTGAAGCATGCGAGCCCCAATTCGGCGCAGACGGAGTCGGTTTGTGCCGGAGCGCTGGGCGTTATGCTGGCGGGGGATGCATACTATTTCGGAACGCTGTATAAAAAGGAAACGATCGGTGATGATCTGCGCCCGGTAGAAGCGGAGGATATAAGGCGGGCGAACCTCCTTATGTACGGGACGGCGTTATCGGCCGTAATCCTGGCGATCGCGTTTGAGCTTTTCATTGAGTTCTTGCCGGTCTGCCAGTGAATTCCATATCCGTTCAGACGAAGGGGAGAGCCGCGGCGGTTTCGTGAAAACGATTGAATGAAGCCGGCTGCCTGTGGTAGAATCGGAATAATCAATCGGGATTTTAAGGAGGAAATCGAATGTATACATTAGAGTTGGCCAAACCTGATGAGGTGGAATTGTGCAATCAGATCATCGACGAAGGGCGGCAGTTTCAAAGGGAGCAGGGATTCATTCAATGGACAAAAGAATATCCGAATATTGACATAATCCGTAAGGACGTGGCAGCGGATATCGGATATGTGCTGATAGCAGACGGCATCATTGCCGGATATATGTGCATTGATTTTTCGGGAGAACCCGCTTATGCGGACATTGAGGGCAAGTGGAGATCCGAACAGAGATATGCCGTTGTACACCGTATGGCCTTTGGCGGGAAATTCAGAGGGATCGGACTGGTAGATACGGACTTTTCGCTGATCGAGAAACTTTGCCTGGACAATGACATTTCATATATCCGTGCAGATACGGATTTTCCAAACAAACGGATGCAGCATATCCTGTCAAAGAATGGTTTTACACAATGCGGTGTTACCTCTTTTCAAGGAAGCGGAAAGCTTGCCTACGATAAGCTGCTTTTATAGCCTCCGGCTTGCCGGACAGGCATCTCGACGAGCTGTTTTTACAGGAGAAGAAGATAACAATGGCAAAGACAATCATGATACAGGGAACCATGTCAAATGCGGGAAAGAGCTTGATTGCGGCAGGGCTCTGCCGGATTTTCAGACAGGACGGGTATACGGTGGCACCGTTTAAGTCTCAGAATATGGCTTTAAATTCGTACATCACGGATGACGGCCTTGAGATGGGGCGGGCGCAGGTTGTGCAGGCGGAGGCAGCCGGGGTCCGGCCGGAGGTTTCGATGAATCCGATCCTGTTAAAGCCGACCTCCCATATGGGATCGCAGCTTATCGTAAACGGTGAGGCATACGGGAATTTTTCGGCGGCAGAGTACTACCGGATGAAGAAGACGCTGATGCCGAAAGTCCTGCAGGCGTTTAGGGGGCTGGCCGGGCAATTTGATGTGATCGTGATCGAGGGGGCCGGGAGCCCGGCAGAGATCAATCTGCGGGACCATGATCTCGTGAACATGGGGCTCGCCGAGGCAGTGGATGCGCCGGTCCTTATGGTGGGGGACATAGACCGGGGCGGCGTGTTTGCGCAGCTCTACGGAACAGTGGCGCTTCTTTCCGGGGCAGAGAGGGAGCGGATTAAGGCGTTTCTAATCAATAAATTCCGGGGGGACAAGGAGCTTTTGAAGCCCGGGCTTTCGATGCTTTATGATCGAATCGCGATTCCGGTCGCCGGAGTCCTCCCCTATATGGATGTAGATCTTGACGACGAGGACAGCCTGGCCGGGCGGCTTGAGCCAGGGTACCGTGGGCAAAAAGGGAGCGGACTCAGGCTTTCGGGCGTGTCTGAAGATGCAGACCGGCCCGGCAAACCGGAGCCGGCCGCATTTCGGATCGCAGTCGTGCATCTCCCCAGGATGTCTAATTTTACGGACTTCAATGTATTGGAACGGCTGCCCGGAGCGGAATTTTCCTATGTGACGAGGCCCGAGGAGCTCGTCCGGGCAGATCTGATCATTCTGCCCGGCTCAAAAAATACGATGGGGGATCTGCGTTGGCTGAGAGAGAGCGGGCTGGAGGAGGCGATCGTGAAACGGGAGCAGGACGCCATGATTTTTGGTGTCTGCGGCGGGTTTCAGATGCTGGGGGAATCTCTGGAGGACCCCGACGGCGTCGAGGAGGGCGGCAGGATGCGGGGCATGGGGCTTTTGCCGGTGCAGACACGCTTTGCCAAAGAAAAGACACGGACCCGGATAACCGGATGCGCAACGGGCTTTTTTGGGGCCCGGCTGGCCGGATATGAGATCCACATGGGAGAGACCGTGCGTACGGGCGGTGTGCCGTTTGCCGGAATCGAAGACGGGGAGGCAAAAAAGGAGGATGGCTGCGTCCTCGGGAACGTATATGGGACGTACGTACATGGCGTGTTTGACTCGGAGGAGATGCAGAGGATTTTGTGGAAGCGTCTGACAAAGGGAAGGAAAGTCCCGGGAAATCTCTGCTCGGAACCGGGGTTTGGGAACGTGGCGGCGTATAAGGAAATGCAGTATGAGAAACTGGCTCGCATCCTGCGGGACAATCTGGACATGGAGCTGATTTACGGGATTCTGAACCGGGAACGGTGAGCATAAGAAGACAGGAAACGTTTACGAGTCCCGCCGGCACCTGGCGTTACGGCGAGGCGGAGTCACTTGCTGCTCTGATCATACGACATCATGCCCTTTGGGTAAAACGTGGAAAAGCGAGCAGATGTTACAGAAAACGAGATTCGAAAAGGGGAGAGGTTCACATATGAGCTGGACAGAGGAGCTGAAGGCGCGGACAGGCGTCTCCTTTTATGCGGCGGAGCCGGAAAAGATTGAGGAGCGGAGCCTGGCGATCATAAGGGAGGAGCTGGGGCGGGAGTTTGTGGAGAACTGTCCGGCGGATCAGCTTTCGGTATTGAGCCGCGTGATCCATGCGACGGCGGATTTTTCATATCGGGAGACTCTTTTTTTTACGCCGGGAGTACTGGATAGAGCCAGGGAATGCCTGCGGCGCGGTCTGCCGATTGTGACGGATACGACGATGGCCGCCTCCGGGATCAATAAGCGTGCGGCGGCGCGACTTGGGAGCGAGGTGCATTGCTTCATCGGAGACGCAGATGTGGCAGAACGGGCGAGGGAGAGCCGGATGACGCGGTCGGCCGTGAGTGTGGACAAGGCCGCCGGTTTGTATCCCGACTGTATCTACGTGGTGGGAAACGCGCCGACGGCATTGATGCGCTTGTATGAATTGCATGAGGAAGGAAAAATCCGGCCCGGCTTTGTCATCGGGGTACCGGTGGGCTTTGTCAATGTGGTGGAGGCAAAGGAGCTTCTGGAAAGAAGCGGGCTTCCGGCGATCGTGGCGCGCGGAAGAAGGGGCGGCAGCAATGTGGCGGCCGCGGTCATGAATGCACTTTTGTATCAGGCCGGCGGGAGGTAAGCCGCTCTGCTATTTTACCTCCGGCACCGGAATCCGCGGTATGGCCATCAGCGAGTAGTTTTCATGATAGACGACGAAGCCAGGAGCGGCGCCGGGGACCTTTTTGAGCGCGCGCCTCTGGATATAGTCGATCTCGACCTTCTCATTCTGGCGTCCCTTGGAGTAGTAGGCGGCCAGCGCGCCGGCTTCCTCGAAGGCCCGGTCCGGGAGAGCCTTTCCCTCGGCTTTTACGATCACATGGGAGCCGGGGATCCCCTTGGCATGGAACCACCAGTCGCTGCCGGAGGCGAGCCTGAAGGTCAGCTCCTCATTCTGGTAATTGTTTTTGCCCACATAAATATGGAAACCGTCGGAGGAGAGGTAGTGGAAGGGGCGGCTCGTGATCTTCGGCTTTTTACCGCCGGTATTGCGGCGTCTTATATAGCCGTATTCGGTCAGCTCCTCCTTGATCTGTACCAGGTCTTCCTCGAGTCTGGCAATGTCCATGGCGGTGCTGATGGATTCCAGATGCGACAGCTCGGCCTGCGTCTGGGCGAGCTGTGCCGTCACGGCCTCGAAGGTGCGTTTCTGTTTGTTGTATTTGTCAAAATATTTTTTTGCGTTCTCCTGCGCGGAAAGCTGCGGGTCAAGAGGAATCGTGATTTCCGTATTGTCATAGTAATTCAGACAGGTAAACGATGTTTCTCCTTCGGCAAGGCCGTAGCCGTAGGCATTCAGAAGCTCGCCGTAGAGCTTGAATTTTTCCCGTTTTTCCGTATCCTTTAACTGCTTTAACTGGAGATCGAGCTTGCGGCTGCTGCGTTCTAAGGCATTGGACAGGATCTTTCTCAAATCCGTAGATTTTTGATGGATGCGGGAAACCGTGCTTTTTTCGGCGTAGTAGTGTTCCAAAAGTCGGCTGATGCTCTCAAAGGAGACGCTTTTGTAAGAATCACCCTCCATCATGGTCAGCGGGACAGAGGAAAATTCCACTGGCACGCCGTCCCGGTAGACAATGTTTGGCGAGAATTTCCCCTCCCGTACGTCGTCCATGACCCAGGTGAGGGCATGGTAGAGGTGGGTAAGCGCGGCCGGGCTGTATTCCTTGGCGGGAAGGTCCCCGTCTATGGAAGCCAGATGGCAGAGCTCGGCTGCGGAGGCGGGGCTTAAGCCTGTGAGATTCAGATAGAGGGCCTTTGCGAGCGGCTGCGGGGCGGCGAAAAGGCGCTCGATGAAGGCGGGTTCACGGATGGTAAGGGGGTCGCACTTGTCGCCGAGATTGGGGATAAAATAAGGGCGTCCGGGCAGCACCTCGCGGACGGAGCTGATCTGAGCAGGGATGTGCTTGATGCTGTCTAAGATCATGTCATTGTCGTCACAGAAGATGATGTTGCTGTGCTTGCCCATGAGCTCAACGATCAGATATTTGCGTTTCAGATCGCCCATCTCGTCAAGATGCTCGATTTCAAAGCGAATGACGCGTTCGAGTCCCGGCTGGGTGATCGAGAGGATACGGCCGTTTGCGAGGTGTTTTCGCAAAAGCATACAGAAATTGGGGGCCGTCAGGGGGCTTGGCTTGTTGGTTTCCGTAAAATAGAGGAGCGGGAGGCTTGCGTTGGCCGAGATTAAAAGGCGCAGGTTCTCTCGATTTCCTTTTATTGTGAATAAGAGCTCGTCCTTTTCCGGCTGTGCGATCTTGGAGATGCGTGCCGAGAGCAGCTTTTCGTTTAAATCATGCACGAGGTTTGCGATTACGATTCCGTCAAATGCCATGTTGGGTTTGCTTCCTTTCTGCGTCCGGAGCGGGCGGCTCCCTCCGGTTTTTGATTTCGTGGACAAGTGCCAGAAAATCTTTCATATATTTGGTAAGATACAGATCGCGGCGGTAGCAGGCATAAAAATGTCTGGGTGTCTCGACGCCTAAGAGCGGGTATATGTGATAGGGCGCTTCCTCAGAAAATCCGCCGTCCGCATAGGAATCGGGACAGGGCATGACGACGGGAGACGTGGCTGTTACACGTTTGCCGACCTCGATGCTGACGGTTTCCAAGGCAATTTTGGGCTTTAGATCCCTTGTGACGAGCAGCGCATCAAGAATCGCCCGGACCGAATGGCCGTGCCGGCTGCAGACAAAGGCTTCCTCCTTGGCTTCGATGATGTCGATCGGGGTTTTGTCGGCGATGCGTGAGGCAAGCGCGCAGTGTTTATTCACGAGCAGTACAAGGGTCTCCTCCTGGATCAGGTCATAGACGAGGGCTTCATGCCGGGGCGAGGTGGTTAAGAGCGCAATGTCCACAACGCCTTCCAAGACGTTTCTCTCCATGGCGGCAGAGCCGAGTTCGACAAGCTTCAGTTCTACATGAGGATAGAGGGCCCGAAAGTCCGGATAAAGGTATGGCAGAAGCTCCATTCCGCGCTGGACGGAGATGCCTAAACGGATCATGCCGAATTCTTCCTTGCCCAGCTCCTCGATCCGTTTGGTGAGGTTGGTGGAGATGGCGGTGATCTGCCTGGCCGCGTCTACGTACAGGGCACCCGCCGGGGTCAGGGTCAAAGGATCGGAAAAACGGTCAAAGATGGGGGTGCCCAGGTTTGACTCTGCCGCCTTGATGACTTGGCTTAAGGAGGGCTGGGAGACGTAGAGCTTCCTGGCGGCGGCCGTGAAGCTGCCTTCCTTTAAAACAGTCAGGACGTACTGCATGTGTTTTTCATTCATGGCAGGCTCCTTTTTGGGGACGTGTTTGCAGGGTTTACTATAGCATATGCGGGGGGAAAATGCAAGGAGGAGGGGAGGGAGGCCCGCATAGTCCGGGCCGGGAGGAGAGGGCATTTTTGCCGGGCTTCGCTGCTGGAAGCTCTAAGTCTCTGCCGGTGAAAAAACGGGGGAAGGCTTTTTAGAAATGCGTAAAATGCATATCTGGGTATAGATGACAGGAATTGGACAGGGGGGATAAAGGCGTGTAGAATGGTAGGAAAGAGTCTGAAGGAGGAGACGGGCGTATGAAGTATTTAGAGGAGGCCACGTTTGCGCGGGTGAATGTGTTTGGTAAGGGGCAGCCGAATGAGGCGTTTGGGCGGTTTTTTGTGGGGAATTCGTTTTTGAATCCTTTGACGGGGCCGAAGACGGGTGTGCATCTCACAAATGTGACGTTTGAGCCGGGATGCCGGAATCATTGGCATATCCACCGGGCCACGAGCGGCGGCGGGCAGCTTTTGATCTGTACGGCGGGCGAGGGCTGGTATCAGGAGGCAGGCAGGGAGGCGGTGAGCCTTGTGCCGGGGACGGTTATCGTGATTCCGGCGAATGTGAAACACTGGCACGGGGCGAAGGCGGATTCGTGGTTTTCCCATATCGCGATGGAGCTTCCCGGGGAGGAGACGGCGAGTGAGTGGCTGGAGCCGGTAGACGATGAGGCGTATCAAAAATTAGAGAGATGAGAGGAGAGAAAACAGGATGGAAAAACAGACGGCGGGAAGAACGAGACTGGGTGATTTCGCGCCTAAATTTGCGGAGCTGAATGATGATGTATTGTTTGGAGAGGTCTGGGCCAGGGAGGATGCGCTTTCCCTGCGGGACCGGAGCATGATCACGGTAACGATCCTGATGACGAAGGGGATTTTTGACAGCTCCATGCAGGCGCATCTTGCCAATGCGAAAAAGAACGGTGTGACGAAAGAGGAGATGGCAGAGCTGATCACGCACGCCGCGTTTTATGCAGGCTGGCCGAATGCGTGGGCGGCGTTTAATCTGGCGAAAGAGGTGTATGATACGGAGAAATAAGAGGGAGGGGGCGATTAGCCTCCTTCTTTTCATATCATAGGAAAGTGCGTCCTATGATACAAAAAACGCTCTGCGAGGATGCGCACTACGCGCAAAGGAAGATGGCTGCTGTCGCAGCCGCGGGGCCTGCCCCAACGAAGCACGGCCTCGTGCGAAGTGAGGTCACTCCGGCGCGAGTGTGCGCAGAGCGCACACTTTTTTTAACGTAATATGCCACTCTGACAGAACGCTTTAATCTATATGCAATTCCCCAGAAGAATCTTTCCTGCCCGAACTTCTCTGTCATTTTCCCTATAAGTTTTTCCCTATACGCGTTATAGACGGATATATATTGGCCGGGGGCCCTCTCTTATGCTATAGTAAGGGCAGCAAACAGTAAAACCAAAGGAGGCAGGGGCTATGGAGATAAAGAAAACCGCGGTGGCGGGGACGCTGGAGTCCAGTGACGCGCAGGTGACGGTCGAGCCAGGCAGCGACGGGATTGAGCTTTTAGTGGAGAGCAGTGTGATCCATCAGTATGGCAGGCGGATCCGAGAGGTCGTATTGGAGACGTTAGAACGGCTGGGGGTAAAAAATGCCCGTGTGGCAGTTCTTGACAAGGGGGCGCTTGACTGCACATTAAAGGCGCGGGTCGAGTGTGCCGTGTACCGGTCAAACGGAATGAACGAAAATCTGCCATGGGGAGGTGTGATCCGGTGATCCATCCAAATAAGAAGCGTTTACGGCGTTCGATGATGTTTTTGAACTGCCAGAAGCCGGGACTCATTAAGGATCCTTATATCTATGGACCGGATTCGATCATGCTGGATTTAGAGGACGCGGTGGCCGAGAATCAAAAGGATGCGGCGCGTTTTTCCTTGTTTCATGCGCTGAAGGAGATCGACTATCACGGAGTGGAACGAGTGGTGCGCATCAACGGCCTGGATACGCCGCACTGGAAGGAGGACATCCGCGTGTGTGTGGCCGGCGGGGCAGATACGATTCGCATCGCGAAAACGGAATCGGCGGCGGATGTGCGGACGGTTGAGGAAGACGTGCTTGCTGCAGAACGTGAGTTTTCAAGACCCGAGGGAAGCACGCTTCTCATGGCCGCGCTCGAGTCGTGCCTGGGCGTGTTAAACGCGCTTGAGATCTGCCGTTCATCGGAGCGTTTGATCGGAATCGCGCTTTCGGGCGGGGATTATACAAAGGATCTGCAGACCACGATCACCGGGACGGGCGATGAGCTCATGGGGGCCAGACAGCATATGATCATGGCGGCACGCGCGGCGAAGGTGCAGTGCTGGGATACCGTGTTCACGAACCTGGACGATATGGAGGGCTTCGCCGAGGAGACAAGGCTAATAAAGCGCATGGGCTTTGACGGAAAATCGCTTGTAAATCCGCGGCAGATTGCCGTCGTGCATGAGATTTTTACCCCAAGCGAAAAGGAAGTGATCTTCGCCGAGAAGGTCGTGCGGGAGATCGACGAAAAGAAAGCGCGCGGCATCGGCGTATTTACCGTGGACGGCAAGATGATCGACATCGCCTTCTATGACGGTGCAAAAAGGACCCTGGCGATGGCGAAGGCCGCGGGCAGATATAAGGGGGATTTGTAAGATGAGGAACGCAGTGGGGAGAGAGATCCCGGAGGAGATCTTAAGAGAGACCGGGAAGCAGGCATTTGCGGGTACATACGCCCTGGACGGATACGAGTATAAAAAGGCGGCTCCGAGAGTCCGTGCGCTCTGCGACCCGAAGCGCGAGAAGCTGGTGGGGAGCATCCGGGAGGCGTTGGAAAAATGCGGGCTTAAAGACGGCATGACGCTTTCGTTCCATCATCATTTCCGCGAGGGCGATTATGTCGTCAACATGGTCATGGAGGAGGTGCACAGGCTGGGCGTGAAGGGCATCACGGTCTGCGCGAGCTCCCTGGGCAAGGCGAATGACGCGATCGTCCCCTACATAGAGGACGGTACAATCACGGGAATCCAGTCCTCGGGCGTGCGAGGGAGGATCGGCGAAGCGATCTCTGCGGGACGGCTGCAAACGCTGGCGATCATGCGGTCCCACGGCGGTAGGGTCCGCGCGATCGAGACGGGAGAGGTCCACATTGACATTGCTTTCATCGGGGCGCCGACGGCGGACGAATACGGGAATCTGCGGGCGAACGGCGGAAAGAGCGACTGCGGCGTTTTGTCGTATGCGATGGCGGATGCGGAGTATGCAGATCATGTGGTGGCTGTGACAGACTGTTTGGTTCCGTTCCCGAACATTCCGGCCAGCATTTCGATGGTAAACGTGGATTATGTGTGTGTAGTCGATGCGATCGGCAATCCAGAAAAGATCGCGACAGGGGCAGCTAAGCCCACGACCGACGTGAGGAAGCTCATGATGGCCGATTACTGTACGAAATTTGTGATGAATACACCGTATTTTAAGGAGGGCTTCTCCTACCAGACCGGGGTCGGCGGCGCCTCGATCGCCTCCACGATCTCACTGGGAAAAATCATGGAGGAGCGGGGCATCCATATGGGACTCGGGCTTGGCGGCATCACGACGCCGATGTGTGAGCTGCTGGCAAAGGGGCTGATCAGGAAGCTCGTGGACACGCAGGACTTTGACATGGGCGCGATCGAGTCGATCAAGAGCAATCCGAATCACGTCGAGATCTCCGCCTCGGAGTATGCAAATCCGTTTAACAAGGGGGCCTATGTCAATAAGCTGGATTTTGTGATCCTGGCCTCTCTGGAGGTGGATGTGGACTTTAACTGCAACGTGGTGGTTGGCTCGGACGGCGTGATCACGGGCGCACAGGGAGGCCATCCGGATACCGCAGCCGGCGCAAAGTGTACGATCGTACTCACGCCGCTCTTGCAGGGGCGGATTCCGGCCGTCTGTTCATCCGTGACGACCGTGACGACACCGGGCGAAACGGTTGACGTGGTCATCACCGAATACGGGATCGCGATCAACCCGAAAAGGCAGGATCTGATCGAGTGCATGAAGGACGTAGAGCTGCCGTTCTGCACGATCGAGGAGCTGCGCGACAAGGCGTATGCGATCGCAGGGGAGCCGGATCCGGTACAGTTTGGAGACCGGGCAGTCGGCGTCATCGAAGCGCGCGACGGTACGGTCATCGACGTGGTAAGGCAGATCAGGGAATATGAATTTCAGGATAGAAGGGGAGAGTAGAAGATGTCAGAGGTATTGGTCGGCGGTTTGGGATTTGCCTGTATTATCGCTATTGTAATCACACTTTTTAAAAGCAAAACACTGCCCAGCATTGCGTTTATCGTGTTTCCGATGGTGCTGGCGGCAGCTCTGGTCCTGGGGAAGTACTATACCTGGGACGACATTGCGAAACTGATCAAGAGCGGCTTTTCGAGCACCGGTCCGACCGCAGCGCTGTTTGTATTCAGCGTTCTGTATTTCGGTATCATGACCGACGCGGGTATGTTTGATGTCATCATCGGCAGACTGATGCTGCTTGTGAAGGATAATGTAATCGGAGTCTGTGTTATGACCTGCGTCATCGCCCTGATCGGACATCTGGATGGCGGCGGTGCTTCGACGTTTTGTATTGTGATCCCGGCCATGCTGCCCGTTTACAAAAAGATGCATATGCGACCGACCACGCTGCTTCGCATCAGTGTCCTGGCGATGGGGGTCTTAAACCTGATGCCGTGGGCAGGCCCGACGATGCGTGCGGCTACGGTTTTGGGCATCGAAGCGGGAGCCTTGTGGCAGACGATCCTGCCGATCCAGGTCTGTGGCATCATTCTGGCGCTGACGGTCGCCGTGGCGAACGGCGTGATCGAGAAAAACCGCGGCGCGGGCCTGAACGGACGGCTGGCGTAGCTTGAGGGGAACCTATTTGCAGGAGGAGACGGGAAGACTGTGGATTCCGGTATAAACGAGCTTGCCCGCCCGAAGCTGTTCGTATTTAACATCGCGCTGACATTGGCAGTGATCGTGCTTCTCATTTTGGATTTTTTTCCGAGCTATGTGCCGTTTATGCTTGGCGTTGCAGCAGCGGTCTTGGTAAACTATCCAGGCGCGAAGCTGCAAAAGCAGGTCATCAACAGCCATGCAGGCCCGGCCCTTATGATGTGCTCAACGTTAATGGGTGCGGCTGTCCTGATGGGCGTCCTCGTAAAGGAAGTGGATGGGACGGTAAGCGTTATCACCTGTATGTCGAATCTCATCAGCAGCTTCCTCCCGGCCGTCCTGGGTCGCCATCTGCCGCTTGTGATCGGAATTCTAAGTGTACCGCTTGCGCTTGCATTTGACACGGACAGCTATTTCTATGGTATGCTGCCGGTCATGATAGGGATCGGAGAGGGCTTTGGGATCGCGGCAATGCCGATCGCGGTTGCCATGGTGATCTGCCGCAACTGTGCGACGTTTATCAGCCCGATGGTTCCGGCAACGTTACTCGGTGTGGGGCTTGCCGATGTGGATATCAAGGATCATATTAAAAACAGCTTTCTCTGGGTATGGGGATTTAGTTTTGTATGTATGGTTGCAGCAATCCTTTTTGGGATTATGCCAATATAAAGGGAACATAAATCGTTTCAGACCGCCGGGGGACCGAGGCTGCCTATAAGATCGTCGCAAAAAACGGAGGCATGAACCACTTCGTGAGGGGTTATTTAGAGGACAATCAATAAAGGAAAGGGAACCAAATTTGTCCCGGAACATAGAATATAGTAAGCCAAGCATATGAAAATAGTGCGGGGGCTTTAGAACTCAGAAAGGAGAAGATGATGCTTCCGGATAAATTTGATGGATATGAAAACTTAGAAGATTGGGAAGTCATAAATAGAGAAGAAAACAATTTGGATAAGGGAGACTGCCAGGTATCTGCAATGCAGTGCTGTGGCAATTGCTGTGGCGACAACTGCTGCGTAGATCCTGTGGGACCTCAGGGAACGGGACCTGGAACGTTAATCCCGTTCGTAGAGGGAACACCTTACAGGGCCAAAACTATAGTGTTCTATAATGGAGCGCTGTATCAGGTGACAAAGGATAATCCAGTGGGAATTCCAGGAATTTCTCCGGACTTTGTTCTGACGACTGCGACAGGTCCGACAGGTTCCCAGGATTTGACCGGGACAGCCGGAGCAACGGGCCCGACAGGCCCGCAGGGTCCGGCGGGAGCGCCGGGAGCAACGGGTGCGACAGGCCCGCAGGGTCCAGCCGGAGCAGCGGGAGCAACGGGTCCGATAGGCCCGCAGGGTCCGGCAGGAACAACCGGAGCGCCGGGAGCAGCCGGCCCGACAGGTCCGCAGGGTCCGGTGGGAGCAGCGGGAGCGCCGGGAGCAACAGGCCCGATAGGCCCGCAGGGTCCGGCAGGAGCAGCCGGGGCGCCGGGAGCAACGGGCCCGACAGGTCCGCAGGGTCCGGTGGGAGCAGCCGGGGCGCCGGGAGCAACAGGTCCGATAGGTCCGCAGGGTCCGGTGGGAGCAGCGGGAGCGCCGGGAGCAACAGGTCCGACAGGTCCGCAGGGTCCGGTGGGAGCAGCGGGAGCGCCGGGAGCAACAGGCCCGACAGGGGCAACTGGTCCCGCCGGGCCGGCAGGAACCGCGCGAACGGTGGATGTGATAGCGGCTATTAATGAAGCAGGGCAGAAACCGGGACTCAATTCGGCTTTATATTTTGATCAAAGTCAGATAAGAACGGTAGGAGCAGCAATTTCCTATTTGCCCAGTACAAAAGCCTTTGCGTTGATGGAAAACGGACTATATGAAATTCACTATCATTCCTCGTGTACCAATGATCCCTCTGTAGAAACGCCCAGGGTGGCAGGACTTTATCTAACCGATGGAGGTACTCCGATACGGGGAACATTATCTGGCGTTACCATTAAAGCAGCGGATGATACGGAGGCTTTGTCAGGAGCCGCAATCATAGATGTAACCTCTCCTCCTGCCAATATTACGTTGGTAGCGAGCCATGCAGGCGGATACTTTGGTGGGACATCTTTGATAATCCGGAAATTAAATTAATGTACTGTCTGCATTATATTCCGCCAAACCTCCTTGTCTATTCGCCCATCTGCCGCGTTGGATTTTCTAGCCGTAGCCACCGCTGCGCCGTCGAAAATCCGCCTTGCGGATGGAAGAATATGCCCGAGCGTGGTACGCTGTCCGGCGGAGTTTTGCCGGATATAATGTAGACAATACACTCTAAATACAATATTGCGTACTTTTTTGTAAACGGTTTTTTCTTTGCAGGAGCTCTGCAGCCTATTTTTCTTCCAAATTTTTCCAAATTCAGTATTGAAAAACTATTGTTAGTGTGGTACTCTATTTTAAACAGAATTTTGTATGTATTTTACAAAAAAGTACAGGTTTTTGTTTCCCTTATTTTTGCCCTTATGAGAGTTCGTAACATGAGGGAAAAGGATATAACACAAGGGAAAGCATAAGGGCAAACTCACTTGCTATAAATTTAGCGTTTTCAAGGGTTTGCGGTCTTTTTGAAAATAAGATATAACAGTTAATAAATGCTATAGAAAGTGTCTTATCAGAATTCCAGTTTGTATCGCCAATTCGCAAACTGTTCCGAAAGTACGGACAGGTAAACATTCATTATTGTTACATTTAGAGACATTGGGAACATGAAAGCGAATTAGGAAATATTCATAACCCATAATACTAAAATTCATAAGAATATGAAAAAAGCCCATCTATTTGTTTTGTATATAGCAGGTGGGCTTTTTTAGTTTCCGATGATCCGGCCGTCCAGTTCCAGGACAAAGTCGAGCTCCGGTTGTGCCCGCGCATGACGTGTACCAGATAATGTTCGACGCAGCCGGGAATATAGAGGTTATAGAAGGCTTTTCTGGTGAGTGTCTCTACCTCCCGATAATCGGTTTCTGTTTCATTTCGAATCTTAAGCATGGGTAAATGTCCTCCGTTTATGCATGATTGCCTGTCTGCCCTTACCGGCCGGCGGCTTGCCGGTGAACGGAAACTATTTTAACACAGGCGCGGTATTTTTTCCATACAAATAAACCGGCCATTGACGGGAAAGATAAATACGGGTAAAATAGAAAAAACAGCGAAGGATAAGGGTGGAATCAATGAGGGAAAATCAGGATCTGGATTTGATGGATGAGCTCCCGCAGCAGGGGATTTTTGCGCTGGACATCGGAACGCGCAGTGTGATCGGTATGGTGGGAATACAGGCGGATGAACGGATCGAGATCGTGGCGATTGAGCGCGCCGACCATAACAGGCGGGCGATGATTGACGGGCAGATCGAGGATATAGACCAGGTGGCGAAGGTAGCCGGCCTGGTGAAGAAAAGGCTGGAGGAAAAGCTTGGCTGCCGGCTTAAAAAGGTTGCAATCGCGGCTGCCGGCCGAGCCTTGAGGACGGAGAGAGCCGCCTTTGAGCTGGAGCTTCCCGAGGTACAGACGATTGATGCGGAGACGGTCAGCCGTCTGGAAGCGGGAGCGATCGGCGAAGCGGAAAAAACATTTTTGGGCGGAGCCGAGGAGTCGGGGAGCCGCTTTTATCTGGTAGGCTATACCGTGTGCCGGTATTATCTGGATAATTATATTCTTTCGAACCTGATCGACCATCGAGGCCAAAAACTTCGGGCAGAGATCATTGCGACCTTTCTGCCGGCGGAGGTAGTGGAGAGCCTCTATGCGGCCATGAACAAGGCCGGGCTTGAGGTCGTGAGCCTGACGTTAGAGCCGATCGCGGCGATCAACGCGGCCATCCCGCAGAATATACGGCTTCTGAACCTGGCAATGGTGGACATCGGCGCGGGGACCTCGGACATCGCGGTCTGCCGTGACGGAAGTGTGACAGGCTACACGATGGCGGTGGTGGCAGGAGACGAGATTACCGAGGCGGTCATGAAAGCGTATCTGGTCGATTTTGAGACCGCAGAGAGGATCAAGGCGGAGATCGCAGATTCGCAGGAGATCGCGTTTACGGACATTATGGGATTCGAACAGACGACGGAGCGGGAGCATGTTATGGAGAGCATCCGGGAGGCGTCGGACCGTCTCTGTGAGGAGATCGGCGCGAAAATCAAGGAGGCGAACGGGGGCGTCCCGTCTGCCGTGTATCTGGCCGGGGGCGGAAGCCGGCTTCTGGGGCTAAAGGAGGGCATCACCGAGCATCTGGCGATGGACCCGAAGCGCGTGGCCGTCGCGGGCCGCAATTATAAGACCAGCGCATTTTCGCAGGAATATGACCTGGATACGCCGGAGTATGCGACGCCTCTTGGCATCGTGATCTCGGCGGGCCTCAACATGATCAATGACAGCTTCCGCGTATTTTTGAATGACCGGCCGGCCAAGCTGTTTCGGAGCGGGGTTTTTACGGTCATGAATATTCTCATGATGAACGGCTTCAGCTATCAGGACATGCTGGGAAGGTCCGGCCAGAATTTGATGGTATATTTGAACGGCAGCCGGCATGTGTTTTACGGAGAGAAGGCGGAGCCATGCGTGCTGAAGCTGAACGGGGAGGATGCGCAGATGTCCGGCCTCGTGCATGCGGGGGATCACATTACGTTTGTCCCGGCAAAGCACGGGAAGGCGGCTTTTGCGATGCTCTCGGACCTGGTCGGGCAGGAGGAACGGGATATTTATATCAACGGAACAAAGGCGGAGGGTGACGTTGCCTTAAAACATGGGGATGTGGTCTCTGTAGAGGGAATGGAGGACTACACGGAGGAGCCCGGCGGGATAGAGACGGCCGGGACGGAGAGTGCAAAGGCATCCGCAGAGGAAGCATCGGCCAAAGAAGCAGAAAACGTGCCGCCTGCGCAAGATTCGGAGGGAGAACGTTCGGAAGAAACACCGGCTCCGGAACCCGGGCGCGCGGAGGAAGCCGTGTCCAAAGAACCGGAGGCGGTAAAACTGGGCCCGGCAGTGGAGGCGGAGAGGATCAAAGAAGGATCGGTCACAGGGACTAAAGCAGAGGAACCAGGCCCGGTGACGGAACCAGGGCATACGGGGGAAATGCCTGGCGCAGAGCCGGAGATTGCAAAACAGGATTTGGCAGTGGAAGCAGAACGGACAGAGAAAATATCGGTCACAAAGGCGGAAGGTGTGGGATCAGGTTCGACGGCGCGGCCGGACTATGCAGAAGAAGGAACGGAGGCAGAACCGGAGCCTGTCGAAGTGAAAAAGCCGGTATCGCGGCCGGCGCCTTTGCGGCCCGGTATCCCGATGGTGGCATTTGCGGCAGGAGAACAGGGAGCGGCCGGTTCGCAGACGGCAAGGAGCCAGCCTGCAAAGCGGGAACGTGCGAAAAAACCGGCGGCCGGCGTGAAACGGCGGCCGAAACTGTACGAGGTGCCGCAGCCTGCCCAGGAGGAAGCTGTGGAGACAGAGCCTGTCGGGACGGCCCCTGCAAAGGAGCAGAGTGAGGAGGAGAATGCGGGCCTTACCAATATGCTCCTGTTTTATCTGAATGACAAATCCATGCTTCTTCCGCCCAAGGCCGATAAAACGCCCTATTATCTGATGGATATGCTGGAGTATTCCGGGCTTGATTTTCGGAAGCTCACAAGCCCTGTGATCCTGGAGGTCAACGGGGAAAGCGGAGCGTTCCAGCAGGAGCTTAAAAACGGGGATCGGATTCGTATTTATCAAAAATAAGCAATGACGCAGGCAGCGTCTTTTCGTCCTCCGGCAATCCAGTTATATTTTTCGGCTTCATTTCGATATACAAACCGGGAAAAAGCGGTAAAATGGTAGAGAACAATGGTTTGCCGCAGAGGAGGAACAGGAATGGGACATCTGAAAACATGGACAAATGAATATGGAGATGAGCTGATTGCTTTTTACAGGGAGGCCGTCAGGACCCGCAGCTACTCGGACGAAGAAGGGGCGTATGCCGAGAAGATTTTGCAGAAGATGATGGAGCTCGGCTACGACGAATCCTACATCGACCAAGCCGGCAATGTAGTAGGCCGGGTGGGAAACGGGCCCTCAATCCTGCACTTTGACTCCCATATGGACACGGTGCAGGTCAACGACGAGGAGGGCTGGAAGGCGCCGCCCTTTGAGGCGCAGCTTGTGGACGGCATGATCTACGGGCGGGGCTCCGTGGATATGAAGGGAGGCTTAAGCGCGTCTGTCTTTGCCGCGGCCTTTGCAAAAAAAGCAGGGCTTTTAGACGGCAAGACCGTATATGTCACGGGCTCTGTCTGCGAGGAATACTGTGACGGCGTGTGTCTGGAGCATTTTTATAAGGACAGCGGTGTGCGTCCGGACTTCTGCGTGATCTGTGAGCCTTCGGACAATGTGATTACACTGGGCCATACCGGCAAGGTGCAGGCAAGAATCAAAACTCACGGTGTATCGGCCCATGGGTCCGCGCCGGAAAAGGGGATCAACGCCGTATATGAGATGGCAGAGATCATACGGAGAGTGGAGGCACTCAATCAAAAGCTCCATGACAGAAAAGGCGGCGGAACGATCGTTTTGTCAAATATTTCCTGTGTTTCGGCGTCGTTAAATGCGGTTCCGAGCGAGTGCGAGATCTATCTGGACCGCCGTCTGCGCCTGGGAGAGACCGTAGAACAGGTAAAGGCGGAGCTTGACGGCCTGATCGAAGGAAAACGGGCGAGCTGGGAGCCAGGAACACTGTATCACACGAGCTGGAAGGGGACAAAGCTTGTCTACAACCCGGCGCACGAGCCCTGGAAGATCGCAAAGGAGCATCCGCTGACGCTGGCCTGCAACGACGCTTACGAGTCGGTATTCGGGAAAAAGCCGGAGCGCTATGACTTCTGGGATTTCGGCACGAATGCAGTCGTCCCGGTGTCGATGGGCGTCCCGACGATCGGCTTTGGCCCGGGAGAATACAAGCTGGCCCATATGCAGAATGAATGCTGCGACCCCGAAAAGGTAAAGGAAGCGTGCCGTTTCTATACGGAGCTGATCGCGAGGCTTTGACAAAGAGCAGATAAAAGAGAAGGTGGTATTTGGATGGCGGTGCAAAGAAAGCTGCACCGCCATTTTCCGTAAGGCAGAAGGCCCTGACGGGCCGGGATTCGCAGAATTTGACTCGATGGAGTGCAGCCTCGTATAGAGTGGCCGGTTAATGGTTGGCTGCCCTTATATCCCGGATATACATCAATAGGCAGAGTATCGTCAAAATCGTCTCAACGATGGGCTGTGCCGCAATCACGCCGTTCAATTTCCAAAAATAATTCAAAAGGATGACTCCCGGAATAAACAGTGCCGCATTTCTCAAAACGGTGATGGTAAGAGATTTTATTGCTTTTCCCAATGCCTGAAAATAGCTCGTAACCATATTGAACACAACAAGCATAGGAGCCCCTGCCTTTCGTTTTCGATTGAAAAATATAAGGAAATGCTGCTCTCCAATTACAAGTTTCTGGAGCTGATTTGTAAAAGCCTTCCATCCAAAATCGGAGCGATGACGACAATGGAAGCTGCCCCTGCGTCCCTCACGGAACGGGTTATGTCCTATATGAAATATAAATGTGAGAATAATACCTTAAAGGGAATCGAGCAGGCTGCTTTTCATCTTCACTGCGGTGCAAGGTAGCTTCAAAGATCCTGAATCAGAGTGAAAGCGCCGGATTGGTCAAAAAGCTGGGAAAAGGGACATACAGGCTAATATAAACAGGACGCATCACGATGTGGCGGCCCCCTCTTTTCATTTGCCCCGAACCGCTGTTTGTGTTATACTATCGGAAACGAATGGGGCGGTGCAGATGCAGGTTTTGGATATTCCGATCAATCAGAATCAGATGGAGACGACGAGACACGGGAGCTTCAGGTTCCCTGCCGCCGTCTATTCCTCGGTCTTAAGCCGGAATGTGCTGGGATTTACCAACTGGCACTGGCACGAGGAGCTGCAGCTTTGCCGGGTGTTTCAGGGGAGTGTGCGGTTTTATGTAAATCAGAAACAGTATCTTTTGCAGACCGGAGACGGGATCTTTGTGAACAGCGGCTATCTGCATATGGCAAAACCGGAGGGGCAGGCAGACAGCGCGTATCTCTGTCTGAATTTCCATCCGCGTCTGCTTGCGTCGTTTCACGGGAGTGTGTTCGAGGAGCAGTATGTGCAGCCGAATTTAAAAAATCCGGCGCTTGAGGATGTTCGGCTGACAAGGGAAATTCCCTGGCAGAGAGAGCTTTTGGAGCAAATGGAGAGGATCTGTGCGCTCTGCGAGGAGAAGACCTTCGGCTATGAGCTGCTGGCAATGTCGGCGATGTATGAGCTGTGGTTTAGGCTGTTAAAGAATACGCCTGGTACCGACGGGACGATTTCCAGGCCGCGTTTCCGAAGCAACGCTGCGGTTCAGACGATTATGACCTACATAAACAAGCATTATGACGAGCCTCTTACGATCGAGATGATCGCCCGCGAGGCGTCGTTGAGCGTGAGCGAGTGCTGCCGCCTGTTCAAGCGCGTTACGGGAGATACGATTTTTTCCTACCTTCAGTCACTTCGGCTTTCTCGGGCTACGGAGCTTTTAGAGGAGGACACGCTTTCGATCAGCCAGATCGCCTACGATACAGGCTTTTGCAGCGCCAGCTATTTTATTGAGGTATTCAAAAAAAGAATGGGGCAGACGCCCCTGCAGTACCGAAAAAGTCTATGAAAGGCGAAACGGCGGAGGGAGAGGAAGCCATATGAAGAAACGGATGGAGGAAAAACAATATGAAGCTTGACCGTATGATCGGTATCCTGTCGATCCTGCTGCAGCAGGAGAAGGTCACGGCCCCGTATCTGGCGGAGAAATTTGAGGTTTCCCGCCGCACGATCAGCCGGGACATCGAGCAGCTCTGCATGGCGGGGATCCCTCTGGTTACGACGCAGGGGCCAAACGGCGGGATCGCGGTGATGGACGATTATAAGATCGACAGAGCCCTTCTGACCTCGTCCGATATGCAGGCGATTCTGGCCGGCCTTCAGAGCCTTGACAGCGTGAGCGGCACAAATCGGTATGCGCAGCTCATGGAAAAGCTGTCGGCCGGGGCTTCCGAATGTACTGCAGACCGGCAAATCTGCATTGATCTCGCTTCCAGACGAAAAACATCCCTCTCGGCAAAAATCGGGCTTTTGCACGAGGCGATCGCGGATACGAGACTTGTTTCGTTTACCTATTTTTCCCCGAAGGGCGAATCCGGCAGGCAGATCGAGCCGTACCGGCTTTTGTTCCACTGGTCGAGCTGGTATGTGTGGGGCTGGTGTCTGGAAAGACAGGCATTCAGGCTGTTTAAGCTGAACCGCATGACGGGACTCTCGGAGGGCGGCGGATTTAAGGCGCGGCCGGTCCTGCCTCCTGATTTGTCAAATGAGACCGTGTTTCCGCATGTATACGATGTGAAAGCCAGGATTTGGCCGAAGTGCAGATGGCGTCTGGTGGAGGAATGCGGGCCCGAGAGCTTTGCCGAGCAGCCGGACGGGACGCTTCTCGTGAGGGCGGGCTTTACCGATGAGGACATGATTGTAAGCTGGATTATTTCCTTTGGGGAAGACGCGGAGCTTTTGGAGCCCGCAGGACTTCGGAGACGGTTATTTTCACTTGCCGGGGCGATCCGGGAGAAATATAAAGACTGTACAGAGGATGAACAAGACACACAGATGTCATGATTGGTGTGGTAGAATGGGGTCATAAAAATAAAGGAGGATTTAGATATGACCTATGAGATCGTAAGACTTGAGGAAAAGCAGGTGGCAGGGATCTGTGCACGCACAAATAATACGGCCCCGGATATGGGAGAGGTGATCGGCGGACTGTGGAAACAGTTTTTCCAGGATGGGATCTATGCCTCGATCCCGGATAAGGTAAATGGCAAGGCGCTGGGACTTTATACGGACTATGCAGGGGATGAGAAGGCAGATTATACGGCGGCGGTCGGATGTGAGGTTAAGGGACCGGGTGAGGCAGAATATACCCGAATCCGAATCCCGGCAGGGAGGTACGCGAAATTTGTGATCCATGGCGATATGGTGAAAGCGGTGGGAGAGGCATGGCAAAAGATCTGGAAGATGGATCTGCCGAGAGCATTTGTGTGTGATTTTGAGGAGTATCAGGATGAGAGGATGGAGGATGCAGAGATTCATATTTTTGTTGGATTGAGAGAGGAGTAGGGGGTGACAGGTCCGCAAAGTCCGCGTATTTCACAACATTTGCGGCATATGTCAAAAGGAATGCGGGGCCGTCTGCGGAGTTAGTTAGGCAGTAAAGAGGCCCTTCCTTTGCATAATTTATGATTAAATACATGAAAACATTCGGGTTCAAGGTGAATCATGATACTTTTGAGAAGAACTCCTGGTACTTCCGAAATGCTTTGGTAAGAGCGAACTATAACGATTTACAGAACGGTGTTCATGCAACGACAAAGTTCTTAGAACTGATTCACAAAAATCTGTCAATTAAACAAAAAGATCTTGTAACAAAAACGGAAAAATCTCTTTATACCATAAAACGAATTATGGATTCTTTGAAGAAAAAAGAACTTATTCGCAGAGCAAATGGAAAGAGATACGGGAAATGGGAAGTGTTAGTATAACAAAATCAACATATAAGAAAGCATCCACGATTATGATAAAAGTGCTATTTATCTGCCGCGGAACTACTTGCAACCTTCCCCATAAAGTGCTACAATCCTTCTAACACAACTTCATAGGCAGTCGGTGCTGCTGCCGGGTTTTCCGGACAGCAGGTAAAAGGGAAACAGGTGGAAATCCTGTACGATCTCGTCACTGTAAGCGGGGAGCGAGGGCTATGCGCATAAAGCGCAGTCACTGAGAAATCGGGAAGGCGGCCTTTCGCAAAGATACGTGAGTCAGGAAACCTGCCGGCTGTTGGTACGGGAATGTAAATTCCGGATCACGAGGCATTGATTGTACCGTTTGTTTCTGTCAGGATGCGGACGGGTCTCTTTATGCAAAGGAGGCCCGTTTTTCCTGTACCTTTCTTTTTGAGGTGTGATAGTTCATTCCGGGGAGGCGGTCTAAACGGGCTCCGGACACAAAAAGGAGGAAACAGGACATGAGGAAAATGGGAGTGCTGTTTGCAGGGATTGGCCTGGCAGCGGTTATGACAGCGGGCTGTGGGGCGAAGACGCAGCAGGCGGCCGTCACAGAGGCAGAAAAGGCAGCGCAGGAGAAGTCCGCAGAGACGACGACGGCCTCCGAGAACAGTCTGCCGGAGACAAACGCACCGGAGACGGAGGAAGATGAGGAAGAAAACTATGATACGGGGGATGCTTCTTTGGATAACGTGAGGAATCAGGATGGGGTCGGCGAAAGAGAGCTTCTTGTCGTGAGCTTCGGGACGAGCTATAACGACAGCCGAAGGCTGACGGTCGGCGCGATCGAGGCGGCTTTAGAGACTGCCTTCCCGGGATATTCCGTGCGCCGCGGCTTTACGAGCCAGATCATCATTGACCATGTAAAAAAACGGGATCGGGTCTCGATCGACAACGTGGGCGAGGCCCTAGACCGGGCCGTGGCAAACGGAGTGAAAACGCTGGTGATTCAGCCAACGCATCTGATGGACGGGCTGGAATATATGGATCTGGTGAACGAGGCGGCCAAGTATTCGGACGCATTTGAGAGGATTGCAGTCGGAAAGCCGCTTTTAGCGACGGATGAGGATTTTGCGGCCGTTGCAAGGGCGATCACGGCGGCAACGGCCAGGTATGACGACGGTGAGACGGCAATCTGCTTCATGGGCCACGGGACGGAGGCGGCTTCCAATGCGGTCTATGAGAAGATGCAGGCAGTCTTAAAGGATGGCGGCTTTGCGCATTATTATGTGGGAACCGTGGAGGCGGTCCCCACGCTTGAGGATGTCCTGGCCATGGTCCAGGCGGGCGATTATAAGAGAGTGGTCCTACAGCCGCTCATGATCGTGGCGGGCGACCATGCGAACAACGATATGGCCGGGGACGAGGAGGATTCCTGGAAGTCCGCATTTGAGGGCGCGGGCTATGAGGTAGAGTGCGTGCTGCGCGGCCTTGGCGAGCTGGAGGAGATTCAGGAGCTGTTTGTGGAGCATGCAAAGGCGGCTATTGAGAGCCTGGAGCAGTAAGGAAAGGGGCATGGAATGAAGCGGGCAAAACAGTATTTTGCGGCCGTTTGCTTTGTGACGGGAGCCCTTTTGGCCGGCTGCGGTGCGGCGCAGTCTGTATCCGGCGGGGAAGCAGCCGCCGGTGGGATGTCTCTCGTTGGACAGGCGACGGGGGATACACCTTTTCGGGGAGAGCCATCCGGGCAGACGGCCCCCGATGGGACGGAGCGGAGAGAGGAGGCCACAGCTGGGGAGGGCGAGACGGCCGCGACGGTCAGCGTGGGCTATGACGGGATGCAGGCGGTGTATCCAAAGGACATAAAGGCCGGCAGCTATGCGGTTCGCGTAGACTCCAGTTCATCGATGTTTCATATCGTGGACTGCACGCTCACGGTGCGGGACGGTTCGATGACGGCGCTTTTGACGATGAGCGGCAGCGGCTATGCGAAGCTCTATCTGGGAACCGGGCGGGACGCGGCAGCGGCGGCCGATGCGGCGTGTATTCTCTGCAAGGAGAATGCAGAAGGGGCTTCGACGTTTGAGATCCCCGTCGAGGCGCTTGACAAGGAGCTTGCCTGTGCAGCATACAGCAGAAAAAAGGAAAAGTGGTATGATCGAACGCTGGTTTTCCGGGCGGATTCTCTGCCTCCGGAGGCGTTTTCTGATGAACTCGTCAAGACGCCGGCTTCACTGGGGCTTTCGGATGGAGTCTATTCGGTCGGAGTAACTCTGGGCGGGGGCTCGGGCCGCGCCCGGGTCGAGACGCCGGCTTCGCTGCGGGTCGAGGATGGCCGGGCCTTTGCCACCATCGTGTGGGGCAGCAGGAATTATGACTATATGATCGTGGACGGGGAGCGTTACGAAGCGTGTTTTGTGGACGAAAAATCGGCCTTTGAGATTCCGGCGGCGGCGTTTGACCGGCCGGTCCCGGTCCTTGCCGATACGACGGCCATGGGTGCGCCGCATGAGATCGCTTATACGCTGACATTTGATTCCGGCACGCTTCGGGAGGCCGAAAAAGCGCCTGCCCGGCAGGAGGAACAGTCCAAAGAGGCGTCCGACAAAGCGGCCGGGCGGGAAGGGGCGGAGAAAGCGGGTTTTCCGGCTGTGGCGGACTGCAGCTGGATGAAGCTGAAGCAGACAGGGAGTCTTCCTCTGCGCTGCGCCACGCAGTTTGCGGTTGATTTCTACGAAAACGGGTATGCGCTTATCACGGTCGCGGAGGACGGCCGTTACCTTGTCGTGCCGGAGGGCGGAACGGTCTGGGATGGGATTCCGAAAGAGGTTACGATTCTTAAAAAGCCGCTTGAGAGGATTTACCTTGTGGCGACCTCGTCCATGGATCTGTTTTGTGAGCTGGATGGGCTTTCTGCCCTTCGCTTTTCGGGAACCCGGGCCGG
The DNA here is from genome assembly GCA_910575275.1 of Lachnospiraceae bacterium. Taxonomy (GTDB): domain Bacteria; phylum Bacillota; class Clostridia; order Lachnospirales; family Lachnospiraceae; genus CANQGL01. The sequence goes on along the minus strand of CAJTEE010000002.1, from coordinate 630,986 downwards.
GGATTGGTACATAAAAGAAGCGAAGGAGGCCATGGAGGCGGGAACGCTTCTGTACGCCGGCAAGTACAGCGCGCCGGATTATGAGCGGCTCGTCTCGGAGCGCTGCGGCCTGGCGGTGGAATCCACGATGATCCATCATACGCCGGAGGTCAAAGAGAAGCTGGAGGCGCTTGGAATTCCGGTCTTTGTGGAACGTTCCAGCTATGAGCCACATCCTTTGGGGCGCATGGAATGGATCAAGCTTTATGGAGTGCTTTTGGATCAGGAAGAAAGAGCGGACTCTGCGTTCGATGACCGGCTTGCCACGCTTGAGCCCGTGCTTAAGGCAGGGCCTGCCGAAAAGAAAAAGACCGTGGCGTTCTTTTACATCACTTCCAACGGAAGCGTCAGCGTGCGGACTTCAAAGGACTATGTCGCCAGGATGATCGAGCTGGCCGGCGGAAGCTACGTTCCGCAGACGGCGGCAGGAGAGTCATCCGTGGTCAGTATGCAGATGGAAGAATTTTTCGCGGCGGCAAGGGATGCCGATTATCTGATCTACAGCAGTGCGGTCGGAGGGAGTCTCGGATCGCTTGACGAATTCCTGGCAAAGAGCCCGTTGCTTTCACAGTTTAAGGCCGTAAAGGAAGGGCATGTCTTCTGTACCGGAAAGAACCTGTTTCAGGAGACAATGAGCATCGGCAGCGTGATCCTGGAGCTGAACCGCATGGTCACGGAGGATGAGCCGAAGCTTTCCTACTTTTACCGGCTTGAGTGAGCACAGGAGGGGATTTTATGAACCGAAGGGAGAATCTGCGTATCTATGGTTCCTACGGGGCGCTGTCTGCGGCGCTCCTTTTTCTGCTGTCCGTAAACGTATTTTGCGGGAGCGTCAGGCTGACGCCGGGCGAGATCCTTTCCCAGCTTGTCGGAAGCGGGGAGCAGGACATGGCCTGGTCGATCATCTGGCTGATTCGGCTGCCGCGCCTTCTCGGGGCGGCGCTCTTAGGCGGGGCGCTGGCGGTGTCCGGCTTCCTTTTACAAACCTTTTTTGCCAATCCGATCGCCGGCCCGTTCGTGTTGGGGATCTCCTCTGGGGCGAAGCTCTCCGTGTCGCTTGTGATGCTCGTCTTATGGGGCCGCGGGATTTTTTTCAGCTCTGGGGGCATGATCCTCGCGGCTTTTTTGGGCGCCGTGGTCTCGATGGGATTCATTCTTCTGATCTCGACGCGTGTGAGGCGCATGTCCGTCCTCGTGCTGTGCGGCGTCATGATCGGCTATATCTGTTCCGCGGTCACGGACCTTCTTATGGCGTTTGCCGATGACGCGAATATAGCAAATCTGCACAACTGGGCTCTCGGCAGTTTTTCCGGTATGTCCTGGGAGGGGCTTCGTGCCGCCTTTTTGGCTGTGGCGCCGACTCTGTTTTTTGCATTTCTTTTGTCCAAGCCCATCGGGGCGTATCAGCTCGGAGAGCTTTATGCGCGGAGTATGGGGGTCAATACGAGGCGTCTGCGCACGGAACTGATCCTTTTGTCCAGCATTTTGTCGGCCTGTGTGACGGCTTTTGCCGGTCCGGTGTCGTTTGTCGGCATCGCTGTGCCGCATCTGGTAAAACGGCTTTTGAAGACCGCGCAGCCGGTATACATAATTCCGGCCTGTGCGCTGGGCGGAGCGGTGTTCTGCCTGTTTTGCGACCTGATCGCGCGGACGCTCCTTGCGCCGACCGAGCTTTCGATCGGCTCCGTGACGGCGGTATTCGGGGCTCCAATCGTGATTTTCTTAATGCTGCGGCAGGGGAGGGATGAGCATGTGTGAGGCATTTGTGTACACGGATCATATGACCGTCGGCTACCGGGGCCGGCCGGTCGTAAAAGAAGCAGAGATCACGATCAAACGAGGGGAAATCCTCACACTGATCGGCCCGAACGGGGCTGGGAAATCGACGCTTTTAAAAAGCATGGCCGGACAGCTCGCGCTTCTTTACGGAGCCGTATATCTGGACGGAAAAAGCGTGTCGGCCATGCAGGAAACGGAGCTCGCAAGGCAGGTATCCGCCGTCTTTACGGACCGCATCCGCCCGGAGCTTATGACCTGCTTTCAGGTGGCCGCGGCCGGCCGGTACCCGTATACGGGGCGGTTCGGTCGTCTTTCGGAGGCGGATATGCGGATCGTGGAGGAGGCGCTTAAGACGGTCGGGGCGGGAGAGCTTGCAGAGCGGGATTTTATGCAGCTCAGTGACGGCCAAAAGCAGCGAGTCCTTTTGGCCCGCGCCCTCTGCCAGGAGCCAGAGCTTCTACTTTTGGACGAGCCGACCTCCTACCTGGACATTCGGCACAAGCTGGAGATCTTAAACGTCCTGCAAAGGCTGGCCCGCGAAAAGCGGCTGGCCGTGATCCTTACGCTGCATGAGCTGGAGCTTGCAAAACGGATCTCGGACCGCATTGTTTGTGTACGGGACGGGCGGATCGACTGCATTGGCTCCCCGGAGGAGATCGTTTCTTCCGGCTGCATTGGGGAGCTTTACGGTCTTTCCCGGAAGGAGTATGGACATGTCCCGTTTATGTGCCCGGAGCTTGCCAGACCGGTGGGAAAGCCGGAGGTTTTCGTGATGGGCGGGGGAGGCTTCGGCATTTCGGCCTACAGGAGGTTACAGAGAGAGAATGTGCCGTTTGCGGCCGGAATCCTATGGGAAAACGATCTGGATTACCCGAGCGCCTGTGCCCTGGCCGCGGAGGTGGTGGCTGTGCCTGCCTTTGAAACGGTCCCGGAGGAGACATTTTTAAGGGCCAAAAGGCTCATGAGCACCTGTAGACAGTTTTGGCTGTGCCTGCCGCGGTTCGGGGAACTCAATGTGAGAAACAAAGAGCTTTACGAGGCGGCGGTTCGACAGGGGCTTATAGTTACGAAAACTTTCCTCTTTTAGTTGACTTGATTTTCCATTTGCCGTATAATAATTTTACCTATGGGAAAGCGAGGCAGTTTTGCGATGATAAAAAGCATGACCGGATTCGGCCGCTCGGAGGTTGTGACGGACGAATGCAGGATTTCGGTTGAGATAAAGGCCGTCAACCACCGCTATCTGGATTTGAGTGTCAAGATGCCGAAGAAATTCAATTCCTTCGAGGCACGGATGCGGACCCTTTTAAAGGAGTCGATCCAGCGTGGCAAGGTGGATATTTTTATTACCTATGAAGATTATACGGAGGAGAAGGCGGCGCTTCGCTACAACAGTACCCTGGCCGCCGAATATATGGAGAGCTTCGGGAAAATGGCGGAGCAGTTTGGGATCGAAAACGATGTCAAGGTCTCCATGCTGGCAAGATGCCCGGAGGTCCTGATGATGGAGCAGGCCGCACAAGATGAAGAACACATGTGGGAACTTTTGGAGGCTGCCGTCAAAAAAGCGGCCGAAAGCTTCGTGGAATCAAGGCTCCTTGAGGGACAGAACCTGAAGAAGGATATCTTGGAAAAGCTTTCTTTGATGCGCGCCGCCGTTGCTTTTATCGAAGAACGCTCGCCGGAGGTCATAAGCGAATACCGCAGACGGCTTGAGGAGAAGGTAAAGGAGCTTTTACAAAGTACGACGGTCGACGAGGCTCGTATCCTCACCGAGGTGGCGGTCTTTGCCGACAAGATCTGTGTGGATGAGGAGACCGTGCGGCTCCGCAGCCATATCGAGGGAATGCAAAAGGAGCTTTTGGCGGGCGGCAGCGTTGGGAGAAAGCTTGATTTTATCGCACAGGAGATGAACCGGGAGTCCAATACGATCCTCTCCAAATCCAATGACCTGGAGATCGCTGATCATGCGATCCTCTTAAAAACCGAGGTGGAAAAGGTCAGGGAACAGATTCAAAATATCGAATAACAGGAGAAATATATGGCAGAAAAGGGAATACTGACCGTAGTATCGGGGTTCTCCGGCGCCGGGAAGGGGACCGTCATGAAGGCGCTGACGGAGAGCTTTGAAGGCTATGCGCTTTCCGTCTCCGCGACGACCAGAGCTCCGCGTCCGGGTGAGCAGGACGGACGAGAATATTTTTTCCGCACAGAGGAGCAGTTTCAGGAGATGATCGCGGAGGATGCACTGATCGAATACGCGTGCTATGTGAATCATTCTTATGGGACGCCGCGTGAATACGTGGAAAGCCGGCTCGCCGAGGGGAAGGATGTCCTTTTGGAGATTGAGATCCAGGGGGCGCTTAAGGTCAAGGAGCGTTACCCGGATGCGCTGCTTGTTTTTATCATGCCGCCGACAGCCGCAGAGCTTAAGGCAAGGCTGATCGGACGCGGGACGGAGACGGAGGAGATCGTTAAACAGCGTTTAAAGCGCGCGGCCGAGGAGGCGGAGAGCATGGAAGCCTACGATTACATTCTGGTGAATGATACGGTGGAGGCATGTAAAGAAAGGTTGCACCGTCTGATCCAGTCCCAGCATATGAGGGCCGTGGCAAATCGGGACCGTATCGACCGTATGAAGCAGGAGCTTAAAGAAATAAATGCCACAGACGTATGCAAAACCATAGCGAATCATTGATAATAGAGAGAGCCGGAAAGGAGTTTTTCATTCATGTTACATCCATCATACAGTGACCTGATCGACGTCGTCAACAGCGGTGTGGAGCCCGGTGAGGCGCCGATCGTACAGAGCCGTTATTCTATTGTAATTGCAACGGCAAAGCGGGCAAGGGAGCTGATCGCCGGAGACGAGCCGTTTGTAGCGGGCGCGGCGGGCAAAAAACCGCTTTCCACAGCCGTTCAGGAGCTTTACGAACAGAAGGTGAAAATTGTCATCAACAATTTCGCAGAGGCTGCAGACGAGGCGGCCAAGACGGAGGAGGAGAGCTCTGTTTCCGAGGCTGGGACAGAGGAGCAGGGGCCGGCTGAGGAAGGCTGAGGAATACGCGAAAGGGCAGAGAATGAATGTACTTTTCATTTCACTGGGCTGTGACAAAAACCTGGTGGATACGGAGAAAATGTTGAGCCTTCTGGGGCATGAGGGCTATGCATTTGTGGATGACGAGCAGGAGGCGGATGTGATCGTAGTCAACACCTGCTGCTTTATCGGCGATGCGAAAGAAGAAAGCATCAACACGATTCTTGAAATGGCTGCTTTAAAAAAACAGGGACGTTTAAGGGCGTTGCTTGTGACCGGCTGCCTGGCACAGCGGTATCAGGAGGAGATCACGAAGGAGATCCCGGAGGTGGATGCCATCCTGGGGACCGCCTCGTATGAAAAGATCGCCGAGGCGGTGAAGCGGTCTCTTGCAGGACCGGGCTATACGGATTTTTCGGACATCGACGCGCCGGCGGGCGCGCAGACCGGCCGCCTTGTGACAACCGGCGGCCATTACGCATTCTTAAAGATAGCCGAGGGCTGCGACAAGCGCTGCACCTACTGCATTATCCCCTATCTGCGCGGCCGCTACCGCAGCGTTCCGATGGAACGGCTTATTGCGGAGGCCGAGGAGCTGGTTCGGGGCGGGGTGAAGGAGCTCATCCTGGTGGCGCAGGAGACGACGTTATACGGAGTAGATTTGTATGGAGAAAAGAAACTCCCGGAGCTTCTTAAGAAGCTGGCAGCGATTCCGGAACTTCGGTGGCTGAGACTTCAATACTGCTACCCGGAGGAGATCACAGAGGAGCTGATCCGTGTGATCCGCACCGAGGAGAAGGTGTGCCATTATTTGGACATTCCGATCCAGCATGCCAGCGATGGGGTGCTAAAGCGCATGGGCCGGCGTACGTCAAACACGGCGCTCAGGGAATTAATCGGACGGCTCAGGCGCGAGATCCCGGATCTCGTCCTTCGGACCACGCTGATCTCGGGCTTTCCGGGCGAGACGAAGGAGGATCATGAAACACTTCTTGCATTCATTGACGATATGGAATTCGAGCGTCTGGGTGTCTTTGCCTATTCGCCGGAGGAAGATACGCCGGCCTTTGCGTTCCCTGACCAGGTGGATGAGGAGCTTAAGGAGGAGAGGCGGGATGAGCTCATGGAGCTCCAGCAGGAGATCGCGTTTGAAAAAGCGGAGGCCATGAAAGGGCGCGTCCTGGAAGTCATGATCGAGGGGAAGATCGCCGATGAGGACGCGTATGTCGGCCGCACTTATATGGACAGCCCCAATGTGGACGGGTTGATTTTTGTGAATACGGAGCGCTCCCTGATATCAGGAGAATTTGTGCGGGTCCGTGTGACCGGCGCACTGGAGTATGATTTGATTGGAGAGATGGAAGATGAATCTACCGAATAAGCTGACGATCGCCCGGGTGATCATGATCCCGTTTTTTGTCGCGGTGCTTTTGTGGGACGGCGGCGAAAACCAGACGCTTCGGTATCTGGCGGCGGCGATCTTTATCGTTGCGAGCCTGACAGATCTTTTGGATGGAAAGATTGCCCGCAAATACAATCTGGTGACGAATTTCGGGAAATTTATGGACCCGCTTGCGGATAAGCTTCTGGTCTGTGCGGCGTTGATCTGCATGGTTGAGCTGAAACAGCTTCCTGCTTGGATGGTGATCGTGATCATCAGCCGTGAGTTTATCATCAGCGGCTTCCGGCTGGTGGCGTCGGATAACGGCGTTGTGATCGCGGCGAGCTACTGGGGGAAATTTAAGACTACGTTCCAGATGATCGCGGTGATTCTTCTGATTCTAAATATAAAAGCGCTTGCTGTCATTACGCAGGCGTGCGTGTGGGCCGCGCTGGCGCTCACGGTTATCTCACTGGTGGATTATATTGCAAAGAACGCCGGGATTCTTAGAGAAGGGAAAATGTAATGATTCGAACAGACAATGGCTATGCGCAGATGTATAAGGTATATGGCAGAAGCGAGACGGAGGTCAAGGAGCGGCTCGGCGATATTTTAAAGCGGGGCGGGGCGGCCGTGGTCTATACGAGACGGCGCGGTAAGGAGGTCCAGATCCTCGTGGAGACGAAGGAGGACGCGGAGGAGACTGCAAAGACGATCGTGAAGCCGGTTGGCCGGGAAATCAAGAAGGCGCTCGGCGATCTGTTTTACTCAACAAGAGAGAATGAGACCATGGAAGAAGCGGTGGTCCGTCTTCTCGTCAAGTATGGGCTCACGGTGACGACGGCCGAGTCCTGCACCGGCGGCATGATCGCCGCAAAGCTTGTGAATGTGCCCGGCGTGTCGGATGTGTTTAACCAGGGCTTCATCACATATTCCAATAAGGCAAAGCGCCGGCTTCTGGATGTGAGCAAGGCGACGCTTAAAAAATACGGTGCGGTCAGCGAACAGACGGCCAGGGAGATGGCGCTTGGCGGGATCATGGCTTCGGATGCGGATGCGTGCATGGCGGTCACGGGGATCGCGGGGCCGGATGGCGGGAGTGAAGAAAAGCCGGTGGGCCTGGTGTATATCGCCTGCTGTATGAAGGATGAAGTGACGGTGGAGGAATGTCATTTTCACGGAACCCGCGCGGAGATCAGAGAGCAGGCTGCCGTTTCGGCTCTGGATCTTCTGCGGCGTATGATCATAAGGCATTACAGATAAATTGGAGAGGCTATGCAATGGTATGAGCGACTGTATGTGGGAGAGCAGGCGAGAAAAAAACGCTATGCCACGATCCAGGCAGTGCGAAAGGCTAGGCATACGGGGTACTATGTGCTGACGCCTGCGGCGAACGGGCAGGATCTCTTTGATTTAATCCCGGCGGCCGCGTTTTCCCAGGAGTACTACAGACAGAAGGACATCCTGGTCGTGGGGATTGCAGCCGATTTTGCGGATGCGGCTGCACTTTCCGGCCGGATCGTCGAGGAGATGTATCAAAAGACCGGGGGCTTTGACGTGCAGGAGTTCCTGAAAAGGGAGAAGGAGTAAGGGATGCTCCACGTACTGTTCGTGTTGTTGAAAATTCTGGGAATTTTTCTTCTTGTGCTGCTGGGAGTTTTTCTTGTGCTGTTGTGTACCGTTCTGGTTGTGCCGGTGCGTTACAGGCTGGAGGGGGCGTATCAAAAGACGCTGACGGCAAGGGCGGCGGCTTCGTGGCTTTTGGGGCTTGTGTCCGTGCGGGCTGCCTACGACGGTGTGCTTACTATCAGGGCCAGGCTCCTCTGGTTCGTCCTGTTTGAGGATCGGTTTTTCGGAGCAGAGCAGGCGGACAAAGAGGAACTTCAGCCGGGGAACGCCCAAGAGACAGAGGAAATCCGGCCTGTGGACAGTCATGCGGGAGGCAGTCCTGCCGGAGGTGGGGAGAGCCTGTCAGGACAGGGACATACGGGAGCCGGGGGGGAGGAAGCCAAAGCGGCGAAACCCTCCGGACCGGAGGCTATGCCCGAGCCGGCTGAAGCGGCTGAGCTTGTCGGCGCACTGGAGCTGAGCGACGGCCCAAAGGGGCCCGAAGACGATTTCGGAGCTGATTCCAAAACCGAAGGGGAACATATAGATCAGGAAGAAGACGGGATCGGGCCGCGCGGCTTTTTTGGACGGCTTTATGAAAGACTGCTGTCGTTTTTGAAGCGGCTTCTCGGATTGTTCTCACAGACGCGTGCCAAACTGGAGCAGGGGCAGAAAACGCTTGAAAAGGCAAAAGCATTTTGGGATGATGCAGAAAATAAAAGGATGATCGCCCTGCTCGTGTCGCAGACGAAAAAGCTTATTTTGCATGTTTTACCGAGACGGCTGCGGGGGCGGCTGCGGTTCGGCTTTGAAGATCCGTACCGTACAGGGCAGGTGCTGACGGCGGTCAGCCCTTTTTATGTGCTGTATGCGAAAAGCTTTACGCTGGAACCGGTGTTTGATGAAAAGGTCCTGGATGGCGAGGTTCATGTGAAGGGACATATCCGTGCAGGAACACTTTTGTGGATCAGCATCCGGATTCTGATGAACAAGAATTTCCGCAGACTTTTGAGAAAATGGAAATAGTGGCAGTGGTTCAGAGGTTGTCTGAACTGTAAGAGCTGGAAGCAGGAGGAAATGAAGATGGCAGAAAATCAATTCCCATCGACCGTGGAGGCATTATTTAAGGGCATGGATACGTTTATAACGACGAAGACCGTGGTGGGAGAGCCGGTCAGGCTTGACGATACCATCATTCTTCCGCTTGTGGATGTGACCTGCGGAATGGCCGCGGGGGCCTTTGCGCAGTCGTCAAAGACGAACGGCGGGGGCGGCATGAGTGCAAAGATGTCGCCGAGTGCGGTCCTTATCATCCAGAACGGCATGACAAAGCTTGTCAACATCAAGCATCAGGATGCCGTGACAAAGGTGTTGGATATGGTGCCGGATTTTGTAAACCGCTTTGTGGGAGGCAATGACGTATCGCCGGAGGCTGTCAAAAAGGCGGAGGATGTACTTGATAACCTCGATACGGAGACAGAAACAAAATAAGCATGGAATTGTTTCGGCCGCATAGGATGTAACATAGTATTTTTCTTGTGAAGGAGGATAGTATGAAGCGATTATGCGGCCTTATGATGTTTTGCATCGGCGTCGGCATGACCTGGGTACTGATTCTCCCGAAATCATTTCCGATTGTGGTGATTGCGGTCATGTTCCTGATCGTGGGGTATAATCTGTTCTGCTGTAAATAGAGGAAGTTGGCAATAAAAAAAGACATCTTTTATCATTCGAGATAGAAGATGTCTTTCTTTTTCTGCCAATGTAGAACCGGGGAGAGACAATTTCCATGAATTAAGCTCTCTCCACAAGGCCGGAACGTAAGCAAGACGTACATACATACATCTTACGGGCGCCGCCGTTTACTTTCACTTTTACAGATTTGACATTGGGCTTCCAGATCTTGTTGGATCTTCTATGGGAATGACTTACCGCATTACCAAAGTGAGCAGATTTTTCACAAATAGCACATTTAGCCATGATAGCACCTCCTTAACACTACATCTTTGAATTCTTGACAAGAATCCATAACAAATATATGATAGCAGAAAGTGTTGAATTTTGCAAGTATAATTTTTGAATTCTTTGGTAGTTTCTTCGGTTGGTTTGCGGGGGGGGGGGTGAGGGGCCGCGGAGGCGTGTGTGGACGGCCGGGCTTTGCGGACAGGCCGCGGCGCTTGAAGTTCTAAGCCTCTGCCGGCGCGGACGAGAGGGGTTCAGAAGCAAGTCGCCGGAAAAATTCTGAAGAATTTTTCCGCTCCGGCTTCTCGGATTTCGGCCCGGAACGCCGAAATCCGCCCCTCCCGCCCGCACCGCCACAGGCTAAGAACTTCCGACGCGCCTTGCCAACCGTCCGCAAAGCCCGGCCGTCCACACACGCCTCCGCTACTTTCCCGGCAGGCCGAGGAAGGGAAAAGGAAAGATCACAACTATTGCCAGCAATGCCTTTCCTCACTCCCGATAAAGCGTAGCAGAGGACGGGGGAGGCAGGCGGGGCGGTGCAGCCGGTTGGCGAGACGTTTTAAAAGCTCTTAGCCTCCGGCAATGCAAAAATGAGGGGCGTATTTCGGCATTCCCTGCCGAAATACGAGAAGCATGGAGCGTAAAAATTCTTCAGAATTTTTACAGCGACTTGCTTCGATCCCCTCTGTTTTTGCATTGCCGGAGGCTTAGAGCTTTAAACGTCGAAGCCTGGCTGCATCGCCCCGCCTGCCTCCCCCGTCCTCTGCGGACTCTTTAGCCCCCCCGTGATTGAAATTCAGTCGCATTTCATTGGAAAGTATGCTATAATACCTTTTAAAGCATAAAAACTTGCTTAAAAGACAGTTACAGGCGGCAAACGGGACGGGAAGGAAACAGGTGAAGCAGATACATGGGAATGAACGAAAAAACAGAGCTTTTTGAACAGGCGCCGATTCCGCGGGCAGTGGCGGCGTTGGCGATCCCGACGATCTTGAGCTCGTTGGTTATGGTACTTTACAACCTGGCGGATACATATTTTGTCGGGATGCTGAATGACCCGGTACAGAATGCGGCGGTGACGTTAGCGGCGCCGGTCCTTTTAGCCTTCAACGCGGTCAATAACTTGTTTGGCGTGGGGACCTCCAGTATGATGAGCCGTGCACTCGGGAGAAGGGAGTATGAGACCGTCCGCAACAGCTCGGCTTTCGGCTTTTACTGCGCCCTGTTTGGCGGCGTGTTTTTATCTGTTTTCTGTACGGTTTTCCTGCATCCGCTGTTAGCGGTCCTGGGGGCGGATGCGGTGACGTGGGAGGCGACAAGGAGCTATATGTTCTGGACCGTGACCTGCGGGGCGGCTCCGGCGATTCTAAATGTCGTCCTGGCCTATATGGTCCGCTCGGAGGGGGCGTCTCTGCATGCCAGCGTCGGTACAATGAGCGGGTGCTTTCTCAATATGATCCTGGACCCGATCTTTATTCTGCCCCGGGGTCTTAATATGGGCGCCGCGGGCGCAGGCTGTGCGACTTTCCTTTCCAACTGCGTGGCGTGCGCATACTTTTTTGTCCTTCTGCACGTCAGGAGAAAGACGACCTTTGTCAGTGTCAATCCGCGCAGATTCGGCTTTAAGCGGTTTATTGTAGCCGGCGTCTGCGGCGTCGGAATTCCGGCCTCGATTCAAAACCTGCTGAACGTGACGGGCATGACGATCCTCAACAATTTTACGTCCTCCTACGGGGCGGATGCGGTGGCCGCGATGGGAATCTCCTACAAGATCCACATGATCCCGATGCAGATCGCACTCGGCTTTTCCCAGGGGCTGATGCCGCTCGTGAGCTACACCTACGCCAGCGGGAATCACAGGCGCATGAAGGATACGATCCTTTTTGCGATCAAGCTGATGCTCCCGGCGCTGTTTGTCGTGACGCTGTGTTATTATCTGGGTGCGGGGACGTTAATCCGTGCGTTTATGGACAATGATTCGATCGTCGCCTATGGGACAAGATTCCTGCGCGGCTTCTGTGTGGGGCTCCCGTTCCTCTGTCTTGATTTCCTGACCGTGGGAGTCTTCCAGGCGCTTGGAATGGGGAAGCACGCTCTGGTTTTTGCCATCATGCGCAAGATCATCCTGGAGATCCCGGTTTTGTTCCTGTATGAGGAGCTGTTTCCGCTCTACGGCCTGGTCTACGCGCAGCCGACGGCGGAGTTTATCCTGGCGGTGGCGGCCGTCATTATGCTGGCGCGGATCTTTAAGCGGTGTCAGGGGACGGGGCGCGGACAGGCAGACGAAAACGAGCCCCGGACCATGAAACAATAAAACACAAGGCACCTTGAGCTCCCGGCGCAGGAATCATCATAAAAAAGAGTGGTATGACGTTTCCTATAAAAAGGTGTCTGACACAGGGGCACTCAGGAGAGATTCCCGGAGTACTCACAGGATTAAAGGAGGCAATATCATGGCGTACAACATTGTATTTTACTTCACGGATCAGCAGAGGGCCGATACCTGTGGCTGCTACGGCCAGCCTCTGCCCATCACACCGAACCTGGACAGGCTTGCAGGGGAGGGCGTAAAATTTGAGCAGGCGTATACGCCGCAGCCGGTCTGCGGCCCGTGCAGAGCGCTGTTTCAGACGGGGCGCTACGCGACCGATACCGGATGCTTTCGGAATAATATCATGCTGCCGGCCGGCGTGAAGACGCTGGCGGACTACATCGAGGAGGCGGGGTATGAGACGGCCTATATCGGCAAATGGCATCTGGCAAGCGATGGGGAGCTTGAAAAGCCGCCTGTAGTGGATCACACCGTCACGGCGATCCCCAGAGAGCTTCGCGGGGGCTACAGCGGCTTTTGGCGGGCCGCCGACGTGCTGGAGTTTACCTCCCACGGGTATGACGGCTACGTATTCGACGAGAATGACAACAAGATCGAATTTACGGGCTACAGACCGGACTGCATCACGGATCTGGCGCTGGAGTTTTTTGACACGTATGATCGCAAAAAGCCCTTTTTCATGACGATTTCCCAGATCGAACCGCATCATCAGAACGATCATAATCACTACGAGGGGCCGGCAGGCTCCAAGGAAAGATATAAGGACTTTGTGCTGCCGGGGGATCTCGCAGCGCTCGGCGGCAATGCGGCCGAGGAATATCCGGATTATCTGGGGCAGTGCGCGAGCCTTGATGCAAACCTGGGGCGGCTCATAGAGCGGCTGAAAAAGGAAGGGCTCTACGAAAACACGGTGATTGTGTTCGCCTCGGATCACGGCTCGCACTTCAGGACACGCAATACGGACAGCCATTTAAACGGCTATGATGATTATAAACGCACCTGCCATGCGGCCGCTTCCCATGTGCCGCTCGTGATTGCCGGCGGCCCGTTTGCCGGCGGAAAAACCGTGACGGAGCTTGTCAGCACCGAGAGCCTGCCAAAGACCATCCTCGCCCTGGCCGGCGTCGATGTGGGCGAGGCGATGATCGGGGAGAATCTGCTGGATGTGGCGGACGGAAGGTGTGAGAACCGGCCCAATGAGGTCTACGCACAGATCTCCGAGAGCCGTGTGGGGCGCTGTGTGCGGACGGAAAACTATCTGTATTCCGTTTACGCTCCGGGAAAGAACGGCGGAGAGCACATGGGCTCCGATCTCTATGCGGATGACTTCCTGTATGACCTGAAAAAGGATCCGTACGAGCTTACCAATCTGATCCGGGATGAGGCGTACCGGGAGGTCAAGCTGGCGCTCCGGGAGAAGCTGGCGGACTGGATCGAAAGGGTTGAGCACGTGCGGCCGCAGATCGTGGATGCGGATTAGTACGGCGATGGACCGGCGCTCCGGACGGTCCAGGGTCCGGTTCCTGACCGGATGGAGCGCCGGCGGCGGATTTTCGCGAGACAAAAGGGGGAATATGCGATGGGAGGGCCGCTGCAGATTCTGATAAAGCCCGCGTCCGGGCTCTGCAATTTGCGCTGTGTGTACTGCTTTTACTGTGACGAGATGGAAAAGCGTGGGACGGGCAGCTATGGGCTTATGTCCATGGAGACGCTGGAAGCGGTAGTGCGGCAGGCGTTTGCGTATGCGGAGGAACGAGTGGGCTTTCTGTTTCAGGGCGGAGAGCCCACGCTGTGCGGGCTGCCTTTTTTTGAGCGGCTGATGGAGTTTGAAAAGCAATACAATCAAAAGGGGATCCCGGTCACGAATTCCCTGCAGACAAACGGATATGGGCTCACAAGGGATTGGGCCGATTTCTTTGCAAAGCATAAGTTCCTCGTGGGCGTGTCCGTGGATGGGACAAAATATACGCATGATGCGTTCCGCGTGACCGAGCAGGGAAAGGGCAGCTTTTCCTCGGTGATGCGGACACTGGAGCTGTTTGCAGAGCGGGGCGTGGAGTTTAATATTCTGACCGTGGTGAACCGGCGGACGGCGCTCGCGGTGTCGAAGCTGTATGCATTTTATAAGAAAAACGGCTGGCGTTATCTGCAGTTTATCCCCTGTCTGGATCCGCTCGGAGAGAAGCCGGGCGGGCGGGAGTATTCGCTGATTCCGGAGGATTACGGGACCTTCCTCTGCCGGCTGTTTGAGCTCTGGTACGCGGATCTTAGGACGGGCCGTGCGCCGTATATCCGGCAGTTTGAAAATTATATCTCGATCCTGATGGGGATGCCCGCGGAATCCTGTGATATGCGGGGCGGCTGCAGCCTGCAGTTTGTCGTGGAGGCGGACGGGTCGGTCTATCCGTGCGATTTTTATGTGATCGACGAATGGAGGCTGGGCAGCTTTTTGACGGATTCGGTGCCGGAGCTGTCCGAAACGGAGCAGGCGAAGCGGTTTTTGGCCGGCGGCACGGGCAGCCGGGAGGCATGTAAGGACTGCCCCTATCGGTTCCTCTGCCGCGGCGGCTGCAGACGTTATTGGGATGAGGAGGGCCGCGGAAATTATTTCTGCCGGTCCTATCGGATGCTGTTTGAGGCGGCACTTCCCCGGATGCAAGAGATCGCGGAGAATATTGCCAGGCAGATGCATGCGGCGGGGCGTGTACGATGAGAAGGGTATTATGAAGGGAGCGGGAATCCGATTTTGGGATTCCCGCTCCTTTTCGGGTGGCCGTCTATGCTTTAACGGAAGAAAATTTTGGTATAAAGCGCTCGTCGGAATTTAATATGGATTCCAGAAACAAAGCGCCGGCAGATACGGAAAAGGCACGGGATTCTGCCTTGGTGTGGCGGATAAAGCGGATGCGGAGATTGTTTTCCACATATTTTAACTGCCGCTTGACCGTTTGAATGACCGTATCATAATAGAGGTCTGATTCGTCAATCATGATTCCGTTGAGAACGACGGTGTCGGGATTTAAAAGGCGCATGTAATTGGCCAGTCCGCAGCCCAGCACCCGGGCCCCGTATTCGATTGCCGATCTGGAGGCGGGATCGCCGAGAGCGGCGGCCGCCGTAATGTCATGGATGGAGATCTGGCCGATGTCTTTTTTGACGGAGGAATGCCCGCCCAGCTTTAAATCGGAGGTAAACCGTTTTAAAATTGCCTGAACGGACGAATAGCAGTCAATGCATCCGTAATTCCCGCATTTGCAGAGAAGGCCGTTTATATCGACTGTGATGTGGGCTAGGGCATCGGAATGGTCGTTCATGGAACGAAACAGCCGGCCCTTTGAAATGAAAGCGTTCATAATGGACATACTGCAGGAGACAGACATGAGATTGTCGGACTCTCTGCCTTCCCCGTAATAATAATAGCTGAGGGTCTCCCCGTAAATATTCAGATCCAGTACGGTCGGGAGGGAAAAAACCTCTTGCAAAGTCTGCCGGATCGGAGTATTGATCCAGCTCTCATGGAAAAAATCGGAGTGCTGCCGGATCAGGATACCCGCCTGGCGGTCGATGACGCCGGGAATGCCGACCCCCATGCCGATAAGGGCGGAATAGGAGATTCCGGCCTCCTCGGCCAGACCGTGAAGCTGTCTGCAGGTATCGACGGCAAACTGATCGAAGGTCAGCTTGGTTGAAA
This sequence comes from Lachnospiraceae bacterium, assembly GCA_910575275.1. GTDB lineage: Bacteria > Bacillota > Clostridia > Lachnospirales > Lachnospiraceae > CANQGL01. The sequence goes on along the minus strand of CAJTEE010000002.1, from coordinate 615,157 downwards.
GCGGGTATTGTCTGGATATGAGGAGCCGGTTCTTCAGATTGACGATAAAAAGGCTGTATCGGATCGAGCCGATGGCCATTCCGGCGACGAAATAGTCCCGGCAGTTTACATCGTAGAGAACGGATTTGCGTCCGCCGGTAGAATCGGTATAGCCTGTGGCGGCGATCAGATTGCTGTTTTCCATCGCCTGCATGATGCGCTGTAAGCGTCCCCGGTTTATATGGAGATGGCTTGTCAGGTCATTTATCGTGACAGGCCCGTTTTTTTGTATCAGATTCAATATATATCTGCTTTCTTCTGATAATTCTGAGATCGTTTCTATGAGATTCATATATACCCCTGGATCAATTGTTTTATTAAGTATACCAGTTTTTGCTATTTTTTTCAATATAGAAAAAAGAAAAATGAGTTTATGACTATAAAGAGAAAAATAGAAGTAAATATGCACAAAAAATATTTCTGTTTGAAAAATAAAATAGGTATTGTAATCATAAAACAGTTATGATATAGTAAAAACCAGGAAACTTATTTTTAAAATAGAAAAAAGTAAAGGAGAAGTCTATGAAAAGAAGAAACGTATCATGTTTGGCAGCAGCAGTAGGAGCGGCAATGCTTTTGGCACTTGGCGGATGCAGTGCAAAGCAGGGGACGGGCCAGAATGCGGATTTGAAGGAGGCGGGGACGGTCGCTGATACAAGACAGGAGACGGCGGGAACCCAAAATGCAGCGGCCAGGACGGCACAGGCGGTACAGGCGGCAGAGGAGGCAGCAAAGGAAGCGGACACGGCACTGACGGCGGCCGGGGCCCAAGCTGTCACAGAGTGGCCCCAAAAGGCAGTCAGCCTGATCGTGCCGGCGGGAGCGGGAGGGGGAACGGACACAAACGCCCGCCTGCTTGCAAAATATCTGACCGCAGAGTTAGGGCAGCCGGTAAACGTAGTCAATATCACCGGTTCCAGCGGCGCTATGGGATTAAAAGAGGCAAAAAATTCCGAAAACGACGGGTACACGTTCGTATATTTTAACGAGGATACCGTTACCAATCAGAAGCTCGGAGTGATGGATTTCGGGTATGAGGATCTGGACATGATCGCCAATCTGTATCATGTAGATATGTACCTGGTAGGCAACGGCAGCATACCGGACGTGGAAACATTGAAGAAAAAGGCGGCGGAAAAGCCGGGAGAGCTTGTCTTCGGCGGTGAGAGCAGCGCGTTTATCTCCCTTCTTCCATATATTATCAACGAAAAGCTGGGAATCGAACTGAAAATCGTAGACGGAGGCCAGATGTCCGAGCGCCTGCCTCTTATGGTCGGGAAGCAGATTGATCTGACGTTTGCTCCAATGAGCCAGATCCGGGATTATCTGGATACGGGCGATCTGAACGCGGTCGCTTTGCTGGCGGATGAGAGGAGCGAAAACGCACCGGATATCGCCACGGGAGTCGATCAGGGGTTAGACATTGTATACAATCGTTTCCAGTGCGTAATGGGGCCGAAGGGGATCGACGACGCGGTAAAGGAGAAGCTGGCGGCGGCCATAAAGACCGTAAGTGAAAACCCGGAATTTATGAAGGAATCGGCAAATAACGGCGTTGATATCCAATACACGGATGCCGGGGGACTTACGGGGCTGATGGAAGAATACAGCATGGCGCTGGAAGAATACATGAAATATATTCCGCAGCAATAAAGGAGAAGCGGAATACTTTGTGGCAACAGGGAGGGGGATCATACATTGGAGCAATTTAAAAAATACGGAGGTTTTCTGACAGGGATTTTCTGCCTGCTGCTGTCCGTGCTTTATTTTAAAGGGAGCTTTATTCAAACAAGCCGGCTGATGACGGCCAAATACGGGCCGGATTTCATGCCAAAAATTTACAGCCTGGCGCTCTGCCTTCTGAGTCTGGCCCTGATTTTTCAGGAAGCCAAAGGGTTAAACAGGCAGGAGCAGAAAACGGCGGGGAAGGAAGAAAAGCGGTCAGAAGCAAGAGTCGCGTTGACGATGGGGCTGATCCTGCTCTATATTGTCCTGCTTAAGCAGATCGGGTTTCTGATAGCTTCCGCATTTTATGCAGCGCTGCAGATGATCGTGATCCAAAGTCCCAAAACCTCTAAAAAGAAATATATACAATATATTATATTTGGCATCGCGGTGGCGGCTGTTTTGACGTACTTATTTACAAAGGTATTCTCGGTCGCTTTACCGGCGGGAAAGCTGGGATTTTGACACATTCCGGGAGAGGAGCAGGAGTATATGTTCGCACAATTTTCAATCGGATTTCAAATGCTGGCCGATTTTGGCGTTTTATTTATGATTTTTGCCGGCGTATGCATCGGGATCTTATTCGGAGCAAGCCCGGGCCTTACGACCTCTATGGGAATGGCATTTATGCTGCCCTTAACGTATATCATGGAGCCGACGCAGGCGATCGCGATGTTGATCGGGCTGTATATCGGCGGAACCTCCGGGGGCCTGATCACGGCGATCCTTTTGGGAATCCCGGGCACGCCGGCCTCCATCTCGACTACATTTGACGGCTACCCCATGGCCAAAAACGGAGAACCGGGAAAAGCGCTGGGATATGGACTGGTCGCGTCCTTTTTCGGCGGCATGGTAAGCCTGCTTGCCTTGTTTTGCCTTGCGCCCGCCTTATCCAAGGTGGCGTTAAAATTCGGGCCGGCGGATTATTTCGCCGTTTCCCTTTTCTCGCTCGCGCTGATTGCGGGGCTGGCGGGGAAATCTCTGGTGCGCGGGCTGATCGGCGGGATACTTGGCGTGATGTTGGCGACCGTGGGTACGGCGCCTCTTGATATGACGACCCGGTATACGATGGGAATCCATGAGTTTGATGCCGGGTTTCAGCTGCTTTGTGTGCTGGTTGGAGTCTACGCCGTGACGGAGCTTTTGAGGTATGCGGAAAATTCCTGCAATGCACCGCAGGATCTTTCGTACAACGGTGCGGCGATCCGGGGAATGGGCGTAAAGCTGTCTGATTTTAAGGGACAGGCCGTCAATATGGTCCGCTCTACCATCCTGGGCACGTGCATCGGGATTCTTCCGGGAATCGGGGCGGGAACCTCCAATATCCTTGCCTATTCCGCCGCCAAAAACGCTTCGAAATACCCGGAAAAATTCGGCAGCGGGATCAAGGATGGAATCATAGCCTCAGAGACCGCCAATAACGCAGTGACCGGAGGGGCGCTGATCCCTCTGCTGACGCTGGGGATTCCGGGGGATGCGGGTACGGCAATCCTTTTGGCGGCCCTGACTCTGCACGGAATTGCCCCGGGTCCGCTTGTATTCCAGAAAAACGGCGATCAAATCTATATGATTTTTGCGGCGCTGATCGTGGCCAACCTTTTTATGCTGCTGGTGGAATATCTGGGCATGAAGATGTTTATAAAAATGGTCCGGATTCCCAAGAATTATCTTTTGACCGTCATCCTGCTTTTGTGTGTGATCGGCGCGTACGGGCAGAATAACCGCATTTTCGATGTGTATTCCGTACTGATGTTTGGAGTCCTGGGCTTTGTCTTTTATAAGATGAGTCTTCCGTTGACTCCCATGATCATGGGCTTTATTCTCGGGCCGATCGTGGAAACGAATCTGTTAAGAGGACTTCAATTCTCGGACGGGAGCTTCCTGGCATTTTTTAAACGGCCCATTGCGGCGGTATTTTTGATCATGACGGCATGCTATGTCATGTATGAGATCAAAAACCGCGTCGGGAGGGGCAGAAAGGAGAAGATGACGGATGGCTGACAAAACAAAACCAATGAACCTGCTGTATCTTTTCAGTGACCAGCACAGTAAATTTATTACGGGCTGCTATGGCAATCCATATGTACATACACCCAATCTGGACAGGCTGGCAAAGAGGGGGGCCTGCTTTGAAAATGCCTATACGAATAATCCCATTTGTGTCCCTGCCAGGGCGGCGATGACGATCGGGGATTACTGCTTTAAGCATCATTACTGGGACAACGCCCATCCCTATAAGGGGGATCAGGAGGGCTGGGGGCATAGGCTGAGAGAGCAGAATATTCCGGTGACCACCATTGGAAAGCTGCACTATAAAGCGGATATTCCGGAAACCGGTTTTTCCGACCAGCGGATTCCCCTCCACGTAAAGGGAGGCGTCGGGGATTTTACCCATACGATCCGCGACGGCTCCATGGTCCGCCCGGCCATGCGCGGTGAGGTGCTGAAGGCGGGCGCCGGAACTTCTGATTATATCCGGTACGATGAAAAGGTGGCACAGCTTGCAGCGCAGTTTTTGCTGGAGGAGGCCCGGGATAAGCAAAGTCCCTGGTGCCTGTATGTGGGCTTTGTCTGCCCGCATTTTCCGTGGAAGGTCCCGGAGGATATCTTAAAGCTGTATGAGCCGTATGACAGACTTCCGCTTCCCGTAGACTGGGAGAATGACAGGCGTCCGATGCATCCGGCGATTGTGAAATACCGGGATGAGATGTGCCTGACGGAACCGTTTTCCAGGGAGGAGATCCAAAAGGCGGTGGCAGCCTATTACGGTATGGTGACCTTTGTGGATCGGCAGGCAGGCGTTGTTTTGGATGCCCTCAAAAAGGCCGGGCTCGAGGAGACGACCCGGGTGATCTATACGGATGATCACGGAGAAACGGCAGGAGATCACGGACTTTTCTTTAAGCATACGTTATATGAAGGCTCTGTGGGGATCCCGCTTATCATGGCGGGGCCGGATATACCGGGCGGCATGAGAGTGAGGGAGCCTGTCTCTTTGATCGACATGTTCCCGACGATTCTGGACTGCGTGGGGGCCGTGCCCAAGGAGGAAGACAGGACGCTTCCGGGAATCTCCCTGATGAGGTTCATACGAGGCGAAACGGGAAACAGGGCCGTATTCGCGGAGACACACTGCATCGGATTCAATGATGCGGCGTTTATGATCCGGTACGGGAAATATAAATATATCTATTATGTGAATTATGAACCGCAGCTGTTTGATCTGGAACAGGATCCTCTTGAACGGAATGATTTAAGCAGGAATCCGGCATACGCGGATGTATTGCAGCAGATGGAAGGCATCCTGAGAGAGGAGTTTTGTGACCCCGAGAAGATGAACCGAATCGCCAAGGCGGATCAGGAGGCGCTTTTGCGGCAGCAGGGAGGGAAGGAGGAGGTGTTAAAATCCTTGATCAGTTACTCTCCGATCCCGGCCGGGATCCTCTGAATTTCGGATATAAATGACGGCTGTCCAGTCTCCTGTTTTCAGGGCGGCGGCAAAAAAGAGTTCGTTTCGCGAACTCTTGCGCCGGAGCGCGGCTGCCTTAGCAGCCATATTTCCTTAGCGCGGAGTGCGCATAAAGCTCCCCGGAGTCCGGGGAGCTTTATAGTTTTAGGCGTAAAACAGCAGGCTGTCATACGTCGGGTAGGGAAGAAAATCATCCGGGATCAGGGCCTCGGCTTCATTGGCGGCGAGGCGGGCGGCTTCCATCTCGGGGAGTACGACGCTGTGATAGAAGCTGCCGGCGTCTAACGGCTCCCCGGTTTCTTCGGCTGTCTGCGCGAGCGTGTGCAGGCGGTCGATGTGGCCGCTTATGTCATCCGCAAGGCCGGACAGCCTTTCGATGAGCGTCTCCTCGGCTTTTGTGGTGAGGGAGGGCAGCAGCTCCTTTTTCTGGAGGGCTGTCTGTGTGAGCTCCTTTAAATAGGCGAATACGGAGGGCAGGAGGTCTTTTTGCAGCATCTCGGCCATGGTCTTTGCCTCGATGTGGAGCGTCTTGCAGTATGCCTCCAGCTTGATCTCATAACGGGAGAACAGCTCCTCCTTCGTGAAAACGCTGTGCTTTAAGAACATGGCCAGGTTCTTGTCGCTAATATAGTGCGGCAGTGCCTCCGGCGTGGATTTTAAGTTCGGGAGCCCGCGGCGTTCGGCCTCGGCGAGCCATTCGTCGGTGTAGCCGTTTCCGTTAAAAATGATCCGTTTATGAGCCTTCAAAGTCTCCTTGAGGAGAGCATGGATGGCGTCGGCCAGCGCGCCTTCGGGCACGGCCGAAAGTGTCTCGTTAAAGCGGGAAAGGATCTCTGCGACGGCCGTGTTGAGGATGATATTCGGGCCGGACAGGGAGACGGAGCTTCCGGGCATACGGAACTCGAATTTGTTGCCGGTAAAGGCAAACGGGGAGGTGCGGTTCCGGTCGGTATTGTCCTTGACAAAATGCGGCAGGACCTTGGGGCCGATGTCCATCTGGATGGCTCCGGCCCCTGCCAAGTCGGTGCCGTTTAAAATGGACTCCACAACGGCCTCGAGTTCATCGCCCAAAAACATGGATACGACAGCGGGCGGCGCTTCGTTGGCGCCGAGGCGGTGGTCGTTGCCCGCGGTGGCGATGGAAACACGCAGCAGATCCGCGTATTCGTCAACGGCCTGGATCACGGCGGTCAAAAACAAAAGAAAACGAGTATTTTCGGCCGGGGCTTTTCCGGGATTTAACAGGTTGACGCCGGTGTCCGTGGAGAGAGACCAGTTGTTGTGCTTGCCGCTTCCGTTGATGCCCTCGAAGGGCTTTTCGTGCAGAAGGCAGGCGAGGCCATGGCGGTCCGCGGTCTTTTTCATGATCTCCATGACGAGCTGGTTATGATCCACGGCCACATTGACGGTCTCGAAGATCGGGGCCAGCTCGTGCTGGGCCGGGGCCACCTCGTTGTGTTCGGTTTTCGCCGGGATGCCGAGCTTCCAGAGCTCCTCATTGAGCTCCTCCATAAACGCCTCGACACGCGGGCGGATGGAGCCGAAATAGTGGTCATCCATTTCCTGTCCTTTTGGGGCCGCGGCGCCGAACAGGGTCCTCCCGCAGAAGCGCAGGTCACGCCTCTGGTTGAACATTTCCTTGTCGATCAGAAAGTATTCCTGTTCGGCGCCGACCGTGGCGCTCACGCGGCGGACTTCGGTGTCGCCTAAAATATGCAGAAGGCGGGTGGCCTCGCGGCTTACGGCCTCCATGGAGCGTAAAAGAGGCGTTTTCTTATCGAGCGCTTCGCCGCTGTAGGAGCAGAAGGCGGTCGGGATGCAGAGCGTGTGTCCTTTCATGAAGGCGTAGGAGGACGGGTCCCAGGCCGTGTAGCCGCGGGCCTCGAAGGTGGCGCGCAGGCCGCCGGAGGGGAAGCTGGAGGCGTCGGGCTCGCCTTTTACGAGCTCTTTTCCGGAGAAATCCATGATGGCCTCGCCGGAGTCGGTCGGGGAGAGAAAGCTGTCGTGTTTTTCGGCGGTGATGCCGGTCATCGGCTGGAACCAGTGTGTAAAATGAGTCGCGCCATGCTCGATCGCCCATTCTTTCATGGCGACGGCGACGGCGTTCGCGACGTCGAGTTCCAGATGTGTGCCGTTTACGATGGTCTTTTTGAGCGCCTTGTAGATATCTTTTGGCAGGCGTGTGCGCATGGCGGCGTCATTGAATACGAGGCTTCCATACAGTTCGGGAATTGATTTGCTCATAGTTTCTCCTTTCCTCTCTGCCGGGCGATGGGGCGGCAGGCAGACGGGGGCTGTCCCCGGAATATAAAAGAGGGCGCTTCTGTATGTATGACAGAAGCGCCCTTGCTTTAATGTAGCATAGTATACATGATTTTTGGGAAATGTCAAGAGTTTTTTTTAAGGGTCCGCAGAGGGTCCGCAGAAGGTCCGCAGAGGCCGGGGCAGGCGGACAGGGCGGTACAGCCAGGCTTTGGCGTTTGAAGCTCTAAGTCTTTGGCGATGTAAAAATGGGGGATCGAAGCAAGTCGCTGGAAAAATTCTGAAGAATTTTTCCGCTCCGTGCTTCTCGGATTTCGGCCGGAATGCCGAAATCCGCCCCTCATTTTTGCATCGCCAAAGACTAAGAGCTTCTGTAAACGCCAAAGCCAACCGGCTGTACCGCCCTGTCCGCCTGCCCCGGCCTCTGCTGCGTTGTTTCGGGAGCGGGGAAAGGGATAGGGGACGATTTTGACGGGTGACGGACATGTTTCCTGTTTTATGAGATTAGTTCTGGAGCTGGTAGCGATAGCTGTTATCTACTTTGTAATCGTTTAGATTCCAGTTGTCGGTGGTTTTGTAGGTGGTGATGTCGAAGATGTAGTAGCGATCATTTGCGTAGTCATAGAGGGAGCTGCCTTTTCCGTCGCCGAAGTAGATCAGCTGGCCGAGTTCGACGCCTGTCCAGACTTGTTCTTTTTGGGAATCACTATAGTTGGAATAGACGATTTTTGCCCTTCTGCAGTTTTCAACGAATTCTTCTCTTGTGGGCAGATAGTATTCGCAGATTACCGGTCCGTTCATATAGTAGTATACGCTTTTTTCCCAGGTCCCCAGGCCGGTAAAGTAGGCATAAATGTTGCCGTCGACAATGATGCCGTCTACGGTCAGTTCGGGGAAACCGATCTGTGTGTTGTATATGTTGACGCCTTCGGGATATGTGGAATGAAGCGTCTCGCGGCTGCCGTTCATATAGACAGAGGGCATTTTGATTTCCTGGGAGGAATCGGCGGGCGGGAGTACTCTGCGTATCTGTGCAACGTAGTCGATGTGCCAGGCGCCCCAGTGGTCTACGGTGTAGTTGTCAGGCGTGGTGGTGTTGACGAGAAGATTGCCGTTTTCGTCAAAATAGTAGCATTTTGCGAAGCCGTCGTTGTCATCGTCGATCCATTCCCATTGATTCGCGGCGTAGGTTCCGTCGTCTTTTTGCCAACGTTTTTTGCCGGAGGTTTCCTGCCATTCTCCTGCGTAGGAGAGGAGCGGGAAGGCCAGGCTCAGGGCGGCGGTGAGGCAGAGGGAGTGAAGTAAGATGTGTTTTTTCATTTTTTTTGTGCTCCTTTGTGGTTGGTTTTGTGTTTATGTTACCATAGATTGGGTGATTTTACAAGATGAAAGTGGGGGAGAGGGGGGGGCCGCGGAGGCCGGGAGCGAGGGGGAAAGAGCTAACCGTTCCGGCTTCACTGCAGATCGCCGGGACCTACATGATATCGGGGGCGGGGGGAAAGGAAGTAGCTTACTTCTTTCTTTGGCGAGCCGGTACAGCAGCCGGGCGTGGGGGAGGGGCCGTATCCGTATGGGTACTGGAAAACCGCCGGTACTTGGGCGCCGTATTTTGGCGCCCTATGTACCGCTGCGCTTTTTTGTAGCGAGAGCGTGCCCACTAGGATACGGCCCCTCCCCCACGCCCGGCGGACCCAATGACAGCTCCAACCGCCAGCAGCATTTGTTTGGAAAAGATTCTGTATCAAAAAAATTTACAAACCCTCTTTACAAATCCGGTGAAATAGAATATAGTAACAGAATAGTTTAGACAAAGGTGTCAGATCTATGAGGATTCTGTCACCTTTTTTCTATGAAAAAGAGGTAATGTATGGCTGTTAAATATGTATTTGTAACCGGAGGCGTTGTCTCGGGGCTCGGGAAGGGGATTACGGCGGCGTCTCTCGGGCGGCTTTTGAAGGCCAGAGGGTACAAGGTCACGATGCAGAAGTTTGATCCCTATATCAACATTGACCCGGGAACCATGAACCCGATTCAGCACGGCGAGGTGTTTGTCACGGATGACGGAACGGAGACGGATCTGGATCTGGGGCATTATGAGCGGTTCATTGATGAGAGCCTGGACAAAAATTCGAATGTCACGACCGGCAAGATCTACTGGACCGTGCTTCAAAAGGAGAGGCACGGGGATTTTGGCGGCGGCACCGTGCAGGTGATCCCGCATATCACAAACGAGATCAAGGCCAGATTTTACCGGGCCAAAACGCCTGACGAGGACCGGATTGCGATCATCGAGGTGGGCGGTACGGTCGGAGACATCGAAAGCCAGCCGTTTTTGGAGGCGATCCGGCAGTTCAGACAGGAGGCGGGCTATGGCAATTCGGTGCTGATCCATGTGACGCTGGTGCCGTATTTAAAGGCGTCGGGAGAGCTCAAGACGAAGCCGACGCAGCAGAGCGTAAAGACCCTGCAGGGTATGGGAATCTCGCCGGATGTGATCGTATGCCGGACCGAGGTGGAGCTTACTCCGGATATTCGCGGGAAGATTGCGCTGTTCTGCAATGTGCCCGAGGAGCATGTATTGCAGAACCTGGATGTGGAATACTTATATGAGGCGCCGCTTATGATGGAGCGGGAGCGCCTGGCGCATGTGGTCTGTTCGTGTCTGAAACTCCCCTGCCCGGAGGCGAAGCTTGGCGGCTGGCGGCAGATGGTGGAGGCGCTAAAAAATCCGCAGAGTGAGATCACGATCGCGCTGGTCGGGAAGTATACGCAGCTTCATGACGCCTATTTGAGCGTGATGGAGGCGCTAAAGCACGGCGGGATCGCCAACCGGACGAAGGTGCAGATCAAGTGGGTCGATTCGGAGCAGTTAAAGCCCTCCAATCTGGATGAGACCTTCGCCGGGGCAGACGGGATCCTCGTTCCGGGCGGCTTTGGACGGCGCGGGACCGAGGGGATGATCCTGGCGGCCGGGTATGCACGGACAAAAAAGATTCCGTTTCTCGGCATCTGTCTGGGAATGCAGATGGCGATGGTGGAATTTGCGAGAAACGTGTTGGGGTTTGCGGACGCCAACAGCTCGGAGCTTGTGCCGGAGACGACGCATCCGGTCGTCGATCTGATGCCGGAGCAGAACGGTGTGGAAAATTTGGGCGGCACGCTGCGGCTCGGCACGTATCCGTGTGTCCTTGACAGGGAATCCAGGGCGTATAGGCTGTACGGGACGGAGCAGATTGAGGAGCGTCACAGGCACCGGTTTGAGGTAAACAACCAATACCGGGATGAGTTTGTAAAAAACGGGATGGTGTTGTCGGGCATTTCGCCGGACGGGCGGATTGTGGAAATGATCGAGCTTTTGGAGCATCCGTTTTTTATCGGAATCCAGGCGCATCCGGAGTTCAAATCCAGGCCCAACCGCGCGCATCCGCTGTTTGCAGGCTTTGTGGAGAGTGCGGAGGAGCAGGGCATTTTAAGACGTGCGAAGGCACTTTTGATGAAACGGAATCATTTGTCGGAGCCGGAGGCGCATCGCTACCTTCAAAAGACCAGCATGGACACGGGCCGCACGATCGTGGAGAGCGCGCACATGGTGGCGATGCTGCTCCCGGAGGAATAATAGGGAGACCTAGAGTGTGTCTGAACATTCATTCCCGTCATCTGCACGCCCCACTTCGCGGTATATTTGGCCCAAATTCACTTAACGTAGCCCACTACGCCGCGCTCATTTGGGTCAAATCTCCCACAAAGTGGAACGCACATCTGACGGAAAGCAATTTTCAGACACGCTTTCGAGAGCACTCGGTAAAGAAAAGGACAGGAGAAGAAATTAGATATGGTTACAGTGAATGAAAATTTTGCAAAGCTTCCGGGAAGCTATCTGTTTGCCGCAGTCGCAAAGAAGGTGGCGGCCTATAAAGAGACGCATCCGGAGAGTGAGATCATCCGTCTGGGGATCGGCGACGTGACGCAGCCGATCGCACCGGCTATCGTCGAAGCCATGCACAAGGCCGTTGAGGAAATGGGCCATGCCGAGACCTTCCGCGGCTATGCGCCGGAGCAGGGGTACGCGTTTTTAAGGGAGGCGGTTGCGGAGCATGATTTTAAGGCCCGCGGCTGTGACATCGCAGCGGATGAGATCTTCATTTCCGACGGGGCAAAATGTGATTCCGGCAATATTCAGGAATTGTTTTCCCTGAATAATATCGCAGCAGTCTGTGACCCGGTTTATCCGGTCTACGTGGACAGCAACGTCATGGCGGGCCGGACCGGGGACTACAGGGCGGCGACCGGGCGTTTTGACCGGGTCGTCTATATGCCGTGCAGAGAGGAGAACGGTTTCCTGCCCGAGCTTCCTGCCGAGAAGGCGGACGTGATTTATCTCTGCTTCCCGAACAACCCGACCGGAGAGGCGATTAAAAAGGCAGAACTGCAGAAATGGGTCGATTATGCGAACGCGCACGGCGCGGTGATCATTTTTGACGCGGCCTATGAGGCGTATATCACAGAGGGCGGTATCCCGCATTCGATCTATGAGTGTGAGGGGGCAGAAAGCTGTGCGATCGAGCTTCGGAGCTTTTCAAAGAAGGCCGGTTTTACAGGCGTTCGTCTGGCGTTTACGGTGATCCCGAAGGAGCTTAAGGCCGATGGGGTAAGCTTAAACGAGCTCTGGCTGCGCCGCCAGGGGAGCAAGTACAACGGAGCGCCTTATATTGTCCAGCGGGCCGGTGAGGCCGTCTATTCCGCGGAGGGGAAGGTGCAGGTGGCAGAGCAGATCGCGCGTTATATGGAGAACGCGGGAGTGATCTTAAACGGCCTGCGTTCGATGGGCTACACGGCGTTTGGCGGCGTAAATTCGCCGTATATCTGGTTAAAGACGCCGAACGGCATGAAATCCTGGGACTTTTTTGATCTTTTGCTGGAGCGGGCCGGTGTAATCGGGACGCCGGGAGTCGGGTTTGGTCCCTCCGGAGAGGGGTATTTTCGACTGACAGCATTTGGAACTTATGAAAATTCACAGAAAGCACTTGACAGAATCAAAAAAATGTGATAGTGTTTCGTAACAGTTCAGATAGGTCTGCGCACTTGCTGCGCTGACCGTACGAAAACGTAATGGTCGCAGGCATACGGCCCATCGCGAAGCGATTTTATATGGCCATATGCGGTAACAGTTCGGACGTCGTCTGAACTGTTACACTGTTTCAAACTATATAAGAAAAAGGCAGTGAAGGAGACTCGCTCCTGCAGACTTTACAGAGAACCGTGCCATGGCTGAGAGCATGGGAAAGCGAGAGGGAGACGGGAACGCTCCGGAGCCGGCTTTTCGAAAGCCGAAGGTGTAATGCAGCCTCCGGGAGGTAGGGAAGCACGAAGGCCGCGCGTTAAGCGGCAGAGTTCGTCAGCCCGGATGTTGGTCCGGCAGCCGGCAGTGTATCGGTTCGGCGGCGGCTCATGAGAGGCATGCTTTTTTGCGTGCAATGCGGGTGGTACCGCGGGAATCTGTGAGGAGTCCCGTCCCGGAAGGTGAAGTGTTTTCATCTTCCGGGACGAGGGCTCCTTTTTGGTGCGCAGAGTATAACCCAACGGAATGCGGCCTCGCACGGAGTGAGTCCGCTGCGCGCTAAGGAAGATGACTGCTGACGCGGCCGCGGGGGCTGGCCCAACGAGACACGGCCTCGTGCGAAGGATGAACGCTTCTTTAACAACAATGGCAAGAGAGGAGCAGACGCAATGGAATTTATCACGGGACTGGAAAAAAAGGCAGCAATGGATTTTTCGGAGCTCATGAGCGGGAGCATGGCCGGGCAGGAGGCCTTTGTGGAGGGAATGGTTCACAGCATCCGCGACATGGGAGAGATTTCTTTTGTGATCGTAAGAAGCCGCGAGGGGCTTTTGCAGACGGTCGTAAATAAGAGCCTGGCAGACGGGGAGCTTGGGGAGCTTCGCGAGGGGCAGGCCGTACGGGTCAGAGGGATTGTCACGAGAGAGGAGCGTGCGCCGCACGGGATCGAGCTCCACCTTAAGGAGGCCAGGATCCTGTCAAGACCCGAGGAGCCTCTGCCGCTTGCAATTGACAAGTGGAAGCTTCCGACCTCCTTAGAGGGCAATTTAAACCGCCGGGCGATCGCACTGCGCAACGTCAGGGAGCGGGCAAAGTTTAAGATTCAGGAAGGGATCTGCCGAGGATTTCGGGAATTTTTGACAGAGCAGGGGTTTACCGAGATCCATACGCCCAAGCTTGGTGCCAAATCGGCCGAGGGAGGCGCAAACCTGTTCCGGCTTCAGTATTTCCACAGGTCGGCAGTGCTTGCACAGAGCCCGCAGTTTTATAAGCAGATGATGGTCGGCGTGTTTGACCGGGTCTTTGAGACAGGGCCGGTGTTCAGGGCCGAAAAGCATAATACGAAACGTCATCTGAACGAGTATACGAGCCTGGATTTTGAGATGGGCTACATTGACAGCTTTTTGGACATCTGCCGTATGGAGGCGGCTCTGTTAAGGCATGTGATGCAAACGCTTGAGACGGAGTATTCGGAGGAGCTTACGCTTCTTAAGATCACGCTTCCGGATGCGGAGAGGATTCCGTATGTACGGTTTGATGAGGCAAAGCGGCTGGTGTCCGAAAAATACGGACGCCCCATCCGGACACCGTATGATCTGGAGCCGGAGGAGGAAGCCCTGATCGGCCAATATTTTAAAGAGGAATACGATGCGGATTTTGTATTTGTGACGCATTATCCGTCAAAAAAACGGCCGTTTTATGCGATGGATGATCCGAAGGATCCGTCCTTTACGCTGAGCTTTGATCTTTTGCTTGGCGGTCTGGAGATCACGACAGGCGGGCAGCGGATTCATGACTATTCAATGCTTTTAAAAAAGATTGAGGAAAAGGGCATGGAGCCGGAGGGCATGGAGGATTATCTGGACTGCTTCAAATACGGCATGCCGCCGCACGGAGGGCTGGGAATCGGCCTGGAGCGGCTGACCATGAAGCTGCTGGGAGAGGACAATGTGCGGGAGGCGTGTTTGTTCCCGCGGGATATGACGAGGCTCCGGCCGTGACGATTTCGGCAGATTCCCGATAAGCGCCGCCGGCGCCGGGGACTGCCGCCGATGATTTCGAGTGGATGCCTGCCCGCAGGACGTTTGCCCGCAGCAGAGAAGGCGTTTGAACGGCTGCGTATAAATGGAAGCGCCCGGCCGGCTGTACCGCGGCATAAGAGGCGCTCCGAAAACAGAAGGAGGAGACCCTATGGCAGAGACGATTATGGATAAAACGATGGATGAGATCGAGATTCTTGCAAAGCTGTATCTGACGGCGGAGGAGAAGGAAAAGGCGCGTCAGGAGATGCAGCGGATGCTGGACTATGTGGATATGCTGAATGCGTTGGACACGGAGGGCGTAGAGCCGCTCACGCATCTGTTTCCGATACAGAACGTATTCCGGGAGGATGAGGTCTGCGAGAGCACGCCGGGAGCGGAAATTTTAAAGAATGCGCCGCGGGAAAAGGATGGCCAGTTCCTTGTCCCGAAGACGATCGGATAGGAGGGGGAACGATGCAGCTTACAGAACTTACGGCGGTTGAACTTGGAAATAAGATAAGAACTGGGGAGATCGGGGCCGTTGAGGCGGCGCAGGCCTCTTTAGAGCAGATCGGGAGACTGGATTTTCGGGTACAGGCGTACCTGACCGTGGAGCCGGAGAAGGTGCTTTTACAGGCCGCTGAGGTTGAACGGGGAATCCGCTCGGGAGCGCTTACGGGCGCGCTTGCAGGCGTTCCGATTGCGGTCAAGGACAATATCTGCACGAAAGACATGAAAACGACATGTGCCTCCAGGATTCTGGAAAATTTTGTCCCGTTTTATGACGCGGAGGCGGTGGTACGGCTTAAGGACGCCGGGCTTGTGGTCTTGGGAAAGACCAACATGGACGAATTTGCGATGGGAAGCACGACCGAGACGTCGGCATTTCAGACCACCAAAAATCCCTGGGAGCTTTCCCATGTGCCGGGCGGCTCATCCGGCGGCTCCTGTGCGGCCGTCGCGGCCGGGGAGTGCTTCGCGGCGCTCGGCTCGGATACAGGCGGCTCCATCCGTCAGCCGAGCTCCTACTGCGGTGTGGCGGGGATCAAGCCGACCTATGGGACTGTGTCGCGTTACGGCCTCATCGCCTATGCATCCTCGCTCGACCAGATCGGGCCGATCGCAAAGGATGTCCGGGACTGTGCGGCGCTTTTGGAGGTTATCGCCGCACAGGATAAAAAGGACAGCACATCCATGGCACGGCCGGATACGAATTTTCTGCAGGCTGTCGGACAGAGCGTGAAGGGGCTCCGGGTAGGAATCCCCACCGAGTATCTTTCCGAGGGGCTCGATGACGATGTGCAAGAGGCCGTCATGCGTGCGGCCGGGTATTTAAAGGAAGCCGGGGCCGTCGTGGAGGAGTTTAAGCTGGGGCTCATGGAGTATACCATACCGGCGTATTACGTGATCGCTTCGGCCGAGGCGAGCTCCAACCTGGAGCGTTTTGACGGGGTTAAATACGGGTATCGTGCGAAGGAGTACGAGGGGCTGCATGACATGTACAAGAGAAGCCGCTCGGAGGGGTTCGGGCCGGAGGTCAGGCGGAGGATCATGCTCGGCTCGTTCGTCTTAAGCTCAGGGTATTATGACGCCTACTATCTGAAAGCGCTGCGGGTGCGCGCGCGTATCAAGCAGGCGTTTGATGAAGCGTTTTCCGGCTATGACATGATCCTGGGGCCTGCGGCTCCGACTGCGGCGCCAAGGCTTGGGACCTCGCTTGCAGATCCCATGAAAATGTATTTGAGCGATATTTATACCGTGGCGGTGAACCTGGCGGGCCTGCCGGGACTTACAGTCCCGTGTATGGTAAATGCAGAGGGCCTGCCAATCGGCGTGCAGCTCATCGGAGACTGTTTTGCGGAAAAGAAGCTGTTTGCCGCCGGGGCAGGGCTTGAGGCAGTGCGCGGCCCGTGGATGCAGTCGGATCTTGTGAGAGGGGAGGAGCAGAAATGAAACAGTATGAGACGGTGATCGGGCTGGAGGTCCATGTGGAGCTGGCGACAAAGACGAAGATCTTCTGCGGCTGTAAAACTGATTTCGGAGCGGCTCCGAATACGCATGTGTGCCCGGTCTGCACGGGAATGCCGGGGGCGCTTCCGGTCTTAAACCGGAAGGTGGCGGAGCTTGCACTGCGGGCCGGGCTTGCGTTAAACTGTCGGATCAACCAGATTTGCAAGTTTGACCGGAAAAACTATTTTTACCCCGACAATCCGCAGAATTACCAGATCTCCCAGCTCTATCTGCCGATCTGCCATGACGGGTATGTGGAGATTCCCGCAGGAGAAGGGAAAAAGCGAATCGGAATTCATGAGATTCATATGGAGGAGGATGCCGGGAAGCTCGTGCATGACGATTGGAGCGACAGTACACTTGTGGATTACAACCGGAGCGGCGTACCGCTCATCGAGATCGTCTCGGAGCCGGATATGCGGACGGCGGATGAAGTCATTGCCTATCTGGAGAAGCTGCAGGCGGCGATGCAGTACCTGGGCGTCTCGGACTGCCGCCTGCAGGAGGGCTCGATGCGTGCGGATGTGAATCTCTCGGTGCGTGAGATCGGAAATCCGCAGTACGGGACCCGGACGGAGATGAAAAATCTGAATTCGTTTAAGGCGATCGCCCATGCGATTGAGGGCGAGAGGGAGCGGCAGATCGAGCTTCTGGAGGAGGGCCAGAAAGTCGTGCAGGAGACGCGGCGCTGGGATGAAAATAAGGAAGCGTCTCATGCCATGCGTTCAAAGGAGGATGCCAAGGATTACCGGTATTTTCCCGATCCGGATCTCCCGCCGGTCTACATTTCCGATGAATGGATCGCACGGGTGCGGGCGGAGCAGCCGGAGCTCAAGGAGGAGAAGGAGGCCCGTTATCAGGAGGAATATGGCTTAAACGGGTACGACGCGGGCCTTCTGACGAATGAGCGGGCGCTTGCCGAGCTGTTTGAGGCCACGATCGCGGCGGGAGCGCCGCCGAAGAAGGCGGCCAACTGGCTGACCGGGGAGACACAGAGGCTTTTGAAGGAACAGGAGCAGGAGGTTTCCACAATCCGCTTTTCGGCGGCGCATCTGGCGGCCCTGATCGAACTTGTGGAGCAGGGCGTGATTCAGAGCCAGACGGCAAAGGAGGTGTTTGCGGCGGTCTTTTCGGATGACGTGGACCCGGAAGAATATGTCAGGGCGCACGGGCTGGGGATCGAGAATGACGAGAGTGCCTTGGAGAAGGCGGTACAGGGGATTCTTTTGGCGAATCCGAAGGCGGCCGGGGAGCTTAAGGAAGGAAAGGAGAAGGTCATGGGCTTTCTCATGGGGCAGACGATGCGTGCGCTTAAAGGAAAGGCGAACCCGGAGAAGGTGAGGGAGATGATCTGGAGTCTGGTGAAGGAATGAGGAACTGAGAAGCAGGGCCTGCCATGCCGATGTGATTGGGGACATCGGCGTGGCAGGCTTTTTTTGTGCCTATTGTGCCTGTAAAGGAGGAGTGAAGGAGCGAGGGGACCGGTGGGCATCTTATTGGGAATCATGGGGCGCGGAAGGTATGCATGGGGTCTGTGGTTCATTTGATACGGGCGCTTCTTCATAGGGATTATAGACAAGCAAATCTTCGATGCGGCAGTCCAGGGCGTAGCAGATTCGGGACATGACACACAGATCAATCCGCTGGACTTCCTGTCTCATAAACTTTTTTACCTGCTTGCGCTGCATTTCTGCACGATTGGCGAGTCGGTTTATACTGATGTTATACTGCTCCATGTACTCTTTGAGCTTGATGCGGATGTGACCGTACTCGATATCTTTCATCATAAATTTTCTCCTTTGTATTGGTTGACACTCTCGGAAGCTCTCTACGTTCCATGTACGCCTCATAAATTTGTGCACTTCTGACGGAAAGCAATTTTCAAACACACTCTAAAAGACTCCGGGAGTACCCTGGCTGGCAGCGGGGAAATGGGCCTGTAAGAGCAAGTGATACAAGATTTGGATTT
>CAJTEE010000002.1:0-596541 GCA_910575275.1 Lachnospiraceae bacterium | reverse complement strand
TATAGACCATTATTATAAATGGATAATGTCTTGCGGAAAAATGGAGTACAGGCAGGACAGGATTTGGAAGTTATGTTTATATTGTGCAAAATGAATATTTAATTCATACAATTTACTTCCGATAATCTTCCTTATTGGAAGTAAAGAGTTCCCCTGTTTCTGATTCAGGGCCCGATTCGGAGGAGGGAGCAAGGCAGCCGGTAAACGGCAGAACACTTATGCGGGAAAAAGGAATTTCCCGTCCACATTCAAGGAGGTTTATTTAATGAGAATTCAGCACAACATCGCAGCACTCAATTCCTACAGAAACTTAACCGTGAACAACAGCGCGGTTTCAAAGAATCTTGAGAAATTATCTTCCGGTTACAAAATCAACCGTGCAGGCGACGACGCAGCCGGTCTTGCGATTTCCGAGAAGATGCGCGCACAGATCACCGGCCTTGAGACCGCACAGAAGAATGCCAACGACGGTATTTCTCTTGTACAGACGGCAGAGGGCGCTATGACAGAAGTGCACTCCATGTTAAACCGTATGGTTGAGCTGGCTACGCAGTCCGCAAACGGAACATATGCAGATGAAGTAGACCGTGAGAACCTGCAGAAGGAAGTTGCTTCGTTAAAGGACGAGATCAACCGTATCGCAGACAGCACAAACTTCAACGGAATTAATCTGTTGGATGGTTCCCTGGATGCAAAGGGTGGCGCTGTAGAGGTTAAGATCAGCGGCAATGCAAACAGCATTAAGTCCCCGGGTTCCAAGGCTGTATTTGAGACCAACGCTGACCTTTATGCAAGCACAGCTGAACTGGGAGATGGCGGTAAGGTCGTATTCAACATTGGCTATGATGATGGTACGTCGGCTTCTATCGAGTTGTCTGTAGAGAAAAACAAAGACGGCGAGTTTGAATTGAAAGCACAGGATGGAACGATTTATGATCTGGCTGACAAGACAAAATCGGAAGTGGATCTTGCTGCTGTAAAGGATGCGGTTCTGAAAGAGCTTCAGAAGTCTGATGTCTCCAAAGAATTTAAGGTTAGCCTTAACGGTGATAAGGTAAAATTGGAAGCACTCAGAGAAGGAACAGACGGACTTCAGGTTCGCAGCTTCGACCTTAACTATTTTAAGAATGACGGAACGCAGGATACACCTACTGATATCGGAGTTACAGTTACGAAGGCGTACGATGACGGCCGTGAGATCAATGCAGAGACGCTTACTCTGTATGATGGAACCAACTATGAGGATGCGGTGTTTGAAATCAATGGCCATAAGTTTGTAGTTATGACGGGCGATATGACAGCCACTCATGTTACAGGCCAGGTAGACATGATGAATGCAACGAAGGGCCTTGGCTCTGACGTTACGATTCTTATCAGTGACGGAAATTCCACGAAAAATGGAACAAACGGATTGATGAAAGCTGATGCGAACTTTGAGCAGAACTGCAAGAAGATCGAAGAAGTTACCGGCCTGAAGGTTGAGGATGCGGTTGACGAGTCCCAGGCTCCGATGAACGGAACGAGCAACGGCATTGACCCGGGCAAAGGTATTCGTCTGAGCAAGGGCGATAAGGCGACCGGCGGCCTGGTTCTTCAGATCGGCGATACCGCAGATGAGTTCAATAAGATGCGTGTATCTGTCAGTGATATGCACACCAAGGCTATGGGCATTGCGGATATCGACATCAGCACACAGACTGGCGCTTCTGATGCAATCAAGAAGATCAAAGACGCGATCAACTATGTATCCTCCACTCGTGGTGACCTGGGCGCAATCCAGAACCGCTTAGAGCATACGATCAACAACCTGAGCGTTGCAAGCGAGAACATGACTGCTGCCGAGAGCCGTATCCGCGACACCGATATGGCGAAGGAAATGATGGCTTATACGAAGAACAACATCCTTGTTCAGTCCGCACAGGCCATGCTGGCACAGGCGAACCAGATTCCGCAGGGCGTGTTACAGCTTCTTCAGTAAGCGCATATCAGGAATTGTTATTCGGTTTCCGGATATATATCGGGGCGGGCTTCGGCCTGTCCCGATTTTTGGATGAGGGGGACTTTTGCCCCGCCCCGGGGCTGGAGCGATTCCGGCCCACTCCAAGGAGGCCGGGCAGTTTGGCGAAACCGGGGAAATATTGGGTCCACAGGAAAGCTGTCAGGTATTGGCGGACAGTTTTCCTGTTGGCCCGAGCTTTGCAGAAAAAGATTTGCAATAGAAATAAAAGGAGAAACGCCGCATGGAACAGGCAAGACAGCCGCTTTTGACGATCGGCATCATTTTTAAAAACGAGATACGGAGCCTGGAGCAGTGCCTGAAGGCGCTTGCACCTTTGCGGGACAGAATTGCCTGCGAGCTGATCCTGGCGGATACGGGAAGCACGGACGGGAGCCGGAGGATTGCAGAGCGATATGCGGATACACTGATTGACTTTCCGTGGATTAACGATTTTGCGGCGGCCAGGAACGCGGTACTGGGCCGCGCTTCGGGAAAATGGTATCTGACCGTGGATACAGATGAGTATCTGGATACGGATATTTCAGAGCTTGTGGAGTTTCTTCGGGCAGACGGGGAAGGGAGAAATCTTGCCTCTTTGGTTGTGCGGAATTACGAGACAGAGCAGATGGATGGAGACTATGCGGACTTCATGGCGGTGCGTCTGGTGCGTCTGCTGCCGGGCGTGCACTATGAGGGGGCGGTCCATGAACAGCTTGTACTGCCGAGGGAGACAGGACGGCGGATTGTGCCGCTCGCAGGGACGCTCCTTCACCATGACGGCTATGCGAAGACAACAGAGGAGGCGGAGCGGGCCAAGCAGGACCGGAACCGTGCGCTGTTAAGGGGAAAACTTGCGGAGGAGCCGGAGAACCTGTCCGTCCTCGTACACTATATCGAGAGCTCAAGAGGTCGTGAGGATTATCTGGGACGGATCCGTCAGAGCGTGCGTCTGGTGGAGGAGAAAAAGCCGGACTGGGAGTATTTCGGCCCGGCGGTCCTGCGCAATGCGGTCCGTGCGGCGTATGAGGCGGGGTTGGAAACGGAGCTGGCCGAATGGAGCGCACAGGCAGAGAAGCTGTTCCCGGAGTCGTTCCTGATCAGGATTGACGTGGAGTGCTATGCATGCGCGCATAGCTGGAACAAGGGAGACTATACGGACTGTATCCGGCGTGGGCAGCGTTACCTTGCGGCGATTGAGGAGTACCGCGCGGGGAGGGGAGAAAGAGGCACACTCTTAAGCAGTGTGGTATTCCTTGCGTCGCCGGCGAAGGAGAGACAGACGCGGCAGTTTTTAACAGAGGCGTGCTTAAAAATAGGGGAAACAGAACGGGCCGGAGAGTTTCTGGGAAGTATTCTGCAAAGCCGTGCGGGAAAACGCATGAGCGCGGGGGAGATGGAGGAGCTGCTGTGGCTGGAAAAAGCGGTGCAGGAGGCTGTGCGGGAGTTTGACTGGAGCTTGAAAGACAGGACGGACAGGAACGCAGGGGTCGCGGAAACAAACGGCGAGGACGAAGCGGCAGAGACTCAAAAAGCAAACGGCAAGGGCATGGCTCTGGCGCGTCTGTTTGCACGGGTGGAGGAAGGCTTTCTGCCTGTGTTTTACGAGGCGGAGGCTCTGTGTGAGGAGAATATTGCGCGGCTGCCGGCAGAACGGCAGTTCGGATGGTACTGCCTCCGGGCGTTTGCATCGCTGGATGCGGGGGATCTGGCCGGCTATGTGAGGCAGCTCAAGGCGGGTCTGGATGCGTGCGCAGAGAGAAAGGACATGGTGAAATACCTGACGGAGGAGACGCCGGAGCTAAAGAGACTGGCGCCGTCGCCGGAGCTTTTGGAGCTGGCGAAGCAGGTACGGACGATCCTTTCGCTTTATCCGGCTGATTCGCCGGAGATTGTGGCGTTAAAAGCAACGTCGGCGTATAAGCAGGTGGCGTGGCTGGTTGAGGGCGGAGATGTCTCGGGTTGAGCGGCGCCCCCGGGAAAGAATAACGGAAAACAGAGACAGATTGGGAAGGTACTATGAGGAAGTTCCAGAAAAAACAGGCAATCGAGATTATCAAAGTTCTGGAGGAAGCCCAGGAAAGCTTTCGTAGGAGACTGGAAGCGAAAGATATCGCCGGGGCGATGGAGCTGCTGGCGTTTTGTCAGAAAGAGGCGATCGGCCTGGGAGAACGGATCGAGGAGACAGAAGGGGAAGACTGCGAAACGGTGCGCATGGTGGAGGAATACTGCGAACTTGTGTATCGGCTCTATGAGATGCTTAAAGCCGGAGGGGAGGTCAAGGTGAGCCAGGTCGGCAAAAAGCTGAAACGCCTGCTGATCCGGATTGAAAACAGTGTGAGATATGAGATTGGGACTCGCCTGGAGGCAGTGTTTCTTCCGTATAAAGCGTCGATGTGGGACAGCCTGGAAAGTGTATGGCAGGCGGCAAAGGCCGACCCGGACTGCGATGCATATGTGATTCCGATCCCATATTATGATAAAAATCCGGATGGAAGCGTACGGGAAATGCATTATGAGGGAGGAGAATATCCGGAGTATGTACCGGTAATGGACTACAGGAAGTATGAATTTGAGAAACAGCAGCCTGATTATATTTTTATTCATAATCCATATGATAATAAAAATTTTGTAACAAGCGTTCATCCTTTTTTCTATTCGAGCAATTTAAAAAAATATACGGATTGTCTGGTATATATCCCTTATTTTATTTTGGAGGAAGGAGATAGAAATAATAGATTCAGAATTACAGATGCAGGAGGTTTCTGCTTTACTCCCGGTGTTTTTCAGGCAGACAAGGTTATAGTACAGTCTGAAAAAATGAAAGCCGGCTATATAAAAGCACTGATAAATGTTGATGAAAATCATGAAAAGGCACAGCAATACTGGGAAAATAAAATATCAGGGATCGGTTCTCCTAAGATGGATAAAATTAAAGGCAAAAGTAAAGAAGAACTAACAATACCAAACGAATGGCTGAAAGTGATCAGAAAAAAGGATGGAAGCTGGAAAAATATCGTGTTTTACAATACCAGTGTCGGGGCGCTATTGCAATATAATGAACAAATGCTGCAAAAAATACGAGACGTATTTCGGATTGTTCAAGAAAATCAGGACTCTATGGCACTGCTTTGGCGCCCTCATCCATTATTGAAGGCGACAATAGAGAGCATGCGGCCCCAATTAAAAAAAGAATATGAGAAAATTGTGGAAGAATACAGAGCGGCAGCGTGGGGGATCTATGATGAATCGGCAGATTTGGACCGGGCAATCATATTTTCTGATTTATATTATGGCGACTGGAGCTCTGTTGTAGCTCTGTTCAGGGGTGCAAAAAAAAGAGTTGTCATTCAGAATGTAAGAAAAACAGGTCGGAAGGCGGAAGAAACAGGATTATTTGAATTGCTTTCCGCTGCTTCGTGTACAGTGCTTGATAAAAGGCTGCTTTTTTATACCGGATTTGGGGATTTGGCCGCACTCGATTTGAAAACTCGTAGAATAGACTATCTTTCCAATAAAAACGATGGTATTGATACTCGTTCCGTTTTTCAAATACAGGGGAAATTATACCGGCTGGATAATTGCTCAGCCAAAATTACGGAAATTGCCAGTGGAGCAGAGCTTTATTTAACCGAAGCAGAAGAAAGCAGCGCCCATGTCCGGTTTGCAGAAACATATGATTCGTTTCTTTTTGTGTTATATGGGGACGGACTCTTTTTTGGGAATATTGATGTAACAAATAAAAGCTACAGATTTTTAAATCTGCAAAAAAAATTAGAAGATTTCATTATTCTGAAAAAAACGGACTGTTCTTTTATCTACGGGGGCCGACATGAAAATAAAATATATATCCAAGAAAACACAAATGGGTATATGCTCTGCTATGAATTGGAACAGGACAAATGGGAAGCTTACCGTTTGCCTGCGGAGGCCGGCCGCATACAGCATATGGCCTGCAGAGAGGACATGATATTTTTATTGAATTATAAAAATGAAGTCTATAGATGGTTTCCACGGGAGAAAAGAGTCAGGCTGATCTGGCGCGCGGATGTGTATCGGGATGTGAAACAGTATTTTGGCAGAATCCATATTTGTAAGGATAGACTTATACTTCTTCCTTGGCTGAACGGAAGTGATATTGTTTTGCTGGACTATCAAAGAGGACAGTCGGCCCTATATAAGGACTATCCGGAGGATTTCTCTTATTCATTCAATGATCTATATAAATATGTGACTTATACAGAAACAGAACAGACTGTCTATTATCCGATGCGGTCGTCAAATTATTTTCTCTGTATTTCGAAGACTGAGGGAACACTTAATTGGATAAAACCGATTTTGCCCGGTAAAGAGATTGTATTGAATAAATTCAAAAGCAGCTGTTTGAAAAAATGGATACAGGCTGAGATGATCCCGTTAAATGAGTATATGGATATGGTCAATCAGCAGGAGGCGGATGAGGTGGATGATTGCTGTGTTGGAGAGAAGATATGGAAGGGAATAAAGGGGTAAGTAAGAAGCTTATTCTAATCCGTGTGAGGAAAACGATTGAAGAAAACAATAAAAGAAATCATAGAATATAAAAAGAAGTTTTTAAACTATTATGAACATACAGACGACCCGGAAATCCATGAGATGGTGGAGTATATAAAAAAGGTAGATCGATTTGATATGATGAATTGCGAATTGGAGAAAGACTATGCCAATTTACATGCGGCTCTCTTTTTTGATAAAAAACGGCGGACATATTTTCTTTATGAGAGGGGACGGCGACTTTATTTTCCGGATCAATATGGGGAAGATCCTATATTGAATTTATACAGAAGTTTAAAAAGGGAGCAGGATACAAAATCTCCGCACAGATATTTGGATCATACGGACATAGACTGGATTCGGAGACAACAGATGACTGGCAGGAAACTTCTTTTACTTGAGATAGGGGCAATGGAAGGGATGTTTTCTCTTGAATTGATTGACTGGATGAATCAGGCGGTAATTTTTGAGGGTGATGCAGGCTGGGCTGGTGCGTTAAAAAATACATTTACGCCATGGAAGGATAAGGTAAAAGTTGTTAACAGATATGTATCGGATCATACAGACGAGCGGCATATCTGTATTGATGATTATTGTACGAATGAGCTTCAAAATACATGTGTGATTGTGAAAATGGATATAGAAGGTGATGAGAGGTACGCTCTGAAGGGAATGCAGAAAATGTTGGGCAGCGCGGACAGTTTTATGTTATTTGTATGTGCGTACCATAAAAAGGATGATGAACGGGTAATCAGAAACATGTTTCCAGACTGCAGAATCCGAAATACACATGGATATTTTTGTTTTTATGATTCAGATGATTATGATGAGCCTTATATACGCAGATGTCTTCTTAAAATACATAACTGAACAAAAGAGGAGCGGGCATGGGCGATAAGAGTGAAATTTTATTGTTATCTGCAAGACGGGAGTATCCGTTCGATTATATCGTTGACAGACCAGTTAACTATGCGGATTTTGACAGGGCCCTTAGAAACGGAGGCAATTCGGGTAATAAATTATTTGTTTCGGCAGTCGAGCAATATCTGACAAAACAGGATATTTGCTATTCCTACTTGAATACAGGTCTGTGTGTGGAAGAAATTAACGAAAGATTTGACCGTGTTGTGCTGCCAACTGCGAATATTTTTGGAGTTCATGCTCTGAGATGGCTGGAGTTTTACGCAGATTTTGCTGAAAAATTGAAAATCCCTATTTTCATATTGGGAGCGGGAATACAGTGCGGCAATTACACGGAGATCGACCAGTTAGTAAAAGAGACGCAGGCCCATACGATTCGTTTGTGCGAAGCGGTGTATTGCTCGGGAGGGGAATTTGGACTGCGGGGATATTTTACAAAAGAATATTTGGACAGAATTTTTCCGAATACGGCGGTGGTTACGGGCTGTCCGTCTATGTATCAAAATGGAAGAAATCTGAAGATCGATACGGACAGGCTGAAGACAACGACGAGGGAAAAACTACGATTAGGCTTAAACGGATATCTGCGCGGGGAAGAAGAATTTCTGATTGAAATATTAAGAAGCCATCCCCGGTCAACCTTTATGGACCAGGGCGAGTTCGGGGAATTATTATACTCGAACGATTTTTGCGACAGAAAAAAGAAGCCGGAGATTATGGACGCATACGCAGTCTATGAGCTGCTTTTGCAGGATAGAATCAAGCTGATCTATGATGTGCCGGTGTGGCTGAATTATATAAGAGACAGGATAGACATTTCATTGGGATCCCGGATTCACGGAAATCTGGCGGCTATTATAGCGGGAGTACCTGCCATGGTCATACCTTGCGATGCCAGGACAGAAGAACTAGCTGATTTTTTCGATATCCCCATGTTCTCGAAACGGCAGCTCATACAGGGGATGGACGGGGTCATTCAGAATCTAAACTACGATAAATTTAATAAAACATTTTCTTCCAAATTTGATAATTTTGAAAAATTCATGACGATTCATGGAATTTCACATGATATTGAGGATCGGAGTGAATGGAACAGACGGATTGAAAAAGAGACATGGAAACTACCGGTCGTTTCTATGAAGAATAAGTCGGCTATAAGAAGGAGCCTGCGGCATTATTATAGCGTTGCAAAGAGGCTGAGCACCTTGTTGGCCGGGAAAGAACAGGTTGCGTTATTTGGAGCAGGATATGGCTGTAAATTGCTTCTGCTGGAGATCGAAAGGAATCATTTTGAGGAAAAAGTGGGGATGATATTTGATCTTGACCATAACAAGACAGGAAAGACGCTTATGGGTTATGAGATTACATATCCAACAAAGGAGATATTGAAAGGGCAGAATATGATTTTTATAACAACGCCCAAATATGAGCAGGAAATCTGCATGTTTTTAAAAGGCTGGGGAATTGATGAACAGGTTATCTATAGGATCTCCGAAATTATCTAAAGGGACAGAGGAACTTTGCTGCGGCTGCACGGCGT
This sequence comes from Lachnospiraceae bacterium, assembly GCA_910575275.1. GTDB lineage: Bacteria > Bacillota > Clostridia > Lachnospirales > Lachnospiraceae > CANQGL01. The sequence goes on along the minus strand of CAJTEE010000002.1, from coordinate 587,551 downwards.
GCATGAATGTGTGTCCGACGGGTGCTATTTCTATAAAAAAGAACCGGAAGGGATTTTATTCTGCCAGTATTGATCATACGAAATGTATCGAATGCGGCAGATGCCTAGCCGGTTGCGCCTTTTGTTCCCTCGGAGAAATATATCATAAAAAGCCGGAGATTTATGCCGTACAGTATGAGGATAACAGAACGAGAATGGAGAGTCAATCGGGAGGAGCCTATACGGCCTTTGCCGAATCCTTTCTGGAAAAAGCAGGAATCTTATATGGCGTAGAGTACAGCGGAACGGGCGCGCGATATGTCAGAGTGAGCGGGAAGGACAGGCTTTATAGATTGAAGGGATCAAAATATATTCAGGCAGATATGGGAGATTCATTTCAACAAATCAGATGTGATCTGGAGGCGGGAAAGAGTGTACTGTTTGCGGGCACACCTTGTTATGTTGACGGGTTAAAGCGGTATGTGCAAATGGCTCGGGTACCGGAAAAAGAATTATATACAATCGACTTGGTGTGTCATGGAGTACCGAGCCCGGGGCTTTTTGGCAAATACTTAAGCCTGCTTTCCCGGCAGCAGGGTTCGCATATTTCGAGATTTAATTTTAGAGACAAACAATTTGGCTGGGGAGAGCATATCTGCAGCTATTACGCCGGTGAAAAAAAGTTTTTTTCAAGAAACTTTGTAAATATTTTTTATAGCAATTTATGTTTGAATGAAGCCTGCTTTATCTGTCCATACAGCAGCATGGACCGGGTGGGAGATATTACGATCGGGGATTACTGGGGAATCCGGGACGCAGTTCCGGAAATGGCGGATCCATTTGGCACGTCGCTGGTGATTGTCAATACGGATAAAGGGAGAGAGTTGTTTTGCTGGTCAATGGACAGGCTCCGTTTTAAGAAGACCTCCGCAGACAGATGTATTCAGCCGAATTTAAAAAGACCGACCGAAAAGCCGAAGGAGTATGATGAATTCTGGAAGGCATATGTCGAGGAGGGCATTCTGCCGGCGGTCAGTCGATACTGTGGTTATAGGAAATCGGAAGAAAATTTTACGGAACTGTCCGGTCGGCGATACTTTGAAAATATACGGAATCTTTTACAGGAAAAGGGGATTCAAGAAATTTTGTTATACGGCATAGGTCTTACCATGTGGCAGATGCTCCGGTTTATAGAGAACTCCAATACGGATATAAAGGTAAAAGGGATTCTGGACGGGCAGATGAGAGATGCGGGGGGAAGCTGCTTCGGGTATGCAATATTGAGTGAACAGGAAATAAAAGGAAAGACCGGAACGATTGTGATTTGCACCAAAAACGCTGAAAACGCGGCGATTATTGCGAAGCGCCTCACTTCAAGAGAAGCTTATAATCAGATGAATCTTATTGATATGACAGGGAGTATTAAATGACAGAAATTACGCTGGTTACAGCTTTTTTTGATATCGGAAGGAGTTCGTTCCCCATATACGCAAGATCCAATGAACGGTATTTTGAGTATTTTGATTTCTGGGCGCGCATCCAGAACGATCTGATCGTTTATTGCGCCCCCGAGGACGCAGAAAAAATTTTACGCATAAGAAAAAAATATCAAAGAGATAAAAAAACGACGATTATTCCGATTCTGAATATTTTCGGGATTGAACCGGAATTGTACCAGAAAATGAAAGCGTTGGAGTATTCCCGTGAATTCAGAAGCTTCAGATATTATGAGAATGCGGTTTCCAATATGGCGGATTATGATTATTTGATGATGCTGAAATATTGGTTCATGTGGGATGCCTCCATAAACGTGATAGCGAAGAATCCCCAGGTCATGTGGCTGGATTTTGGATACAATCATGGGGGAGAGTACTACATACGACCGGAGGATTTTGATTTTAAATGGGAATATGAATTTGACAGGAAAATCAATCTGTTTTGTCTATCTGACCCCGAAAAAATGCCGGCGATTGATTCCCTGCAGTTTCAAAAGGATTGTTTCATCGGGCATACGGTTGTATGTCCAAAAGAGATGACATTTGATCTATGGAGATATATCCGGGATGCGATGTGGGCTCTTGTGTCTTTGGACTGCATAGACGATGATCAACAGCTTTTACTGATGTTTTACAAGCTGCATAAGGAGCAGTGCCGGATCAGGATTTGCGGCTGGTTTCATGATATGGAGCTATGCTCGACACAAAGATTCCAGGTTAAGGAACCGCCTGAAAAACGTCCGGCGGCAGGGAGATACAGGCGGCAGAATGAAGAATTTGTGGCGAGGTGTCAAAAAAGAGCCTTCCGATATTATGGCTCATAGACTTAAAACGGACAGGATAGGAATGTGATTCATGAAAATCGGTATCTTAACGTTCCACAATGCCCATAATTACGGCGCCGTTATGCAGGCCTACGCACTGCGGACAAAGCTGCGTGAAATGGGACAGGACGCGGTTATTTTGAATTATAGAAATCAAACAATAGAAAACAGTTATCTGCCATGGAGAGAATGCCGGTATGAGCAGGCCGACTGGAGCGTTCAATGGGATAAATTCAATGCGTTTATAGAGGGAGTGCTCCTGGAGGGACACACATCAGAGATAAAGTTTGAGAATTTAAAGCGGCTTGCCATCGACTGCTTTATCTGCGGAAGCGATCAGATATGGAATTCGTGGCTTACGGGGGGATTGGATGGGGCATATTTTTTGGATTTTGAGACAAACGCAAAAAAGATAAGCTATGCGGCAAGTAAATATACCTTTGAAATAACCGATACAGAGAAAAAATATTTTTCAGACAGTCTGGCAGATTTTTCGGCGGTTTCCGTCAGGGAGGCCGGTCTTGCCGAGTCTTTGCTGAAAAATTGTCAAATCAATGCCAGGACGGTGCTGGATCCGGTTCTTTTGCTGGATGCAAACGATTACATACCATTGGAGATTCCGATTAAAGAGGATTTTCAATTTGTACTGGCCTATTATTTATGTGAAGACAGCTGGCTTGATGAATGCGCAAGAAAAGCGGCCGGGCTCATGAAGCTGCCATTGATAGAAATCCATTTTTATCGGTTAAAAGACAGGCAGAGATACCAGATCGCAGACTGCGGGCCGGCCGACTTTTTGACGTATTTTCATAGAGCGGAATATGTTGTGACAAATTCGTATCATGGAGTGCTTTTTTCTGTTATCTTTCGCAGGCAGTTTTACGCGGTATATAAAAAGGACAGCCGTAAAGATGCAATCCTGGAAAAGTTTGGTCTGGAGAAGCGTCATATTTGTTCTGCGGAGGAAATTACGTGTGACAGTCTGGAATGCCGGTTTGAAGCGGCCGTGACCGCATTAGAAAAAGAACGGAAATCTTCAATTGTTTACCTGGAGAGGAGTCTGGGGCCAAAATGCAAAGCAAGAGAATAAAAATAGCGTTTATTCTTCCGGCTTTTGCTCTGCCGATTCCGGCGGTAAAGGGCGGTGCAATTGAAACGCTGATGACGATGCTGCTTGAGGAAAATGAAAAGTACGGCGTCTTTCAATTTGTTTTTATTTTCCCGGATTTGGAAGATAAGATGAGTGCGTTCAGATATTCCAGATGTTACGCCTGTCCGGCACAAAAAAGACAGTGGGATGCAGATATGGAAAACGGAACCGCCCGGGATTACCCATATGACTACAAGGCGAGCCTCATTACAAAAAATGAAAATGTGGACTATGTAATTATGGAGGGGGCCGCTTTGAGAATTCGGAATTGTTTTGAAAATGTCGGTTCCATACAAAAAAGAGCGATTCATCTGCATCATCATGGCATCCGGAGCGGGATTTATAAAGAAGCATTTGGCATAACAATAGCGCCAAGTCGGTTTATCGGAGAAAAATGGAATGAGGAGTCGGCAGAAAATAGGGAAAAAACCTATCTATTACAAAATTGTATAAGAACGGAGAGGTTTTTGAAACGGATAGAATACGGAAGACGCTGCCAAATGCGGAGGGAGGCAGGCTTCGCGGAGGATGACTTTGTTATTTTATTTTGTGGGAGGCTGATTTGGGAAAAGGGCGTACGGGAATTATTGGAGGCGGTTCTTTCTATCCCGGATGAAAAAGTGAAGCTCTTATTGATAGGCAGTGACAGCTTTGCAAATGGGAACAAACAGCCTTACGCGCAGGAGATCATAAAGGCGGCAAGGGAAAATAAGACAAGGATTCGGTATTTAGGATACATCGAGAACTGGTCTCTGCCGGATTATTATCAATGTGCGGATATACAGGCTGTGCCGTCTCTATGGGAGGAAGCGGCCGGCCTGGTGGTTTTGGAGGGAATGTGCAGCGGTTTGCCTCTTTTGATTACCAGATCAGGAGGAATGGTGGAATATGTAACAGAGCAGACGGGAGTGCTTGTAGACCGGGAAGGGCACCTTACGAAACATTTGGCAGAAGGAGTTTTATGGTTGAAAGAGCATCCGGTGGAACGCAGGGAAATGGCCCGCTTGGGCAGAGAAAGAGCAAAGCAGTATTCGGCAGAAAATTACTACAGAAAATTCTGCAAAATGATGGAATGGTGGTTGTCATTTGACGGGGAGTATGGCAAAAGATGATTACTGTGAGTGTTATCATTCCGGTTTATAATGTGGAGCTATATCTGGAACACTGTCTGGAAAGTATCGTGAATCAGACGGAAAAATTTTATGAGGTCATATTGGTCAATGACGGCTCAACTGATTCCAGTAAGGAAATCTGTGAGCGGTATTGCAGAGAAAATGCAAATATCCGATTGATTACACAGAAAAACCGCGGGCTGAGTGCGGCGAGAAACGCAGGGCTTGCAAATGCGTCTGGGGAATATATTGTGTTTGTCGATTCGGATGATTATGTAGATTTGCATTTGAACGAAAGGATAAGGGAATGTGTATCCGTAAATCCGGCGGATATTGTGTATTATAATGCAGAGATTCAATATGATATAAAGACGGAGGAGCCGGCTCACGCGTTCAAACACATGGATTGTGTAAATGGACTCCGTTTGACTGGAATGGAATATTTCAGAATGACCTTTCCGACTGAATATATTGTAACAGCATGGATTGCCGCTTACAAAAGAGCCTTTCTTGAAGAATATGAAATTCTTTTTCCTGAAGGGCTTTATTATGAAGATAATTATTTCCATTTACAGGTAATTTCCAATGCCCAGTCTGTGCTGTGTATTCCGGATGTATTGTATATCAGACGCTGCCGTGAAAATTCGATTATGACCGGAGAATTTGATGAAAAAAAATGCAGGGATCTTGCAAAAGTGCAGAGTTTAATGTGGGAGTATTGTTCGACAAAGGAACAGTGGCTTTCGCAGCCGGATCTGCTTAGAAGATTTATTGCGTATCTGGTATTGAGCGTTTTTTACAAAATGTTTCAATGTTCAAAGCCTTTTGTTGGTAGGAATCAGAGAGAAATCCTCACAAATTTATGGCTGAAAAAATGGCTTCCTCTGTTTCAGGAAAGAACAGAAGAATTGGGAGAGAACTTAGCTGTTGTGTTGCTCCTGAGAATGGCTGGAAAACATCGCTTTGAAGCAGATCTAAAACGGGCAGAATGTATCGTACGGAGAGAACTTCTGAAAAAGATGCAGTCGCTTCCACTGGACAAAGAAAATATGAGAGTAGGAATTTATGGAATCGGAAGACATACAGTCGCCTTAATAAAAATTTATAAAGAACTAATAGGCAAGCTCTGGAGTGATCTTTTTTTTATCGTTACCTGTGATAAAAAGAGCCGCTTTTGCGGAAGACCGCTTTTGACATGTGAAGAAATCCCTGAAAATATAGACTATATCCTTCTATCAAGTCGATCCTATCAGCAGGAGATGAAAAAAAATCTGCTTCGTTGTGGGATTGCTGAGAATAGAATAATTTTTTTGTATGATGGACAGGAATTGTGTGATTTGGTGGTGGCAGAGTGGGTATTGAACGGATAAAAATAATAACAGTATTCGGCACACGTCCGGAAGCAATTAAAATGTGTCCGATTATTCTGCAGATGAAAAAAACGGAGCGGATAAAGTGCGTCGTGTGCCTGACGGGGCAGCACAGGGAAATGTTGCACCAGGTAATGGAACGTTTTGCTGTTTGGACCGATTATGACCTGGATATTATGCAAAAGAAACAGAGCTTAACCTCCATTACAGAGGAAATATTAAAAAAGCTGGAATATGTGCTAAAAATAGAAAAACCGGATTTGCTTTTAGTGCACGGAGATACAACAACCTCTTTTTCTGCCGCTCTAGCGGCGTTTTATCATAGAATCCCGATTGGACATGTAGAGGCAGGTCTCAGGACATATCGCATGCATTCACCTTATCCAGAAGAATTCAATCGTCAGGCGGTTGATTTGATTGCAGACATCTATTTTGCTCCGACTGAATGGGCGAGGCAGAATCTACTGAAGGAAGGGAAGCCGGTCCGTGACATTTATGTGACAGGCAATACAGCAGTTGATGCTCTTTCTATGACGATTTGTCAGGATTATGATACGGATATTTTGAAATGGTGTAGCGGTTCCAGATTCATTTTATTGACAGCACACAGACGGGAAAATCTGGGTGAGCCGATGCGGCGTATATTCCGGGCAATTCGAAAAATTGTTGAGGAATTCCCGGATGTAAAGATACTTTACCCAATTCACAAGAACCCACAGGTGCGGGAAACGGCGCAGGAAATCCTGTCTGGGGTAGAACGTATCCGACTGGTTGAACCTCTGGACATTGTAGATTTTCATAATTGTATGGCCCAAAGCTACATGATTTTGACAGACAGCGGAGGGATACAGGAAGAAGCCCCTTCTCTTGGAAAACCAGTGCTGGTAATGCGGGATACAACGGAACGTCCGGAAGGCGTTGAGACTGGGGTATTGAAGATAGTAGGAACAGAGGAGGAACGGGTTTATTGGGAGATCAAAAACCTGCTTACGAATCCTGCCGCCTATCAGAATATGAGCAGGGCCGTCAATCCCTATGGTGACGGACACGCCTCCGAACGAATTGTTGAGGCAATATTGCGGCGCTTCTATAGAGAGGAGAAAGCAGAGGATGCCTAAAATATCAGTGGTGCTCCCGACATATAATGGAGAAACCTATCTTGCACAGTCAATTGAAAGTGTAATCGAACAGACATTTGAGGATTGGGAATTGATTGTTGTAAACGATGGATCAACAGATCATACAAGGGAAATAATAGAACAGTATGTAAAAATTGATTCACGGATCAAACTTATCAATAATGATCAAAACCGGAAATTACCAATCTCTTTGAATATTGGCTTCGCACAGGCAGCAGGAGAATTCCTGACCTGGACATCGGATGACAACCGCTATTTACCGAACGCATTAGAGGTCATGCTTGGCTATCTATGCAGACATATGGACAAATATATGGTATGTGCGGACATGGAATTAATTGATTCCAATGGAAGAAGGGCAGGGGGCGCATGGAAGTTTCATGAAACCGGCATATTCCATCATAACTGTGTGGGGGCATGTTTCCTATATAGAAGGAATGTCCTTGAGGAGATTGGCGGCTATGATCCAGAAATGTATTTGGTGGAAGACTATGCGTACTGGCTGGAAATAATAAAACAATATGGAATGATCGGTTATATAGATTCAGTGTTATATCAATATCGTTTCCATGATAAAAGTCTTACGGCAACAAAACTAAGACAGGTGCGAAAACAACTGTTTCGTCTTCAGAAAAAGAATCTTGATTGGATTTTAGAGCAGCTTAAGGAGGAAAAAGAATATATCTGCCGTATGTATTATGAATTCTTGGAAGCGAATGAAGATGTGCATATGATTGAGGAGCAGATGTTTAGATATGTTCCGGAGCTACGGTCAGATGCGGCGCCTGAAAATGAGAATAAGCCGGTAATTATTTGGGGGGAAGGAAAATATGGGGAGAGGGCGGCACGGAGTTTAAAAGACAAAGCGGTTTTTTTTGTAGAAAATGATTCTCTGTGTGCAGGGGAGGACAGATATGGATTAAAGACTATATCAAGAGAGAGGCTATTAGAGATATATCAGGAATATGCAATTTTGATTGCGGCTAGATGTAAAAGTATATTTGCAATTATACGTTTTTTATACGATCATGGTATTACTGCATATTCCACCTGGCAAAAACAATCTAAGATGCGGATCCTTATTTTTGGTACAGGTGATTATTATGAGCGGTATAAAAAGTGGTTTTTCACAGAGAATATTGTGGCGCTGTTAGATAATTCTCCTGAAAAACAGAATACATATATAGATGGAATTCGAGTACTTTCTCCTCAGGAAGGAAGCTGGCTAGGATATGACGCAGTCGTAATTCTGAGTTTTTATGTGAAGGAAATGCGCAGGCAGCTTACAGAGCTCGGGGTCTCGGAGAAAAGAATTTATCATTTTTATGAACTGCATGAGCTGTTAAAAGGAAGGAGCGAAAAAAAGGCGATTGAGTATTATGGAGGAGCAGAAACTGTGATAAAGTCTGAAGAACAGTCAAAGAAAAAAATACTGCTCTTGTCACATGATCTGTCACTGGGAGGTCCGCCTATCGCGCTTTTTCATATGGCAAAGGCTCTGATAAAGCAAGGTTATTCGGTCGTATATGCTTCTATGATCGACGGACTATTAAAGGAGCAGCTGCTTTCTGAAAATATTCCTGTTGTGATTGATGTTAATCTGCAGTTGGAAACAATGCGGGAAGCGGATTGGACGGGCAAATTTTCCTTCATTGTATGTAATACAATCCATTATCATGTATTCTTATCAGAACGGGATAGCCAGATTCCGGTTATTTGGTGGCTGCATGATGCACCGTTTTTTTATGACGGGATAAAAAGGCAGACGCTGGAAAAATTGGATCAGACAAATTTAACTGTGTGTTCTGTGGGCCCTATCCCTGAAGGGGCAATCCAAAGCTTCCTTCCGGATATCAAGGTGGAGGAGCTTTTATATGGTGTTCCGGATATGGAGAGCGCTCCAGAGAAAGTGCCGGACAAGGGGAAACAGGTTTGTTTTGTAACAATCGGAGACATTGGAACAGTTAAGGGACAGGATATTTTGGTAGAGGCAGTTCGGAAGCTTCCAAACCATATCCGTAGGCAGGGGCTGTTTTATCTGATTGGGCGGGATAGTTCGGAGATGGCAGGGAAGCTTCACGAGGAAACCGTGCAGATACCAGAAACGATCATGACAGGCGCCCTGGGACGGGAGGAAATTCATGCGTTGTTGGACCGGGCGGATGTTCTCATCTGCCCATCTCGTGAAGACTCAATGCCGACTGTGGCGGCGGAGGCAATGATGCATGAGGTTCCCTGTATTGTTTCAGACGCGGCGGGGACAGCGCTATATCTCCATAATGGGGAGGATGGGCTTGTTTTTCATAAAGAAAATGTGGAGGAACTGACGGAAATGATTGCATGGTGTATCAGGAATCGTGATCGGCTGTCAGAGCTGGGCCGCAATTCGAGAAAAATTTATGATAAATATTTTTCGATGACGGTATTTGAAAACAGACTTTTGAAGCTGCTGAAGCATGCATGGAACAAAAAAGAGAAAGTTTAATTTAGAAATGAGTGAAAAAGATGCCTGGTTTTTCAACCGATTTGAAAAAATATGACGTGATTGTAGGCTATGGAATTGGAAAGAATTACGCAGAGAGAGGACAGTTTGTAAAAAAACGCCTGACATTGGATTATCTTGCAGATAAAAGATGGGAGGATTCCCCACCGGAAAGTTATGACGGAATTCCTGTTATTTGCTTTGAGCAGCTGAAACAATTGAAAAGATCTCTGATTGTTTTGTTTCCACGTGGAGAGGAGGTTCGGAATGAAATCAGAGAGGAGCTAAGAGATATAAAGGCAGATATATGCTATGTACATGATCTTGTTCCGATCGGGCATTGTGTAAGCGGAGAAGATTTACGTGCACTGCTTCCGAAGACAGAGTATGAGGACGAGTTTCATAATAGAGTGTGGTTTGATCATACGGTTCCCACGAATATTCGGATCCACTTTTTTGGAGGCGGCAGCCTGGTATGCTTGGGCGCGAATCTGTTTGTCAACCGGTTGGAGTTGCATTGTGGGAATTGTGGAAGCTGTGTGATTCAAGACGGTACTTCTATACAGGATGCCATATTTCATATTGCATATGCAGCAATAAAAATCGGAAAAGATTGCATGCTGTCAGAGAAAATTATGATTCGTACACATGATTTTCACCACATTTTTGATCGTACCACACAAAAACGAATCAATGTTTCTCAGAATGTAATTGTTGGAAATAAGGTGTGGGTCGGATATGGGGCAGTGCTTCTGCCCGGAGCGCAGATTGGTGCGGGCTCCATCGTGGGGGAGAATGCAGTTACTTCCTCTTGTTTTGGAGAAAACAAAATTCTTGCGGGCTGCCCTGCCAGAGTAATTCGTGAAGATATTTGCTGGAGTTCAGATAATACTGCATTTTTAAATCATATGGAGTTTGGGGAATGTATGGACCAAACAGCGTGTAGAAAAACTATTCCATGAAAATATAGGAAAACAGGGTGAAAGTGTTTCATGTATGAACTGGTGCAGAAATTCCAGGAATATAAAAATAAAAAGATTGCTGTCTACGGCCTGGGAGCGGAAGCCGAGAGCGTGCTGGGGGAAATCGGATACAGTTTCTCGGTGGTCGGCCTCCTGGACAGCTTTCGGGAGTCCGGGGAAATGTATGGCCTGCCGATCCTCTCCCTGGAACAGGTAATTAGAGAGCAGGTAAGCTTGATTCTGGTGGCGGCGCGGCCGGGCTCCTGCAAGGCGATCGCCAGACGGATCGGGGATACGTGCAAGGCACAAGGGATCGCCCTGTTCGACGTGCGCGGGAAGGATCTCTGCATACAAAAAAAGGCGGCCTGTGCGTTTGAAGGTGTGAAGGGGATTACAAAGGAGGAGCTGCTTTCGCGGGCTTCTCTCAAGCAGGCGGTGAGCTTCGACTTATTCGATACGCTTCTAATGCGCCGGACCGCCTTTCCCTCCGATGTGTTTGAACTGGTGGAGTGCGGGCTTGCGAGGCGGGGAATCGTCATTGAAAAGTTCCCCGAAAAACGCCTGGCGGCGGAAAAGGAGCTGTCCAGGCATGGCGCGCCTTTTCTGGAGGAGATCTATGCCTATATGAAGGAGCAGTTTCGCCTGCCGGAGCTTGATGCGGCGTATGCGGCCCTTTTGGAGTGGCAGACGGACTGCGGCCTGCTTGTCCCGCGAAGGGAGGTCTGTGAAGTGTATGCGGCCCTCTGCGGACAGGGGAAGGAGGTTTACATTGTCACGGATTCGTACTACACAAAGAGGCAGCTTGCGGAGCTTTTGGAGCGGAGTGGGATCCGCGGGTATGCCGAGCTTGTGGTCTCGTGTGAATATAAGACGGGGAAAAGACAGGGCCTCTTTACGGTTTTAAAGGAGAGGGCGGGAACGGAAGGGATCCTCCATATAGGGGACGATTTGACGGCGGATGGAGAGAGCGCGGAGAGGAACGGGCTCGAGACGGTGCATCTGTATAGCGGAATGGAACTGTTGGAGGAGTGCGGGTATCTGGGGCTGCGGGACTTTATGGACTCCCTGTCAGGGAGAATCCGGATCGGAATGCTGGGGGCGGAATTGTTTAACAGCCCGTTCCGGTTTGAGAAGGGGAGGCAGAGGGGACTTTATGTAAAACATGCCTATGCGGTCGGGTATTGTTTTTTTGCGCCGCTGCTTACGGATTTCGTGCTCTGGCTGCATGGGCGGATCGAAACGGAGGACATTCAAAACGTGTTCTTCTGCGCGCGGGACGGATATCTGCTGCAGAGGCTGTACAGGGAGCTAGCAGAGAAGCGAACGTCGGTGTATTTTTATACGTCGAGGAGGGCAGCGGTGTGTGCAGGGGTAGAGAAGGAGAGCGACCTGCGGTATGTGGAGGCGATGCCGTTTGGAGGGACGATAAAGGAGGAGTTGTGGGAGCGGTTTGGGATCGTTATAGAGGAAGATATAGAGGAGGATGCAAAGGGAGAAGGAGCGCCTGATAAGGAGCGGGGCGGTTTATTGAGGTATGCCGAAAAGATCCTGGAGCGAGCGCGTGTGGAGCGAGCGGCGTGCCGGGCGTACATAAAGGGGCTGCCGCTGCGTGAGGGAACAGTGGCATTTTTTGACTTTGTGGCAAAGGGGACGAGCCAGATGTATCTGGAGAGGTTGTTTGCGAACCATCTGAAGGGGTTTTATTTCCTATGGCTGGAGGAGGAAGCGATGAGCCGATATGGTCTGGACATCGAACCGTTTTACCGGAGGGAGGAGAAGGAGGAGAGTGCGGTTTTTGAGGATTACTATATCCTGGAAACGGTATTGACGGCGTCGGAGCCGTCTGTGAAGGGATATACGAAAAAGGGAGAACCGATATATGCAGAGGAGACGCGGACCAGGGAGAATCTCGCGTGCATAGAAGACGTGCAGGAGGGGATACTGGATTATTTCCGGGCGTACATACGGATTTGTCCGGGGGAGCGGATCAGGGAGGACAAGCGGCTTGATGAGAGGCTTTTGTCGATGTTGCATCAGGTGGTGATTCTGGATGAGAGGTTTCTGCGCTTAAAGGTGGAAGACCCGTTTTTTAATCGGACGACGGAGATGACCGACCTTTTGTAAAGCCTATGGGGCAGGATTATCAAAACGAAACAGTAAAATCCATTTTTTTACAAAACTTTCATAATTCTTAAAAAAAAATATTGACGAATGTATAATTTATGATATAATCAATGCAGTGCTAAAAAATACCCAGACAGTTGTATTATGTGCACAAGTACACAACTGGAGGGAGGTTAGGTGTGAGCTATGTCGAACGTAATCGTAAAAGATAACGAGAGCCTGGACAGCGCTTTACGCAGATTCAAAAGAAACTGTGCAAAGGCCGGCATTCAGCAGGAGATTCGTAAAAGAGAGCATTATGAGAAGCCGAGCGTCAGACGCAAAAAAAAGTCCGAAGCGGCGAGAAAGCGCAAGTATAACTAAGATTATGAAGCGTTTATGAAGCTATTCCAGGGATGGAATAGCTTCTTTTTTTGCCTCATCCCGCATATATTACCATGAAACGGACGGAAAGCAGGGCGTGGGGTTTGGAGAAAGAGAAACGGGAGAGAGACGCGTTTTCGAAGGCTCTTATGCTGCCGCAGGATGCCGTGAAGGGGGAGACGCTTTTGACCTTTACAGGGCAGAGGGCGGTGCTGATCGAAAATTACAGGAGCATTCTCCTGTATTCCGACACCAAAATCCAAATTCAGGCGAAGCGCTATCGTCTGACGGTTATGGGGAGGAATCTTGGCATCTGCTATTATGATAAAGACGAAATGAAGATCACGGGGCATGTGGAGGCGGTCAACTTTGAATAAAAGGCAGTTTTTCTTTGGCGGCGGCGTGAAGGCCGAAGTCACGGGATTTAACATAGAACGTTTTTTTAACATAGCGGCGCAGCGCAGCCTGCATGTCTGTGAGATCGGCAGGGAGCCAAAGACCGGGACCGTGACGTTCTGGACAAACATCAGGGATTTTAAACGCATGAAACCGGTGGCGAAAAAGGCGAATGTGCGCCTTAAGATCAGGGGGAAATACGGACTTCCCTTTTTTTTATACAAAAATCGCGGCAGAAAGCTTCTGGCTGCCGGATTTGTGTCGTTTTTTCTCATGCTCTATGCTCTGTCTTTTTTTATATGGGATATTTCCTTTGAAGGGAACCATCGCTTTACCGACGAGACGCTTCTGCATTTCATGGAGACGCTGCCGGTCGCCTATGGCATGAAAAAGTCGGATATTTCGTGCGAATGGCTGGAAAGCCAGATTCGAAATCAGTTTACGGACATCACCTGGGTCTCGGCGGAGATTACGGGAACGCGATTAATCATACGGATCCGGGAAAATGACGTGCTTTTAGCGCCGACGCCAAGGGATACGACGCCCTGTGATCTGGCAGCCGCGCGTGACGGGAAGATCGTGCGCACGGTGACGCGCAGCGGCTTCTGTCAGGTGAAGGCCGGAGATGAGGTAAAGGCGGGGGATCTTTTGGTGGACGGTACGATCCCGATCTATGATGATGCAGAAACACTTGTGAATGTGCATGAAATTCATGCGGATGCGGAAATTTTTGCAGAAACGGTATATACTTATGAAAAACGCCTTCCGGCTGCAAGGCCCATGCTGGCGCGGACAGGGAAGGCAAGACGCGGTTTTTTTGCGGAGCTGTTCGGGCATTCTGTTTATATTCTGCCGCCCTCTTTGGGAGAGAGTGCCTGGGAATTTATCACGGAGGAGAAGCAGCTAAAGCTCTTTGACGACTTTTATCTCCCGGTCTACGGAGGCTTTATCAGAGCCTATGAGTACATTCCCTATGAAAAAGCATATGAGCAGGCCGAGGTAGAGCGCCTGGCACTGCAGGAAAAAGAAGATTATATGAAAAAATTATCGGAAAAAGGTATACAAATCCTAAAGGATGATGATAAAATAACGAGGGACGCATCCGGCTGGCGGATCACGGGGCATGTAACCGTGATCGAGGACATCGCGAAGGAGATCCCGATACCGGACATACAAACGCAACAGCAAGAGGAGAATCAAACACTCGATGAGCATCATTGAAACGATTATAGACATTCCTGTTGAACATGAAAGGAAGGTCTGTGGGCAGTTTGACAGCCATTTAAAAAAGATCGAGAGGACGCTCCACGTCTCCATGGTCGCGAGGGACGGGGAGATCAAGGTCATCGGCCCGGAGCATGCCACCAAACGCGCGAAAAGCGTCTTTTCGACGCTTTTAGAGCTCTCAAGGCGGGGAGAGGAGATCGGCGAGCAGAACGTGGACTATGCGCTGGCTCTTTCGTTTGAGGGGAAAGACGGTGAGCTTTTGGAGATTGACAGAGACATCATCTGCCATACCATAAACGGAAAGCCGGTGAAGCCAAAGACCTTGGGCCAAAAGCAGTATGTGGACGCGATCCGGAAGAAGATGATCGTCTTCGGCGTGGGCCCTGCGGGGACCGGAAAGACGTACCTGGGCATGTGTATGGCGATCCAGGCGTTTAAAAACGGCGATGTAAACCGGATTATCCTGACGCGTCCTGCCATCGAGGCGGGAGAGAAATTAGGGTTTCTGCCGGGGGATTTACAGAGCAAAATCGACCCTTATCTGCGGCCCCTCTACGACGCGCTGTACCAGATCATGGGCGCGGAGAGCTATCTGCACAATGCGGAAAAGGGCCTGATTGAGGTGGCGCCCCTGGCGTACATGCGCGGGCGGACGCTTGACCAGGCGTTTATTATCCTGGACGAGGCGCAGAATACGACGCAGGCACAGATGAAGATGTTCCTGACGCGGATCGGCTTCGGCTCGAAGGTCATCATCACCGGGGATCAGTCGCAGAAGGATCTCCCGTACGGGACGGTTTCGGGACTGGATACGGCGCTTAAGATTCTGGCCGATATCGACGACATCGGCATCTGCAGGTTTACGAGCAGCGATGTGGTGCGCCATCCGCTGGTGCAGAAGATCGTCAAGGCATATGACGAGTATGAGGCGAAGAACAAGAGTGGGGGCCGGGACAGTCGGACAGAAAAGGCCGGGAGCCGGATGAAACTGTCCCGATAGGATCACGCTTTTTGCAGCGTGGGCGGGGCGGATCAGCCAAAAGGAGCAAAAGATGACGGTAACGATCGAGTACGAGACAGAAAAAAAACTGGACATTCCCTGCAGGGAGATCATAGAGGCTGTTGTGGAAGAATCCCTGGACTATGTGGATTGCCCATATGACGCCGAGGTCAATATCCTTCTGACGGACAATGAGGGGATCCATGTGATCAATCTCGAGCAGCGGGGCGTTGACGCGCCGACGGACGTGCTCTCGTTCCCGATGTGCGATTTTGTGACGCCGGGCAGATTTGACGTGCTCGAGGAGACCCCGGAGGAGTATTTTAACCCGGATACCGGTGAACTCATGCTGGGTGATATCGTGATTTCAGTGGACAAGGTCTTAGAGCAGGCCGAAAAGTACGGGCACACGGAGGTGAGAGAGCTTGCGTTTCTCGTAGCGCACAGTATGCTGCATTTAAGCGGCTATGACCATATGGAGGACGAGGAACGGCTCCAGATGGAGGCGATGCAGAGGGAGATCCTGGAGCGAAGGGGGTACAGACGATGAAGAAGATTTTTGCGGTGCTTGCCATACCGGCGGTCCTGGCGGTGCTTTTGTGCGGCTGCGGAAAGAAGTATGAGGAGGTCTCGGCGAGCACGGCGTCGACGGAGGCCGCAGAGGAGACCACCTGGGCAGAGATCGTCCTGGAGACAGGCGCAGAGGTCAGGGAGGCCCCCACGGAGCCTGTGGAGCGCATCGAAGTGGATGGAAAAATCCGGAGCTATCTGACGGGCGAGATGACGGATGTGAAAAAGGCGGACAGACGTCCCGTCGCCGTCATGATGAGCAACGACAGGCAGGCGCTTCCACAGTACGGCATCAACCGGGCCGGCGTTGTCTATGAGGTTCCTGTGGAGGGAGGAATGAACCGTTTTTTGGCTCTTATCGAGGACTATGACGATCTGGAGCGCATCGGCTCTGTGCGGAGCTGCCGCACGTATTACACCTATCTTGCAAGGGAATACGATGCGGTCTACATGCATTACGGCCAGAGCACCTTCTCCAAATCGTATTTAAAAAACGTGGACAATGTAAACGGCCTGGATGCGATCGGCTCCACGGCCTATTACCGCAGCTCGGACCGCAAATCGCCGCATAACGCCTACACAAGCGCGGGACGCATTAAGCAGTCGATCGAAACGCTTGGATACAGGACCGGCTATGACGCGTCCTATGAGGGGCATTTTCAGTTCATGTACGGGAACGAGCAATATGTGCCGGACAGCGCCGATGCCTACAAAGTGGTGCCGGGCTATCCCATGAACAGCCCGTGGTTTGAATATCAGGAGAGCGAGGGAGTCTACCATCGCTTTCAGTACGGTTCGCACCACAAGGGCGACGAGGGCCTCATCGCGGTCAAAAATATTATCTTCCAGTATGTGGAATACGGCCACTATGCGTCTACGGAATATTTAAACATCAATCTGCACACCGGCCACGAGGGCTATTATTTTACCAACGGAAAGTATGAAAAGCTGACCTGGAAAAAGGACGGGGAGTTCGGCGTGACGCACTACTATGGCCCGGATGGCAAGGAGATTCGGTTAAACAAGGGGAAGACCTGGATCTGCATCATCGGTACAGACAGCTACAACAAGGCGGAGATTTATGGAAAGTAAAGCGCCCAAAAAAGCAAAGGAATCAAATTTTGTCGTGCAGGGGAGCATCCTGGCCGTCGCCTCGATCCTCGTGAGGATCATCGGCATCGCATACCGGGTCCCGATGATCAATATCATCGGAGACGAAGGCATGGGGTACTACGGGACAGCCTTTAACGTCTATAACATCGCGCTCCTTTTGTCTTCTTACAGCCTCCCGCTTGCGGTCTCCAAGATGGTCTCGACGCGGATGGCAAACCGTGAGTATCGAAACACGGACCGCATTTTACGAGTGGCGCTTGCCTATGCGACGCTTGCGGGCGGTGTGATGGCGGCAGTCATGTGGTTTGGCGCAAAGTTTTTTGCAGAAAAGGTGTTTTTTATGCCGTACGCAGTCTTTGCGCTGCGGTCCCTGGCGCCCACGATCTGGATCATGGCGTATCTGGGCGTATTCCGCGGATATTTCCAGGGCCGCGGGACGATGGTGCCGACGGCATTTTCCCAGGTCCTGGAGCAGATCATCAATGCCGTGGTGAGCATTTTGGCCGGGAGCATTTTATTCAATGAAGCGCTGAAGGCGGAGGCTTTAAAAGCGCTCGGCGGGACCGGCTATTCGAACGCCTGGGGCGCGGCCGGCGGCACGATCGGCACCGGTGCAGGCGCTTTTGCGGCGTTTCTGTTCCTCCTGTTCGTGTTTGCGGTCGGGCGGCCCTCATTCAGACGCCGCATGAAACGCGACCGGTCGCGCCACAGAGAGGATTACGGGCAGATCACGCGGGTCTTGTTTTTTACGGTGCTGCCGGTGATCGTGAGCTCCGCGATCTACAATATCAACAGCGTCCTCGACAACGGCCTTCTGGCCTACAATTTTACAATGGCAGGAGAGGGAGATACGTTTGCCTCACTCTGGGGCGTATACACCGGAAAATACCACCTTCTGATCAACGTGCCGATGGCGGTCTCCAACGCGCTCTCGTCGTCTTTGATCCCCTCGGTCTCACGGGCCCTGGCGCAGCACGACAAACGCATGGTGCGAAAAAAAGCGGCCGCCGCGATCCGCTTTTCGCTTTTGATCGCGATCCCCTCGACCGTGGGCCTCACGGTACTTGCCGGCCCGATCACCAACCTCTTATTTTCCGGTGACAATACGCTGGCGATCCGGATGACGCTCTACGGTTCGCTGGCCGTCCTGTTTTATTCGGTCTCAACCGTGACAAACGCCATTTTACAGGGCATCGACCGCATGCGGATTCCGATCTATCACGCTGTGATCGCGCTGATTCTGCATCTGGCGGCGCTGGAGGTCATGGCGCTCGTGTTCCATTTGGGGATTTTCAGTATGGTATATGCGAATATCCTGTTTGCGTTTTTTATGTGCGTCATGAATTTCTATTCACTCAGGCGTGAGCTGCGCTACAGACAGGAGATGATCCGATCCATTCTTCTTCCGACTATTGCCTCGGTGTTTATGGGTGCGGCGGCTTTCGGGGTTTACCAGGGCATACATTTGATGCTTAAGAGCAACCTGGTCTGCACCATGGCGGCGATTCTCGTGGCGGTTCTTGTGTACAGCGCGTTGCTTTTGCGGCTCGGCTGTCTCAATGAGGAGGAGCTTCTTGGTATGCCCGGCGGCACGCGCCTTGTGGGGCTTCTGGAGCGGTTCGGGCTGCTGTAAGGGAAAAATAACAAGAAAATGATTAAAAATGCGAAAGAAAGCAGATACTACGTTTCAAAGGAGGGATTTTCCCATGAAACGATATGTATCCTGCTTTCTTTTCTTTTTCTGCCTGACAGGCGGCTGCCTGGTGGCGCTGTTTTATCTGACGATGCGGCCGGAATCGAAGGAGGTGCAGGAGGTACAAGTCACGGAGACCTACGAGGAGCCTGTTTTTGCCGAAAGCGCCGGGACCTCTGGGAGTGAAGTGTCTGCCAGAGCCGCGGAGGAAGAAGCGGAGACGATCGCCCATCTGGTTTTAAACCAAGAGAGGGTCGCACACTCCGCCCCGAAGGGAGTATACTGCCTGATGGCGGAGGAGGGATACCTCATCGTCTACGATGAGCGGCAGGAGACGGTCAGCCTGTTTACACACATGCCGCTCTCGGAGTTCCCGGAACACGAGCAGGAGCGGCTGATGGAGGGAATCTGGTTTTTCACCATGGCGGAGATTTTCAGCTACCTGGAATCCTATAGCAGCTAGAGGGCACTGCCAGTATCCGCAGTTCGGTCCCAGCCTCGGACGGCCCTTACGGCTTTTGGAAAGCTCCATTCCCAACGCGACCGGATAGAGGATAATCCTTTTTAAGCGGCTGTCCTCATATTCCCAGCCGGCCATGACCGCACGCCAAATTTCGGGCATGACATGGTATCACCGGTTTAACGATACCTGGCATGGAGCCTGGGCCTTTCGGGCTTTCACCTCTGGCGTATCATTTCCCTGCAGTCTTAAAGCCGTGTTCCGAACGATACTGAAATTTATCGGCGGATCCGTTCGCGCAGATATTCCTGCAGCCGTACCACCAGCGGATTTTTTTGATTCTGCCGCAGGCAGATCAGGTTCAGCAGAATTTCGACCTCAGGGAGCATCGGTACGGCGGCAACATGATAGTGGTCCGCAAAGGAGCGCGGGCCTAGGGCGGCTCCCTTGCCCTGTCGTACCAGCGCCATTATGACCTCCGGATTGTCTCCGCGGTGAACCTGGGAAGGCCGGATTCCGTATTTCCGGCAGGAGGACTGCATGATATAGTCGTTCAGAGAGTTTTCCGGCCCACAGACGACCGGGCAATCATTCAGCCGTTCAAACGCAAATTCCTCCAGGCCAGCCCTTTTATCCTCACGCGCAAGGAGGATACACTGCCGTTCCCGGAACAGCTCCACAACATAAAAATCCTCCTTGGAGCTCAGAAAATCCTTTTCCGGAAGCCGGTCGATCGCGATATCGACCCGTTTCGTCGCAAGCATTTCCAACATGTCTTCCCCAATATCCGTAATTAATGTAATATCCGTTTTTGGATTTTGCTCGAAAA
This sequence comes from Lachnospiraceae bacterium, assembly GCA_910575275.1. Lineage (GTDB taxonomy): Bacteria > Bacillota > Clostridia > Lachnospirales > Lachnospiraceae > CANQGL01. The sequence continues at coordinate 567,262 of CAJTEE010000002.1, read as the reverse complement.
AGGCGGCGATCTCGTCAAGAAGCCCGTTTGAGATTGCCCGGGATCCCAGACCGATTCTCACCTTCGGGCAGACGGCCATCTTCATTTCCAGAAGTCCGTTCTGAAATTTCTCCCACTCTGCCAGCATGGGCCTTGCATGGCTGCAGAAAACATTTCCGGCAGCCGTCAGGGTCACTCCCTGCGGGACTCTGTGAAATAATTCACAATTCAGCTCGTCCTCCAGACGACGGATCTGTAGCGAAAGCGCGGGCTGGGAAACAAACAGCCGCTCCGCCGCTTTTGACACATTGCCGCATTCCGCGACGGTCAATACATATTTTACCTGTGTGATTGTCATAGGCACCTTCTTTGTCTGTATATAAGTTTTGCTTATAACAATATAGTATAAAAAAATTTCATTTTTAGCAAGAGAATTGTTACAATAAATACAAGCCGGCAAAAGATTATTGTCAATCCAACAGACAACAGAAAGGTGGAATGATTTTGGAACGCCATTTATTATCAGGAAATGAGGCCATTGCCCGCGGCGTTTTTGAGGCGGGCGTAAAGGTTTGTTCCGCATACCCGGGCACGCCGAGCACCGAGATTTTTGAGCAGCTTCCCCAGTACAGGGAATCTCTGTACTGCGAGTGGGCGCCCAACGAAAAGGTGGCGGCGGAGGTCGCCTACGGGGCGGCGATTGCCGGTGTGCGCAGTCTCTGCGCGATGAAGCATGTGGGGCTGAACGTGGCGGCTGATCCGGTTTTTACTGCGGCGTACGGCGGGGTCACAAAGGGCTTTGTCATTGTATCCGCGGATGATCCCAGTATGCACTCATCGCAGAATGAGCAGGATAACCGTTATTATGCCAAGTCCGTCCACATGGCGCTAATCGAGCCTTCCGACTCACAGGAGTGCATTGATTTCCTGAAAGAAGCCTACCGGATCTCCGAGCGGTTTGATATGCCGGTGCTCTTTCGGACGACCACCCGTGTCTCACATTCCAAGAGTCTCGTTACCTTTTCCGAAAGAGAGGAGCAGGAGGTCCCGGAATATAAGCGTAATACGAAAAAATACATAAGTACTCCGGCAAACGCGTACGCGAATCATCCGAAGGTAGAAAAAAACATGGCGGCGCTGGAGGAATACGGGAATGCCTGCCCGCTCAACCGCTGGGAGAAAAACGGGAGTCGGCTCGGCGTGATTTCCGCGTCGATTGCCTACCAGTATGCTAAAGACACGTTTCCGGACGATACCTCTTTTTTGAAGCTCGGCCTTACCTATCCGCTTCCCATGAAGCTGATACGCGAGTTTGCGGCAAGCGTCGATAAGCTGTATGTGATCGAGGAGCTGGAGGGCTTTATGGAGGAGCAGATCCGCGCGGCCGGCGTGGAGTGCGTGGGCAAGGAATTGATCGGGAACATGTACGAGCTGAATCCGCAGATTCTGAAGGAGCGTATTTTCGATCAGAAACCGGAAACAAAGGAGCTGAATGTGAAGGCGGTCTCGAGGGCTCCGGCGCTTTGCCCCGGGTGCCCGCACCGAGGATTTTTCTATACCATGTCGAAGGGGAAAAACTTTGTGATTTCCGGTGACATCGGCTGCTACACGCTGGGCGGCTCCGCGCCCCTGAATGCCCTGGACACGACGGTCTGCATGGGCGGCGGATTTTCTGTGGGAATGGGGCTGGCAAAGGCCTTTGAGATTACCGGCCAAACGGATAAAAAGGTATTCGGCGTTCTGGGAGACTCGACGTTTTTCCACAGCGGGATGACCGGCGCCGTGGAGATTCTTTACAATAAAGGAAATATGATTCCTGTCGTTCTCGATAATTCCATCACCGGCATGACGGGACATCAGGATAATCCGGGAAGCGGCTTTAACCTGCAGGGAGAGATCGCGACCCGCATCCGGATCGAGGATGTTCTACGCTCCTGCGGATATGAAAACATTATCATTGTTGACCCGCAGGATCTTACGGCCATGCAGAAGGCGGTGGACGACGCGCTGGCCTCGAGCGTTCCGGCGGCAATCATCACCAGGCGTCCCTGTATCCTGATTAAACGGATCAAACAGGATTTCGGCAAATGCGCGGTCGATCAAAAGACGTGTGTCGGCTGTAAGAGCTGCCTGAAGGTGGGCTGCCCCGCCGTCATGATCCGGGAGAAGAAGGCGTTTATCGATTCGACACAGTGTACGGGCTGTACGGTATGTGCGCAGGTCTGTCCGGTTCACGCAATTCAAAGAGAGGGGGAGCAGCATGAATAAGAGCGCGATTTTAGTCGGCGTCGGCGGCCAGGGAGCGATTCTCACCGCAAAGGTTCTGGTAAACGGCCTGATGAAGGCCGGATATGACGTCAAAATGTCCGAGGTACATGGCATGAGCCAGCGCGGCGGAAGCGTATCGACACAGGTGCACTGGGGGGAAAAGGTCTATGCCCCGGTCATCGGGGAGGGGGCGGCCGACATCCTGGTTGCCTTTGAAAAAATGGAGGCCGTCCGTTACGCAAGCTTTCTGAAGCCAGACGGTGTGGCAGTCATCAACGACTATGAGATGGCCTCCTCCTCGACCGCAGCCGGGCTGTGCGAGTATCCGGCGGGGTGCCTTGCGGCCATGCAGGAAAATTTCTCGTGTTATACGCTGGACGCGGCTAAAATCGCGCTCGGCCTGGGAAGCCCGAAATGCATGAATATCGTCATTTTCGGCGCGATGACGCACGCTCTTTCGATGGATGAAATCGACTGGGAGACGGTGATTTGTGAGACGGTTCCGCCCAAATTCCTGGATTTGAATCTTCGCGCTTTTCACGCTGGACATGAGGCGGTACGTGCATAGGCCGGCCGGTACGCGGATGGAGGAGATATGAAGACATTTTACAACGAATATAAGGAAAAACTGCGTACGCCAGAGGAGGCCGTTTGTGTCGTAAAAAGCGGGGACTGGGTGGACTATACAACCGCTCTGGGCTTTCCCACGCTGCTCGACAAGGCGCTTGCGGAGCGAAAGGATGAGGTTTCTGACGTCAAGATCCGTGGAAATCTTCTGTTCGGGCCGATTGAAGCCGTTGAGTGCGATCCGGAACGGGAGCATTTCTGCTATAATAGCTGGCATTGCTCCGCCTATGAGCGAAAGCTCTCGGACCGCGGGCTATGTAACTACATTCCTATGGTGTTCCGGAACGTGGTACCATATTACCGCCATTTTCTGACGGTCAACGTGGCGATGATCGCCGTCACGCCGATGGGCCGGCACGGATATTTCAACCTGTCCTGTGCCACAGGCGTGGCAAAGGGGATTTTGGACAAGGCCGATGTCGTGATCGTGGAGGTAAACGAGCAGCTGCCACGGATCTATGGAGGCTTTGACGAGTGCATCCATATCTCGGAGGTTGATTATATCGTCGAGGGGGAGCACGGCCCTCTGCCGCAGTTTCCCGTCGCCCCGGCATCGCCCGAGGATCTCAAAATTGCAAGACAGATTGTTCCGATGATTCCCTCCGGCGCCGCGATCCAGCTCGGAATCGGGAGCATGCCAAACTCGATCGGCAGACTGCTGGCGGAGTCGGATCTGACGGATCTGGGCATGCACACGGAGCTCTGTTCCGATGCGTACGTGGATCTATATGAGGCCGGCAAGCTGACGAACCGGAACAAGCAGGTTCACAGAGGGAAAAGCATTACCGGGATCGCCTTCGGCACGGACCGTCTGTATGACTGGATCCGGGAGAATCCGGCCGTCTCGATCTGCCCTCTCGAATATGTGAACAGCCCGGAGTTAATCGGACAGCTGGATAACATGATTTCGATCAACAGCTGTATTTCCGTAGATCTATACGGGCAGATCTGTGCGGAGAGCTCCGGCCTGCGCCACATCAGCGGGACGGGCGGGCAGCTGGATTATCTGACCGGCGCTGCCATGTCGGCAGGCGGCAAGGCCTTTATCTGTATGACATCAACCTTCCTGGACAAAAATGGGACATGCCATTCGAGGATCGTCCCGCGTTTCCAGGGGGATATTGTGACGGATCCGCGCAGCCAGGCGTATTTCCTCGTGACGGAGCAGGGAATGGTGAATCTGGCGGGGCGTACGACCTGGGAACGGGCCGAGCTGCTGATCTCCATCGCGCATCCGGATTTCCGGGATGCGCTGGTTGCAGCCGCAGAGGAACAGGGGATCTGGAGACGGTCGAACCGGCGTTAAAAAGGCCGGAACCGATGCGGTTTCGTGAAAACGGCGGTGAGAACTGCGCGGACGCTTTTGATTTTGAGAAAGGAAGAATTTTATGGTTTCTGAAAAAATGTATGCACTTGGCTCAACCAAATCCTGTATCCGGGAGCTGTTTGAGTACGGACTCCGACAGGCGGAGCTCATAGGAAAAGAGAACGTATTTGACTATTCGCTGGGCAATCCCTCGATTCCCTCCCCGGAGCCCGTAAACGAGGCCTTTGCCGGGATCATCCGTGAGAAGGGGGCCGTGGCGACGCACGGCTATACGCCGGCGGCCGGCGCGATGGAGGCGAGAAGGGCGGTTGCCGATGAGCTGAACGAACGGTATAGGGCAGGGATCCGTCCGGAGAACCTGTTTCTGACCTGCGGGGCGGCTCCGGCCCTGATTTCCGTGATCCGGGCGCTGGCGGTCGGGCAGGCCGAGATCATGGCGATCGCCCCGTATTTCCCGGAATACCGGCCGTTTGTGGAAATGAACGGTTGTAAATTTGTCACGGTGCCCGCGGACACGGAGCATTTCCAGATCCGGCTGGATGCGCTGGAGACGTGCCTCACCAGGCACACGCAGGCGGTCATCATCAATTCTCCGAATAATCCTTCGGGAGTGGTCTATGAGAGAGAAACGCTGGAACGGCTGGCGGCTCTTTTGAAGAAAAAAAGCGCGGAATACGGCCATCCGATCTATATTCTCGCGGATGAGCCTTACCGGGAGCTGGTGTATGACGGGGCGGAGGCGGTGTTTGTCCCGGCGGTCTATCCAAACACCATTGTGTGCTATTCGTGGTCGAAGTCGCTGTCCCTGCCGGGTGAGCGGATCGGTTATGTCTGTGTCCCGGACTGCGCCGAGGACAGCAGGGTCGTATTTTCTGCCGTGGCCGGGGCCGCAAGGACTCTGGGGCATGTCTGCGCCCCGTCGCTGCAACAGTTTGTCGTCGCGAGATGCTGTGGGCTGCGTCCGGATCTGCAGGCGTACGACAAAAACCGTACGCTGCTCTATGACAGTCTTCGCTCCTACGGGTATGCGTGTACGAAGCCAAACGGGGCGTTCTACATGTTTGTGAAGGCGCCCGGCGGGGATTCCAGGGCGTTTTCCGAGCGGGCCAAGGCGAAGAATCTACTCGTGGTGCCGGGAAACGATTTCGGCTGTCCGGAGTTTTTCCGGATCAGTACCTGTGTTTCTTATGAGATGATCGTCCGGAGCCTGCCGGTGTTCAGGGAGCTGATTGCGGGGTAACGGACGTAAGCGGGGGGGGGCTGGCGGAACGAATATATCCTGCACTATTTCGGTAAAAATAAGAAGTATAGCTGCATAACGGATAAAGAACCAGGTGTGATCTGAAAAGAATCGCCTGGTTTTTTAAGGATATTACCCCAAATTTACATATAAGGGAGTATGAATATGAAACGCAAAAGTGATGATGCTTCCCGAACCGGCATCGTCAGGCGGGGATAGGGGATTACGGGGAAATTGGCATCGGCCATTGTTGTGAGCGTCTTGATCGCGGTGGCAATCCTCCTCGGATTCGTTTATTTTAGGTGACGTGTATTTTGACGAGGACAGCCGATCGTATATGGTGGGCGCCTCCGATGTGCTGAAGACCGGAAGCGGTGCCGTTCGGGGCGTGGCGGCTGCAGACGTATACTTAGACTCCATCCCGAAGATCATCAGTGAGGTTCGGCTGGAGGACACCGGCGGAATATTTCTGGTGGATACCTGGATCAATACCATTATCGGCCACTGGGATCAGGCCGTGACAGGACAGAAGCTGGATGAGTTAAAGGAGGGTATGTACGTCTACGCCAGTCAGCAGATCCGTGAAGGAAAGACTGGGCTGACGCTTCATGACAGTACCTATATCCAGGCAGAGCGCGTTCCGGGAAGTGACTGGACGGACGTGGCTAATGTATCCCGGGCAGAGGTTTTGCACGAACTGCAGGAGCTCACGGTCAGTATGCTGCTGGTGGCGGCCCTGAACTTGTTTAATAAAGGACTTGAATTTTGTGAGGTATGCCAATATACTAAAAAAAGAAAATTGCTTATGATATTTTTCGGGCGGGAGCCTGGGATATGGCCAGATAGGAGTTTTTATGAAGCGGAAGGGAATTATCATTGGCGGCGGCGCGGCGGGCCTCATGGCAGCAATCGCGGCAGCGGAAGAAGGCGTAGAGATCACGCTTTTGGAGCACATGCCCCGCGTGGGGAAAAAGCTTTTGGCGACCGGGAACGGAAGGTGTAATCTGAGCAATGAACGGATTGCGCCGGAATGCTGGCGCTGCAGCCAGGCGGATTTCCCGATGCGGGTGATTGAAAAATTTTCCGTGGCGGATACGCTGCGGTTTTTCCGTTCGCTTGGTGTGCTGACCCGTTCAAAAAACGGATACCTCTATCCGGCCTCCGGGCAGGCGCAGACGGTGCTGGATGCGCTGCGTGAGAGAGTGGAGGAGCTGGGCGTGCGGGTCGTCTGCGAGTGCCAGGTAGAGAGTGTCGGTCGGCTGTCGGGGCGGCAGGTCCGGGATTGTGTCGGTCGGTCGGCTGGTCGGCCGTCAGACCGGGATCATGTTAAGGGGGCAGAGGAGCAGTTCCTGGTCCAGACGAGTCAAGGGTGCTTTTCTGGTGACTTTCTTATTCTTGCCACGGGTTCGATGGCGGCGCGTTCCACCGGCTCGGATGGAAGCGGGTATGAACTGGCGAAGCAGTTCGGCCACAGGATCAAAAAGCCTCTCCCGGCGCTCGTACAGCTCCGATGTAAGGGAGATTTCTTCCGTTCCGTGGCAGGGGTCCGTGCAAAGGCTGCGGTGCGGCTTTATACGGCCGGAAAAGCGGGGGAGCTTTCGGAGCTTCTGGCCGGGGATATCGGAGAGGTGCAGCTTACGGATTATGGCATTTCGGGAATCCCTGTCTTTCAGGTGAGCCGATATGCGTCGGAGGCGCTGGATCAGAAAAAACGCGTTCTGGCGGTGCTGGATTTTTTCCCGGAAGCGGCAAAGGAGGAGCTGCTTGGCATTTTGAAGGAGCAGAGGACATTTTTGGCCGGCCGGAGCGCGGAGGGCTTTTTAAACGGGCTGTTCCATAAGAAGCTGGCGGCGTTATTTTTAAAGGCGGCGCAGATACGGTCGCACAGGGAGGTAAGCACGCTTTCCGAGCGGGAGCTGCTTCGCATCTGCGAATGTGTGAAGCAGGCTGTTTTTGAGGCTGTTGCGACGAATTCCTTTGACCAGGCGCAGGTGTGCATGGGCGGGGTACGTACAAAGGATATCAGCCCCGACACGCTGGAGTCACGGTTGGTTTTGGGACTGTATTTTGCGGGGGAGATACTTGATGTGGACGGAATCTGCGGCGGATATAACCTGCAATGGGCATGGTCGAGTGGATATGTGGCCGGCCGGAGCGCGGCTATAAGAGACTGAATAGGGAATCGAATATGGACGTATGCTTTAGACGACGAAAACGGAGAGGAAGGCGAGGCCCCGGATATCGCGCTTTTGGAGTACGGAGGGTTACTGTTCACATAGGTCTGCGCACTTGCTGCGCTGACCGTACGAAAGGCTGGGCTTGCGAGCAAAAATCCCTCTACACTTCGTTTCGATCGGTCCTTGACAAGCGCCACTGGCGCTTAGGACTGCCGAAGGCAATTTGCATGGATTTTTGCATGTTGCTGTGAACGGAGTGAACAGTAACTACGGAGGCGTTACCGATGCGGATGATCGAAAATTGACCGTTGACATGGGGCGGAAAGTGTAGTAATCTGTTCCGACAGAGCTTCTCTGTATCTTCTGTATGGGATCAGGATCTTTGACCCGTACAGTCTTTTATTATCAAAAATTCATTTATCAATCACGGATCAAGTATCAATTAAAATTTCCGGTTTGGATTGACGGCAGGGGGGTATCCTGTTATAGTTTTGTTATCCGATATTGGATAAATCACCTTGCCGTATGGCAGCTGCAGCTTGAATGCCTAAAATTCCGGAATAGAAGGGCGGGGTATGCAAAAGGACATAGCAGGAAAACGGCTTGAGGAGTATAATGACGTATTCGTTGACATTTTTAATAACTTGGTATTTGCGGGAAGCCCGGTTTTGAGTGAGGACACGTTGGTTCCCATGCCGACGGAAAGCTACGGCAGACGGCCGTCGGGCGCCTACAGGCAGGGGAACCTCGATATACGGAAGGTGGATATGAAAAACGGGGCCTACCGTCTGATCTGTGGCAGTGAGAATCAGCATGGGCGGGATAATACGATGCCGTTGCGTGTGATGGGCTATGATTATTCCGCCTATGAGGAGCAGATGCGCCTCTATATGTCCGAAAACAAGAAAAAGGAGCGGAGGCATTTTTGGCCGACCGGAGTGCGGCTGTAAGAGACTGAAATCGGGCAGCTCATAAATATGGGGGCAAAAAATATTTGCAGAAGATGGCCATATATACTATAATATATAAAAGGTTGATTTACAAATCATTTCCGATGAAATTTAGAGTATGCACAAAAAGCGAACAGGCCTGAAGCCATAAAAGCTCTTTCTCAAGCAAATTAAGGGCGCCGGGCGCTCCGGCCGGGAAAAAAGAAGCCTCATCCGGGAATCGGGAAAGGATACAGAAAAGAATGATACGGATTCATCAGGTGACGCTTCCGGTCGGGCATGAACCGGGAGCGCTTAAGAAAAAGGCGGCGAAGCTCCTTCGCGTATCCGAGGAGGAGATACGTACTCTTACCGTGGTCCGGCGCTCCATCGACGCCAGAAAAAAGACGGAGCTTTTGTACAGCTATATATTGGATGCAGAGCTTATAGACGGACGGCATGAGGCGGCGGCCGTGAAGCGGGCGAAAAGCGTCAATATCCGGCTTGAAAAAGAGGAGCCGCACCGCTTTCCCGGGCCCGGGAGTGAACGCCTAAGAGAACGCCCGGTCATTGTCGGCGCGGGGCCGGCCGGTCTGTTTGCGGCGCTTTCCCTGGCGGAAAACGGCTACCGGCCGCTTCTTTTGGAGCAGGGGGATCCGGTCGAGACGCGTGTGAAGCGCGTGGAGGCATTTTGGAGCGGAGGGGAGGAGAAGCTTGATCTGCGTTCCAATGTTCAGTTTGGCGAGGGCGGCGCAGGAACGTTTTCGGACGGAAAGCTCAACACGATGATCAAGGATCCGACAGGGCGGGGAAGGCGTGTCCTTCGGGCGTTTGTGGAGGCCGGGGCGGATTCTTCCATTCTATGGGATGCCAAGCCGCACATCGGGACCGACGTCCTGCGGACGGTGATCCCGAACCTGCGGGCGCGGATTCAGACAGCAGGCGGAGAGGTCCGCTTTGGAGCGTGTGTACAGGAGCTTTTACCGGAAAACGGAATCGTCCGGGGCGTGCGATTGGAAGACGGAACCGTCATCCCGGCCGCGGCCGTGCTCCTTGCCGTGGGCCACAGCGCGCGGGAGCTGTTCGCAGTGCTGGAGCGCCAGGGCGTATCCATGGAGCCGAAGGCATTTGCCGTGGGCTTTCGCATCCAGCATCCGCAGGCGCAGATCAATCTGCGGCAGTATGGACGTGTGGATGCAGGGGAGCTGGGGGCTGCGCCGTATAAGGTGACGGCGAAGACGGGGAGCAGCCGCGGCGTTTATTCCTTTTGTATGTGCCCCGGCGGGTTCGTGGTGAATGCTTCGTCCGAGCGTGGGAGGCTGGCCGTCAACGGGATGAGCCACTTTGACCGGGGAGCGAAGAATGCGAACAGCGCGCTCATCGTGACCGTGACGCCAAGGGACTTTCCGAAAGCCGGGCCGCTCGGCGGCGTGGAGTTTCAGAGGCGTCTGGAGGAAAAGGCGTTTTCCCTCGGAGGAGGAAGGATCCCGATCCAGCTTTTCGGAGATTTTTCCGCCCATACATGTTCAAAGGCATTCGGGGATGTGGAGCCGCAGTTTTGCGGCGGCTTTGCTTTCGCCAATCTGCGGGAGCTGATGCCGGAGGAGTTAAACCAGGCGTTTTTGGAGGGCATGGCGCAGTTTGCGAGAGTCCTGCCGGGATTTGACCGGCCGGATGCGATTTTGGCCGGGGTCGAGAGCCGGACGTCATCCCCCCTTCGCATGGTACGCGACGAGTGGATGGAGAGCAATATAAAGGGCCTTTTTCCCTGCGGGGAGGGGGCGGGCTACGCGGGCGGGATCACCTCGGCGGCGATCGACGGGATCAAGGCGGCGGAGGAAATCATCCGGCGGTTCGCGCCGCCCGGGTAACGCGGCGGGACAGACGCCGGGGACAGGCGGAGACGCGTACAGGAAACGGCAGACGCGCCCTCACGCGGAGGCTGAGGGCGCGGAAGGGATATGCAGGCTGTACGGCCAATCGGTTGAGAGGAGAATGAAATATGAGCCAGTCGGCAAGAGAGAGACTGAAAGATAAGAAACGCATCGTGATCAAGATCGGTTCGTCGTCCTTGACGCACGAGGAGACAGGGGATCTGAATTTTGCGAAGATCGAGAAGCTGATCCGTGTGATCAGTGATCTGCGCGGCATGGGCAAGGAGGTCATCCTTGTTTCTTCAGGCGCAATCGCGGCAGGGCGGCAGGCGCTCGGTTGTCCGAAAGCGCAGACGGTGGCGGAAAAGCAGGCCCATGCGGCGGTGGGGCAGGCCAGACTCATGATGGTCTATCAGCGGCTGTTTTCCGAGTATAACCAGACCGCGGCGCAGGTTCTCATGACGAAAAATACGATCGTGGATAACGTGTCCAGGGCCAACGCCCGCAACACCTTCGACGAGCTTTTGAAGCTTGGTACGGTGCCGGTCGTCAACGAAAACGATACGGTTTCCACGTATGAGATCAAATTCGGCGATAACGACCGGCTCTCGGCCATCGTGGCAGCCCTGACCAACGCGGATCTTCTGATCCTCTTATCGGACATCGACGGGCTGTATTCGGACGACCCGAAAAAGAATCCCGACGCGCATTTCATCAGCCAGGTAGACGAGCTGTCCGAGGAGCTTATGTCTATGGGCAAGTCCACGACGGGCAGCGATGTGGGGACCGGCGGCATGGCGGCTAAGCTTCACGCGGCCCGCATCGCCGCGGACAGCGGAAGCGATATGGTGATCGCCAACGGCGACGATGTGTCGGTTTTGTGGGACATCCTGGAAGGCAAGGAGACGGGCACTCTGTTTACGGCCCATAAGAGCTCGGATTTTGCGTTGCTCGATTACATCGAGAGCGTGCATGGATAAGGAGGTGCATCGAGTATGAATCAGGAGGGGATCGACCGGATCAATACCCTGTACCATAAATCGCAGTCCGTGGGCCTGACCGACGAGGAGAAAGCGGAGCAGGACCGGCTGCGGAAGCAGTATATTGCCGATATCCGCCGCAACATGCGTGGGACGCTAAATACGATCTCCATTCAGGAGAGCGACGGGACGATCACGGATCTGGGGAAAAAGCATGGAAACGCTGAAAACGAGAAAGGCTGAGCTTCGAAGCATCATGCGGGCAGCGCTTTCGGATATTGGCAGGGAGCAGCGTGCCGAATGGGATGCCAGGATAGAGGAGCGGATCACGGAGAGCAGTCTGCTTCGGGAGGCGGAATGGGTGTACGCCTATGCACCGCTTTCCTGGGAGCCCGGGACACAGGGATTTTTAGAGAGAATCCTGACGGAAGGAAAACGGCTTGCCCTGCCAAGGACAGGGCCGAAAGACGGCGACATGTCCTTTGAGTGGGTGCGCTCGATTTCGGAGCTTAAGAAAGGCCGTTTTGGGATATTAGAGCCGGAGGCGAAGGCAGAGCCGCTTTCTGCGCCTGTACCGGGAGAACGGATTACCGTGCTTACGCCGGGACTGGCATTTGCGCCGGATGGGAGACGCCTCGGGAAAGGAGGCGGGTATTATGACCGTTTCTTCGCGGCGCGGCCGGGGATTACGAGCGTGGGGATCGCGTACGAATGCCAGATCAGGGACGATATCCCCGAAGGGGCAGACGATATGCGCGTGGCCTGGATCGTGACACCGGAGCGGATTATCCAGGCCGGCCTGTGGTGCCGGCCGTAACAGCCGGCCTTCCGGTTACCGGGATTTGTGCGGGTACGCGGCGCGGCATAGACGGCGGGTTTTGTGTGCCTATGCGGAATGGAGCTGTTGACGGATGCATCTGTGAACGGCTTTCAGATATATGGAAATAATAGAAAAGGGGCATGAATATGACACTGACAGAGATTGGACAAAGGGCAAAGGAGGCCTCGTTTGCGATTGGAAAGCTGGAGGCGGATGAGAAGAACCAGGGGCTTTTGGCGGCCGCGGAGGCGCTGCTTGCGCGGAAGGCCGATATCCTGGCGGCAAATGAGCGGGATATTGACGCCGCAAGGAAAAAGGGGATGCCAGAAGGGCTTGTGGACCGTCTGCTTCTGACGCCGGAGCGGATTACCGGTATTGTGGAAGGGATGCACCAGGTCGCGTCCTTAGATGACCCGGTCGGTGAGGTCATTTCAATGAAAAAGCGTCCCAACGGCCTTCTGATCGGCCAGAAGCGGGTGCCGATGGGAGTGGTCGGCATCATCTATGAGGCGCGTCCCAATGTGACGGCGGATGCGTTTGCCCTCTGTTTTAAGGCGGGGAACGCGGCGGTGCTGCGCGGCGGGAGCGACGCGCTCGAGTCAAACCAGGCGATTACAAGAGCGCTTCGGGCCGGGCTCCTGAAGGCGGGAATCCCTGCCGATGCGGTGCAGCTTTTGGCGGACACGAACCGGGAGACGGCACGGGAGTTCATGCGTCTGAACCGATACCTGGACGTTTTGATTCCCAGGGGTGGCGCGGGGCTCATAAAGACTGTCGTCGAAAACAGTACGGTGCCGGTCATCGAGACCGGAACCGGCAACTGCCATATTTATGTGGATGAATCGGCTGATTTTAACATGGCTCTGGATATCCTGTTTAATGCGAAGACACAGCGCATCGGGGTCTGCAACGCCTGCGAATCCGTGCTGGTGCATGAAAAAATTGCGAAGGATTTTCTGCCGCTCATGAAAAAGCGCCTCGACGAGAAGCAGGTGGAGATCCGTGCCGACGCGGCTTCGCGTGCGGTGGTCGGGGAGTTCAAAGAGGCGACAGAGGAGGACTGGGGGAAGGAATATCTGGACTATATCCTCTCCTGCAAGGTGGTTGGCTCCGTGGATGAGGCCATTGCGCATATCAACCGCTACAATACAGGCCATTCCGAAGCCATCATCACAAAGGACTATGCGAATGCGCAGCAGTTTTTGAACGAGGTGGATGCCGCAGCGGTCTACGTGAATGCCTCGACGCGGTTTACGGACGGCTTTGAGTTCGGCTTCGGCGCGGAGATTGGCATCAGCACACAGAAGCTTCATGCGAGAGGCCCGATGGGGCTTTTGGCTCTGACCTCCACGAAATTCATCGTTTACGGGAACGGACAGATTCGATGACAAAAGGCTCTGCCGGGCCAGGATGCGCAGAGTCTGACCCAATAAAGCATGGCCTCGCGCTTCGTTTGGGTACTCCAGCACGCGTGTGAACAAAGCGCACACTTTTTTAAGGATAGGAATTCATGCTGTTTCATTCACTGGATTTTTTTATGTTTTTTCCGGCCGTAACGGCCGTGTATTTCCTTTTGCCCGGGAGAGTGCGGTATCTGTGGCTCTTGGGGGCCAGCTACTATTTTTATATGGGCTGGAACCCGAAATATGCGCTTTTGATCGCGTTTTCGACAGGAGTCACGTATGCGAGTGGTCTGGCACTTGAGCGGATTCAGGGAGCGAAGCAGAGGAAGGGCATCGTGTTCGTGAGCTTTTTCCTGAACCTAGGGCTCCTTATCTGTTTTAAATATTTTGATTTTCTGCTCGCCAATGTGAATCGGGTCGGGTCTCTTTTGCATACGCATCCGATTGAAAAGCCGTTTCATGTGCTGCTGCCGGTGGGGATTTCGTTTTATACCTTTCAGGCGTTGGGGTATACAATGGATGTGTACAGGGGAGAGATCCGTGCGGAGAAAAATCCTCTGCGTTATGCTTTGTTTGTCTCCTTTTTTCCGCAGCTCGTGGCGGGGCCGATCGAGCGTTCAAAAAATCTGCTTACACAGCTTCGCAGCGTGCCGCAGACGGTTAAATTTGACTATGAACGGGTCACGGGGGGGCTTACGCTGATGCTGTGGGGGTACTTCCAGAAGCTTGTGATCGCAGATCGCCTGGGCGTCATGGTGGACCGGATTTTCGCCGATTATTATTTATATCAGTCCACGCCGCTGATCGTTGGGGCCGTCGGCTTTTCCCTTCAGATTTACTGTGATTTCGCCAGCTATTCCCTGATCGCCGTCGGCGCCGCAAAGGTGCTTGGCTTTTCTCTGATGGAAAATTTCAACACCCCGTATTTTGCCGTCAATATCCAGGATTTCTGGCGGCGCTGGCATATTTCTCTGAGCACCTGGTTTCGGGATTATCTATACATTCCGCTCGGCGGGAGCCGGTGCACGAAGCTGCGGCGTTACTATAATCTGCTTGTCACCTTCCTCGTCAGCGGACTGTGGCACGGTGCGAGTTGGAGCTATGTGGCCTGGGGCGGGATCCATGCCTTGTATCAGATCGCGGAAAAAGAGCTTTCTCCGGCCGTGGAGCGCTTCAACACAGCCTTTCATGTGAAGGTGAAAAGCTTCAGCTATCGGTTCGGGCAGTCACTTCTGACATTTTTTTTGACAGTCTGTGCCTGGGTGTTTTTCCGGGCGGAGAGCATACGCGCGGCACTTACGTATCTTTGGCGTATCGCAACGCGTGTGGACTGGTGGTCCTGGTTTGACGGTTCCTGGTATATCTGGGGAATGGACCGGCAGGAGACGCATGTACTCCTGTTCGGGCTTTTCGCGCTGTTCCTTGTAGATTTTGTACGATATAAGAAAGGGCAGCAGCTTGACGCCTTTTTAAGGGAGCAGTGTCTCTGGTTTCGGTGGCTCGTGCTTTTGATCCTTTTGTTTGCTACGCTGATCTTCGGCGTCTACGGCATCGACGTGACCCAGATCCAGTTTTTATATTTTCAGTTTTAGAGCACGTCAGAAAGCAGGTTTCAGATATGTTCTAATGGATGATTGAGGAGGCCATGGATGAAAAAGCGGATGGCACATGTGCTTGGCGGAGGCGTTTTCCTTTTGCTTGTACTGGGGATCGGCCGGATCGCAAACGGAGTGCTAAACACGAATGTACGAAGCTACGTGACGACGGATACAAAGGATGCGGATGGCTGCCAGGCGCTTTTTTTCGGGACCAGCCAGGGGGCGAACGATCTGAATCCGCTGACGGTCTGGGATACGGCCGGGATCATGTCCTATAATTTCTGTGCCGCCGGACAGTACATCGGCACGACGTATTATGTGATGCAGGATGTATTAAACCGGCAGAGCCCCGAGGTCGTGGTGCTGGATTTTGAGAGCCTGACGCGGCCGGATGATTTTTTGACAATCAGCAACAAGCTTTCGAGCCTGCCGATGATCGCCGATCTCTGGCTCCGGTTTGCAATGTACCGTGATGTGATTGACGAGAGCCCGGTGTGGTTCTTGCCGTTTTTCCGATACCACAACCGCTGGAAAGAGATCACGAGGAACGATGCCAGAAAAGAGTATGATGTGATGGGCTGCATGGGACGCACGGAGGTGCAGGGAGAGACAAAAATTTACGCAGGCTTCGAACAGGATCCGGAGGCGAGCACCGTAAGAGAGAGGGAACTTTGGTATTTGGAACGGATACAGGCGCTCTGTGAGGAGAAGGGCTGCCGCCTGGTGCTCGTAAATCTTCCGGCCTATGATACAGAGGAGGCGGGGGCGCAAAACCGCTGGGTCCGGGAGTGGGCGGCGGGCCGGGGCATCCCCTACTGTGATGTCAATACGCCCGAAGCGTACGAGTCGATGGCCCTACTTGCCGCGGACTTTGCGGATGGACATCATCTGAATATCCGGGGGCAGGAGAAGGTGTCGGCCTTTCTTGGACGGTGGCTTTCCACAGAGACAGGATTGGCCGATAAGCGGGGGGAGAAAGACGAGGCCGCTGTGTTTGAAGAAAGACTTGTGCGCTACCGCAGTGTGCATACGGATCGGAAGCTTCTGATGGCGGAGAGCCTCAAGGAGGTCCTTTCCCTGCTCCCGGAGGGAGAGTATACGGCGGCTTTTTCACTTGACGGGGCTTATAGACGGTATGAGGAGGAGATTTGGCCGGTGCTCGAACAGGCCGGCGTCACGCGGGAGATGTTTGAGCGAGGCGGCGGATTTGTCCTCGGGCAGGCCGGAGAGTGGATCTTTGACTCGATGGGGGCGGAATCGTGCCTCTGGAGCCTGGTGTTAAATGAGGATGACCTGGTGCTCCGCGGGCATACGGAGTATGACAGAGAAGGAAACGGCGTGCTGCGGATGGAGTTAATTATGGATCGGTCGGATCAGTCGAAGGTGCAGGATGGGGTGAACGTACTGATTTACAGCCACGGCCAGAGGACGTTTTTGAAGTGCGTGGGTGTGGGACTGCCGGGGTGAGGCGGACCATTCAGACAGGAAGCGGCGGCTTACAGAAGCCGGGACGGACAAACGAGACACTGAAGCCAGTTGGCTTGGTGAGTCGATTGTCTGTCCCGGCTTTTGATTTGAGTGCGAAAAAAGGCGGCTGGAGTCCGGATAGGGAACGGAGTTTGAGAAGGAAATCAGGTTTGATGGGAGAGGTAAACGGATTCTAAAAGCGCGCGCCCTGTCGTGGTGCGAAACATCGTTTCCATGGTATGGCGGATCGCTTCTTTTGAGTAATGGGATTCATCCGCATTTACGAGATAATCGGCTTCCAGGAGGATCTGGTAGTCGATTCCGCAGACAGCCTGCGGGGTGTGGTGATGGCCGACGAGGAAGACGACACGCTCCGCCATTTGAGTGGGAAGTGTAAAGTCCTTTAAAAATTCTTCGGCCAGAATAATACCCTCTGCCTCCTGATATTTTCCGTTTGTGTTTCCATATTTTTCGCGACATAGAGGACACGCGATATCATGTAAAATGGCGGCAATTTCGACAGTCATTTGTTCCTGGAATGATATGCCTTCACGCTCGGCGATCGTCCTCGCATAGGCGTAGACCTTTAAAAAATGATTGATGTCATGACAGTTTCCGTTGGAGCGATGAATCATTTTTACCATGATGTCCGAAATATACATGTTTTTGAGCCTCCCGTATCAGTTTTTATGTTCTCGGCCTGAAAAAATGTGCTTTTGTGCCGCCGATACGACAATGATAAAATAAAATGATCGGATTTACAAGCAAATCTTCGGTACGGAGAGCAAATGCTGGACAGAGACCTTGAAAGGGGTTATACGATCGGAAATCCGTAAAGAAGAAGTAAAAGGTGATTCGAGGCTGTTGACAAATGATTCAATAATGATTATACGGAGGTGAGACGAGTTGGCAAGACCTGTAAAAAAGCCGCCGGAGCAATGGGAAAGAGAGATTTTAGATGCGGCGAAGGAATTATTTTTATCGAAGGGATATGAGGACACATCTGTCGCTGATATCATGGAGCTGGCAGGTGGGGCGAAGGGGATGTTTTATCGGTTTTTCCAGAGCAAGGAAGAAGTCATGCATGTATTGGGTGACCGGCTGTTTTTTGAAAATAATCCGTTTGAGACGGTCAGGGGACGCTCAGATCTGACCGGCCTGCAGAAAATTCGGGAAGTGCTTACACTTGACAGAGCCAATGACGAACGGGAAAAAATTAACACACAGGCGGTCGCGATCCTGAAAGATCCCCGCATCCTGGCGGCTGCGGTCCAGGCGAACAGACGAGTGCTGACACCGTTGTGGCTGGAATTGATGGAGGAGGGGCGACGCGACGGCTCGCTCCGGACGGAATATGCCAAAGAGCTTTCCGAGCTGCTCCCGCTTATGAATTTTTGGCTGCTGCCGTCCGTATTTCCGGCGGATGCAGAAGAAATTCGGCATAAGTGCCGTTTTCTCGCAGAGCTGCTTTCGGCAATGGGGCTTCCGATCATAGACGATGAGATGTACGAGAGGACAGAAAGGATACTGGGAAATTCTGAAAAGAGGAGGGGTTAGCGGATGAAACAGAGGTTGTTTACAAAAAATTTTACTCTCCTCATATTGGGACAGGTAAGCTCTTTATTTGGCAATTATATCTTAAGACTGGCGCTGTCTATGTATGTGCTGGAGGCGACCGGCTCGGCGGCCGTGTTTGCCGGTATCGTATCCATCGCCATAGTTCCCACAATTTTTTTGTCACCGCTGGGCGGCATTTTTGCCGATCGGGCAGATAAAAGAACGATCATGGTGGCACTGGATACTCTGACAGGGATTGCTGTCTTATCCGCGGCAGTTTGCCTGACAGGAGAGAATGCCGTTGCTGTGATCGGTGTACTGCTTGTGATACTTTCCGTTTTGGGGGCGTTTGAGACGCCTACGGTGCAGGCATGTATTCCGCAAATGCTGACCGGGGACGGCATTATCAGGGGAAATGCAGTCGTGAATTCGACTGCGTCCGTGGCTTATTTGACTGCTCCTTTTTTGGGTGGTATCCTGTATGCGGCGATTGGCTTAAAGCCTGTGATGCATACGAGCGTCGGTTGTTTTTCGACCACCGCACTGTTGGAATATTTTATAAAACTGGATGGTCGGCCTGGGAAATGCCAGGGGAAGCTCCTGTCTATGATAAAGAAGGATTTCCTGGAAAGCCTCCGGTTCATCCTGAAGGAGCAGCCGGACATCAGGAAGCTGCTGTTTTTGGCAGCGCTCTCACGCTTTTTCGTTATGGGAGTTACGCTGGTGGGGCTTCCCTTTCTTATACGGACAGTACTTAAACTGGGCGCAGCATATTACGGCGGAGCAGAAAGTTCTCTGGCAGTTGCCACTATTTTGGGGAGTATTGCTGCGGGGCTTCTCACAGAAAAGCTGAAATCGGAAAGAATGTCGCTTATGCTTGCGGCAATTGGAGCCTGTATGATTCCGGCCGGAGCCGTGTTCCTTTTTCCATCCGGCCCGGCTGTCCGATATTCTGTCAATGTGGCTGCTTTTTGCGGCATACAGGCGGCAATCAGCATTTTTTCCATTTTTGCCGTGTCACTGATCCAGCAAAAAACGCCCGGTCATCTGATCGGGAAGGTAATGGCCTACACATCTGCTATCACTACATGTGCGCAACCAGCCGGACAGATGGTTTATGGTATTTGGTTTGACCGATTCAAGGATGCGGTTTATCTTGTGCTGATTCCTACCGGTATAACAGTATGTTTGATCGGGCTGTCTGCCGCGGGTTTTTTCAGAAAACACAACACATACTTTACAAAGAATTGGTAATAAGGTATAATCTCGAAAAGAGATTATACCGCGCCGATTTGCGTTCTTCCGAAGGAAAGAACAAATACCGGAGCAAATCGTGTGCATCCCCCGGAGGGCCAACATGCCCGAAGGGAATGCTGGAATCCCGAGAGAGATTGTTGAACAGGAAATCGGAAACCGGCTTATGGGGAGAATAAGCTGCATGATCAAGGAGGGGCATAGAAAATGAATGCAAAAAAATTAGGCTTTGGCCTGATGAGACTGCCGCTTTCAGAAGAATCGGACAGTACGAAGGTGGATTATGGAACTTTTTGTAAGATGGCAGACCGGTTCATAGCAGAAGGATTTACATATTTTGATACGGCGGCACCTTATCACGGAGGCGGGAACAGTGAGATCGCATTTCGCGAGTGTGTGGCGAAGCGGTTTGCAAGAGAATCATATACGATTACGAATAAGCTGAGCTTTTCCATGGTTAAGGAGGCCGATAAGCTTGAGGAGTTTTTCTCCGGCCAGTTAGAGCGCTGCGGGGTTGAATATTTTGATTATTATCTGCTGCATGCCATGAAGAAGGAGTATCTGGAGCTGGCGGAATCAATCGGGGCGTTTGAATTTGCGGCGGGGAAGAAGGCGGAAGGGAAGATCCGACATGTCGGATTCTCGTTCCATGACAAGCCCGAGGTGCTGGATGAGATTCTTACAAAACATCCGGAAATGGAGGTTGTACAGCTTCAGCTTAATTATATCGACTGGGAAGACCCCGATGTGCAGGCGCGCAGATGCTATGAGATCTGTGTCAGGCACAACAAGCCGGTGATCGTCATGGAGCCGGTCAAGGGCGGCCTTCTGGCAAATATTACGGAGGATGCAGACCATCTGTTTAAGGAGGCGGCTCCAAACCAGTCAGCGGCCTCCTGGGCTGTGCGGTATGCGGCTTCCCTGGAGAAAGTGGTTATGGTCCTGTCCGGAATGAGCAGTCCGGAGCAGATGGAGGACAATCTCTCCTATATGCGTGAATTTAAGCCCCTTACAGACGCGGAAAAAGAAACGGTGCAGCAGGCCGCGGCATGTATCCGGGAAAAGGCGAGCATTGCCTGTACCGCATGCCGATATTGTGTGGACGGCTGCCCGAAAAAAATCGCGATTCCCGATTACTTTAAGCTGATGAATGAAATCAGCAAATTCGGAGATCCGCAGGTTTCCCGGTCCAAAAACGCCTATGTGCGATTTACGGAAACATTGGGAATGGGAAAAGCCTCTGAATGTATAAAATGCGGCCAGTGCGAGGGTCAGTGCCCGCAGCATCTGCCGATAACGAAGTATCTGGAGCAAACAGCGCAGACTCTGGAGTAAGATAAAAGCATGCAGCAGGCCGGTAAAAGATCCGATGCCGGCCTGCTGCGAGCATACAAAAAGGCGGGAAAAAGACCATGTCGTTTATTGAGAGGAGCCTGCTTCCGACCCCTGAGGAGATTAAGGCGGAATTTCCGCTGAAGCCGGAGTCCGTGGAGAGAAAGGCCAAGAAAGACAAAGAGATTGCAGAATTGTTTACCGGGAAAAATCAGAAATTTCTCGTGATTATCGGACCATGTTCTGCAGACCGGGAGGATGCGGTCTGCGAGTATATGGAGCGGCTCGCCAGAGTGTACGAACGGGTAAAAGATACGCTGATTCTGATCCCGCGTGTGTATACAAATAAGCCTCGGACGACGGGCGGCGGTTATAAGGGAATGCTGCATCAGCCGGACCCGGAGAAGAAGCCCAACATGTACGAGGGCCTGGTGGCGATCCGCAGGCTCCATATGCGGGCGATTGAGGATTATGGCTTTACGACGGCGGATGAGATGCTGTATCCGGAGAATTTCAGTTACCTGTCCGATGTGCTGTCATATATTGCGATCGGTGCCCGTTCTGTCGAGAATCAGCAGCACCGTCTGACATGCAGCGGCGTGGATGTGCCGGTAGGGATGAAAAATCCGACCAGCGGTGATTTAAGCGTGATGCTGAATGCCGTATACGCATCCCAGCATGGGCATGATTTCATTTATCGCACAAGAGAGGTACAGACCTCGGGAAATCCTCTGACCCATACGATCCTGCGTGGGGCCGTCAATAAGCACGGGCAATGCCTGCCCAATTACCATTATGAAGATTTAGAGCTTCTGATGAGGCTGTACGGGGAGAGAGAGCTGGTGAATCCGGCCTGCATTGTGGACGCAAATCATTCGAATTCCGATAAACGCTACAGAGAGCAGATCCGGATCGTGAAGGAGGTACTTCACAGCCGCCGCCACTCGACGGAGATCCGTGACTTTGTAAAAGGCGTTATGGTGGAGAGCTATCTGGAATCAGGCTGTCAGAAGATCGGTGAGCACATATACGGAAAATCCATTACAGATCCATGCCTGGGATGGGAAGAATCCGAACAGCTTATTTATGAGATCGCGGAGGGAGTGTGAGCTGCGTTCAAGCGATCATTAAGCGTCCCTGACATCAGCGATAGGAAACGTCATCAATCTTTTTCCTGTGACGTTTCCTGCATTGATTTTTGTCGTGTATAGATGCAGGAATCCGCCGTAATAGGGAAGCCATAGACTGAACGGTTACAATCCATCTTACAAAAATAAAATTTGCCGTAAGAGAGCGTGACTGCCGATGCTTGCATTTTTAGTTGAGCTGTGGTATGATGTGCGAAGTGTTTCACACAAAGGACACATTATACTGTTATAATGGCCATACAAAAAAGTAAAACGGAAGGAAGAATGTACATGAAACCATACAGAATCTTGACGATGGCTGCTGCGGCAGGCATAGCGCTCACTCTTTCCGGCTGTGGGAACAAAGCAGACGCAGGTCCGGCCGTTTCGACAGCGCCGGCAGTGGAGCTCACGAAGCTGATTGATGAGGCGGCCCCTGCGGATACGGCAGGGGCAAAGATCTCGATTTTAAATCTGGAAAATCCGATCGACTTTTGCTATAGCAGTGCGGATACGGATATGATTTTTAAATGGAAGGAGGGCACCTGGATCGACGCGATGGACACGGCGATTCCGCTCAATCAGGAGCGGTTTGACGCGATGGCGCAGGGCTTTTTGAAGCTCTCGGCACTTACAAAAGAGGATCAAGCGCAGAATCTTGAAGCGTATGGCCTTGACAGCCCGGCCTACACGGTCTATATCACGGACGGCCAGAAGGGAGAGACAAATATATCCATCGGTGATAGGGATGCAGCGGGCAATTATTATGCCTCTCTCGATGACGGGGCAGTTTATACAATTCCGGGTTCATTAGGAGATTCGCTGATTTTTGACTATAATTCCCTTGTGATCCGGGACAGTCTTGATCTGAATGTGACGGCCGCGGATCTTAAATCGGTTGTCATAACGGCCGGAGGAGAGACGGTACAGTACAAGCCTTCGGATACGGAGGCCATGACAAGAATTGCGTCGGGAATCAGCCGTCTGAAACCGCAGGAGTTTGCTTCCTATTATGCGCAGTCACAGGAGCTTGTGTCAGCGGAGCTTACAGAGGATGCGAGAATGACATTCCAGGCGGAGCTTACGGTAAACGGGGAGACTCGCTCTCTGACCGTCTATGTGGGCGGATTCGCGAACGCCGAAGGAACGCTCTGCTACGTACAGCTTGCCGGCTCCAGGATGATCGGCGTTGCAGAGTATGAGATCGTGAGCGAGTTATTGAATCTGCAGGAGGCAGAGTAGCCGTTCCCGGATAAAAAAACATGATAAAAGCCTGCCATGGATCCGAACGGATCCGGCAGGCTTATTTTATATCATAGGCAAGTGCGTCCTATGATACAAAAAACGCTTCGCGAGGATGCGCACTTTTTTATGACAATCCCAACAGGACCGCCAGGATAATTGCCGCCGTAGAGAGCACAAACATCATGCCCTGGAATTTGATCTGGAATTTGGCCCACTGGCTCCAGTCCAAACGGGAAGCAGCCAACACACCGATCAGGCAGCCGGAGGTCGGGACGATGCAGTTTGTGAAGGCGTCGCCGAACTGGAAGGCAAGGACAGCTACCTGACGCTCAACACCGATCAGATCGGAGAGAGGAGCCATGATCGGCATTGTCAAAGAGGCCTGTCCGGAGCCGGAGACGACGAAAAAGTTAAAGATGGCCTGGAAGACGTACATAAACCACGCGGAGATGACCGGCGGAAAGTTCTGCATGGCCTGGCTGATGGAATGCAGGATCGTGTTGAGCACGGTGCCGTCTGTGGGGCTAGTGCCTCCAAGAACGATCAGGATTCCCTGCGCCATTCCGACACAGAGCGCAGCGCCCAGAAGGTCGGAAGCACCCTGATTAAACGAGGTTGCAATGTCGTTAAGACGCATGTCATTTAAATGAAACATAATGCCGATAATGCCGGAGATAAGCCCCATTACAAAGAACTGCGAGGCAATCTCGGGAATGTAATAGCCCTTGTAGACAACGCCCCAGATGGTCCATACCATGCAGGCCGCCACGGTCAAAAGCACCAGCTTATGTCCGAGCGTGAAGGGAAGATTCTTTTTATCCTCACTGGAGAAATCGGTGCGGTAGGCGTAGTCCGTTTCATAGGATACAGAGATTCGGGGATTCTTTTTTACCTTGGTTGCATAACGCATAGTGAAAATGCAGGCGAGCGCCGTAAAGAGGATCCACACAGGAATCCGAAACCATGCGCCGGACATAACCTGGAGGCCGGAGATTCCCTGTGCGATCGCTACGCTGAAGGGATTCTGCCAGGATGTACCGAAGCCGATCTGGGCTGCCACATAGGAGCACATAATGCCGACAACCGCATCATATCCCATCGCGATCGCCATGGGGACGATTACCATGACAAAGGGAATCGTCTCCTCGGACATACCGAAAACGGCCCCGCCGAGGGAAAAGATCGTTATGAGAATCGGGATTACAACGATTTCTTTTCCTTTGGTAATGGAAATGATGCGCATAATGCCGCTTTCCACGGCTCCCGTCCGCAGGATAATTCCGAATGAACCGCCGACAACAAGGATAAATGCGATGATCCCGACCGCAGTCCCGTTTTTATCACCGACCGTCATACCTTCAAAGACGAAGTTCAAAATGCCCTGTCCACCAAAGTCTTCGGTGCCGAATAAGGGGGCTACTTTTGTGACCTTGTTTCCGCTTTCATCCAGCACGTAGGTGAAGCTGTCTGGGTCCAGGACGGTTCGTGTGCGTTCGGTTCCGTTTGGCTGGACATAGGTGACTTCCATGGTGTCATATTTTCCGAGCGGAATGAAGAAGGTCAGGAATACGGCGAACAAGATGACCCCGAAGATGATAATGTAGGTGTGCGGGGTCTGGAATTTCTTTTTTTGAGCTTTTGTTTCTTCCATAGGTAAGGGACCTCCTTGCCCATGCCTTGGGGCAGGGGCTTTTTTCTTGTTGCTGTCAGTATACTATATTTTTGTGGAAAAGTCATGTGTTTTTTGTATTTTTATGATGAGAATTTGTATAAAAATGTGGTGAGTGAAAAGGGGGCCGGCGGCGGAGTCCTGCTTCCTGGCCCGGCCCCCGCTACGATGCACCGGGAATGAAGGGACGAAGTGCAAATGTATAAGCCCAATTTTTGGCAAGCTGATTTGTTATACGCCGGCGAATCGGAATAAGATTCCGATCACGGCGGAGGCAGCAATGAATGCTACTGGGTGCAGCCCTTTTGTTTTCTTAAAGCGGGCTGTGAAGAAATATAGGACTGCCATCAAGGCCGCGTTTTGGAGATTGATGAGGTCCAGTAGGTTTCCGGTTGCCTCGTAGAGTTCTTTCCGGAAAAGTACGAGTGCAACTACGGAAAGACCGGCGGCGGCAATCAGGCCAGTTGAGGCCGGACGGAGTCCGTAGAATGCATTTTGTACGTATTTGCTGTCTTTGAATGCTTTTAAAAAGCCCGCGATGATCAAAATGATGATGATGGACGGGGTGATGAGGCCCAGGGTTGCGATCACGGCTCCGGGAATTCCGCCTGTGGTAAAGCCCACGTAGGTCGCCATGTTGACGCCGATCGGGCCCGGGGTCGATTCGGAGATGGCGATCATGTCCGCAAGCTGCCCGTAGGTGAACCAGCCGGCCTTGTCAGAGATATTATAGAGAAAGGGAAGCGTCGCCATACCGCCTCCGACGGCGAACAGGCCGGCCTTGAAAAATTCATAAAAGAGCTGAAGATAGAGCATCATTTCGCCTGTACCTCCTTATTCTTTAAAAGGATGCCGACCGCTCCCGCAGCGATGACAAAAAGGATCGGGGAGAGGTCTGTGAGGACCGAGCCTGCCGTGATGAGAAGGAAGATCACGAGGGTCCGTTTGTCAACAACGGATTTTTTCCAGAGCTTTACGACTGCGTTGAAGATCAGGACGCAGACGCAGACACGGATTCCTGCAAAGGCGTTTTGAACAACGGCTAGGTCGGCAAAGTTTTGAATGAATGCCGCGATGACGCTGATGATAATCAGGGACGGAAAGACGACGCCGAGAGTCGCGATGATACCGCCCATGATACCTCCGGTTTTTTGTCCGATGAAGGTGGCCGTGTTGACGGCGATGATGCCCGGTGTGCACTGCCCGATGGCGTAGTAGTCCATTAATTCTTCCTCTGTTGCCCAGCCGCGTTTTTCCACGACCTCGCGCTGTAGGATTGGCAGCATCGCGTAGCCGCCGCCGAAGGTCAGTCCACCGATACGGGCAAAGGTGAGAAAGAGATCAAGAAATTTGTTCATGGTAAATGGCTCCTTTAAAAATAGTGGTAAGTAAACTGTCATCATGATACCGCACAAACCGGAAAAAAGCAACGGTTTTCCTCTTGCAAAAACATATGTTTTGAGTGTATAATAGGTGGGATTATTAACAACATTGTGGAGGCAGGCATGGCGAAAGCACAATATGATGCGGACAGCATTACAGTGTTAGAGGGGCTGGAGGCGGTCCGCAAGCGGCCGGGTATGTACATCGGCGGCGTCGGGACGAAAGGCTTAAACCATCTGATTTATGAAATCGTAGACAATGCGGTGGACGAGCACCTGGCCGGATACTGTACGGAGATTTTTGTGACGCTGGAGGCGGACGGTTCGTGTACGGTGAAGGACAACGGACGCGGCATCCCCGTGGAATTACATAAGAAAGGCGTATCCGCCGAGCGCGTGGTCATGTCTACGCTGCATGCGGGCGGCAAATTTGACAATGAGGCGTATAAGACGAGCGGGGGCCTGCATGGCGTCGGTTCGTCGGTGGTAAACGCCTTGTCCTCGCGGCTTCGCATCCGGGTCGCCCGCGGCGGCCTGCTGCATTATGATGCATATGAAAAGGGTATTCCAGTCGTAGAGCTTAAAAACGGGCTTCTGCCAACGGCCGGCAGGACGAAGGAAACCGGGACGGAGATCAATTTCCTGCCGGATGAGACGATTTTTGAAAAGACAAAGTTCAAGGCGGACTGGCTGAAAAGCCGGCTCCATGAGTCCGCCTATCTGAATCCGGGCCTCGTGTTTCACTATGAAAACAAACGCGCCGGTGAGGAGGAAAAGGCGGATTTTTCAGAGCCGGACGGCATCACGGCTTATGTGCGGGAGTTAAATGCAGGCAAGGAGCCGGTTCATGAACCGGTCTATTTTAAGGGAACGGTCGATGATATTGAGGTCGAGATTGCGTTTCAGTTTGTGGATGCGTTTGAGGAGAATGTGCTCGGCTTCTGCAACAACATCTTCACACAGGAGGGCGGCACGCATCTGGTGGGCTTTAAGACAAAATTTACGGGCCTTATTAACTCCTATGCGCGTGAGCTTGGCATCTTAAAGGAAAAGGACAGCAACTTTACGGGGGCGGATACGAGAAACGGCATGACAGCCGTCGTCGCAGTGAAGCATCCCGACCCGATTTTTGAGGGGCAGACGAAGACGAAGCTCGCGAGTGCTGATGCGACGAAGGCCGTATTTACGAAATGCGGCGAGGAGCTGGAGCTGTTTTTTGACCGCAACCTGGAGACCTTGAAGGCGGTCATTGCCTGCGCCGAAAAGTCTGCCAAGATCCGCAGGGCTGAGGAGAAGGCCCGGACCAACCTGCTCTCCAAATCGAGATTTTCTTTTGACAGCAACGGAAAGCTCGCCAACTGTGAGAGCAGAGACCCCTCCAAATGTGAGATTTTCATCGTCGAGGGGGATTCGGCCGGCGGTTCGGCAAAGATGGGGCGTGACAGGCAGTTCCAGGCAATCCTGCCGATTCGCGGGAAGATCCTGAATGTGGAGAAGGCATCTATGGACAAGGTGCTCGCCAATGCCGAGATCAAGACGATGATCAACGCATTCGGATGCGGCTTTTCTGAGGGCTACGGCAATGATTTTGACATCACGAAGCTAAAATATGATAAAATTATCCTGATGACTGATGCTGATGTGGACGGGAGCCACATTGATACATTACTTTTGACATTTTTATACCGGTTTATGCCGGAGCTTATTTATGACGGGCATGTCTACATTGCGATGCCGCCACTCTATAAGGTGGTCCCCAAGCGCGGGGAGGAGCGGTATCTGTATGACGACAAGGCGCTCGAGGAGTATAAGAGGGGCCATACCGGCGGCTTTACGCTGCAGCGGTATAAGGGCCTCGGCGAGATGGATGCGGACCAGCTCTGGGAGACGACGCTGAATCCGGAAAACCGTGTGCTAAAGCGTGTGGAGATCGAGGATGCCAGACTTGCGAGCGAGGTCACGGAGCTCTTAATGGGAAGTGATGTGCCGCCGCGCCGGCGTTTTATCTACGATCATGCGGATGAGGCGCAGATCGACGCATAGCGGGCGGTAAAGGGCTGCCGCAGGTAAGGAGAGAAACAAAAACATGGCGGAAAGAATATTGACAACGGAATATTCCGAGGAGATGCAGAAAAGCTATCTGGATTATTCCATGAGTGTGATTACGGCCCGCGCGATTCCTGACGCCAGGGATGGGTTAAAGCCGGTACAGCGGCGCGTGCTGTATGACATGAGCGAGCTCCATTTAGAGCATGACAAGCCCCACAGGAAGTCGGCGCGTATCGTCGGTGATACAATGGGTAAATATCACCCGCACGGAGACAGCTCGATCTATGAGACACTGGTGGTCCTGTCGCAGGATTTTAAAAAGGGCATGGCGCTTGTGGACGGCCACGGCAATTTCGGTTCCATTGAGGGCGACGGGGCTGCGGCGATGCGGTATACCGAGGCCAGGCTTAAAAAGTTTGCCGAGGAGGTCTATTTAAAGGATCTCGATAAGACTGTGGAATTTGTCTCGAACTATGACGAGACGGAGACCGAGCCGGAGGTTTTGCCGGTACGTATCCCGAACCTTTTGGTAAACGGCGCGGAGGGTATCGCAGTCGGCATGAGCACGAGCATCCCGCCGCACAATCTCGGCGAGGTCATAGACGCGGTCAAGGCCTATATTGACAACCGCCTTATGACGGTGGAGGAGCTGATGCAGTATCTTCCGGGGCCGGATTTTCCGACAGGAGGTATTATCGCCAATAAGAGCGAGCTGCTTTCGATCTACGAGACCGGGGTGGGAAAGATCAAGGTGCGCGGACGGGCCGAGGTGGAGCTTGGGCGGCGCAAGTCTGACCGGGACAAGCTTGTGATCACGGAGATCCCGTATACGATGATCGGCACAGGCATCAATAAATTTCTCGCTGACATCGGCGATCTGGTGGAGTCGAAAAAGCTCCCGGATGTGGTGGACATTTCCAACCAGTCCAATAAAGAGGGCATCCGCATCGTTTTAGAGCTCAAAAAGGACGCAGACGTCAACCGGATCAAAAGCATATTATATAAGAAGACAAAGCTCGAGGACACCTTTGGCGTCAACATGCTGGCGATCGACGACGGGCGGCCCGAAACCATGAATCTGAAGCAGATTTTAAACACCTTCCTGGAGTTCCAGTACCGGAATATGACAAAAAAGTACAATGTGCTCTTAAACCGGGAGATGGAAAAGAAGGAGGTGCAGGAGGGCTTAATCGAGGCGTGCGATGTGATCGACTTGATCATTGCAATCCTGCGCGGCTCCAAAAACATGAAGGACGCGAAGGATTGCCTGATGACGGGCAATACGAAGAACCTCCGTTTCCGCCAAAGCGGCTTTGAGGAAGATGCGAAAAAGCTTCATTTCACTGAACGCCAGGCCACGGCGATCCTGGAGATGCGGCTGTACCGGCTCATCGGGCTCGAGATCCTGGCCCTTCAGAAGGCATATAAGGAGACCCTGAAACGGATTCGGGAGTATCGGCATATCCTTGCCAGCCAGAAAAACATGGATGAGGTTTTAAAGACGGATTTGGATGCGATCCGGGCCGAGTTTGCCATAAAGCGGCGCACCGTCATCGAGGATGGGGAGGAAATCGTCTTTGAGGAGATCAAAGAAGCGGCCAGGGAGACGGTTTTCGTCATGGATCGCTTCGGTTACTGCAAGCTTTTGGACAAGAGCGCTTATGAAAGAAATCAGGAGACGATAGACGCCGAGCAGGCGCGTGTGATCCCGGCCATGACGGATGACAGACTGTGCTTCTTTACGGATGCAGGGACCCTGCATCAGATCAAGGTATCCGATGTCCCGGCAGGAAAGTTAAAGGATAAGGGTCAGCCGATCGAAAATATCAGCAAATTTGACGGCGCAAAGGAGCGCATCCTCTTTTCTGCGTCTGCGACGGCGCTTCCGGGAATGCAGTTTTTGTTCGCGACGGCGCAGGGGCTTGTCAAGCGGGTCTGCGGTGAGGAATTTCTGACAGCAAACCGCATGGTGGCGGCGACGAAGCTTTCGGAGGACGACAGACTGATCGCGGTGCGGCCTATGAATGATGAGACCGAGGTAGTCCTACAGTCCGAGAGGGGCCTGTTTTTGAAATTTGCCATAGAGGAGATCCCGGTGCTCAAAAAGAACAGCCGGGGTGTACGAGGGATGCGGCTGGATCCCAATGATGCGTTGGAACACGTATACCTGCCGCGGCAGGATCAGGTGGTCACCTACAAAGAGAAGCCGGTGCATCTCGAACGGCTCAAGGCGGCCAAACGGGACGGAAAGGGCAGTAAGAGGTAAAAGACTGGAATTATCATAGAAGGAGGGATTTTTTATGGAACTGAAGATACCGACGCCGCATATTGAGGCAAAGGAAGGCGAAATCGCGCCGAATATTCTCCTGCCGGGAGACCCGCTGCGCGCAAAATTTATCGCCGAAAATTTCTTGGCCGGGGCAAAGCAATTCAACTCGACGAGGAACATGCTCGGCTATACGGGGTTTTACCGGGATGTGCCGGTCTCCGTTATGGGCACCGGGATGGGAGGTCCGTCCATCGGTATTTATTCTCATGAGCTGATTCATGGATACGGTGTGAAACGGCTCATTCGCGTGGGGACGGCCGGGGCGCTGCAGGAACATGTACATGTCCGCGACCTGGTATTTGCGATGGGGGCCTGTTCGGAGGCAGGGTATATCACGAAGCTCGGCCTGCCCGGTATCCCGGCGTTGACCTGCAGCTTCGGCATGCTGGTGAAGGGCGTGTATAAGGCCGCGGATTACGGGATCTCGTACCATGTGGGGAATGTTGTGACTTCGGATGTATTTTATGCTCCTGAAAAGTGTGCCGGGGGAGGCTTGAGCTTTGCCGACATGGGTGCGTTGGCTGTGGAGATGGAGTCGGCGGTGCTTTACGCGAACGCGGCACTTGCGGGTGTGGAGGCACTCTCGATCCTCACGATCTCCGATTCCATGGTGACGGGCGAGAGCACGGATGCGAAGGAGAGGGAGACGAGTTTTGAGGAGATGATGCAGGTAGCGCTGGATATTTTTGTGGCTTAGTGGGGGAGAGGGCCGCAGAGGTCGGGGCGGGCAGACGGGGCGCTGCCCCTTTAATGTAACAGTTATTATAAAATGTCTTGTACTGTGGGAGAAGTAGATTGGGGAAATCTGTGTGTAAGAAGGAGAAAAATTATGGAAAAAAAACTTAGAGTGGGTGTGCTCGGCGCTACCGGGATGGTGGGACAGAGGTTTGTTTCTTTGTTGGAGAATCATCCGTGGTATGAGGTGACGGCCGTGGCGGCGAGTCCGCGGTCGGCGGGGAGGACGTATGAGGAGGCCGTAGGCGGACGGTGGAAGATGCCCACGCCGATGCCGGAGGCTTTAAAGAGTATGACGGTCCTGAATGTCAACGAGGTGCAGACAGTGGCGCAGAAGGTGGATTTTGTGTTCAGCGCCGTGGATATGACGAAGGAGGAAATCCGGGCGATCGAGGAGGAGTATGCGCGAACCGAGACGCCAGTGGTCTCCAACAACAGCGCGCACCGCTGGACGCCTGACGTGCCGATGGTGGTGCCGGAGCTCAATCCGGAGCATTTCGGTGTGATCCCGTTTCAGAGAAAGCGGCTCGGGACGACGCGCGGCTTTATCGCGGTGAAGCCGAACTGCTCGATTCAGAGTTATACGCCGGTTTTGACCGCTTGGAAGGAGTATGAACCATATGAGGTCGTCGCGACGACGTATCAGGCGATCTCCGGGGCCGGCAAGACGTTTAAGGACTGGCCGGAGATGGAGGGGAATGTGATTCCCTATATCGGCGGCGAGGAGGAAAAGAGCGAGCAGGAGCCCTTAAAGATCTGGGGCAGTCTGGAGGGAAACGTGATCGTAAAGGCCGCGGGCCCGGTGATCACCTGTCAGTGCATCCGCGTGCCGGTTTTAAACGGGCATACGGCGGCCGTGTTTGTGAAATTCCGTAAAAAGCCGTCTAAAGAACAGCTGATTGAAGCGCTTACGAGCTTTTCGGGGCTTCCGCAAACGCTTTCTCTGCCGAGTGCGCCGAAGCAGTTTATGCAGTATCTGGAGGATGACAACCGCCCGCAGGTAGCGCTTGACGTGGATTTTGAGAACGGAATGGGAATTTCCGTGGGGCGCCTCAGAGAGGATACGGTGTATGACTGGAAGTTTGTGGGGCTTTCCCACAATACGCTGCGCGGGGCGGCCGGCGGTGCGCTTTTGTGCGCAGAGCTTCTGACCGAGCAGGGCTATATCACAGCAAAATAAACCTGCATGCGCCCGGCAGCAGACGCGTCACCACATATGAAAGGCCGGTGGTCACACCGGGCATAGCTGAATATATGCCGCCAGATCGGCGGCGGGACTTTTAAGACAAAAAGGAGATAGGACGATGGCGATTCAAAAGGAACGTTTTGGCGAGATGCCAGATGGTAGAGAGATCAGTCTTTATACGGTGACGAATGACAATGGCCTTTCGGCCTCGGTGACGAATCTGGGCGCGGCCTGGGTGCGTATGCTGGTTCCGGACAGGGAGGGGAACCTGGCCGACGTGCTGCTCGGCTATGACGGCGCGGCAGAGTATCTGGCGGGCAGCCCCCATTTTGGCGCCACAGTGGGCCGGGTTGCAAACCGGGTCGGCGGCGCACGGTTTTGGTTAGAGGAGAGGGAATATCTGCTCGCAAAAAATGAGAGAGACAACAACCTGCACAGCGGCCCAGATTACTGGGAGAACAGGCTGTGGGAGGCGGCCTGCGGCGCGGATGAGAAAAGCGTCATGTTTACGCTCGAGAGCCCGGACGGGGACCAGGGATACCCCGGGAATGCCCGGATCTCGGTTATTTACCGGTTAAATGAGGAGGACTGCCTGGAGATCACGTACCATGCCTCCTGTGACCGGGCGACACCGATGAACCCGACAAACCATGCATATTTTAACCTGGGAGGCCATGACAGCGGGAGCGTGCTTGCCCATAAGGCCCGGATTCTGGCGGATTTTTATACGCCGGTCGGGCCGGATCTGATCCCGACCGGGGAGATCGCCTCTGTGACCGGGACGCCGATGGATTTTCGTGAGTGGAAGACGTTTGCGGATGAGATCGGAGCGGACTTTACGGCGCTTCTTTACGGCGGTGGGTATGATCATAACTGGTGCCTAAACCATGCTGCGAGTGTATACAGCCTTGCAGCCGAAGCCTGGGATGAGAAAAGCGGCCGGGCGATGGAGGTTTGGACGGATCTGCCGGGCGTCCAGCTTTATACCGGCAACGGACTTTCGGATACCGGAAAAGGCGGGGTCCGATACAGGCCGAGAGACGGCTTCTGCTTTGAGACCCAGTTTTTCCCGGATGCGCTGAATAAGCCGCATTTCCAGTCGCCGGTTATGAAAGTCGGTGAGGTCTTTACGACAAAAACCGGCTATCGTTTCATAAGAAAATAGGAAATTACATAGAATTACAGGAAATCATATATGGAAATCCAATACAGTACGAAAACAAAGATGTTTGCGGCCCTGGGTCTTCTTATCACGACGATGATCTGGGGCAGCGGCTTTGTTGTGATGAAAAATTCGGTGGATGTGGTTTTGCCGGCTTATCTTCTGGCACTCCGGTTTACGGCGGCGGCCGTCTCGATGGCAGCGCTGTTCCATAAAAGCCTGCGTGGAGCCAGTCGGGAGGCGCTTGTCTGCGGGGCGGTCCTGGGCGTATTTTTAGGGACCTCCTATCTGTTCCAGACGTATGGGCTGAAGCATACGACAGCAAGCAAAAACGCGTTTATCACGACGCTGTATGTGATCATTGTCCCGTTTTTTCACTGGCTGATCAATAAGAAACGGCCGAAGCTTTACAACCTTATCGCGGCGGTCTTTGCGGTAGTCGGGCTGGCGCTTTTGTCGCTTCAGGGCGATAAGGGGATCAATTACGGAGATTTTTTGACGCTGATCTGCGGCATGTGTTTCGCGCTCCATATGGTATACATCGACCGTTTTACGGCTATCCATGATCCGGCGCTTCTGACCGTGGTGCAGATCGCGGTGGCGGCGGCTTTGTTCTGGTGTGTAGCACCGGTTCTGGATGGCACGTTTTCGTTTGCGGTCTTATCAGACAGGGGGCTTGCGGCAGGCATTCTGTACCTTGCGCTGTTTTCGACGATGCTGGCATTTCTCTTACAGAATCTGGGCCAGAAATATTTAAGCGCCAACACCTCGTCGCTTCTGCTGTCGATGGAGGCGGTGTTCGGGGCGCTTTTTTCTGTCATTTTCCTGGGGGATGTCCTAACGGAACGAATGCTCACAGGGTGCGCACTGATGTTTGCGGCCGTGCTCTTTTCTGAACTCGGCCCGGGGCTGTCTGGAAAGGGAAGGAATGGGTAAATCAGTATTTATTGCGGAAAAACCGAGCGTGGCGCAGGAGTTTGCAAAGGCTTTGAAGGTTACGGGCAGAAAGGGCGACGGTTTCATCGAATCCGAGACCGTGATCGTTACCTGGTGCGTCGGGCATCTTGTCACAATGAGCTATCCGGACGCCTATGATCCGGCCTTGAAACGATGGAGCATGAACACGCTCCCGTTTTTGCCGCAGCAGTTCAAGTACCAGGTGATCGAGGATGTAAAGAAGCAGTTTCTGACAGTCAAAAAGCTTTTGACGCGGGATGACGTGGAGACGATCTATGTCTGCACCGACTCGGGGCGCGAGGGGGAGTACATTTACCGCCTTGTGGAGCAGATGGCCGGCGTGAAGGGCAAGAAACGGAGGAGAGTGTGGATCGATTCTCAGACCGAGGAGGAGATCCTGCGTGGGATCAAAAACGCAAAGGATCTTTCTGCATATGACAACCTGGCTGCTTCGGCATATTTAAGGGCCAAGGAGGACTATCTGATGGGGATCAACTTCTCCCGGGTCCTGACTTTAAAATACGGTCCAGCGGTGGCCTCCTATCTGCATGAGAAGCGGGCCGTGCTGTCCGTGGGGCGGGTCATGACCTGTGTGCTCGGTATGGTGGTCCGCAGAGAGCGGGAGATCCGCAGCTTTGTAAAGACGCCGTTTTACCGGGTCCTGGGGAGCTTTGGCCTTCCTGCGGGCCCGGATAGGGAGGAAGCGGCCGTCCTTGCCGAATGGCGCGCCGTGGAGGGCTCGAAGTATTTCGGGACGCCCGCACTTTATAAGGAGAATGGCTTTAAGGAGAAAAAAACGGCCGAGGAGCTCGTGCGCTTTTTGACAGCCGAGCCGATGGAGGGGACGCTCCTTTCTTTGGAAAAGAAAAAGGAAACGAAGAATCCGCTGCTCCTTTACAACCTGGCGGAGCTGCAGAATGATTGCTCGAAGCTGTTTAAGATCAGCCCTGACGAGACGCTGAAAATCGTACAGGAGCTTTATGAAAAGAAGCTTGTGACCTATCCGAGAACCGACGCGAGAGTGCTCTCGACAGCCGTGTCGAAAGAGATCCATAAAAACATCAAAGGGCTGTTAGGCTTCGCGCCGCTGGGGGCATTTGCGGCAGAGATCCTGGCAGGGGGCGGCTATAAGGGAATCGCAAAGACGCGCTATGTAAACGACAAGCAGATCACAGACCACTACGCGATTATCCCAACCGGGCAGGGCGCGGGAAGCGTCGGCCGCCTGGCGTCTCTGGCGCAAAAGGTCTATGAGCTGATCGCACGGCGGTTTTTAAGCATTTTTTATCCCCCGGCGGTCTATCGGAAGTATTCGCTGCATATGGAAAAGCAGGGGGAGCATTTTTTTGCCGGCTATAAGGTCCTGACCGAGGAGGGCTATCTGAAGGTGGCCTCGGTGCGGCGCGGGAAGGCGGAGGCCAAAGTCCAGGAGATGGCAGAGGAGGGCTCTGCATCGCCGGACAGAGAGGAAGCGCCGGGCGGGAGAGAGGCATTGTCCAGAAAGGATGCGTCAGACGGGAGAGGACAGTCGGCCGCAAAAGAAGGCGAGCAAGAGCTTGACCCGGGGCAGGACGGGAAGGCGAAGGCGCTTCTGGCGGCTCTGGAGAGCCTCAAAAAGGGACAGAAGCTTCCGCTTCTTTCTCTGGAGATCAAGGAGGGAGAGACCACGCCCCCGAAGCGCTATACCTCTGGTTCGATGATCCTTGCTATGGAAAATGCGGGCCAGCTCATTGAGGATGAGGAACTGCGGGCACAGATCAAGGGAAGCGGCATCGGCACGAGTGCAACAAGGGCAGAGATCCTGAAAAAGCTGTTTCATATCCAATATCTATCACTGGCAAAAAAGACGCAGGTGATCACGCCGACGCTTCTTGGAGAGATCGTCTTTGATGTATGCAGTGTTTCCATCCGGCAGCTCTTGAACCCGGAGCTCACGGCAAGCTGGGAAAAGGGCCTGACCTATGTGGCGGAGGGGAGCATCACGCCGGATGAATATATGGAAAAGCTGGAGCGCTTTGTGGCGTTTCGGACGAACGGAGTCAAGCAGGGGAACAATCAGTATCTTCTCACGCCGTACTTTGATGCGGCGGCGAAGTTTTATAAGAAATGAGGGCTTTGAACGATGAAAAAGGAAGAAACAAAGATTTGTGAGCTCTTTGACCTGTCGCATACGATGGCGAAGGAGCTTCTGGAGCAGTTTGTCTATCCGTGGGAGGCGCTGCCGCACATAAAGGACTTTATTTTAAAGCTCGGCGCCTCGCTTCCCGGGGAGGAGTATGAAAAGCGCGGGGAAACCGTCTGGGTCCATAAGAGCGCGAAAGTACTTCCTAGTGCATATCTCGGTGAGGCGATCGTGATCGGGCCGGAGGCAGAGATCCGCCACGGCGCGTTTTTAAGAAGCAGTGCGCTCGTCGGTGCGGGTGCGGTGGTCGGCAATTCAACGGAATTAAAGAATGTGATCCTGTTTGATAAGGTGCAGGTTCCCCATTATAATTATGTGGGCGATTCGATCCTGGGCTTTAGGGCGCATATGGGAGCCGGGTCCATTACCTCAAATGTGAAGTCCGACAAGCTGCTCGTGAAGGTTCATGCGGCAGACGGGGATATTGAGACAGGGATAAAAAAGTTTGGAGCGATGGTCGGAGACTGCGTGGAGGTCGGCTGCGGCTCCGTTTTGAATCCCGGGACGGTGATCGGACGAAACAGCAACATTTATCCGCTCTCAAGCGTACGGGGATGCGTGGATGGGAATTCGATCTATAAAAAGGAGGGGGAGGTCGCGAAAAAAAGAGAGAACCAATAAACCGTCCGGGAATGGGCGCAGGCAGGCTTTCGCCGTGTGAGCCCTTCCCCCGGACGGCGGGGAGCAGGACGCGTTGCTTTGGCTTACTTGGTTCCGAAAATGCGGTCTCCGGCGTCTCCGAGGCCGGGGCAGATGTAAGCGTTTTCATTCAGCTCGCGGTCGAGGTGGCCGATGTAAATCTGGATGTCAGGGTGCGCGGCTCGGAGGCGTTTTAAGCCCTCTGGCGCGGCGATGATGCACATAAATTTGATGGTTTTCCCGCCATGGCGTTTGATGAAGTCAACCGCGGCGACTGCGGAACCGCCGGTTGCGAGCATCGGGTCTGTGACGACGATGGTCCGCTGGTCGATGGGGCTCGGAAGCTTGCAGAAATATTCGTGGGGTTCGTGTGTGGTCTCATCCCGGTACAGGCCGATATGTCCCACTTTTGCCGACGGCACAAGCGCCAGGATCCCGTTAACCATGCCCAGGCCGGCGCGCAGGATCGGTACAACGGCCAGCTTTTTGCCGGCAAGGACCAGTGTAGTGCAGCGTTCGATCGGCGTCTCCACCTCCTTCTCGGTAAGAGGAAGATCGCGCAGGGCCTCATAGCCCATCAAGGTGGAGATCTCCTCGATCAATGTGCGGAATTCGTTAGTTCCGGTGTTTTTGTCACGGAGCCTGGAGATTTTGTGCTGGATTAGCGGATGGTCAAGAATCATGGTGTTTTCCATAAAATTTCCCTGCCTTTTTCTGATAGATTTTTGGGGACAGGCCGAATGCTTCAGCCATAAGGCGTTTGGCCGGCCTGTATGACGGTTATTTGGTGTCAGGCGTGTAGCGGACGATTGCGTACCCTCCGAGTTCGCGGCTGACCGGGA
The DNA here is from genome assembly GCA_910575275.1 of Lachnospiraceae bacterium. GTDB lineage: Bacteria > Bacillota > Clostridia > Lachnospirales > Lachnospiraceae > CANQGL01. The sequence continues at coordinate 528,926 of CAJTEE010000002.1, read as the reverse complement.
CAGCCATGAAAATGTCCCCGCCCAGCTCATAGGAGAAGGAGCGCGGAAGGCGGTTCTTTTCGTCTGCCTTGAAATCACAGTCTTCCAGGATTTCTGTCAGCGTTTCGATGTCCGTGGCCTTGAGCTCCTCATGCACCTTGTCTCTGTCTGTTGCGTGTTGGAATACACAGTCGTCGGAACGCATATATCCGGCCATCGTGTAGGCGTCGGCGTAATCGGAAAGGCCGATCAGGCGTCCCTTTGCGAGATCTATGGTGGTTGTAAAGAAGATGGTGGTCTTATCGGCGGCATCGTCCGTCTGATAGAAGCCGGTGTAGGTAAAAATGGCCTTTTTCCGCTCCAAGGCGAGAACCTCGCATTTGACGGTAGCCGTGGCAGTCTCCGGATTCAGCTTGCAGGCCGTGATGAACTGGGTCGCCTTTTCTTTGATCAGGGCGTTTATGGCATCCGTGGGGCTGTCGGAAGGCAGGTTGGAAAGGATCGGATATTCAACAGAAATCTTCCCCTGCTTTTCCGTGGCAATTTTGGAGCGGACAGACAGTGCGTTGGCGGTGGATGGATCTGGCTTGGTCTGCCCGGCGGTGGATGCGGGCTCTGTCTGGGAGGCGGTGGTGGATACTGTGGGGGCCGCCGTCTCGGTGGAGGCGGCTGTCGGGGCCAGGGTTTCGGCCTCTGTGGTGTGGATGCCGGATAAGTCTACCTTTTCTTTGGATTTGCAGCCGGAGAGAGTGGAGATAAGAAAAACGGCGGCCAGTATGTATATGTGTTTTTTCATAGTGGTTTCCTCCTTTGTGTGGTTGAGTTATAGAAAACGTCATAAATCTTTTTTATGACGTTTCCTGCGCCGATTTTTGCTGCGTATAAACGCAGAATCTATCTTGCAAAAATCGTGCGCATCCCCCGGAAGGGGCCATAGGAAACGTCAGATTTATTTGTCGTTTCCTATAAGTATACTCTATTTTGGGCGGGAAGTATATGGAGAGAATGGTTAAAAATTCTTAAATTTCCGTTACGAAGAAATGGGGAGTGAAGAAGGGCTGCACCGCCCTGCTCCCCTGTGCTTTCCTTCGCGGACCCTTGAAAAAATTTCTATAAATCGAAGGGAGAATTTTTGAAAATGAAAAATAAAATATTGGAGACAGAGAGGCTGTATTTCCGTAGGCTGGAGAGGACCGATTATGAGGCGTTAAGCCGGATTCTTCAGGATGAAGAAACGATGTACGCATATAATGGGGCTTTTAGTGATGTGGAGACGGTGGACTGGATGGAGCGGCAGTTAAAGCGTTATGAGGAGTATGATGGTTTTGGATTCTGGGCCGTGATTCTGAAAGAAACGGACGAGATGATCGGGCAGTGTGGGTTGACTCTGCAGAGCTGGAAGGAGAGAAGGATTTTGGAGATCGGATATCTGTTCCAGAAACGATTCTGGCATAAGGGATATGCGGCGGAGGCGGCAAGAGCGTGTAAGGAATATGCATTTACAAGGCTGGGGGCGGATGAGGTCTTTTCTATGATTCGGGAGACAAACGCTGCTTCCAGACGGGTCGCCGAGAAGAATGGTATGACCGTCGTGGATACCTGGATAAAGCACTATCGGGGGGCCGAAATGCCGCATCTTTTGTATTCGGTAAAGAATAATATAAAAAATGGATTGCAAAACATGCAGAAAGATAATAAAATAAAAACAGTTTAGACATTTGAACTGCTGCACAAAAAACGGAGTAAGACGGACAGGCATACCTGATGAATCCGAGTACTCTCGGGAACCCGGGCACAAAGAGTTTCCGAGAGTACTCGAATGAGAGAAATGAGGAGAAAAAATTTATGAACATTGTTTCACTGGCAGATGAACTGAAAAAAACCTCTTATCCAGGCCGCGGAATCGTGATCGGAAAATCGAAGGATGGAAAAACGGCAGTGGCGGCCTATTTTATCATGGGACGGAGTGAGAACAGCCGTAATCGTGTGTTTGTTGAGGATGGAGAGGGGATTCGGACGCAGGCGTTTGACCCGGCGAAGCTTTCCGATCCAAGCCTGATTATCTATGCGCCGGTGCGCGTGCTGGGCAACAAAACGATTGTCACAAACGGAGACCAGACCGATACGATCTATGAGGGAATGGACAAACAGCTTACGTTTGAACAATCTCTGCGCTGCCGGGAATTCGAGCCGGACAGGCCGAATTTTACGCCTCGAATCTCCGGAATTCTGCACCTTGAGGGCGGAACCTGTAACTATGCCATGTCTATTTTAAAAAGCAGCGACGGAGATCCGGCCGGCTGCTGCCGCTATACGTACGCTTATGAGAAGCCGTTGGCCGGCGAGGGCCGTTTTATTCATACCTACCTGGGGGACGGAGATCCGCTGCCGAGCTTTGAGGGAGAACCGACGCGTGTCATGATCGAGGGTACGATCGACGAGTTTACCGCGCTTATGTGGAACAGCCTCAATGAGGAGAATAAGGTTTCTTTGTTTGTGCGTTTTATTGATATTGCGACGGGAAGCTATGAAAGCCGGATCATAAACAAAAACCGCTGATTAAAGGAGAGATAATATGAAGGAAATGGAATTAAAATACGGCTGTAATCCGAATCAGAAGCCATCGAGAGTCTTTATGGAGAATAGCAGTGAGCTCCCAGTCACGGTTTTAAACGGAAGACCGGGCTATATCAATCTGCTTGACGCGTTGAACGGCTGGCAGCTTGTCAAGGAATTAAGGGAGGCCTCCGGGCTTGCGGCGGCGGCTTCGTTTAAGCATGTTTCCCCGGCCGGCGCGGCCGTGGGACGCCCTCTTACGGAGGTTCTCAAAAAGATCTATTGGGTGGATGATCTTGGGGAATTGTCTCCTCTTGCCTCGGCCTATGCGAGAGCCCGGGGGGCAGACCGCATGTCTTCGTTTGGTGATTTTATCTCGCTGTCCGATGTGTGCGATGTGGATACGGCAAAGCTTATCAAGCGCGAGGTATCTGACGGCGTGATCGCCCCGGGATATGAGCCGGAGGCGTTGGAGATGTTGAAGGGCAAGAAGAACGGCAGCTACAACGTGCTTCAAATTGATTCCTCCTATGTTCCCGAGGCGATCGAGCGCAAGCAGGTGTTTGGCGTGACGTTTGAACAGGGGCGGAATGAGCTGAAAATTGATAAAGAGCTGCTCGCGAATATCGTGACAGAGAATAAAGAGCTTTCCGAGGATGCCAGGCTCGATTTGATGATTGCGCTGATCACGTTAAAATACACGCAGTCCAACTCGGTCTGCTATGCCAAGGACGGACAGGCAATCGGAATCGGCGCGGGCCAGCAGTCTCGTGTCCACTGCACGCGTCTTGCGGGCCAGAAGGCGGACAACTGGTTCCTGCGCCAGGCGCCGCAGGTTTTGGCGCTTCCGTTTTTAGATTCGATCAAACGTGCAGACCGGGATAACGCGATTGATGTGTATATCGGTGAGGAGTATATGGATGTGCTCGCGGATGGCGCATGGGAAAAGGTATTTAGAGAGAAGCCACCAATTTTCAACAGAGAGGAGAAGCGGGCATGGCTGGACAAGCTGCAGAATGTGTCTCTGGGCTCCGATGCCTTTTTCCCGTTTGGGGACAACATCGAGCGTGCACATAAGAGCGGTGTGGCTTATATCGCGCAGCCCGGCGGGTCTGTGCGGGACGACAATGTGATTGAAGTGTGTAATAAATACAACATGGTGATGGCATTTACAGGGATTCGCCTGTTCCATCATTAAGAAAAATCATTGGGAAATCTGCATGACGGCTTCGTGCAGGGAATATCTGACAAGCTGTGGTTTTGGCCCTGCGGCGGTATCGCTGCAGGGCCAAAATAAAATTATGGAGCCAAAAGAAGTCCGTCCTATGGCCTGAGTCCCATTCCGCCTTCTAACGTAATCGTTTCGCCGGACATATATTTAAAGTCGGGCGAGGCAAGCTGAACGCATACGCGGCCGATTTCCAGCTCTGCATCGCCGTAATGGCCGGCCGGCGGCATGTGGACATTCGCCTTAAAGGCATCCGGATAGGCGGCCTCAAAATTTTCAAGCTGTGCGGTCCAAGCGAGCGGGCAGATGATATTGACATTGATCCCGTCTTTTCCCCATTCTGTTGCGGCCACACGGGTCAGGCCGCGGATCCCTTCCTTGGCGGCGGCGTAGGCGCACTGCCCGTAATTTCCAAACAGTCCCGCACCCGAGGCAAAATTGATGACAGAGCCTTTTGTTTCCTTTAGATAGGGATAGCAGGCTTTCATATAATAAAAGACAGCATACAGGCCGGAATAGAGCGCAAGATCGAACTGTTCGGTTGTGTGCTCCGCAAGCGGTACGCCGGAAGCCGATGCCTGTGCGTTGTTGATCAGTACGTCTATGCGCCCAAACGTGTCTACGGTCTGAGAGACTACCTGTTTGACCACCGCTTCATTATCTGCACTGGCATTCACATCCGCCTGCACCGTCAGAACTCGGATCCCATACAAACGCTCCAGCTCCTCTTTGGCATCCTCCAGCTTTTTCACATTGCGGCCTGTCAGAACCAGGTTTGCGCCCTCCTTGGCATAGGCAGTCGCGATTCCATAACCGATGGAGCCGCAGCGCCCGTCTTTCAGAACAGCCCGTCCGCCGCCGGTTACAATCGCAGTTTTCCCTTCTAAAAAGCCCATATACAATTCCTCCTTTTTCTGTTTGTTGTCAGTCGTCAGAAATATAAATATGAATAATATGATACAATATTTCTTTGAATATTACAACAAAAAATAAATAATTTATAATTAGGAATAGGAAGCGTCATGAATTATTGCTTAAGGTGCGTGTAAACGCGGATGCTGTTTTGCAAAAATCGTGCGCGGAGCGCACACTCGCGCTGAAGTGACCTCACTTCGCACGAGGCCGTGTTCGTTGGGTCAGATCCCGCGGCTGCGTCAGCAGTCATCTTTCTATAAGACAAAAAAAGAATCCTGTAAGCAGGACTCTCCGTCTTCATGGTAAATAGAACAAAAATCCGAGGCGAATTAAAGAAATCAGCCTCGGATACTTATAAATTTATGCAGGAGATGGGACTTGAACCCACACATAGTCACCTATGTCAGATTTTGAGTCTGATGCGTCTGCCATTCCGCCACTCCTGCCCTTCGCAACCGATTATAAGTCTATCACAGGATTGGAAAATTTGCAAGCAGAATTTGTAAAGAAAAAAGAAGCTCTAGAGCGTCCTGTAAAATAAAGGAAATGTTCTTAAAAAAAATTAAGAGATTTTTAAGTGACGATATATGACAGGTGTGGTATACTAGGAACACTTAGTGAGGTTTTTCAATTCATGATAAAATTTTTTAACGATAAAACCAGTATGCGCCCGGCATTGGCCATGCTGTTATGTGCCTGTATCGCTTTTTCTGCGACGGCTTCTTATATACCGACAACCTCCGGCCAATTGGGCCCTTCACAGGGCAGGGAAACCACACAGGCCTCGAGTGAAGAACATTGGACAGAAAGCCCTGGGGAGAGTTTAGAGACGACGGAGCCCGCTTCTACGGCAGAGGCAGCAGAGGCGGCGGCCAATCCGGTTCCGTACCGTTTAAATCTGGCATACCAGTACCCGGAGGGTTCTGACCAGAGCTATGCGGAGATTCTTTTGCGGGAATTGATCCGCAAGGATTCCCAATGGTATGCGGAAATCTATGACATGGCGAATACGGCTCCCGAAAAGCTTGTGCGCCGTATGGGGCGGTCCGCCGCCTCCGTGAGAGGCGCTTATAACCCGGCTTCCAAGACCCAGAACCGAAACGATTCTTCTACCTGGGCCGTCGAGCATTTTAAAAATGTACATATTTCCTTTTATGACGGAAACGGGAGCACTTCCTCCGCGGTGTCCAACGCGCAGGATATCCTGGCGATGGCCAGCGTCTATGCGTACTATAATAAAATTGAAGATATAGACGAGATCCGCAGCTATATGAACCAACTGTGGAGTATCTCTCATTCCTACAGTGCCAGCATGGGCTCGGTCTACTACTGTGACGGCTGTGTAAGCACGGATCAGCGGCATACGGATGAATTTGAGGATTCCGAGCTGGAAGGGGAGGACACCTTCAATACCGACCGCACGATCAGCACGGAAATTTCGGCGGCTATTCCCTTTGCGAGAGGCGGTCTGACAGAACGGGGCGAGAGCCCGGAGGATGCATCTGAAGAATCTGGCAATGTGGGGGCCGGAAGCGGCACAAGACGAGAGAGCACTTCTGGAGGAACTTCAGGTGTCTATGGAGGTGCGTCTGTAAGTGCGCCGGATTTGGTGTCATCTTCCGCCTTTGGAAACAAGCCGGCAGAGACAACGACAAGCGCCCTGCAGTCTTTGGCAGAGACTGCAGAGAGTATTTTTATAGAGGAGACAAGAAAGGCGACGATCATCCGCGTGGAGGATACGACTGCCGCCCAGACGAAGAATCAGCCAAAGGAGACGACAGGAACGGCCCCGGAGAGTCAGACGGAGCAGCCTGGGACGGCGGCTCCCGGTGAACCGGAGACTCCGGCGGCTATAGCGGCGCTTGAGACGGCAGCTGAAGGGCTGCAGACTTTCGATTATCCGGTCCGTACGGCGGTTCTCCCCGCGCAGCCGGAGGGCACGGAGACGGGGGCAGTCCCTGAGACTACAAGACGCGCGACGATCGTCCCGGTAGAGCCGACTGCCGCTTACAGCCGGCCGACGCCGACGGTAAAGGCCGAGCCCTCCGCTCCGACGACGGAAGCGGCTTCGACCACCGCCCGACCGACGGACGAGACCACCACGGCGCCCGCTCCTGTGCAGACGGATCCGTCTCAGACAACAACAGCGTCAACGACGGCTGCGCAGGCTTCCTCTGCCTCTGATCCTTCCGCCCACCCGGAGCAGGCAGGCGAAACTTCCCCCGGCCAGACAGGCGCAGTCCATCCGGCTTCGGGTATGGTCTGCCCGGGACACATTGATTTGAAGATTACCGCAAAGATCTATTCCCTGTCCGGCCAGAATAATCTTTACGAGCTGGATCCGAATGGTGTGGCTGTTGAGGGCAGCGCGTGGACCGGCTGGGATGAGCGTCGCAGATCGTATGTCACACATATCAACCGTGAGGATTGGGTGTCTGTCTATGATCTGAATGTGACAGTCGAGAATACGAGCGCTCCGCTTTCTGATACGGAGATAGAGTCATACATGAAGCTGTTGCCTCCGGAGACCTCGGAGGAGCGGAAGAATCTGATCCGCTATGCGCTGCAGTCTGTGGGCAAGGTTCCCTATTATTGGGGCGGGAAGGCGAGTGCCAGAAACTACAGCGGCAACAATTTCGGTTCCATCACAGTGCCGGATCACCGCGGAAGAATCTTACGCGGACTGGACTGCTCCGGCTGGGTAAACTGGGTCTACTGGTCCGTGACCGGCAACAAGCTTCCGTATGAAGGAACGGATGGACTGCGGCTTCTGGGGCGGCAGGTTGCCAGAAAGGATCTGCAGCCGGGCGATATTATCGTCATTACCGGAAGAACACCACATGTAATCATGTTTTTAAGCTGGACGTCAAATGGCCAGATTCAGTGTATCCATGAAAACGGGTCAAATAATAATGTCACGGTGGGCGTGATGACGGCAAACTGGCCGTATTATCGGAATCTACTTGATTAGTGCCTTGACCGGATTAATATGCTGACGTTTGGAGGCGATCCGGGCGGCTGTTTGGGAAGATTTTTATAGAGGTTTGCCGGGCTGTTTTTTGCAGCCCGGTTTCCTTTAGCGAAAAAAGAAAATCCCTTTTCGGAATTGTGTACCTATTAAAAATGAGCCTATAAATATGCAATTTCAATGAATAAAAGTACGTTTCGGCTATTTCCCATACATTGAAATATGCAGTAAAATATAGTATAATATAAAATATTTTTTGAGGAGGCTAACCATGAAAAAGAAGCTAAATCAGATACTAAATATTATCATGGGCTCTTTTATTGGTGTGTTCATTGGTTCAGGACTATATAAATATTGGCATTTTCAAAAATATCCAGATTTATATGTTATGCAATCTGCTCCATGGTATATTGGCATTTTGGTAAATGGATTATTAGTACTTATATTATTGGCAGTTTGCATGATAATAAAAGTCATTCTTATAGAAAAGATAGGACGGATCCAAAAAATAGCTTTGATTTTAGGAATTGTTTTTCTGACTTTAACATTTATAGGTGGTTGTTATGTACTTGCTAATCATGGACAAGTGAATGCAGGCTATGCAGTAGTGCCAGGAATTTGGACTATGATATGTTTTGGGTATTACCGAAGTAAAAATAGGGCTAATTCTAATTAAAGTAAATATCTAAGGCTGTTCAATCAAACGGATAGCCTTTTTTCAATTCTCAGCCTCAATTTACTCAATATTCAGTAGGCAAAATCCCATTTAGGAAATGAACAGTGGGAACACTTTTCCGAAAAGGGAGAAAAGAAATGAGAAAAAAGGAGGAACATGATGCAGAAAACCTATGAGGAAAATCCGGGTATGCGGCTTTTGAAAAAAGGACAGAAGGGCGTGATCCATGCGGTTTTCAGCCGTCTCGGATTGATTGTTGTTCTTCTGGCACTTCAGATTTTCGCCCTGTTTGGCGTGTTCCAGTGGTTTGAGGAGCTGCTGCCGCACATTTTCGGAGGCACGATTCTGTTTACGGTTATGATGGTTCTCTGGCTTTTAAACAGTGAACTGGATCCCACGGCTAAGATTACCTGGCTGATCGTCATCATGCTTCTTCCGGTGTTTGGCGCAATTTTGTACTGGTATACGCAAAGTGACATCGGGCATCGGGCGGTGAAAGCGCGTTTGAGCCATCTGGCAGAGCAGACAAAAGAGTGCATCCCGCAGTCCGAGGAGGTTTTGGAAGCACTGGCCGAGGAAAATCCCGGTGCTGCTTCCCTGGCGCGTTATATACGCAGGAGCGGCTGCTATCCGGTGTTTGACCGTACGGACGTGACCTATTTCCCGACAGGCAGGGAGAAATGGGAGGAGATGCTGAGGCAGCTTGAGGCGGCAGAGCACTTTATTTTCCTCGAATATTTTATTGTGGATGAGGGCCTTATGTGGGGGAAAATACTGGAAATCCTGGCGAAGAAAGTGGTCGAAGGCGTGGAGGTCTGCGTCATGTACGACGGCACCTGCGAATTTACTACATTGCCGCATGATTATCCGAAACGGCTTAGGAAGTTGGGAATCCAGTGTAAGATGTTTGCGCCCGTAACGCCGTTTGTGTCCACGCATTACAATTACAGAGATCACCGGAAGATCCTTGTGATAGACGGCCATACCGCATTTACCGGAGGGGTAAACCTGGCGGATGAGTATATCAACGAGATCGAGAAATACGGCCATTGGAAGGATGTCGCCGTGATGCTAAACGGAGAGGCGGTCAAAAGCTTTACGCTTTTATTTCTGCAGATGTGGGGGATTGACGAGAAGGAGCCGGAATTTTCACGATTTCTCGCATACCCTGCATTCCCAAAGGAGGATGCGAAGGGCTTTGTACTTCCATACGGGGATTGTCCGCTTGATGAGGACATGGTGGGGGAACGGGTCTATATGGACATTTTGAACCGGGCGCAGCGCTATGTGCATATCATGTCGCCGTATCTGATTTTGGATGGTGAGATGGAGGCGGCGATCCGGTTTGCGGCGGAGAGAGGCGTTGAGGTCCATTTAATTCTGCCGGGAATCCCGGATAAGACCGCGCCGTATGCGCTGGCGAAGACGCATTATGCATCGCTTTTGAAGTCTGGCGTACGGATTTTCGAATATACGCCGGGCTTTGTGCACGCGAAGGTGTTTGTCAGCGACGACAGGGAGGCCGTGGTGGGGACCATCAATTTGGACTACAGAAGTCTGTATCATCATTTTGAGTGTGCGGCATATTTGTATGGGACGGATTGTATTCCTGAAATTGAGGCGGATTTCCTGGCTACGCGTGAAAAGTGCCGGGAGGTGACGGATGGGGCGTTGAAGCAGGAGAAATGGACGTTTAGAGTGATGGGGTTTGTATTGAAGACGGTTGCGCCGCTCATGTGATAGGGGAGGGGGCCGATCTCTGCTACTGTGTTTCGGGAGCCAGAGTGTGTTTGAAAATTGCTTTCTGACAGATGTACGTCATAATTGTAGAGAATTTGGCCTAAATGAATGCGGCGTAGTGAACTACGTTAAGTGAATTTAGGCCAAATTTCCCGCGAAGTGAGGCATTGCAAATGAAAACCGCCGGTACCGCTGCGCTTTTCCGCAGCGAGAGCGTGCCCAGTAGGGGACAATCCCCACGTCCTCCCGCGGCGGACCGCTCGTCACCCCCTCCCCCATTTTTTGGACAACTTATCCTTGATTTTCCCCCCGTCATGGATTATAATTGCCGTGTATCTTGTTTGTTTCGGCAAAATGTGCAACCTAGAGAAAAGGACGGAGTAGGAAAATGAAAAAGGTCGATTTACTGTATGAGGGAAAGGCAAAGAAGGTCTATACGACCGAGGAGCCGGATGTGCTGATCGTCGATTATAAGGACGACGCGACCGCCTTTGACGGTACGAAGAAGGGGACGATCGTCGGCAAGGGCGCGATCAATAACCGCATGACAAACCATATTTTCAAGCTGTTTGAGAAGGCGGGGATTCCGACGCATTATATTGAGGAGCTCTCTGACCGTGAGACGGCCGTGAAGAAAGTGGAGATCGTGCCGTTAGAGGTCATTATCCGTAACATTTCTGCCGGCAGCTTTGCAAAGAAGATGGGAATGGAGGAGGGCATCGTCTTTAAGCGCCCGACTCTTGAATTCAGTTATAAAAACGATGATCTGCATGACCCGTTTATTAATGAATATTATGCATTGTCCTTAGAGCTTGCCACGGAGGAGGAAATTCATACCATTACCGGGTATGCGTTCCGGGTCAATGAGATCATGAAGGAGTATTTTGACGGGCTTGGCATTGATCTTGTGGACTTTAAGATCGAGTTCGGCCGTTATAAGGGGCAGATTATCCTGGCTGACGAGGTATCTCCGGACACGTGCCGCCTGTGGGATAAAAAGACCCATGAGAAGCTGGACAAGGACCGTTTCCGCCGGGATATGGGGAACGTTGAGGATGCATACAACGAGGTATTCAGACGCCTGGGAATCGAGGACAGGAAATAACAAATGGAAAAAGTGCAAGTGTTCTGTATTGGGGAGGACAAGCTGCACGAGGAGTGCGGCGTTTTCGGTGTCTATGATTTAGACGGAAACGACGTGGCTTCGACGATTTATTACGGCCTTTGTACGCTGCAGCATCGGGGGCAGGAGAGCTGCGGGATCGCAGTCAGCGATACGTTTGGTCCGAAGGGGATTGTGAACGCCTATAAGGGAATGGGGCTCTGCAACGAGGTGTTCACGCCGGAAATTATGGACGGCCTGAAGGGCAATATCGGCGTCGGGCATGTCCGCTATTCGACCGCCGGCAGCAGCACGAGGGAAAATGCGCAGCCGCTGGTTTTGAATTATGTAAAGGGAACTCTTGCGCTTGCGCACAATGGGAACCTGGTCAACGCGCCCGAGCTTCGCCGTGAGCTCGTCTATAACGGTGCGATCTTCCAGACCACCGTGGATACGGAGGTGATCGCGTACCACATCGCGAGGGAGCGGGTACGGGCAAAGTCGGTTGAGGAAGCCGTGTCAAACGCCATGAAGAAGCTTTGCGGCGCGTATTCGCTTGTGATTGCAAGCCCGAGAAAGCTGATCGGTGCACGTGATCCGCAGGGCTTTAAGCCGCTCTGCATCGGACGGCGTGACAATGTCTATATTTTGGCGTCGGAGACGTGCGCACTGGATACGGTCGGCGCCGAATTCGTCCGCGACGTGAAACCGGGCGAGATCGTCACGATTACAAAGGACGGCATCCGCTCGGATACGACGCTGTGCGACGAAAAAAAAGAGGCGCGCTGTATTTTTGAATATATCTATTTTGCGAGGCCGGACAGTACCTTTGACGGTGTCGGGGTCTATCATTCGCGTATTCTTGCGGGACGCATGCTGGCAAAGGATTCTCCCGTGGAGGCGGATCTTGTCGTGGGTGTGCCGGAGTCGGGAAATGCGGCGGCCCTGGGCTATTCGATGGAGTCGGGGATTCCCTACGGCGTGGCATTTATCAAGAATTCTTACGTGGGCAGGACGTTTATCAAGCCAAAGCAGAGCAGCCGTGAATCGGCCGTCCGCGTGAAGTTAAACGTCTTAAAAGAGGTGGTGGCGGGAAAGCGCATCATCATGATCGACGATTCGATCGTCCGCGGCACGACGAGCAACCGCATCGTGAGCATGCTGCGGGAGGCCGGGGCAAAGGAGGTCCATGTGAAGGTGACGGCGCCGCCGTTCTTGTATCCCTGCTATTTCGGGATCGACATTCCTTCCGGGGATCAACTGATCGCTCACAATCGGACCGTGGAGGAGATCTGCGGATTAATTGGTGCGGATTCCCTTTCTTATTTAAAAGCAGAGCGTCTGAAGGAGATGGCGGGCGGCCTGCCGATCTGCACGGCGTGTTTTACCGGGCGGTATCCGATCGCTGCACCAAAGGAGGATATACGCGGTGAGTTTGAAAAGTAAAAACCGTAATAATTTATAAAAGAAAAGAGGAGCAGACATGTACGACCGTTACCAAAGCCCTCTCTCTGAGAGATACGCAAGCAGGGAAATGCAGTACATCTTTTCCCCTGAGAAGAAATTTCGTACCTGGAGAAGACTCTGGATCGCGCTGGCGGAGACAGAAAAGGAGCTTGGACTTCCGATCACCGACGAGCAGATTGAGGAGCTTCGTGCCCATAAAGATGATATTAATTTTGAGGAGGCGAAGGAGCGGGAGAAGCTTGTCCGCCATGATGTGATGTCCCATGTATATGCCTATGGTTTACAGTGCCCGAAGGCGAAGGGGATCATCCATCTGGGCGCGACCTCCTGCTATGTGGGCGATAATACCGACCTGATCTTGATGACGGAAGCCCTGCGGCTTGTGCGCAAAAAGCTGATCAATGTCATCCATGAGCTGGCGGAGTTTGCCGGGAAATATAAGGACCAGCCGACTCTGGCCTTTACGCATTTCCAGCCGGCGCAGCCGACTACTGTCGGGAAGCGGGCGACGCTCTGGATGATGGAGCTTGTGCTGGATCTGGAGGATTTAGACCATATGCTGGGATCCATGAAGCTTTTGGGCTCAAAGGGGACGACCGGCACGCAGGCAAGTTTTCTGGAGCTGTTCGACGGCGACCATGAAAAATGCCGCAGGGCCGATCGCATGATCGCGGAAAAAATGGGCTTTGCGGAGTGTTTTCCGGTCTCCGGCCAGACGTATTCGAGAAAGATTGACAGCCGCGTGCTGTCCGTGCTTGCCGGGATCGCGCAGAGTGCGCATAAATTTTCCAACGATATCCGCCTTTTGCAGCATTTAAAAGAGGTGGAGGAGCCGTTTGAAAAGAATCAGATCGGTTCTTCCGCCATGGCCTACAAGCGCAATCCGATGCGCAGTGAGCGGATCGCCTCCCTGGCGGATTATGTGATGTCTGACATGATGAACCCGATGCTCGTCTCCTCGACCCAGTGGTTTGAGAGGACGCTTGACGATTCGGCCAATAAGCGCCTTTCCGTGCCGGAGGGATTTTTGGCAGTGGATGGTATCCTGGATCTATATCTAAATGTCGTGGATGGCCTGGTGGTATATCCAAAGGTTATCGAAAAGCATCTGATGGCGGAGCTGCCGTTTATGGCGACCGAAAACATCATGATGGACGCGGTGAAGGCGGGCGGAGACCGTCAGGAGCTGCATGAAAGAATCCGCGAGCTGTCCATGGAGGCAGGAAAGAATGTAAAGGTGGAAGGAAGGGAAAATAACCTTCTGGAGCTGATTGCTGCCGATCCGTCGTTTAACCTGACGCTTGAGGAGCTTCAAAAGACCATGGATCCGGCCAAGTACGTGGGCCGTGCGCCGGAACAGGTGGAGGAATTCTTAAACGAGACGATCCGCCCGATTCTGGAGGCAAACAGGGAGCTGCTTGGTATGAAAGCACAGATCCATGTATAAATATAGAGGATGGTTAGGAGGGTTTTAAAATGGTCAGAGCAATCGTGGGCGCCAACTGGGGAGACGAAGGCAAGGGGAAAATTACCGATATGCTGGCAAAGGAGTCCGACATCATCGTCCGTTTCCAGGGCGGAAGCAACGCAGGCCACACCATTATCAATAACTACGGAAAATTTGCGCTTCATCTTCTTCCATCAGGCGTTTTTTACAGCCATACCACAAGTATAATCGGCAACGGGGTCGCCTTGAATATTCCGTTTCTCGTGCAGGAAGTAAAAGAGATTACGGACCAGGGTGTGCCGACGCCGAAGATCCTGGTCTCTGACCGGGCGCAGATTTTGATGCCGTATCACATTCTTCTGGATACGTACGAGGAGGCCCGGCTGGCGGGCAAGTCCTTCGGCTCCACAAAATCCGGGATCGCCCCGTTTTATTCGGACAAATATGCGAAGATCGGTTTCCAGGTCAGCGAGCTGTTTGGGGATCCAAAGGAACTTATGGAGAAGGTCGAGAATGTCTGCAAGCTGAAAAATGTGCTGTTAGAGCACTTATACCACCAGCCGAAATTAAAACCGAAGGAGATTTTTGATACCCTGATGGAGTATAAGGAGCTGGTTGCTCCGTATGTCTGTGACACGGCCGCCTTCCTGCATGATGCGATCCGGGAGGGGAAGACCATCCTTTTGGAAGGGCAGCTGGGCTCCCTGAAAGACCCGGATCACGGAATCTATCCGATGGTGACGTCTTCGTCCACGCTTGCCGCGTACGGTGCAATCGGTGCAGGTGTCCCGCCCTATGAGATCCGGACAATCACGACGGTCGTAAAGGCATATTCGAGCGCAGTGGGCGCAGGCGCGTTTGTGACGGAGATCTTTGGTGAGGAGGCAGACGAGTTAAGACGGCGCGGAGGCGACGGGGGCGAGTTCGGCGCGACTACGGGGCGCCCCAGGAGGATGGGCTGGTTCGATGCGGTCGCCAGCCGCTACGGCTGCCGGGTACAGGGGGCGACGGAGGTAGCTTTGACCGTGCTTGACGTTTTGGGATACCTGGATGCACTGCCGATCTGCATCGGATATGAGGTGGATGGAAAGATTACGAAAGATTTCCCGACCACGCCGGAGCTTTCCCGGGCGAAGCCGGTATATAAGACGCTGCCTGGCTGGAAGTGTGAGATCCGGGGAATCAAAAAATATGAGGAGCTGCCAGAGAACTGCCGCAAGTATATTGAGGCGATCGAGGCGGAGCTTGGTGTTCCGGTTACCATGATTTCGAACGGGCCGGGCCGGGATGAGATTATTATGAGATAGCAAAGAAAGAATATGGAAAGTGTGTGCCGGGAGCCGGAGATCGCAGAGACAGTCATGCGATGTCTGCTCCTGGCATTTTTCTTGTCTTATAGGAAATTCCTCTGAAATTTCCTATAAGACAAAAGGCCTTGCCGGGCCAGGATGTGCAGAGACTGCCTCAACGGAGTGCGGCCTCGCACAGAGTGAAGTCACTACGCGCACACTTTTTTATAAAGTGGCAAAACCATGGCAAATTGCGCACAGGCATTGAAACAACAACCGGAAAGCATTATAATAGACATGAAAATTCCTTTTTTTGTCAGTCGTTTTCGTTCGTATCAGTCGTTTCCCGGCCATGCTTGGAACGGCCCACTCTGACGATGAGCAGAAACGCGTAGAGAAAGACCGGTATGATAAGGAGGCCAAATAACAGGGCGACGATCTGGTTGGCCGGGGCGCCGGTAAAGGTCAGGATGAGGAGTGTTATAAAAGCGGCGGCGATTATAAAAATGCCGGCCCAGGCGAGAATTCGTTTCATAGGAGGGCTCCTTTCATGATCTGGTATATTGCCAAATTCATTATAATACAGAAGCAGGAATTTGAAAAGAGATAGGAAACGTAACATAGTAAATGAAGGGATGGCGATCAGGATGAAAAACAGACAATGGAAAACAGTGCTTTTTACGGCCGGTTTTCTGGCAGTGTGCGAAGGGATTGCGTTTGCGGCAGACGGGACGTGGCTGGATACGAAATCAGGATGGCAGTATATAAAAGAGGATGGCCAAAATGCAAGGAATTCCTGGGAGGACATTGACGGAGAATGGTATCATTTTGATGCAGACGGCCACATGCAGACCGGCTGGCAGAAGGTGGGGAATCTGCGGTATTATTTTGAAGCCGACGGGACGCTCTCCGAGGGCTGGCAGTGCTATACGGGTGACGGCCCCGAGCAGTGGTATTTTTATGACAAGAGCGGCAACGCGGTGATCCGCTGGCTGAAGGATAACGGAAAATGGTACTGGTTTAACGGAAACGGAATCCTGAGCACCGAGCGTGTCAAGACCATCGACGGAAAGAAATACTATTTTCATGAAGACGGAAGTCTTCTGGCAAACGAGTACAGCGGTTTTAAATATTTTGACGCCGACGGGCAGCCCTATGCGCCGGGAAACGTGCGGGCCATAAACGACAATGAGAGGGAGATCAAGATCGAGGAGGGGCTGCGCGACGAGATCGCCGAGGAGCTAAACGCGTTGCCGAAAGGCTGGCTTCGGAATTTTGTGGACAACGGCTGGACCTTTGTTTATTGCCCCGAAAAAGAATACTATTCCTCCAGCCGGGACCCGGAGACGGGAGAACGATACTACATTCGATACAAGGTTGATAATCTCGCCTGTGAGCTGCGCTTTACGAGGCCCGAGGCACTCAAGGAAGGCTTCGGGGAATACCTGTTCCGTAAGGTCAAGCAGGAAATGCGGGATCTGGACTTTACGACAGAGATGCGCGTCCGCATGTATGAAATACTGGAATTTACCGAGGTCCCGGATTCTTACAACTCGGATTACGGGATGCTGTTTGGTGTACTGTTTTCCAAATATCTGGATGAGGACAATCGAGCCGAGATGGAAGAAAAGCTTGGAAACGTAGCCTGGTACATGGAACGGGCCCTTCAGTCACGAGGAGAAGACGGGAAGCTGATCGAACGAAAATAGCGTGATTCCTGCGGCAGGGGACAGAAAGTTTTTATCCGGCTGGTGTCCGTAACCAATACTTTGTTCGACAAATAACTAGACAAAACACGTAGAATGCTTTTTGACCTGTGAGATCGGAAAACGCACAAGTGATTGGTGTGTTTATTTGCGAAACAATGTACTGGTAAGTATATCCGTAAAGAGCACTTTGTGCCAGGAAGGGAGGAGCGAAACCGTGAGCGAGGAGAATACGAAAAAGAAGAAACGAATCATGTGCGCAGTCTGCCTGCTGTTTACCCTGGCATGCGGCTTGGGAATTTGGATCGCTCTCATGGCCAAGCAAAGGGGGATGCTGTCCCCAAACGGGACAGATGAGGTCCTGCGTGAGGCGGCAGTCAGGCTGGCCGAATTTCCCGAGGAACCGGTCTATAAAAATGATGACGAGCGCTATGAAAACCAAAAGAATGTGCCGGAGGCATTTTCGGTCGCCTGTCAGGAATTCGGCGTACAAACCGGCTCGGCAGTTTTAAAGGAGGCAGAAGGCAACGCAGTCTATTCCCCGCTCGGCCTCTACCTTTCCTTGGCCGTGGCAGCCGAGGGCGCAAACGGGGAGACCAGAAAGGAGCTTTTAAACCTTCTGGGCTATCCATATGCAGAGAATTTATCGGCAGATATAAAAGAAGCGATTGAAGCGCTTTACCACGTCCCAAACGAAAAAAACAACAAAAAAGACGAATTTGGCGAATACCCGGCCGAATCCAGGTACTGCCTGCGGCTTGCCACATCCCTGTGGGCCGACAAGGGCCTGGATCTCAAGGACAGCTTCGCCGCCCATGCTGCGCGGTATTATTACGCGGACAGCTTCGAGGGCGATCTCCATACGGAGCAGACACAGACACTCATGGCTGACTGGGTCAAAGACAGGACAGGCGGAGTTCTTGCGCCCCCGGTTCAAACGCCCGGGCCCGAGGAGCTGTTATCCCTTCGAAACGTCGTATACTTTTATGACGAATGGCTGGATCGGTTCCATGCAGAAGCAACAAAGACAGACTCGTTCACGCGGAGGGACAAAAGCGAGGTCTCCTGCGAATTCATGACCAGAAGGGAATCCTCCCATGCATTCAGGAGAGGAGAAAATTTCACAAGCTCGTCGGTTGCCTTAAAGAGCGGCTTTGTACAATTTATTCTTCCTGACGAAGGCACAGACGTCCGTGAGCTCATAAAGACCCCGGAGGCACTTTCTGCGGTGCTCTATGGAGACGAAGGAAAGGCAATGGGAGAGGTAATCTGGGAGATCCCCAAATTCTCCTACGGAAGCCATATAGAACTGTCCGGCATACTAAAGGATCTTGGCATCAAGAAAGCCTTTTCGGATGCCGATTTTTCCAACATCTCTGATGTCTCCCTGCTGTTCTTTTCACAGGTCACCCAGGATGCCCATATCGGAATCGACGAAAACGGAGTCGAAGCCACGGCGTTCACAGAAATCTCCTGGGCAGGAGCCGCTATGCCAACGGGTCGGGCAGAAATGATCCTGGACCGTCCGTTTTTATACGCAGTCTTCCATAAAGGCCATTTATTGTTTTTGGGAATCTGTGAAGACCCGACACAAAAGTAGGGGAGTGGAAATGGGTCCGCAGATACCGGGGGTGGCAGATGGAATGGGACAGCCAGGCTTCGGGGCTGGAAGCTCTAAGCCTGCGCCCGCCTCCGCGGACCCATTGCCCTCCCTCCTCCTCTTTCCACTTGACGAATCCCCCAACACCTGTTACTATATGCATATAACAACTGATACAAGGAGATGCGGCAAACGATATGATACTGAAGATTAATTTTGACAGTGAAGAAGCCTTATATGTCCAGCTCTGCAATCAGATTATTCTTGGGATCGCGACGGATATGCTTCGCGAAGGGGACAGCCTTCCCTCGGTGCGTCAGCTTGCCGATGAGATCGGAATTAACATGCATACGGTGAATAAAGCATATTCTGTCTTAAGGCAGGAGGGATTTCTGCGCCTGGACAGACGGCGCGGGGCTGTGGTGGCGTTAAATATGGACCGTCTGCGGGCGTTAAATGAGATGCGGGAGAGCTTGGCGCGCCTTGTGGCCCGCGGGATCTGCAAAAATGTGGGCCGGGCGGAGGTCCATGCGCTGGTTGACGAAATATTCGACCAATTCGGCGGACAGGAATGAGGAGGAGCGATATGCTGTGTGAACACTGTAAGACACGGGAAGCAACGGTAAAATATGTGGAGGTCATCAATGGAGTAAAGACGGAGCACAATCTTTGCTCTCATTGTGCGAGAAGTGTGGACATCGGCCAGTATTCGGCGTTATTTGAGGGAGAATTTCCACTCGGGCGGCTGCTTGCGGGCCTTCTTGGCATGCAGAATGCGGAATCGGGAACGGCGCGTTATGATAGTGTGGCCTGTCCGAATTGTCATACGACTTATAAAGAATTTGTACAGAACAGCCGGTTTGGATGTCCCGACTGCTACAGCGTATTTGACCCTTTGATTGGAGAAAATATAAAAAAGCTGCAGGGCAGTGAGCGCCATGTAGGCAAGCGACCCAAAAACCTTCAGGGCCAGGCGGACGAAGTCGGGAAGGGCCATGGTACGGCTGGCTTTGGATCGGAAGCGGAAAACGAAGCGGAAGGGTTCCAAAAGCTTGATGCAAAGGAGCGTGTCCTGATTCTGCAGGCAAGGCTTAAGGAAGCGCTCCGGCGTGAGGATTATGAGCAGGCCGCAGCACTTCGGGATGAGATGAGAGGACTGAAAGAGGAGATCAAACAGGATGGCGAAATGGTATGAGATGCCGGGGGAGCCGGCTTCCAATGTAATATACAGCCGGATCCGCCTCGCAAGAAACTGGCGGGACTATCCGTTTCCGGAGAAGATGACCGCAGAACAGTGTAAAGAGCTTGTGGACCGCCTCGGGGCAGGGCTTCGGGGGATCGGTGCGTTAGACGGTACAAAGTACCGCTTCGCCTGGCTGGACGGCATGGCGGAGCTTGAAAAAACGGCGCTCATCGAACGGCGTGCGATCAACCGGAGCTTTTCGAAAAAGAAAGAGGCCGCCGGGCTGATTCTCTCGGAGGATGAACGGGTCAGCATTGCTCTAAACGGCGACGACCATATCCGCATCCAGATCATGGAAAAGGGCTTGAACCCGCTTTCCTGCTATGAGCGCGCGGACGCACTGGATGACTATATCAGCGACCGGTTTGCGTATTCATTCGATGAAAAATACGGGTATCTGACTGCCTTTCCGACCAATGTGGGGACGGGGCTGCGGGCTTCGGTAATCGTGCACCTGCCGTTTTTGTCACGAAGGAAAAATTTCCCGAGCCTGGTGGCCGACATGGGGCGTTTTGGGACGTTAATCCGCGGTGTTTACGGCGAGGGCGGTGAGAATTTCGGCTCCCTGTACCAGGTTTCCAATCAGAAGACACTGGGGCAAACAGAGCAGGAAATTATAGAGATCGTAAAAAAGACGGCTGTAGAGCTTGATAACCAGGAGCGCCGCCTGCAAAAAGAGGCGCAGGAGGCAAGGCCGCTGGCGCACGCCGATGAAGTGTATAAATCCTACGGCATCCTGAAATATGCCAGACGCCTCACAAGAAAGGATGCGATGGAATTTTTGTCCCATGTCATGACCGGTGTTGTGAATGGGATTCTTAAGACTGACGGGGCCTGCTCGATCTATGGGCTGATGGTAGGGATCCAGCCGGCCAATCTGTTAAGTATGGCCGAGAAGCCCCTGAATAAGGAAGAACTGGATGCGGCCAGGGCTGATTTTCTGCGCGCCCGTCTGCCAAAGATCAGACAGTGAGGAGAGGAGTTAAAAAAATGGACCAATATACGGAAAAAGCCAGGGAGGCGTTGGAGCTCGCGAAGGATGCGGCCTCGGATATGGGCTCCCGGACGATCGGCACCGAGCATCTGCTCGTGGGACTGATCGAGGAGGGGAGCGGGACGGCGGCGAAGGTCTTAGAGGCCAACGACGTGTCGAATGAGAGGGTCTTATCACTGGTCGAAAAGCTTGTCGCTTCCTACCAGAATACAAAGGTCAAGGATCGCGGAGGCTATACGCCGAGCGCAAAACGTGTGCTGGAAAACAGCTATCGGGAGGCGGTCCGCTTCCGCGCGCCGTTAATCGGGACCGAGCATATCCTGATGGCCATGTTAAAGGAGTCGGACTGCGTGGCGATCCGGCTTCTCAACACGATGAATGTCAACATTCAAAAAATCTACATCGATCTCTTATCGGCGATGGGTGAGGATTGCGCAGCCGGCCGGGAAGATCTGTTTGGAGGACGCCCTTCCAGAGGCGGCCGGACACAGACACCTGCACTTGACGCCTACAGTAGAGATCTGACCGCTCTGGCAGAGGAGGGGAAGCTCGACCCGGTCATCGGCCGTGAGCGCGAGATCAAGCGTGTGATCCAGATCCTAAGCCGCAGGACAAAAAACAATCCCTGTCTGATCGGTGAGCCGGGCGTGGGAAAGACCGCGGTCACGGAGGGACTTGCGCAGCTCATCGTAAACGGCGATATCCCCGAGACGATCCGTGGAAAACGGGTTGTGGTGTTGGATCTGTCCGGCATGGTAGCCGGCTCCAAGTACCGCGGCGAGTTTGAGGAACGGATCAAGAATGTCTTAAATGAGGTTCGGGAGGCCGGAAATGTTCTTCTGTTTATTGATGAAATCCATACGATCATCGGTGCGGGAGGCGCAGAAGGCGCGCTGGATGCGTCCAATATCCTGAAGCCGTCTCTTGCGCGCGGGGAGATTCAGCTGATCGGCGCGACGACCATCGAGGAATACCGCAAATACATCGAAAAGGATTCGGCCCTAGAGCGCCGGTTTCAGCCCGTGACCGTGGAGGAGCCGACCGAGGAGGAGTCGATTGCGATCTTAAAGGGCTTAAGGCCCCGGTATGAGGAGCATCATCATGTTACCATCACGGATGAGGCCGTCAAGGCGGCAGTCCGGCTTTCGGCCCGGTATATCAACGACCGATTCCTGCCGGATAAGGCGATTGACCTAATTGACGAGGCATCCTCGAAGATCCGTCTGACGGTCTATGTGGAGCCGAAGGAGGTCAAGGGCCTGCAGGCACAGATCGAGACGCTTGAGAAGGAGAAGGAGGAGGCCATCAAGGCCGAGGCCTATGAAAAGGCCGGGGAAATCAAGAAAAAGCAGGCCAGAAAGCGGGAGCGGGTCACAAAGATTCTGGAAAACTGGGAGCAGGAGAAGACCTCGAAGGCGCTGTTTGTCGATGAAAATGATATCGCAGATGTAGTGTCGGGCTGGACGAAGATCCCGGTGAGCAAGCTGGCCGAGGAGGAGACGGAACGGCTTTTGAAGCTCGAAACGATCCTGCACGAACGTGTTGTCGGCCAGGAGGAGGCCGTAACGGCGGTGGCAAAGGCACTGCGCCGCGGACGTGTGGGCCTAAAAGATCCAAAGCGCCCGATCGGTTCGTTCCTGTTTTTGGGTCCGACCGGGGTTGGAAAGACGGAGCTTTGTAAGGCGCTCTCCGAGGCGATGTTCGGGACGGAGAATGCGCTGATTCGTGTGGACATGTCCGAATATATGGAAAAGCACAGCGTGTCCAAGATGATCGGGTCCCCGCCAGGCTATGTCGGCTATGAGGGGGGCGGCCAGCTCAGTGAAAAGGTGCGCCGGAATCCGTATTCGGTGATCCTGTTCGACGAGGTTGAGAAGGCCCATCCGGATGTATTCAACATCCTTTTGCAGGTGTTGGATGACGGCCATATCACGGATTCCCAGGGACATCGGGTCGATTTTAAGAATACGATCCTCATCATGACCTCCAATGCAGGCGCAGAGAACATCATTTCGCCCAAGCACCTGGGCTTTATGTCCCAAAACGACGAGCAGGAGAAGTATAAACGCATGAAAACCGGCGTTTTGGATGAGGTAAAGCGGCTGTTCAAGCCGGAATTTTTAAACCGGATCGACGAAATGATCGTGTTCCATCCGCTGAATAAGGGCCATATGAAGGATATTATAACGATCCTTTTGAACACAGTGGAAAAGCGGACAAGGCAGCAGATGTCCATCCGCCTGCACGCAGGGGATGATGTAAAGGAATACTTGATCGACAAGGGCTACGATGAGAAGTATGGCGCAAGGCCTTTAAAGCGGACAATCCAGAACGAGGTAGAGGATCGTCTGGCCGAGGCCGTGCTTGAGGGGCGTGTTCGGGAAGGCGATTCGGTAAAGATCCTGTTAAAGGATGGGAAGCTTAAATTTTCTGCCAGGCATCCACAAAGCGCTGGAAAAAAAGAGCCGGATGTGGTAAAATAAAAATGCAAAAACAAAATAACGGTTTGGCAGACGGAACCGTTTTCAGGCACAAAAGGAGATAACGTATTATGGCAGCGATCAGTGAATTAATCCGTACAGAGGACAACGGGACCATCAGCTTTGGCGATTACACACTTTCGGCTAAAGCGAAAAAGGAAGACTACGAGCATGAGGGCGACCTCTATAAAGTGAAGACGTTTCATGAGATCACGAAGCTCGAGAGAAACGGCATGTTTGTCTATGAGTCCGTGCCGGGGACCGCGGTCACGGATTTTGCAGTAAAGGATGCGTCTGTGTCGTTTACCGTAGAGGGCAGCGCCGATGCGCAGATTACGGTGCAGCTCGAGGATGATATGGAGTATGAGATTTTCACGGACGGTGTGGCGGCCGGCGGTATGAAGACGAATATGAGCGGGAAGCTAAGCCTTTCCGTGGAGCTTTCTGAGGGAAAAAGCGTGGCGGTGAAGATCGTCCGCAGATAAGGGATAGAGGACCATAGAGTGGCAAAGGCAAAAAACAGTACCATATTTTTCTGCAAGGAATGCGGCTATGAATCCAGCAAGTGGATGGGGCAGTGTCCGGCCTGCAAGGAATGGAATTCGTTCGTGGAGGAGCCCGTGGCTTCGGAGAAGAAGCCACAGGCGGCAAAGGGCGTAAGACTTTCCGGCCGGGGCGCTGCCCCTGTCCGTATTTCCGAGATCGCGTTAGAGGATCAGGATCGTACCCCGACGGGCTTTTTGGAGCTTGACAGAGTCTTAGGAGACGGGATCGTAAAGGGGAGCCTCGTGCTGGTCGGCGGGGATCCTGGGATCGGAAAGTCCACCCTGCTTTTACAGGTCTGCCGCAATCTTGCGGTGGCGGGAAGGCGCGTGCTCTACATATCGGGAGAGGAGTCGCTAAAACAGATCAAGCTTCGGGCCAACCGGATCGGCGAGATAACAGGCGAGCTCTTTTTCCTTTGTGAGACGAACCTAGATACGATCTTCGAGGCGATTGGGCAGGCAAAGCCGGATATCGTCGTCATCGACTCGATCCAGACCATGTACCGGGAGGACATAAGCTCCGCTCCGGGAAGCGTAAGCCAGGTCCGGGAGTCAACGAACCTCCTTTTACAGACGGCCAAGGGGCTTGGAATTGCCATTTTCATTGTCGGACATGTGACGAAGGAGGGCGTGGTCGCCGGGCCGCGCGTGCTGGAGCATATGGTGGACACGGTGCTCTATTTTGAGGGTGACCGTCAGGATTCCTACCGGATTCTGCGGGCAGTCAAGAACCGGTTTGGCTCGACGAATGAAATCGGCGTATTTGAGATGATGGAAAGCGGTCTTTCCGAGGTGGCAAACCCGTCGGAGATGCTGTTATCCGGGCGGCCCAAGGAGAGCTCCGGCGCGGTGGTGGCCTGCTCTCTGGAGGGGACAAGGCCGATTCTTTTAGAAGTACAGGCGCTCGTGACCGCGACGAATTTCGGCATGGCGAGGCGGACGGCGAACGGGGTGGATTACAACCGTATCAATATTCTCCTGGCGATCCTGGAGAAGCGCTGCGGCTATGCGATGAGCCGGTATGACGCTTATGTCAACATCGCTGGCGGCATGAAGATGAACGAGCCGGCGCTCGATCTGGCGCTTGTGATGGCGCTCGTCTCAAGCTACAAGAACCGCGAGGTGGATTCCGGTATGCTGATTTTTGGAGAGGTGGGTCTCTCCGGCGAGGTGCGCGGCGTCTCCCAGGCTGCCCAGCGCGTGGCGGAGGCTGTTAAGATGGGCTTTTCCGCCTGCGTACTGCCGAAGGCAAATCTTGCGAAGCTGAAAGCGGATAAGAGGATCCGCCTGATTGGCGTGGACAATGTGCGGGAGGCGATCGGGCTTATATAGGGGTCATGCAAACAACCGAAACAACAGGATCACGCCGCCCAGCACGACAAGGACGATACCGGTTGCACGGTTTAATGTTTTCGGTTCGGCTTTGTTGGCGAAGACGGCGGCGATCCTTGCCCACAGGAACGTAAAAAATACGCAGAGGCCGAATACGAGCCAATCAGGTGCCCCGCCGATCGCAAAATGGGAAACGGCTCCCGTGAAGGCGGTAAAGGCCATGATGAATACGCTGGTACCGACGGCCGTCTTTAATTCATAGCCGAGGACGGAGGTCAGGATGAGGAGCATCATCATGCCTCCGCCGGCTCCGATGAAGCCGCAAATAAAACCGATCATGGAGCCGCAGAGGACAGATTGGCGGATCCGTTTGGACGGGGAGACGGCAGCCATGGCCTCCTTGGTCGTCATGACCGGCTTTACGATGAATTTTACGCCGAGTAAAAAGGTCATGAAAACGGAAAAGCTGCCCATTGCCGCCGGAGGGACCATGCTGGCGATGACGCTCCCCACAACGGTAAAGAGGAGGACGCTGACCATCATGATACTGCCGTTTTTGATGTCAAGGTTTTTGTTTTTTCCATAAATATAGGCGGACGCCGCGCTTGCCAGGACGTCCGAGGAGAGGGCGATGCCGACCGCCATGTAGGAATCCATGCCCAGGAAGGTGATCAACATCGGGCTGATCACGGCCGCAGCGCTCATGCCGGCAAAGCCAGTGCCCAGGCCCGCGCCCATGCCGGCAAAAAATGTTACAAGAAGAATCTGCAAAAATTCCATATTTAGTCAAGTCCTTTCATCATTTGGTCAAGATTTTTGTCAATGGCGCAAAGAACGCTCTGGAAAGCGAGACACGCATCTTCGCTCACATTCTCAAACAGTTTTTTAAAAAAAGCAGCCTGGATGCCGCGGCCCTGTTCAATGATGGCCTGCGACTGTCCGGTACAGACAAGGAAGGTTTTCCTACGGTCTCCCGGAACGGATTTGCGCTCCAGATATCCCTCCTGCACGAGCCGTTCCACATTGACGGATACAAGATTTGCTTTGATTTTGCGGATCTTGACAATGTCTCCTGCCGTATTAAACTCTGGGTTGTTTGCGAGGAACATGAGGATGTCAAAGGCCGTCTGTGGCAGGTTTACTTCCTGGCACAGCGGTTTGCAGTATGCCGTGTAAGCCTGCAGCATTTTATAGGGGAACTGGATGCTCGTCTGCATAGCGGTCCGCCTTTCTTTGATTCAAAATTAGAACGTTCAAATTTGAAGTATATTATAGGAGATACACGTTGGATTGTCAAGAATGGATTTTTGCACGTCAAGAAAAACATGTTCCTTTTTCTTGACGCAGAATGGAAAGTGGAGTAGAATGCAGATGAAATGAGGTGAGACAGGTTTGAAAGAATTGATTCAGGGGATTTTTCTTCCATTTGCAGGTACGAGCCTGGGAGCGGCCTGCGTGTTTGTAATGAAGGGGACGCTTCACATGGGCCTGCGGCGTGCTCTGACCGGCTTTGCAGCGGGAGTCATGGTGGCGGCGTCCATATGGAGTCTGTTGGTTCCTGCGATGGAGCAGGCGGAGGCGATGGGCGATTGGGCCTTTGTGCCGGCGGTATCCGGAATATGGCTGGGTGTGCTGTTCCTTTTGTTTCTGGACCGGACGATTCCCCATCTGCACCTGGGCAGCGACGAGCCGGAGGGACCGCATGCCGCCCTGCGAAAGACGACGATGCTGGTCTTGGCAGTCACGCTGCACAATATTCCGGAGGGTATGGCAGCCGGTGCGGTCCTGGCGGGCTGGCTTTCCGGAAACGGGACGGTCACGGCCGCGGCGGCGTTTGCATTGTCTTTGGGAATCGCCATCCAGAACTTTCCTGAAGGAGCCATCATTTCCATGCCGTTGCGGGCGGAAGGCGTGAAAAAGGGAAAGGCTTTTTTATATGGAGTGCTGTCGGGGATCGTGGAGCCTTGTGCGGCGGTTTTTACAATCTGGGCAGCCGGGTTTGTATTGCCGGCACTTCCGTATCTTTTGAGCTTTGCGGCAGGAGCGATGTTGTATGTGGTGGTGGAGGATTTGATTCCGGAGATGTCTGCCGGGACGCATTCGAATATTGGAACGCTATCGTTTGCCGCCGGTTTTACGGTTATGCTGGTGTTGGATATGGCTTTGGGGTAGAAAGGCGTACGGTTTCCAAATAAGACAAAAACGGTGCCGACCTTGTAAAAAGACGGCACCGTTTGGATTAGAGCAGGGGAAGAGGGATTCGAACCCCCATCGGCGGTTTTGGAGACCGTAGCTCTACCATTGAACTATTCCCCTGTATTTTTCTCACGCTTAAGAATTTTACCACAGGATGAGAGGGTTGTCAATGCTTTTTGTGTGAATTTTTGGGGCGGAGGGGGCGAAGGGGCCCCCTCTGCCCGCCACGGCCTCTGTAAGGTAGAGGGCCCTGTTTCCTTAGACGGCGGATCTTTAGCATAGGTTCTCTCCTTTATAAATGATGAACGCTTTTCCTGTATCGCCGGAGTTCTTCTTCGCTGACAGTTTCTATGATCGTGTCAAGAGCAGTTATCAGCTTTGCTTTTTCTTTGGGCAGGTGTCCTTGTAGATGGAAGGCATTGGAAGCGCCTAATGCGGCGAAGGTTGTTTGAATGTCTAGCTGCTCCACAAGTGTTCGGATTTCCTTATATTTTTCGATCTCGCTTTCTTCTTTCCAATTTCCTTGTTTTATTTCATGGAAAAGCGTTGAATCGGGATAAATGGTGAGCATATTTGCGCCGATTATCATCGGATGGAGCCGGTTGCATATGGCGGCTGTCCGTTTTGCCCCGGTTTTTCCGCGGCCCGCTCCAGAAATGCTTACCAGGTAGAAAAAACTGTAATGGATTCCGGCTGTATCCAATCGCTGGCATTGTTTTAGAATATCAGAGGAGGTATAGCCTTTGTTCATAAAATGAAGGGCATCGTCGTCGCCTGTTTCGATGCCGATCGTCAGGCCGTCGTATCCGCAGACAGAAAGCCTGGCAAGCTCGTCGTCGGTTTTAGGAGTGATATCTGTAATTCTTGCAAATGAGCCGATGGATCTTACGGAGGGAAGGTAGCTGTGAATCAGCTCTGCGATCGTCATTAGTTTGTCATAGGATAAAACGAACGGATTCGCTCCTGTCAGGAATACCCGGTCAAAGCCTTGGCCGTTCCAGTTTTTGACTGCTTTTTGCACCTCTCGTAAATCATTTTCAATATCCTCTATGGGTGACATTCTGAATTTGAACGGTAAATCATGATACAGGGTACAAAATTTGCACATATGATGCGTGCAGCCTGCCGTTGCTTCTAACAGAAGCGACGACGCTTCATAGGGGGGTCTCCAAATGGTTCCTGTGTAATGCATAAATACCTTTCCTTTCTTTGGCTGTTCATCCGCGGGATGCTTGTTTGCGGATTAGGGCGTGTCAAAAAATTGCTTTTGTCATATGTAGGTCACAGTTTGCGGGAGGCTTGGCCTGAATGAAGGGACGCAGTGGGCTGCGTTGACTGAATGG
This sequence comes from Lachnospiraceae bacterium, assembly GCA_910575275.1. GTDB lineage: Bacteria > Bacillota > Clostridia > Lachnospirales > Lachnospiraceae > CANQGL01. The sequence continues at coordinate 500,120 of CAJTEE010000002.1, read as the reverse complement.
GAGACCAATATACCGCAAGGTGGAGCGTGCAGGGCGGGAATGAATTTTCAGACACGCTCTGATTTCATTATAGAGGGGTACATTTTTTTTGCAAGTACTGTACTTTTTTGAAGTATCTGTTTTTAACTTGTACATTGTTTTTTGAGAATAGATGTGCTATGCTGTCTGCAAAAAGGAGATTCCAAAATGAAGAAAAGCGCTTTGTCGATCGAACGCTGCAAGACGATCTCTGCCATACAAAAAATTTTAGGCGGTAAGTGGAAAATTGAAATTATCTATTATATTGCCTTTCAGGATGTACACCGTTTTGGAGAGCTTCGGAGGCACATTGGGGATATTACGGAATCGAGTTTGACCAAGCAGCTTCGGGAACTGGAGGCGGATGGATTTATTTCCCGTTTTGATTATAAAGAGGTGCCGCCACATGTGGAATATACGCTTACAGAATTGGGAAGAAGTTTTATTCCGGTTTTTGAACACATGAAACAGTGGGGAGATGAAAATCTATGATCAGGCGCCCCGAATTTCGGGCTGGAAATACAGAGTTCGGGAAAGATTACCAAAAAACAGGCGGTATAAATCGCAAAAATTCGGTAAAAAATGCAATTGACGGATGATTTTGAAAATGCTATAAATAAATTGATGTGGGAAACCCGTCTATGACAAAGGAGTTTGACAGATATGATGAAACAGAAAAAGATTAAAATCTCATCGATTGCAGAGGCAAAGGAGCTTGTAAAGCTGGCCTGCGAGTGCGATTTTGACATTAATGTTTTTTATAATCGAGTGATCATTGATGCAAAGTCGATCTTGGGCGTCCTGAGCCTGGATTTGACCAAGGTGCTCACCGTGGAATATAACGGTGAGGACAGGGACTTTGAAGAATTCCTTGCCGATAACGAAACTACGGGAATTCACGCAGTCGCTTAAGAGAGAAAACCAAAAAAGACCGTCATGCCTGCTGCAGGGTATGGCGGTTTTTTTCTATAATGTCGTATGCAGAGAAGCAAGTGGGGGCAGGAGGTAGATGGAGGCGTTGGAGACACAATACAGGCAGGTGCGGATTTCCGTTCGAAATCTGGTTGAGTTTATTCTGCGGTCAGGGGATATCGACACGCGCAGGACGGGCGGCGACAGGCGTGAGGCGATGTTAGCCGGAGGGCGTATCCACCGCAAGATCCAGAAGCAAATGGGAGCATCCTACCAGGCGGAGGTCCCTTTAAAGGGGACGGTTCTGGATGAGGAGGAGAAGCTTCTTTTGCTGGTAGAGGGACGGGCTGATGGGATCTTTGAGGAAGACGGAATCATGATGATCGACGAGATCAAAGGGATGTATGCGGATGTAAGCCGCTTTGTGGAGCCTGCGCCCCTGCATCTGGCACAGGCCATGTGCTATGGGCATTTTTACTGCCAGGATAAAGGACTTGACGGCGTACGGCTTCAGTTGACCTACTGCAATCTGGAAACCGAGGAGATCCGGCGTTTTCAGGTCCTCAAGACGGCGGCAGAGCTTTCGGAGTGGTTTGCCGGGGTAGCACAGGAATATTTCAAGTGGGCGCGGTTTATGAACCGTCATGAGGAGGCGCGAAACGCCTCAATCCGGGCGCTGGAGTTTCCGTTTCCTTACCGGGAAGGGCAGAGAGAGCTTGTGGTATCGGTTTATCGGACCATCAGCCGTGGGAAGCGGCTGTTCATCCAGGCGCCGACAGGAATCGGAAAAACACTTTCGGCCGTCTTTCCGGCTGTTAAGGCAATCGGCGAGGGGAAAGGGGAGAAGCTTTTTTATCTGACGGCAAAGACGATCACACGCACGGTTGCCGAGGAGGCGCTTAGACTTCTGCGCCTAAAAGGGCTTTCTTTCAATTCGGTCACAATCACCGCAAAGGAGAAACTTTGCCCGCTCGAGAAAGCAGAGTGCAATCCGGACGCCTGTGCCTGTGCAAAGGGACATTATGACCGAATTAACGACGCCGTGTTCTGCATTTTGCAAAAGGAGCAGGAGATCACACGGGAAAAGATCCTTTCCTACGCCGGAAAGCATAGAGTCTGCCCGTTTGAATTCTGCCTGGATATCTCAAACTGGACGGATGGAATCATCTGTGACTATAATTATGTCTTTGACCCGAATGTACGGCTGAAACGCTACTTTGCCGAGGGGAATAAGGGAGAATATCTGTTTTTGATTGACGAGGCGCATAACCTGGTCGCAAGAGCCAGAGAGATGTACAGCGCTGTGCTTGTAAAGGAGGAGGTCCTTTCGGTCAGACGGATTGTCAAAGGAAGATCGCCGCGGCTGGAGCGGCAGCTTGACGCGTTAAACAAGCTTCTTTTGGCGATGAAACGGGAGTGTGAGAGCTGGCAGCTTTTCGAGGATGTGACCGGGGCGGCTGCGGCGGTTATGGCCGTGTTTGGCGAGCTCGAGACGTTTTTGGAGGACGTTCTGGAATTCGAGAGGCGCGAGGAGGTGCTGGACTTTTATTTCGGCCTGCGGGATTTTTTAAATGCCTACGAGTATCTGGACCCACATTACAGAATCTATGCCGAGAGCCGGGGGACCTCGTCGTTTTGCCTGCATCTGTTTTGTGTGAATCCGGCCAGACGGCTTTTGGAGTGCATGAAGCAGGGGGCGAGCACGATTTTGTTTTCGGCGACGCTTTTGCCGATCCGCTATTACAGGACGCTGCTTACCGGGGAGGCAGAGGACTATGCGGTCTATGCGGATTCTCCGTTTGCGGAGGAGCACAGGCTCCTCATGGTGGCAGGCGACGTGAGCAGCCGTTATACGAGGCGCAATGAAGCGGAATACCGGAAGGTGGCCGATTATATCCGCGCGGTCACGGAGGCGCGGCGCGGAAACTATATGGTATTTTTTCCGTCGTATCAGTACATGGAGCAGGTGGAAGGCCTGTTCGAGGAAGACCCGCTAAAGGCCGATCTGCTGATACAGGGACAGGGGATGCGTGAGGAGGAACGGCAGGAATTTCTGGCGGAATTCGAACGGGAGAGGGAGCATTCTCTGGCCGCCTTCTGCGTGATGGGGGGCGTATTCTCGGAGGGGATTGACTTAAAAGAGGAACGCCTGATCGGCGTGATCGTGGTCGGGACAGGGCTTCCGATGGTCTGTACGGAACAGGAGGTATTGAAAGAATATTTTGAGGAGACAGAAGGGGCGGGATATGACTTTGCCTACCAATATCCCGGGATGAACAAGGTCCTTCAGGCGGCCGGGCGTGTCATCCGCACGCCGCAGGATCTGGGGATCATTCTCCTGCTCGACGACCGGTTTTTAAGGAAAGAGTATCTGGAGATGTTTCCGCGGGAATGGAAGCACTACCGGATCGTAAACCGCACAAACGTCAGGGAGTGCCTGACGGATTTCTGGAAGGAATACCCGAAGAAGCCGTCAGAATGTCCATAAACTGCCTGGCAGTCCCGGAGAGCGGCACGGTTTCGCTGCAGGCTGCGATGAGCCTGCGGGGCGGCAGCGTTTCTTTGAGTTTCAGAACAAACAGATCGGCCTCCTTTTGGGGCAGACAAAAGTCAGGGACAAAGGCGATGCCGAAGCCGATGCGGGCCAGATCAATTAAAAAGTCGTTGCTGCTCAGCTCGATTTCCGGGACTAGATCCAGATGTGATTTCTGAAACAGGGCGTGCAGAAATTCGCTGGTGGCGCTTTTGCGGTTCAGCATGAGGATTGGGCAGCCGGCAAGCTCCGCGAGCGTAAGAGTACGGTCTTTTAAAGGGAAAAAGGCAGCGTTGGCGACAAAAACATCACGAAATTCATGGATAACACGGATGGAGGCGGCGTTTGTGAGGCCGGAATTGGGATAGTTCGTGACGATACAGTCCACCTGGCCGTTTTCAAGGAGTCTGGCGCATTCGATGGAGGTCGCGTTGGTAACCTTCAGATGGACATTTGGGTAGGTGTTTCGGAAATCTTTTAAACGGGGAACGAGAAAGTAGCGGCAGATGGTATCGCTGGCTGCGATCCGAAGCTGGCCGCCGTTTTGGGGATTCGTTTCTAAAAGCCGGTTTTCGCCTCTTTGGATCAGGTTTATGGCGGGCTCGATGTGCTTGAACAGGATTTCGCCTTCGGGAGTGAGACGGACTTTTTTGGTGCTGCGGATAAAAAGAGGCTGCCCGAGGTGTTTTTCCAGGAGTTTTACGGATTGGCTGACGGCGGACTGCGAGATAAAGAGGCGCTTGGAGGCCTCGGAGAAGCTTAAGGTTTTGGCAACTTGGCAGAATACTTTGTATAATTCGTAGTTGATGTCCATGATGTGTGAGTGCTCCTTGTTTTGAAATGAGGTCCGCAGAGGCCACGGCCTCTGCTATGCTGTTTCGGGAGTGAGGGAAAGAGAGGGAAGGGCTTTTTCCGGTTAGTGCAGCTCGTGCGTCAGACAGTTCTTTTGGTTTTTCCCGCTCTGATGAGATTATAGTATATCTTTCGGACATGCTGTCCCTCTGGGGGATGCGCACGATTTGCTTGGGAACCTGTCTTCTCTTTGTCCGGACGCAAATCGACGCGGGTATCATCTCTTTCGAGATTATACCATAAGACAAAGAATTTTCCAATAGTAGTGTGCTAGAGTGTGTTTGAAAATTGCTTCGCAGTTCTAAACGCCGGTGGCACTTGGCTGGCAACGACCAAAACGGAGTATAGAAGACCCTGTACAGGCCTATCTTAACTGTTGAAAGCGTCGCAGCCTGTCCGCCGCCCCCGGCCGTCCCTGCCCGCCTACGCGGACCCCTAGCCACATCTATCCACGATACAAAACAGGAAGTTGACAAACACCACAATTTTGATATAATATACCCAACTACTATTTAATAAACAGTAAATAAAAAACAGTAGATAAAAAACAAATCCAATTGCATGCTTTAATAAGGAGGCATTTTATGAAGACCCAAAAGCAGAAAACAGGAGAGGCCGGCTGGATAAAAAATAAGTATCTGCGGCGGCTGGGGAAGCTTCTGCTCTTATTTTTCCCGGCCGGACAGACATGGGAGATCCTGACGGATTATGAAGGATACGTTCTGCTGGAGGAGGGGCAGTCGGCAGAGACGTTTATCCGGCGCTGGGGGACACCAGAGCAGGTCTTACGGACACTTTTGGAGGAAAATTCGGGAGCAGTCCGATATTTTGGGAAACAGGCCGTTCTGTGGGGTGCCTTGGCGGCGGCTGCGTTTGCCTGCGCTGCGTCGATGCAGGGCGGAATTTTTGCGGCGCAGATACTGCTTCCGCTTGCGTGCCTGGGATTTTTACATGGCAGAGAGCAGATAAAGGTAGAAGGGGAGTTTCCCCACAAGGAGGCCGGAAAACGGTGGGCTGCGGCAGCCGGTGGCTTGATGTTTGTTCTGGTGGCCATGACAGAGGCTCAAATACAATATTTATTGAAATACATCGAAACCATTCCTCCGTATGTCGGCAGATTCCATGTGGGGAAGCTGCTTGACAGAGAGCTGATCGTGTGCGGAATGCTGGCGCTTGGACTGGCTGTGTGGATGGCAAAGCAGGCCGTGACCGCGTCGGTGCTGTATCTGGCAGGAGCGGTTCATGCCGTGGGTGCTTTGCTGTTTTTGATGGAGGTGCGCAGCTACCTGCGTTCTTTGGATATCAGCGCGTTGGGGGAATGGAACCAGGTGTTTTGGTTCCCGGTGCTTTATTATGGGATTGGGGCCGGAGTTTCGCTTGGAATCTGGGCTTTTTTAAGAGCGGGAAGGAGAACACAGAGCCGTGGATGCACAGCTTAAAAAGGGGATACTGGAGATGTGTATCTTACATGATCTTGAGAAAGAAAGCCCGTATGGGTACGATATGATTCGGACGATGCACAGTTTTTTCCCGGAAGTGACGGAGAGTACGTTTTATGCGATCCTACGGCGGCTTTACCAGGAGGGGGATGCGGAAATCTTTGAAGGCCGCGGGTCCAGAGGGCCGGCCCGGAAATATTACAGGATCACAGAGCAGGGCAGGAAGCGGCTTTCACGGCTTAAGGCGGATTGGGAGCATCTGAAGCGCGTGGTGGAGGAGGTCATGCAGATTGGTTGAACGGAAAGCTGACGCAGGGGTGTCAGCCGGATTCAGAGAAGCGCTGCCGCCTGCTGCATGGGAGTTTGGGGCAGTATGCCCCATCGCCGAAGGTGGTTACAAATGGGCATATACGGTTACGTTCACAGGGGAGCTGTGAATTAGGAGCGATCCGGAATGGATATTCGGGATGTAACATGGACCGGGAAGGCCGTTTTTTTGGCGTATTGTAATTTGTCGAAGGACTGTGTATAATAGATCTGTCAAAGACGGGAGGTATGCAATGAACGAACGACTGGAACGGTTTACGGGGCTTTTACGCGGCATATTCGAGTTGGATAAGTCGGATCTGGATTTTGGCATTTACCGCATTTTAAATATACGGAAGGCGGAGATCGAACACTTTTTGACAGAGGGCCTGCAGGAGAAGGTGCGGGAGGCGTTGGCCCCCTTTGCTGCCAATACAGGGGTGGTTGAAAAGCGGATAGCCGAAATCGAGGCGCAGTGTGAGGCGGTGGGCGTTGCCGTCCCAAACAGCCGTATGGCAGAGGAATATACTTCCCTGAAATCCACGCTTGCAGCGGGGGTCGATCTGTCTGCCCTTGAGGCGGATGTATATTCCGCTCTTTACAGCTTTTTTAACCGGTATTATGAGGAGGGGGATTTTATCTCCAAACGCCGCTATAAGGAAGGCGTATACGCGATTCCCTATGAAGGGGAGGAGATCAAGCTGTACTGGGCGAATCAGGACCAGTATTATGTGAAGACCAGCGAAAATTTTAAGGATTATACATTCCATGCAAAGGACGCATATGGAGACGGTTGCACGGTACATTTCCGCCTGACAGACGCGACCACGGAGCAGGATAACAACAAGGAAGCCGACGATGGCCGGCGCGTTTTTATGCTCTATCCGGAGACAGAAGCGGCTCCCGGCCTTAAGACATTTGAATGGGATGAGAAGACGCGCGAGCTCACCATCCGCTTCGTATATGACATTCCGGCCGAGAAAAAGAAAAAATATGAAGAAGAAACGTATACGGCTATCTGCGATTGGATTGTAAAGGAGCAAAAGGAGCTGATTCCAGTCCTGCTCGCGGAGGTATCCGCAGATCCCAAAAAGAAGCTGTCGCTTTTGCAGAAGCATTTAAAGAGCTATGCCGCAAAGAATACGTTTGACTATTTTATCCACAAGGATCTAAAGGGCTTTTTGTACCGCGAGCTCAATTTTTATATCAAAAGTGAGGTCGTCCATCTGGATGATCTGGATACCACGGATGAACAGCGTGCGGAAACGTATCTCGCCAAGGTAAAGGCCATCCGGCGCGTGGGGCATATGGTGATCGACTTTTTGGCACAGATCGAGGAATTTCAGAAAAAGCTCTGGCTTAAAAAGAAATTTGTCGTGCGCACGGACTGGTGCCTTACGCTGGATCAGATCGACGAGTCTTTCTGGCCGGAAATCGCCGCAAATCAGGTGCAGACGGATGAATGGATCCGCCTGTACGCCATTGACGAGACGGGAGCGTCTGATTCGGCAGCCGGCTGGACGAATCCGCCGACCATGGACTTTTTGCGTCAAAACCAGAATCTGATCGTCGATACAAAACATTTTTCCACCGATTTTAAGGAACGAGTGATTGCCTGCGTGGATGATCTGGAGGCCGGCACGGATGGCCTGCTGATCCATGCGGATAATTTTCAGGCGCTGAATCTTTTGCAGAAGCGGTACACCGGCTGCATTGATACGATCCACATTGACCCGCCGTACAATACGGATACGAGCGGTTTCCTCTATAAGAATAATTACCGCCATTCAAGCTGGGCGTCGATGATGTTTGACCGGATTACGCTGGCCGACCGGCTGCTGGAACATGATGAGGGTGCCTTCCAGTGCCACATTGACGAAAACGAATATGAGCTGTTGCACGGCATTTTTGACATGCTGCCCCGCCAGGATGCGGGTACGATCGTCTGGAACAAGTTAAATCCCATGCTTGGGCGCAAGGGGGTCGCCACGCAGCACGAGTATGTGATCTTCCGGTCGAATCAGGACGCTTCCATCTATGCAAAGAATGACAACATTGAAAAAATATTTGCCTATGCAAGAGAGGCGATTGCGGAGAACGGAGGCATTAACGCAGACGCCCGGAGTGCGTTTGCGTCGACGCTAAGTAAAGATGCGTCCTTATCCGGAGGGGACAGGGCGTATCATTTTATCGACGATGAGGGGAACGTGTACCGTCAGGTCGCCATGGGCGCTCCCGAGAAAAGGACGGATCCCAAGTATTATATCCCGCTGATCCATTCGCTTACAGGAAAGGCATGTCCGGTGCCTTCAAACGGATGGTCCAGGAAGCCGGAGACCATGCAGGACATGCTTCGTGACGGAACGATCCTGTTTGGACGGGATGAAAAAACACAGCCTCAAAAAAAGGTGATTCTGTCAAAAACCGGACAACGGCAGATCCCGTCCGTACTGTCCGAAGGGAAAAGCGGGAAGGCTGATCTGGACCGCCTGGGCTTGGATTTCCCTTATGCGCATCCGGTGTCCATGTACGAGACACTGATTTCGGCAAACGGGGGAACTGCCATTCTGGACTTTTTTGCCGGATCCGGCACGACTGGCCATGCGGCGATCAATTTAAACCGTTCCGACGGGCGGCGGCGCAGGTATATCCTGGTCGAAATGGGCAATTATTTTGATGAGGTGACCATACCGAGGTTAAAAAAGGCGGTCTATGCGGCCGAATGGAAAAACGGCAGGCCGCTAAGCCGCAGCACGGGCGTGTCACAGAGGATCAAATATATGAGTCTCGAAAGCTATGAGGATGCTCTTTCCAATATAGAACGTTCCGAAGAAGCTCTGCCGCTTTTGGGGCTTTTGGGGGATGATTATCTGATCCATTACATGCTGGATACGGAGACGGAGGGCAGTCTTTTGAAGCTCGAACGGTTTAAACAGCCCTTTGACTACCGGATGAAAATAAATGAGCACAATGAAACCAGGGATACGGTGGTCGATCTGGCAGAGACCTTCAACTACCTGATCGGCCTGTCCGTCATCCGCCAGAGCGCCGTCACGTATTTCCGGGCGGAGGAGGACTCCGCGGGCGTCTATGAGGGCGCGGTACGGCTTTTCGAGGACGGGGACGGGGAGTTTGGCTTTAAACGGGTGGAAGGCACGCTTCCGGATGGACAGAGAGCGCTTGTCATCTGGCGGACAGTTACGGATGACCTGCTTAAAAGCAATGCGGCGTTGGATGCCTATTTTCATGTCTGCACAAGCGGCTCATCCGGACATGGATTTGACATCATTTTTGTCAACGGTGACAACAATCTTGAAAATCTGCGCACGGAGGACGAGGGCTGGAAGGTCAATATGACGGAGACAGTCTTTAAGAGGCGGATGTTTGAGGACGAGGGAGATGTATGATAAAAAGAAAAACACAGGCCCAAGCCCCTGCTTTCGGAGAGCGGCTTGTCCTGTTCCGATATTTCCTTGACCTGTTTGGGAAAAAGACGCTTGCCGAGCTTGCCGGGAAACTAAATCAGGCCGAATTTGAAGGCTGTGATGAAAATCAAAACACATATTTTTACGGCTATCTGAAGCGTCTTTGTGCTGCCGGCCCAAACAGCGTGAAGATAAGCGCCGACCGGCTGCGGCAGTATGACGAGAATATCTGCCGTCATGTGAGGCGCATCGGGGAAAAGCGTGAGGGCGGTCTTGTTCTGAAGTATTTCCAGTACGTGGCGCTTTTGTTTACCGAACTGTATCTGGACCGGTATTTCACGGACCGGGCGGCGTTTTTGGATGATCTGAATGCATTCCTGGACCGGATCCGGGAACAGGCGCAGGGGCAGATGGAGCTTTCGCCTTTTACAGAAAAGGATATGAATAAGCTCGCGTTCATGTGCGCGACCGGGAGCGGAAAGACGCTGCTCATGCATGTGCATATCCTGCAGTTCCTTCACTACATCAAAAAGGCGCAGAGGAGGGACAGCCATCTAAAGATCAACCGCATCCTCGTCCTGGCGCCGAATGAGAGTATGAGCAGGCAGCATTTGGAAGAACTTGCGCTTTCCTCCATTCCCGCGGCCGTTTTTGACAAAAACAAAAGCTGGCTTCTTCATCGGGAGCAGGTCGTCATTCTTGACATGAACAAGTTAAAGGAGGAGGGGAAGGTAAAGACCATCTCGATCGACAGCTTTGAACAGAACAATCTTGTCCTCGTGGATGAGGCGCACAGGGGACTTGTTGGGGATGTCTGGTATGAGTACAGGAGCCGGCTGTCGTGCGACGGCGGCTTTGCCTTTGAATATTCTGCCACCTTTAAGCAGGCACTTTGTACCCTGAATCCTTCTAAGGCAAAGGAGAGGAAGCTGGCGGATGAATACTGCCGTTCGATCCTCATGGACTATTCCTACCGGTACTTTTACAGGGATGGATATGGAAAAGAATACCGGATCTACAATTTGCGGGATGGCGCAGATAAAGAACAGAATCTTCTGTATCTGACTGGCTGCCTGCTCTCGTTTTATCAGCAGCTTAAGCTGTACGAGACATATCGGAGGGACTATGCGCTTTTTCAGATTCAAAAACCGCTTCTGGTATTTGTGGGAAACCGCGTTACAGCCAGGCCAGGCGGTGAGGAACTGACAGATGTGGAGACGGTTCTCGATTTCCTCGACCAGTTTGTCAGCCGCGGAGACGCTTTTATACGGCGTGTGCAGGCGGTCCTGGAGGAAGATACAGGGCTCGTGGACGGGGCCGGCTATGAGTTGTTTTCCCAGAGCTTCCAGGCTGTCAAAAGTCTCTTTGGCGGCCATGCAGAGGCCGAGGAGGTCTACCAGGATCTTTTGCGGGTGGTATTTTACTGTGGGCCGGCTTTGGGCACGCCGCGCCTGCATGTGGAGCAGCTCCGTCAGGTGCCCGGGGAGATTGCTCTGCGTATCGGCGAGGATGGGAAGTATTTCGGCGTGATCAGCATTGGCGACTCTGCGGCCCTGATTCGGAACTGTGACAAAAGAGGCATTGTCGCCTCCACGGAGGAATTTTTGACTGATTCTTTATTTGAGAGGATCAACCGGCCCGATTCCGACGTGCAGATCCTGATCGGATCCAGAAAGTTTACGGAGGGCTGGAACAGCTGGCGGGTGTCTGCGATGGGCCTTATCAATTTTGCAAAGGGAGAAGGATCCCAGGCGATCCAGCTGTTTGGCCGCGGCGTGCGTCTTAGGGGGTATAACGGCTGCCTGAAAAGAAGCAGCCGGCTCGATGACAGTACCGTGCGGATCCCCAAATGGATCGGGCTTTTGGAGACCCTGACCATATTTGGTGTGCGGGCGCAGTACATGGAGGAGTTTAAACAATATCTGGAGCTGGAGGATGTGCCGGCCAATGAAAACGTCCGTACGGTCACACTCCCCGTTTGCAGCCGGTTTGACGAGGTTCGTGGGAGGAAGCTGCGCGTCATAAAGGTACGAGCAGGCGCAAACTTTAAAAGACAGGCGAAACGGCTTCTGCTTACCATACCGGATGAAGGGTTTATGCGTTATCTGACGAAAAACCGGGTTGTCCTGGACTGCCGCTTACGGGTACAGACGATTGAATCGGAGTTTGGCTTCGGGCTTCGCTCTGTCACGGAGGAGCACACGCTTGAGAAACGGTACATTCCGTATCTGAACTTTGAGCGCATTTTTGACGAGTTGGAGGCCTATAAAAACGAAAAGCTTTATTACAACGTGAGCCTGATAAGGGAAAACCTGAAGGCCATTCTCGAGACGGACGGCTGGTATTCCCTTATCATTCCGCTGGCCTTCATACAGATTGATTCCATGGAAAAGCTGGAAGCCGCCACGGATTTTTGCATCATGGCGTTAAAGGGCTATATGGATCGGTTTTACAAATATGAACGCGAAAAATGGGAGGCGCCCCTGCTCGAATACCGGGAGCTGACAAAAGAGGATCCTAATTTTGTGTCCGAATATGTGTTCTCCTACTTTCCTTCTCACGAGGCAGACGACGGCGCCCAGGCTCTGGAGCAGTTTGCCGGGGAGATCGGGAGCCGGATCGAAACGGCCGGGAAACTGGACTCTTACGAAACAAGTATTTTTTCAGGCAGGCTGACGGCCTTTGACTTTGGCAGCCATTTATATGCACCTTTGATCCATGTCAAGCCGGAGGGCCTGAATCTGCAGGTGTCTCCGGTGAGTCTAAATCGGGATGAGAAGGGGTTTGTGGATCTTCTGAAGGAGTATATGGACACGCATCCGGCCGCGCTAGAGGGAAAGAGCCTGTATTTGCTCCGCAACAAGAGCAGGGCAGGTATGGGATTTTTTGAGGCCGGTAATTTCTATCCGGACTTTGTCCTGTGGATCGATACGCCCACGGTTCAGTATGTGAGCTTTATTGACCCCAAAGGCCTTCTGCGTATCGCGCCGGAGGACCCGAAAATCCGGTTTTATCAAACGATCAAGGAGCTGGAAGCCAGGCTGCAGCCGACCGCCGGCGATAAACAAATCATTTTGAACTCGTTTATCCTGTCGGGGACGAGGTCAGCAGAGCTGCGCGCATGGTGGAGGATGGAACGGCCCGAGCGGGAGGACAGGCACGTGTTCTGCCTGGACAACGACGGGTGTGTGGAACGGATGATCGAGAGAATCTTGGAGGAGACAAATGGATGACATTTATGCATTGTATATGAATGAGCTTGCGGCGATCGAGCCGTGTACGGAGGCGGAGAATCTCCGGCTGCTCCGGGAATTTCAGACCGGGAGCCGGCCGGCAAGGGAGAGGTTAATCGAGGGAAATCTAAAGCGGGCGCTTGGATTTGTGCGGGAGTATTTAAACCGGGGAGTCCCGATGGCAGATCTGATCCAGGAGGCCAGCGTGGAGCTGACGCTTCTTGTTGATGAGGGCTTTTCGGGCAGCTTTGAAAAGCTTCTGGAAAGCCGTGTGCGTGTGCGCCTCGAGGAGGTCATATATGAGCAGCAGTCCGAAACGGAGGCCGCCAGGGAAATCTTAAACCGCGTCAACGCCCTGCAGGAGCTTTCCTCGCAGATGGCCGCAGAGCTTGGACGGGAGGCAACGCTTGCGGAGCTTTCCGGGCGCATGGGCGTACCGGAGAGCGAGGTGAAAAGCCTGATGAAGACGGCGATGGATGCGCTGAAGTTAGCGGAGATTCATAAACAGGGGTAGTATGGCGCGCTACCCCTCATATTCTTTAAAACTGAATATTCTAAATAAAATATTTACAATTCTCAAAGCAAAACCGCTGTTCTTTTTCAAAAAGCGCAATCAGTTTATCAAGCCTCTTTTCTTCCCGATACATTTTCAGGGCAGCCAGATATTCGTTTTTGTTTGCATCTTCAATCACCACAGGCACAATCTCATTCTTCAGGCATTCCCTAAAAAAAATCAGCCTGCCTGTCCTGCCGTTGCCGTCCTGGAAAGGATGAATACTCTCGTATTTTACATGAAACTCGGCCAACACAGGAACCGTTATTTCCTGAGAGATATACCAATCCATTAACACACACATTTCCTGAGCAACATGTTCCGGTCTTACGGTATGATACATACTGATCATATTGGGGCGCTGTTTGTAATCGCCAATCGCATACCCATTGGCGCGGTCTCAAATACCCCCGACTTCAATTCATAATGAAATTGCTTAATCAATTCTTGTGACAATGCCTGGTCTAACGTATCCAACATTTTATTGAACATGAGAAAATGGCCGTTCATTTCCTCCACATCTTTCGCCCTGTAATAATCATCAGATGTTGGCAGAGTCCCATGATCAAACAGGGAAGCCGTTTGTTCCTCCGTAAGCGTACTCCCCTCAACCTTATTCGAATTATAAGCCAATAAACGCTGTGTATATGCGTATACACCAGATCGATCAAACTTTTCTCTTTCAATTTTAAATCTCTTTAACAAAAAAGCTAAAAATTCCCTGCTCTCTGATTCTTTCATAGATCATCACTCCTCATACATGTTTGGATACATTGAAAGCCTATAAATCTATTATATCCCTGCGCCGTTTCTTTTTCAATTCATTTTGTTCTATTTTGCCACAGGCCCAATCGCTGTTAGTCTGTACATGATTTTCCCTTACATATTTTGTGATATTTTTGCAAAATCTTCATACAAGAATGACGCAGCGGGAATGTATCCAAATTTATTAGTAAATATAATAAATAAGATTAAGTATATTAATTTTACTTATGTATTTCCCATATGGTATGATTTAAGGAAAGCTAATGACAATTTTTGCCGTTTTGATACGGGAAGGAGAAAAAACATGAGCGTAAAGCGCGTATTTGTCGAGAAAAAGCCGGAGTTTGCGATCAAGGCGCGGGAGCTTTTTGACGAAATCGAGAGCTATCTGGGGATTACGGGTGTGACCGGGGTCCGCGTTCTGGTCCGCTATGACATCGAGAACCTCTCGGAGGCTGTATACCGGGAGGCGCTTGGGACGATTTTTTCCGAGCCGCCGGTCGATGAGGTGTTTGAGGGAGTATTTTTGCATGGTGCAAAGGATACGGTTTTTTCCGTGGAATATCTGCCGGGGCAGTTTGACCAGAGAGCAGATTCTGCCGAGCAGTGCGTCAAGCTTTTAAACGAGACGGAGGAACCGGTCATTCGCTCTGCGATGACCTATGTGATCGCCGGAGAGCTGACGAAGGAGCAGATTGCCGCGATCAAGGCATTCTGCATCAACCCGGTGGACTCGAGAGAGGCATCTGAGGAGATCCCGGATACGTTAAAGACCGTGTTTGAGACACCGGCCGAGGTGGATACGTTTACCGGCTTTTGTGCCATGGATGAGGAGGCGCTTCATGCGCTGTATGCATCTTTAAATCTTGCGATGACGTTCAAGGATTTTCTCCATATCCAGAATTACTATAGAAACGAAGAAAAACGTGATCCGTCCGTGACGGAGATCCGGGTGCTTGACACGTATTGGTCCGATCACTGCCGTCACACGACCTTTTCTACGGAGCTTAAAAATATCACTGTGACCGACGGGGATTACCGGGCGCCGATCGAGGCGACGTTAAAGCGCTATCTAGCCGACCATGCGGCGTATTACGAGGGGCGTGAGGACAAGTTTATCTGCCTGATGGATCTGGCCTGCCTGGGCGCAAAGAAGTTAAAAAAAGAGGGAAAGGCCGCGGATCTCGAGGAATCCGAGGAGATTAACGCCTGCTCGATCATCGTCCCGGTGGAGATCGACGGAAAGACGGAGGAGTGGCTGGTAAATTTTAAAAACGAGACGCATAATCATCCGACCGAGATCGAGCCGTTCGGCGGCGCGGCGACCTGCCTGGGCGGGGCGATCCGTGATCCGCTTTCAGGCCGTACCTATGTGTATCAGGCCATGCGCATCACCGGCGCAGCCGATCCGCGTATCTCATTAAAGGATACACTGAAGGGAAAGCTTCCGCAGAGAAAGATCGTAACCGAGGCGGCGCACGGCTACAGCTCGTACGGCAATCAGATCGGCCTTGCAACCGGTTATGTGAAGGAATTGTACCATCCGGGCTATGTGGCGAAGCGGATGGAGATCGGTGCGGTCATGGCGGCCGCGCCGAGGAAAAATGTGATCCGGGCGACCTCCGACCCGGGCGATACAATCATCCTGCTCGGAGGCCGGACGGGCCGTGACGGCATCGGCGGTGCGACCGGCTCCTCGAAGGTGCACACGGAGGCCTCGATCGAGGTCTGCGGGGCCGAGGTGCAGAAGGGCAACGCCCCGACGGAGCGGAAGATCCAGCGCATGTTCCGCCGTCCAGAGGTATCCGGCCTGATCAAAAAGTGCAATGATTTCGGTGCGGGCGGCGTCTCGGTTGCGATCGGAGAGCTGGCTGCGGGGCTGAAGATCGATCTGGATCAGGTGCCGAAAAAATATGCGGGGTTAGACGGGACGGAGATCGCGATTTCTGAGTCCCAGGAGCGCATGGCCGTGGTTGTGGATCCGAAGGATGTAGAAACGTTCCTTGGCTATGCGGCCGAGGAGAACCTGGAGGCCGTCGTGGTAGCCGAGGTCACGGAGAGTCCGCGCCTGGTTATGAGCTGGCGGGGAAAGACGATCGTCGATTTGAGCCGCGCATTTCTGGATACGAACGGCGCGCATCAGGAGGCCGACGTGACGCTGGAGATTCCGAACCGGGAGGGGAGGCCGTTTGAGAGAAAGGATGTCGCCGACGTGAGGGAGACATGGCTTTCTGTATTAGGCTCCTTAAACGTCTGCTCTCAGAAGGGGCTCGTGGAAATGTTTGACGCCTCGATCGGCGCGGGGACGGTCCTGATGCCGTACGGAGGCAGGTATCAGCAGACGGAGATTCAGACCATGGTCGCCAAGCTTCCGGTGCAGGAAGGAAAGACCGACACTGTTACCATGATGAGCTATGGGTTTGACCCGTATCTTTCGAGCTGGAGCCCGTACCACGGCGCAGTCTATGCGGTTCTGACCTCCGTCGCCAAGATCGTGGCGGCCGGCGGCGATTATAAGAAGATCCGCTTTACCTTCCAGGAATATTTCCGCCGCATGAGCCAGGAGCCGGCGCGCTGGAGCCAGCCGTTCGCCGCATTGCTGGGGGCGTATGATGCGCAGCTTGGGTTTGGCCTGCCGTCCATCGGCGGCAAGGACAGCATGTCCGGCACCTTCAACGAGGAGGGCGGTGAGGAGATCAACGTGCCGCCGACGCTCGTATCGTTTGCCGTCAATGTAGACGAAGGGAAGCACATGCTCACGCCGGAGTTCAAGAAGGCCGGCAGTAAGATCGTCGTCATACGGGCTGCCAGAAACGACAGTGACCTTCCGGTCTATGAATTGGTGACAGAAAGCTATGACCGCGTCCTTTCGGATATGCGGGCCGGCCGGATTCTGTCTGCCTACGCCGTCGAGGGCCACGGAATCGCCGAGGCGGTCAGCAAGATGGCGTTCGGAAACCACCTTGGCGTGAAGATCGAGCATAACCTGGATCCGCGCGATTTCTTTGCCCCAGGCTGGGGCGACCTGGTCTGTGAGGTGGCGGAGGAGAAGGTCGGCGAGCTTGCCTGCACGTATACGGTGATCGGTGAGGT
Source organism: Lachnospiraceae bacterium (assembly GCA_910575275.1). Classification (GTDB taxonomy): domain Bacteria; phylum Bacillota; class Clostridia; order Lachnospirales; family Lachnospiraceae; genus CANQGL01. The sequence continues at coordinate 482,991 of CAJTEE010000002.1, read as the reverse complement.
AACCGCTGCCGCGGTGTTTGCCTACGGAACCATCTCCATTCCGCTTAACGAGGCGCTTGCGGCCTGGAATGCGCCGCTTGAGACCGTGTTCCCAACCACCTCCGGCGTGGAACAGACCGAGGTGACGGATATGGTTTACCGGGCGGAGAGCGTGGCGGTCTGCACGCATAAAATCGGCACGCCGAACGTTTTTATTCCGGTTTTTCCGGGCACAAACTGCGAGTATGACAGCACGAGAGCGTTTGAGAGGGCCGGTGCCCGTGTGACGACCCGTGTGTTTAAAAACCTCTCCGCCACGGACATCCGTGATTCGGTGGAGATCTATAAAAAGGAGATCGAGCGGGCGCAGATAGTGATGTTCCCGGGCGGCTTCTCTGCCGGGGATGAGCCAGAGGGCTCCGCAAAGTTCTTCGCGGCGGCGTTCCGCAATGAGGTCCTGAAGGAGGAGATTCTGAAGCTCTTAAACGAGCGGGACGGGCTGATGCTCGGCATCTGCAACGGTTTTCAGGCTTTGATCAAGCTTGGCCTTGTACCGGGCGGCTGCATCACGGAGCAGAACGCTGATTCGCCGACGCTGACCTATAATACGATCGGGCGCCATATCTCAAAGATGGTGAATATAAAGGTCGTCTCCAACAAGTCCCCGTGGCTCGCAGGAGCCGAGGCAGGAGGCGTGTACACGAATCCGGTTTCGCACGGCGAGGGACGCTTTGTGGCTCCGAAGGAATGGCTGGACAAGCTGTTTGCAAACGGTCAGGTGGCGACGCAGTATGTCGATGACAACGGGAAGCCGACCATGGACGAATACTGGAATCCGAACGGCTCCTACATGGCCATCGAGGGCATCACGAGCCCGGACGGCCGTATCTACGGAAAGATGGGACATGCGGAGAGGTCGCTTGAGAGCGTCACAAAGAACGTGCCGGGACGGCATGATATGCGGATCTTTGAGAGTGGTGTACAGTTCTTCAGATAGAACGTATTGATCTGGCGCTATCCTGTGGGAACGATTTCCTGCGGGATGGCGTCTGTTTTTTGAGGAGGGAGAAACATGCTTCCAGAGGCAAGTGCGGCGATCAGCGAGAGTGAGTGCCGGCGGTACTTTGGCGCGACGATCGGGGCTACGCCGGGTCGCTATGTGCGGCAGCTCAGGCTCCAGAAAGCGGCAGAGCTTCTCCCACGGACAGATGAGAGAATTGCCGATGTAGGCGCGCAGTGCGGGTTTGCCGATGTGAGCTACTGGAAAGGGAATAAGTTTTTGCACTTGACCGAAATCTGACCGAAATCACAGTTACTGTTCACAGGTTCCCTGTGAGCGTAACAGCATATGCCCATTTGAAATCACCTGCGGTGATGGTTGGCTCCATAACGGTATTGGCTTATGACTAATCAGCGGAGTGAATCGTCATGGAGTGAACAGTAACAGCCGGGGCGCCAGCGCCGTCCCTTTAATGTCAGCCTGGTGTGAAACACAGATGCCGGCGCATTCCGCTTACATCCAAATAAAAGAGGCTCTGAGAGGGCTCAAAACGGAAAAGGAGAAAATGTACCATAAAAAAACGAATCTGATTTGTTTCGCTTTGGCAGCGTTCATATGTATGATGACAGCCTGTTCGTCTCAAAACAGCGGCGCGCAGGAAACACAGGCGCCGGAACGGATCTGCAGGCCAGGACATCCTGACAAACTTTACTCCTGTGGGAAAGATTACGGAGTTCTACGGCAATGTGATCTGTGTGCCGGCCTCCTCGCCTTATCAGACGCTGAATGCAGCTGGTGGAAGCGGAAAAGGCGGCTCCGGATACGTTGGTTGTGGCAACAGCGTCGTCGATCCAGCTCTGCGCGTCTGTGGATATCCTGCTGGTCAATGAATTTCCGGATTTGGATGCCAAAATGCCGCAGAGTGACGCGGCCAAAAAGGAACTTGTAAAGAAAGTGCATATTCCGGTGGACGGCTCTGTCAGAGATCAATGAGAATCCGGCTGCCGGAACGTTTTTTTCTTGCTATCCCGCAGAAACCATAGTATGATAGGGAAAAAGGAGGAAAACGGTCATGATACGTGAGATATTGAAATTAGGAAATCCCGATCTTTATGAGGTCAGTTCCCCGGTGACGGAGGAGGATAAGCCGGCGCTTAAGACGTGGGTGGAGGATCTACATGATACGCTAATGGAGTACCGGAGGCAGTACGGGGCGGGGCGGGCCGTGGCGCTTCCCCAGATCGGAATCCGCAAACGGGTCTTGTATATGTTTGACGGGAAGCCGTATGTCTTTATCAATCCGCAGCTCGTGTTTCCGGATGAGGAAAAATATGTCCTAATGGACGACTGCATGTCCTTTCCGGGGCTCTGCGTGCGGGTGGAGCGGTACCGGCGCGTTGTCATCCGTTATCTGGACATGGATTTTCAGCCGCAGGAGATGAAGCTGGAGGGTGATTATGCGGAGCTTCTGCAGCATGAATATGACCATTTGGACGGGATTCTGGCGACGATGCGCGCGGTGGATAACAAATCCTTTTTTATGGAGCAGATGAAGCGGGAGTTTTGAGCCCGCAGAAAGGATAAAAAATTTTGAAAGTCTGAATGGATTCTTTTTTCCCGGGCTTATCCAGGATGAGGCCGTCTGTTAACCAGAGCGGCCTCATTTAGTATCCCTATTCTTTTATAAGTACGTTCACGATTTCTGCGATATACATCGTGTGGTAATCCTTCTCGGGATACCATTTTTTGTCATTTTCCTTTGCAATGAAATTTTCGGGCGGCATGTGGTCGGCATAGAGTTTTTTGCAGACAAAGATCAGATCGGCCTCTGCAAAGGCCGTAGTGCCGGAGACAAAGTAAGGAGTCAGGCCGGCTTTTTCGGTTTTGTTGCAGTCCCGGCCGGAGAGCGTGCCGCAGATATTTAATGCCTCCCTGTACGTATCTCCATAGAAGGAGAGAGTGAAGCAGTCATTTTTGTCTACAAATTCTTTTGTGTAGCGCTGCGGACGGATATAGGCGGTCGCTACATATTTTCCCCAAAGAACGCCGAGCCCGCCCCAGCTCGCGGTCATGGTATTGAAGCCCAGCTCGTTCCCGGCTGTGACGAGCATCCATTCGCTGCCGATCTTGGTAAACGGATTAAATGAGAGTTCTCGGATGTCAATTTCTTTGAATGCCATGATAAAAAGCTCCTTTCAGGCTGATTCCACAGATCTTGAATGGTCGGTTACAAAAATTTCCACTTCTATTATAATCTCCCCCATGCAGGATTGCAAGAAAATATGGCTAAAATATACACATATAGAAGCTTTACGTTTTTGCTTTTGTTGGTCTGTGCAGGATCTGACCCAGCACAGCGAAGCCACTCGCTTCGCTGACCGTATGACAAGCCAGTCCAGCGGATCAAACAAACGGGTTGCTTTGTGAAAAGAACAAAACTGCCGCATTGCGCCTTGAATCCGTAGCAATAATATGTTATATTTTTAACGACTGTTTGAGGCCCAATGTCCTCCAGGTCGTGGGAAGGAGCTTTTTTAATGAGAGGAATGGAGACGAGAATACAGGAGATCCGCCATCGGATTTTTCGTGAGGTAGCGCGCATGGCTTATCATACGGAATGGCCGGTCGATAAGCGCATCGAGGCGCTTCCTTATAAAATCATCCCAGGCGAAGTGGGGAGCTTCCGAAATGATGTCTTTCTGGAGCGGGCGATCGTTTCAGAGCGGCTGCGGCTTGCGATGGGCCTTTCATACCGGGGGGCGGCTGACCCGGCGCCGGTCTCGGAGGGCATTGAGGCGGCCGATAAGCCGGAGACGTATTATACCCATCCGCTTGTCAACGTGATTAAATTTGCCTGCAATGCCTGCTATGAGAAACGGGTCAGCGTGACCGACGGCTGCCAGAAATGCCTGGCACATCCTTGTGTCGAGGTATGTCCGACAAATGCCGTTTCCTTAAACCGTTACACAGGCCAGTCCATGATCGACCAGGAGAAGTGTATCCGGTGCGGCCGTTGCGCGGATGCCTGTCCGTACCATGCAATTATCGTCCAGGAGAGGCCATGTGCGGCGGCCTGCGGCGTCGATGCGATCCATTCCGACGAGAACGGCCGGGCTGATATTGATTACGACCGCTGCGTCTCCTGCGGTATGTGTCTTGTAAACTGCCCGTTTGGTGCGATTGCCGATAAATCTCAGATTTTTCAGGTTATCCGTGCGATCCAGACCGGTGAGCGCGTCTATGCGGCCGTAGCCCCGGCGTTTGTCGGCCAGTTTGGGCCCAAGGTGACACCTGGAAAGTTCCGGGCGGCCATGAAGGAACTCGGTTTTGCCGACGTGTTTGAGGTGGCGATCGGCGCCGATCTCTGTGCGGTCCAGGAGGCAGAGGATTTCCTGAGAGAGGTTCCGGAAAAGCTGCCGTTCATGGGCACTTCCTGCTGTCCGGCGTGGTCCATGATGGCAAAAAATCTGTTTCCCGACCATGCTGACTGCATCTCGATGGCACTGACCCCGATGACGCTGACAGCGCGCCTGATCAAGAGCCAGCATGAGAATGCGAAGGTTGTTTTTATCGGGCCGTGCGCGGCGAAAAAGCTGGAAGCCATGCGTGAGGATATTCGGAGCGATGTGGATTTCGTGCTTACTTTTGAGGAGATGGCCGGCATTTTTGACGCAAAGCATGTGGACATAGAGAAGATGGGGGAGGATTCCGATGGCGTAAACGACGCCTCCTCGGACGGCCGGAATTTTGCCGTGTCCGGCGGCGTTGCCCGCGCAGTCGTGGATGTGATCAGAGAACGGCATCCGGGCCGCGATATTAAGGTGGAGCATGCCGAGGGCTTAAGAGAGTGCCGTGAGCTCTTAAAGCATGCCTGCGCCGGGAAATATAGCGGGTATTTGTTAGAGGGCATGGCCTGCCCGGGCGGCTGCGTCGGGGGAGCGGGAACCATGCAGCCGATCAAAAAAGCGCAGGCGTTAGTCGGACTCTACGCCTCAAAAGCAAAGCATCCGGTCTCGACACAGACCGAATATGTAAAAGAACTGAATAAACTGGTAGAGTAGAATCATACAAATCAAAAGGGAGTGCGTATCTATGACAGAAACAGGAATAAAGACAGGGCTGGTTTTGGAAGGCGGAGGAATGCGGGGAATCTACACGGCCGGAGTGCTCGATGTATTTTTGGAGAATGGAATTCAGTTTGACGGGGTAATCGGCGTATCTGCCGGAGCGGTACACGGCTGTTCCTTTGTCTCAGGGCAGCGGGGCCGCAGCATCCGGTATTATAAAAAATACTGCCGCCATCCGCGTTTTATGAGCTGGAGGAATCTCCTCCGCACTGGAGATATTGTGGATGAGGAATTCTGCTATCATCTCCTGCCGGATACGCTTGACCCGTATGATTACGACGCGTTCCATGCCTCCCATACAGAGTTCTATGTAGTCTGCAGCAATGTTGAGACTGGACGGCCCGAGTATCTGCGGATCACGGATATGAAAACGCAGATTGATTTCATGCGCGCCTCGGCATCACTTCCCGTTGTTTCGCGGATCGTCCATGCGGACGGAAAAAAGCTTCTGGATGGAGGCTGTACAGACAGCATCCCGCTGGCTGCGTTTATGCGTATGGGGTTTGGACGAAACGTGGTTGTGTTGACACGCGAGGAGGGATACGTGAAGAAACCGGAGCTGCAGTGGCTTTCTCAAATTTATTATCGGAAATATCCGAAGTTCCTGCGCGCGTTGAATCTGCGTCCGCGTACGTATAACCGTTCTCTGCATAGGATTGCACGGTTGGAGAAGCAGGGCAGGGTGTTTGTGATCCGTCCGAGCAGGCCTCTCACAATCGAACGAATGAGCCATAGCTTAAAAGAACTGGAGGAGACATATGAGCTGGGGAGGAAGGATGCAAAAAAGAATTTGACAGAATTGGAGCAATATCTCAAATAAATCGCAGTTGATTTATTCCCGTCATTCTGCTATACTGATACCATTATATGTACAGTACCTTTTGTGCATGGATAACAGGTCGAAAAGGGAAAAATGCCATGAGTAGGGAAATAAGAAACTGTGAGATGCTCTTTGACTATCTGCAGAGCATTCTCAACGATTCCGAACCGAAGGAGCTTGACCATAAAAATCTCGATGAAGAATATTTGAGACTCGGACAAAAGCTCCGCTATCTGCAGCATTGCGTGGAGGAGCTTCTGGACTATACGAAAAATCTTGCGGCCGGAAATCTTTCCATTGGCTTCCCGTCTCAGGACAATTTTTTATGTACAAATTTAAAGACGCTGCATGAAAATCTGCGCCATCTATCCGTCCATATCAAACAGATCGGAGCCGGTGACTATGTGCAGCATACCTCGTATATGGGGGAAATTACGGAGGAATTGAATTCAACAACCAGGCAGCTTGCCTGGCGGGAGATGCTTTTAAAGCGAGATGCAGAAGCAGAGCGAAAGGTTTCCATGCACCTGCATAACAAGGCATACCATGACGCGGCGACAGGAATCTTCAACCGGCGTTACTTTGAGGAGCTGATGCAGAAAATTTTCCAGGAAAAGCATCTGGTCACGTTTTGCTTCATTGACATGGACGGACTCAAATATGTAAACGATTATTATGGCCATATGGAAGGAGATCTCTACATTCGGATGTTTGTGGAGACCATCCTGTCGGGCTTCCGTACCTCGGATATTTTCTGCCGGGTCGGCGGGGATGAATTTGTCCTACTGATGCAGGACTGTACGCCGGTTATCGCCGAAAAAAAGCTGGCTGATGCCCGCCGGACCTTCATGACCGCCTACGAAAAGCCGTATCCGATGGGCTTCAGCTATGGGATTGTAGAGGTAAACGGAAAGGCCGACAAAGAGCTCACGACTGTGGACGCGGTAGTCAAAAAGGCCGACGCGGCCATGTACCAGTTTAAACGGAAATATAAACAGAAGGCGCCGAAGACAGTGCCGCCGCATGATGAAAAAGAATGAGAACGAGCAGGTCCTTAAGAGAATTGCGAGGGCCCGCACACAGTTTCCGGAGAAATTTGGCATTCCTAGACAGAGTGGACTTTCCTGGGATTTAAAAGGCCAAATCATTTTTGAACCCGAATACCGCAATGAGACCGCCCTGCGCGGTCTCGAGGGTTTTTCCCACATCTGGCTGATATGGGGGTTTTCGGACTCCATACATGACGGCTGGCTTCCGACGGTACGTCCGCCGAGACTTGGCGGTAACAAACGTATGGGAGTCTTTGCGACACGTTCCCCGTTTCGTCCGAATCCGCTGGGACTTTCCTGTGTGCGTCTGGAAAAAATCGAACTTCACACACCAAAAGGCCCCATCCTGCACATTGCCGGAGCCGACCTCTTAGACAATACCCCTATCTACGACATCAAGCCCTATTTAAGCTTTACAGACAGCCATGCGGACGCCGCAGACGGCTTTACGGATCAAACGAGAACCCATTTTCTCACCGTGGATTTTCCGCCGGAGCTCCTGAACCGGGTGGATCAAGACAGCCGAAAGGCACTTGTTTCTGTCCTGTCCCAGGATCCCCGCCCTTCCTATCAGCATGACCCTGCCCGCCTTTATGGCATGACCTTTGCGGGCTACGAGATTAAATTCTGTGTGAAGGAAGACCGACTCACGGTCATGCATGTATCCAAAGCATACGGCGGCCTCCATAAACCTACATGAACCACTCCACAACGAGCCTAAAAAAAGGCTCGTTTTTTAACGGAATTTTAACAAGGAATTGTGGTATAATCTCGGAAGACGCCGATTTGCGTCCAACCAAAGGGAGCACAGCTTCCCAGGCAAATCGTGCACATCCAAAGCCCGGCTTCAACCTGTTTGATCGGAGAACACACATGCCAAAAATGAAATATCTGTTCATAAAAAATCTCCTAACAACCACTGCGATTCTGGCCTGCGCCACTACGCTCTGCCTGATTTTGAATCGTTTTTCCCCGTCGGATACGCATGTTCCGCTTGTCTTCGTGCTTGCGGTTCTGTTCGTCTCCCGATTTACGGACGGATATGTCTACGGGATCGTCAGTTCAATGGTTGCAGTTGCCGGAGTAAATTATGTGTTTACTTACCCGTATTTTGAACTAAATTTTACACTCACAGGATATTCCATCACCTTCGGCGTTATGCTTGCCGTCGCCTGCAGTGTCAGTGCGATGACCACGCGGATCAAAAAGCAGGAGGAGGTATGGCTGGAGGCAGAAAAAGAAAAAATGCGGGGCAATCTCCTTCGGGCCGTCTCGCATGACATTCGGACTCCTCTAACCTCCATCGTGGCCTCAGCCTCGGGAATCATCGAAAATTATGATATGCTTACATCCGAAAACCGGCTGGAGCTCGTAAAAGACATTCGTGCCGAGGCGCAGTGGCTGATCCGGATCGTGGAAAACCTGCTTTCGATCACCCGCATCGGGGAGGATGGAGCGCGGATTGATAAGCAGGAGGAGCTGGCGGAGGAGATCATCAGCAGCGCAGTCGTAAAATTTAAAAAACGGTTTCCGGAGATTCGGCTTTCTGTTAAACTTCCCCAGGAGGTCGTTCTGGTTCCCATGGATGGGATTTTAATCGAACAGGTGCTGGTAAATCTTTTAGAAAATGCGGTACTGCACGGACACGGTACAACGGAGATTACAATTATCGTGGAGAATGTGGGAGAGACGGTTTCGTTTGCAGTCGAGGATAATGGCCAGGGAATAAGGGAGTCGCTTTTACCAAGACTCTTTGAGGGAACTCTTCAGTCGGAGAGTGAGCGTACTTCGGATTCCAAACGGAACATGGGAATCGGGCTTTCCGTTTGCATGAGTATCGTCCGGGCACACAAGGGAAACATGGCGGCGGAAAACAGAAAGACAGGCGGAGCCAGAGTCTCGTTCTGGCTGCCAAAGGAATAGGGAGGCTGTATGGAAATCAAAGACAGGATCCTCGTGGTTGAGGATGACAGGCGGATCTGTAATTTTTTCAAGACGGTTCTGGAGGCAAATCATTACGATGTGCTGCTGGCGCATACTGGTTCTGAGGCCTACAGCATGATTACCTCCCAGTGCCCGGATGTGGTGCTTCTTGATCTGGGGCTGCCGGACATGGATGGTCTGCACATTTTAAAGAGCGTACGTGAGTGGTCGTCGATGCCGGTGCTAGTGGTCTCAGCGCGCACGCACGAAAAGGATAAGGTGGAAGCGCTCGATCTGGGGGCCGATGACTACATCACAAAGCCGTTTGGGACTTCCGAGCTTCTCGCACGCATCCGGACTGCGATCCGTCATACGCGCACCGGACTGAATCAGAGCGGACAGCAGACGGGGCTTTTTTCCTCGGGCGGCCTTTTGATTGATTATGACAAACACCGGGTTTTCGTGGACGGTGTAGATGCAAATCTGACACAAAACGAATATAAGATTGTCAGCCTGCTGGGAAAATACGCGGGTAAGGTGATTACGTATGATACGATCATCCGGGAGATTTGGGGGCCAAACATGAAAAACGACAATCGGATTCTCCGGGTCAATATGGCAAACATCCGCAGGAAGATCGAGAAGAATCCGGCGCAGCCACAGTATATTTTTACAGAAGTGGGTGTGGGGTATCGGATCGTGGAGCCGGACTGAAGGAAAGCTGGTGGGAAGACAGAGTATTTTGAGGACATAAAACCGACGGCCATGCTGTGAACAACTTCACAATATGGCCGCCAATTCTTATTTCTTAATTCAGCTTCGGATCAGTTCATATTCACGGCTTCCAAGCCTGATTTTTTCTGCATGTTCCAGGCAGCTTTTCCACTCGGACTCCGGTGAGGAGTTGGTAAAGTGGTCATGATGGTCATGAAAATCCGGAGCAGCCAAGTGTTCTGCAAGCTGACTGTGGGGAAGCGGGTCAGCGGCCAGGCAGGCATCCACACAGGCCTGGTCAAGGGCCAGCGGGTCAAAGGACGCGAACATGCCGATATTCGGCAGGATCGGCGCGTCATTTTCGCAGTGGCAGTCACAGTTCGGGGAGACGTCGACGACCAGGGAAATATGGAAGTTCGGGCGGCCGTCCACGACAGCCTTGGTATACTCAGCCATCTTGCAGTTCAGGACCTCATTGGCATTCTCATTGTCGAAAGCGATCGCATCAAAATTGCAGGCGCCCAGACAGCGGCCGCAGCCTACGCAGTTGTCCTTATTTACGGTCATCTTTTTCTTGCCGACATCGAAAACAAGTCCGCCATTTGCACATTCTCTTTGGCAGCGTTTGCAGCCACGGCATTCCTCCGCGATAATGTGGGGCTTTCCGCCGCTGTGCTGGTCGGTTTTTCCGGCGCGGGAGCCGCATCCCATACCGATGTTTTTAATTGCTCCGCCAAAGCCGGTCATTTCATGCCCCTTAAAGTGCGTCAGGCTGATAAATACGTCGGCATCCATGACAGCGCGGCCGATCTTTGCTTTTTTGACAAACTCGCCGCCCTCAACCGGGACCTCGATGTCATCGGTTCCCTTAAGACCGTCGCCGATCAGGATAGGGCAGCCAACGGTTAACGGCGTGAAGCCGTTCTGCCAGGCACATTCCAGGTGCTCCAGGGCATTTTTTCGGCTTCCCGGATACATGGTATTGCAGTCGGTAAGGAAGGGCTTTCCGCCAAATTCCTTTACGAGGTCTGCGACGGCTCTCGCATAATTAGGCCGCAGATAGCTGATATTGCCCAGCTCGCCAAAATGCAGCTTAATTGCGACAAATTTTCCGTCCATATCAAGATCTGCGATACCGGCCTTTTTACAGAGCTTCTGTAATTTTGCCGTAAGTCCGTCTCCGAAAGCGACCGTGCGGAAATCGGTAAAGTAAACCTTTGATTTTGCCATATGTATGCACTCCTTTTTATGATTTCTTGTCTTTCGCGTGAAAACTTTTGCCTAATTCCATTATAGCAGACCAAATGGGAATCAGGCAACCTGTATTTTATTTTCCTTTTATGGCACCAATTCCTCTATGGAACGGAACGTGTATCCCATTTCTTCCCACTTTGTCAAAAGCTCGTCAAGAATTTGTGCATTGGTGGAGGAGGTACTGTGCAAAAGAACCACGGCGCCCGGATGGATGCGGCCCAAAAGTTTTTTAAACGCCTCCTCGTGCGTGGGCTGCTTATCCTGGTACCAGTCTACATATGCAAGGCTCCAAAAAAAGGTATGGTATCCCAATTCCTTTGCCATCTGTAAATTGGCTTCACTGTATTTTCCCTGAGGCGGCCGGTAATATTTCGGCATGGTATCCCCGGTAATTTCGGCATATAACTTCTCCAGATCGGACAATTCCTTCTGAAACGCTTCTTTGGTGGAAATTTTGGACATATCCGGGTGATGATATGTATGGTTGGCGACGACGTGCCCCTCCGCACGCATGCGCTTTACAAGCTCGGGGCTGGTCTCAAGATAATTTCCAACCACGAAAAAAGCGGCAGGCGCATGGTGCTTTTTTAAGGCATCGAGAATCGCCGGTGTGTTGCCGTTCTCATAACCGGCATCAAAGGTTAAATAGAGCACCTTTTTATCTTCCGGTCCGGCATACAGGGCATTATATTGTCCAAGTTCGTCGACCGTGGCATTGGCAACAGGTGGTTTTCCCTCCTGCTGAAAGCTCAAGCCCCAGTTCCCGTCCGCAGCGGCCGCGACAGCCTCGGGAGTCACGGCCACAGGGGGGAGATGGCGGCTGATCGTCGCGGAAAACCCTGCTCCGGAGAAATAGGCGGCCGCAAATAAAAATAGAAGACGGCCGGCACGCTTTATAGTTCGTTTTTTTGGCAGATGCATCATGTGAGAAACCTGTTTTTTCCTATAATATATGGAGAGGGATAAAGAGAAATGACAACGGCAATGTAGCAGTTGCGAAATCCGTCTAAAAGTGGTATGATTTTAATGGTTTCGTGGAACAGTTCCAGAGGAGGAAAGGACTATGATATTCGCACCAGAGGAGCGGCTGAAAAAAAAGATGCAGAAGGACGGCAGTGTGTTAAAATATATGTACAGGACTGCCGGAGCTAAGAGAGGACTTATCATAGGCGGTCTGTTGCTCTTTCTTGTGGGAATTCTTTTGTATGCTGTGCCGATGGGCATTGACAGGACGACGGCCCTTTGGCTGGGAGTGGCGATGGCGGTGCCGGGAGGGCTTTTATCTGCCGGCGGATTGATCCTGGAGAAGAACCGGTTGAGCAAATGGCAAGAGGTCTGGGAGGAAAAAACAGGGCTTTCCAGGGCTGATCTCCTACAGGCGGACAGAGAATTCAAGCAGCCCGGGACTGTGCTTTTGGCATTTGAAAAAAGTATGGACAACGCCAGTCTGAAGGAAATGGGGTTTCTCACCGAAAACTATTTGAAAATGCCGGGAACCGCGCAGTATCTGTACCGCTTGGAAGATATGGTGGCCTGCTTCTATACGGATCAGTTTATCCGTGAGGATGGCGGATATGATCATGCATTCGTCGCCTATTCGACGGACAAGACGAGGCCCTATATGTGGATACCGGCCATGCAGGAGCCGTCGGATGAGATCATAAAAATGCTGGAGCGATGCAATCCGGGGCTCGTCACCACACATTTCTTTGCCTGTGAGGGCCGCCGTTTTGACGCGGTCAGAGGCTTTGAGGAGGTCATTGATTTACATAATCAGATTCTTGAACGACGCATGAAACAGGAGGCTGAACGGACATGAAAATTACGGAGTTAAAATGTGCTGCCTGCGGAGGCAGCCTGAAGATTGACGAAAAGAACCCCAATATTGCGGAATGTGAATACTGCCATACGCGGTTTACACTGGAGACAGAGAAGGGCATGGAGGCGCCCCAGCTAAAAAGGATTGATTACACGCCGGTTGAGATCCCCAAGTCAAAGGAAAACGGCTGGGAGCCCTATGGGTGGAAGCGCGGAGTGGCGATGACGGTCGCTTTTGGCGTAATTCTTCTGATTTGGCATGGTCCGGAGCTCTATGAGCGTTTTAAGATGAATCAGGCGGCCGCAGAGGCCGCAGGAAAGACTACAGCCGGAAGCCAGGCAGGCACAAAGGGCAGCTCCGGGGCGGCAAAAGAATCTGCCTCGGCAAAGCCAGCCGCAAAGACGGCGAAAGAGGCGGCGCTTGAGGAACTGCAGGCTGGAGGGCTGATGACGGATTTTTGTACGGTTGTGTTTGAAAAACCGGTGGATTCCCTTACGGATGCCGAGCTGTCCAGGATTGTCTGGCTCGAATTTGGTTCGGGAATGGATGTCTGGCGGATCGGTTATGGTTTCGAGGATCCAATTTCCAACCCGGAGGCCGAGCTTACATGGCTGGAATTCCCACGGGACGATTACAGAGGCCCGGAGCTTTCCTGTCTTCCTGCTTTTTCAAACCTGACCTTTGTGGGGGCGAATCAGTCGCTTTCTAAGGAAGATCTGTCCGGGCTTTCGATCATTGGCCTGCGCGGTTATTTCAGCAGTCTGGAGGAGATTGCCGCACTCGTGGAAGACCCGTCAAAGATCAAATGGGCCAGTCTGACAAATGATCCGATCAGCCTAAAAGGCCTGGAAAAATTTCCGAATCTGGAGACGCTCGTCATAGACGGTACGCTCTCGGATGAAAAACAGCTTGTGCAGGCGGCCTCTTTGAAAGCGCTGGAACTGGATATGTATGATGAAACCATGGACTTTTCCACGCTTGGCATGATGCCGTGGCTGGAGAGCGTGAGTATCCGCTCAAAAAATCTTCGGGACATCGGCTTTGTCTCAAAAATGAGTGCTCTGCAGTCACTGAGCCTGGAGTACGGAGAATTTCTGTCTCTGGAACCGGTCAAGGACCTTTCGGGCCTTCTGGAGCTTTCTGTGGTAAGCTGCGATGAGTTGAAGGACATGGGTGCGGCCGCTTCCCTTACGGGGCTGAAAAAGCTGACGCTTGATCTGCCCTATGGCTGTCCGGAGCCTGATCTTTCAGGGCTTACGGCGGTGGAGGAGCTGTATCTGGAAGGCTTCAAGAAATTGAAATTCCTGCAGAATATGGGCAGCCTGACCACGCTCACATTAGATAGCTGTCCCGTTGATGAGCCCGGGAACCTGTCCGGACTTGCAAACCTCAAATCACTCACCTGTACGACCTTTGGTGCGATGGAGCAGGATTACAGTTTCATTCCAAAGCTTACGGCGCTGGAATCCGTTGACCTTCACGGGACTGCGACTTACGGAGATATTTCTGGCATTTTCAATCTGCCCGCCGTTAAGCGCATCAATATAAGTGGCATGCAGTGTGAAATTAATTTTGATAAAATTGCAGAAAATTCTGTCCTTGAGGAGCTTTCCGCCGACCATATGAAACTGTATAAAAATGTAAATGTTTCCGGGGGCGGCGGCATCGTCTATGTGAACTGGGATGACGTGAATTTTGTGGAAAACTTGTCGTTCCTCTCCAAGCTCAAGGGATTAAAACGGCTCTCCTTAAAAGAAAATGAACTGACAAACCTGGATTTTGCGACATCTCTTGAGTCACTGCAGGCAATTGATTTTTCGGATAACTATGTGACGGATGTATCACCGCTCTCAGGGCTTCGGGCCTTAAAGCAGGTAAACGGGACAGATAATCCTGTCTCCAACTATGACGTCCTTGGAAAGTCGGTCCTGGTGTTTAAATAAGGAGAGACGGTTGTGAAAATACGGATCCGGCGCCTCCTGGTGCCCGTGTTTGTCTGCCTGGCGGCAGCCTGTTTGGTCGAACTGCCGCTTATGCAGACCACTATTTTCGGGGAAGAAATCATTTTGTGGGATACCCTGTTTCGGAGCCTTTTGGCGGTTCCGGTCCTGCTTGTTTTTTACCGGGAGGATCGGGTATTCCGCGGAGAAAAACGAATTTCCATCGTGTCGGCGGGCGTATTTGCGGCCGCTGGCGTTTGTCTGTCCCTGGCGCTTGCCTATGGCATTTTTAACCGCTTGGGGCTGTTTGTAGATTCCTTTGTAGAGGAAACACTTTTTGCAGGACGGCTTTGGCTGCAGCTATTGGTTCTCCTTCTTGCTTCGCCGCTTTTGGAGGAGCTTTTCTTCCGCGGTGTGCTTTACGGCCGACTTAAGGAGCTGTTTCCTGCCCGGGGCGCCGCGTTTATCTCGGCCGCCGCATTTGGCCTGTACCATGCCGACCTCAGACAGGGGCTTTACGGCTTTTTCATGGGGCTTTTTCTGGCTCTTGCGATGGAACGGAGTCAAACTGTATTTCTGCCGATTCTTATACATGCGGCGGTAAATGGTGTTGCCTTTTTTATCATATAGGAAACTTCTCCGAAATTTTCTGTATGATAAAAGGCCCTGTCGGGCCGGGATGCACAGAGCCTGCCCCAACGGAGTGCGGCCTCACACGGAGTGAGGTAACTACGCGCTAAGGAAGATGATGCTGGCGTAACCGCGGGGGCTGATCCAACGAAGCAGGGACTCGTGCTTCGTTGGGGTACTCCGGCGTGAGACCGTGCGCAAAGAGCATATTTTTTCACAATTGAGCAACGCGGAAAATTACCCTGTTTTTGTAAAAAAAATGTAAAAATTTACTAATTGTATTGTAAGAGATGGATGCTATAATCTCAAAAGAGCTTTGATTTGGCGTCTCCGTTTTTTGTTTGCCAGAGCGTGTCTGAAAATTGCTTTCCGTCAGATGTGCGTTCCACTTTGTGGGAGATTTGGCCCAAATGAGCGCGGCGTAGTGGGCTACGTTAAGTGATTTTGGGCCCAATATACCGCGAAGTGGGGCGTGCAGATGAAGGGAATGAATTTTCAGATACGCTCTAGGAGGGTGCGCCTGTTGACACATGATTTTCACAAAATATTGAAAGGCAGGAACATGAATGGATAAGAAAAATCTGCTGAAAGGCAGTGTTATGTTGACGCTGTGTATCCTACTTTGCGCCGCATTCGGCGTATTTACAAGTTTTGCGTCCTACGACAGGGCGACGTTGACCTCATGTACCGTGGAGAACGGAGATAGCATTGCAGTTTCCGGAACGGCGAAAAGCGGAACGTTAGAGGAAGGGGAGATTGCAGACGACGGCTATTATTATCTGTTTGAATTGCATCCATATGAAAGTAAGATCGGCGGACGGACGGATTATGCCGCATGGTGCAATAAGGGAGAGAAACTGAGTTTTTCGCTGCCTTACAGCTGGGATGCAGCGGATACGCGGCTGTATTCCCGTTTTGTCGTGGCAGTTAAGATTCAGAATACATACTATGAGATCAGCAATTCCATCTATGTGACAAATCCGGGTGATGTGGCGCTCTATGCGGAGGAGTACCCGGAAGCCATGAGTAAAAAGGGGCTTTTGATTGAGCTTGACATGCTTGGCGATGCGATGGAGCTTGGTGTAAAGCACACGATCGTGAATATTCCGTATCATCACCTGTTGGGTGGAAATCTGGAATACCGTTATAACGGTAAGGTCTACCATTTCAACGAAGCAGAGATTACCAAATTTGACAAGATGATCAGTGCTTTTTCTGGAAAGGGCATCATCGTGACAGCAATTCTGTTAAACGGCTGGAATGATGCTTACCCGGAGCTGCATGAACCGGGGATTCAAGAGTCAACCGCGAATTATTATGGCTTTAACGTGATCACAGAGCAGGGATATGAAACGACGCGGGCGCTTTTCTCGTTCATGGCAGAACGTTACTCGGGAAAATTTGACCAGTACGGCCGGGTTTCCAACTGGGTGGTAGGAAATGAGGTCAACAACCAGACCTGGAACTATGTAGGTGCGATGGGGCTTGAGGAATATTCAAAGCGATTTGAGCGTGCGTTCCGTGTGGCCTATACGGCGATCAAGAGTCACAATAAAAACGCCAGAGTTTTCTTTTCGACCGATTATTTATGGAAGAAGGAGAATACGAATCTCTGGTATTCGGCCAGAGATTTCCTCGATGTATTTAATGAAGGAATCCGTTCCGAGGGGAACATTGAATGGGGGCTGGCCTATCATCCGTACCCATATCCGATGACGGAGCCGGAGTTTTGGGATGACGATTCCAGTATGCTGACTGAATCAGTTGATTCTCCGATTGTAAGCCTGAAGAACATTCATATTCTGACGGATTATCTTCAGCAGAATCATTTTCTGACGACGAGCGGAGAGGTTCGTCATGTGATTTTTTCGGAGCAGGGCTTTACCTCCATCAGCCCGACCCGAGGCAATATATATGACATCCAGGCGGCGGCGTTTGCTTATGCTTATTATCTGGTAGACAACAATCCTTATATTGACGCGTTTATCATCAGCCGCCAGGTAGACTCGATTGTTGAGGTTGATACGGGCTGTGCGTTTGGGCTTTGGACCGTTGATATGTCCAGGCCGGATAAGGTGATTGCGGTAATGCCGAAAAATATTTATCAAGTTTTCAAATATATTGACACAAAACAGTCGCTGCGTTATACAGAGTTTGCAAAGAAGATTATTGGAATCTCGAGCTGGAGTGAAGTGATTCCGAACTTTAAATTGGAACAATAACCACGTGGATTCATGGAAAAAATTGTTAATAATGGAGAAATGTCAAGGGAACTTTGCCAATAGATTGACAAACTTTGCCAGAGGGCTTATAATTCTTCTGAAGATGTTAATAAGACCGCATAATGCATAAAACAATGACAGCTAGGGATGCCGGCTTAGAAAGAAATGATTTTTAGGAGGATATGATTATGGCAACGAAAAAGGGAATGGCTGGAGTGAAGCCTGTTGAGAAAAAGACGGCTGCAGCCAAGACTGTTGCCCCCGCTGTTGAAGTGAAGGCGGAGAGCACGGCCGAGGCAGAGGCGAAGGATACGGAAGCGGTTGAAAAGACCGCTGAGCCGAAGAAGGCGCCAAAGAAGGCTCTGGCCGCAAAAACGGCACCGAAGGCCATTAAGAGCTCTCTTTGCGTTCAGTTTGCAGGTAAGGAATATACGGAAAAAAGTCTGGTATCCGCAGCCAAAAAGGCGTATGTGGCTCTTGGCAACAAGGCCGCAGATATTAAGACGATTGAGGTTTACGTTAAACTGGAGGACAGCGCGGCTTATTATGCAGTAAACGGTGTCGGTTCTCCGGATTATAAGATCGAACTTTAATTTACAATCTGACATAAAAAGGGGTGTTACCAAATATCAGGGAATTCCTTCTCTATTTGGTAACACCCCTTTTTACTCTCAGTAAACCAAAAATGTCCCCTTGCACACTGAGGGTATAGTGTGATGGGCCTGGTCGTCATACTAAGAGAACGAGTTCTTGACGGACGGCCCAGGAGGTACTGGGTCTGATTCAACAAAGGCAGAATTCAGAACAAACCGATGATCCATGTAAATGCAGGAGCCAAAGCAATTGCAGGCAGGTAGTTGGCAACCTTGATTTTAGTAATTCCAGTCAAATTCATGCCGATGGCAATGATGATGAGAGAGCCCGTGCATGTCATCTCAGCGATTGCCGCCTCTGTCATGACAGGAGCCAGAAAACCGGCAAATAAGACAATCATTCCCTGAAATATAAAAACAAAGACAGCAGAAAAAAGCACACCGATCCCCAGACTGGCCGCCAGCATTGATGAGGAAAACAGATCGAGAGTGGCTTTGGTATAGAGGAGACTGTTATTCCCAAAAATGCCGGCATTCAGGGAGCCATTAATCGTCATAGCGCCAACGCAGAATAAAAGACTTGCTGTTACAAATCCTTCAGCGATTGAGATATGGCCGTCTGTTCCACGCTGAAACTTTGTTTCAACGAAAAGGCCTAGATTACTGATTGCCTGATCAATGTCAAACAGCGTCCCAATAATAGAGCCAAAAACAATGGAAGCGATTGCAATCAACACATTTTTCCCTTCAAGTGCCCCGGAAATTCCAATATAAATCGTACATAATCCAAGCCCTGTCATGACCGCCGTCGTGACACGCTCCGGAATTCCTTTACGAAAAATTATTCCCAAGAGGCTCCCGATTATAACCGTAGCCGTATTTGCAAAAACTCCCGCCATGCTCATATCGTAGTTTACTCCTTTATCAGACTGATTTTAATCCCTGACTATTTTATCAGGAAAAGTGTTTTTGGGCAAGCAGTTTTCAATTTTTCAATCATAGAAGACTTGACAATGGCTTAAATCCGCAGTATCCTATAAAAGTAGCATTAACTATTCGTTAAACTATTCTTATTTGCTACAGTTGCTTAAGATTATAAAGTAAAGTCCTTCAAAAGGTTCCGAAGGGCGATTTCATGTACAAGCCGTTCTCGAAAGTCGGAAAGGGTATTTATTTCCGCTTCCAGGACGGCTAATTTTTCATAACGATCAATTCCACGGCTTATGTATGTTTCACATCGACGGGCCGATCCGGATAGTTCGTCGATCCGGCGGCAGATCAAACGATGCAAAAATAAGATTGTCAAATCGTCAAAGACTTCCATTTTTATTCTCTCCTCTAGTCGTTCTCGACCGCTACTTCCGTTTTATAGTCAAGGGGCCGAAAGAGAGAGTGCGTCTCTTTCGACCCCTATCTCTATTTTATTTTTTTCTTTGCTGTCAAGGCTTAAATGAACGCCCTGCGGGCGGCCTTGACAGCAGCCACAGTTATTTCATTGCCGCTATGCGGTCGATCTTTCCATAGCGATTGAATACGATATCCACGTTGATTCCAGGCGATAAGGCGTTCAGATCGCCAAATGCAGATGCGTTTGTTGAAATAAAAAAGGAATCCGTCATTACTCCCTGGACACGGCTATCCTCACAGCTTACATACAGTTTCGCTCCCTGAATCTTTCCGCCTTCCTTTGTTTCAAACGACATGTCACGACGGATTCCTAAAAGTGCATATTTCATTGAAAATCCTCCTATAAATCAAAATATTCTGCCATTGCACAATGACGCAGAGCAAGTAAATCCTGTTCTGTGATTCCAAACTCTGGCGCTAAAGCTTCCAGAACTTCCATCGCTCCTTCAATTTTCAAGGAAGCGGAAGCCTGCATGTAATGAACAGGCCCAGGGGGATCGTTTATTACATCGTAGTCCATACATAAATGATAGTACTTGTCTTCAAAGACATCTCTTTCTGCTTTTGTCATAGATTTCCTTTCCGCACTTACGGGGGCCGGTCAGGCTTGCCACGCGTGCTTTGTAAATAATGTTATAAATAATATTCCTCATCCGCTAAATAGCAGTGCGACATATCGCACGCATAAACCATTACGCCATAAAGATCATACCACTCAGCATAGGAGCAATTATCACACGGCGGAGATGGAATTTCATATGGTATTCCTTGCTCCTCAAAGTTTTTTATTTCTTTTGTGAACAATACAACTCCTTTCTACACTTACGGAAACCGACAAACTTGCCACGCGTGCAATACAATATTTTTTGTGTCCCGGTTTTCCAATGAAGCCGGGAAAGTACCGCTTGAATACAAGGGCTTTGGTGTGCTATACTTATTTTGGGGGGTTGCGGCAAACAGATGGAAGCTGCCTGCCGCAGGCTCCACGCATCAACCTGAGAGGAGGTGAAACATGGAAAGCTTATTATCAGCCGCACATACCCTGATAACGCTGCCGGCTTTTTGGAAAATTGGTTTGTTTACGGCAGTTATCTTCTTTATCAAAGGGAAGTTGCGCTAATAATCGTTATGATAAACAAGAATCCGTTCTCATTGCTAGACATGGGAAATGTCTTCTCACTGCTACAGTATCTTGTTTATCTTAAGTATAATATAACGCATTAGTGACATAATGTATATTGACATTAGTGACAAAATGTGAGAAGAAAATTTGTACATTAGTGACAATATGTAAGGAGAATAAATCATGGGAGAATTCAACCAAGCAAAATATATCCAGAAATTTCAAAAAGAAAATTATGACCGATGCATCTTTAATGTCCCCAAAGGCCAAAAAGCAACCATAGAAGAACATTGGCGCGCCAAAGGATATAAGTCCCTCAACTCCTATATAAACGACCTTATTAAAACAGACATGTCGAAAAATGTCGATGGGGGGGTATAGAATAGTAAAATATATTGACTTATACTTCCAGAGACGTTACAATATCCCCATAAACACGAAAGGAGTATTTTGCCATGACCGATCAGGAAATGCTAGACGCTATGCGAACACTCATATACCCAATTAACAAAAAATTAGAAGACTTAGAAATAAAAATAGACACATTAAGACTCGAACATAAAACATCAGAACGAGCCATAAGAAAAGATATTCATTATTTAAATGATGAAATGGAAACGTTAATTGATGTATTGGAAGCCAAAGGAATCTTACCAAAGGCTAAATAATTCCAAACAATTCAGACAATATCAGCTTCAGGAGGCCGGATCAGCGCCGCTGAAGCTTTTATTGTATAACAATTCTTCACGCAATCAATGCAATCGTCCATGGAGCAAAGTTTTCAATCGTAATCCCAGAGCCAGGCGGGAACTCAAAAAAGTGCGAATGGCTGCCATTGTATGGATTCAGGATCCTTTTATAGTAGGAAGAAAGATCAAAGATGTTGTCTAAAATCTCCTCTGTATCCGCGCCAAAGGATACAAAGACCTCTGTAACCTCTGGAAGCTCTAAGTTCCGGGAGGCCCAGTACCGTTTCTTATTCGGGGAGACGGAGCAGAGGTCTTTTGTTATGTACTTGGAAAGATAATTCGCAGATTTCTTAGAATCCGATACCTTTGTAGCCGTCGTAAATCCGTAGGAAAACCCGGGGATATTAAACACACGGCGCTTATTCTTAACTTTTCCGGAAAAGACAAATTCTAAAGCAGGGCAGTCAGCCAGTAAGCCATGGAAATGAAACGCTCCATCTTTATGAAGCTCAGGCACAAAGATATAGCGCATGTCGGGGCAGATTCTTCTTGCAGCATCTATAAAGCTCTTAAGTTTTTTCGAGCATTCTGTATAGTTGTAACGATCCACCTTTTTCGGACTGAAGGTCATCGTAACAAACCAGTCCCAGCCATTCGAGAGGGCATAGTTGTAGACCATTTTACGGGTACGGGCCATAGAGACATATGAGGAGTGTTCTGTATCCGGTACAAGAGACTTTACAACACGGACACAAGTACCCTCAAACGGTTCTGTCTCCATTTCTGGTTTCTCTGTTCTTGTTTCTTTATGAATCCCATATTCATAATAATTCACCCGGACCGTACCGGACGGAAACGACTCGACTTTTAAATTATACATATCTACCCCCGTAAATCATATAAAACCAGCCCTTACGCTTAAGTGTTTCTACTGTCAAGTAGAAAAGAATCGCTACTTCCGATTCAGCTTACCAAGGAATGCCTTCCGCTCCGCCACGGCCCGCGCCAACGCGCCGGGCCGTTTCTCCACGTCCGGCATTCTCTCTAACTGATGCTCCGGGAGTGGGGGAGGGTTAAAGCTTTTAAAATAATTCGCCCAGTGCGGGATATACGTCACAATCACAGAGCCGAAAAAACATTGCCAGAGGGGATCAATGTTATAATCGTCCACGATCTTGCTTTCCCCCTGTGCGGATTTATCCGCATGGACAACCGTCAGCTTCTTCGTGACACGTCTGGCGATAGAAAAACAGTTGAACATGTTCTGCACAATGTACAAATGGTCCGTTAAATCCCGTATCTTTTTATCCACGTCAAAGGACTGGGAAAAGAGATAGACCACGTTTTTATACTGCCTCTGATACTTGAAATACACCTTCACATGCTCCGGGAAGGACTTAAAATTCCGGTTATCCCAGATAAGGCCAACCTCATCAACCAATACGAGAGAATTGTCCGGAAACCGGATCCGGCCGAACTCCTCTATTCGAAAAAGATAGCAGCCAGGAATCTCTGTATTGGCGAATACCTCCCAGCCCTTTTTCCGGTATTTAAGAGCCAGCTTTGTCATGAGTGTAGTCTTGCCGGAGCCCTTCTTACCGAATACCATATAAAGCTGATACGGGTTCCGGTACTTTATCATGTGATAAGCAATAAACAGGAATACAAAAAGAGCCAAAAGCTCAACACAGATGAAAAATTTCATAAAAAAAGCACCTCAAACAACTTCCTTGTAATACCGGAAATTCCAATTCCCAGAAGGACCACGCAAAGGACCGTCATGACCGGATTTTCATCAAATGAAGAAAAATATTCCGGATTCACCGGGTAAAGAAAAACGTCTGCAAATGCATTTAAAAATTCTCCCATAAAAACCTCCCAAAAAAGAAGGGGCGTGAAAGCCCCTCCAATCAGACGGACTTAAAAATCCGAAGGAAGAAATTGACGATCATGCCCACGAAGGGAATCGAGAGCGCCAACATAAGCATCGGCTGCGCCAGCACAAAGGAACAGAATAAGCCAACCTCATTCCAGAGCCACGCAGCCAGCGTTGTAAGCGTCGTGGTAAACGTACCAAGATCGCCTGCAACCGGATCGGCCGCAAGGGACGGGAACGCAGAAAGGACAGTCAGGCCGCCTGTAGTGACAGCCACCTGAACCCGCTTATCCCGAAGCTTTGCGCGAAACCATGTAACTACACGTTTCATGAAAACACCTCCTAAAACAGTTTTTTAAATATATCCACAACCCGCTTAGCGAGTGGGAGACAGATGAGTATGACGCCGATCCAGCCGGCGCCCCATACAAACGAGACAAGCTTAGACGTCTCCGAAAAAATCCATGTGACGACAGGAGCGACTTCCTCAAACATTAATGCCCACCCCCTACAAGGAACCGGCAGAGATAAAAAACGCCGTCACAAAGCCAGAGGAACGCAACCAGGCCCATGACATATAAAAGTGGTTCGAATTGAGACGGGACTTCCCCGATTAATGCAACCAGTTTATCAATAAACAAAAAATCACCTTCTTTCTACCGGGCAGCGCGCTTCCAGAGACAGATCAGGGAGCAGGCGGCGAGGAAAATGAGTACGTAACGGAGCAGATCGCCGGATTGATACAGGTGATAGGACTTTTCCACCTGTACCGTCACATAAGTGGTTGTATAAGTCAGGCGGTTTGAACTCCAATAATAGTTGCGTATATAGTTCGGGCTTCCATAATCACGGTTTGTCTGGAAGTTATTGCCGAGGCAGGGAGCGAGATAGAGGAGTATGCCGGTATCGGCAGTGGGAGAGAAAGAGCCCCTAAAAAGCCTCCCCTGAATCTGACTGGCAGTCATGTTCCATAAATATCCGTCTGCGTCTACCATAACACTGGATTCATAAACAGACGGCAGGAGCAGTATATAGTCAGTACCAGATATCCGAACATCAAACCGTACACAATTAACGAGGTTATCCGGAACAATCGCCAGAGGGGAGCCGGCATCATCAGAAGAATAAACCTCCACAGAGACTTCACTGCCTTCAGCTTCAAACATATCTTCTGGTAGATTGGACGAAGCCTCAAAGGGAGCATCGCTGGAAGATGCCACCACATCCGCGTAAGAAGGGAACCGAAACAGAAAGACCAAACAAAAAGCGAAAACAGGTATAAAAACCGAACAACGAACAATTCCATACATCAAAACCTATCCTTTCTTTCCTTTATTCTTAGGCGGGCGCGTGGGGGCCTGCACATCGGTATTGCGAAAACGGATCACGAGAGAGGAGATAAAGACCGAAATCACGATCGTAGCCGTTAAAAACGCCCCAAAGGAATACCCGCCTATATCGACTGCAAACAAGCTGCTTATCAACTCTTTTAAAATCAGAAGACAGAATTCGATAAATTCTCTCATACCTAAGACCCCTTATTCATGACCTGGAAAATAATGGCAAGTGATACGGGCACAAGCACAAAAGCCGTTAAGAACGGTGGAAGATAGGCAATACAGGCAAACAGCCAGACAACGGCCTTTGCCATGGACAAAAGCAGATCCACGAGCATGGAAAACATGCCGACCACGTATCCAACAATCGAAGTAATAAAGCCAGCGATCGAGGAAAAGAATTGAAACATTTATCCACCCCCTTTAAAACGGTACCAACCAATGAGAACCAGGGCAACCGAGAGAGTGAGAGAGAAGCTGACCGCGATATTCATGGAGCCGATCCCGGTAAAGATACCAGAAAGGAAATAGGATATATCCGTAAGGGGGCCAACAATCTCATTTAAACCGTCTTTAAAATCAAACCCCTTAATATGCCCCTTTGCATCGTCAAACAGTTGGTTTTCTGCGGACTCATATTCGGAAAGAGCCGCGTCCAACTTATCCTTATCGGCATTCATAGAAGCATTGTCATAGCCGTTTGCAAGGGTATCCGTATTCTGATTGTCATTGTTTATTTGCTCTTGGGAGAGCTTATTGTCATTATTGATCTGCGTATTGGTACTGGAAGCAATCTGATTTACAACCGAGGTTTGCAGGCGGGAGATGGCAGACTTTAATTCGTCCAGGTCTACATCAACATTTAAATTCATGTTCTTAATCGCTTCTAAAATCTCCTGGAGCTTTGCCATGGTAGGGACATGAATCAGATTATAAAGCTGATCCCAAAAGGCATAGAGCTGATCGGAGATATGGAGGATTATGTTATCAATCCCTTTGATAATCAGGTTTTGGGACTGGGAGATATAATCCAAACTTTCCGCAGCATTCTCAAGGCTGGAAGACATATTTCCAACGGAAGAAGAAATATTGCTAATAGAGTTTGAAACATTATTCTGATAATCCTGTGTTGATGTATTCGTACCAACCGTAGATTCTCCGGAGGAATCCGAAGATGGGGTAAAACTGAACCGAACAGACCCGCCCACATCATGCAGGGAAGTGCCTTTAATGTCAAAGTAGGGGGCAAAATATGTTAAGCTTGTAAGCTGTATTAACTTAGGTTCTGTATAAAAATCCCCATGAGCGGTAAGGAATGGGAGTTTCATGAAATCCTTTATCCGGGAAGCATTATCTGTATCCCTTACCGTAGCGAGAGCCACATTCGTAACGGTCATAGTAAAATCAGAAGAAAAATCAAACCCAAACACATAGTTGCCAGGGGAAGGGATATTTTTGTTATACATATAGAATGCAACTTGTGAAATGTAATCTGTTTTAGAAACAGAAACATGAAAGGAACCATCAGAGGATAAAGGGACCCATTTATTAAACGTACGATCTGTTAAGGTATCTGTATATACGACATTGACATTAATTCCAGTATAAACAACTGTATTCTCATAAGAACCGACCGACGAGAACGGCATAGCTCCACCATAAGATGCAGGTGGAACCAAGAACGCATTACTGCCTGAAGCCACATCCGCCAAGGAGGCAAACGAAAAAGCCACACAAAGAACAACACTAAGAAAGACAGATATCACCTGTTTCGTTCTTTTCATGACTTTTCCCATCCTTTCCTTGACAATCCTTAAATTTCGCGTTATCCTATAAAAGTACCGTTAACTATTCGTTAAACTATTCTTTCGCGAATAGTTTAATGTACTGCTATATCAGCGGCTTTCAAGAAAATACATACTGAAAGGATCATTTTATGAAGTTACAGAGGCTTTTAAGTCTTGTCCGTAAGGCGGTTGATGATTATCAGCTTATTGATGAAAATGACAGGATTGCGGTCGGGGTTTCGGGAGGTAAGGATAGTCTGGCTTTGTTGTGTGCGTTAAAAAATCTACAGCGCTTTTATTCGAAGCCGTTTTCACTTTGTGCGATTACGGTTGATTTGGGGTTTGGAAATCAGGATTTTAACGCGATACAGACCTTTTGTGAACAGCTATCGATTCCTTACAAAATTCTTCCCACAGACGTTGCGCAAATTGTTTTTGAGACTCGAAAAGAATCAAACCCGTGTTCACTCTGTGCCAAGCTGCGCAAAGGAGCACTGAATACGGCTGCAAAAGAAATGGGCTGCAACAAGATTGCATATGCACATCATAGAGATGATATAATCGAGACTATGCTTCTTTCACTGATTTATGAGGGGCGCTTCTATACATTCGCTCCGAAGATCTGGCTGGATCGTATGGAACTTACCGTGATTCGGCCGCTTATGTATGTCACGGAGGCAGAGGTTATTGGATTTAAAAATAAATACTCTCTGCCCGTGTGCAAAAATCCCTGCCCTGCAGACGGAAAAACCAAACGAGAATATGTTAAAAGTTTGTTAAAAACTTTGAATCTGGAAAACCCAGGCGTGAAAGAACGCTTTTTTCATGCCATTTTGACCGGAAATATCCCGGGCTGGTCAGTTCGTGATTAAGAAGGAGGTTTTTTATCATGTCTGCACTCTCTTACCATGAGCAAAAGGATATTGAAAACATTAAACATCTTCGCATGCTTATTAAGGAGCTTCCGGATTTCTGCGCAGATTTTTTTCGCGGTATTGAACCACAGACATCCACACGGACCAGGATCGCATATGCGTATGATCTGCGGATTTTTTTTGAATTTCTCAGGCAGGAAAATTCGGCTGTGGCCGGTATGGACTACCGCTCTCTCCCGCTTTCAATTCTGGAGCAGCTCACCATTACAGATCTGGAGGAATATCTGGAGTATTTGAAATGTCATCCTTCTCTGGAAGGCACAGATGTTATCAATACAGAACGGGGAATTATGCGCAAGGTTGCCTCCCTGCGGAGCTTTTATAATTATTTTTATCGCAATCAGCGGATTGAAAGGAATGTTGCAGCACTTCTTCGGATGCCAAAGCTGCACGAAAAGGAAATTATTCGGCTGGAAATTGATGAAATTGCCCGCCTTCTTGATCTTGTGGAGGAAGGCGAGCAATTGACTGAAAAGCAGAAAATCTATCATGAGCGAACCCGTGTGCGGGATTTGGCAATGCTGTCCCTCCTTTTGGGTACGGGAATTCGGGTTTCGGAATGTGTTGGGCTTAACCTGACGGATGTGGATTTGGATGCCTGTGGAATCCGGATATTCCGGAAAGGAGGCAAAGAAGCCGTTGTTTATTTCAGTGATGAGGTCTGCAATACGCTGGAACAATATATAATGGAACGTGAACAGATGGATGCGTTTCCTGGGCATGAGGAGGCATTGTTCCTTTCCATGCAGCGCAAACGCATTAATGTACGCAGTGTGGAAAAACTTGTCAAAAAATATTCCAGGCTGGTGACCCCATTAAAAAAAATCACACCACACAAGCTGCGCAGTACTTATGGTACAAATCTTTACCGGGAAACCGGAGATATTTATTTGGTAGCGTCAGTCCTTGGACATAATGATGTCAATACAACCAAAAAGCATTATGCCGCCCTAGAGGATGAACGCCGCCGCAGTGCCAGAAATAAGGTACGTCTCAGAGAGGAATCTTAATTACCCTTTTGGAAGTAAGTTCATTCTGGTTCTGGGGACTCCTTGGGCTGCTCCGGAAAATAAACGATCGTAATATAGTCACCTGCATTAATTCGATCGGAAGCCATCCCATTGATCGTTTTTAGCTCTTGAATATATTCGCGTATGCCAAGCTCAGAGCCTTGACTGTATGTTTTTGCAATGGACCAGAGGGAATCGCCTTTTTGGACTGTGATTGTCGTATAGTAGCGTCTGCATGGTCCATCCTTTTCCTCCTCTCCTGCCAGAACGAGTGTTTTTCCAAAAAAGCAGGACATGAACATCATACAAATAAACAGAAGAAACAGATATTTTTTCATCTTCAGGCCTCCTTTGCAAACATATGTTTTGAAACGTTTGTTCTAAAAATATTATATATTACAAACATACGTTTGTCAATCTTTTTTGAAATTTTCCGAACAAAAGTTTGCTTTTTTTCTGAAGATGTGCTATAATCACAAATAAAGATGATAAGGTGCCAGTTTATATCTTACCGAAGGAAAGGCAATTCTCGGGTAAATCGGATATATCCCTTAAAGGGATAAAATGCCAGGCATTAAAAAGGAGGAGCTTGAATGAGCAAGGGAAAGATCACAGAAAAGCAGAAAGAGATTTTAGGATATATTAAAGAAACGATTTTAAAAAAGGGATATCCGCCGTCTGTGCGGGAGATCTGCGAGGCAGTCCATCTTAAATCTACCTCCTCGGTTCACTCTCATTTGGAGACCCTGGAGGAAAATGGCTACATTCGCAGAGACCCGACGAAGCCGCGTACAATAGAGATTCTTGATGATGAATTTGCGTTGACGCGCAGAGAGGTTGTAAATATTCCGGTTATCGGCACAGTGGCCGCAGGAATACCGATTTTAGCGCAGGAAAATATCGAAGACTATCTTCCGATTCCGGCTGAAATGCTTCCTAATAAGGAAGTTTTTATGCTGAAGGTAAAGGGAGAAAGCATGGTAGAGGCTGGTATTCTGAATAATGATAAGGTAATCGTTGCGAAGCAGCCAACGGCTCAGAACGGAGATATGGTAGTGGCGCTGCTTGAGGATTCTGCGACGGTAAAGACCTTTTACAGAGAAGACGGTCATATTCGTCTGCAGCCGGAAAATTCAACAATGGAACCGATTATCGTAGATGAAGTCCAGATTCTCGGCAAGGTAATCGGGCTTTTCCGGATGATGAATTGATCTGTCTAATATTGTGGAAAAATAGATAGAATGTGCGCTGCTTTTCTCGATTCGTCTCGCAAAGAAGTATATGACATCACACGTTTCTTTTCAGATAATATATTGAAAAGCTATTTCTGCCTTGCGAAAATAATGCAAAAATAAGTGCCGAATGTCTGTGTTATCTGTGCACCTGCAAAGTGACGGCGTAGTGGGGGCTATGTTTAGCTTTGCAGGCGCGCATAGAAGCATAGATAGCGGGCGTTTATTTCACTAGATTTTTGCAAGACAATAGAAAGGTATTTCGTGCCGCCTATACTGGATGAACGGGCACGTATAGGGGGTATACTATCCAGAAAGCCTGTTTGCAGAATTGCCAAAAAACTGAGATTCTGCAGACGGGCTTCTAAAATTGGAGGAAGCATTTCAGCCGGAATCGGAAGATAATCTTCGATATTTTCCTGCGGCCACTGTGCTGATAACCAAAATATTTACAATCTCTCTGCGCGTCAACACAAATATATCACCGTTTGTCTTTACTGACATCTATGTCAGCTTTGTATATATTGATGCTCCTCTGCCTCTGAAAAAATTTCGTTACAATCGTACTTCACTGCTTTGTCAATTAAAACTTTTATGATACCCTGAAAGTTCCTGAAAATATGCGTCTGCCTTTTTTAGAAAAGGACAATAGAGAATAACCGCTTTTGAAAAACTATTCCCTCATAAAAAAGCAGCAAATTATTTCTCCCATTTTAAGATTCGGGTTGCTATGTGTATATTTAATCCCTTTTTTATTAGGAAACAACCGAGATGTTAAAAAGGGACAATCATTTACTGATTCACTGCTTCCCTATAAATTTCCTTATAAGGTTCTTACTTAAGCCTTTTTTAATAAGCGCTCATGCATGAAAATCATCAAAATAAGTACAACAGACAAATACACAGGAAACAACTCCATACCGAATGCACTTGCAAGGATACCAAACAAAGGGGGCATCAGGCTGGTTCCGACATAGGCGCTGGCCATCTGAACGCCGATAACCGCCTGCGAACGGTCTGCTCCAAAATGGCTTGGCGTGGAATGAATTATACAGGGATAGATCGGGGCACATCCAAGACCAATAAGGATCAATCCGATCCGGGATAAAAGCTCTCCTGACGGAATCAGAAGAATCATAACGCCAAAGGCAATAATCCCCTGCCCCAGGCGAATCATCTGTGTATCATCAAACCGCATTGTCAGAAAGCCGCCAAGTGCTCGTCCAACGGTAATTCCGATAAAAAATAGGCTGGCACATCCGGCTGCCGCTTCTGCAGAGATCCCTTTTTCCAGAGTCAAATAACTGCTGGCCCATAGGCCTGTCGTCTGTTCAATAGCACTGTAACAGAAAAATGCTGCCATGACCTCTTTTGCTCCGGGAAGCTTTAAAATATCTCCCAGAGTAAGAGCCTTTTTTTCCTCTGTTCCTGCTTCACGAGGGCTTGGTGTTGTAGCTTTTTTCCAAAGTGGAAGGCCGGCGAGCAGAATTCCCGTCAACACAAGCTGCAGCACTGCGATCAGACAGTAGCCGGTATTCCAGCCATATCCCCCACTAAGCGTCCGCCCCATAATATACGGCCCAACAGACGCTCCGATCCCCCACATACAGTGTAGCCAGCTCATATGACGACTAGCAAAATGCAGTGCTACATAGTTATTCAGGGAGGCATCGACGCTGCCCGCGCCAAGACCATATGGGACAGCCCACAGGCAGAGCTGCCAAAAAGAATGGCTGGCAGAAAAACCAAGCAGTGCGACTGCCGTCATCGCTACGCTGGCCGTCGTGACAAGCCCTGTTCCGAATTTTTTCGTGAGTCGATCACTCTGCAGACTGGAAATAACGGTTCCCGCTGCAATGATCATGGATATGATCCCCGCATATGAGATCGGAACACAAAAGTCCCGATAAACAGACGGCCAGGCTGCTCCAAGAAGGGAATCCGGCAGTCCCAGACTGATGAAGGACAGATAGATTATAGCTAAAAGTAAATGAATCATAGGACATATTTCTCCTTGCCTTTATATGTGAATTCGACGAAAACATCTCAGTTTCTTTTAGTAGGATATCACCAAATTGACGAAACAGATATCAAAAAAGCACCGGATTATTAGGAATAAACCGTCAAAAAACCAGTGCGGCAGCTTCTCAGCCATTTGCCGCACCGGTCCGTAAATCTTTTTGACAAGCATGGAACGCCTTTGCCTCTATGGCGATCGCAGGCGCATGATTCGATTCTGTACTGGCGCACACGTGCCCTACAGTGTATCCACGGATTCCACAATTTTTCCGTCTCTCCAGATCCGTTCCAAATCATAAAACAGCCGATCCTCTTTGGAAAATACATGGACAATCACATCACCATAGTCCAGAAGAACCCAGGTAGAGCTTGCGTTTCCCTCTTTCTGACGGCATTCGTAGCCAGCAGCAAAAAGCTTTTCTTCCACATTGTCCACGAGCGCCTGTGTCTGATTGGCATTGGAGGCGCTTGCCAGCACAAAATAATCGGCGATGACGGTCACGCCCTCAATATCAATAACCTTTATATCCTCGCCTTTTTTCTCCTCCAGAGCGGCGGCGGCAATTTTTACCATTTCTTTTGCCTGTTGATTCATCTGTCATTTCCTCCTTTTTTGCTTCGAGCCGGCAGTCGGCTCCCTCCTTTACGATCCGCCGCATATCGACACATGCAGCTACAGTCATTGCATCAATCGAGCAGTCACGGCTTTCCAGATACGAAAGAATGTGCTCCATGATTTTTAAGCAGGCCAGATCCAGGTCCAGAAAGGCCAGCCGCCTCATTTCAGTGAGATTGTCTGCTTTGTTTCTGCGCGGTTCAATATAATCAGCTACATACAATATCTTATCCAAAAGAGTCATACCGGGCTTTCCTGTCGTGTGGCAGGCAATCGCAGAAAGGATCTCTACATCCGTCACACCGTACTTTTCTTTTGCATACCATGCACCCAGTTTTGCATGAAGCAGGGATGGATCGCGTCTTTCTCCTTCACTCACCACGATTCCATGCCGTTCACATTTTTCCAGCATGACTCTGCCATCAAAACGTTTTGCACAGTCATGCAGAAGACCGGCTAACTCCGCCTTCTCCAAATCAAATCCGTACCGCATCGCCAACGCCTGACATGTAAGCGCGACGCCAAGCGTATGTTCATACCGATATGGATCCAGCTTTTTCTTCAAATGTTTTCTGATTTTTAAAATCTTCTCATCCATGCCATGACAGCTCCCTTAAGCCTATATTGATTCCGTATTCCTGTACAGGTGGCGTTCTCTGATATAGGCGGCCACCTTTTCAGGGACAAGCCCACAAATGTCTTCTCCGCCAGCGACCCGCATGCGGATCTGTTTGGAGGCAATATCTGTCTCTTTATTATGCAGAATAGAAATATCAGCTCCATATTTGGCCTTTAGATACGCGATCTGCTCCTCAAATGAGCGGACGCTTCCCTCATATTCCCGTCCGGAAACGAGGAGCGGGACCTGCGCCATGACCTTGGCCGGCTCATACCAGGTTTCGATCTGAAACAGGGAGTCGGCCCCTATGATAAAGAAAAAACGATTCTTTGGATACGCCTGCTTTAAAAGTGCCAATGTCTGTGTCGTATACGTATTGCCCTCCCGCTTCATCTCAAAGTCCGAAACCAGGCAATACGGATATTCTTCAAGCGCAAGGGCAAGCATCCGCATACGGTCCTCTCCGTCCGTGACAAACTGATTTTTTTTATGCGGCGGGATATGGGAAGGCATGAACCAGATTTCTTCAAGCCCATACTCCAGGTGCGCCTGCCTTCCAAGCAGCAGATGACCGTTGTGGACTGGGTCGAAGGTTCCGCCCATAATGCCGATCCGTTTCATGCGATCTCCTTTCCGGTGTACTCTCGGAATCCGGGAGTTTATTTCCCATCAGGGAAGAACGATTTTCCGGTCCTTCTCCTCTTTTGCCGGCCGATACAGGACAATCATCCGGCCAATTACCTGGACGACCTGTGAGCGTGTGCGCTCTGCAAGGGTTGCGGCCAGCTCCTTCCCATCCTCCATACAGTTTTTTAACACGTGAATCTTGATAAGCTCCCGTGCAGCCAACGCCTCGGCTACTGCCTGTGTGATTTCCGGCGTCAGACTGGACTTTCCGATCTGCAAGATCGGATCCATGGTCATGGCAAGCCCTTTCAGGTATGCTCTCTGTTTGCTTGTCATCATTTCCTCCATTCTGCGTGCATTTGTCAGGCAATTTCTATTTGTAGTAGTCAAACTCCAATCCATACATGCGGACTGTATCCCCCTCCTGGATCCCGGCCTTTTCCAGATCGTCAAGAATTCCGTTCTGCTTCAGGAATTTTTGGAAGAAGTCAAAACCCTTCTCAGAATCCAGATTGGTATAACCAAGCATTTTGTCGATCCGTGGTCCCTCCACGACGAAAGCACCATCCTCCGCCCGCTCAACCGTATAGGGAAGGCTCTTATCTGCTTGGTATTCGATCTCAAATTCCTTTTCAAAGATTTTGGGAGTCCGGTCTATGGTTTTAAGCACCTCAAAAAGGTGATGCAGCAATGCGGATACCCCTTCACCACTTACCGCCGAAATCCCGAATACAGGAATCCCCAGAGGTTCGAATTCCTCACGGATCGCCTTTAACGAGTCCGCATCTCCCTCATAAACGGCGTCCAGCTTGTTGGCCGCAATTGCCTGTGGAAGTTCCAAAAGAGACGGATTATAGGCACGAAGCTCGGCCATGATGCTGTGGATATCCGAAACCGGGTCCCGACCCTCGACCGAGGCGGCGTCCACGACATGCAGGAGCATCTTTGTCCGTTCGATGTGGCGCAGGAAGTCATGCCCCAATCCCGCACCGTCGGATGCGCCTTCGATCAACCCAGGGATATCGGCCATGACGAAGCCGTTCCCGTCGCCGAGATCCACGACGCCAAGATGTGGATTCAATGTCGTAAAATGATAATTGGCGATCTTGGGACGCGCATTGGAAACACGCGAAAGAAGCGTTGATTTTCCCACGTTTGGAAAGCCAACCAGACCCACATCGGCAATCACCTTGAGCTCGAGCTGAATCCAGAGCTCCTGCCCTGGCTGTCCCGGCTGCGCATATTTGGGGACCTGCATGGTGGAGGTCGCATAATGCATGTTGCCGAGTCCGCCCCTGCCGCCTCTTACGACCACCTCACGGCGGTTATCGCCGGACATGTCCGTGATGATTTTACCGCTCTCAAAATCCTTAACAACGGTTCCCTCCGGCACCTTGATAACCAGATCATTTCCGTTGGCTCCATGGCAGCGGCGTTTTCCGCCCTCTTTTCCGCTTTCCGCCACATATTTTCTCACATGGCGGAAATCTGTTAATGTATTTAAGCCCTTATCAACCTCAAAAATGATGTCACCGCCCTTACCGCCGTCGCCGCCATCAGGACCGCCGCTCGGAACATAAAGCTCTCTGCGGAAGCTCACATGGCCGTTTCCGCCGTCGCCCGATTTAATAAATACCTTTGCCCTGTCTGTAAACATGGTAAATGTTCCTTTCTATTGACATAATTTCGGAGGAATTCGAATTTCCTATAAGATTAAAAAAGTGTGCGCCCTGCGCACACTCGCGCCAGAGTGACCTCACTTCGCATGAAAACGTGCTTTGCTGGGTCAGACCCCGCGGCTGCGTCAGCAGTCACATCTTCTTTAGTGCGTAGTGACTTCATTCCGTGCGAGGCCGTACTTCGTTGGGGCAGGCTCTGCGCATCCCGGCCCGGCAGGGCCCCCTTTGTCTTATAGGAAATTCCTTCGAAATTTCCTATAAGACAAAAAAGCCCCATACATAAGGTATGGAGCTTTGCCGTTCTTATTCGTTGATCGCTCTCGGATATACAGAAACCTGCTTTTTGTCTCTGCCCTTCCTCTCAAACTTCACAACGCCGTCTACCTTTGCAAACAGGGTATCGTCGCCGCCGCGGCCTACATTAAGACCCGGATGGATCTTGGTCCCGCGCTGTCTGTAGAGAATGTTTCCGGCTAACACGAACTGACCATCCGCTCTCTTTGCTCCAAGGCGTTTAGACTCGGAATCTCTGCCGTTTTTGGTAGAGCCGACGCCCTTCTTGTGTGCAAACAACTGAAGGTTCATCTTAAACATATCGGTTACACCTCCCTGAATCGAAAATGAATATATTCTGCTCCGTAGGTATCCCGGATCGTCTCGAGTCCGAGGATCAGGGAGCTCATGAGGAGCTGTGACTCGGGGCTTACGGTATCGGTAAAGGAAAAAGAAAAGCTTCCGTCTTCCTCTCCCACGCTTCCCTTGAAGGGATCGTCTGTGAGCCGTTCAACAGAATTGGCCATGTTGATCGCCAGTGCGGAGACAGCAGCACAAATCACATCCTGTCCGTACTCTGCATAGCCAGCATGTCCATGGAGCTCGATTCCCCTTATGGACCGTTCCCTGTCACGCAAGATGATTACCTGAATCATATTTTCCTGATTAAGCGTTAATCTTGTCGATCTTGACCTGCGTATAAAGCTGTCTGTGACCGTTTTTCTTGTGATAGCCGGTCTTGCGCTTATACTTGTAAACGATAACTTTTTTGCCCTTACCGACCTTTTCCACAGTTGCGGAAACGGTGGCGCCGCCTACGGTCGGGCATCCGATGGTAAGCTCACCGTTGTTTACTGCCAGTACCTGATCGAACGTAACGGCAGAACCAACCTCTGCATCGAGTTTTTCGATTCTGATGCTGTCGCCCTCGGCAACCTTGTACTGCTTACCGCCAGTTGCAATAATCGCGTACATATTGCACCTCCTATTATCATTACTCGCCAGCTTCGGTGTCTTTTGAGAGAGCACTCTACAAAAAGTCTTGTAAACCTCGCTGTGCGGCATACTAGATAAATATAACATCCAGGACGCGGCATGTCAACTACTTTTTCTTATTCGTTCAAATGTTTTCGTACTCGTTCGATCAGCATTTCTAACGCGACCGGATTTTTTCCGCCCTCCGGGATGATAATGTCCGCCCGCCGTTTGCTCGGCTCGACAAACTGGTCGTGCATGGGCTTGACCGTCGTCAGATATTGGGTGA
The DNA here is from genome assembly GCA_910575275.1 of Lachnospiraceae bacterium. Taxonomy (GTDB): domain Bacteria; phylum Bacillota; class Clostridia; order Lachnospirales; family Lachnospiraceae; genus CANQGL01. Next base: position 446,428 of record CAJTEE010000002.1, on the reverse strand, counting down.
TAACGCTCTCAAGCGAGCGGCCCCGCTCCCTTACATCCCGGGCAATGCGTCTCAAAATCCGCACGTCAGCGTCGGTATCCACAAAAATGCGGATGTCCATCAGCTCGCAGAGCCTCTGCTCCGCAAAGATCAAAATCCCTTCCAGGACGAGCACGGGGGCCGGATGCACCACGACGGTCTGATCGGAACGGTTGTGCGCTGCGTAATCGTAGAGCGGCATGGCGACGGACTCGCCACGCTTGAGCTTTTGAATATGTTCGCATAAAAGCTCTGTATCAAAGGCGTTTGGATGGTCGTAGTTTAATTTGCAGCGCTCCTCATAGGAAAGCTCGTTATGACGCCTGTAATAGTTGTCATGCCGGAGAATGCTGACCTCGTCCGCACCAAAGCTCTGTACGAGACGGTCCGCCAGCGTCGTTTTCCCGCTTCCCGTGCCGCCCGCGATGCCAATTAAGATACATTCCGCCATGAAAGTCCCCCCTTTTCCATAATCTTTCCTTGTTGGCCCAAAACCAGGGCTGCATCATATAAGTCCGACCGCATAACCGGCCTCGCTTTACTGAAACCGATTCGGATACAGAACCATCTGACAACTGCTCCCCATGTGCGGGCATTCTTCCATTAACCCGTCATACCTCCGGTCCGTGTCGGCCCAGGTTGCGTCCACATGATACCAGGTCCCGTCTACCCGTACCAGGTTCCAGCCATGACGATCCCCCCTTACGGAGGTGTCTCCTCAATTTCGCATTCCAGCCCGACCGTTTTGCATAAAATTTGATACATATAGCTGTAATTGGCATATACGCCAGAGCTGGCAAGAAGCGTCAAAACCATATCTGTATTCGTATGCCCGCCCGCCAGATTCGATTTCTCCTCACTGTAGCTGTAGGTAAGCTGCTTTTTTACAAAGTCCAGCATGTGCAGGGCCAGCTCCCTTTCAGGCATGTTCTCCGTCCCGGCCGTTGCCGCATCCAGAAATTTCTTGTAAATCCGGTAGACGTCCCGCTTGGAAATCAGCGAGTAGGTCGTTGTGGGATCCGGATAGGGGAATGGAACTTTGTAGACCCTATTGCTATTGTTGGGGCCAAAATTCATCCATCCGTTTGTCCATGTACTTCTGTTCGTGGGTCCCCAAATTCCGTTTGCACAACCATAATAGTTTTCATACAATTTTTCAGCTCTGTGATATCCTTCCGCCTGCGGGTCGGTTGGACACGGCTTTGAAGAAATGTATTCGCTGCCGTTTAAATATTTGGGATCGCCTGTTTCCAGATATTTAAAGTAGAAATTACTGCTTATTTCCCGATCCCGGTCGATTCCCTCCGTATTTCTTAACGAGACAAAATTTCCGCGGAAATCCACATAGTATCCGACATAGGATACGGTATTGCGCAGCGGCTGCCCGTTGTCATCCTGGCAGTACCATTCTCCGTTCTTTTCTACCTATTGATCCGCATAGGCCGGAGTGCAGGAAGCCACCAGCATTGCGACAACCGTAAACATTGCGACACAGCCTTTCAGTTTCATGCTCTTATACTCTCCTTTTACTTCTTATCCTGCTATTTTTTATCCCGCATTCCTAGAGCGCGTCTGAAAATTCATTCTTTCAGACACGTTCTGGCAGAATATCTGGTATATCAGGTGCGGGATCATTCATTGTTTAATCACGTCTCCAGGCCGCCGTTACTGGCTGATAATCGCCAGCGTCGCGCTCGTCCCCAGGCGGCTCGCGCCGGCGTCAAGCATGGCTTTCGCATCTTCGGCCGTGTGGATGCCTCCGGACGCCTTGACACCCATCTCCTGCCCTACGGTCTTTCGCATCAAAGCCACATCCTCCACTTTCGCACCGCCGCTTGAAAAACCGGTGGAAGTCTTCACAAAATCGGCTCCCGCCGCCTTTGAAAGCTCACAGGCTTTGGCAATCTCCTCCTTTGTTAAGAGACAGGTCTCCAAAATCACCTTTAAAACAATATCCGATCCACAGGTCTCCTTGAGGGAACGAATCTCCTCTTTCACATAATCAAATTTTTGGTCTTTTAACGCACCGACGTTGATCACCATGTCGATCTCCTGTGCACCGTCCGTGATGGCCGCTTTCGTCTCCATCACCTTGACGGCCGTCGTTGTCATGCCGAGCGGGAAGCCGACCACAGTACAGACCTTGACGGAGGAGCCCGCAAGCTTTTCGGCAACGAAACGCGTATAATACTGGTTTACACAGACCGACGCAAACCCATACTGAAGCGCCTCAGTACAAACCTTGGCAACCATGGCTTCTGTGGCGTCCGGTTTTAGAATGGTGTGATCGAAATAACTGGAAGAAATCATAAAAATGTATCCTTTCTGAAATATGATACCGCTGTTAACATGCTGCCAGGCAGACGATCCGGCTGCCGCAGAGTATCAGCCTGCCAGGGCGATTCGTCTGCCTGCCCGCTGCTGTACGGCCAAAACCTCTGCCAAGGCCAGTACTATCTTGCGAAAATTCCGGTAAATTCAGCATCCGCCAAATTTCAAATATCACCTTGCGCCCTTGTCGTAGGGGATACCCTCGGCCTTCGGGGCTTGGGAATTTTTCGAGGTAAACATAAGCACAGCCAGCGTCGCAAGATACGGAACCATCTTGTAAACATAGCTCGGAATGCCGCTGGTACTCAAAACCGGGATCGCCGAGTAGGTGGCCGCGATGGTCTTCATCAGGCCGAAAAATACGGAGGCACCGAAGATCTTCACCGGATGCCACTGTCCAAAGATCAACACGGCCAGCGCCAGGAAACCATAACCGGCCACGCTCGCATTAAAATTTGTCGAGGTCGGCACGACGAAGACCAGGCCGCCAAGCCCTGCCAAAGCGCCTGAAATTATGACGCCGGCATACTGCATATGATAGACGTTGATTCCGACCGAATCCGCCGCCTGCGGGTGCTCGCCGCAGGAGCGCAGGCGCAGGCCGAAGCGCGTATAGAACAGCACGACAATCGAAACAATCAGAATGATAAAGCCTAAGTATGTCGTAATATACGTGTTTTGAAAGAACATGTTCCCGATCACCGGAATATCGCCAAGCACTGGCACCGACGCGATGCGGAACGTATTCGTAAACTGAATCTGCTGCGTACCCGTGATCCGTCTCGCGACAAAGATCGCAAACGCCGGCGCAAACATATTAAGAGCTGTGCCGCTGATGGTCTGATCCGCTTTTAAGTTGATGGAGGCAAAGGCATGGAGCAGGGAAAACACAATGCCGGTCGACACGGAGATGACGATGGCAAGGATAAGCTGGAGCTGGCCGCTTAATTTCCCGGTGGTCAGATGGATGAACAAAATGCCGGTAAATGCACCCATGATCATGATGCCCTCTAACGCAATATTTATGATACCGGAACGTTCGGAAAACATTCCGCCAAGTGCCACAAGAAGAAGCGGAATCGTGAAGAACATTGCCTGCTGGATGACCATGTAGAGAGTATTCATTCGGCTGTCCCCCCTTCTTTTGTCTTTTCGTTTGCCTTTTGAGTGAGTTCCCTCTTTTTCTGCAGGTTTAAAAGGAAGACCCGCACAAACAGCGAGAAGGCCGAGAAATAAATGATGACTGCGGTGATGATATCAATGATCTCCGTCGGGAAATCCAGAAGCTGCAGATAAAATCCGCCCGCCGTAATATAAGCGATAAAAAGGCCCGCAAACAGGACTCCGATCGGATGGGACAGCCCTAAAAGCGCCACGGAGATGCCGTTCATGCCCTCGGCCGCGAGCACATCCTGGATGACGATGTGTTTTCCGGAGCCGGCCAGGTAGAGCATGGCTCCACCCAGGCCTGATAACGCGCCTGCGATTGCCATAGAGACGATGATGTTCCGTTTTTCATTCATACCGGCATATTTGCTGGCGTCTTTATTGAAGCCAGCGGCCTTCAGCTCGTAGCCGAAGGTCGTTTTCTGTAAAACGACATAGATGATCGCAACGGCGATCAAGGCGATCAAAAACCCGCCGTTGATGCTGGAGCCTTCAAACAGCTTGTCAAGTCCCATGCCCGGAATATTGGCTGTCTTGGCAACGTCCTTGGAATAGTTGCGAATCTTATCATAGAGGCTGGCGTTGGTGGACACCAGATAATTGACCAGATACATGCCGATGTAGTTCGTCATGATGCAGGCAATGACCTCGTTGACATTAAAGCATGCCTTAAAAATACCAGGGATCGCGCCCCAGAGGAAGCCGGCAATCGTTGCGGCCAGGAGTGCCACGATCCACTGCGCTGAACCCAGCGCTTTTCCATGGATCCCGACCACGATGGCGGCAAAGGCGCCGATGATAAACTGGCCCGCGGCGCCGATGTTGAAAAGGCCGGTCTTGAAGGCAAAGCCGACCGAAAGGCCGGTCATAATGATCGGCGTCGCATAGTAAAATACCTGGCCGACGCCCTTTAAGCCATGCGTGACAGGGCCGGTCAGAATCGTGAAAAAGCCCTGAAACGCCTGCGCGGGGTTGCTGACTAAGAGGATTACCATTCCGACCAGAAGGCCGACAAAAATGGCAAACAGGGAGGAGAGAAAGCCTAAATGATCGCGTTTCTTTTGCATGTCTTATTTCCCTCCTTTTCCGGAGCCGGCCATGTAAAGTCCAAGCTCCTGTACGGTTGTCTCTTTCGGATCCAGGTCGCCGACGATCTCTCCCTCGTAAATCACGAGGATGCGGTCACTTAAGTTCATGACCTCCTCGAGCTCTAAAGAGATCAAAAGGACCGCCGCGCCTTCATCGCGCTCCTTGACGATCTGCTTGTGAATAAATTCGATCGCCCCGACGTCAAGCCCGCGGGTCGGCTGGACGGCCACGAGAAGGTCATGCGCCTTTGTGAGCTCCCGCGCGATGATCGCCTTTTGTTGGTTGCCGCCGGACATGCTGCGGACAATCGTATCCGTGCCCTGCCCGCTTCGAATATCAAACCGGTCAATCAACTCTCGGGCATAAGCGTGAACGGCATCCTTTTTAATGAAGCCGCGGTTTTGGAAACGTGGATCAAAGTATTCCTGTAGAACCAGGTTGTCCTCTAACGAGTAATCCAGGACAAGACCGTGCTTGTGGCGGTCTTCCGGAATGTGGGACATGCCGTGCGTACTGCGGTAGCGGATCGGTTTCTTTGTGATATCCTCTCCGTTTAAAAGGATCGTGCCGTCATCCGGCTTCGCCATCCCGGTGACGGTCTCCACGAGCTCGGTCTGGCCATTACCGTCGATCCCGGCAATGCAGACGATCTCTCCCTTGCGGACCTGGAAGGTGATATGCTTCAATACGTCCTTGCTGTGCCCCTGCTTCTTGTCCCGAAGAGTAAGATTCGTCACCTCAAGGACAACATCCGAGGGCTTTGCAGGCTCTTTTTCAACCGTAAGCTGCACCTTATGGCCGACCATCATTTCTGACAGGGCCTCCTTGTCCGTATCCGTGACGGCCACGGTACCGATGTATTTTCCACGCCGCAGGACCGAGCAGCGGTCGGCCACGGCTTTGATTTCGTTGAGCTTATGCGTGATGAAGATGATGGATTTGCCCTCTGCGACCAGTTCCTTCATGATCGCCATGAGTTCTTCGATCTCCTGGGGCGTAAGGACGGCGGTCGGTTCGTCAAATATCAGGATATCATTGTCGCGATAGAGCATTTTCAGGATTTCGACGCGCTGCTGCATGCCGACCGTGATGTCCTGGATCTGCGCGTCAGGATCTACGGATAAGTGGTATTTTTCGCTCAGCTCTACGACCTTTTTGCGGGCTTTTTTCATTTCCAGAATGCCGTTTCTGGTGTCCTCTTTTCCGAGGACGATGTTCTGGAGAACGGTAAAATTGTGTACCAGCTTAAAATGCTGGTGTACCATACCGATTCCTAAGCTGTTGGCGTCTAAGGGATTGTTGATTTTGACATCCTTTCCCCGGACTTTGATGCAGCCGCCGTCGGGTTGGTAGAGGCCGAACAGAACACTCATCAAAGTGGATTTCCCGGCACCGTTTTCTCCCAGGAGAGCGTGGATTTCTCCTTTTGCGATCTGGAGTGTGATGTCGTCGTTGGCCTTGATTCCGGGAAACTCTTTGGTGATGTGCAGCATTTCGATAATGTAATCCATAAGCTTCTCCATTTCCTCATGCGTTTCGTGGTTTGTATTATTTTCATTTTAATACAAAATATGGGGTTGTACAAGCCTTTTTTTGTGTTGTAGGGGCGCTAAGGGTCTGCAATAGGTCCGCAAAGGAAGGGAGGGGGAAGGGAAAAGGACTCTCTATGTAGCTAGCCATTGGAGGGGGCTTTATGCAGGCCGAGACAGACACACGGGGCGGTGCGCCGTTGGCGAGGCGTTTAAAAAGCTCTAAAACTTTAAACGCCGAAGCCTAGCTGCACTGCCCCGTGTGTCTGCCCTGGTCTGCATAAAGCCCCCTCCAATGGCGGCTCCACGCAACTATGATTCAATCTAATTTGTTACTATTTCTTACTGTACAACCGTAACCTTCACCTTGGAAAGTCCCAGATCAGACGGCTCCTTGTTGGTATCGTTCTCGATCGTGATCTCGCCGGATACCAGTTTTGCGAAAACGGCATCGTAATCATCTTTGGTGAAGGTGGTGAATACGGAGGTATCCATCGGCAGGCCGACGCCGTCGTTTTCTACGTTAAATACGGTGGTCTTGCCGCCCGGGAAGCTGCCGTCGTAGGCTGCGGTGATCGCGTCGTATACGGAGTTGGACAGCATCTTCATCGCGGAGGTAATCACGGTAGCAGACTCGGAGGACTGGTCAACGTCTACGCCGATGACCTTGCCGTTTGCCGCTTCTGCTGCGGACATGACCGAGTTGCCGACTGCACCGCCGCAGGCAAAGATAACTTCTGTGCCGGACTGATACCAACCAGTTGCCATGGACTGTGCTTCCGGAGTGGCCTCAAAGCTTCCGGTGTAGGTATAGGTCACCGTGACATCGGCACCGATCTCCTGTGCCGCATACTCAGCGCCTGCCAGATATCCGTAGCCGTAACGGATCACGGCCGGGAGCGCCATGCCGCCCATGAAGCCCAGATTCGTATAGCCTTCCTTGACAGCCGCATAGCCGGCAAGGAAGCCGGCCTGGTCTTCCTGATAGAGGACAGGCATCGTGTTGGCGGTGGTGTTGTAGTTGTAGTCCGCATCGTGCGGCTCACCGTCAATCAGAATAAATTTGACATCGGGATACTGCTCCTGCATGTCGAAGATCGGCTCCTCGAATAAGAAGCCCGGGCATACGACTACCTTCGCGCCGCCTTCGATTGCGAGCTCGATGGTCTGCTTGAAGGCATCCGTGGTTGCCTCGGCAGATTTGTAATACTTATAGGAAATTCCCTTTTCGTCGCCGTATTTCTTTACGCCCTCCCAGGAGCCCTGATTAAAGGACTTGTCGTCAATGGTTCCGACGTCGATGACAAGAGCCAGCTCGTTGCCATCCGTGGACTCTGCTGCGGCTGCCGTTGTTTCTGCGGGCGCTGCGGTGGTCTCCGCTGCCGCGGTCGTTTCCGCAGGCGCAGCCGTAGTCGCTGCTGCGGTCGTCTCGTTGCCGGAAGAACTGCAGCCGGCCAGCGTAGCAGCCATCATTGTCGCCGCAAGTAATACGCTTAAGGTTTTTCTCATAATACGTTTCCTCCTGAAAATTTGAATCATTGTGTAACAGTGTTTGTACTGTCTGTCGGAATTACTATATCATTTCCTCATCGTTCTGTCAAGAATTGTCAAATTTCCGTCAGATAACGGCCGGCTTACTGTCAAAGCGCCTTTCACACGCCTCGTCAGTACGCCAACTGTTCATGTAACGGCGCCTTTACCTTTTTTCTCGTCACCTCCACGAGCCCTAACGGCGTCATGTCTACCAGTACCGTTTTGACCGGATCAGCCATGAGATGTCTGCGGAAAACGGAAAGCAGCCTGTCTCTGTCCTCCTGTCCGTCCATGTCAATGAAATCAACCACGATAATCCCCGACAGGTTGCGAAGCCTAAGCTGCGCCGCAATCTCTGCCGCCGCCTCCAGATTCGTCTCTAAATAGAGATCTGCAGGTGATTTTTTCTGTATATTTTTTCCGGAATTGACGTCAATTACCGTCATTGCTTCGGTCGGCTCAATGATCAGATAGCCGCCGGATTTCAGCCATACCTGCTTAGAGAGCGCATGATCCAATGCCGCTTTCAGGCGGTACAGCTTAACGAGCGGGTAGGAGGCGTCGTCATAGAGCCGGACAGGGATTGAAGAAGCCCCCTCAAGCTCCTGGCTGATTTCTGGGATATCCGTGACGATCTCCTCTGTCTGATTGGTATAGGAATCCTTTACAAACCGCAAAGCGAAGCTTTCCGGCTGATAGAGAACGCTGTAACAGGTCCTTGAGGCGGCGGCCTGCAGAAGTCTCTCCATGCGCGCGGATAAAAGCCCAGCCTCCTCCCAGAGCGCCTCCTCTCCGGCCTCGCAGGCGTTTGTGCGCACAATGAGGCCAAACGGAAATTCTTCAAGGGAACGGGCTTCCCAGCGTGTTCGAATCCGTTCTTTCAGGTCTTTATCCGTAATCTTTGAGGAAATCCCCAGACGCGTATCGCCCGCGGATATGACGGCGTACCGCCCCGGCAGTGTGAGCGCCTCCGTGAGGACCGCGTCTTTTGTCTTCACTGCAGCCCGGGCAATCTGGACGGTGATTTCGTCCCCGACACGTAGAGTCGGTCCTTTACGGCCTCGCAGGCTGTAGTAGCCGTTTACCCCAGGGCGGTATTCTACGAAGGCCGCCTGAAGATTGTGTACGATGTTCTTTACCTTTCCGATGCAGATCGTACCGACGACCGCCTCGTTCTGTTTCGGCGCAAACTCAAGCTGTATGAGCCGGTTCTCCGAGACAAGAGCCGCCGCCATCCGCCCGAGAAGCGTCGTAAAAATCAGCCTATTCAATGTCTTCACCAAACGCTTCCAGGGGAATAAAACGTCGCCCTTTTGTATCTCCATCCGTTTGGAGGGCATAGACCTCCTGCCTGTTGATCTGGAAAGCAAATGGGCTATATTCCCTGCCGGCCGCGAGGCAGTACGTTTCCAGTACAAGCTCCGGCTTTATATTCGCCGCGCTTCCGGCAGAAAGCTTTAAAAAGCAGCCGGTTTCCTCATCCGGCCTGTGTTCAAAGATCAGCGGCCGCAGATCCAGCTCCTTTTCGCCCTTTTTGGTCTTTTTCATAATATGGAGATCTCCGCTCTCCAGGAATGCGTCAAGACCCGCGAAAAATTCCGATGCGGCTCCCAGCCTGTCCTCATATTCCGGCCGCAGCCGCACCGTATAATCACAGGCGGCCACAAGCGACATCGCGTTGGCCGCCGAATCTGGCAGCCGTTTGAAGCTGATGATTTCCATGCCCTCGGCCATTGCTGCATTGAGGCGGCGCACCATCTCGGCGGACGGACCGGAGGACAGCACTTCGATGTCCACATATTCACCGCTTCCTGTGAGCCCTACACCGAGCGGCGCCGCGAATGACATGATCTGATGCGGCGAAAAGCCCTCCGAATAGCGGATGTCCACGCCTGTGCGGCGTATGGCTTTCTGGAAAAAACGCATCGTGTCCAGGTGGCCGATGAATTTCATATTGCCTTGTTTGGAGAACTTAATTCGGATCTTCATAGCAGACACCTCCCCCGAACCGCCGGATTCCGCAGCCCGCACACTGTTCCCGGCAATTTTTTGTGACCTTTTCCTCTAAGGCATTTTGCCATTCCCGCTTCAAAAATTCCTTTGTGACACCGGTGTCGATGAAATCCCAGGGGAGAAGCTCGTCCAGAGAACGCTCCCTTGTTGTATAAAATTCCGGGCTGACGCCGCAGGTTCGGAACGCCTCCATCCAAACCTCATTCCGGAAGGATTCCGACCAGGCGTCGTAGAGTGCACCGTTTCGGTAGGCCTCCTCGATGACGGCCGCCACTCTCCGGTCGCCCCGGGCCAGAACGCCCTCCAATACAGACACATCGGCCTCATGCCAGTTGTATTTGAGACTTTTATGGTTGCGCATTTCCTTCATTTTCTGGTTGACCACGCGGGCCCTTTCCAGGAATTCGTCTTTTGTGCACATTTTTGCCCACTGGAACGGCGTAAACGGCTTAGGGATAAAGAAGGAGGTACTGGCGACGACCTGTACACGCCCGTTGCGCGACTCCTTGGGCAGATCATAATAGGCGGCGGCAATCTTTTCCGAAAGCAGGGCAATCCCCTCCATATCCTCGATTGTCTCCGTCGGCAGGCCGAGCATGAAATACAGCTTGACCCGGTTCCAGCCCCCCTTAAACGCTTCCGTCGCGCCGTTTAAAATGTCATCCTCACTGAGCCCCTTGTTGATGACGTTGCGGAGCCTTTGGGAACCAGCCTCGGGCGCAAAGGTCAGGCTGCTCTTTTTGACATCCTGTACCTTGCTCATCACATCGAGGGAAAACGCGTCAATCCGCAGGGACGGCAGGGAGACGTTGACGCCCTTTCCATGAAAGGTTTCGATCAGGAAGGAGACGAGCTCCTCTAAGCTCCTGTAATCGCTGGAGCTCAATGAGCTCAAGGAAATTTCCTCATGTCCGGTGTTTTTTAACATTTGGTAGGCCAGATGTTTCAGCTCATCCACATTTTTCTCACGAACCGGGCGGTAAACCATCCCGGCCTGGCAGAACCGGCAGCCGCGGATGCAGCCGCGCATGATTTCCAGGACGATCCTGTCCTGCGTAACTTTAATAAAAGGGACAAGTGGCTTCTCGGGATAAAAGGAGCCGGCCATGTCCATGACAAGCTGCTTTTGTACCTTTGCGGGAGCCTCCGGGCAGTTCGGCGTAAAGCTCTTAAGCGTACCATCCGCATGGTAGCTCACGTCGTAGAGCGACGGCACATAGATCCCCGAGATCCGGGCAGCCCTTTTCAAAAATATGGTACGGCTTTCGCCAAGGCGTCTCGACTCCTTATAGGCGTCCAAAAGATCAAAATAGACCGTCTCTCCCTCGCCGATGTAAAATAAGTCGAAAAAGTCTGCAATCGGTTCCGGATTATACGCGCAGGGACCGCCCCCGATCACGATGGGATCCTCCCAGGTCCGGTCCGCAGCATGGAACGGGATTCCGGAAAGTTCCAAAATCTGCAGGATATTTGTATAGCACATTTCATATTGAAGCGTGATGCCTAAAAAATCAAATTCCCGCACCGGATCCTGCGATTCGAGGGCGAACAGAGGGATCCGCTCCTTTTTCATGATCGCATCCAGATCGGTCCAGGGCGAATAAACACGCTCGCAGTATACATCCTCCCGTCGGTTAAACATCTCATAAAGAATCTGAATCCCCAGATGCGACATGCCGATGTCATAGACATCAGGAAAGCACATGGCAAAGCGGATGTCCACAGACTTGGGGTCCTTGACGCACATATTGATCTCGCCGCCGATGTAGCGGGCGGGCTGCTGGATGCGTAGTAAAATTTCATCGGGTAAGGCTGGTTTTCTCATAATTTTTCCTTATATTTTTATCTGTATTTCTCACATACATTCTATCACAGTTTCTGTTAAAACAGCAACAACTACTTGCCGATTATCCAATCAGAACCTTCTTCCTGTTGCTGTTCACTCCGTTCACAGCAGCAAGCAAAAATCCATGCATAAATCGCCTGCGGTGATGGATATTTGCCGGCTGTTCCACGTATTCTTATGGTCAGCGCAGAAAATGCGCAGACCTACGTGAACAGTAACTTCTTCCTCTCAAATCCAAAGCCATATTCTTCTAAGGCGTTCCATACTTCCTGCTGTGTAAAACCAAAGCAGCCCTCATATGCATGGGAGGTCGTGTCAGATTATTCAGATCAAAAAAGACGGATTCTTTGCTGATTCTTGTAATGCCGGTCATGACAGCTCGAAAAAGATTTGGATTTGCATGGGTGTGTCATATTCATCCAGAAGAATGATCACCTTCTTTCCATAATAACGGGAAAGCTAAAGAGGCAGCATCTTTAGGGACAGTGTGCTCATACTGCTTCCTGGATCGGCAGAAATCTTGCGGAAATCTTCCTTTTCATCTTCCCCCAGAACCTCACTGTCCAGTAAAAACCGATACTTTCCCAAAAACCATTTTTATAATCTGGCAGATCTTCTCTTTCGCTGCCGGGAATGTTACTTCTTTTACATCAACAAAACTAAGCGCAATCACCGGATAAGTTCCCTGAAGTTCCTGATACGTTTTGTCATTCCATATAGAGAGACCTTCAAATATCTCCCCTTGTCCTTTATATTCTACAGAGAAAAAATGCTCCAGCATACTCATATTCAATGTTTTCCAAAACGGCGGGGACAGGCAATCAAAGTGACCACATCCTGATTTTCCCACCACTCCCGAATGAACTCTGTCTTATCCACATAAAGACAGCCACATGCTACGGTACTTTTCATCTGCCCATATAGAAAGCCCCTGGAAAATATCCCCCTGATTGGCATATTCGATCGAAAAGAAATGCTCTACCAAATTCATCATGAGTGTCTTTCCGAAGCGCCGTGGACGTGTGAGCAGTGTCACATCATCTCCGCTCTCCCACCATTCTTTAACAAAATGTGTTTTATCGACATAAAAGCAATAATTTACCATTATTTTCTCAAAGCTCTGAATTCCAATCCCCACTGTCCTTGCCATACCTGCTCCTTCTCACAAAAATACTGCATCGATTATCCCGCAGTTCCGCCCGTAATCACCGCAAGCTCCTGTTCCATCGCCTCGCGCAGCGCGGGATCCCCAATCTGGCTGATGAGCGACGTCGCAAGCTCTAAATCCCCGGTCAGCATCGCTTCCCTGGCCTGGGCCGAGAGGGTATTGTCGATCTCCGCCGCCGCTTTTCCGAATGCGCGCGGCTCCAGTCCATCGATCAAAGACTGCATTGCCGCTTTCCAAATTCTGGCGGGATAAGTGGCGCCATAAAGCGTGGACAGCTCGCGCGGCGTGTCATAGCCAACCCATACGGTGAGCGTATAATAGGGGGTCATGCCGCAAAACCAGCCGTCCCGGCTCTGATTGGTCGTCCCGGTTTTTCCAGCGGCCTCCACACTGCTTCTCCAGCCCATTGAGGAGGCGGTCCCTCTCGTGATCACGCCCTTCAGCATGTCCAGGAGTGTGTCGGCAGTCTGTTCCTGAAAAATCCGGGTCTCCCCCTCCTCCTGATAGAGCTCCCGCCCCTCCCGGTCCTGCATGGATACGAGACAGGTCGGCTTTTTGTAGCAGCCGGAATTGACAAGGATGCGGTACGCGCCGGCCATTTCCTCCGCGGTCACACCGACCGTAAGGCCGCCGAGGCAAGCGGACATACCATAATCATCCGGCGTTATTTCTCCAAATCCCATCTGGTTCAGATATTCCATGCCGCGCTCCGGCGTGATCTGGTCATACAGCCAGTAGGCACAGCCGTTGCGGCTCCTCTCCAGCGCCCGGCGCATGGACAGGCGTGCACCGGACAAGGTCTTGATATCCACATCCGGCTCCTTCGCACGTGTGACACTGATGTCCTTTACCGGGGAATCCGGCGTCATGCCTGCTTCGAGGGCCGGGCCATAGACCAAAAGCGGCTTTATCGTGCTGCCCGGCTGCCTGTTTCCCTGAAACGCCCGGTTGAAGGTCTGCATACTGGCTTCTTGGGTCCGTCCGCCTACGATGGCGAGCACCTTTCCCGTCTCGTTGTCCAAAAGCGCGGCACTCCCCTGAAAGGCATAGATTCCATCCCCGGAAAGCTCCGTATCAAAGGAGAGCCCTTCGTCCACGGCCTGCTGAAGGCGAGCCTGTTTGTCGAGTTCCAGCGAGGTACGGATCACGTATCCGCCATGGAACAGCTCCTCCCTGGCCTTTTCATAGGCGGCCGCATAGCTTTCCTGATACGCCTCCCATTCCCCGCGGTCCCGGATTCCGTACCGGAAGGCAAACCCGCCCTGCTTCATCAGCTCCCGAACCGCACATTCGACGGCATAGGAGGTCTCATAATTGTAAAACGGATACTCCGGCTTTTGGATTCGGATCTCCTCGCGGACAGCCTGCTCATAGTCGGTCTCATCAATATAGCCGCATTCCAGCATGCCGGCGAGGATCTTGTCGCGGCGCACGACGGCATGCTCCGGGTCTGTATAGGGATTATAATAGGATGGGGAATTGGGAATGGCACACAGATACGCGGTCTCGGAGAGCGTCAGCGCAGAAGCCGGCTTTGAAAAATACCCCTGCGCTGCAGCCTCGATGCCGTAATACGTGTTGGCGTAGTTGATGCTGTTTACATAAAACTCCATGATTTGCTCTTTTGAATATGCCTTCGTAAGCTCAAATGCCAGGAGGATTTCCCTCGCCTTCCTCTCCAAAGTTACCTCACGGCTCAAAAACTGTCCGCGCGCAAGCTGCTGCGTGATGGTGCTCGCGCCATGCAGCTTAGCGCCGCGGCTCCTTAAAAAATCCACACCGACCCGCAGGATCCCCCGCAGATCATAGCCCGGATTCTCCCAAAAGCTCCTGTCCTCCACGGCAACAAACGCGTCGATCACCGTCTTTGGAATCTCCTCAAAGGGAAGGTACGAGGAGTCTTCATCCCCGCAAAGCCGCGCGAGCAGTGTCCCGTCGGCCGCGTACACATAGCTTGGCCCGCCCCGCAAAAAATCCTCCGGCCTGCTCGTTTCCACGAGGGCCGCGGCCCCCTGCCTGTATTCTTCATAGATGGGACAGACAACGTATTTCCAGCTCAATCCCGCGGCGGCCAGGCCCAGTATGGTGAGGATAACAAGCAGATTCAATAAAAACCAGGCCGCCTGCCGGAGCGCACGAAACATAGCTATTTCTCTCCTTCCAGCTCTCCTGCAAAATATTCCCCGATCTGTGCAATAAAGCGCAGCACCCGGGACCGCATGACGTCAGGGAACGCGGCCAGAACCGGTCCGGTCTCAAAATTCAGCACACCGTCAAAGCCGATCGCACGCAGCCCCCGAAGGAACCCCTCCCAGTCGGCCGAAGGCAGATTGTCGTTACCCTGCGAAAACGTGAACGGAAGCTGATGCAGATCGGCGATCCCGTCATTGTCATGGAGATGCAGCACCTTGATCCGTTTTCCGAGTGTGGTCAGGAAGGAAAAAAAGTCAAGGCCCACCAGGTTGGCATGGCCAGCGTCAAAGCAGAAGCCGAATACCTCGGCATGAAAGTCCTCGTTCAGACGGTCGATCCGCTCGGCCGCTTTCTTCGCATCGCAGCACGGCCCTTCGACCAGACGGCCGTCTACGTCGATGTACAGGTTCTCGATGCACAGCATGATCCCGAGCTCCCGCGCCAAAGGAGCAAGCTCCCGTAGCCACTGCTCGGTCAGCTCCCACTCCGCCGCCTCGGAGCCCAGTCTGTCAGCCAGCTTAAAGCCATGGACCACCAGATAGCGGCATTCAAAAAAAGCACAGAGCTCGAGGCATTTCGGGGACAGCTCCTTCCACAGATATTCGTTGAGAGAAACGCTCCCCCAAGGGATATAGCAGGGATAGGGCATATGCATCTGGTGAATCCGAATTCCTGCCGCCCGCGCCGCCTCCCTGTGCGGGGAGAAAAAGGCCCGCAGCTCATCGAGAGGGCGGTCAAAAAAGCCGTCCTTTCTCCCCTGGTACAGCTCTTTACTGACCAGATATGTGTTCAGGCTGAAATCCGCACAGGAAAAGCCTGCCCGAGCGAGTTCATCAAAACCACACTTGGGACAGGCGTCGTCTATTATGTTTCTTGTCTGCACTCCGATTTCCGGCACCGTCAGTCCCTCCTCTCCTGTATTCCATTTCTTTGCCACAGACGGAATCCAACGTGTGGCCATATAGATTTTTGTATTTGCATAGGATTTCATATACTCCTGATGTTGGATTTGATATGGGGATATTATAGCATTGAGAAAGGAAATTGGCAAGAGCGGGGCAGCAAAGGCCCGCCTGCCTGTTCGGGCATATGCTTTGGCTCGATAACGGTATTGGCTCATGACGAATCAGCGGAGTGATTCGTCATGAAGGGAACCGTAACTGGGCCTTTGCTGCAGATAATTCTTCAAACGCTCCTTTATTTACAGAAACGTCTCGGATTCTGCGGGGCGTGTGTAGGTCTGTTCGAGCATGGCTACATGGGAAAGGAAGGCCGGGTCGTCGAAGTATTTTGCATGTTTGGGACATGTTTTTACACATGCCTGGCATTTGATGCATACACCGGATACCAGGGAGGGGTCTTCTTTGTCGATGGAGGCCATCGGACAGGCGCGGACGCAGGCCTTGCAGTTGATGCAGGTGTCCTTTGTCTTGGGCTTGGCCTTTAAGAAGACCGCAGGCTTTCCGTCAGTTCCAAGAGGTGTGTAGTATTTATCAATCGGCTCGGTGCCCTTCACCGCAACCGGAGCCGGAATTTCTGTCAGAGACGTGACTTTGTCGGCAACGCTGTCGGCAAAGTCAGTCAGCTTTTCCATATCCTGCGCATCGGGACGGCCGCAGGCTAGTTTGTCGGAAAACGCATGCTGAGCCGCAAAGGCCGCGCCGGCAATCGTATGGAACCCGTTGTTTTCCAGCTCATTCCGAAGCTCGATCAGCCCGTTGTCAAAGCTTCTGTTTCCAAAGGTGACGACCGGGACCGCGAGTGCGCCGTTTCCTTTGAAAAGACCTTGAACGATCGGCAGCATTTTGTTGGGGATACGCCCCGCATAAACGGGTGTTCCAAAGATGACCAGCTCGTCCGGCCCGTATTGCTGTTCGGCCCGTTTGGCCGGATTGGAGAAATCATACGCTTCTACCGGTACGCCAAGCTTCCCGGCCGCCCGTTCGGCAATCGCCAGAACTACTTTTTTTGTGTTGCCTGTTGCACTATAAAAAACCGCTTTTACCTGTGAGATTTTCATGTCTTGTATTCCCTTTCTTGAAGCAATTAGATCGGTTATCCTGCTAAGCTTCTTAAATTTTTAATGGTTTTCCGCTTTTATGGGTATTATATGGGTATAAAGTTGCCGGTATAAAACAGCTCATTCAAAAATCTGAGAATCCTTACTATCATAGAATATGTATTTGCAAGGCTCGCCTAACCCGTTTTCGAACGGTCGGCACGGCGAACGCGCAGACCTGTCCAAACGGTTACTTTGAACTACATATAATAAGGAGAGATTCCGGATGAGAGATATTGACTATGGCCACATTCGTATCAAGCTTAAGGACATTATGGAGAAGCAAAATGTCAGCATAAATCGGCTCGCCTGCCGCGCCGAAATGCAGCGGACCCAGTTAAAGGCGTATATGAATGAAGACATACAGCGTATTGATCTGTGTGTGCTGGCACGCATCTGCTATGTCCTGGAGTGCGAACTCGATGAACTGATTACGTATGAGCGGCCCTAGAGCGTGTCTGAAAATTCATTCCCGTCATCTGCACGCCCTACTTTTTGGAAGATTTAGCCCTCATTCGGTCAACGCAGCCCACTATGCCTTTCCCATTCGGGCCAAATCTCCCCAAAACCGTGATGCACAGCTGACGGAAAGCAATTTTCAGACACGCTCTAATGCTCTTTGGGAATCTCCAAAAAGGCCACGGCAATCTGAATCAAAAGCTCAACCGTTTTTTCCATGGACTGGATGCAGATAAACTCATATTTCCCGTGATAGTTATGCCCGCCTGTACACAGATTCGGGCAGGGGAGTCCCATATAGGAGAGCCGGGAGCCGTCCGTGCCGCCCCGTACCGGTTTGATCACAGGCTCCGAAACGCCGAGCTTGGCAAAGGCGGCCTTTGCCGTATCAATCAGATACCAGTGCGGGCGGATCTTTTCCGCCATATTGTAGTAGGAGTCTGTGAGCGTCGTCTCAACGGTCCCTGCCCCATATTTTTTATTCAAAAACTCTGCGATTCGTTCTGCAAACGCTTTTCTTCCTTCAAACAGCTCCTTATCATGATCCCGGACAATATAGTGAAGAACCGTTTCCTCCACATTTCCCTGTACCCCATTCAGATGGAAAAATCCCTCATAGCCTTCCGTATACTGCGGCTTCTCCGCCTGCGGCAGCAGACGCTCAAACTCCATCGCGATCTGTATGGAATTCTTCATTTTCCCTTTTGCACTGCCTGGATGGATATTCCGGCCGTGGACCGTTACCTTCAAGGATGCGGCGTTAAAGGTTTCATACTCCATCTCGCCCCATGCACCGCCATCTACCGTGTAGGCGGCATCCGCGCCCCAGCCTTCGACATCAAAAAAGTCCACACCGTGGCCGACCTCCTCGTCAGGGGTAAATGCAAGCTTGATCGTCCCGTGCACAAGCTCCGGATGGGAAAGCAGGTATTCGGCCATGGTTATGATCTCGGCGATTCCGGCTTTGTCGTCGGCCCCGAGAAGCGTCGTCCCGTCGGTTGTAATCAGATCCTCTCCCTCATATTTTAAAAGATCCGGGAACATGGAGGGATCCATCTTGATACAGGCATTCTTGTTCAATACGATCTCACCGCCATTGTAATGCGTGATGAGCTGCGGCCGGACATTGGCGCCTGAAATATCCGGCGAGGTGTCCATATGCGCAAGAAAGCCGACCGTTTTACAAGGGATATCCGAGTTGGCCGGAATCGTCCCGTATACATAGCCATGCTCACTCATGGAAACCTCCGACACGCCGATGCGTTTTAATTCCTCCACAAGGAATTTTGAGAGCGCAAGCTGCTTTTCCGTGCTGGGAACCTTCCCTGCATCTTCGGCAGACTGCGTATCATATGCAACGTACTTGAGAAAGTTATCAACAACTTTGGACATATTGATTGTCTCCCTTCTATAAATAATTTACTATAAAAGTGTTGACCGACCGCCAGGCCGGATTGCGAATACCGGCGGCGATTGCGGGTTACTGTGTCTCCTTATCAACAATCCCTTCCTTGCGGTCTAAATCCTTTTGAAGCGCCTCGAGATAATGGACCAGCATATCGCGATGGCTGCGGATCAAAAAGGAGGCCGGCACCGCCTCGTCATAGGTGAAGCTCTTTCGCCCGCCGGCTTCCATCCGCTTCCAGAAACCGTGAACCACGTCAAACGGAATATAATAGACCGCATCCTCCGAAGTATAGGAAACAATAAAAAACGCTGTTCCGCCCTGACGTTCAAATTCCTCCATGAATGCGATCTGATGCGGATGGATATTCTGAAGCGGAAAGGTTTTCACTGCGCATTCCTTCGCGTCAAAGCAGACCGGGATCCCCTGGACCGCCCCGATGTAGTCTACCGTGCTTTTCATGTCAAAATAGGCCAGCGTGATGTGACGGCTCACCTTGTCGATCTCGATCGGGGTGATCGGGGTCGGGATCTTCTGAATCAGTGCCAGCTTTTTTTCCCGGTAGCTGTCATTGGTCCGGTTGATAAATTCCTCCAGGCTTGACCCCCTAAGTCCACGGGTTTTCCATGTCCCCATTGCATATTTCCTTTACATAATATTTTTATGTCAACCGATCTCAGCCTCAAGCGCCCTCATCAGCCCCTCTCCCTTCGCCATACGGCAAAAATCTTTTTGGGGCCCCGCCTTGAAGACACGGCCCGACAGATAAGAAAACCGCCCCGAAAGCACAGGGAACTCCAGCCTGTAGGCATGAAGGAGCTGGGAATGAAGCCGATACTGCTCCCGGACTGCCAAAAGCGGTTGGCTTTGCCCGGTGTGCAGGGGGGCCACACTCCCATATTTCGGATCACCCACGATCGGATGGCCAACGGAAGCCAGGTGCGCGCGGATCTGGTGGGAACGCCCGGTTAAAAGCGTCACCTTTAAAAGCGTATAGGCGCGGTTTGTGGCAAGCGGTTCATAACGGGTCTTGATCCGCTGTCCCCCGTCTGTTTCTTTTTCATATACGCGTACTCTATTTTTCTCTCTGTCCTTGTAAAGCCAGCCGTCAAGCTCCCCGGGCTCTTTGATCTCGCCCCAGACGATGCAAAGATACTGCTTTTTCACACGTCTGTCCCGAAATACCTCCGAGAGCATCTGCAGTCCTGCAAGCGACTTTCCGGCAGCGACAATGCCACTGGTATTGCGGTCCAGACGGTTGCAGACAGACGGGCGGAAGCTCTTAAGCTCTCCCTGTGTGACTGCCTCGCTCTCCAAAAGATAGGCGAGCAGCAGGTCCACCAGCGAGACATCCATATCCTTTGCCTTCTGTGTCAAAAGCCCCGACGGCTTATTTAACAGAATGATGTCAGAATCCTCATACAAAATCGAAAGCGTTTCCCGACCTGTCCGGGCAGCCGCAGGGACAAACTCCTGTGAAAACGTTTCGATCGTCTCGTCGGAGAGAAACAGCTTTACCACATCGCCCTCCGAGAGCAGCCGCTCCCCGCCGCTTTTTTCGCCGTTCACGACGATATTTTTCTTCCGCAGCATCTTATAGAGGAAGCCTTTCCCGGCCAGGCGCATATATTTTGACAAAAACTTATCAAGCCTCTGTCCAGCCTCGTTTTTCCCGATCACGATCTCACGCATGAAACTCTCCCTTCCTAATCAGGGACTCCTCTACATAGATAAACTTTTTAACAGCTTTACCACATGCGGCGCACTTCCGTCATCTTCCGCCTCGGAGACCTCCTTAAGCTGAGAAAGACGCCACAGAAAGCTCTTTTCCTCCTTCATGAGCTTCGCGTTTCCATCCAGCTTCCATTTGACGAGCATCTCGTTTAAGAAATGCTCCGCTTTTTTTCCATCCAGCTTTTGATTCGGGCAATAGCAGTATACGCCGCTTGGATGGACCACGGCGACGTCGATCGGCACGATCTGTTCCGCGGATGTGATGATCAGGTCATATAAAATCGGGAATTTTCCCTCATATGGAAGGCATGCGGCATGGACGGAGGACGAAGTCTCTCCGATTTTAAGCGCCGCGACCAACGGGGATGCCAGGTTTGCCATCGGGAGCACCAAAAGGATGGCACTGATCGTCACGAGGTTGCGGAGCCCATCCCAGGTAATAAACTGCCTCCAGATCAGAAGCGCCGCGATCGCGGCCAGAAAAAAGCCCACTACTGCGATCTGGCGTCTTCTGTGCGCCATTCGATAGCCAAACTCACCCTTTTGTCGTTTGTGTTTCAATCCGTTTCCTCCTGCCACTGTACGAAATTCATCAAAAAAGCATGCGGCAGAAGCTTACAGAGGACGTAAAACAGCTTCATGACAGGACCGGGAATCGAAAGCTCCTTTCCCATCAGGGCATCCCGCAGCGCGCACCGCACGACCTGATCCGGCTTGATCGTCACAAGCCGCTTGTAGCCTGTCAGCTTTTTCCCGTTCAGCGCAATATCAAAAAATTCCGTGTCTACTGGACCCGGGCATACCGCCGTGACCGAGACGTTTTTTGACTTTAATTCTTGGGCGAGCGCTCGGCTGTAGCTTAAGACAAAGGCCTTGGTGGCCGCATATACGGCAAAGCCCGGCTGCGGAAGAAAGGCCGCCGCAGACGCAAACTGAATAATCCGGCTGTTTTCCGGAATATATGGAAGGACCATCTCCGTCACGCCGACGAGCGCTTCATTGTTTAAACGCACCATCCCCAATGCCTCAGAATGGGGAATCCGTCCGACCGCGCCGGTCTTGCCGAAGCCAGCCGCATTGACTAAGAGCTTTACCTTCGGCTTTTTTTCCTCGAGCGCCGCCTTTAAGACCGAAAGAGATTCTGGCTTTGTAAGATCCAGGACAAATTTGCGCACACGCACCGGAACACGGCCCTCAAATTCCTCCAGCCGCTCCAGCCGTCTCGCCACGACCCAGATCTCATGCAGCCCCGCAAAGCGATCTGCCAGCCGGTAAACCATCTCCCTCCCCATTCCTGAGGAGGCTCCTGTCACAATCGCAATTCTCATAAACGCTTATTTTGTTCCTTTCTTTGCCGGATGAATGTGGCGGATCGTTTTTTTCTTTTTGGAAGTCCGATCAGCCGTTTTGGCAACCTGCCTGTCCGCGCCTTTTACCCGCGGCCGTATCAGACATTTTTTCTCATAGCCGATCAGGTCTTTTCGGCCGGCCTTCTGCAACGCCTCATAGACCAGTTCATATTTATTGGGATCCCGATACTGCATGAGTGCCCGCTGCATCGCTTTTTCATGCGGATTAACCGGCACGTAGACCTTTTCCATGGTCCGCGGGTCCAGGCCCGTATAATACATACAGGTCGAAACCGTCGCGGGCGTCGGATAAAAATCCTGTACCTGCTCCGGCATATAGCCGAGCTCTTGCAGATATTCGGCAAGCCTTACGGCATCCTTGAGAGTCGCGCCTGGATGCGAAGACATGAGATAGGGGACAAGGTACTGCTTAAGACCGAGTCTCTCGTTCATCTTTCGATATTCCTGTGCAAACCGCGCATATACGGCATGCTCGGGCTTCCCCATCCGTTTTAACACCGCATCGGACACATGCTCTGGTGCGACCTTCAACTGGCCGCTCACATGATACGCGCACAGCTCCTCTAAAAACTGCTGCTTCGGGTCGGCCAATACATAATCAAAACGGATCCCGGAGCGGATAAACACCTTTTTTACCTTTGGCAGGCTACGAAGCTTGCGAAGCAGGGCCAGATAATCTTCATGATCGGCAGTCAGGTTCGGACATGGCTTCGGAAACAGGCACTGCCTGTCCGGACACGCCCCGCTCGTCAACTGCTTTTTGCAGGCCGGCGCGCGGAAATCCGCGGTCGGGCCGCCCACATCGTGGATATAGCCCTTAAAATCCGCCTCCTCCGTGAGAAGCCTTGCTTCCGCCAGAATCGATTCATGACTTCTGGCCTGGACGATCCGCCCCTGGTGCATCGTCAGCGCGCAGAAATTGCAGCCGCCAAAACAGCCCCGGCTGCTGACCAGGCTGAATTTTACCTCGGAAAACGCGGGAACGCCACCCTCCTTTTCATAGGACGGATGTGGGGCACGCATATACGGCAGGGCATATACATCATCCATCTCCTGCATGGTAAGGGGCTTTGCCGGCGGGTTCTGAACCACATACAGCCGTTCGCCGTACGGCTCACAGAGTCGCCTGCCTGAATAGGCATCAGAATTCCGATACTGGATGGCAAAGCTCTCGGCATATTTTTGTTTGTCCGTCTGCACACTGGCATAGTCCGGAAGCATGACGGCGTCATAGACATTCTTAAGGCTCGCCGTTTTATAAACGGTCCCGTCGATAAAGGTAATGTCCTTTATGGAGATGCCCGCGTCGAGCGCCTCGGCGATCTCTACGATCGAGCGCTCTCCCATGCCGTAGGAGATCAGATCAGCCTGTGCATCCACAAGAAGCGAATGCCGGACTCTATTTGACCAGTAGTCATAGTGGGCGAGCCGCCTGAGACTCGCTTCAATCCCGCCTGCAATGATCGGCACATCCTTGTAGACCGAGCGGATCAGGTTACAGTAGACCACAGCCGCATAGTCCGGCCGCCTTCCCATAACGCCGCCGGGCGTATACGCGTCCCTCTCCCGCCGTCTCTTGGAGACCGAATAATGGTTCACCATCGAATCCATGTTGCCGGCGCTCACAAGGAAGCCCAGCCGCGGGCGCCCTAAAGCCGCGATGCTGTCTTTCCTTCTCCAGTCCGGCTGGGAAAGGATGCCGACCTTAAAGCCATGCGCCTCCAGGACACGGCTGATGATCGCGTGTCCGAAGGATGGATGATCCACATAGGCATCGCCGCACACATAGACAAAATCGCACCTGGACCAGCCCCGCGCCTCCATATCGGCCTTACAGACCGGAAGAAAATCATGTATCATGGGAACCACCTCGGATTTTTATCGGCACATATTCATCCTAACATACGTGTACAGAGCCGTCCGAACGGCTCCGTCAAAGCAGCGCATAATAATCGTCAATAAAACCGTCCGCCAGCCGCCGTTTTTCGTCCTCCAACGGAACCGAAAACGCATCCGCGACCGCGACCACGGTCATACCGGCCCGCTTTCCCGCCAGAATCCCGGCCGGAATGTCCTCGAACACGAGACACTCTCCCGGTTTGGCTCCCAGCCTTTTTGCGGTTTCCAGATAGACGTCCGGTCTCGGCTTACCGCCTGCAACCTCGCAGCCGGTGACGATCACCTGGATGGCAGATCCGATCTGTACGGATTCGATCACCGCATCCACCAGCTCGCGCCCGTTTGAGGTCGCGATCCCGACCTTTAAGCCGCGCCGGACACAGGAATCGAGAAATTCCTTTGCCCCCGCCTTTAGCGGGACCTCATGCCGGTATTTGTCAACGGCCATGGAGATCCAGCATTCTTTGATCTCGTCAAGACTTAAAGGCAGGTGAAAACGTTCCTTAAAATAGACGGCAGTCTCCGAAAAGCTCATGCCCTCGATCTCCCTGGCAAGGCCGGGCGGACACGTCAGTCCAAAGCGGCCCAGAAATTCCAGATCGATTTTGTCCCACATCCACATGGAGTCCACCAGCGTCCCATCAAGATCGAACAGTACCGCCGTTTTCCCCTTCAGCAAATCCTTTATCATAATTGTTTCAAAAGCTCCACTTCCTCCTTTGTCAGCCGCCTGTATGCCCCAGGTGAAAGCCCCGGATCCAGCATCAGCGGTCCGACAGACAGGCGCTTTAAGGAGAGGACCGGACAGCCCACAGCCTCCATCATGCGTTTTACCTGATGAAACTTTCCCTCATGGATTGTCAGGCGCACGGTCGTGATCTTGTCCCCCGGACCGCAGGCAGACGATGTGTCATCAGCCGCCGGCAAAATGCCGCCGGCAAGGGAGCGTACCTCGTCTGCCGCAGTCCTCTGCCGCACCTCGGAGATCACTAGCTCTGCCGGCAGGCAGCGAAGCCCGTCCGAGAGGGTCAGCCCTTCGGCAAATGTACGAACTGCGGTCTTGGGCACCTCGCCCAGACACTCCGCCACATAGACCTTATCAACATGCTTCTTTGGGGAAATCAGCCTGTGAGCCAGCGCGCCGTCATTCGTAAGCAGAAGAAGGCCCTCCGTGTCCAGATCCAGTCGGCCGACCGGAAAAAGATCTCTGCGGCTTTGTGTGTCAATCAGGTCGATCACCGTTTTGTGCCGCTTATCCTCTGTCGCCGAAACGACGCCCGCCGGCTTATTCAGCATAAAATATTCCATATCCGTATAGAATACCTGCTTTCCCGCGAGTGTGACCACATCGTGCGGGAGGCGTATCTTGCGCTCCGGCCGTTTTTCTGTCACGCCGTTTACTGCGATCAGGCCGTTTTTTGCCATGGTGCGGATCCGGCTTCTGCTTCCCTGCGCCATGTCTGCCAGAAATTTATCCAGCCTGAGTTCCTTCTCCAAACGATCACTCCTTTCTATCATATCAAAATCCGAAGAAAAGTACAACCTCTAATACCGGCTCTTTTGCCTTCGTTTTTCCAAAAAGCGCAGTACCCAGTACGGATTCACCGAAAGTTCATCATAATGATCCGTCCGCAGGTAGATTCCCAGATGCAGATGAACCGGAAACTGGCCGGTCGTTCCCTCCGGCCCGTAGCCGGAATCCCCCATATATCCCAAAAGCTCTCCGGCATAAACTGGGTCTCCTTCGCTCCAATCCCTCGCGTAAGACGCCAGATGCGCGTAATAAAAATATCCCCCGGACGGCGCACGCACTCCAAGGCGCCAGCCGCCTTTTTCCAGCCAGCCGACCCGTTCCATCACGCCGTCTGTCATGCTTACAACCGGATAATAACCGGCCGGCTCTGTATCCCCCATCAGATCACAGCCCTCATGGCCGCGCTCGCCGCCATAGCTCCTCTTTTCCAGCCAACCGTCTTTATAGGAAATGTCCGCATGGCCGCCGCTTCGGTTTTCCGGAATCGGGAAAAAACGAAGATCATCAAAGATCACATGATAGGCTGCGGCCAGCCTTTTAAATTCCTTCGGACGCTTGGTGGGGAACGGCAGCACAGGAAAATTCTTCTTTTTAAGCCCCTGGAGGTTAAATCCGTGCCTCGTCATCAGAGCGGCCAGCTCCTCACAGTCGATCTCCTCCTTCGAGGCGATGCCCGGCCCGCACTTTAACGCCCGGAACGCGTCGGATTCCCAGGTATAGGCAGTCAGGATCTCATATCCCGTGTAGGAATCCAAAAACTCAAACAGTGCCCCGTTAAAGAGTACAAGAAGCAACAATACCAAAATTTTCATACGCCCGTCAGTCCGCACATAAGCTGTATTAATCAAAGCTTATTCGGGCGCCTATGAAAAAATCCATCTGTCTTTTCCTTTTCCTGATCCTGATGCTGTTCCATGCGGACTATGTAACAGAAGGCGCAAAATATGGCCTGCTTTTGTGGTATTCTTCCGTGGTTCCGGCCCTGTTTCCGTTCATGGTGCTTTCCGGACTTATCGTGGCGGGCGGCGGCCTCTCCGTACTTATGAAGCCGTTTTATTTCCTGCTGCATCCGCTTTTGGGCCTGTCTGCGGAAGGCTGCTATGTCCTTGTGGCCGGCCTCCTCTGCGGCTATCCGATGGGCGCCAAAACCTGCGCAGATTTTATGCGGGAAGGCCGGATCGGCGCGGCGGAGGGAAGGCTTTTGATGGCCATTGCCAATCATCCCAGCCCCATGTTCGTCTTAGGATATGTATATCCCTTTTTTAAGGGACAGGCAACGCTTCCCCGCCTGCTTGTATCCGTCTATGGACCGGTATTCCTGATCGCTGCCGCCGCAACGCTTATATACCGGCCGGTGCGGTCTTCTGCTGCCAGTCCAAGTGCCGGTGTCTTTAGTCATTCACCCGATTTTGCGGCGAAACACCCCAGCCCGCGTGCAGTCTCTGCCTCCTCTGCGCCGGCCTCTGCCGACGCTTCCATCTTATCGGCAGTAGAGCTGCTGTGCAAGATCGGCGGCTATCTGATTCTGTTTTCGATCGGCATCGTTTTCCTGCGCCATGCGGCGTTTATCCCGCTTTCTCTGCGGCTGCCACTTGTCATCTCGATGGAGATGACGACTGGAATCCGGGAGGCAGCCGCCTCACTCGCCTATCCGCTCTCCGGCGCGGCCGCCTGTGCGGCGCTTACCTTTGGCGGGTTTTCCGGCATCTTCCAGACCCGTTCCGTCATCGCGGATGCCAAAAAAGCCGGACTGTCGATCCGGCCGTATTGCATCTGGAAGCTGCTGCACGCGGGACTGGCCGCGGGATGCTTTTTACTATGAAAGTAACAAATTCTTACAGTAGGACTGCACACTCGCTGCGCTGTCCATACCAGCGCCAAAATGCCGGCTCTTGGCGTTTTGTGTGCTGTGCATCCCCCGAAGGGTTCATAGTAACCCCCTTTCATTCAAAGGGCGGCTGGTGCAAACGTCTATTGTACCGGCTCGTCCTCACGCTCTGTAATGATGCCGTTTGAAAGCTCCTGCCGGTTTGACGAGACAATATCATAGCTTGAGCGCAGAGAACTCATAAAGGTCTCAAAACGGCCCTGTGCACCTTCCATCGTATGATTGATAATGGCCTGCAGACTCCTCAGCATGTCGTCCGTATACTGAACCGAGCCCTGGCGGATATTGTTGGCATCGTTGACCGCGTTATCCAGGATCTCCTGCGCCTGAAGCTGAGCCTGCTCCACAATTTCGTTTGCACTTGCATAGGCCTTCTGCATGATCTCATGCTCGTTTACCAGCTCGTTGGTCTGTGCGGTCGCCTCTGCAAGCATCGCATCAGCCTTCGAATGGGCATCGGAAAGAATTGCTTCCTGGTTGCTGATGATTTTCTGATACTGCTTGATCTCATCCGGGATGCGCAGGCGCAACTCCACTAAAAGCTCGTCCAGCTCTTCTTTGTTTACGATGATCTTCGTCGTAGACAGCGCCTGAAACTTGCAGCTGTCGATATATTCTTCAATTTCACTGATTAACTGTTCAATTCTGCTCATGGTCTCTCTCCTCATTCTGTTCCCAAGCTGTCTCGCTTTTTGGCCAGTTTCTTATGAATTGCATTCTCTACATACGGCGTCACAAAGCTGGAGATATCCCCGCCGAATGCGGCCACCTCCTTCACCGTGCTGGAGCTCAAATAAGCATATTTTAAATTTGTTGTCAAAAATACCGTATCAATAACCGGGGAAATCACCCGGTTTAACTGCGCAATCTGAAGCTCATACTCAAAATCCGTAACCGCGCGCAGACCGCGGACGACTGCGTTGGCCCCGCAGTCCTTTGCAAAATCCACCGTGAGGCCGCCGAAGCTTCTGACCTCCACGTTCGGAAGTGCTTCTGAAACCTTCTCTAACATACTAACACGTTCCTCGACAGAAAACAACGGATTTTTCGCCCTGTTGTTCAGGACGCCGATAATCAGATAATCAAACAGCTTGGAGGCCCTCTCAATTACATCAATGTGTCCAAGTGTTACCGGATCGAAACTTCCCGGATAGATTGCCTTTTTCATGCCTTTCTCCCTCGACCATGTGCCTTCCCTTAAACAGTGGCCCCTGCCTGCGCCTGCCGCGTTTTTTTCTTCAGAAAGACATGCTGATTGGTCTTGTACTTCTTATTTTTTATAATCTGGTATTCCATCTCCTCCGCCCAGGAAAAATCCGTCTCCAGGGCGGCCTCCACGATCCATACGGTCTCCGTATCTGCCAGGGCAGACTCCCTGAAATACGAGAGCACCCGCTTTTCATAATCCTCACGATAAGGCGGATCCATAAAAACGAAGTCAAAACAGGCTTCGGATTTTTCAAGGCGTTCAAGTCCTGCGAGTACATCAAGGTTCAGCACAAGCGCCCTGTCCGAAAGATGTGTAGTCTCCAGGTTTTCCCGAATACAGGCGGTCTGCCTGCTGCCACTATCGATAAAAACGGCCCTATTGGCCCCGCGGCTCAACGCTTCGATCCCGATCGCCCCGCTTCCGGCAAATAAATCCAAAAACCGGCAGCCATACAGATCGTTTTGAAGCATGTTAAAGAGAGTCTCCTTAATCCGGTCAGTGGTTGGGCGAGTGTCAAGCCCCTCTACCGTCTTTAAAATCAGCCGTCTCGCACTCCCTGCAATTACCCTCATATCGTCCTCCCGGATGCCGCCTTGTTTAGCCGTTTCGGTTTCATTTCTGTTCCATTATAGACGCAAAATCCGTGAGATACAAGCACTTTTTCCGCGTTTTCTTAATCTTAACTTTCAAACACGCTCTAGTCTGTGAGGAAACCATGAGGAAAGAATTGGCGAAGCCTGCAAAAAAGTAGGCTGCCTCACACTTGAGGAGGGATTGCAAACGCTGGAGGCTCCCCATAAATCGTGCCATTCTCCCCATTAATAGAGAGAATCGCCTCTGCCATCCCTCCTCCTAAAGGAATTCTGGGAATCCCGCTATCCGTTCCGTCCGGTTTTTGATACCCCTGCTCCACAATCCCATAAAATACCCACACCGGAACCAGTTTCCCTTTTCGCCCGTACGTCTGAGGCATATCCCCAATCCTGTCTCCATACTCCATTCCGTAAGCCAGCTTCACATCTGTAACCGTAAGATAGATGTGAGGCTGCTTGCCCTCAAAATCCCCATGGATTTTCAACGTCCTCATGCACTGTTCAAAGATCTGGCTGACCGAAGAAAAGGGAAGCAGAAAACCGGCGTATTCGGATGAATCCTCAATCCTTTCCCTGCCGATATTTTTCACCGCCAGCAAAGTCCCGTCCGCCCGGTACAAAAACTCCACATACTGAGACCTGGGCCTTAGAGAACCTCGTCCCCGCTCACTGTTCACAAGAGGCAGATCCCCAACAATCCGGCTGTAGTACAGCCGCACTCCGTACTGTCCCGACAAAGTCCAGGAAGCACCACCACTGACAGAAAGCTGTCTCCACCGGGTACTTTCTAAAGAGAAGTCCTTGAGATCCATTTTTTGAAGCAGCCTCTCTGCCTTACTCGCCAGCGCGGCCTCCAACTGCTCCAGCTCTGCTTCTGTTATAGGGAATTCGGACAGATCGTCAGAGTTTCCGGCTCCCCCGGCTCCGTCAGAGACGTCTGTGGCAGAGAGCCATATGATGGGAAGATTCTCGCTGTCTCCGGCACTTAAGTCAAACGTGTAGGTCAACTCCTCATCGGTCAGTTCCTCCTCCAAAATACCCTTGATCTGCTCCAGCTCCTCATCGGTATACGGAGAATATTCCACGTAGTTCAAGCAGATTTTGTCTGTCTTTGGCACGTCCACCTCCACATCGGCCGTGACAGTGACATCCTCCCCCTGGATGTGTACCTGGTATCTCTCTGGTGCCTTTGTCTGCTCTTTTATGAGCCCTGTCAGACCTCCTTCTTCCTGTCCTCTGTCTCCCTGTTTTTCTGCCTCTGGTTCCCCTTTGGCCTTTTGGGCCTCCGAGCTGTTTGGATCCTCCGCTGTCCTCTCCGACACTATAGGGATATTCGTCTGCCGCACACATCCGGCCAGAATCACCATACTTCCCGCCACCACCGCTGCCGCCATGGCCCATGCTTTCTTTTTGCTCGTCAGTCTTCCTTTCACTGCTGTCTCTCCTCCCATACGTTTCTTTTATCTTTTTTTCGATTCTCCGCTTCAAATGTCACTGTCACGTTTGTCCCTTTGCCCACATAGCTTTCGATCTCCAGCTTCCCGCCATGAGCCCTGACGATCCGCTCCGCCAGGGCAAGCCCCAGCCCGGACCCCTGCTGCCTGCGGCTTCTGGATTTGTCCACCATATAAAACGCTTTGGTCACATGGGGCAGATCCCCAGGCGGAATCCCCCTTCCATTGTCCCGGACACAGACCCTTCGCAGATTGCGGTCCAGAACTACCTGAATCTGCCCGCCCTCCTCCACAGCCTTCACACTGTTGGAAACCAGGTTGTCGAAAAGGCTGAACAGAAGCAGTGGATCCCCTTCTACGGACATGCCCTCCTTCTCCTGACCGTCAGCCTCTCTTTTGCCAGGAAATGCCGGGCAGCCTCTCCTTTGTATCTGAAAATTGATGTCCTTTTCCATCAGCCTCTCCCTGTTCTCCTCATAGGCCTGCCCTATCACCTCCTCCAGATCCACGGTCCGGTTCTCGATCTCCCGGTTCTCATAGAGACCGACAAGCTGCAGAAGCTTTCCCGACATCCGATTCAGCCGCTCCGCCGAGCGAAAGATGGCCTCCAAAGACTGCTCCCGCTGCCTCTCGCTCAGCCGTACATGGAGCAGAGAATCCGCGTACCCCATGATATTGGTTAACGGAGTCTTCATCTCGTGAGCCATGGCTCCGGGAAGAAGCTTCAGATCCTCAATCTGCTGCCTGATCTGATCCGACATGCTGTTCAGGCTCTCGGAAAGCTCTCTTAACTCGTCCCGTGAAGTAAGCTTTGTCTTTCCTCCGAAATCCCCCTCCCTGATCCGCTCCGCCTGAATCCGCAGCTTCTCCAGAGCCTTTAACATATGACTCATGACGGCGGCTGCGATCCCCACAGAAACTCCAAACACAACAAAGAATACCTTCAGAAAATTTTCCGCCTGCCATCTTCCCTCCTCCCAGGTAGACGTAATGTCTTTCACCGACATGACCCAAAACCCCTGCGGATAAGGGAGATCCCTTTTCAGAATCAAAAGGTAGGCATCCCCTTGCCGCTGAATCACATAAGAGGATTTGAGGGCCTCCGGGGCAGATATTTCATAATCCGTCAGATTCATGATGCACTCCCGATCCTTCATCAGGACGTATCCCTTCTGATAGCAGCGCTCAAACTGATATCGCAGATAGGCATTCCTGGCCGTCTCCCCCATTTGTTCAAGCTCCTCCCCGGTTCCAATCCCGCCAAATATACGCTCCGCAAGCGCCAGCTTCTCCATCTCCGCGGCCGCCGCCTTCTCCACACTAATATTCATGTACTGATTGACGGCAAACGTCCCGCATGCCGCGCACGCTCCGGCCAGCACTCCCGCCACCAGCCCGATGATCTTTGTCCGAATCCTCATGCCTTTTCCCCCTCCTCAAAGACCCTCTCATCGTCCTCAAACAGGTAACCTCCCCTGGGCACCGTGACGATGGCCTCGCAGGATCTTAACTTTTTCCTCAGTTTTGCCACATGGACGTCCACGGTCCGGGACTCCCCCAAAAACTCCTCCCCCCACACCAGGTCAAGAAGCCGGTCCCGAGGCAGCATGATATTGCGGTTTTGCAAAAATACGGTCAGCAGCCGAAATTCCATAGGCTTTAGAATGATCTCCATTTCCTCCTCCCAGACCCTTCTGCTCTCCATGTCCATTCTCAGCCCCCGAAAGGTGAGAACCGGCTTTTTTCTCCCTGTCCTGGCAAGTATTTTCTCTACGCGGACCAGCAGCTCCAAGATCTCAAACGGCTTCACCATATAATCCTCGGCCCCCATCTTAAGCCCTTGTACCTTGCTGTCCACATCTCCCCGGGCCGTCAGGCAGAGCACGGGAATCCGGCGTCTCGTCAAAGGCCCGATGAGGGAAAATCCGTCTCTCCCCGGCAGCATCAGATCTAACAGCGCCAGATCATAACCTGAATCTTTCCCGATATGCTCCGCCGCTTTCTCACCGTCATACACGGCTTTTGTCTCATAACCTGCCGCCTCCAGATTCATGCAGATTAAATTGGAAATATCCCCATCATCCTCAATGACCAGTATTTTATCCTTCATTTGTCAGCTCTCCCTTTCCCTTTTGCCTTCCCATTATCCCTGTCTGTATCCCCTCGCAGTTTATTATAACCCGGACCGCACCGGAAAGTCTTTACCGATTTGTAAAATAAAAACCCCGAGGCTGCCCCCGAGGTCATCTGCTATAATCAACTTATCTGTCTCACAAACTCACAAATACGCGCTCCAAACGCCGCCGCATAAATCCCCTGATACTCCTCAAACGATACCGCATGCCCGTTGCTTAAAAGCTCCATCTCGATTCCAAACAAACGGACCGAACAAAAAAGCTCTGTCAAACCGTTTCTTAAATAAAACGCTTTTCTGCGAATCCTATCCTCGTAATTGGGAGCTTCCCCGACTGTACTCTCTATCTCCAAAACCAGCCGTTTTCCGCTATAATAAGAAAAAATTGCCTCAAGCGCCCTGGAACCATACCCGCCGTCACGCTTTTCATCGTCAATCGCAAAATAATCCAGAAGCACCAGATCAGCCTTTTTCACCAGGATTGCCAACCCGATAAACTCGTTGTCCTCCTCCAAAGAGAATATGTCCACGAAGCCTTCTTCCTGCTTTCCTACCATCAGTTCATAGGGCTTCCTTTCGCTTTTGGGGAAGGCAGACAGATATAGTGCCTCCACTCTTTTTCTTCTAATTCCGTCGATTGCTCTGGCTAATTTCATGTTTGCCTCCCTTTGTTTTTATATTTTCTTAATGAGATAAAAAAGTGTGCGCATCCTCACGGAGCGTTTTTTTGTATCATAGGACGTACTTTCCTATGACATAAGAAAAGAACAGACCGCCAGATTGCTGGCAGTCTGTTCTTTTTAAAAAGCCATTGACGTGATTCGAACACGCGACCCCTTCATTACGAGTGAAGTGCTCTACCGGCTGAGCTACAATGGCTTATAAAATTTTGCTGCTGCATAGGGTTACGCAGCAGCGAGTGACCTGTCCGGGAATCGAACCCGGGTTTACGCCGTGAGAGGGCGTCGTCTTAGCCGCTTGACCAACAGGCCGAATATCCAATCGAGGCGACAAGATTCGAACTTGCGGCCTCTGCGTCCCGAACGCAGCGCTCTACCAAACTGAGCCACGCCTCGATTACGTTTGGTAGTATAATACAGAAACCCAAAAATGTCAACTGAAATTTTCAAATTTTTTTGTACAATTTTTAAATTTCAAGATGGATCGCTCAGGGTTGAAATTCGGTCATATATTTTCGGTAGCGGAGGGGCAGCATATTTCTCTGGCAGCGTGGATTCTTCCGTTCTTCGATGGCAATCGTCTGAAAAAAGGTTTTCCATAGTTTGATGTAGCAGTCGGCTGCGATATTTTTATCAAACAGACGGCTCTCCTCCTCTGTGATCCCGGTGCAGATCGCAAGGGCGCCTGAGGAAGTGTGCAGCGCCGCTTTCTTTCGCCGTTCATCGCAGAGCGCCCAGTCCATATCCGGGAAGCGGTCTGCAAAATGGGACGCCACAAGCTCCAACACGTCGTTTTCGGGACCGATTGTCCCGCAGTACAGACCGGAGGGCTGTTTCCAGAACCGTGAAAATTCCACAAGGAAATGAGCCTCGTTTTTTACATACTGATCCATGCGGAAAATTTCGTAGACTGCAGGCTCCTTGAGCATCTGCATGATTCGGCGGCCGGCTGAGAGTCCCAGTGCGATAAAGCGCAGGATCTGGTCCGCTCGCTCAGGACTCTTGTGGAGCGCTGCCCGTGACAGGGCGCGGTATGCATCCATGGACATGTGGTTTCGGATCTTCTTCGCAACCTTTTCGGCTTTTGAGGGATCCAGAGGAATTTCTTTATAGCTGCAGAACAATTCGGGCTCATAATCCTCTCTGAGTGAGAGCCGGCAGTCCGAAAGCGGCTGTCTGTCCGCATAAACCGCGTACACTCCGCAAAAAATGCCTTCCAGGCTGCTCTCGCATAAATAAACCATCACAGTAACGCTCCTCCTCTCTCATAGTTCCCCAAAGAGCGCTTTTCTTGCGTCACTAGGCGCAGGAGCCGCCTCAAGGTGCATGTCATCGAACAAAGAAAGCTGCCGGAAGCTGGAAGCATTCTCAAATTCACAGGTCTTTTTGCGTTCCTCTCCGATCAACCGGCTTGTAATATAATTCTCCTCCAGCCGGACAGGCGCCATCATTTTTCCCTGGCAGGTCAAAAAGTAGGCGGCCCGCTTCAGGACGACGCCAAATTTCTTCAGATCTGCGAACTCCAGCCGGCCGGTCCGCCTCGCCATAATAATCCGTTTGGCCGATCGGACACCGAGCCCCGGGACGCGCAGAAGCGACGGATAATCCGCCGTCATGACCTCGATCGGGAAACGCTCCAGATGGCGTACGGCCCAGTCACATTTGGGATCCAGAAGCACGTTGAAATTCGGCCGTTCTTCGGTCAGGAGTTCCCCGGCCTCAAAGCCATAAAACCGCAGGAGCCAGTCTGCCTGGTAGAGCCTGTGCTCCCGGAGAAGCGGAGGGCCGCCGACAGGAACCGGAAGGCTTTTATCAGGCACAACGGGGACAAAGGCCGAATAAAAGACTCGCTTTAATCCGAATCTTTGGTACAGCGCCTCTGCCACGGAGAGCATCTGAAAATCATTTTCCGGCGTTGCCCCGACGATCATCTGCGTACTCTGCCCTGCCGGCACGAAGCTGGGTGCGCTTCGGTAAAGAGTCAACTCGTTTTTGTTTTCCGAGATTCCTGTCTGGATCTGGCGCATCGGCCGGAGAATCTTTTCCCTGGATTTCCCGGGGCACAGCTTCTTTAGGCCATCGGCTGTCGGCAGTTCCAGATTTACGCTCATCCGGTCTGTCAGAAAGCCCACTTTTTCAATCAGAGCCGGGTCTGCGCCGGGAATTGCTTTGACATGGATATAACCCCGAAAGCGGTGCTCATTCCGCAGCTTCCAGATTGTCCGGTATAAAAGCTCCATCGTATAGTCTGGATTATAGAGGATCCCGGAGCTTAGAAACAGGCCTTCAATGTAGTTTCTTCTATAGAATTCCATCGTTAGCGCACAGACTTCATCCGGCGTAAACGCCGTCCGCACTACATCGTTCGAGCAGCGGTTGATGCAGTATTTACAGTCATGGATACACTGATTGGTAAACAAAATCTTGAGTAAGGAGATACAGCGGCCATCCGAGGAAAAACTGTGGCAGATGCCGCCGGATTCTGCGTTTCCCACATAGCCGCGTTTCCCCTTTCGTTCCACTCCGCTGGATGTACAGGCAACATCATATTTTGCCGCTGCCGAAAGAATCTTCAGTTTTTGTTCTATTGTCAGCCTTTCATCGAATACCATTTCATCACCGCCATGAACATACGTTCTTTATAAAAGGCATTATAGCATAGTTCGCAGCAGGATGCAAGTGTTTTTCGAACAAATATTCGAATTTTATTTTTCTTCTTTTTTAAGGAGCTTTACCAATACCGCTTTCTGCGCATGCAGGCGGTTTTCTGCTTCCTCGAAGATTTCTTCGGCGTGTGTCTCGAAGATCTCCTCTGTGATCTCCTGGCCGCGGTAAGCTGGAAGACAATGCAGTACCATGGCTCCCGTATTGGCGGCGGTCAAAAGCCGTGTGTTGATCTGATACTCTTTAAACACCCCCATGCGCTCCTCTTTTTCGCTCTCCTGTCCCATGGAGGCCCATGTGTCGGTGATGATGACATCCGCGCCGGAAGCAGCCAGGAAGGGATCACTCTCCAGGGAGAACGACTTCCCGTATTCTTTTGCGAAAGCGAGTACCGCCTCATCTGGCCGGTACGCATACGGCGTTGCGGCTGATACCGTCATGCCGGCCTTCAGCCCGCCGACAATCAGGGAATTGGCCATATTGTTGCCGTCTCCGATAAAGCAGAGTTTTTTCCCTTGCAGGATTCCGAGCTTTTCACGGATCGTCATCAGATCCGCAAGCACCTGGCAGGGATGGCAGAAATCTGTCAAGCCGTTGATGACCGGTATGGAACCAAATCTCGCCAGATCCTCCACCTCCTGCTGTGCATACGTGCGAATCATGATACCATCCAGATATCGGGACAGCACTCTGGCTGTATCTTTAACCGGTTCGCCGCGGCCGATCTGCAGATCTCTGCTGGAAAGAAACAGGGCATGTCCGCCAAGCTGATACATGCCGGCTTCAAACGAGACTCGCGTACGCGTCGAGGATTTCTGAAAAATCATGCCCAGCGTCATGCCGGCAAGCAGAGGATGGGCGATGCTGTGCTTCCTTTCATATTTTAACCGATCCGCCAGATCTAGAATCGAAAAAATCTCCTCGGCGCTCAGATCCAAAAGCTTTAAAAGGTGTTTCATGCTGCAATTCCCTCATTTCCTGGCCGCTTGTGTCAAATTTTCCGGGATTGTTTCCGGCATAAAAACGGGCCAAATTGTATATTTTGAGTAATTATACTATTTAATTTATAATTATTCAAGAAGAATTTTGACGAATTTTGCATTTTTATGCATAAATGCCTGCAGTCCTTCCTTTATTTTCTCGGCCTGGCCGTTTTTGTTCCCTGTTTCCATACCCGTTTCATTCTGGCTTCTCCTTTTTTGTATTGACTTTTATGAAAACTCCTTTTCATGACCAGAATGTTTTTTCCATTTTTATCCCCGGTGGACAAGGGGACACTCGCCCCAAGTGCCCTCTTGTTCACCGAGGGGATATTCGCAGGAGATCTCATCCGCATTTTTTTGACACTATAAATTCCCGGCCGGCCGCATCCCATCCACCCGCTGAACAGAAGGTATCGTATGAGGAAGCCGCCTGATGATCCGTAGCCTTTGCCTACAAAAAAAAATTGTTAAATTATAACATCATATTCATGGCTCCAAATCGGCACTTTAAAAATTTTGTCTACGGAGGGGAGCTGTACCGTATGAGATGCGGTGAGGGGGTATTTTTGTTGTGACATAAAAAAAAGAGTTCGCTTCGCGAACTCTCGCGCCGGAGTGACCTCACTTCGCACGAGGCCGTGCTTCGTTGGGTCAGACCCCGCGGCTGCGTCAGCAGCCATCTTCCTTTGCGCGTAGTGTGCATCCTGGCCCGTCAGGGCCTTTTATGTCCGTCTTTGCCCCGATATCCATTTTCCTGCCGTGCTTTATTTGCGGGGCTGACGGATAGAAGTCTCACAGCCTGATTATGGCAGTCCCCTCTAATAGAAGATTTGCCGTTCGAAACCCAAATGTAGCATCTATGACGGGGATTGCCCCGTTTTCCTGATATTCCACACCGCATTCCAGGACGCCTACGGGATGTCCGATTCGAATATGCCTGGGGTCCGCCTGTTTGGACATCATCTGTTGGACAAGGCTCCCCAGAATCACGGCGGCTGCGGCCGTACACATTGCACCGGTCATGGCATAGTTTGAGTGAGGTTTTTGCATGGACATCATCCTGGATAACAGATCTATGCTCTCTTTTAGGACCGCCTTTCCTTCTGTCGTAATAAAAATCACACGGCTCTGAGACGAAGGTCATTTTAGGAATATCCGGACTATCCCAGGCGGAACGGATATAGTCCTTAATCAGCCCCATCCTTACCGCTGCCATACCGCGTACCTTTTCCAGCATATCCAGCTTTTGAGGGTTTCTCTCCAGCTCGGCGGGCTGCTCACCGCCTCGCAGCCCCAGATTTCCCACACAAAAAAACAGAGGGTTCGCGGCGTCCACAATGGATACCCATACTGGCCCCACGCGCCGGGAACCTCCAGGATATCGACGGCGTTCCCCGTGGGAAGCAGGCCCCAGCCCAGGGTCCCGGCCGGCTTTGTGAATGTGAGCCGGATAGGAGCTGCCGTCCCTAAAACGCCGGCGATCGCAAAATCCCTATCATATAAGATGGCAGCCTTACTGGTCACAGGTTGAGAACCGCCCAGACCGTCAATCTGCTTTTTATCCAGGCTGCCCATAAGCCTGAGGAGCAAAGGCTCCCATTCGTCACGGTTATCGGGAAGCTCCGACTCCAATATATAAATACCTTTACTGGTTTCGCCCCGCATGATTGTTACGGGAAGGCGGTATCTTTCTTTTCTCCTCATCCTCCACTCCTCCTATCGGCATGCTGATCCGTTTGGCTTATGCCGCCCGGTTTACGGCCCCATTTGCAAAATGAACAGCGGCCACATGCGTCTGATATATTTCCCGTACGAAATCCCGCCGATCCCCAGCATGGCCATCAGGGTCGTCACCGTCGGTGTCGCGGAGTTACACAAGCCGTCGCCGAACTGAAACGCCTAGCATGCCACCTGTCTGGTCACACCTGCCAGATCGGCCAACGGAACCATGACCGGCATGACAACGGTAACCTGTCCGGAGCCGGAACCGACGAAGCAGTTGATCATATAATTCGCGAAGAACATGAAAATCGCCCGTCCGATCTGCCCCAGACGGACGATCGGGATCAAAAACGCATATACGATTGTATTGATGATCTTTCCGGCCTTCGCGATCGTCGCGATCCCGTTGGCAAACGCGACAACGGACGCCGGGCCGATCATGGACGAAAATCCCTTTACGAACAGCTTCGCAATTTTATTGATGCCATAGCCGTTTACAAAGCCGACCAACACGATTACCCAAAAGAAGGTCGTCGAAAATTCCGCATGGGACCAGCCGAATTTGATGGAGCCGACCACGATGCTGACAACACCGACCAGGAGGACAGCTAAAGAGCCGATATGCCGCCAGGTCAAAGGCGCTTCGGTCAGCTTTTCCTTGATCAGGCGGGGCGTCTCAAATTCCTACCACCTAGTTGTTATCCTAAATTGGATCTTACGCTTCTAAAAAATGAAACCATATTAATGATGCAGCCGGAGCAGCGTACCAGACAAATTATGGACAACTATATGCAGGAACGCGGGCTAAAATTTGAACATATGCTCTGTACCAGTAATTTATCTGCCATTATGGAGCTCGTATCGGTTGGTTATGGTATTTCCTTCATTTTTGAGCCACATCTGCGCCACCGTATGGAGGCCCTCCCGATTGAATGCTATAGATTTGGAGAACCGCGTATGGTTTCCAATTTTGTAGCTGCCTGCCGCAAAAGCAGTTATCTATCGCACTATGTGCAAAGAATTTATAGAAATTGTCTGTCAGCTCTATGCCGGGCAAGGCTAAGACGGAGAAGCCATACATCGCCGCGTTATCCCTGCCCTCTCTATCTCGCGATCTCCATCCCATCCCGCAGCTTTTCCACCGCGCGTTTCTCGATCCGGCTTACATATGACCGGGAAATCCCAAGTACGCCTGCGATTTCCCGCTGTGTGTGCTCCTTAGAACTGAAAAGGCCGTATCGCATGCGGATAACGGTCTTCTCGGTGTCGCCAAGCTTCTGTTCATACGCCTCATAAAGCTTCTTGATATCCTGTTTTAAAATGACCTGCTCCAGGGCCTCCCGACCCTCTGCCTCCAGGACATCCATCAGGCTTACGGTCTCTCCGTCCTTATCGGTGCCGATCGGATCATAGATCGAGACCTCACGGGAATATTTTTTTCCTGCTCTGAAATGCATCAGAATTTCATTTTCAACGCATTTGGCCGCATAGGTTGCAAGACGCGGCCCTTTTTCCATGTCAAAGGTGTTCACCGCCTTGATGAGCCCGATCGTTCCTACTGACAGCAGATCTTCATTTTCAAAATCAGAGCCCTGATATTTTTTCACCACATGCGCCACCAGCCGCATATTCCGGTTGATCAAAACAGCCCTAGCTTCCTGGTCACCCTCTTTGTATCGTTCGAGGTACTCTCTTTCTTCACATGCGGACAACGGTTTTGGAAATGTTTTCAAAGAAAGCCACCTTAAAGCTTCGTTACTCTATCTTATGCGTCGATGGTGCCGCAAGTGCTTTTACAAGATTTTATTTGTAAGAAGGCGCCCAAAGGGCCTAAAAAAACAACAATTTTTTTGTTATTTCCGAATGATTAATCATTGACTGTCAAGAATTTCTGTACTAAAATATATACGGACTGCCAGATAATAAAACTGCAGCGGTCAAAACACAGGCCCGGCAGTCTTGCAGAGAATAGGGGGACATAAAAATGCTCGAAACACTCAAGAAAAAGGCAAAAAAATCGCACATCATCCAGGCTGCGATCGGTCTGGTGATTGGGATCGTTTTATTAGGAATCACCAAGTTTGCCATTTTCAACGTCATCACCGGAGCCAAAAAGCTCGACATCACCGCGGATCCTGCAACCTTTGAGGGGAAATACGTTACGATTGACGCGGACTTCGTCCTGACCGACTACATTGAGCACACAACGACCACGACGAGAAAAAGCGGCAGCCGCACCACACGGACAGATGGCCACAGCTACATCGCATTCCAGGCCATTGACGATCCCGCAGCAGAGTCCGATACCTGGTACTTTTACAGCATCTATGAGAAAAAAGGCGATGCGGATGCCATGAATGCCCTGATGGACAAAGCGTGGGACTATCTGACCGGAGAATCCTCCAGCGTTCCAGATTCGTTAAAGGTAACCGGAACCTGGTCCAAGATGGAGTCGCAGATGGAGCGCTACTACCGCGAGACGCTTGCCGAGATGGGCATCGAGGAGGGCGAATACGACGTCTTCTACTTCTATCAGGTGGACACCGGAAAAATCGGCGGCTTTGACGTAACGGTCTTCTGGGTCATGAACGTAATCGCGCTTCTCCTGCTTTTATGGGCCGTCATCAACATCATCGGTATTTTCGGAAATGGCTACGCGAAGAATATCAATAAATATCTGCAGAATAATCCGAGTGTCTCCATCTCCGCCATTGACGCAGATTTCCAAGCGGCGCACGTCATTGACAATGACACCTGGATCGGAAAAACCTGGACTGTGTACATACGTGGAACTTCGGCTGATATTCTGACAAACAAAGACCTGATCTGGGGCTACTACTTCAGAAGGACGGGCAAGAACAGCGTCAGCGAGATGCGGCTGTTCACAAAGGGCGGCGGATGCAGCCATATCAGCATGTCTGAAAGCCATACAAAAGAAGCGTTGCAGTACTACGCACAGGAACAGCCGCAGATGATCGTCGGCTATGACAAAGAGCTCGAAAAGATGCATAAGAAAGATTTCAGCGGCTTCTTGAACATAAAGTACAATCCGGCTATGAGCGCCGCGGCAACAGATTCTTTTAACCGGTTTTGATGGATCAATAAAAAATAAATACAAACAACGCGGAGGCTCTTAAAACGATCAGCCTCCGCGTTGTTTTTGCATTTTTGCCTCAATTCGCCTTCCGGTTAATAAACTCCGTCTTCGTCTTCGAATACACAAACTTCTGGCTGCTGTAGAGTCCGTAATACCCAGACAGGGTAAAGCTGATCGCCACAACGATCGCAAAAAACGGCATGGCCTCAAATCCAAACAGCTCAAAGCCCAAAAACATTGTCGCAATCGGGCAGTTCGTGACGCCGACGAACAGGGACAAAAGCCCGCAGGCCGCACAGAGCGACGGTTCGAATCCCGTAAGACGGCCGAACGCACAGCCAAGCGTCGCCCCGACCGCCAGTGTCGGGACGATTTCACCGCCCTTAAAGCCGCCTCCAAGTGCCACGGCCGTAAACAGCATTTTTAATAAAAAGGCCTCATATCGTCCTTCTCCCTCCATCGCCGTCTCGACCAGGTTAAACCCCGCACTGCAGTAATCCCGCCCGAACAGTAAAACAAGCATCAAAAACAACACGGAAGCAAGAAGAATCTTCTTGTACGGATTCGGCGCAACGCGTACATAGAGTCTGTGTGTCTCATGTAAAAGGATGCAGAAGCATACACTCACCGCCGCTCCCACAAGCCCTAAAAGGCTTAAAAGCGCAAGCGGCCCCCAATCAAACTCCGGGATGTGGAGAATCGTAAACGCCTCGGGGGAAAGCCCAAGGCTCCCAGAGATATGTACACCGATAAATGCCGCAAACACACACGGCACCAGCGCGGCATAGTAGGCCACGCCGACGCTGATAACCTCCATCCCGAACATCGAGGCCGCCAGGGGCGTCCCAAAGATCGCGGCAAAGCAGCCACTCATACCGCTCATGATCGCTACTTTTTTGTCACGCTCATCGAGCTTTAACACATCACCGAGGTAATTCCCGATGCAGCCGCCGATCTGTAAGGCGGCGCCCTCCTTTCCGGCTGACGCGCCCGCAAGCTGGCTTAAAATCGTGGAAATGTAGATACAGGGAAACAGGGCAAAATGGAGCTTTTCTGTCGATGAGACAGAATCCAAAACCAGGTTTGTTCCCCGGTTCCCGATCTGGCACAGCAGTTGATGCAGCACAACGATTAAAATGCCGCTTACCGGAAGCAGATACAAAAGAATGGGATTCGCCCGAAACAGCCCCTGCGCCCAAAGCACGGATTTGCCGAAAGCCGCCCCGACAAGTCCGCAGACCGTACCCATCACAAAAGAGATAAGCGACCAACGGATAAAATAAATAAGATTTTCCTTCAGTGGTTCTATCTGCAGTTTCTTTTGCATACGCCTGTTCCCCCTCTCCCCTACTGGAACATTCCAGACGTTTTTGAGAGCACTACCTTAAAGCCCGCATCCCGCAGCCCCTGCAGAATATGGTTTTTATGCTCGGTCCCAAACGCTTCCAGCGTGATCTTTAATTCGACTCCGGCGCTCCGGTTCACGTTTGCGAACAGGTTGTGCTCCGTCTTGATGACATTGCCCTGGAGCCTGGCGATGATCTCGGTCGCCTTGGCGAGCTGGCCCGGCTTATCCGGCAGCATGATGGAAACGGAGCAGACGCGGTCGCGCTCCATGAGGCCGCTTTGCACCACGGTC
Source organism: Lachnospiraceae bacterium (assembly GCA_910575275.1). Taxonomy (GTDB): domain Bacteria; phylum Bacillota; class Clostridia; order Lachnospirales; family Lachnospiraceae; genus CANQGL01. The sequence continues at coordinate 403,017 of CAJTEE010000002.1, read as the reverse complement.
GCCATCGTCAGGACATCCATGTTGCCGCCGCTTATGACCGATACGACCTTTTTTCCGCGGAAGCTTAAGTGCTTTAGGGCAGCCACTGTCAGAAGGCCGGAATTTTCAACGATCATCTTGTGATTTTCCACCACATCCAGGAAGGCGGCCACCAGCTCGGAATCGTCGATCGTGATGACCTCATCCACGTTTTTCTGCAGATACGGGAACAAAAGATCCCCCGGAGTCTTGACCGCCGTACCGTCTGCGATCGTGTTGATCTCCGGCACCGTAACGACCTCCCCGGCTTCCAGGGACTGTTTCAAGCAGGCCGCCCCCGCCGGCTCCACGGCCAGAATGCGGATTTTCGGGTTCAGCAGTTTGGCTAACGTCGAAATACCCGTGCAGAGCCCGCCGCCGCCCACGGGAACTAGGATGTAATCCACGGTCGGCAGCTCCTTAATGATTTCCATCGCGATGCTGCCCTGGCCGGTGGCAACCTCGAGATCGTTAAACGGATGCACAAACGTATAGCTGTGCTCCTTTGCCAGCTCGAACGCGTGCGCCAGCGCCTCGTCGAATACGTCGCCGTATAACACGACCTCGGCCCCTAAAGATTTCGTGCGGTTGACCTTGATTAGAGGCGTCTGTACTGGCATGACGACCGTGGCCTTGACCCCCGCAAGCTTGGCCGCGTAGGCCACGCCCTGCGCGTGGTTTCCCGCAGATGCCGTCACCAGTCCGTGGGCTCGTTCCTCCTCGCTTAAGCGGCTGATCTTATAATACGCGCCGCGCACCTTGTACGCACCGGTCCGCTGCATGTTTTCCGGCTTTAAATAGACCTTGTTGCCGCTGACCTCGGAAAAATATTCACTGTAGATCAGCTTGGTCTCCTGTGTCACCTTGCTCACGACCTCAGAGGCCTCCTCGAAGTATTCCATTGTCAATTCCTGCATCTCCATTGCCCTTTTGCTCTCCTCCTTTGATGATCGGGTATTTTGTAACAACCGCAGCGCTTTCCATACGGTTATGGGGTCAGCTCTCTCAAGTGGTTTCCTCCGGCTCTCTCTGAAACAATGCGTTTACAAAATCCGCGGAATGAAACTTCTGCAGATCGTCGATCTTTTCCCCCACGCCCACATACTTGACTGGGATTCCAAGCTCCGACTGGATCGCCACGGCGATGCCGCCCTTTGCCGTACCGTCGAGCTTCGTGAGGATGATGCCTGTAATGTTCGCCGCCTCCATAAACTGCCGTGCCTGCGCCAGCGCGTTCTGGCCCGTGGCGCCGTCCAGGACGACGAGGGTCTCCCGATACGCCTCCGGGTATTCCTTGTCAATGATCCGATTGATCTTTTTTAGCTCCTCCATCAGGTTCTTTTTATTATGAAGGCGGCCGGCCGTATCACAGATCAGGACGTCGGCGTCTCTTGACTTGGCCGCAGAGATCGCATCGTAGATCACCGCCGCCGGGTCCGAGCCCTCCTTCTGCGCAATCAACTCCACACCGGCCCGCCTGGCCCACTCGGCGAGCTGTTCGATGGCCGCCGCGCGGAACGTATCGGCCGCCGCGAGGATGACCCGCTTTTTCTGGGCCTTCAGCTGATCCGCCAGCTTTCCGATAGAGGTGGTCTTTCCCACGCCATTAACGCCGATGACGAGTACCACGGATTTTTGATTTTCAAACTCATAGGCGTTTTCGCCCAGATCCATCTTTTCACGGATCGTATCAATCAGAACCTGACGGCATTCGGACGGATCCTTGATGTGCTGTGCCTTCACCTTCTCCTTGAGATTTGCAATGACCTCCATCGTCGTCTGGATTCCCATGTCTCCCATGATCATGGTCTCCTCAAGCTCCTCGTAAAAATCCTCGTCGATCGACGAAAAGCCCGAAAAAATCGAATCCATACCGGAGACAATGTTCTCTCTCGTCTTGGAAAGTCCGGCCGCGAGCCGGGCAAAAAAGCCTTTTTTCTTCTCCTCCATGTCCTGATTCCCCCTATTCCAATCCATCCTCGATCAAATTTACAGAGACGAGCGTCGAAACACCCTTCTCCTGCATCGTGATGCCGTAAAGCCTGTCTGCGGCGACCATCGTGCCGCGCCGGTGCGTGATGACAATAAACTGCGTGTGCTTCGTCAGTTTATGTAAATACCTGGCAAAGCGGTCCACGTTGGAGTCATCCAGGGCCGCCTCGATCTCATCCAGCAGACAAAACGGCGACGGTTTTAGGTTCTGGATCGCAAATAACAGCGCGATCGCCGTCAATGCCTTTTCTCCGCCGGACATCTGCATCATGTTCTGCAGCTTCTTCCCCGGAGGCTGTGAGATGATCTGGATCCCGGCTTCCAGGATATCCGCATCCTCCACAAGCTCCAGCGTGCCGTGGCCGCCGCCGAACAGCTCCTTAAATACACGGTCAAATTCCAGGCGGATCTCGGCAAACTTTTCGGTAAACTGCGCCCGCATACCTGCATCCAGCTCCTCGATGATCTTAAACAATGCATCCTGGGCGGCGATCAGATCGTCATGCTGGGTTTTCATAAATTCATAGCGCCCGGAGATTTCCTTATAGTCCTCGATCGCGTTGACGTTCACATTTCCGAGCTCCTTGATCTTTCCCTTGCGGTCCGCGATCTGGCGGCGCATATCCGGCACGGACGTCAGAGTCTCGTCCAAAAGCTCCGATGCCGTCGTGAAGGTGAGCCCGTACTCGGACCACATGTACTCCACAGAGGACTCCCGCTTTTCCTCGAGCTTCTCCTTCTGGTTCTGTAAACGGAACAGCTCCTTATCCAGGACTGCAATCCGTCCGCCAAGCTCGTCCCGTTTCTCGATGAAACGGCGCTGCCCGGCGCTTTTTTGCTCCTTCTGTTCTCTGGCGGCAAGCGTCTTTTCCTTATACTCTCCGGCCGCCGCCTCCGCCGCCTTGATCTGTTCCTTTAGCTGCTTAATCTCGGCCAGCCGGCTCTCCACTGCCTCTTGGCTTAAGGCTGTCCCGCCCTCTAAGGACTCTCTTTCCGTCTTAAGACGGCTTTCCTCCTCCTCGATCCGGGCGAGGTTCTGACTTAAGAAATCATCCTGCTGCCTGACCCCGGCCGCTTCCAACTGAAATTTTGCGAGTGCAGCCGCGGCGGCCTCCTTTTCGGCCCTGGCTGTATCCAGCGCTTTTCCGTCTGCCTCCAGCCGTTCGTTTCTTCTCGCGTTTTCAGCTTCTAACGTCTCCATCTCCCGTTCGATGGCATCAGCACTCTCATGGATCTCAGAAAGCTGCTTCTCCAGCTCCTCATTTTCCAGGTTCATATCCGCAAACGACTCGGTGACCTCCTCTTTTTTCTCGTAGAGGCCGTCCAGGTTCACCTTCGCCGTATTCTCCTCCAGGTATTTCTCCTGAAGCCGCCTGTTCGTCTGTTCAAGCTCCTCACTTTTTTGTGCAAGAAGCGCCTCCTGCAGGACCAGCTCTCCCTGAATCCGGTCCACGTTCGTCAATGCCTTCTTGCATGCCTCCTCCAGCTCCTCCATCTCCCTCCTGCGGCCCAGAAGATTGCTGGAATTTTTAAACGCCCCGCCGCTTAAGGAACCGCCCGGATTTAAGAGCTCACCATCCGGCGTGACGATCCGCAGGGAATGGCGGTACTTCCGCGCGATTGCGATCGCATGGTCGATATGATCCACCACGAGGACGCGGCCCAAAAGATACTGAACCAGTTCCCGATACTCTGACTTGCAGCCCACGAGCGTCCCCGCGACACCGATCACGCCGCGCTCGGTCAAAACGTCTCCATCCGGTATGCCGCCGCGGCCCGAGATCCCTGTTAACGGCAGGAAGGTGGCGCGGCCGTACTTATTCTTTTTTAAATGCTCGATCAGGATCTTGGCCGTCTCCTCGGAGTCCGTGACGATGTTTTGGATGCTGCCGCCGAGGGCCGTCTCGATCGCGATCTCATATTGCTTGGGAACCTCGATCAGGTCCGCGACGACACCGTGGATGCCGTGTACCCGGTCCCGCACCTCCATGACCCGGCGGATGCTGTTTCCATAGCCCTCGTACCGCTCGGCCAGATTACGCAGCGATTCCAGCTTTGTGTAAGCCGTGTGATACTCCTGCTGGGTATTGTTGAGATTCCGGTTTAAGCGTGCGATCTCGGCGTTTGCTCGGTTGGTGTCATCCTTTAAGGCGTCCGCGCCCGCAAGGAGCTCTGCAATCTCGGCCGCGATCCTCCGGACAGCGGACTCCTGCTCCTTGATCTGGTTTTCCCAGCCCTCCTCGTCACTCTTGACCTTCAGCAGCCGCTTGGCCACCTCCAGGCGGCGGACTCTGGCCTGCTCAAGCAATGTGTCGTAACGCTGCTTTTTGCCCGAAAGACCGGATTTTTCATTTAGCGCTTCAATGAGAGCCGCCTTCCCGGCCTCCACGGCACGCTCGAGCTCCTCGATCCGCCAGGCGGCGCGCTCGTTTTCCTCCTCCGCCTGTATGAGCCGTTCCTTCATCTCCCGGACGCGCCCGGAGAGCCCTTCCTTCTCTGTCTCATACTGCCCGCGGCTCTCTTTCCGCTGTAAAAGCTCTCTCTCGATCGCCTCGATCCGATTTTTAATGTGCTCCGCATTCATCTCCTCAGTGCGGATCTGCTCATTCAGGACATGAATCCGGCCGTCTAAGCTGCCGGCCTGCATGAGAGCCTCATTCTCGGAGGCCTGCAGGGAGGAGATCTCCTTATCCAGACACGAAAGCTCCTCCTCGATCCGCTCGTATTCGTTTTTTAGCTCCTCCGAGGCACGTTTGGAGTCATCCATGTCGTCGGAGACGGTCTGTTCCTTCTTCGAGAGCTCTAAAAGCTGCTCCTCGGCCGCGGCATTTTCCGCGAGAAACAGATTGACATCGTAGCGCTTCAGCTCGCCTTGCAGGCGCAGGTACTCCTTTGCGGTCTCCGCCTGCTTTTCGAGCGGCCCGACCTGCTTTTCAAGTTCGGTTAAAATATCGCTCACACGGACGAGATTCTGCTTTTCATCCTCTAATTTTTTCTGGGCGATCGTCTTTCGGCGTTTGAATTTGACAATCCCGGCGGCCTCGTCAAACAGCTCCCTGCGGTCCTCCGGGCGGCCGCTTAAGATCTTGTCAATCTGGCCCTGCCCGATGATGGAATAGCCCTCCTTGCCGATTCCGGTGTCGTAAAACAGCTCGTTGATATCCTTAAGCCGGCACGGGCTCCCGTTTAAGCGGTATTCGCTCTCCCCGGAGCGGTAGATCCGCCTGGCCACTGTGACCTCATCGTAGTCGATTGCGAGCGCATGGTCTGTGTTGTCCAGCGTGATCGCCACATAAGCAAAGCCCTGCGGCTTCCTGGTCTCCGTGCCAGCAAAAATGACATCCTGCATGCTGGAGCTTCGAAGCTGCTTGACCTTCTGCTCGCCTAACACCCAGCGGACCGCGTCCGCGACGTTGCTTTTTCCGCTGCCGTTTGGCCCGACGATTCCGGTGATGCCGTTGTGAAATTCAAAGGTGATTTTATGTGCAAAGGATTTAAAGCCCTGCACCTCAATGGTTTTTAAATACATGCGTTATCCGTTTCTGTTTTGTTTTTGAAGCACGGGCGTCTCTCTTTTAAGCTCGCAGAGCCCGCGATAGGCGGCAAGCTGCTCGGCGGCCTTCTTTGTACGCCCTGTTCCACGGCCGATTTCCCGCTCCCCTAACAGGACGCGGGATTCAAAGGTCTTGTTGTGGTCCGGGCCCTCCTCTCTTAACAGCTCATACGAAAGCCTGTCCGTATATTCGGGCTGCACAAGTTCCTGGAGGATCGTCTTGCTATCGTAAAAGAGCTGCTTGTGTTCCATATCGTTTAAAACAAAGCGGTCAATAAACTCTTTTGCGTTAGCAAGGCCACCATCCAGATAGATCGCCCCGATCACCGCCTCCAGGGCATCCGATACCACGGATGCGCGCTTCCTTCCGCCGGTCATCTCCTCGCCGTGGCCTAAAAGCAGATAGGTCTCGAGAGCAATCTCCCTGGCGCAGAAGTCCAGCGTCGGCTCACACACCAGGCTTGCGCGCAGTCTGGTCATCTTCCCCTCCGGCATCTCCGGGAAATGCCGGAACAAAAACTCGCTTGTCGCGACCTCCAAAACGGCGTCCCCCAAAAATTCCAGCCGCTCGTTGCAGCGCGTCTTTTTCCAGTGGCGCTCGTTGGCATAGGAGCTGTGCGTTAGCGCCTGCTCCAAAAGCCTCTCGTCATGAAACCGATATCCGATGACACGCTGCAGATGATTCAGTTGTTCCTTCAAAATTGTATCCTCCGTGCACACAGCCGCGACGGCCGGCGCTTTCTATACAGAAATAAGGTGTCACCGTTTCGTGACACCTTTGCGCTTCATCAGTTCAGTGCATTTTTGATCTGTTCGGCTGCGTCTCCGACGCTGACAATCTTTTCCGCCACCTCGGTCGGGATCTCGATGTCAAATTCCTCCTCGATCCCCATAATGATCTGGAACACATCCAGAGAATCCGCCCCCAAATCGTCCACAAACGTCGAGTTCATCGTAATCTCAGCCGGATCAATGTTGAGCACCTCCGCAATAATCTGCTGCAGTTTTTCAAATTCCATCCTATTCATCCTCTCTTACTTATAAATTTTATTGATTCCCTGCTTTTTATATATTTTCTTCCGGCGTCAGACATTCCTTAATCTTATCATTAATGCCCTGTTCCTTGAAAGAAATACATTGCAGGATCGAATTTTTTATTTCATTGGCCGTTGAATTTCCATGTGTCTTCACGACCAGGCCCTTGAGACCCAAAAGCGGCGCACCTCCATATTGTGTCGCATCAAAGCTTTTAAGCGTCTCCTTTAAGGCAGGCTTGATGAGCAGCGCTCCCATTTTCGAGCGGAACGAGGACATGAGTCCTTTTTTCACCATGGAGATCAGCGTCGCCCCGACTCCCTCATAGAGCTTTAGGATCACGTTGCCCACAAACGCCTCGCAGACGATCACATCCGCGCCGCCGTGTGGGATCTCTCTCGCCTCGATGCTGCCGATGAAACGGATCCCCGGACACTCCTTCAAAAGCGGATATGTCTCTTTAACAAGTGCATTTCCCTTTTCCTCCTCCGCACCGATATTGACGATCGCGACGCGCGGGTTTTGGATGCCGACCACGTGTTCCATGTAGATCGACCCCATCTTCGCAAACTGTACCAGATGGGACGGCCTTGCGTCCACATTGGCTCCGCAGTCGATCAGCAAGGAGACCCCCTTTTCGGTCGGAATCAGGGGCGCAAGCGGAGGCCGCTCCACACCCTTTAACCGGCCGACCAACACCTGGCCGCCGACTAAAAGCGCACCGGAGCTGCCGGCCGACACAAAAGCGTCCGCCTCTCCGTTTTTGACCAAGTTCATGCCGACGACCATTGAGGAATCCTTTTTCTTGCGGATTGCGTTGACCGGCGGCTCTCCGGTGTCAATGATCTCGGTGGCATTTTTGATCTCGATCTGCTCTTGCCTGAACGTATATTTTTTTAATTCCCTTGCGACAGCCTCCTCACGCCCAGTCAGGCAGATAAAAATGTCCTCCCGTTCGTTCACCGCGTCAACGGCGCCCTTCACAATCTCCCCCGGCGCGTTATCACCGCCCATCGCATCCACTACAATTTTTATCATAACCTTCACCCCTGTATAAATCTACCAATAATATACTAGATACGCATAAGAAAAGCAATAGGTTTTTTCCTGAGCTTTACCGTCAGGGCCGGACTTGTTCCTTGTTCACTCCGTTCACAGCAACAAGCAGAAATCCATGCTAAATCGCCTGCACTGATCTATATGAACAGTATCCTGGACTTTTCCCACCATATAGCTCTTGTCTCTCCTGTTTTCTTATGCTAAAATATAAATAAGACAGTCAGCGAAACGAAAGGCAGAGTTAAAAAATGGCGCTGGAAAATAAACTCCATAGAATCGACTCGGCAGAGCTTGCTGTTTGGTGAAATCTATGACTGTGCCGGCCGGATCAGGACGATCAACCTTTCAAAGGGAAATTTCAGATTTGCTCCTGCCCTGTACCTGCTTGCTGCGCTCGAAACAATCGAAAAAATGCCTCAATCGACCTTTGATGAAATCATCGGAAAATATATCGAAATGAATATTGCCCATCCTTTCAGAGAAGGAAACAGAAGAAGCACAAGAATCTGGCTGGATTTGATCCTTTGTAACGAGCTTGGCAGGGTAATCGACTGGAACAAAATTGACAAAGACGACTATCTCCTTGCAATGGAGAGAATCCCGATTAAAGACATCGAATTAAAACATCTGCTAAGAGAAGCTTTAACGGACCAAATTAATGAACGGGAATTGTACATGAAAGGCATCGACCACAGCTATTCCTATGAGGGATATAGGACCTATAAAGCCGGGAAGCTCTGATCTTGTCTCTCACGTTTTCTTATACCGGAATAAACCAAACAACCGACTGGAGGACCTGTTTTTTTTATGAGCGTCACTGTGGATACCCTGCTAAAGCTCCCAGCCCTGTATTCCGGCAGTCATCTGCTGTCCGGCTGTGGGCTTGATAACATTGTAAAACATATCACGATCCTGGAGGTGCCGAACTTCACACCCGCCAATTTCGACAAAGAGCTCCTTGTCCTAACCACGCTGTCCGCATACTGCAGCTCACTGGATGAGATCAACAGCGTGATCACCAGGCTTTGCGAGATCCCGGTCTCTGCGATCGGAATCAAGCTGGTCCGATTCGTGAAGGAGATCGATCCCTCCACCATACAGATCGCCAGAGATCATAACGTGGCTCTTTTTTCCCTTGCTCCCTCCATCTACTTCCGGGATATCTTAAGCGAAGCCCTCTCTGTCATCACCGGTAACCAATATCTGTTAGTCAACCGTGCCAATCTGTTCAGCCAGGAGCTCACAAACCTCATCCTGAATAATGGCTCCATCCAGGGCCTTTTAGAGCTTTTTAGCAGGGAGATCCCCTGCTATTGCTGTTGCTACGACTATGCGCGGATAAAGCTTGCGGAGGTCTGTTCCGATGAGCCGCTTGAGGAACCGCTTTTGCTTTTAAAGGCTGTGGAGCAGTTTTTCCTCCGCTTCTCCTTTGCCAATCAAACGACCGCTCCCTTGCAGGAGGGAAATATCTTTATCTTTCCCTGCATGATTCAAAATCAGCTTTTGGCTGTATTCTGCGTGGCCGCCTCCGAAAACCAGTTCGATCTGGTCCGGCTGATGGCTCCTTCCATTATAAGCAGCATCAGCGTCAAGCTTTTGGAACGAAATTCCAGGCTGCAGACGCAGCGTGAGCTTTTGTCCTCGGTCATGAACGACATTCTGTTTTCACGCAGCGCCGATGCCGCCGCCATTTCGGAACGTTTGGAGCTGTTAAATTTTCGTCCGGGCAAAAACATGCTTGTCATTCTGCTGTCCCGGACCGTCTATGACTATCAGGAGCCGAATCAGTTCTATCTTACCACCATGCTGCAGCGCTTTTTCGAGTCCAAGTTTGACGCTGCGCTCCTGTTTTCACGGGGGCGGGAATATATTTCCCTCGTCTCCGGAAACACAAGGCTCTCGGCCTCCTCGCTGATCAACATTCTGCAAAAATGCGATACGCAGCTCTCCCGCCTGGGGATGCAGACGTTTCAGATCGGCTGCAGCCGAACGGCCGACGGCCTGCTTTCCCTGTCCGAATGCTATCAGCAGGCAAAAAAAGCGATCCAGTTCGGACAGATCGTCGAACCGGACCGCCGTATTTATCTGTATGAGGATTATCTGGAGCTCGGCCTGGTTGCGCACAGCGCGGGCAGTTCTGACGGCAGGCTCTTTGTGGATCGGATCATAAGCCCGCTTTTGGACTATGACGAGCAGTACCACACGCAGCTTTGGGAAACGCTGGAGACAGCCTTGTTAAGCGGCAGTCTGGAGGCGGCCTCCAATTCCCTCCATATTCACATCAGCACACTGCGCTACCGCTTGCACAAGATCGAAACCGTTACCGGCTACAGCTTTTTTGATAATCGCAGCCGGTTTACTCTTTACTTTGCGTATCTTCTGTACAAAATCATGCGCAATTCGGAGCTTATCCTATAAAAAAGTGTGCGATTTACGCACGCTCGCGCCAGAATCACCTCACTTCGCACGATGTGCACGATGTCATGCTCTTTGTTGAGTCAGACCCCGCGGCTACGTCAGCAGCCATCTTTGGGAGCTCGTCAGAGCCCTGCACTTCCCATCGTTCCTCTGTTTGTAGAAAAACTGCCCTGTAATTTTCCTTCGCTTCTCGCATGAGCCGTCTCCCTTTTTGTGGTATGCTGGAAGCAGAAGGGAGATGATTGATTTGCTGCCGTTTCTTTGTATCATTCTGTTTTCCGCAATGGGCTCCTATTTGTTTTATCGGATGAAAATTCCGGCCGGCGCGCTGATCGGCGCGCTCCTTTTTTCTGCTGTTTTCCACATTTTTACCGGCCGGGGGAGCTTCCCTTCCTCTGCCAAGGTGCTGGTGCAGGCGGTAGCCGGGGCCTTTATCGGACAGCGTGTCACAAAAAAAGACATCCTTGAGCTCCGTGCCACTCTGTGCGGCGGTCTTCTCATGCTTGGCTGCATGATCCTCTATACGGTTTTGGTCGGCCGGCTCCTCTCTGCCGTTACCACGCTGAATCTTCCGACTGCCCTCGTCGCCGCCATGCCCGCGGGCTTAAGCGATACGGCCATCATCGCCTCGGATCTGGGAGCTGACACGACGCAGAGTACACTCTTAGCCACCTTCCGCACGCTGTATTCCCTGCTTGTTCTGCCGCAGATTGCCAACCGCATCTGCCTGTCCATACAGGCGGCCCACGGAAAAACCGAGGCCCAAAGGACGGAATCCAAAGGCTCCGCCGGCTCCTCCGTTCGTTCCCCGAAGGACATTTTTCTCACGCTTTTTCTGGCGGAAACGGCCGGGATCCTCGGAAAGCTCTCGGGAATCCCGGCCGGAGCGATGACCTTCTCTGTAATTGCTGTCGCCGTTCTCAATATAAAATGGGAGCGCGCCCGCCTTCCACGACGCTTGAAGTTCGCAGCCCAGTGCGTTACTGGCCTTCTCATTGGAATCCGGGTTACCATGGACGACGTTCAAAATCTTAAATATCTGCTGCTGCCGGTGCTGCTCCTTTTACTATGCGCCACGATCTGTAACTATGTATGCGCTTTTCTTCTATATAAAGTGGCGAAGCTCGATCTTTTCACCAGTCTTTTCGGTTCCATTCCGGCCGGCGTGTCCGACATGGCGCTGATCGCGACCGATCTGGGCGGCAACGCGCCGAAGGTCAGCGTCCTGCAGCTTGTGCGGTACATCGGAGTTTTCACCGTCATGCCGGTTCTTATAAGGCTCATCACAGGAGGCTGACGTCAGGCCCCCATGACCGGCCTCTCCAGAATTTCCAGGATCGGCCTCACCGTATCGAGCTGTTCCAGGTTCATGATCCCCTCGATTAGCCGTTCCATGTCCGCGGGCGGCATCAGATTTCCCACATTCGCGGTAAACTTATCCCGGATATCCCTGAATCCCACCGGATTTTTGGGAGACCCCTTTAAGTCGTAGACCTCCGTCTGGAACGTTTGCCCATCTTTTAGCCAAACCGTCACACGTGCCCCACGCTTTTTCGGATAAACGGCCTGCACCTGTGCATCCCATTCCACGGTCACGCGCTCTGCCAGGCGGCGATACCTTGGATTCTGCGTGTATTCCGGGTTTAAATGGCGTACGCCGAAGCCCTTCTCACAGAGCGCGACGGCGACTCCGTAGGCAGAGCTGAATTTGGCCTCCCCAGAGTCTTTCGGCGCCTTGATCGTTCCGGTCAGTCTACAGGCGACCTCATGCGTCCCCACATGAACACGCTCCACCTCATCCGGCCCGAAGCCGTACTGCTCCATCAGGTTCAAAACGCCCTCGATGGCCGGCTGGGCGTGGCGGCAGGTCGGATACAGCTTGCTATAGGTATCCGTGATGAGGTAGCGCTCCCCCAGACCCTCGCAGACCTTTTTTGCGTCTACATCCTTGGACTTAGAGCTAAAAAAACCGTTCTCCCCCTCAAAGACGGACATCGTCCCCTCCATGCCGCTCTGCGCCAGATACACGGCTTCCATCCCGCTGTACGCGGCGTTCCCGACCATGACGCATTTGGAAAGCTGGCCGGAGACGGTCGCCTCCTGGAGGCCCGCCGCGTACAGACCCGCCAGGCCGAGCGCGTCGGCAAGCTCTTTTTTCGAAAGGCCCATGAGCTTTCCGGCCGCCGCCGTCACGCCGAAGGTATCATCGTTGCTGGTCGGATGAAATCCCTTTTCGATCTGCCAGGGCGCCATGGCGGCGGCAAGCCGGTATACGATGTCATAGCCGGCTACGACCGCCGGGATGACACTTCGCCCGCCAATCCCCAGCGCCCCAGCCACGGTCAGCGCGGTCGGAACCACGGCCGTACCGGCGTGCGCGCCGGCAAATGCATGTCCGTCGTCCAGCTCCACCGCGTGCCCGAAGGTCGTGTCGATCATGACCGCTCGCGCCAGCGGAAACCTCCTCTCCCCGGTCGTAAAGGCCGCCGTATCGCCGGTTCCCATTCTCTCACAGGCCGAAAGGAACCGATCCCGATACACCCAGCTTCCCGCTCCTGCAAGAACCGCCCCGACCGAATCCAGGATCCGCTCCTTTGTCAGGGAAACAATTTCCTCCGGCAGCGCCTCATACGACAGGTCATAAATAAAATCCGCAAATCGTTCCGTTACATACATCTCTTGCTCCCCTTTCCTTATAACGACTCAGACGATGCCCGGGCTGTTACCTCCCTGACAGCTCAGACGATCTTTGGGCCATTATCTCTCTTTTCCGTCTGAGGGTACTCCGTCAATGACGATCCGCCCGGGCCGCCTCTCTGCCGCTCTCCCCAAAACGGCCGCCGGATACCCGGCTCCGACCGCACCGTAAAAGTCCTCGTCTTCCCGAAGCCCGAGCGACCCGAAAAACGTCCGGATGCGGCGGGAATCCGTCAGCCAGCGAAGCTGATTGCTCCAGCAGGTCCCGATTCCGAGAGAAACAGCGGCCAGCATGATCGTTGCCAGCCCTGCCGCGCAGTTTGCCATGCTGTTTTTATCCGCTCTCGGGGCGACGGCCGCGATCAGCGTGGGAGCATGATACAGAAAATGATAGGCGGGCGCCTGCGCCCGACGGATCCCCTGCCCCTGCATCCCACTTATCTCTCCCGTAAAACTTAAAAGCTCCTCCCGGATAATCGTATTCAGCTCTGTGAGAAGCTTAGGATCCCGCACCACCAGAAACCGGCTCCCCTGTGAATTGCCTCCCGTCGGGGCATAGAGCGCGCAAAGAAGGAGGGTCTCCAGATCCTTGTTCCCAAGCGGCTCATCCCGGTAGGAACGAATGCTCCGTCTTTTCAAAATCGTCCTTATCACTTCATTCATCCGTGACTCCTCCCAAAGTACTTCTCAACCATATCCGCGACAGCCCACGGCTCCTCTCTAGCGATATAGGGCGTCCCCTCCTCATAGAGGTCAAAGCGGCCGCCCCGAATCTGTTCAGCCGCCTCCCTCTGCAGCCTGCAGACGCCCAGCCCGCCGTAGCCGATGACGACCGCGGGAACGGCGACACGCTCCAGATACCCGGCAAACTTCCGATCCTCAAAAAGCGCCCAATGAAGCGTCTCTCCGTAGATCCCCGCCAGATGCAGGCACACACATCTCCCATCCGCGGCCCCGGCCGACGCGCCGTATTTCGCCGACCGCTCCCAGAGCGTCGCCAGATGGCTCCCGTCCGTCTGCGGGGATATGACGGAATACTCCGGCAGTCTGCGCTTCGCGGCGTACTGCTTTGCGTCATGCGTATAAAGCGGATGCGCCAGCATGAGCCCTCGGACCCGGTCGGGAAAATCCACAGCCAGATGTACGGCCAGATTCGCCGTCGCCATATTCCCGTATACGAATGCCGCGCGCATTCCCACCGCCTCCATAAAAGCCGCGAGGACCCCGCAATGTTCTTCCATCGTCAGATACTCCGGCGGCACACAGGCAGGCGCATCCGACATGCCAAAACCAGGCAGATCCGGAGCATACACCAAAAATCCCTTTTGGGCCAGCAGCTCCCCGACCCTCTCGAATTCGTCCGAGGAGCTCCCCGACATATGCAAAAGAAGCAGCATCCGCTCCCCGCGGCCCGCGATCCGGTAATGCATCTGGAACGGGGCCTGGCCCGCCCAAAGCTTTTCCGCCAGCCGGCTCTGTTCTGTCCGCATTCCTGCGTACGCCCGAAGCCGATCTGTCCCGATTTCCACATACGCCCGTCTCATACGTCTCTCCCTCCGGTCTTGATTCCCAACCTCTCATAAATCGCCTCACGGCTCCGATCCGTTTCCCCAGCCGTCTGCTCATAGAAGCTGTTTCCATGCGCATCCATCGCCACAAACAGCGGGCCAAACTCCTTCAGCCGGAATTTCAGCCGCTGATTATCGGTCGGCATCAGCTCCGGCCAATACTCGTCCACAATCTCGGCATGAGAGGTATAAATCGCCGAGCATCCCCCGACCAAAGCCAGGTATACACAGCCGAAGCGCTTCATGGCCTCCAGATTCTCCCTGTCCATACCTCCCTTCCCCATAACGATGCGGATCCCCGTCCGCTCGATAAACGCAGGCGTCTGCGCATTAAACTTGGAGCTCGTCGTCGTCCCCAGCGCCCGCAGGTCGTAGCCGCCCTCTGCAGTCCGTCTCCAGATCGTCCCCGTATGGTAAATCGCGCCCCCCTCAAACCGCATCGGAAGCTTTCTTCCCGTATTCAGCTCCTCCATGATCCGCGAATAATGATCCGCATACAGCATCGAATACGCCTCCCCGGACAGATACACGATGTCATCCAGTCTGAGCGCCCGGATCTCCTCCTCGGAAACCGGCATCTGCAAATACACGATATTAGCCATTTTCCTCCTCCTTATCTCCTCTATGCGTTTGAAAATCCATTCCCGGCATCTGCACACCCCACTTCGTGGTATATTGGGCCCAAATTCACTTAACGCAGCCCACTGCACCGTGTTTATTTGAGCCAAATCTCCCACGAACTGTGACCCGCACTCGAACGTTTCGTTTTTTGGTCCCTCGCCGGACTCTCCTGCTATACCTGCTCCACACGCCCATCCCGATAGACCCGGCACACCGCCCGTCTCCCCGGCCAGCAGTTTATATTCACCGCGACCGGCATCCAAGGCCGATGCGTCCCAGCGTACTCCACATGAACCGCCAAAGCCGTCGTATCCCCGCCCATGCCCATCGGGCCGATCCCGCTCGCATTAATTGCCTCCATAAGCTCCCGTTCCAGCGCGGCCGCCTCCGCATCCGGATTCCGTTCATTCAAAGGCCGCACCGTCGCCTCCGTCGCCAGCAGCGCAACCTCCTCCATCGGGCCCCCGACGCCCACGCCCACGATAATCGGCGGACACGGATTCGCCCCCGCGTTCAAAACCGAATCAATCACAAACCTTTTCACACCCGCGATCCCCTCCGTGGACGGCAGCATTTTAAGCGCAGACCAGATTCCCGACCCGGCCCCCTTCGGCATCGCCATAATCTCCATATACCCGATCCCGTTATCCAGCCGCGTATGAATCACCGGCACCCGCGCCGCCGTATTATCCCCTCGGTCCTCCCTTGTAAAAGGATTCACCACCATAGGCCGCATCGGAAACTCCCCACACGTCAGCTCCCGCAGAGCCTCATCAAACGTCTCCCGCACACTCTCCACAAACGGAAAATCCAGCGGCGTCCGCACAAAAAACGTCGGAACCCCCGTATCCTGGCAGATCACCATCCGCCCCTCGGCCGCCCTTTTCGCATTCTCAATCATAATCCCCAGATACTCTCTCCCCCTGGGACTCCTCTCCCGCTCCAGGGCCCCCGTCAAAGCCTCCAGCACATCCGGCTGCAAAACAGTCAGACTCCGGATCCACACCTCCTTGACAGCCGCCTTCATCGTCTCCTTCTGAATCATCACACATTCTCCTTCCCATATTTTCCCTACTACCTTTTCGCGTCAGCATTACAACATCTTTACAACAATTGCTTTCCCCTCCCTCAAAAAAACAGATCGAACTTTCCCTCCTCACTCCCGAAACAACGTAGCAGAGGCCGGGGCGGACCATTCTTTCAAATCACATCTCGCTCCCGAAGCCCTTCAATCTCTGCCTCAGAAAGCCCAAACTCCTTATACACCTCCCCGTTATGCTCTCCCAAAACCGGAGCACATCCCCTCACATACGGCGTCGTCTCCGACATCCGTACCGCCTGATTCGTAATCCGCACCGTCCCCGCCTGCGGATGCTCCACATCGGCGTACATCCCCCGCACATCCCGAAAATGCGCGTCATTCGCCACATCCGCCACTGTCATAACCGGCGCCGCCGCGATCCCCGCCTCTGTCAGCCTCGCAATCAGCTCTTCCTTCTCAAACCGTCTCGTCTCCCCGGCGATCATCGAATCCAGCATCGCCCGGTTCCTCACACGATCATCCACCCGCTTAAACTCCTCTATCTCGACCCACTCATCATGCCCCAAAGCATGCACAAACTTCGGCCACGCGTTCGCCTGCCCGGCGCTGATCATTACCTTCTCCCCACTCTTAACCGGATAGGCATTCCCGGGCGCACTCGCCTCAAAAAAATTACCCAGATTTCTCGGAACCTTCCCCGTCGTAAAATAAATCTGGTTAATACTCGAAAGCGCGAAAATCGCCGAATCAACCAGTGACACGTCAATATACTGCCCCATGCCCGACGTCTGCCTGTGGGCCAGTGCCGCCAAAATTCCAATCACCGCATTCTGCGCCGCCAATATGTCACAAATAGAAGCCCCGCAGCGCACCTGCTCCCCATCCGCAGGCCCTGTCACACTCATCATGCCGCTCATCGCCTGCGCCACTGGGTCAAAGCAGGCTCTGTCCGCGTAAACGCCCTCCTGCCCATAGCCCGAAACAGATGCGTACACAATTCCGGGATTCCGCTTTCTGGCTTCCTCATACGAGAGCCCCAGATGCGCCATGACACCGGGGCGGAAATTCTCGATGAGAACATCCGCCCTCTCAATCATGGTAAACAGAAGCTCCTTCCCCTCCGCGCTCTTTAAATTTAACGTAATCCCCCTCTGCCCGCGGTTGAACATGACAAAATATGTGCTGATCCCATCCTTCTTCGGCAGCATGTTCCGCGAAAGATCCCCCTTCCCCGGCTGCTCAATCTTGATGACATCCGCTCCCATATCGGCTAACATCGAGGCCGCCAGAGGTCCCGCGATTACTTGCCCCAGATCCAGAACCTTAAGCCCCTTAAGAGACGAGCCCTTCTTCATCTCCATGTCCTGTCACGCCTCACATTCCTCTAAAAATTCCTCGATCAAACCGCAGATGACCTCCGGGGCCTCCACCATGATAAAATGGCCGTAGCCCGGAATCGATTTAAAGCGAACCTTCTTCGCATTGACAAGCCCCTTCATCGCCGTATGGTAGTAATGCTCCGGCACATTCCAGTCGTCCTCACCGCGGATCAAAAGACATGGGCAGATAATGTCCTTGAGCTCTGCCGTCACGTCATAATTGTTGTAAATGGACAGATCCGCCTGCTTCGCGCGGCCGCACTCCTGGCATACGCCCCACATGATGAAATCGTGGGCCTCCTGTGGGCATTTTTTCCCGATCAGGCTCTCCGAAAAATCCCAGTGGGAATGCTGGCAGCTCACATACGGGTTGTCCAGGAGGTTTACCGTCGCCCCGTAGGAGGTGCCCATCGCCTTAATACACGGGGAGCCCTGCATGGCCACTATCGCCTTGACCGGATAATGCTCCGCCACATAGTAGACCATGTTGCCGGCGACCGAGCAGCCGATTACGATCGGGTCGTCGATCCCCATCGCCTGGATGAAATCCCAGATAAATTTCCCGTACTCCCGGTAATCCGTGATTCCCACGTTTCCCGGCAGCGGCCAACTCTTTCCATGGGCCGGCATGTCAAAGGTGATCACCGTAAATTTATCCTCCCACAGCTCCATCATGCCATGGTATTGCCTGGTCTCCCGTCCGGCCGTGTGCAGAGCGATTATCGTCCCCTTCGGGTTTTTCGGCCCGTTATTCGTCTCATAATATGTTTTGATTCCGTTTACCACGATATATCCGCCTGTGATTGCCATCTCTTTCTTCCTCCTCTCCTCATTCACAAAACGCCTTCGCGATGAGCCGCATCACCTGCGCCACCACCGTATTGTTCTGCCGGTTTGCCAACGCGCTCCCGAGCTGCTCGAACGGCCTCTCGTTGTGCTTCACCGAGATCGCGAGCTGGAAATTCCGCTTCGTAAAAAACTCCTGCCACTGCTCCTCGTCACCGGAGATTCCCACATAGTACCCGTTCA
This sequence comes from Lachnospiraceae bacterium, assembly GCA_910575275.1. Classification (GTDB taxonomy): domain Bacteria; phylum Bacillota; class Clostridia; order Lachnospirales; family Lachnospiraceae; genus CANQGL01. Next base: position 384,606 of record CAJTEE010000002.1, on the reverse strand, counting down.
CCGGCTTCCCAAGCTCCACATCAACCAGCGTACCTTTGTAAAAATACAGATTATACGGCGTTCCGTCAAATAAAAACGTCATGTCCCCCGTAAAAAAACGCCCATCCCAATAATTCTTAAACTCCTCGGCCTCCGGGCCGTTGATTAACTCCTTCAAACGCTCAAATTTTTCAAGACGTTCCAGTGCTGTCATGTGTTCATTCCTCCTTTTTCATAGCAAGCATTCCAGGCGGCTCTTTGCGCCCGGGATTTCGGGAGTACTCCTGTATTTCCCTCCCTGCCGGAACAGGGCCTCCCCAATCAGGCAGCCCTGTCCTTTTTTCCTGTCGTTTCCTGTACCGTTCGCATCCCCCGGAGGGGCTATATAGAACTTACGCCATCGGATACGCGCCCTCCGGAATTTCCTCACTCTCCCCATATTTTGTCATCGCAAAGCCTGTAGCGCCGTAAATCAGGGAAATAACCGGCACCAGGATATTGAGGAAGCAGAACGGAATAAATACTATCGGTTCCACTCCGTACATGCCGGCCACATACAGGGCGTTGACTCCCCAAGGAATCAGAATCGCTCCCTGCGTCCCGAAATCCTCCATGGCCCGGGACATGTTTTCCGGCTTTAACCGAAGCTGCTTATACAACGGAGAAACCAGCGTACCCGTCATGACATTGGCAAAGCTCTGTGTCGAGCCGGTCGCCAGCGCACACACCTCCACCACAAGACAGGCAGCCGTGGCGCCCAGAGTCGTTTTCACCTTTTCACAGATCGGGCGGATAAAAGCATCCAGGATACCGGCTCCCTTTAAAATGCCCGCAAAGCCAAAGGAGCCCAGCATCACATTCGTGAAATCCCGCATACTGGTAAAGCCCCCTCTACTTAAGATCGTATCCACAAAGGCGTCTCCGGATTCGATCGTATATCCCTTATACATGATATTCAGGACGTCTCCCGCGCTCTGCCCCTGATACACGATGGCAATCAGAGCGCCAAATAGTCCCGCGCCCAGGATGGAAGGGATCGAGGGCTTTCCGGTCGCCAACAGGTAAAATAAGAGAATCATCGGCAGCAGTGTGACAAAACCAAGCTTAAAGTTTGCCGCCATGGCCGCCATTGTACCGTTTACCGTCCCATAGTCGATCGTCGCGTTGGCATTTTGGATTCCTAGGAACAGGAAAAGAAGAAAGGTGACAGCATACCCCGGTACAACGGTCCAGAGCATATGTTTTATATGTTTCATGACCGGAACACCTGCCAGAGCGGAGGACATCACTGTTGTATCCGAAATCGGGGACATCTTATCTCCGAAATACGCCCCGCTGACCACGGCGCCGATCACCAAGCCGATGTTCATATCCATGCCCATACCGATTCCCACCATGGCGAGGCCGACCGTACCGATGGTCCCCCAGGAGGTCCCGGTAAACAGCGAAGTTACGGAGCTGATCACCAGGACGATTGGCAGGAACATGTGCGGATTCACGATCTTCAGGCCATAATAAATCAGAGTCGGAACCGTCCCGGAGACGATCCAGGCAGAGGTCATGCCGCCTACCACCAAAAGGATCACTGCCGGCTGGATTCCGGAGCGGATCGTGTCCACTGCCGAATTTTCGATCTCCTTATAGCCGTGGCCGAGATACCAGCTCACCCCGATCGCAGGCAGCCAGGCGATAAAAAACATCAGACGAAGATCTACATTCAATCCCTTCAGCCCGATCACCTCAATCCCTTTTGTACCGATGATAATCAAAAGGATGAGGGCAATCAGAGTCGTGCACGCAAACACAAAGCTTGGCTTTTTGATCTTCCGATTCCTTTCGTTTTTCGTTCTTTTCTCCATTTTTCTTTCTCCTTTCCCCCAGAAAGTAACCAGATACTGTCTTGCAAAAACGATGAACGCTGAATTCACTGGAATTTCCGCAAGATAATCCTATATCACGCCCTGCTCTCTAAGCTCGATAAGCCGCTCGGACCCATAGCCCAGCCACGACGCATACACCTCCTCGTTATGCTGCCCCAGTGTCGGGGCAGGACAACGGATCTCGGGGCCGCCCGTCGTCATCTTGATGGCGGAATTCGTAAAGCGCATCTTCCCCACCTCCGGGTCGTCGATCTCAGGGAACATGTTCCGCGCCCCGCCAATCTGCTCGTTGGCAACCACCTGATCCAGGTTCAGGATCGGCGCACAGGCGAAGCCCTTCGGAAGCAGTGTATCGATCACCTCATCGGTCGTCATCGTCATCGTCCACGCCTCCACAATCGGATCCAGTTCCTCCCGGTTCTGCACGCGCAGCGCGTTGGTTTTAAAGCGTTCATCCTCCATAAGCTCTGGTTTCCCCATGATCTCACACAACATCGCCCAGAATTTTGGCGCGCTGCCGTTGATGACGCAATAACCATCCTTTGTGTGGTAGCCGCCGCCCGGCGCGGAGGAGGTATAGCGGTTGCCGTTTTTTAACGGAACCTTTCCGGTCGCCAAATACACCTGAATCATGCTCTGCGCCGCGACCACACAGCCATCCGTCAAAGAAATATCAATCATCTGCCCTTTCCCCGTCCGATCCCGGTAACGTAACGCCGCCAGGATCCCGATCACGAGATGCAGGCTCCCCATCACATCGCCAAAGGAAGCGCCGCAGCGGACCGGGTCATTCTCCGGCCAGCCGGTGATGCTCATCACACCGCTCCAGGCCTGGGACATCGTATCGTAGCCGGCCCTGTGTTTATACGGTCCTGTTGCTCCAAAGCCGGAGATAGAACCATAGATCAGGCCCGGATTCACCTTTTTTAAATCCTCATAGCCCAGACCCAGCTTCTCCATCGTGCCCGGACGGAAATTTTCGATGACAACGTCGGCTTTTTTGACCAGTTCCAGGAAAATTTCCTTTCCCTCTTTCAAATTCAGGGTGATTCCCCGTTTGCTTCGATTGAAATTTTTATAATAACAGCTTACCCCATCCTTCATGGGCGCAAACCCACGGCTGTCGTCTCCGCGCCCGGGCTGCTCGATCTTGATGACTTCGGCCCCCATATCGCCGAACAGCGCGGCCGCGTAGGGCGCCGCCAGGACACGTCCCAGATCCAGGACACGGATTCCTTCTAACACTCCTGCCATTTCAAAACTCCTCTCTTTTTTGCTGTAAGTGACCTCGCTTCTCTTGGCTGCCGGACAAATGCTGGCGGCGCTCGTCCGGCAGCGCCGAAACGGGGTCTAAAAGCTGTTACCTATCTTCATTTCCCAAGATCACGCAGGACGCGATCTGCGGCGGTCCGCCGAAAGTCTGGGACAGTCCCATATGTACGTCCTGAAGCTGCCGCTTCGGATTGTCCACTTTATATTGAAGCTGCTTATAGATCTCATAGGTCATGCGAATCCCGCTGGCCCCTACCGGGTGACCGAAGCACTTAAGCCCACCGTCCACATTGACCGGAAGACCGCCTGTTCTCTCGAAAAACCCCTCCTCCACGTTCTGCCAGGCCGTTCCCCGCTCACAGAAGCCGAAATCCTCATAGATGCACATCTCGGTGATGGAAAAGCAGTCGTGTACCTCCGCCAGGTCGAGCTCCTCTCTGGGATTCTTGATTCCGGCCATCTCATACGCCATCTTCGCACAGCTTCGCAGGGCCTCAAAGCTCGTCCAGTCAAAATTCCGGCTGCGGTAATGCGGCGTCATACTGTCTGTCGCGCAGCCGAAGCCCTTTACATAGATCGGGTCAGTACGAAATTTTTTCGCAATGTCCGCCCTGCATACAATCGCGGCCGCCCCGCCGTCGCTTGTCCCACAGCAGTCATATAAACCCAGCGGGGACGCGATTAAAGGCGCATTCACGGCCTGTTCCACCGTGATTACATTGTGAAAATGTGCCTTTGGACTCAAGGAGCCGTTATAATGGTTCTTAACGTCGATCTTGGCTAACATGGTTTTCCCCTGCTCATAGGTCAGGCCATATTTCTTAAAATACGCCTCCGCGATCAGGGCAAAGGAGCCGGGGGCGTCCCGTCTGGTCTCCCGCACCGGATTTAGGCCGCGCCCTACTCCAAGGCCTCCGAAACCCTTGTCCTTTAACTTTTCCGCTCCGATCGCCATGGCGATGTCGCACATGCCGCTCTTGACCGCGAGAACCGCGTTGATCAGAGCAACGTGACCGGCCGTACACCAGTTTTCATTTCTTGTGATCGGGATTCCATGCATCTTGAGCGCATCGGCCACCGGCGTTCCCGAGCAGTTGTTCGGAGCGTTGGTGTTGGCAAAATAGCAGACCTCGATGTCCTTCGGGCCGATGCCCGCATCCTGAAACGCCTCGAAAGCGGCCTCAATGATTAGATCCTCCAGGCCGGTGTCCCAGCGCTCTCCGAATTTGGTGCAGCCCATTCCGATGATCGCAACATCGTCCTTATATCCGTTTTTGAAATACATTTTATACACTCTCCCTTCTCAGAGGACGCATTTTCCAGAAATAATTCGGAAAGTCGCCCAAATTATGCATTTTCCGGAAGGTGAACTCCACGTCCATTCCCGTCTTTATCTCATCCTTCTTAAAATCAGTCATGACGGTATAGAGATGATTTCCGTCCTTAGCCTCGGCGATCGCCTGGATAATGAGAGGAGCGTCGCTCCGGCCCGCGTACTGATCAATAGAATATGTATAGAGCTTACAGATCTGGTCGGAATAGCCGACCTCCTCGTACTCGTCCAGCGAGCCGCAGACATCGCAGACTCGCGAAATTGGGTAGGAAGCCGCTCCACACTTTCTGCACACGCTGCCATGGAGTCGCAGATTGATATTCTGCTCCCGCCAGGTCTGGGAGGTGGAGGCCGGGAGCTTGAAGGGCGCGCCGGGCTCCGCGGAAGCGATCTCCCGCCACGAAAGGAAGCGCACATAGGAATCCAGCTCCTCCCGCGTTTCCAGATACCGCCCTATCTGGCTGCGGTCCGCAAGCCGTTCGATCTGCTCTGTAACCGTCATCGTAAATGCATTCGCTCCGTTTCCGTAATCCGCTACCAGAATCCGGTCTCCGGCTTTCGCAGTTTCAAGCGCCTGTACAACGCCCAGAAGTCCCTGCGCCGCTCCTGTATCTCCCACATTTAAAAGCAGCGTGTCCACAAGCTGTTCAGGCGTGACGCCGAATTTCGCGGCGAGCTTCCCCTGCAGCTTCGAGTTCTGCGCTGTCAGGACTACCTTCTGATAATCCGTGATCTGCGAATTTGTTTCTTTGAAAAGCTTATCTAGGACAAGCTTCATTTCCCGGAGATACCCCTCCGTATCACAGAAACGCCCCTCCGCGTGAAGCGTATAAGAACCGCCTGCGTTTCTCCAATAATCGTTGATTTCCTCGTTGACGGAAGTAAAGAAATCAATCTCTGCCAAAAGTTCCTCTCCCGTGCCCACGATGACCGCCGCCGCTCCGTCGCCGAAGCCGGTCTCCTGAGCGGATTTGGGATAGCCGTTCCGCATGTCGGCGGCCGTCACAAGGATATTTCCTACCGGCTGCGCCGCCACTCCGTCCAGAGCTAGCTTTAACGCCGAGGTACCTGCTCTTGTCGTCGTCATGACATCCGCCGTGAAAACCTTATCATCCCGCAGATCACACGCGACCGCTAAAAGGGAGCTGTGGGACTTCTCCGCGTACGGCCCAGTCGTGGAGGCAAAATACAGTCCGTCCACCCGGTCTCTGGGGATGAACCGAAAGCAGCCCATGGCCGCCTCTACGGCCATCGTCACGCTGTCCTCATCCGCGCCACAGACGCTCTTTTCCCCTTTTCCGCCCTTTCCACCCCAGGCCTTTGAAAGAGCGGCTCTTGTTAAGTAGTGATAGGGGAGATATGCCCCTATTGCCTGAATGCCCTGTTTCATTTCAAACTTTCCTCCTTCATTCCTTCCTTTTATTCTGCGGCAAAAGCTGCAGGGCAATTATCGAACCGCCCATCGCAATTCCCATAAAATCCGTAATCACGCCTCCGTCAACCAGAAGCAGCGCCCCAATGATCAGCAGGGCTCGTTCCACCGCGTGCAGGCTCCGATACATATAGCCCTCCAGTCCGCCCGCCAAAAAATAGATTCCCACCAGAGAGGTCACACATACACGAAGGATCTCCACCGTAGTCCCTTGCATCAGCATGGCCGGGGTAAAGCAAAAGAAATAGGGAATCAAAAAGCCTGCCAGCCCCAGCCTTGTGGCGCAGAATCCGGTTTCCATCGGCTTTGCGCCGGATAAGCCCGCCGCCGCAAACGCCGCCAGCGCCACAGGCGGCGTGATGGCAGACAGGCAGGCATAATAAAATACAAACATATATGCGCCCAGAGAAGTAATTCCCAGCTGGATCAACGCAGGTGCACACAGGGTTGCAGTAATAATGAATGCTGCCGTAGTCGGAAGCCCCATACCCAGGAAAACACAACACAGCATAGTCAGAATCATAGTAGGCAGCTTCAGCCCGCCGGAAGCACCAAGAAGCAAAGCCGTAAACTTAAGGCCCAGGCCCGTTTTTGTAAGCACACCAATCATCAAACCCGCTACTGCGCAGGCCATGGCGACCGAGAGCATGTCCTTTGCGCCGTTCTCCAAAGCCTGCAGCACCTTCTTGACAGTAAGCCGCTCTCCCTTTGTGCCAAATATGAAGCCGACCACCAAAATCGTTGCAATCGCATAGAGCGCGGAATAATTAGCCGAATAGCTCATGATACACAACGCCCAGACAAGTATGGCGATCGGGATCAAAAACAGCCAGCCCTCCTGAAAGGTCTTCCATTTTGGAGGAAGCCGATCCGTAGAAAGTCCTTTCATTCCCAGACGTCCCGCCTCAAAATCCACCTGAAAGGCGGCGGCCAGGAAGTATACAAGCGCAGGCAGCACGGCGGCAACCGCCACCTCGCCGTAGGAAATACCGATCATCTCGGCCAAAATGAACGCTCCAGCCCCCATGACAGGCGGCATGATCTGCCCTCCCGTAGAGGCAGTCGCCTCTACGGCTCCGGCAAGTTTCGGCGAGTACCCGCAGGCCCTCATTAGCGGAATCGTAAACGCACCGGTCGTTACGACATTCGCCACTCCCGTGCCGGAGATCGTCCCCATCGCGGCCGAGGAAACGACGGCCGTCATGGCCGGCCCGCTGCGGAATCTTCCTGTCAGGGAATAGGCCATGTCGATAAACCACTGCCCTGCTCCCGTAATCGCCAAAAATGCGCCGAACATGACAAAAGAGGCGACATAGGAGGAGGAAATGCTGAGCGGTTGTCCGTACAGCCCCTCGCTGGTAAATACAACAACGTCAATGATGCTGCGCCAGGTATATCTTTTATGAGTTAAAAGCCCCGGAAGGTTCTGGCCGAAGGCCGCATATAAGAGAAAAATCAGACAGATTACAGGCAGTGCGTTGCCGGTTGTGCGGCGTGCGCACAAAAGCACCAGGATCAGAATCACTGTCCCCACGACCACATCCGCCTGCGACGGTCCGTTCAGCGTATAGGTCAGGGCGTATGCTGCTCTTGTCTCATAGGTGAGAAACAGACCGCAGCCGGCCGCAGTTAAAGTAAAGGCAAGATTATAGCCATCGGTTAATACTGGATTTTTGAACCGTACAGGTTTTAGAATCCCGATCAGGGTCATTGCAAACGTCAAATGAACTGCACAGCGCATATTGGTGACCAAAAATCCATACCCCGCTACCATGAGCTGGAATATCCCCATGGAGATCGACAGCGCAATGGCTATCCGCTTGTAGTTTGGCCTGTCGATTAGACAGCCTGTATGCATGGTATCACTCCTTCCTTAAAACCTGGCCCATAAGATTACTTTGCCTCCGGCGGAATCAAATCTTCCGGAATTTCCACTCCGCGTTCTCTGTAAAATTTCACGGCTCCGGCATGCAGCGGGACAATCAGACTGCCGATATTGGTATCTGTGATTTCTGTACAGGTATTGTGGGAAACGACCCATTCCTCCCGATTGTCAAAAATATCGCGCATCAGAACATATAGTTCATCCTCCGAAAAATTTTCGCGGTCCGTAGCAATAAACTGGCCGGTGGCGAGCGTGGAAATATCCGAATCCTGCCCTTTGTAGGTTCCGGCCGGAATTGTATAAGTAACGTATCCGACGTGCTCGTTTAAGAACTTCTCCGTAAAGTCGGAGGGAAGGTTCATAATTTCTATATCTGCGCTTAAGGCCAGCTCTGTGATGGCGCTGCCCGGCGCCTGAACCGGATAGAAAAAGGCGTCGATCTGTCCGTTTTTCATAGCATCCGCCATCTGGGACGGATTGATCATCTGAACCTTCATGTCGTCGTAGCTCATGCCGGCACTGGCAATCACTTTGCTTGCAAACGACTCATAGCCGCTCCCGGCTGTGCCAACGGCGACGTTCTTTCCCTTCAAATCTGCGATACTCGTGATTTTGGATCCTGCCTTGACAACAATATGCATGGCCGAGGAGGGCAGCGCGATCATACTGCGGAGGCTGTCGCTCCCGGCTCCGGTGTAGGAATCGGTGGATGTATAATAATAATAGCCCATATCACAGTTCAGCATGATGATGTCTACATTTCCCTCCTCCAGGTTGCGCAGATTTTCTCCGCCGCCGGAAGCAGCTTCATTCGTAACGGTAAACCAGCCGGAATTCAGATTGACGGCATTGGCCATTCCGCCGCCGATGATATACCATGCGCCGCTTGAAGATCCTGTTCCCACACACAGGGCCCGCTTGGAAGACGGCGGTGTAAGTGTATCCAGATAATCCTCCTCAGTGTTGCTCTCTGCCGCAGCCGACGTGGCCGGGGCAGCGGTCGCCGTCTCCTGGGGCGCCTCCTTTGTACCGCATGCCGTCAGGCCTAATGCCATGAAGATTCCCAATACAAGCGTTAAATTTTTTCTAAACATTTTTTTCATTTTTGTTTCCTCCCTCTATTTTTTAACTTGTAAATACCGTCCGATCTGTTCTCCCAGCAACCGAAGCCCTTTCTCCATATCCGCCTCAGAGGCGTTGGAGAAATTCAGCCGCATGGTGTTCACACCGCTCTCGTCGGCGAAAAAGCTGTCGCCGGGCACATAGGCTACCTTAGCTGGAATCGCGTATTCCAGAAGCTTCATCGAGGAATACCCCTCTGGAAGCTTCGACCATAAAAACAGTCCGCCGTCCGGCTTCGTCCAATATATTTCCTTCGGGAAGTGTTCGTTTAAAAGGGACAGCATCGTATCCCGCTTCTTTTTATAAACACAGCAGCAGTCTTCGATATGCGGCGCAAGCCGTCCGCGTCTGCAGAACTCGTTGACGATGAACTGCGTCAGGTTCGGCGTATGCATATCGTTATTCTGCTTTCCTAACACCAGCTTCTGCGCGATGGCCTCCTGGCAGACCACATAGGCCACGCGGAGCCCCGGGGCAATGATCTTAGAGAAGGAGCCGAAATATGCGATCTGCCCCTCCGTATCCAATGTCTTCATATGCGGAACCGGTTCTCCACTATAACGAAGCTTCCCGTAGGGATCATCCTCAATCACAAGGACATTGTGATTTTTCACAATTTCCATGATTTGTTTCCGGCGTTCCCACGGCAGTGTGATGCCGGTCGGATTCTGAAAATTGGGAATCAGATACAAAAGCTTAACCGGTCCCTCCTCAAGCTTCTCCTGCAGCGCCTCCGGGATGAGTCCCTCGTCATCGGAGGCGACCGCCTCGACCCTGGCCCCGTAAATACTGAAAATCTTCAAAGCCGCCACATAGGTCGGGCTCTCCACCAGGACGCGGTCTCCGGGATTCAAAACGGCTCGACTCAAAAGATCCATGCTCTGCTGAGAGCCGCTGGTAATGACTACATTTTCCACCTCTGTGGGGACTCCCTCCGCTGTCATCTGCTCCGCAATATACTCCCGCAGCGGGAGAATGCCGTTGCTGACGCCGTACTGCAGGCAGGCGACGCTGTTTTCCTTTAAAACCTTGAAAGCAATCTCTGCCAGCTCCTCGTTCGGAAAGGTCTCCGGAGAGGGATTTCCTCCCGCAAATGAGATAAAGCTCGGCTGGGAGGTATATTTATATAATTCCCGGATAATATTTCCCTTAAGTCCTGAAAACGCGTTGGAAAATAATGTGCTGCTGTCAAACATGTTTCTTTCGCCTCCTTTTTATCGTCTTTGTCTGTCATAGTCCGGATTCGCCAAAAATTCCGGTCTCTCCCCGTTAAAGAATCTCCTAAAATCCTCCGCCAGCGTGAGAATCGTCCTCTCCATGCTCTCCTGCGTGGAAGCCCCAATATGCGGCGTCGCGATCAGATTCGGCGCCTGAAAGAGTGCAAAATCCGACGGTGTCGGTTCCTTGGAGAATACGTCAAGCGCCGCCCCCGCGATCACGCCCTCCTCAAGCGCCCGCTTTAAATCCGCCTCGTTGACCAATGCGCCGCGCATTTCATTAATCAGATACGCTGAGGGCTTCATCAGGCGGAGCCGGTCATAGTTCACAAAGCCAACCATATCCGGAGTCATCGGCGTATGGAAGGAGACATAATCCGCTTGCGCCATGACCTCCTCAATGGTGTCTTTCTTCTCCACGCCTGCACCGATTCTCCTCATCTCCTCTGCCGAAACATACGGATCGCAGGCGATCACCTTCATCTCAAAGCCGCTGCCAGCTATCCCAGCAAGCTTTCTTCCAATGCGGCCCAGACCTGCGATTCCAAGCGTTTTTCCGGCTAGATCATGCCCGACAAACCGGTCCCTGGCGTGAAACCTGCCCTCCACACGTAGCGCATGATCGGCCTGAATCGCGTTTTTGGCCAGATTCAGGATCATACCCATCACGTTCTCCGCGACCGATATGGCGTTCGCTCCCGGCGTATGCGTAACGGCGATCCCTTTTTCCGTTGCCAGCCTCATGTCGATTCCGTCCAGACCTGCACCGTGCATGCCGATGATTTTTAAACTGGGGGCGCTCTCAAGTAACTCCTCCCTGATCGGCGTCATCCGCGCGATGATTCCGTCACATGTCCCGATTAACGTCTTCACATCCGCAACCGCGTTCGACTCCGACCAGGCCAGTTGAAATCCGCACTCCTCCAATTTCTCGATGCCGCAGCGGCTGATCCTGTTTGTGACAAGTATTTTGGGTACACTCATATGATTTTCCCTCCTTTGTATCAAATTATAAATGCTCCGGGGGGGCGGCTTCCTCCTGCTTTCCATGGATTTTTCTTTCTTTGTTTTCTATTTTTATAGGAATCCTGCGGATATTTTATCCCAAAAAATCAAATTCTTTTCCACTTTTACTTCACAAAAACGGGCCGCCACCAGGAAATCTATCTCCCTGGCAACGGCCTGTCTGCTGTGCAGCGCCGTTCGGACTCTTTCCAAAAAACAGATTTGGTATGCCGATACCGTATATCGCTTCACGCTCCTGCGCTGCATAAAAAAAGAGCAGAAATCCCTTTTCAATCAGGATTCTGCTCTTACTTTCTCCATTCCTCTCTTTACTGCTCCACGGCCGAAAATCCAAGATCATCCAAAATCTCCACGGCCTCGGCTTCCTTGCCCTCAACTGTCACCGTCTTCGTCGCCAGATCCACTGTATGGCCGATCGAGGCCGCTGTCAGCGCCTTGTCAATTCTTGCCACGCAGCCCTCGCACATCATTTCCTCGCATTTATACGTCTTCATACCTTTCTCCTTTCAGATTTTCAAATGATTTTTAAAACATTCTTTTAATTGCCTCGCAAAGCCCGGCAACCGCTTCCTCCTCGTTGCCGTTTTTGATGTCCTCCACCACACAGCTCTTAATGTGGTTTGACAAAAGCAGCTTACAGAATCCGTTGAGCGCCGACTGCACAGCCGAGACCTGAACCAGGATGTCCGGACAATAGCGCTCCTCCTGTACCATGGAGCGAAGGCCGCGCACCTGCCCCTCAATACGGTTTAAACGGTTAATTAGTTCCTTCTCCTCCTTCGGTTCCCGGTGCTTATGGCGGCATTCCCCGCAGGAGGAAGCTTCCTTGGCGGTCTCGATCTTCGTTTCTTCCAAAATCTGTTTCTCCTTCCTGTTTGTCAAAGCATTCAGCCGTTTTACTCACGGCCTGCGGTATCACAGCTTAAGTCCCCGAAGCCGCAGCGCATTGCTCACGACGCACACCGAGCTTAGCGACATGGCGAATCCGCCGATCATTGGACTGAGAAGCGGCCCTCCGAACAGATAGAGAAGACCGGCCGCGACCGGAATTCCCAGCGAATTGTAAAAGAATGCCCAAAATAGGTTCTGCTTTACGTTGCGGATTGTCGCCCGCGAGAGCCGGATGGCCCTGCACACATCCATCAGATCTGATTTCATGAGCACCATATCTCCGGATTCCAGCGCAATATCGCTGCCCGAGCCGATCGCCGCGCCCAGATCCGCCTGAATCAGGGCCGGGGCGTCGTTGATTCCATCTCCTACCATCATAACAGTTTTTCCCTCGGACTGCAAGCCGGAAATTACGCCAAGCTTCTCATTCGGCAGGACCTCTGCGATCACATGCGGAAGATGCGCCTGCTTTCCGATGTATTCCGCCGTCTTTCTATTGTCTCCAGTCAGCATATAGACGTCGATCCCCATCGCTTTCATCGCGTCAATGGCCGCGATGCTGGTTTCCTTGATCGTATCCGCCACGGCGATGATACCCGCCGCTTTTCCTTCCGACAAAACGAACATCGGCGTCTTACCCTCCGCACTCATCTGCTCCGCGCGCGCCATATGGGGTGCAAACGCCTCCTCCGCGCCAAGCGCCTTTACCAGACGCAGATTTCCGACCGCCGTCTCCTTTCCGTCCAGCATGGCGACAATACCCTGGCCCGTCTGGTTTTCAAAGCCGTCCGCGGGAAGCGCAAAAAGCTCCAGCTCCCGTTCCCGCGCACAGGCAAGGATCGCTGCGCCTAACGGATGCTCCGATGCCTGCTCCCCGCTCGCCGCGAGCCGCAGAACCTCCTCCTCCGAAAAACCGGCTGCCGGCAGAATATCCGTCACCTTCGGCTTTCCCTCGGTGATTGTCCCGGTCTTGTCAAGAACAACCGTATCCACACGCTGTCCGGTCTCCAGCGCCTCACCACTCTTGATCAGGATTCCATGCCCTGCTCCCACGCCGGTTCCCACCATAATGGCGGTCGGCGTCGCCAGGCCGAGCGCGCAGGGACACGCGATCACAAGCACCGAGACAAAGATGGTAAGCACAAATGAGAGCTCCTGCCCTCCCACGAGCCACCAGAGCAGCGCGGCCACGGCCGCGATCGCCATCACGGTCGGGACAAAAATACCGGCCACACGATCCGCCAGTTTGGAGATCGGCGCCTTTTTCCCCTGCGCGTCCTCCATCATGCGGACAATCTTCGAAAGCGTTGTATCGCCGCCGACCCGGGTAACCTCGATCTCCATCGCACCGTTATAATTGACGCTGCCGCCGATCACCTCGTCTCCGGCCGCCTTTTCGACCGGGATGCTCTCGCCGGTCAGCATGGATTCATCCACGCTGCTGCTTCCCTCCACGACACGGCCGTCCAACGGAACCCGGCTGCCTGGCTTGATGAGGATATGCTGCCCGACCGCAACGGTTTCGGTTGCGACTTCATGCTCCGCGCCGTTTTCCAAAAGTACCGCCGTATCCGGAGCGAGCTCCATCAGCTTCCGGATCGCCTCGGAGGTCTTTCCCTTGCTGCGTCCTTCCATATATTTGCCGACCATGACAAGCGTGACGACCACGGCCGCCGACTCATAATAAAGCTGGTGCGCCGCCATCGGGTTGGAAAAGACCTGCACCGTCTTCACCAGGCTGTAGAGAAACGCGCTCCCTGTCCCCACGGCCACCAGGGAATCCATGTTCGGATTGCCTTTTACAAGCGCCCGCATTCCGCCGGTATAAAACTTCTTCCCCGCAATCAGGACCGGGATCGTGAGCGCAAGCTGGATCAGCGTAAAGTTTACGGGATTCTGATGCATATCAATCATTGGGGGAAGCGGAAGCCCGCCGGGGACCATGTGCCCCATTGCGATATACAGAAGCGGCACGGCAAAGCACACGGCCACAAGAAGCCTGTGAAAGCTTTTCTTGAGCCCTTCCTCCTGCTTTGTGAAAAGCTCCTCCTCCTCTTTTTTCAGATCCCTTCCGGGGGCTGCCAGGATCGCCTTAAAACCAGCCCGACCAACCTTTTCCTCAATCTTCTCCCGCGTGACCTGCGTCTCGTCATAGGTGATCGTCATCTTTGCGGTCGTCAGATTCACACTGCTCTGGGATACCCCCGCCAGCTTTCTCGTTACCCGCTCCACCGCACTTGAGCAGGCGGCGCAGGACATGCCTTCGATATTATATACTTCTGTGATCATGCGTTCATTTCCTTTCTATACCCATACGGGGTACATCTATATGATAGCATGAATGAAGCGTTTGTCAAGGGGGAAATTCCATTTTTAATACGAAATTTGCTAACCGCTTGTAACAGATCCGATAGGTCTGCGCACTTGCCGCGCTGACCGTACGAAAACATAATGATCGCTAGCATACGGCTTCCCTGTTACAAAATCCGCCCCTGTTTCAAGTTTGCCTGTAGCAAAAAGGGTCGGATTTATGGCTGTTTGGCTTTCATCTATTTTTCTCAGCATCCGCTTTTCCAGCAGGACGACACTCTGCTTGAGCATAAGCATATCCTGCCCCAGCATCTCCACGGCCAGCGAATGCCCCTCCAGCCGCTCCGCCATATCCTGGAGCTGCCCGGATAATCCCTGCATGTGCTCACGCAGGATAATGTGCGACCGTTTCAGTCCATCCAGCCGTTCAAAGGCCGGCGCAAGCTTCCGGTCGAAGGCGGCCTCCAGCTTGACGTCCATTTGGACATCCGTTTCTTTCCTGAATGCGTCAAACTTCGTGTCCAGCCTCGCATCCATTTTTTCTCAAACGCATCAAACCGCACGTTCAATGTGTCGTTTATCATTTGTGAGAGGATTTTTATTTCTTCTTGCGTCATTCATTTAACCTCCCATTTGTATTTTGAACACTCTCAGCATAGCATATTTTCCCAATTGCGTCCAATAGAAAACAAGGGGGTAAAATTGTATATATTTACCAAAATCGGATATGCTTTTCGCAACTGTCTTTTGACAAATCCGTTCCTGAAGCCCCCCTGTTTTCAGCACATTTTACAATTCGAACAGAGAAAGCTGGTTCGACTCCGGAATATCCCCAAGGATCCCCAATTCCCCCATCAGGTCACACAGGGTCTTGCTGACCTTGGTACGGTTTCTGAAATCCTCCTTCGACAAAAACGGCCCATCCTTGGCCGCCTCCTCGATGGAGTCCGCCGCTTTCTCCCCCAGTCCGTCAATGCTGTTGATCGACGGCATCAATCTGTCTTCGATAATTTGGAAATGCCTAGCCTTCGCCTTATAGAGATCCATCGGCATAAAATCATAACCGCGCGCATACATCTCCTGGACGATCCGCATGTCGCGCAGCGAATCCTGCTCCTTCTTTGAAAGCGTATCCGACCGTCTCTTATAGTCTGCCAGATGATACTCCAGCTTCTCCCGTCCCAGACACATTAACTCATAGGAAAACGCACTTGCACGGATGCTGTAAAACGCCGCATAATACGCCAGCGGATAAAAAATCTTACAGTAGGCGATCCGCCATGCCATCATGACGTAAGCCGCCGCATGCGCCTTCGGAAACATGTATTTGATCTTTTTGCACGACCAGATATACCAGTCCGGAACGCCATGTTTTGTCATCTCCTCCTCCCATTCGGGCTTCAGGCCCTTGCCCTTTCGGACCGATTCCATGATCGTAAATGCCGTACCCTCCTCAAGCCCCTGTGCGATCAGATAGACCATGATGTCGTCACGCGTACAGATCGCAGTCTGAATCGTCGCCTTGCCCTCGAGAATCAGCGTCTGCGCGTTCCCGAGCCATACGTCCGTTCCGTGAGCCAGTCCGGCGATCCGCACCAGATCGGAAAAATACTTCGGCTTCGTGTCCAGAAGCATCTGCATCGCGAAATCCGTACCGAACTCTGGAACGCCGAGCGCCCCGAGCTTACAGCCTCCGATGTCCTCCGGGCTGATCCCGAGCGCTGTCGTATTCTGGAACAGGCTCATGACCTCCTTTGAATCCAGCGGGATGTCCTTCACGGGATCCAGCCCGATTAAATCCTGCAGCATGCGGATCATGGTCGGATCATCGTGTCCGAGAATATCCAGCTTCAAAAGGTTATGATCGATGGAATGGTAGTCAAAATGCGTCGTGATCGTCTTCGTCGTCATATCGTTCGCCGGATGCTGTACCGGCGTAAAGGAATAGATCATCTCTCCGAGCGGCAGGACGACGATCCCGCCTGGATGCTGCCCCGTAGTCCGCCGGACACCGACACAGCCCTGGACGATACGGTTGATCTCACAGTTCCGCTTCCGCTCCCCATGCTCCTCAAAATAATTCTTCACAAAGCCGTACGCCGTCTTATCGGCCAGCGTACCGATCGTACCGGCCCGGAAGGTCTGTCCCTTTCCGAAGATGACCTCCGTATAGTCGTGGGCGCGGCTCTGGTATTCCCCGGAGAAATTCAGGTCGATATCCGGCTCCTTGTCCCCCTTGAAGCCCAAAAACGTTTCAAATGGAATGTCAAAGCCATCCTTTTTCAACGGCTGTCCGCAGACCGGACAGAGCTTGTCCGGCATATCGCAGCCCGCCATTCCAGAATATTTCCTTACCTCCTCCGAGTCGAAATCATAATAATGGCAGGCCGGGCAGTAATAATGCGGGCTTAGCGGATTTACCTCCGTGATCCCGGCCATGGTCGCCACAAACGACGAGCCGACCGAGCCGCGCGAGCCGACCAGATAGCCGTCCTCGTTCGACTTCCATACCAGCTTCTGGGCAATAATATACATGACCGCGAAGCCGTTGGAGATGATCGAGGTCAGCTCCCGCTCCAGACGCTCCGTGACGATTTTGGGAAGCTCCTCCCCGTACATCTCATACGCCCGGTCATAGCAGATCTTCCGGAGCGTCGCGTCGGAATCCTCGATCACCGGCGGGCACTTATCCGGCCGCACCGGCGCGATGGGCTCGCACATATCCGCGATTTTTCTTGTATTTGTGACAACAACCTCATAGGCAAGATCGCTGCCCAGATATTCAAATTCGGCTAACATCTCCTCCGTCGTGCGCAGGTATAAGGGCGCCTGCTCGTCGCTGTCCTTAAAGCCCTGTCCGGCCATCAAAATCCGTCGGTAGATCTCATCACCGGGATCCAGAAAATGCACGTCACAGGTAGCGCAGACCGGCTTGCCGAACTGCTCGCCTAAGGCGATAATCCGACGGTTGATATTTTCCAGATCCTCCACGGTCTTAACCGTGCTCTTTTCATCGCGCAGCATAAAGCTGTTGTTGCCGTTCGGCTGGATCTCCAGATAATCATAAAAACGCACGAGCCTCGCCAGCTCCACGTCGCTCCCGCCCCGCAGGATCGCCTGGTAAAGCTCTCCTGCCTCACAGGCCGAGCCGATGATCAGGCCCTCCCGGTATTCGTTTAAAAGGCTCTTGGGGATGCGCGGCCGCCTCGCAAAAAAACGCACATGCGACCACGACACGAGCCGGTAGAGATTGACCCGGCCGAGATCGTTTTTCGCGAGAATGATCACGTGATACGTCGGCATTTTCATAACCGCCGCATCCTCCGCCTTGTGGAAGACCTGCAGTCCGTCAAGCGTCCGGATGGCATGCTGATTTTTCAGCATTTCCACAAATTTCAAGAAAATTCCAGCCGTAGCCTCCGCATCGTCCACGGCCCGGTGATGGTTTTCCAGAGAAACGCCCAAGGCCTTTGCCACCGTGTCGAGCTTATAGCGGTTTAAATTCGGCAGAAGGACGCGGGCCAGCGTCACCGTATCGAGAACCGTCGGGGAAAACGGAAGCTTCAAAAGCCCTGCATTATGGCTGATAAAGCTCACATCAAAGGAGGCGTTATGCGCCACCAGGACTGCATCTCTTGCAAACTCCAAAAACTGCGGCAATACGGTCTCGATACGAGGTGCATCCATGACCATCGCGTCGTTGATGCCTGTAAGCCGCTCGATCTCAAATGGGATCGGCACATCGGGGTTGACAAATTCATCCATCCGGGCGACGATCTTTCCCGCCTCAACGCGCACCGCGCCGATCTCAATGATCCGGTTTTTCGTCGGGGAAAAACCCGTCGTCTCAATATCAAAAACCACGAAGGTGCCATCCAGGCTCTGGTTCTTTGAATTTTCGACGATCTCCTTCATGTCGTCCACCAGATACCCCTCGACGCCGTAGATAACCTTAAATGCATCCCCCTTATCGAGGGCGTGGTTCGCGTCCGGAAACGCTTGCACACAGCCATGATCCGTGACTGCAAGCGCCGGCATCCCCCATTTCTTCGCGCGCTTCACGATATCTTTGACCTCCGACACGCCGTCCATATCGCTCATCTTCGTATGGCAGTGTAGCTCAACCCGCTTCACCGGGGCGTTGTCTGTACGGCTCACCGTGAAATCCTCGCATTTTTTGATACCGCTTATGGAGCCGATTGTCAGCTCCCCGTCAAACCGGTCGATCGTCGCGATCCCCTTCAGCCGGATAAAATTGCCAAGCTTCGCAGCCGCGGCCGCATCCTCCTCCTGATCCTCTCTCAAAAACATTTTTACGGTAATGCTGTCCGTAAAATCCGTCAGATCAAAAATGAGAAGCTTTTTCCCGCTCCGAAGCTCCCGCATCTCCGAACGGATAACCTTACCGCGGATCGTCACCTCTCCGACCGCTCCCATGATCTCATGGATTTCCATACTTTCACTGTCAAAGTCACGGCCAAACAGCACGTCGGGGTTCTCCGATCTGCGGTAGGGCATACGCCCGTCACCCCGTGCCTTAAACCCGCCGCCCTGAGATTTAAAGCCGTTTCCGCCGTTTGCCGGGGAACCGAACGTCTTTTTCGTAAAGCCGTCGGACGCACCAGTCTGCTTGGCCGCCGCTTTCGAACCACCGGCCGCTCCCTTGGCTGCCCTCTGGCCCGTTTGCCGCCCGGTGCCCGGCCGGCCACTCTCGGCCGAGGTACCCCTCGCAGACTGGAGGCTGTCAGACAGACCTTCTCCCGATACAGGAATGCCTCCCCCAGCCGACACGCTTTCCCCAGGCACCGGTTTGGACGCCTCTCCGTCTCTCAAAAAGCCACCGGCAAATACTCCGCCGGATCCTGCCTCTCCCCCGGCCGTCTCTTTCGCGGATGCGCTCTCAAACGCCGCACTCAAACTGAAAGCATCTTCGTCAAACCTGCCCGACGTCTCCCCGCCAGGAATTCCTGTCCCCGATATCACAAAAACCTCCGGCGCTGGTTCGGGCCTTTCCTTTTTCTCATACACAAAGAGCACCTCGGCAGGAAGCCCGCAGCGCTCGTTAAAAATCTTTTCCAGGATTCGCCCGGTCTCCTTTGCCTTCTCCCTGTAGATCAGGTTGTCCTCCACTGTCAGCCGCAGAAGGCCTTCATCAGGGAACTCGGCCTTCGCCCGCCGCAAAAGATTATATTCTGCCATGCCAAACTGCTTAAATTCCAAAAGGATGCTGTCCTTATACAGCTCGAACAACTTCTTTGGCGTATACTGGGCGGAGAGCCGATAGCTCTCCTGAATCTTGACCGCGATCTGCCGGCCCGGAAAAAGCTGCTTTCCGATCCCTTCCTCCAGCGCATAGACATTTTTTTTATGAATCAGGCGGGGACTTACGATATAAACACGCAGGGAGCTTCTGTCCTTTGGCATGGTGATGCGGTCCACCACGACAAGCTTCAAAAGCTCCCTAAGCTCCTCCGCAATATGTAACCCCGGAAATACGTCCAGAAACGGTTTTTGCATGCTCTCTTATCCTTCCCTTTTGGCAGCTTGAAGCGCCAGAAGCTCCTCCCGAAGCGCCGCCAGAAGCTCCTCCTCCGGCAGCTTTTTTACGATCTGTCCCTTTTTAATTAAAAGGCCTTCGCCGATGCCGCCTGCGATCCCAAGGTCGGCCTCCCTCGCCTCGCCGGGTCCATTGACCACACAGCCCATGACCGCCACCTTGATATCCAGATCAAACTCCGCCACCATATGCTCCACCTGATTGGCAAGCCCGATCAAGTCGATCTGAGTGCGTCCGCAGGTTGGACAGGATACGACCTCGATGCCGCTCTTACGAAGCTTCAGCGCCTTTAAAATCAGCTTTGCGCTCTTTACCTCCTCGACGGGGTCTCCGGTCAGGGAGACGCGGATCGTATCGCCGATCCCCTCATATAAAATAATGCCGAGGCCCACCGCAGACTTTACATTGCCGGAAAGCAGCGTTCCCGCCTCCGTGATGCCCACGTGAAGCGGATAGCGGCACTCTCTCGCCAGGAGCTCATGGGACTTTACGCACATCAGCACATCCGAGGATTTGATGCTCACGACCAGGTTGTCATAGCCGAACGATTCGATTACAGAAATCTCACGCATTGCACTTTCTACAAGCGCCTCTGCCGTCACACCGCCGTATTTCTCGAGAAGCGGCTTTTCCAGCGAACCGCTGTTGACACCGACCCGGATCGGGATGCCGTAACGCTTCACTGTCTCCACGACCGCTTCAACACGCTCCCTCGCACCGATGTTCCCCGGATTGATCCGGATCTTATCGGCCCCGTTCTCCATGGCGGCGATCGCCAGCCGGTAGTCAAAATGAATATCCGCCACCAGCGGGATATGGATCCGCTTTTTGATCTCCCGAAGCGCCACGGCCGCCTCCATAGTCGGGACCGCCACACGGATGATATCACAGCCCACATCCTCCAGACTCAAAATCTGCGCCGCTGTGGCCTCTATGTCCTCCGTCTTCGTATTACACATGGACTGGATCAGCACCGGATTCCCACCGCCGATTTTCCTGTCTCCGATCTGAACCACTCTTGTCTGGTCACGCAGCATACCCATCCTCCTCTTGAGTGTGTTTGAAAAAGCAATTTTCAAATACGCTCTAAAACAAATACCGCAGATCATTGAATACCACAAACACCATAAACGTCATGAGAAGCGCCATACCGGCCAGATTGACCGCGTTTTCAAGCCTCGCATTCACCGGACGCCTCGTTAAAAGCTCCCAGAATAAAAATACCAAGCGTCCGCCGTCCAGCGCCGGAAACGGGAGCAGATTTAACACGCCCAGATTCGCAGAAAACATAACCATCAGATTGAGCAGATTCATAAACACCGTCATGAAGCCGTATTGTTTATTTTCCTCCACCGTCTCGTCGATGATCGTCACGATTCGGACCGGGCCTGCTATTTCATCCGTGCCCACCTGTCCAGATACCAAAAGCTTTAAGGAATCCACCACCATGCGGATCTGCGTCCGCACCTCACAGACACCGTATAAAAGGAGCCGCCCGGCATTTTCCGCCCCAATCCGCCCCGAACTCCATCGGATACCGATGTAATAGCTCTTATCCTCTGCCGAATATTTCGGCTTTAAGAGCACGCTCTGCTCCTCCCACTCCTTTGTCTCCTCGATTAAACGTTTATACGTCAGACGGACCGGCTGTCCTGTATTCTGCATCATGGCAAGCTGGATATCTCGTGCAAACGCAACGCTCCTCCCGTCGATCTTCGTAACCACATCGCCTGCCATGAGTCCCGCCGCCTCGGCGGGATACCCCTCGGATACGTCCAGAAGTTTTGGCGGATCGTATCCTGCCCATGCGATGATAAACAGCGAAAAAACAAACGCCAGGATAAAGTTGAATACGGGGCCTGCCGCAATGATCGAGATACGCGCAAGCGGAGACTTTGCAAAAAAGGAATCCTCCTCCGGCTTTCTTTCTTCTTCCTCCTCATCCACGGCCTCCTCGCCCTTCATCGCACAGGAGCCGCCGAACGGGATGCACTTTACCGAGTAGCGAGTCCCGCTTTTCTTACTGACAAAGCTCACGAGTCTCGGGCCGAAACCGAGCGAAAATTCCAGCACAGCCACTCCGTTCAGCCTTGCAAACAAAAAATGGCCGAATTCATGGAACAGGATAATGACACTGAGAACCAAAAGCGACGCAATCAAACGAATCTCCACCTGCTTTCACGAAAAAATTTCTGTCATAGAATCTATAAACGCATACGTCTCTGCCTCGGCCGCCAGGATCTCCTCAAGTGACGGCTGCGGGATACTCTTATGATGCCCCATAGCGGCCTCAATTATATCACAAATTGCCAGATATGGGATCTCCCGGTTCAAAAACTTCGCGACCGCCCGCTCGTTGGCTGCATTGAAAACCACGGGCAGAGAGCCTCCCTGTCTCCCCGCCTCCCGCGCAAGGGAAAGTCCCTTGAAATTCTCATAATCAGGCTTCTCAAATGCGATCTGCCCAAGTGACCAGAAGTCGAGCCGTTCTCCCGTCATCGGCCGCCGTTCGGGATAATAGAGCGCATACTGGATCGGCAGCTTCATATCCGGCGTACCGAGCTGTGCCATGACCGCGCCGTCCGTAAACTGCACCATGGAATGGATCACACTCTTTGGCTGGATCACGACCTGCACATCGTCGATCGCCACGTCGAACAGCCAGTGTGCCTCCATAACCTCGAGTCCCTTATTGACCATCGTGGAGCTGTCGATCGTGATCTTTTTGCCCATCGCCCAGTTGGGATGGCGCAGGGCATCTTCTACCGTCACCCGCTCCATTTCTTTTCTGGTACGGCCCCGGAACGGACCGCCGGAGGCCGTCAGGAGAATCTTTTCTATTTTATTCCCGCTCTCGCCGTTTAAGCACTGAAAAATCGCGCTGTGCTCACTGTCCACCGGAAGCAGACGCACACCGCGCTCCTTTACGAGCGGCATGATCAGATGCCCGGCCGTTACGAGAGTCTCCTTATTTGCAAGCGCAATATCTCTGCCGGCCTCAACGGCCGCAAGTGTCGGACGGATGCCGATCATGCCGACAACCGCCGTCACCAGGATCTCATAGCCGTCTGCAGAGGCGATCTCCAAAAGTCCCTCCATGCCGCTTACGATCCTCGTCGCTGTATCCGCCGTGCGAAGCCTTAATTCGGCCGCCTTTTCCTCATCCCAGACCCCGCACAGCCGCGGCGAAAACTCCCGGATCTGCGACTCCAGTGCGTCAATCCGGCTTGCGGCGGCAATCGCAAAGACCTCTATATCGCCGTTTGCGCGGACTACCTCAAGCGTCTGTGTCCCGATCGAGCCCGTTGAGCCCAAGATTGCAATCCTTTTCATATGTCCGTCCTTTCCCTGCCGCGTGTCTGAAACTTGCATTCTGGCAGCGACGCTGCCCTCCGGCGTCCGACGTGCAAAGGGCCGATTTTACATAAGAGCCAGAAACCGCACCGCAAAATAGATCGCTGGAGCGGTAAAAATCATGCTGTCAAACCGGTCCAGAATTCCTCCGTGGCCCGGGATCAGATGCCCGTAATCCTTGATATCATGGTTGCGCTTGATCGCCGAAGCCGCCAGATCCCCGATCTGCGAGATCACCGCTGCGATCGCACACGCTGCTGCACCGATGAGCTCCGGCCGCATCACATCGACCATACTGTGTTTAAAATAGGCACCGTAAAGGCCGCCGAGAAGCGCCGCACCTAAAACGCCGCCGACCGCGCCCTCGATGGTCTTTTTTGGGCTCAGCTTCGGCGCAAGCTTATGCTTTCCGAACAGGATGCCTGCACAATAGGCACAAGTATCGCAGCCCCAGGAGCTTAAGACGATGAGCCAGACCAGGTATTTCCCATCCGGCATTGCCCGAACCTGATAGAGATACGAAAACATGAGCCCCACATAAAAGATCCCGAAAAATGCCACAGTGATCTGCTCCGTCCCAAAGCATGGGAATGTGACGACATACACGGTCATCAAAAGCATGAGCGCCGCGATCGCAAGAAAGGTCACAAGCTCCTCGTGCCCGGTCCACAAAAGAATATAATAAGAGATCACGGCCAAATAGCCCAAAAGCCCCGGAAGCGCCCGCTCAACCTTCATGACCCGGTACAGCTCGTAAAGTCCGGTCACAGAGATCGCCAAAGAGGCAGCAAACAGGCTGATTCCGCCCTGGTAGAGCAGAAATACCGCCGCCAAAACCAGAAGAATCCCGCTTATAAGCCTGGTAGTAAACATAAAACCGCCTCCTCACTTTTGTGGACTCTGCTCCGTCCTCGCCTCCACTCCGCCGAATCGCCGTTCCCTGCGATTGTAATGCCGAATCGCCGTTATCAGCTCCTCACGGTTAAAATCAGGCCACAGGCAGTCCGTCACATAAAGCTCCGTGTAGGCGAGCTGCCACAGAAGATAATTGGAAAGCCGGAGCTCGCCGCTGGTACGGATCAAAAGATCCGGGTCCGGCAGGCCCGCCGTATCCAGATAAGAGGCGAACGTCTGCTCCGTCATGTCTTCCTTTTTAAGCCTTCCGGCCATGCAGTCATCCATGACCCGCCTGACAGCCCGCGTGATCTCGTCACGGCCGCCGTAGTTGACCGCGATCACAAAATTCAGGTTTGTATTGTCCTTCGTCTCCTCCTCGAGTCGGTTGATGGCCTCCACCAAATCCGGAGCAAAGCGGCTCCTCTCGCCGATCATACGAATCCGGAGGCCATGCTCGGCCGCCACCTTCAAAAGCCGCTTTGCATAGTAACGGAACAACTGCATCAGAGCGCTTACTTCATCCCCGGGCCGCGACCAGTTCTCCGTAGAAAAGCCGTACACCGTCAGATATTTGATCCCGAGCCTGGCCGCATCCTCTACGACCTGCTCAAGCGTCTCACATCCCTTTTTATGGCCCATCTGCCTGGGAAGGCCGCGTTTTTTCGCCCAACGCCCGTTTCCATCTAAGATCAGCGCCACATGGGCAGGAATCTGCAATGTTTCTTCCATAGACTCTCTCCTCAAAACGGTACTCCCGAAGCCTGTGCCTTCGAGAGTACCCCAATCATTCTATACCGTAAGAATTTCCTTTGTTTTGTTTTCGACGGCCTTATCGACCTTTTCGATCGCCTTGTCGGTTATCTTCTGCATCTTGTCGGTTGCATCCTTTAAATCGTCCTCTGAGATCTCGTCATTCTTTTCCATCTTTTTGAAGGTATCGTTGGCATCGCGGCGGATATTGCGGATCGCAACCTTTGCGCCCTCGCCCTTCTTTTTCACATCCTTCGCCAGCTCCTTACGGCGCTCCTCCGTGAGCTCCGGGAACACAAGCCGGATCACGCTGCCGTCATTGTTCGGATGGATTCCCAGATCCGAGGTCTGGATCGCCTTCTCGATCGGACGGATCAGGCTTTTTTCCCAGGGCTGAATTACGATCATCCTGGCCTCGGGCACGGAGATGTTGCCGACCTGCTGAATCGGTGTCGGCGTCCCATAATAATCCACCTTAATCTTGTCCAGAACATGCGGATTGGCACGTCCCGCGCGGATAGAAGCGTAGTCATTAAGCAGCGAATCGATGGTCTTTTCCATCTTGTCCTCGTATACCTTCAGTTCTTCCTTCATTTTCTAATCCTCCTGTTATCCGGCCGTAACGATCGTGCCGTTTATGTTCCCCTTCATTGCGTTTGCGATGCCGTTCTCCTCATTTAATGAAAACACGGCCATCGGCATTTTATGCTCCATGCACATGATGGAGGCAGTCAGATCAATTACTGCCAGCTTTTTGTCGATGACCTCCTGGATCGAAAGGCGGTCGTATTTCTTCGCGTTCGGATTGAGGCGCGGATCGCTGTCATAGACACCGTCCACGGCTTTGGCGAGTAAAATGCAGTCCGCATCCATCTCGATGGCCCGCAGCGTGATCGTCGTATCGGTGGAAAAATACGGATGGCCGATCCCTCCCGCAAAAAAGACAACCATCCCATGATTAAAGTACTTGTTTGCCCGGTCCTTTGAGAACAGCTTCGTCATCGAGCCGCACTCAAACGGAGTCAGAATCTGCGTCATCATACCGGCATTTCGGAAGATCTCCGAGACGTAAATGCAGTTCATGACCGTCGCCAGCATGCCGATTTGATCCGCCTTGGTCCGGTCGATAGCCTCGCTTGTACGCCCGCGCCAGAAATTGCCGCCGCCGATCACGATTCCGACCTCGACGCCCGCATCTACAGACAGCTTTACCTGCCTCGCCACCTCCGTCACAACCGTTTCATCAAAGCCGGTCTTTTTATCCCCGGCCAGTGCCTCACCGCTTAATTTCAGAAAAACCCGTTTCATTTTCATGGAAATCCCTGCGCTCCTGTGTACGTGAAAATTTTTATGCTGGAATCAGTATAGCATATTTTTGGTAAAAAGCCAATCGTTATCTTTTCTGCCTATATGTTCAAACATCTATTTGTTACTGTTCACTCCGTTCACAGCAACAAGTAAAAATCCATGCTAAATCGCCTGCGGCGATGGATGTTTGCCGGCTGTTCCACGTATTCTTACGGTCAGCGCAGAAAATGCGCAGACCTACGTGAACAGTAACATCTATTTCAAACTGTACGCCTCCCGTTTAAGCAGCCGGAGCTGCTCATCATTCAGACGGCCGAACCGTTTAATCTTCTCATCCGGCTCTCCCTCCCAGAGCATTTCCACCAAAATATCCTGCTTTCCTTCCTGTCTGTCTTCCTGCGTCAAGCGGCATCCTTCCCACCTGTGTCATTTCCAGCACCTCTTTAAGCTCCTTCTGGGTATCCTTGTCAATGACTTTATCCGTGACCACCAGAAGCCCCGCCAGTACAAAGCTTTCCTTTGATTTATCTGTAATCCTCTTTGCCAAATCCGCACACGGCCGGATTGCCCGCTGCTTTTCCAGATTGCCGCGAAGCGTCAGCGGATATATTTTTTTTATCATACCATATTTTCCTTCACCACGCAACTCCCGCCATCATAAAAAAGCAGCCGCCCAACAGTCTCTAAACTGCCGGTACGGCCACTCTTTCTCTACATCCACTCAATCAATAATTCTCTGCCCGTACCTCAAAATAGCTCTGCGGATGGGCACACACCGCACACACGGCCGGCGCCTTTTTCCCGATGACCAAATGTCCGCAATTGCGGCATACCCACATGGTTTCCTCCGTCTTTTCGAATACCTTCTGCATCTCCACATTATTCAAAAGTTTCAGGTACCGCTCCTCATGGCTCTTTTCAATCTCAGCCACCATCCGGAACTTTCTTGCCAGATCCGTAAAGCCCTCCTCCTCAGCGTCTTTTGCAAATGTCTGGTACATTTCCGTCCACTCATAATTTTCGCCAGCCGCCGCGGCCTTCAGGTTCTCATCTGTATTGCCAAGCAGCTTCAGCTCCTTGAACCACAGCTTCGCGTGCTCCTTCTCATTATCAGCCGTTTCCTGAAAAATCGCCGCGATCTGTTCATAGCCCTCCTTTTTGGCGGCATCGGCAAAGTAAGTATACTTGTTTCTCGCCTGCGACTCTCCCGCAAACGCGGCCACCAGATTCTGTTCCGTCCTGCTTCCCTTTAAGTCCATTGTGAATCCTCCTTAATTAAATTCTGTTTCAACCCTATTTTTTCCAGAATATCCCCGACTTATACAGCCTTTATGAGAACAATAAGGAGGCAGCGAACATGCTAGAGCGTGTCTGAATTTTCAGACACGCTCTAGGACAAAAAAAGCCAGATTCTAAACCGGCTAACGGCCTATTCAGAAACCTGACTTTTTATTCTTCTCTCAATACTACTCCGCCGTCCCCAAAAAATCCTCGCAAAAATTTCTCCGCTGCGGATCAATCACCATCGGCAGGCCGCCCTCATTGAAGCGCTTATCCAACTCCTCCATCCCATACTGCAGCTTAAACTCAATCTCCTCTCTGTAAGCCGGGATCGGCATCAGAAGATTCATTTTCTCTCCATCCGCCGCCGTGAAACCGCCCATATCCCCGGTAAACTGCGTAATTGCCACTCCGCCAAGCTTCGTTTCCTCGCAAAGCGGCGCATACTCCGGCCCATTGGGAACCGTGTGCCCGTATGCGAGCCAGGTATGGTACGTATGCGGAAATCGGGCCAGGAATTTTAACAGACGGATCGGCCAGTATTCACTCTCGGGCATCTCGGTTCCCGCCTGCCCCGGTTTTCCGGGATTCCAGCTTGACGGCAGAAACCAGAAAAGCTCCGCGTACAAAAGCTCCCTGTGCTCGGAGAGCTCCTCCGGAAGCGTCATCGGCTCGTCGCTCATCCCAGTCGTATACAACACATAATACGGCTCATCCTCCGTCGGCTCCATGATATTCACATCAAGATGAACATAATCCGAGACGAGCTCATGAAACACAAAGGTGTTCCGCCCCGGAAACAGCGCCGCAAAATGTGCATTGACCTCCTCGGCATACTGCCCGTACCGCTCCGGCATATGAAGCCCCGTATTCTCCGGCTCGGCATAGCGGTAAATCTCCGAACCGCCCGGAGAAACCTCATCGCTCTGCGGCCGGTCCTTCTTTTTGACAAACTTATCCAGAAATCCCATCGTTCCCCTACTCCTTTACGACCGCCTTTTTTCCCTCTTGTCCTCACGGAACACCTTGAGCACTTTATTGGCCGGGTACTGATATGCATAGGTACAGCCCTTCATCAACGCCTCCTCATCCGCGTTCCGGCACACACTTAACAGCATGCTCTCCTCATCCGGGGCCAGATACGGCTCGGCATTGCCGCCCTGCTCCTTTAGCTCCTTATAGATCCGGTATTTCCTGTAATAATCCGGATACTTTCCCTGACGCATCTTCACCGGCTCAGGAACGATATTCAGCCGGTATTGATCCGACATGCGTGCGAGAATATTATGTATTTTTTCACAGTTTTCCCGGCTGACCAGCTCCGGCGCCGGGATACAAACCAAATAGCTCATCCTTTTGTCCCTCTTTTTGTTACGATTCAGGCTTCTTCCCTGCTGCCGGCCCTGTCTGTCCTGCGGCCGGCGCACAGCAAACAGCCTCGCAGTGTCAAATTGCCAAATGCCGTCTACAATACTCCAAAAATTCCTTCCGTGTCTTTAAAAGCACCCGGTTCGGCGGAATATAGCCATGGCGGCCATCCACGCAGGCGCACCTTCACCTGCTTAAGTTGGCCACAGCCTGTCCGCCGGATCCTCCTAGCCGCCGTGACCGTCAGACCGGCCTCGTCAAACAAAAGTCCGATTTCACCATTCCTGGCACCTGTCAGCTGCTTTCTGGCTCTGCCATAGATCACAAGCGGCTGGACCACCGTAAAAAGCGATGCAGGCACGACCATCGCGGCGCGAAATAAAAATCCCGCGCCGCTCCAGCAGGAAGCACGCAGCCTGTGCCGGTATCCGAACACCGTGGATCACACGGTCTCCAGCTTAAATCCAAAATACTCGACCGCATTATTATAAGAGATCCCCTTGACAATCTCACCAAGCAGCTTCTCATCGTTCGGATATTCGCCGTTTTCGACCCACTCGCCGATCATCTGGCAGACGATCCGACGGAAATAGTCGTGTCTCGTATAGGAAAGGAACGACCGGGAATCCGTCAGCATGCCGATGAAGTTCCCCAGGCAGGACAGATTCGCTAACGACTTCATCTGCTTATTCATGCCGATATAGTGATCGTTGAACCACCAGGCAGAGCCCTGCTGAATCTTATTTTTCACACCACCACTCTGGAAACAGCCGATGATTGATCCGATCGTCTCGTCATCATTCGGATTCAGGGAATAGATCACCGTCTTCGGGATCTCGTCATTCGCCGAAAGTGCATTTAAGAAATCCGCCAGTTCCGCCGAGGGTGCATAGTTATTGATGCAGTCATAGCCTGTATCCGGGCCGATCTTCTTATACATATAGGAATTGTTGTCACGCTTGCAGCCATAGTGGATCTGCATAACCCACCCGCGTGCATGGTACTGTCTCGCCAGGAACAGCATGCAGGCCGTCTTATACTGTCTGATCTCCTCTGCGCTTATGCTCCCACCTGCCAGTTTCTTTTTAAGAATCGCGTCGACTCCGGTATCATCTGCCGGGGCGTACATCACATATTCAACACCATGGTCGGAAACGCTGCAACCATTCTCCGCGAAATAATCCATCCGCTTTGAGACCGCTTCTTTAAGCGAAGCAAGATCCGTCACGTTCACGCCGGAGGCAGCCGAAAGCTTGTCCAGATACGCGGCAAAATCCGGCTTTTCGATGTTCATGGCCTTATCCGGACGCCATGCCGGAAGCACCTGAACGTCAAAGCTTTTGTCCGCCTTGATCTTCCGATGCCATTCAAGCGAATCCACGGGATCATCCGTCGTACAGATCAGGCGTACATTGGACTTTTTGATGATATTCCGGACCGAAAGCTCTGTGCTTCTCAATTTCTCGCTGCAGAGGTTCCATACCTCCTCGGCCGTATCACCGTTTAAATTCCCCTCATAGCCGAAATAATACCGCAGCTCCATATGGGACCAGTGGTACAGTGGGTTGCCGATCAGCTTCGGCATGGTCTCGGCCCATCTCTGGAATTTCTCCCGGTCAGGGGCATCGCCGGTGATATACGCCTCCTCTATGCCATTCGCACGCATCTGACGCCATTTATAATGATCCCCGCCGAGCCATACCTGCGCGATGTTGTCGAACTGCCTGTCCTCATAGATCTCCTGCGGATTAATGTGGCAGTGGTAATCCAGAATCGGAATCCGGCTCATATCGGCAAATTCCCGGTACAGCTTCTTTGCCGTATCCGTGTTCAAAAGAAACTCCTTGTCCATAAATGCTTTCATTTCAAATTCCTCCTGTTTTCGCGGAAAATGCCAGAAAGCCATGTCCGGTGAGGCATCCAAACCGACCATGACAGCTGCCCGTCGTTTGTGTGTGTATCCGAGCAGGCTCGACAAAAGAAGGCTGATGCCTTATTTGAGCGCATGACTCTCAAAATAATCGGGATACTTCTCACTCATATCCTGTATATCCTGTATGATGTGTCCGAGATGCTGGGAAAGCTCATGTTTGTAGGTATCGGTATCCCGGCGCTCTACTGCGT
Organism: Lachnospiraceae bacterium; assembly: GCA_910575275.1. Lineage (GTDB taxonomy): Bacteria > Bacillota > Clostridia > Lachnospirales > Lachnospiraceae > CANQGL01. The sequence continues at coordinate 353,620 of CAJTEE010000002.1, read as the reverse complement.
CAAGCAGACGTTCATGATCCGTCAGTGTCCGCGTTTTGAATACATGATCCAGATCGATCAGCAGTCGCAGCCTGTTATAGTGCGCCATCATATTGCTGATGATCTTCGCCGAAAGCCGCTCTCCTGCCACCATATAACTGACCGCATGAAAATCGTTATCGGCTTCCAGATACAAAAATGCCCGTTCCGGAGTAGCCGGCCGGTTTACATACGAAGCCAGCATGGCATTATAGGAACGCATCAGTTCAATATCCTGCTCTGTTACGTTTCCAATAAATGCCTCTGCCATTCCAAGCTCAAGTGTCCTGCGGATAAACCATTCCTGACGAATCCGGTGGACATTGATCTTTGAGATCACGGTCCTTGACTGTGGGTAGATATCCACCATCCCTTCGCTCTCCAGCCGCACGAGTGCCTCTCGCGCCGGTGTACGGCTTACATGATAGCGCTCCGCAATCTTGGCTGCCGAAACCTGGTCACCGGGCTTCAGCTCAAAGCTTAAGATATCCTGCCTCAGCTTTGTATACGTTTCCTGATTTAATGTCTTATCCATGATGTTCTCCAGGGTTTACCGGATAAAATCTTCCCGCATCGGTGTAAACACGTCAAGAAGCTTTACAGGAGTCAGGCAGTCAATTCCATGCAGCACGTTCGGAGCTACATAATAGGAATCCCCCACACCAAGCGTCACATCCTCACGGCCCTCCTCATGAAACACCAGGCTGCCCTCGATGACATAACCGATCTGCTCATGAGGATGCGCATGCATGGCGCCCGCGGCCCCTGCCTCAAACCGAAGCTCTGCGATCATCAAATTCTTGTCATAAGAAAGAATTCTCCGTACACCGTTCTCCAGCTCTTGGCATTCCCGGTCCTTATGAAATACATGCATACAATCACCTTTCTGCATGGCTGTCCTCATTCTTCCGTCTGCAAACAGACAAGAAATCCGTTTCAGCCAGCCGTTTGTCAACTAACATGTTACATTTCAGCCCTATCATACCATGTTTGTCCAGGGAATGCAAGAGGTGTTTTTGAACAGAGTCCATTCCTGTTCATATAGGTCCGCGCAGGGGCTTCTGCACTCCGTTTCGGTCGTTGCTAGACCAGTGACACCGGCACTTGTCTGGCATCCCAGCACAGCGAGGGCATTTCCTGCGCGGACCGTAAGAATGCGTGGAACAGCCGGTAAACATCCATCGCCGCAGGCCGAACGGTTACCCTATTGAAAATCGCCTTCCGGTGACAGCCCCCGGTTTACTCCGTAGGAGGCATAGACAAGCTCAAACGTCCCCTGCGGTGCCTGTGCAATATAGGTATGGCCATCCCCGTATTTTCCGTACAGCTTCATGATTTCGACCATCTGCCCTTTGTCGATCGCCACACAGCCGGATGTCTCGGTCCTTCCATGTCCAATGCAGTGCAGGAACAGGGCAGACCCTTTCTTTTCGATCGCATTTCGATTGAAGCCGGCATCAATCACATAATCATAGTATTCCGAATAACCGGCCGTTCCTACACGCTCTCCGCGCTCCGCCGCGTCGTCTGCCAGCCGGTTCTGTTTATCTGACCAAACATGGCTCTCCCCTACCTGAATATAGCTGTCCGGGAACCCGGGAAGCGGGGCCGCCTGTCCAAATGGAGTATTCATTTGGAATACCCCGATCGGCGTCGTTTTATCGCCCTCTGTCCGATGGTTGCTCATGCCGTTTCTCCCAAGGTATCCCGGCGTCGAGAGCCGAAGGGCCCAGCAGCCCGTTTCGCCTGCCTCCGGTTCATATTCATAGGCGTACACGCTGCAGCCGCTTCCTCCGATCCCCTCTACGATCACCAGGACCCTGGCATCCTCCGGCAGCACAAAACGTTCCACTTCAAACGAGCCGGCTGCCTGCCTGGCTGTTTCATTGTTTCTCGTCCCGCCCTCCGCCTCTGTGGCCGTTTGGGTTTCCTCCCTGACCGTTTTGTCTGACTCCGCCTTTCCCGTTTCTTTCAATCCTTCTGCTTCCTCATTCTTTCCGGTTTCCTCAGCCTGCCCCATCTCCTGCAGATCCATTCCGGGGCCATATGCGCCAAAGCTCGTCTGCACCACTCCGGCCGCCAAGCACAAAGCGGCCGCGATTCCTGCCAATCGCATCCTCTGTTTCTTCATCTTTTCCTCCGAAAAAGCAGCCCGCCCGTGCCTATTAGGCGCAGACAGGCTGCCTATAAAATCCATGCTCAAGCTCTTTAGACTAACGCCAGCGTCTCCCTTGCGATCGCAAGCTCCTCGTTAGTCGGGATCACCATTACCTGCACCTTGGAATCCGGTGTGGAGATCACAATGTCCTTTCCTCTTACATTGTTGGCTTCCTCATTAATCGCAATGCCGAGATAGGTCAAATATTCACAGATCCCCTTGCGTGTCGTATTTCCATTTTCCCCGAGTCCTGCGGTAAACGCGATCACATCCACGCCGTTCATCGCGGCTACGTACGCGCCGATATACTTGGCAACACGGTAATTGTAAGCCTTTAACGCCTTGATCGCACGCTCATTCCCCGCATCGGCCGCCTCCTCTATGTCACGGAAATCGCTGGAAACACCGGAGAGTCCGAGAACGCCGGACTTCTTATTCAACACGTTCATCACGCCCGCAATGTCCAGATTCTCCTTCTTTGCAATATATTCCATGATCGCCGGATCCATATCGCCCGAACGGGTTCCCATGATCAGGCCCTCAAGCGGGGTAAGCCCCATGCTAGTATCAATGGATTTCCCGTTCTTCACGGCCGAAACACTCGCGCCATTACCCAGATGGCAGACGATAATCTTCAGATCCTCATACGCCTTGCCCGCTACTTCGGCCGCCCGCTTGGAGACGAAGCTGTGGGAGGTACCGTGAAAGCCGTATCGTCTGACCTTATATTTTTCATAGTATTCATAGGGAAGCCCATACAGGAACGCTTCTTCCGGCATGGTCTGGTGGAATGCGGTGTCGAACACGGCCACCATCGGAGTCTCGGGCATCAGCTCCTGGCAGGCACGGATGCCGATCAGGTTTGCCGGATTGTGAAGCGGGGCCAGCTCGTTGCACTCCTCGATCGCCGCAATTGCCTCGTCGGTAATACGCGTGGAGGCCGTAAACTTCTCGCCCCCATGGACCACGCGATGTCCGACTGCACCGACCTCGGCAAGGCTCTTGATTACGCCCTTCTTCTCATCGGTCAATGCATCCAGAACAAGCTTGATTGCCTGCGTATGGGTCGGCATGGGGGAGACTGTGATCTCCTTCTTTCCGCCGGCCGGCTGATACGTGATCTGGCTGCCCTCAATCCCGATCCGCTCGCAGAGGCCCTTTGCGAGAACCTCCTCACTGTCCGAATTGATTAACTGATACTTTAAGGAAGAACTTCCACAGTTGATAACTAAAATATTCATAGCTGATAAACTCCTCAATCATTTTACTTTCTCAAATCACAACCGCCCGTATGGCCGCATCAGTTCATCTGAGACTGTACGGCAGTCAGCGCCACGACGCCCACAATATCCTCTGCGGAGCAGCCGCGGGAAAGGTCGTTAACCGGTCTCGCAATTCCCTGCAGCATCGGGCCGTAGGCGTCCGCCTTTGCCAGTCTCTGAACCAGCTTGTAGCCGATATTTCCGCAATCCAGATTCGGGAAAATAAGAACATTCGCCTTGCCCGCAACCGGGCTTCCGGGAGCCTTTGTCTTCGCAACCGCCGGTACAAGCGCTGCATCTGTCTGCAGCTCGCCGTCAATTTCAAGCTGCGGATATTTCTCATGTGCGATGTTGACTGCGTTGACCACCTTGTCAACCAGAGCATGCTTCGCACTTCCCTTTGTAGAGTGAGAAAGCATCGCAATAATCGGCTTTTCTCCGACCAGGGCGCGGAAGCTCTTGGCGCTGGTATCCGCGATCGCAGCCAGCTCCTCAGAATTCGGATCCTGATTCAGGCCGCAGTCAGCGAACAGGAAGGTCCCGTTTGCACCAAATTCACAGTTTGGCACATCCATGATAAAAAAGCCGGAAACCAGCTCGGTACCAGGAGCCGTCTTAAGAATCTGCAGCGCCGGGCGCAGCGTATCCGCCGTCGCATGGCAGGCGCCGGCAACAAGGCCGTCCGCATCCTTCATCTTTACCATCATAACGCCGTAGGTGATGTAATCGCTCTTTAAGATCTCTCTTGCCTTCTCGATCGTCATGCCCTTTTTCTCTCTCAGACGCGTCAGTTCCTCTGCGTATTCCTCAAACTTCGGATCAAGATCCGGATCAACAACCTTCAACCCTGTCAGATCAACCTCCAGCCAGTGAGAACCATCCATGATCTTTTCTTCCTTTCCGACCATGATTAACTCCGCGGTTCCCTCCTGCAGCACCTGAGCCGCCGCGATCAGTGTTCTCTTATCATTGCTCTCCGGAAGGACGATCGTCTGCTTGTCCATTTTTGCCTTTTCCTTAATTAAATCAATAAATGCCATTTTTTAACTCCCTTCTCTTTTTCACAGCCGCAAAAACAGCCTCTTTCTTTCATTATTATATCTCACGCAAATACATGATACAAGACAAGATTGCCATTTTTTTGCATTTTTTTTAGTACCTTTGCAACAATTTATACGACGTTTTTCCTGTCCCTCACACAGGCCACGCAGCAAGACAGGCAGATACAGACAGCAGGGCCTTGCAGGCAATAGGCTTTAAATGCCAAAGGTTCAAAACCTCCGGCGCACACCTCTCCTTGCGCAGAGCTCTGCCGCCTGTATCTGCCCGTGCAGACAATTTATGCGGACTCACTCAAATTTTTTCATACCGCTCCACATCAATCACAAAAATAGTCGCTCCCCCCACCTCGACTGTCATCGGCATCGTGGCGCTGTTTAACATCGCCGAGCCGGAAATGTAAGGCATATTGACTGTAATCTTCTGTCTGCTTCCACATTCGTGTTTAACGATATCAATCACTTCCTGGACATGCTCCTCCTCGGTACCGATCAGAAGCGTCGTATTTCCCTTTTTCAGGAAACCGCCGGTCGTGGCGAGTTTCGTCACGCTGAAATGCTTCTTCGTCAATGCGGTAATAACCTCATCTTCATTGTCATAGCGTACAATCGCGTAAATCAGTTTCATACAATCATTCCTTTCTGTTTCCTGATTCATAAAGATGTCAGGCTGATGACATCCTTATTTTTAATTATTAAACGAGCCTGTTTTGTTTATAGGTAGTAACAGTAAAGACACATCCCGAACTGTTACAGCATACAACCATTTAAAATCACCAAGGCGGTTCTAAGCACCGGCGGCGCTTGTTCAGAACCGGCCAAAACGGACTGCAGACCGGGCCGTATGCCTGCGGCCGCTATGTCTTACCCAAAGGGCACGATGTCGTATGGGCAACGCGATGAGCGCGCATGCCTATCTGAACTGTTGTTATAAGTATATCATAAAATATGCCAGATAACAATTTAATATTGCATTAATTTTTTGTTTAATATATAGTATTATCATATTATTTTTGATTATCTCAAACGGAGCAAGTATGGCTTTATGTGAAATAAGGCAGTCATGTGCCAAAATTTTATAAAAACACTCACCTCTTATAAGGAGTCCCAGACCTATATGAAAACAATCGGAATTATCGCAGAGTACAACCCGTTCCACAACGGGCATCAATACCAGATCGAGACGGCAAAGGCCCTCACCGGGGCCGATTATGTCGTGGCTGTCATGAGCGGCGACTATGTGCAGCGCGGCGCTCCCGCAGCATTTTCAAAAAGCCTGCGCACAAAAGCTGCCCTGCTCGGCGGCGCAGACTTAGTGCTCGAGATGCCCGTATTCGGCTCCGTGGCGCCTGCCATGGATTTTGCGGTGTGCGGCGTCTCCCTGCTTACCCACACCGGAATCACGGATTTTCTCTGCTTCGGAAGCGAATCCGGCGATCTCGCCCAGCTCGCAGAGCAGGCTGAAAAAACAGAGCACGAGACCAAAGAAATCTCCGAACGGATCCGGGAGGGCTTAAAAGCCGGCATGAGCTGGCCGTCCGCCAGAGCCCGCGCCTATGAGGATGCAGCCTCTCTTTCCCTCATCCAAACGCCCAACGACATTCTGGGGATCGAATATCTGCGGGCACTAAAAAAATCCCGCTCCCCCATTCCCCCCCTTGTCATAAAAAGAAAAGGCTCCGCCTACCACGACACGGATACCCCCGGCCCTCTCGCAAGCGCCGCGGCCGCCAGAAAAGCGCTTCTGGAAGACGACCAGGAGACACTGAAAAAAATTCTCCCCCCCGCCGCTTTCGCGCTCTCTATCCGGCAGCCCGTCATCACCCTCGACGACCTCTCACTCCTCCTGAACCAGAAACTCCTCACGGAAGACAAGGAAACACTCCTTGCCGCAAGCCAGATGCCAAAAGCCCTCGCCGACCGGCTGTTTAAAAACCGCCTCCACTTTACCACAGCCTCCGATACCGCAGCCCGCTCCAAAGACCGCCAATACACCTACGCCCGCGTCTCCCGCTGCCTCTTAAACGTGGCACTCGGCATCACGGCAGAACAGACCATGGCATTCAAGTTCATGGACAGCGCCCCCTGGCTGCGCATCACAGGCTTTAAACGCTCGGCCGCCCCTCTCCTGGCCGCCCTAAAAAAGCACACAGATCTCCCCATCCTCTCCAAGACCGCAGACGCAAAAAACCTTCTCTCCCCCGCTGCGTTCCGCCTCTTAAAAAAGCACCTGGAGACCGCAGAGCTCTACCGCCTTCTCTGCGAAACAAAAACCGGGCATCCCCTACCAAACGAATACACCCGGCCAATCATAATCCTATGAACATTTACACACAAAAAACGCCCTTCCTCCTTGCTCCCGAAACAACGCAGCAGAGGCCGGGGCCCCCTCACTCACTCCTTCAAAAGCCGATACAAAGTCGGCTCCACATGCAGCGCCTCCATAACATCCCTAATCTCCTTCCCGTTATCTTTCGGCCCTCCCTGCCGGACCGCACGGATCAAAATATTCTTCGGCGTATGCTCCATATCAATAAACTCCAAAAGCTGCACCCGATACCCGACCGACTCCAAAAACTGCGCCCGAAGTGCATCCGTACAAAGCGCCGCCATCCGCTCCCGGATGATCCCATACTGCAAAATCGGGCCAAGCAGCTCACTCTTAATCTGCCCGTTAAGCTCATGCTGGCAGCACGGAACCGAAAGAATCACCCGCGCCCCCCAGCTCACCGCCTTCTCCAACGCATAATCCGTAGCCGTATCACAGGCATGCAGCGTCACAACCATATCAACCCGGTCCACACCCTCATAAGAAGCGATATCCCCCGTCAGAAATGTCAAACCCTCATACCCGTACCTTCTCGCCAACGCCTCGCAGTGCTTCATCACATCGGCCTTTAAATCCAGCCCGATGATCCGCACCGGAATCCCCCGCAGCTTCTTTAAATAATAATACATCGCAAAGGTCAGATACGACTTCCCGCATCCGAAGTCCACGATCACCGATTCCCTGGACGCGTCGAGCCGCGGCAGGACATCCTCGATAAACTCCAAAAACCGATTGATTTGCCGGAATTTATCATAACGCGCATGGACGATCCGCCCCTCTGCCGTCATAACGCCCAGATCGATCAGAAACGGGACGGGGATCCCCTCCTTTAAAATATATTCCTTTGTCCGGTTATGCGCCGAAATGCCGCCCCGCCCCGGCGTGCGGATCTTTTCCGCCCTTTTTTTGACCTTTCCCGTAAAACTGCCCTTTTTGCCCGCCAAAATCACGCCGCTTCGATCTGCAGCCTCTAACTGCGCCTGCTTGAACCGCACGCCTAAAAGGCCGCAAAGATACTCCGCCGCGGCCTCCTGTCCCATATTCTTGTGGAACACCTGCTTTCCCTTAAACTCCTCCGCCTGAAATAAAAGCACCCCGCCGGAACGGAACGGACGCAGCTTAAGCTTTGTAGGCCCCTCCTTTTCGAGCTGCCCGCTTAAGACGATCTGGGAAAGTTTTTCGTTTAAAAAGGAGACAAGAAGCTCCTTCACTTCCTGCCGTTCCATCATGCCTTGCCCACCCAGTTTCTTCTCAAAAGACCAGGCTCCGCCTCCAGATGTGCGAAATCATTAAAGCGGTCCAGGAGCATAACCCCGTCCCGTTTCTGGTAAAAAAGCTCCGTGATCCCGCAGTTTTCCAGATGCGAAGCCATGAGCGGTACACGGGCAAGATCCATCCCTAGATAATGGCACAGAAGGCTGCGGATGACTCCGCCGTGCGTCACGACCGCCACGGTCTCAAGACCGCTCTCCAGTATTTCCTCCATGACCGGAAGCGCCCGCCGGACGACGTCGGCCGCGCTCTCCCCTCCCGGATACGAAAGATCGCGCTCCATTTTCCCGCGCTCCCTTAAAAACTCCTCGAATTTTTCGGCAATCACCGCGTCGGAAAGCCCCTCGAGCTCCCCAAATGAGATTTCCCGGAGGCCCGGACGGATATGATGAGGGAGCAGCAGCCGCTCATTTACGATTTCGGCCGTCTCCACGGCGCGCAGAAGATCGCTCGAATAAAGCGCCTCCACGCGGAGGCCGGAAAGCCTCTGTCCCAAAAGCCCGGCCTGCCGCCTTCCCGCCTCATGGAGCGGCACATCCACGTTGCACAACGGACTGCTCTGCCGCCCATGCCGGATCAATAAAATATTCATCGTTTCTCCTTAGTTTTTAAAGCTGTGGATCGGGGCTGGAATTCGCCCGGTCCGTTCGATGAACCGTTCACAGCCAAACCGGTTCACTGGCATGATCGGCGCATGTCCCAAAAGCCCTCCGAATTCCACTGTCTCGCCGACGCCCTTGCCGATCACCGGGATCAGGCGCACCGCCGTCGTCTTCTGGTTTACCATGCCGATGGCCGCCTCATCCGCAATGATGCCGGCGATCGTCGCAGCCGGCGTGTCACCGGGAACCGCGATCATGTCAAGGCCCACCGAGCAGACACAGGTCATGGCCTCCAGCTTTTCGAGCGTCAGTGCGCCTTCTGTGACCGCATCGATCATCCCCTGGTCCTCGCTGACCGGGATAAACGCGCCCGATAGCCCGCCCACATAGGAAGATGCCATGACGCCTCCCTTCTTTACCTGGTCGTTTAAAAGCGCCAGCGCCGCCGTTGTGCCGGGCGCTCCGGCACGCTCTAAGCCGATCTCCTCTAAAATCTCCGCCACCGAATCGCCGACTGCCGGCGTCGGGGCCAGGGAAAGGTCGATAATCCCAAACGGGATTCCCATGCGTCTCGACGCTTCCTGCGCCACGAGCTGGCCCACGCGCGTGATCTTGAACGCGGTCTTTTTGATCGTCTCGCAGAGCACCTCAAAATCCGCGCCGCGCACCGCCTGCAGGGCCGTCTTTACCACGCCGGGGCCGGAGACGCCGACGTTGATGATGGCATCTGTCTCGGTTACGCCGTGGAACGCGCCCGCCATAAACGGATTGTCATCCGGCGCGTTGCAGAAGATCACGAGCTTGGCGCATCCCAAGCAGTCCGTGTCCTTCGTATATTCCGCGGTCTTTACAACCATCTCACCCATGAGCCGCACCGCGTCCATGTTGAGACCGGTCTTCGTAGAGCCGACATTCACCGAGCTGCAGACGAAATCCGTCTCCTTAAGCGCCTGGGGGATCGAGCGCATCAGAAATTCGTCGGCCTTTGTCATGCCCTTGGAGACAAGCGCCGAATAACCTCCGATAAAATTGACGCCGACTGCTTTAGCGGCCCGGTCGAGCGTCTTTGCAAGCGTCACAAAGTCCTCCGGACAGGTACAGGCCGCGCCTCCCACGAGCGCGATTGGGGTCACGGAAATTCGTTTGTTGACGATCGGAATGCCAAAATCCCTCTCGATCGCCTGGCCCGTCGCCACTAACTCCTCCGCCGTCTCTGTTATTTTCTTATAGATTTTCTCATTCAGCCGCTCCAGATCTACATCCACGCAGTCCAGAAGGCTGATTCCGAGTGTGATCGTCCGCACGTCCAGATTTTCGTGTTCGATCATCTGATTAGTCTCATTTACTTCAAAACGGGTAATCATTTCCTGTCTTCCTTTCTATGGGGCGCCTTATATCCGGTGCATTTTCGTAAAAATTTCCTCGCGCTGGCAGCGGATGCGCACACCCATCTGCTCCCCTACCGCATTTAGGCCCCCTGTCATCTCGTCAAATGAGACCTTCGCCTCCTTTGCATCGACGATCATCATCATGTTAAAAAAGCCCTGGACGATGGTCTGGGAAATGTCCAGGATGTTGATCCCGTTGTCCGCCAGGTAGGTGCAGACCCTGGCAATGATGCCCACGGTGTCCTTTCCCACGACTGTGATGATAATTTTTTCCATAATCTGTCTCCTCCTTTAGATTGTCAAAATTTCCGACATCGTATCCCGCCCGGCAACCGCCATGTGAAAATCCGCGGCCCGGTACGGGCACTCTCCCATGTCTACGGCCACCTTCACCGTCTCGTACGCCAGCTCCGGGAGATTGTTTTCCTTGCTCAGATGTCCGAGCAGGATGTGCCTTAACTTGTCGCCTGCTATGTAATTGATGAGGCGCCCGGCATTCTCATTGGAGAGATGGCCGAAATCCCCCATGATGCGCCGTTTCAGATACCAGGGATAGGGCCCGGTCTCCAGCATGCGCAAATCATGGTTCGCTTCCAGAAGCACCGCATCCAAATCCAGCAGATGATCAATCGTGTATTGATTAAAATGCCCCAGGTCCGTCGCCACGGCTAACGATTTATTTCCGGCCCGCAGCCTGTAGGCCACCGGGTCAGACGCGTCATGGTCGATGTGAAACGGAGTGATCGTCACGTCTCCGACCAAAAGCTCTGCATCCGGAAGCACCTCATGAAAAAGCTCGCCGGGGAGCTCGCCGAGAGCCTTTGTCTGCAAAATTTCCCGGATGGTTCCCGCCGTCGCATAGACCGGGAGCCCGTACTTCCTTGCCAGTACGCCCAGCCCCCGGATGTGATCCGAGTGTTCGTGTGTGATGCAGACGGCAGAGACCTCTGTCGGCTTTAAGCCGATCTCCGAAAGCCCCTGCTCGATCCGCTTTGCACTGATCCCTGCGTCTACCAGCACATGTGTGCTCTCCGTCCCGGCGTAGATGCAGTTACCGCTGCTCCCGCTGGCAATGCTGACAAATCTCATGCGCCAAAATCTCCTTCAACTTCTTTTTCATCTCATCCGGGCCTCCGTTGTTGTCGATCACGCGGCTGCAAAGGCGCCTGTAATCCGCCTCCGAGCCCTGGTTTGCCATGATGCTCTCACATTTTTCACGCGTATAGCCACGGCTTGCCATCAGGCGCGCGATACGGTTTTCCTCTGTCGTATCAATATACCAGATTTCGTCAAAAAAGTCAGCCGGCGCGCCCGAAAAGACGGCCGCCTCGATCACAACCAGCGTTTCTTCTGCCTCCCCGGCTTCCCTCATGACCGTCTCCCATACCATCGGATGGATAATCGCGTTGAGCTTCTCAAGCGCCATATCGTCATGAAAAATCAACTCAGCCAGGCGTTTTTTATCCACGCGCCCGTCCGGCGAGAGGAAGCCGTCCCCAAGCTCCCCTACAATCCGCAAAAGCCCCTCGCTTCCCGGCTCCATCAGATCATGGGCCGTCTCATCTGCTAAGATGACCCGCGCCCCGAACTCTGTTTTGAGTATGTCCAGCACACTGCTCTTACCCGCTCCGACCCCGCCCGTGACGCCGAGTATCGTCTTTTTTTCTTTGTTCATGTCTCTATTTCGCCTCAAACCAGTTTTTTCCGTCATGCATGTCGATCTCAAGCGCCACCCGAAGCTCTGCCGCCTTCTGCATCTCATCCGCCAGGATACGCCGCACCGCCTCCTCCTCGGGCAGATACGTCTCCACAAGCAGCTCGTCATGCACCTGTAAAATCAGGCGGGACTGATACCCCTCCTCCCGAAGCCTCTTATCGACGCGGATCATCGCGATCTTGATGATGTCGGCTGCCGTTCCCTGGATCGGAGAATTCATCGCAACCCGCTCTCCAAACGAGCGCTGCATGAAATTGCCGGACTTAAGCTCCGGCACCGGACGGCGGCGGCCGAACATCGTTGTCACATAGCCCTTCTCCTTCGCCTCCTTAACGAGTCCGTCCAGAAATGCCTTGACCTGCGGATACGTCTCGAAATATTTTTCAATGTAGTCCGTGGCCTCCTTCCTGGATATGCTCAGGTCCTCACTGAGCCCAAATGCACTGATCCCGTACACGATTCCAAAGTTTACGGCTTTCGCATTGCGGCGCAAAAGCGGCGTGACCTCTAAAAGCGGTACATGGAACACCTGGGAGGCCGTGATCGCGTGAATGTCCTGCGCGCTCCGGTACGCCTCGATCAGGCGCTCATCCCCGGAGAGATGGGCCAGGACCCGCAGCTCGATCTGGGAATAGTCCGCATCCAGGAACACGTACCCCTCCTTCGGTACGAATACCTTGCGGATCTCACGGCCGAGCTCCATGCGGATAGGAATGTTCTGGAGATTCGGTTCAGTGCTGCTGATGCGCCCGGTAGCCGTGATCGTCTGGTTGAAGCGGCTGTGGATCCGGCCATCCGGCTCGATGTACGCGCCAAGCCCGTCCGCGTACGTGGAATTGAGCTTCGTATACTGCCTGTATTCCAGGATTTTTCGCACCACCGGGTATTCCGGCGCCAGCTTCTCCAAGACATCGGCCGCCGTCGAATAACCGGTCTTCGTCTTCTTTCCTCCCTTGATATGCATGGTTTCAAACAGGATCTCTCCGAGCTGTTTGGGGGAATTGATGTTGAATTTCACGCCCGTCATGTCCCAGATCTCCTGCTCCAGTACCGTGATCTTCGCCTTTAACTTCTCCCCGTAAGCAAACAGCTCCTCACGCCGTACGAGAATCCCGCTCTCCTCCATATGGAACAGCGCATAGATGAGCGGAAGCTCCACCTCCTCATAAAGCGTCCGCATCCCGCTCTCCAAAAGCGCCGAAAGAAGCGGTTCACCCGCCCGCCAGGCCACATAGCCCATATAGCCGGCGCAGGAACGCACGGCCTCCGGCTCGCCCTCCCACGCATCCAGAAAGCCCTGTTTCTTTAACAGGTCGGCCCTTGACGGGACGGTAAGTCCCAGATAATCCCTGGCAATGTCGTCATAGGCATATGTGTCCTTGAGTGGATTTAACAGATAAGCCGCCACGCCCGCATCAAAGACCTTGTCTCCATAGCTTAAAGAGAGCATGGGGAGTGCACTCTTTACATCGAGCATCCAGACCGTTTTGCACGCGCAGAGCTCCTTTAGCTTTCCTGCCAGATACTCTCCCGTCATGAAACCGCCCGCCCGCAGGATGTGCACAGCCGTTTCCGAAAAGCAGACGGCAAGCCCTGCGGTCTCCTTTCCATCCAGCAAAAGCTGCGCTCCGACGCGGGCTGCTTTTCCCGCCTCGGCAAACACGGCCTCGGCCTCCGAAAGCTCCGTCACTTCCCGAAAGCTCTTTTCGATCTCATTTTCCGTTCTCGCCTCTCCTCCGAAACGCGCCAGGAGCGACTTAAATTCCATACGCTTCATGCAGGCATAGGCCGCCTCGGTATACAGATTTCCGATCCGTGCCTTCTCCAACGTAAATTCAACCGGCGCCTCAAGGCAGATCTTTGCAAGCGTATAGGAGAGCTCGGCCAATTCCCTGTTTTCCGCAAGCGCCTTTTTTGCCCGGGGCGGCTTTACGCTCTCCAGATTCTCATACACCTTCTCTACGCTGCCATATGCGGCGATCAAAGCGGTCGCCGTCTTCTCGCCGATGCTCGGAACCCCGGGAATGTTGTCCGAGGCGTCGCCCATGAGCGCTTTTACGTCGATAAACTGCTCTGGCGTCACCTGGTACGCCGCCCTCACATCCTCCGGATAATAGTGATAGACCTCCGTCGTCCCGCGGCTCGTCTTCGGGATGCTGATCTTGATATGCGTATCCGCAAGCTGCAAAAGATCCCTGTCCCCGGACAACACCGTCACCTCTGCCCCTTCCCCCTGCGCGCGCTTGGCCGCCGTACCTAAAATATCATCCGCCTCATAGCCCTCCTTCGTGAGAATCAATATCCCCATCGCCTCCAAAACTTCCTTTATAAGGGGCACTTGCTCATGAAGCTCCTCCGGCATAGGCTTTCTCGTCCCCTTGTAGCCGTCATACAGCGTATGGCGAAACGTAGGCGCCTTCAAATCAAAGGCCACGGCCAGGCAGGTCGGTCTTTCCTCGTCCAGCAGCTTAAACATGATATTTAAAAAGCCGTAGACCGCATTTGTATGAAGTCCCTCTGAGTTTGTCAGGTTCGGGACACCGTAAAAGGCACGGTTCAAAATACTGTGCCCGTCGATCAAAACCAATTTTTCCATGCTGTCTTCTCCTAAACAATGATCCAGATCCGAAACTGCAGAAGCACCATGACCAAAAGTGCCATCCCCGAGAGCGTATCGACCGCATAACAGGCCATCTGAAACAGCTTAAGCCGTCTTAAAACCCCAGCAGATTCCTCCAGCTTCCGTCTGAGATCACCGATGATATCATACGCCCCATCGCCCTCGTCAAGCTTTTTTAACCCCACAGTCACCATGTAATGGATCTCAAGCTCCTCCCTGCAGTTTGGGCAGGCTTTGATGTGTTCCATGAATTCGAGAAGCTCTGAGATCGTCAGTTCGTCTTCAATATATGGGATTACCATTTTTTCTGCTTCCATACATGTCATCGCCAGCCGCCCCCTTTTTGGATTGTTTAAAAAATATTATTTCTATCATACATCAGATTGAGGAGGGGGTCAACTGGTATTCGAAAAGGGATGGGAGTGTGGCGGGCGGTTAGCTACAGGGTGTCGGAAGTTCTTAGCCTGTGCCTCCCTCCGCGGACCCTTCTCATCCCCCCTGCTACTCGAGAAAGGGTAGAAAAATCCTTCGGTCTGTACTATAATAGGGGATAGTTTTTTACGAATGGGGGTATTTTTTATGGTTAGGAAAAAGTGTCCGTATCGAAAGAGATTCTGCTTTTTTGCCAGTGTGCTGCTTTCTGCCTGGATTCTTGCGGCTTGTGGGCGGGAGACGGATTCGGACAGGAGTGAAACCGCGCAGGCAAAGGACAGCTCTGCCACAGAGGAACGAATTATGATCGAGACGCCGGAGACTACGAGTGGGGCTTCCAAACAGTCGGAAGAAAAGAGCACCTCTGCGGCTGTCCCGAGTTTGGGGGATGCGGAGGCGGCCGAGTCTTCTGAAAGACACTCGAAAGAGGCAGCCCTGCAGGAACGCTTTGGAGACTCCTGCATCACTTCTCAGACGTTTGAGGTCAGTCTCAGCGAATATGACGGGAAGGTGTATTTTGTCCCTTATGCGCCCTCCGCAGAAAGTGCTGCCCCTTATATCCGACTGGTACAGGGAGAGACTCTGCTGACAGAATTTTCGATGTGGATTCCCGATGAATTTTCGTCAGAGGAGTTTAAAAGCTTGGATGCCGTCTCGTTTTATGATGTGAATTATGACGGGAACACGGATATTCTGATGCTTTTGACCTGCGGCGATGCAAGCTTTGCAGCCGTTTATTATGGATATAGCGAAAACACAGGGGGAATCATGTTTGTCCCGCAGGAGGAGCTCTCCGCAAATCTGACTGCGAAGGTCTCGCCGCTTACCGTGCCCGCAATCCGCGGATTCCTGTCAAACGGAAAGAAAAACGGGGAATTTGCAGATTATCAGGAAGCGTACGCGGCAGTCAGCCGTCTGTATGACCTGGAGCACTCCGCAGAGCAGGGCTACGATCTCGTCTATTTTGATTCGGATGAGACCCCTGAGCTCGTCGCGGGCGCCGCAGGCTTCTATACCAGCCTGTACACCTACAGCAGAGGATCCGTGTATACCCTGATGGACCGCTGGGTATACGGTGCGATGGGAAACGCCGGGTATGAATTTTCTCCCCGTAAAAACAGCCTCCGCAATTATAATTCAGACTATGCCGGGGCCATCCTCTATACGACCTATATGGCTGTCAGCGGACAGTATACTATGGACGTCGTCTCCGAAATCGTGACCTATAATTTTGACGACGTCAACGGAAACGGGATTCCTGATCCGGATGAAGAGGGCTCACTCGGGCTTTACGGCATGAGTTACATAGACGGCAGAGAGGCTTCGCCCGAAGAATGCGCCGCCCTCGATGCAGGAGAATATGTGCCGCTTCAGATCCCCATGACCTTTGAAATGCTGCAAAAGGCCCTTGCCGGGAAGTAACGGCTTTTGTTTTGACGGCTGCCTATAACCACAGGCCGGCCGGAAAGCCGTAATCTGACAAAATACATCGCCAGTGTCTTTTTGGCTTCTGCGTAATTCAGGGGAGCGCTCTGTTAAATGTCAGAGCGCTCCCCTGAATAAAATACGCGGATATTGCTCAATATAAAATTCCTTGCCTGTTTTGCAGCGCCTTATTTTCTTGATAAAAGTTCAAGAAAAAACGGTATGATTGCGCCTGTAGGTATCATTGTCCTTCTGTCCCAGCTCCTGTTCGATCTGTGCCAGCTTTCTCTCCAACTCTCTGATCCTTTTCTCATCCGTCTCCGAATTTAACTGCCGCTCCAGATCTTCCTTCTTCTTTTTCAGTTTTTCAATTTCACGATCTACCTCATCCGTATTGCCCCGGCAAATTTCCTCCTTACGACCAGGTATACTCTTATCCGCGCCGTCGCCCCCTGCATTCTGATTCGATTTCTCCACTTTCTGCGCCTCCTCCGGGTTTGAGAGCCTCTTCTCTGGCTGCTTTGGATCGTCAAAACGGATCTCGAGCCTGCCGCTTTCATCCCGTTCCGGCCAATACCGTCCGATTGGCTCCGCTTTTTCCTCCGGTGTATAGGTATCCTCCGCCGATTTTAGAGAATGATCAAAGGCATCTTCTTCTGCCCTCCGGATTTTGGACGGTTCCGCCACATGAGCGGCCGCGGACACTCTTGCCGCATCAATAACCCGATCCGAAATTGATGTCATTTCCTATCCCTCCACTTCTAAAAAAATCATGGTCTTCTACCATGCCTTCACTGTATCGCGCTTACGATCAGAATACAAGGCATTTGACCTGAAATGACGGCCTGATGAAACGAAATGTAAAAGGGGGTCAGGGACAGGAAAGATCCAGCAGCACATTCAGGCGAAAACACGGACCTGTCTTCTCCGTCAATATCGTACCATGATACTTTTCGGCGACCGCTTTTATATTGGAAAGCCCGGTCCCCATCGGCGGTAGCGGTCCAGGCAGACAGATATTTTCAAATTCCAGCATTAAAAAATCCCCCTGCCGGCTTCCCAGTATACGAAGCCTCCTGGCTTCCTGAAGAAGCTGGCAGGCTTCGAGTGCGTTATCGAGAGCATTAGCAAAAATCACACACAGATCGAACTCATCAATCCCACAGGGCGTTGGCAGAAGCAGAGAGACCTCCGTCTTGATCCCACCTGCTTCTGCCAGTCCCAATTTTTCCCCCAACAAAATGTCCACAACCGGATTGCCAGTCCGGCAGGGAATGGACAGTGAGTCGGAGACCGCTTCCAGCTTTTTCAGATACGCTCTCCCTTCCTCTGTTTTTCCGTCATCCAGCAGGCCGCTTAATACGGATAAGTGATTTTTTATGTCATGACGAAACGCTTTTGTCTGCTCATAACGCAGTTTTGACTCTGCTACATATACTTTTTGTGCTTTAGCCGCCTCGGTCAGGGAAACCAGCCTAGCCTGTGCCAAAAAGCCACGGCAGATAAAGCGGTACGCATACAGCGTGCAAAACAGGGCTCCCAGGCCCAATGCCTGTAAAGAAAACAGAATCGCCTGTTCCCCGGCATTGGCCCGAAAAGGGACGGGTGCGCGGTAGGACGTGTACATGATATACAGCTCCGTAACAAGAAAAAACAGCTCCGGAAATAATAAAAGTTCCATATACGGCGTCTGCCTGTCCGCTTCCAAAGACAATACTCGGAACGCAGCGGCGTAACAGCATGCACAAACCACAAACGCAGCCGCTGTCGCCAGAAGGAGAAACGGATACAGCAGCCATTTCCCTGCCAGCCCGGGAAACCATACCGCCTCCGCCGAATTAAGCATACCGAAAGAAAGCTGTGAGATATAGACCGCAAGAACAGTGGCACTCCAGGAAACAAAACGCCGGTTTTTGAGTGCCAAACGGTTCATTCCATATAAAACGAGCACCTGAACACAGACAGCCGGCACTTCCCCCCAAGAGAGCCGTTCACAAATTGCCCCGGCGAAGACAAGCAGAAAAGCATACACGACAAAATGCCATCCCGTTTGTCTTTTCCCGGTCAGACGGCCCACAAAAGCAAGCTGCATCACACACTGCACTATGATACAGACGCCGTTAAAGCACACACTGAAATATTCCATGTCTGCCCCCACTCCTTTCTCGGCGGCCCTTCAAGACCGGCCAAAATGATATCGCAAAAGCGCCTTCATGAACTCCTGTTCCCGCAGTCTCGATACGGGAATCTCATTCCCTCGGGGCAGCATGACCCGCCCTTCCTTACAGCCGCGAACAAAATCAAGGTTGACGAGATAGCTCCTGTGACAGCGGAAAAAGCGTCCGTCAACACGCCGCTCCAGATCCCCCAGCCGTTCATAATAATCCGTAATCCTTCCATCTATCTGATGCATATAAATTTTCCGCCCCTGCACCTCACAATACAGGATCTGTGACAACCAAACCACTTCGCAGGAGGCCCCCCTCCTGACAACGATGCTTTTCCCTTCCCTCTGCTCCAAAGCCTTCATCACCCGGTCCATCGTGCGCTTAAAGTGATCGCTGTCCAACGGTTTAAGCAGGTAATCATACGCCTGTACTTCAAAGGCATCAAACACATAGTCCCTTAAAACAGTGACAAAGATCAAAAAGCTGCATTGATTCCGCTGCCGCAGGATCCTGGCTGTCTCCACTCCGTTTGGCTGCTGCATTTGAATATCCAAAAAAATCAAATCAAACTCACCGCCGTTTTCCAGCAGAGAACTCCCGTTTGAGAAACGGTCAATGCGATAGGATCCCAAAGCTCTTTCAGACATATAGCCCGCAAGACGAGCAGAAAGTTCTTCCACCATAAACGGCTCATCGTCACAGATTGCAAATTTTATCATCGTATCACCATACCTTTTTACCAGAATAGCAAAAAAGAGAACGGCAGGCAATCTCATTGCTATAAAATGGCTTATTTTTGTAGTGAAATGAAGATGAATGGATTTTGGGGGGCCGCGGAGGCCGGCCCCTCTTCCCTCCCCCACATTTCCCGCATTGACTTTCCATTCATTTAATACTATAATCGTAACAAATTATTTTTAAAAGGAGCTTACAGCCATGTGTGGGATAATCGGATATTGTGGGCCGTTGGATGCGCAGAAGGTTCTGCTCGACGGACTCACACAGTTGGAATACCGAGGATATGACAGCGCAGGAATCGCCCTGTTTGACGAAAAATCAAGGATTCATTTTATCAAAAAAACCGGAAAGGTGGCCGCCCTCAGACAGGTGTGCGAGGAAACGCCGATTCTCTCCCACTGCGGCATCGGCCATACCCGCTGGGCGACGCACGGCGGTGTGACCGGAGAAAACGCGCATCCGCACATTGTCGGCCGCGTGACCATGATCCACAATGGAATCATTGAAAATTACCAGTATTTGACCGAAAAATACCGTCTCGGCGAACGCCTCCACTCGCAGACCGACACCGAGGTCGCAGCGGCGGCACTCAACGAGATCTATGACGGAGAGCCGTTTGAGGCGATCCGCGAGCTTTTATCGCAGCTTGAGGGCTCCTACGCTTTCTGCATCATGTTTGAGGACCGGCCCGGTGAAATCTATGCGGTGCGGAACGTCAGCCCGCTCGTGGCGGCGCACATGGGCTCAGGAGCCATGATCGCTTCGGATCTCACGGCACTCCTTCCCTACTCAAAAAAATACTTTGTCGTGCCGGAGGAGCAGATCGTGAAGCTCACGGCCTACAGCGTAAGCCTCTATACGCTGGACGGAAAAAAGGAAGCCCCCGAGCTTTTAGAGGCTTCCTGGAATACCGACGCCGCTATGAAGAACGGTTTTGAACACTTCATGCTAAAGGAGATCCATGAGCAGCCCGAGGTATTAAAAAAGACCCTCGTGCCGCGCTTAAACAAGGGGCTGCCTGATTTTTCCGACGAAAAACTCCCGGATTCCCTCTTAAAAGAGGTATCCTCAATCCGGATCATCGCCTGCGGCACGGCCATGCACGCGGGAATCGTGGCCCGTTCCCTGATCGAACCGCGCCTTCGTATCCCCGTTACAGTCTCCATCGCCTCGGAGTTCCGCTACGAGGAGCCGTTGATCGACGAAAAAACGCTCACGATCGTGATCTCGCAGTCTGGTGAAACCATTGATACACTGGCGGCTCTCCGTCTGGCGAAAGAGCGGCACTCGCCCGTGATCTCCATTGTCAACGTCAAGGGTTCCACGATCGCCCGCGAAAGCGATTACGTGATCTACACACACGGCGGGCCGGAGATTGCTGTAGCCAGTACAAAGGCCTATACGGTCCAGATTGCCGCGCTTTATCTGCTGTTCTGCCGCATGGCACTGGTGCGTAGGGTCTATTCGGAGGATCATGCGAGACGCTTCACCGAAAGCCTATTGGCCTGCGCCTCCGCCATGGAGACCATGATCCGCCAAAAGGATACCATAAACGAGCTCGTGACGCATATCGTAAACTGCCCGGATGCGTTTTTCATCGGGCGCGGCATGGACTATGCCTTCTCGCTCGAGGGCGCTTTGAAGCTCAAAGAGATTTCCTATATTCATGCGGAGGCCTATGCCGCCGGTGAATTAAAGCACGGCACCATCGCGCTGATCACAGACCATGTACCAGTCATCGCAATCGCGACTCAAAAGCCCATCCTCGCCAAGACGGTCTCCAACATCCGGGAGATCCGGGCCAGGGGCGCTTATGTGGTCCTTCTGATGACCGAAGATGAAACGCTGGAGGAGAGCCTTGCCGATGTCTTCGTGCGGATTCCCAAACTTGATGACAAATTCACCGTGTTCCCGATCGCCGTTGTCCTACAGCTCATCGCCTACTATGCCTCCGTCCAGAAGGGCCTGGATGTAGACCAGCCGCGAAACCTCGCAAAATCCGTAACCGTCGAATAAATAGGGAAGGGGAGGCTTCCCTTACCTCCCCTTCGCATATGCCTGCTTCGCAAGCGCAAAATCCTTGATCGTCTTTACCGCCCCATCCATGCCGACCTTACTGCTGTTCAGACACAGGTCATAACTCTTGGAATCGCCCCAGCGCTTGCTGGAATAATAATTGTAATAGCTGGCCCTCTTTTTGTCTGTCTTGATCATGATGTCCCTAGCCTGGGATTCCGTAACCTGGTGGCGCTCCATCAGAGTACGGAGCTTGACATCTTCGTCTGCCGTAATAAAGACGGAGGAGACGCTGGGGAAATCCGCGAGCGCATAGTCGGCGCATCGTCCGATGATGACGCACGATTCCTCGGAGGCCAACTTTTTGATCGAGTCAAACTGAGCCAGGAAAATTTTATGGTTGATCGGCATATCCATATAAGCCGAGTTTGTATGTCCCAGGGAATAGGTATCCATGACCAGGGAATATAAAAAACTGCTGGTTGGCTTCTCATCGTGCGTCTCAAACAGCTCTCTGCACAAGCCGCTGTTTTTGGCCGCCAGATTCAGGAGCTCTTTGTCATAGCATTTGATTCCAAGCTCCTCGGCAAGCTTCTGGCCGATATGTCTTCCTCCGCTTCCGCATTCTCTGCCGATTGTAATAATCAGGTTATCACTCATTCTCCACAGCTCCTTTCTGCTGAAACAGGATCGATCCATTTAATTGTACGTCTATATAGTTATATTATACAATATTTTCGGAAAATTGCAAGACATTTATAGACTTTAAGTTGCTGCTTACTCCGTTCACAGCAACACGCAAAAATCCATGCTAAATCGCCTGCGGCGATGGATGTTTGCCGGCTGTTCCACGCATTCTTATGATCCGCGCAGTAAATGCGCAGACATATATGAACCGTAACGATTTTAATCTTTACACCAACGTCGCCAAAAGCCTCTGAAAATATTCTGGCTCCGGAGCAGTAAACTCCATGTAAGCCTGCGTGCGCGGATGGAGGAATCCAAGGAGTCCGGCATGCAGAGTCTGCCCTTGTAGGGCATAGGGGCATTTGGCCGGCCCATACGTGACGTCACCTAAGAGCGGATGCCCGATGTGCGCCATGTGGACACGGATCTGATGGGTACGTCCGGTCTCCAGGCGGCATTCTATATATGTGTAGCTCTGAAACCGTTTCAATACCCGATAATGTGTAACCGACGGCTTGCCGCCTTTTTCCCTGACGCACATTTTTTTCCGATCCTTGGGACTCCGGCCGATCGGGGCGTCTATCGTACCGGTTTCATCCTTTAAAACGCCGTGGATGATTGCCGTATAACGCCTTGTGATGCTGTGCTCCTTAAGCTGAGCCGCGATTGAATTATGTGCCAGGTCATTTTTGCAGGCAATGAGCACGCCGGTCGTATCCATGTCGATGCGGTGGACGATTCCGGGACGCAGGATACCGTTGATACCGGAAAGGTTATCCCGGCAATGGTATAAAAGCGCGTTTACAAGCGTCCCGGATGTGTGGCCCGCCGACGGATGCACCACCATTCCCTTCGGTTTATTTACGAGGATCACATCTGCGTCCTCATAGAGGATGTCCAGCAAAATCTCCTCCGCCACAATCTCTGGCTCCTTCGCCTCGGGAAGCTCGAACGTAAAAATCTCCCCGCATGACGGTCTGTAGCTCGCTTTTACAGGCTTATCCCGCAGGTACACGCCGCCGGATTTCAAAAGCGTCTGGAGGAACGTACGGGAAAGTCCCTCAAACTGCTCGGATAAAAGCTTATCGATCCGTTCTCCGGCTGTCTCCTCCGTCACAATCAATTCCTGTCTCACTTATGCCTTCTCCTTCTTGGACAAAAACGCAAGCTCCTCCTCTTTATAGAAGAAGCCGGTCAAAAGGATAATCAGTCCGGCCGCCGTGACGACATAGCAGTCCGCCACGTTGAAAATCGGAAAATCAATCAGGCTGAAATAGAAAAAATCTACGACAAAGCCTCGCACGGCCCGGTCGATCAAATTCCCTGCCGCCCCGGACGCCAAAAGGATCATGCTGAAATAGAGCGGCAAAAAACGCCGCTCCCTTGGCAGTCTCGCAAGAAAAACCAGCACGACGGCAATGACAAAAACGCCTACCAGAAAGAAAAAAAATTTTTTTCCCTGCAGGATTCCGAAGGCTGCGCCGCGGTTTTCCGAATATAAAAGCTCAAATACGCCCGGGATCAGCACGATCGACTCTCTCCCACGCAGACTTTCAAAGGCAAGCGCCTTGCTCCACTGGTCGATCGCAATCGCGATCGACGACAAAAGCCCAAACATCCCATATCGTTTCAGCATACCGCTTCTCCCTCCTGCCTCATCCATGTCCCGCGGCCATCCCCTGCCCGCAAGCCGTTTTTAACCGCCATGTCCGGTTCAGACATCATCTTCTTTTTACCCGTCATACCCCTTTGCCGTCCTCATTCATGACCACAAAAAGTCCTTCCCGCATCTCCTCCGTTGTGACGGTCCGGTCGATGCAGGCGTTTCCCACTCCGTTAAGCAGGACAAATTTAATTACGCCCGCTTCCATTTTTTTATCGTTCTTTGTCGCCGCCAGCACCTCGTCGGCCGACAGGCCCGAGACGGTTGACCGGATTCCGTAATCCGCCAGCGCTTTTCTGTAATCCTCCACATCCGCTTTCGAAATCATGCCGCGCCTTCTGCTGATCTCCATGGCCGCCAGTGCGCCGACTGCGACGCAGTGTCCGTGAAGCATGGAAAAATTCTTTAGCTTTTCGATCGCATGGCCTAGGGTATGCCCGAAATTCAAGGTCGCCCGTTCATTTTGCTCGGTCGGATCAAGCTCCACGACCTCACGCTTGATCAGATCGCTCCCCTGAATCAAAAGCCACAGCGCCTTCTGCTCTCCAGCTAAGATCTGATCCCGATTCTCCACAAGCCAGGCGAAATATTCTTTGTCACGGATCAGGCCATGCTTCAAAACCTCTCCCATCCCGGCTGAAAACTGCTCCCCAGGCAGTGTTTTAAGAGCAGACACGTTCGTATAGACAAGCTTTGGCATATGAAAGGCCCCGACCATATTTTTATATGCGTCAAAATCCACGCCCGTCTTGCCGCCGATTCCCGAATCCACCTGGGATAATAGCGTCGTAGGAAGCTGGATAAAGTCAATCCCGCGCAGGTACGTGGCCGCCGCAAAGCCTGTCAGATCACCGACTACTCCGCCCCCAAGCGCCACAAGGCAGTCTTTGCGGTCATATTTGTTTACGATCAGATATTCATAGAGCTCCCGGACCGTGTCAAGATTCTTGTTTTCCTCCCCGGCCGGGAAAATAAAATGACAGGCCTTGCGGCAGCAGCCTGCCAGAATTTTCTCCACCTGCGCAAGGTACAGAGGCGCAACCTGCGAATCCGTCACGATGCAAAGCTTTCTCTGAGAAACCGAAAGTCGCTCCAGTTCTCCCTGCAGGCCCGCAAAAGAATCTGCCAGCACAATATCGTAAAGCCAGGCCCCGTCTGCATGGACGGGAATTCTGTCCATTTTTTCTTGTTTCATAACCGTACCTCGTATTATATATATCGTAAAAGCGTCACAATGGTTCTTCCCTTTTTCGTCTGCCCTTCGGCCTTTTCGAATCGAAACTTGCCCACGCCGCGGATGGAAAGGATATCTCCCTCCGACAGCCCCTTTGAGCAGGAGGTCTCGACCCGCCCGTTTAAGGACACCTTCTCCGCCCCTATGAGCTCCGCCGCTCTTGTCCGTGAAACACGGGCCGCCAGGACGGTCAGACTGTCTAAGCGCACAGAGCTCACCGTGCCGGACTGCTCCTCAAACTCCGGCGAGCATGCTTCTGTAAAGTCCTCGCAAAGCGACGCACAGACCTTCGTACGCCGGATCATGGTCAAATTTTCAAGCAAATACCGCGTCATTTTCTTTAGGACGAACACGTAAGCCGTCTGCCCCTTCAACACGATATCCCCAATCATCCCTCTTTCGATCCCAAGCCCCATAACAGAGCCCAAATAGTCCCGGTGTGTCAGCGCCTCAGCGAATTTGGCAGCCGCCGGTTCAAGCTTGATACAGTCAAAGGGCAGCTCCGTAAGCTGTTCCTCATACGAAGCCAAAAAACAGGCCACCTTTCGCTCCGACGTCAAAAAGCCGCCAGTCAGTTCAACCCTTACCGGCGGCAAAGTACCACAAAGGCTCTGGAAAATTGTCTGCTCATGCAGACCGAGAAAATCCGTATGAACCGGAATATCACGCTCATAGGAAAGCCTTGCAAGCTCCATGAAGCGTTTTTTCAGAATCTGTTCTTCCTTTTCCATGGCATATCCTACATAGCAGTCCAATGTTTGTCCGGACTGTTACTGTCCTACAAATGCAGATTCAGGCCGGATACGTCAAGATTCCCTCCGGCCAGAAAGTCCTGAAAGTCGCCCGACAGTTCCACGGACTGCGGAGTCGCAATAAATATGTAATTGGAAATCTTTTGCAGGTTTCCGTTGATCGAGTAGGTGGATCCGGAAGTGAAATCAATGATCCGCTGCGCCGTCTCCGTATGAATCCCTTCCATATTTAACACGACCGCCTTGCCGGCGAGCAGATAGTCGCTGATCTCCTTTGCGTCATCCAGGGAAGTCGGCTTGATTAACGATACCTCCATTCCACGACGCATGGAAACCACTTTATTGTTGGAGGATTTTGATGAGAAACGCGATTTTGCAGGCGCCTCGTCATACTCGTCGTCATAATCCTCATCTGCATGTTTTCTTAACAGGCCCGAGGTCCTCGGCCTTGACCGGGGCTTGTCCTCCTCCTCGTCTTCATAGTCGTCATCCAGGAAGTAATCGTCGTCATCGTCATCATCGTTCAGCCTCATTGTATCCATCAGCCTGCTTAAGATGCTCATATTCGCTTCTCTCCCATCTATCTGGAACCAAAAATCCCGGTTCCGACTCTAATCATGGTGGCGCCTTCCTCAATAGCGACCTCAAAATCACCGGTCATCCCCATCGAAAGGACACTCATGCTACCATTATCAATGTTTTTACTTTTGATGTCAACATATAATTGATATAATTTTTTGAAATAATTTCGATTTTCTTCGGCAACTTCTACATTTGGCGCAATCGTCATCAGTCCTTTTATCCGAATATGTGGGAATATGCGCACTTTTTCGACGGCCTCCTCCGTTTCCTCCGGATAAAAGCCAAATTTGCTCTCCTCCTTCGCAACGTTGACTTCCAGAAGCACATCCACGACCTGCCCCCGCTTCGCGGCCTCCTTCTCGATCCTTTCGGCCAGATGGATCGTATCCACCGAATGGATCAATAAAACCTTGTCAATAACCTGTGCAACCTTATTGGTCTGCAGATGGCCGATCATATGAAACCGGGCATCCGCCGGAAGCCTGGGATACTTTTCTGCGATCTCCTGTACCTTATTCTCACCAAAATCTCGCGCACCGGCCTCATATGCCTCCATAAGCATCCCGACCGGCTTTGTCTTGCTGACCGCTATTAACGTCACATCGTCCGTATTCCTCCCGGAGCGGGCGCATGCCGCCTCGATCCGGCTTCGAATCTCATCTAAATTTTCTGAAATCATCCTTCTCTACTCCCCCTATTGATACAATACCATACCGTTGCCGGTCACGGCCGCCACATCCAGCACGATATGATCGTAGACCGAAAGTCCGTACTCCGAGCCCTTCTTGATCGTATAATATTCATCGTTTGACAGCAGCGGTTCGATCTTGCGAAACGCCGTATAACCGCGGTTGATGTTATAGACGCCCTGGACGGATGCCGTCACACCGACCTGATAACGCTCCTCGGAATTTTCTTTTATCAGATAATCTCCGGCCGTAAGGCCGCTGCCCTCCTCCGTTCCGACATAATAATAGTCCTCATCGGAATTGTATATGCTGCAGGGCGTCAGGACTACGCTGCTCGTCCCTTCTGTATAGACCTCTTTATAAAAACCCAGATTCTGCCCGGTCTCCGAGCGCACAAGGAAATCCTTCGGAATCAGGTAAAAATTCACCTCCGTTACGGAACTGCGCGGAATCTTTAAGCCACGCACGTCCTCGGTGACAATCTCAAAATCCACAAACCGATCGTTTATAAACTGCTCCATATATTTGGAAAAATCCAGTCTGCCGTACATACCGCCGTCCGCACCCGTGATCACGGAAAACGCCCCCGTCGTCTGTAAATTTTTGCCGCCGAATTTTACAGGCAGGCTCGTCCTGCCATTATAAAGCGCCGCCTCGTCCTCCGCGAGCTCGAAGACAATCGACCAGTCGCTGGAGGTCACCAGCTTATATGCCGGAGCCCCGATTTCCACCATCTGGCTCGATTTAATGCTCTTTTTTGTATAGCCGGACTTGTCGAACAGCTCCGCCGTTACCTGGTTTGGCGTCATGGAATCAAAAGAATCCACCGTATAAGATACGACGCCCGACACGTCGGCACGGGCCTGCACGAAATCCACACCCATCTCCTCGATCACGCTGTCCAGATTTTTCAGAGTGTCTACATTGACGAGCTCCAGCACATCGTAATCCAGATCGTTTTTAGTATCGTACAGCTCCCGGAAATTTTCGTTCGTAAAGGTCTGGCTGAAAGCGGAGAGCTCCTTTTTCAGTGCCGCCAGATTCTCCGCCGAAAGCATGACAGTGCCGCCGGCCCGCTCCGCTAAGAGCGAGGACAGCGTCCCCGTTTCGTCGATGGAGTAAATACGCGCACCGACCGCCGCCTTTCCTCCCTCACGCATATAATAATTGATATTCCCGGCCCGATCGGTATATTTCGTTTCCTCCTCGCGGAAAATGATTCCCGCATGGTGTCTGTCACTTACAATCCCTCCCTCTACCACCTCATAAAACTCAATTTTATCATGCTTGACGTAGGTATAGGCGTAGAAGGCCATGTATACAAAAATAAGGGCGAAGACAATCATCCCTACATTGATATTCAAGGGCCGGCGGTACCGGATAATTTTTTTATTTTTCTTTTTTGCCATAAAAACTTCCCCTATGCTTTCTATTATAAGCGCAGAGGAAAAAAATTGCAATCAAAAAAGCAATTTATTTCATTATTGTTACAATTTTGTAACAAAACGTTTTTAAATATCGGTCTGCCTCCTCCCTGGATTTAAAAATAAGAATCTGTCTTTCTTTCTGATACCGTTCTAAAAGCTCGCAGATGAACGGTCTCCTCTCCAGAGGAAACTTAAGAATCCACTGCCGGAATTCCTCGTCAAATTCCTTCTCGATCCACGGCATATCCTCCCGCTTCTGTCCGACTCGCGACCGGACCCCTGCAAGACAGACCTCAAGCGGGAAATCCAAAAAAATGACCGCGTCACACGCCTTGATCCGTGTCTCTAATGTCCTCTGATAATCGCCGTCAATGATCCATTCCTCTCTGCCCAGGATTTCTTCCAGCCTTTGGTCGAATTCCTCTTTTGTAACTGTCGTTTTATCCGCCTTGTGCCACACCAGATCCAGATGATACACAGGCAGCCCGGTCACAGCGCCGAGTTTTCGGGCAAAAGTACTTTTCCCCGCACCGGGACAGCCGATAACGAGCACCTTACGAAACACAGTCAATTCCGGCCGCCTCCTTTTGCCTTTTCCAAAAGTGTTTCATCCGGCTGAAATTCTTTTGCCTGCTCCCGGACGGCATACGTTTCCTCGGCCTCCCATCTTGCGGCCGTCCGCCTTCCATCCCGGACCGCCACCAGGAACATGGCCATCAGATACACGGCAATACACACGCCGGACAGCACTCTGAAAAACCACCCTGGGAGAAGCTTTTGGGTCCGTCCCCGCACATAGGTCAGACCTTTTCTTTCGCATGTCGCGAGAAACGCTTCTGCCTGTTCCCTGTTCCATATACTGCTTTTAAGCGTTAGCAGGAAAACCCTCCTGTCCTTTTTGACAAGACAGAACGCGTGCTCTGTCTCCACAACCCAGCCCAGGCTGTCCCAGTGATACAAGGCCGCCTCCTGCCGGTCTTTTTGCTGTATAACACACTTCTCCAGGATCACCAGCTCACAGTCTCCGTAGACGTTATTTTGCAGCTGTCCCCTTTTTAAAAGCTTTCTGCTTCTCTCCTTTGGGCTTTCCAGACGGTTTTTTAACAAGGCAATATACAAAAATGTCAGGACAAACAGCACCGACAAGCCCATTCTCCCCCTGTCGAACACAAACCAGAAGGTCCCAAAGGCCACGCAGAAGGCCCCATATCCCGCTAAAAACACTTTATACCATTTCCAATTGCGGCCACTGTCCAGGGCTCCCGTAAGCTGTGTGCTCATAACCTCCTCCATGACCGTAAGCCAGGCCGGCTCATCAAGCCAAAAAGAGAATCGAAAAAGTGCCTGCTCCCGCTGAAACTGCAAATCCTGCGGACCGCTCTCCTCTGCGTTCCTAATCCGGGCAATAAACGAATCCCGCTCCTGTATGCTCTCAAACACACGAAGCGGAACCGCATACCAGGCAAACTGCTTTTTCGCCTGGTAGCGTCCCAGCATCAAAAGCCTCCTCGTCACTCGAATTACCTGAATGCAGGTAAGGGGCGCCTCTGCATACTCCCCATATTCCATTTTAAGCTTCCCGGCCTCCAGCCAGACCGTCCGCCCCTTCTCACATTGCTCCTTTTTGATCCGTTTATAAAGAGAAACCACCATTCCTCCCCAGATCACTGCCAAAAGTGTTAGGAGGAACGCCCCCAGCCGGGGCGTCAGCCAAATATTCACAGCCAGCAAAAAGATCAAAAATGCCATCTTCCCGGCCCAAAACTTCTTCTGTTCCCAGACAATCCGAACTGCAAGCTCCCACGCTTCCTTTTTTGTCAGCGTAAACTCATACCGTTTCATCCCCCAAAAATCGCCCGAACTATTTTCCAATCCCGATCCCCTCCTTTTTCCAATCTCCACGCCTCTGCGTGGGCAGGCCTTTGCATAAAAAGTGTGCGCTCTGCACACACTCGCGCCGAAGTGGCCTCACTCCGTGCAAGGCCGCGCCCCGTTGGGTCAGACTCTGCGCATCCTGGCCCAGCAGAGCCTCTTATCATACAGGAAATTTCCTGTATGATAAAAAGCGGCGTAGATTTCTTTTACACAAAAATCCACGCCGCCTGATTTTCCTTATCCAGTCTCTTTGGGGATATGCCCTACAGCGCCACCATGATCATTTTCTTTCCGTTTTCGGGAAGCTCGTCCTGATCCAGCGAAACACTAAGCACAAAATTCACATGATACTTCTCACTGATCTCCTCTAATTCCGCAAGCGTCGCAGTAATATCTTCTCCCTCTAACACCGCGAGCTTTAAAAAGCTGTCCAGATACATGACCTCGATGTCATGATCCTGAGAAATGATTCCGCAGATAAAACCAATAAAGCCCTCAGAACTATGTAGCGGAAACTCGGCCACATTGATCAGGCGGATGCGGTTGCTGAGCTCATACATATGCTTGGAGCTTTTATCAAGATAAACGATGGAACCCTTGGATTCCTTGATCGCAGCATTTGCCCTGTCCAGTAAATATTTTGTCTTTCCTTTTCCTTTTTTGCCAGCAATAATCTGAACCATAATAATCTCCTCCTTGGGTTTATATGTTTTGCCTAAAAAGTCGTTTTCTCATGTTTTGATTATAGAATATTCGCCGAAAAATTGCAACGACTATTTGACAATTTTACAAATTATCTTTGTCATGTCCTCGTACAGCGCATCTCTGGATGTCGCCTTCATGACCACTGAAGCGTACTCCTGCCCGTCCTCTGTCCGGCTTCCCATGATCAGACAGTACCCGGCGGCCTGTGTGGTCCCGCTCTTTCCGCCGAACACGGTAAGGCCCTCCGGCGTATCCCGTTTGCCGTTCATGTAATAGTTCCCGACGGTCCAGACAGTGCTTGTCTGCTCCCCATCCGCTCCCGTGTATTCGGCCGTAAACCCCTTCGCGCCGATAACCTCACGGAACTTTTCATACTTAAGTGCCTCATGGAATATCAGATACAGGTCATAGGCCGTCGTGTAATGATCCGGGTCCGTGAGGCCGTTTGCGTTTGCGAAATGTGTCCCCGTAGCGCCGATGCGCCTGGCCTCCGCATTCATCCATTCGGTAAAATTCTCAACCGAGCCTGCCAGGTGGACCGCGATCGCATTGGCAGCGTCGTTCCCGGACGGAAGCATTAGTCCATAGAGAAGCTGCTCAAGCGTCAGCTCATCCCCCGGCTTCACACCCGCCATCGAAGATCCCGGCTCATCAATGACCGCCGCATCCGTCACTCGCACCACGTCATCCAGCCTGCCGTATTTGAGGGTCAGAATCGCGGTCATGATCTTTGTCGTGCTGGCCGGGTTCATACGCGCAAACACATTTTTTTCAAATACAGCCGTACCGCCGCTTAGATCAAACACGGCGGCTGCCTCTCCTGTTACCTCCGGTTGTGCCTGTGATTCGCCGGCCGCGACACAAAGCTCTGCCGCAAACGCCTCGGCAAACATCTTCTCCTCCCCGGATGGCTCCATGGAAGGAAAGGCTGCCATGCGCTCCTCAAATGCATATTCATCCGGGAGCGCGCTTTTTCCCTTACAGCCGGAGAGGAGCCAGACGGCTGCCGTTAAAAAGCAGACAAGCCTCATATATTTTTTTCTTATTTGTACATTTCCCGCCATTCCAAATCCCCGCGATCCAATGCTTTAATCAGAAGCTCCGCCGTCGCCAGGTTTGTGGCGAGCGGAACGTTATGGATGTCACACAGCTTTACGGCCTTATTGACATCCGGCTCGTGGGACTTGGGCGATAACGGGTCCCTTAAAAAGATCACCAGATCCATGTCATTGCTCTCGATCTGTGCGCCCATCTGCTGTTCGCCGCCCAGATGACCGGGCAGGAACTTATGGATACTCAAATTCGTCACTTCCTCGATGAGCTTTCCAGTCGTGCCGGTTGCGTAGAGTTCATGCTTACTCAATATCCCCTTGTAAGCAATACAAAAATTCTGCATCAATTTCTTCTTGGAGTCATGTGCGATTAGTCCGACGTTCATTTTTGCGATACCTCCTGTTACTCTGGTTTCCTTTGCTGCAGTCCGACATTTAAAATAATACCTGTTCCTATATAGAAACTTACCAGGGAGCTGACACCATAGCTGATAAACGGCAGTGTAAGCCCGGTATTCGGAAAAATACCGGTAACAACGGCAATGTTCGTAAAGGTCTGAAAGCCCACCAGGGCCGCCATTCCTGTGCATAAAAGTTTTCCCGAAAGGTCTGCCGCCCGGTTTGCAATGTGGAGGCATTCAAACACAAACAGCAGAAACAAAACCAAAACAATCATACACCCGACAAAGCCGAGCTCCTCTCCAATGACAGAAAACACAAAATCCGTGTGCTCCTCTGATAAGAAATTCCCATTTTTAACGGAAAAGGCCGTATCATTAAAAAGACCCTTCCCATAGAGACGGCCGGAACCAATGGCCATTTTTGAATTATCCTGCTGCAGATTCAGCTCTGCATATTTCCCCGGATTAACGAATGCCAGAATCCGGTTCACCTGGTAGTCCTTTAAAAACGGCAGCATATCCCGCTCCGCGAGAAATACAACCAGGGGAAAGCATGGAAGGACAACGGCCATCGCTCCCAAAATCCACCGGTAGCTGATCCCTGCGATAAAGATCAGACACAGGATAAAAAACATAATTACGATCGAAGTGGAAAGATCCGGCTGGTCCAGGATTAAAAAGACCGGAACAGCCGCCAGGCCGGCCAGCATGATAAGCGTCACGGGCCGGTCGATCTTTTCCTGGTTTTTTTGCAGAAACCAGGAAAAGAACAGGATCAGACCGATCTTTACAAATTCAGAAGGCTGAAACCGCCCGATGACCGGAAGCGTGATCCATCGCTTCGAGCCGCCGCCGAAGCCCCCCAGCTGTCCGGCCGCGCTGACTGCCGCCAGAAGGACGATACAGCCGATGTAAATGACAACCGAAAATTTCAAAAGATAGCGGTAGTTGATCAGTGATAAACAGACCGCCATGAGCAGACCGCCAAACAGTCCGATCAACTGCCTAGTGACGTAGCTCGTTGCGCCCCCAACCGCACTGTTGATTGCTGCGACGCCGATCAGATTCAGCGCCAGCGTACAGAACAGAAGGCGGAAGCTGTAATTCTTAAAATTGTATTCTGCAAGCATTACAGGCAAGACCCCTTGGTATAGAGCGTACGGATGGGGATGCTGGCATAGAGAATGGGAAGCTTTCCCGGTGCTCCCCTGTCTCCTGCCTTTTTAATCCTGATCTCCAGGCCCTCCGTATCAATTTCCATGTATTTCGAGATTGATTTTATCATATCGTCCTTAATCATTTCCAGAACCTCTGGCGTACACCCCGCCCGGTCGGAGATCAGCAAAAACTTGAGTCTCCGTTTGGCAATGGAGCCGGAGTTTTGCTTCGTCAGGATTTCGAGGAGCCTAAAAGAGCTAAGCACGCTTTAAAAGCCCCGCGAATCGCGTGAACAGGCTTTTACTTCTCTCAAGCTCCATAAGCGGCACCTCCTGACCAAGCACCCGTTTGCAGATATTGAGATAGGCCTGTCCGGCAAAGGAATTCACGCCCACCAGGGGCTCTCCCTGGTTCGTGGAGATCACGACCTCCTCGTCATCCGGGACTGCTCCCAGAACCGGAATTCCCAAAATGTCGGTCACATCCTCCAGGGACATCATATCCCCGCGGCGTACCATATCCATCCGGAGTCTGTTGACGATCAGATCCATCTTCGTGATTTCGTTGGACTCCAAAAGCCCGATGATCCGGTCCGCATCGCGGATCGCAGATACTTCCGGCGTCGTCACCACAAAAGCCCTGCCGGCTCCTGCGATGGCGTTCTGGAAGCCCTGCTCGATGCCTGCGGGACAGTCGAGCAGAATGTAGTCGAACTCCTCCCGCAGATCGTCCACCAGCTTTTTCATCTGCCCCGGAGAAACCGAGGACTTGTCCCGCGTCTGAGCGGACGGAAGAAGAAACAGGTTCGGATATCTTTTGTCCTTTATAAGGGCCTGCTTGATACGGCAATTCCCCTCCACGACATCTACAAGATTGTAGACGATGCGGTTTTCCAGTCCCATGACCACGTCAAGATTGCGAAGGCCGATGTCTGTGTCAATCAGCACGACCCGCTCCCCTAACATGGCAAGACCGGTTCCGATATTCGCAGAGGTCGTTGTCTTGCCCACACCCCCTTTACCGGATGTAATAACAATGACTTCACTCATAAGAATATCCTCCTGTATTCAGTTGTAGAGACGGTATCGGGTCTTCCCCGTTACCGGCGGTGATACAGTCCTATTTTACATGAAAATATCGAATATTTCCAGTCCTAAATGAAATTAAATGCACTTAAAAAGCTCTTTTTTATCGGTTCACAGAAAATACGACCGTCTCTGGCAAAAACTGTCACGGGGCCGCGCCCAAACGGATGCCCTCTCCCGCTTTTCTCGTAGCTGATCCCGCCGATCTTCACCTGCATGGGGGCCATCTCGAAAGCCACGACAACCGAATCCGGGTTTCCGTTCAGGCCCGCCCAGACCGTTCCTTTCAGGGAACCCAGGATGATCACATTCCCCTTCGCCGTCACACGGGCACCCTTTTCCACGTCGCCGATGACGACGATGCTAGCCTCGGACTCCAGGACATCCCCATCCCGCAGGATCCCCTTATAAAACTGCCCGGTGTGCGAGGAGAGCTCCATAAGTTTTTCGTTCAGCGCTTTCTCACAGCGCTCGATCCGGTTGGCGTCCGAGTCCACCAGGCAGAGGATCTCCAGACCGGAGCTCTCCGTGATCGCGTCTACGACCGCCATCTCCTCCGCCCCGGTCAGCTCCCTCCCCGAGAGCTCCAGGGTCATCTGGGCGGCTCCCCAAAATCTTGCCGTCTCCCGGAACTTCGTCCGCACCGCCTCCAAAAGCTCAGGGAACGGAAGCTCAGGGTCCAGACGCACGGTCATGCCCGCCTTATTCGCCTTAATCACTACGGCATTTTTCATGAAAAGCCCCCCTTAGTCGCCGATTTCTACGTTCGAAACATTCAATGCACTGTTATTCATGATCTGATCGAGATCCGTGTAGCCGTAATAGAACCGGTAAATACTCTTGGCCGCGGTCGCCGCGTTGGACGAAGTGTAGCCGTAAGGGATATTTACTGTCACGGCGATCTCGGGATTCTCATAAGGTGCAAACGAGACGAAAAACGCATGGTTAATACGATGCCCGTTTTTAATCTCCTCGGCCGTACCGGTCTTTCCGGCTATATCGACCTCCAGATCGTTAAAAATACGTCTGGCCGAGCTGTCTGAGATCACGCGCCGCATCCCGGTCTGCACCGCATCCCAGGTCGAATCCGCAAACTCGATCTTTGAGCGGAGCGCCGGCGTAAAGTCCTCGATCAGATTGCCCTTCGAATCCGTCATTTTATCGAGAAGGCTCAACTGGTACACGTTGCCGCGGTTGGCGACGGCCGCCACGTAACGCGCAAGCTGGACATTCGAATAAGCATTGTTTGACTGGCCGATCCCTGACGCCTCCGGCTTCTCCGTCGTCATCTGCGGATCTCTCTCCGAGATCTCAATGCCTGTGGTCTCGTCAAGACCAAACATACCGGCGTACGTGCGGATCATCTCGATCCCGCGCTCCGCCGAGTAGTTGCCGTTTTCATCCATGGACAGGCGGTGTGCCATGTCGGCAAAAAACACGTTGCAGGAGTTCTGAATCGCATGGACCACATCCAGCTCCCCGTGATAGCCGGGATAAATCCAGCAGCGCATATGCGGTGTAATCTCGCCGTATACCCCGGTACAGGCCATAGTGTCTGTGAGGCCGATCACCTTCTCCTCGAGCGCCGCGACCGCGATGATCGGCTTAAAGGTGGAACCAGGGGCTTTCTGGGCCTGCGTCGCATTGTTAAACAGCGGCAGCGACAGGTCATTGTTTAACTTGCTGTAATACTCCGCATCCACAGTCCCGGAAAATTTGTTGTTGTCATAGCTCGGATATGTCACGAGCGCCCGTACCTCACCGGTATTCACGTCCGTAATCACACAGCTTGCCGAATACGGGTCCAGAGCGAGCTGGGCCGGCGTGATCTCGATATCAGAGATCTTCTGACGGATAAAACGGAACGCATACTCCTCACCGCCCGCCTCCAGTTCCCGTACCTCTGCTTCGTCATAGGCCAGGATATTCTGCGAATAGAGTGCCAGACAGAGCTCCCTCCCGCTCACAGTCCCGTCGTTAACCAGATACTGATAGATCCGTTTCGCGAACTCCTCATCCGACTCCAGATCGTCCATCACACACGTCAGGATCACCTCATAGATGTCATCCGCACCGGAATATCTGGATTCGATCGAAAGCTTTGTCGTATCGATCCAGCTGTCCGCGATTCCGGCATACAGATATTCACGCAGGCTAATCGCATCCTCCTTCCACGCTTTATAGGCGTCGGAATTCTGGTCGATCGCATCGGTTCTTATGATCCCTTGGGAAACCAGCCAGGAATAAATATACTGCATATAGGCAAACATGTCTTCGGAAAGGTCCCCAGTCCGGGTGGGGGAGCTGCTCGACAACTCTGCCTCAAGCTGCTGTAGGATCTGCTCCTTCGCACTGTTAAACTTTCCATAGATGGACTTTTCTACCTGCGACGCCTCGGGGACGGCAAACGCATCCATGTCAAGGACATTGTTGTTGATGAGCTGGAAATAGGCATCCTTAACCGGGATCGGGATACGCGATGCCTGCTTGTAATCGGAATCAACCAGCTCACGGTTTACCAGCTTATCGGTGATGATACCGGCAAGCTGCTGTTCCAGGATATGATAGATTCCGATCTGCAGCTCCCTGTCAAGCGTCAGGTAGATATCATTGCCGGCCTGCGGCTCGGTCCTGGAAACCACTTCGATGATCCGCCCCATGTTGTCGGTATACATGGTCTGTGAGCCCTTTTTCCCCTGTAAAACCTCCTCCATCGAAGCCTCGATCCCAGTCTTTCCGACGAGATCGTTCAGCTCATAGTCCGGATTCGATTCGCGTAACTGCTCCAGCTCCTCATCCCAGACCTTTCCGATATAACCGATGATCGGGGAAAAATAGATGCTGTCGTTGTATACACGGATGGTGGCCTGCTCGATGTTGACGCCTAAAAGCTCCGCTGAATTTTCCAGGACGTCTGTCATCGTCTCACGGCTCACATTGGAAGCGATGGTCGTGGATTCATAGCGGCGGTAGGATGTAAAGCCCATCGTATAACGGATATTGATAATGGCGAGAGCCTCCTCATCGCTATATGGAATCGGGTTCCCGTCACCATCCGTTAACTCGTCTAAGCCGTAGAATTCCTTTCTCGCCTCAAACATCTCCCGCGGCGTTACATCGGACGGGTTTTTACCGTCCTTGTCGAGATCCGTCGGCGTTTTTAAACCATAGTAGTCGCTCAGGAACCGTCTTTTTGCGGTCTCTCCGGCTGTCGTAAACACCATCTCACCGGAGGAGTCAAAGCCAACGGCGAAATCTCCCTGCACCTTCTCACCATGGCGGCGCAGAATCCGCACCAGGCGCAGCAGCATGCGGTTTTTATCGTTGGATCTCGTATAATCGCCGTTGTCCTGAATGGTTACATTGTAAGCCAGCTTATTATAGGCCAAAAGATTTCCCTTTCGATCATAGATATTGCCTCTCGTGCTGGCAAGGCGGACGGTTTTTTCCGTCATCATCATATAGCTTTCCTGAAACTCCTCCCCCTTTAAGATCTGGAGCTCGAAAAGCCTGGCACACAGTACAAAAAAAAGGAACACAAAAAGCGAGCCCAGAAGAAACAGTCTTGAGGACAGAAGCTTGTGCAGAAAATCCTTCAGAATGTCTAAAAGGTCCTTAAACAATCGTTTTCTCTCTCCTTTTTTGCAGCTCCACTAACCGTCTGCTGATCGCAAGGAACAGCCGGTATACAAGAAGCGTCGTCACCACGGTAAAGACCGTCTCGGGCAGGATGATGTTTACCAGGTAATAAATAAAATGCAGCCGGCCACGGAACAGAAAGCTGAACAGATAGATATACAGGTTATAGGCCAGCTCATTGACCGCGGAAAGAGTCAGCGGCAGCGTGATGTAATCCTCATAATAATATCGCGTACAAATGCCGTTTGCATACCCCATCCAAATAAAAAAGAGCGTATAAAAGCCCATCGGGCCGCCGGAGGACAGATCCATCAAAAGCCCCGCTAAAAGGCCATAGATCATCCCTGCCTGGCTTCCGCGTATAAAACCAAACGAAAAAATCAGGATCAGAAGCAGGTTCGGATAGGCCGATAAAAACGGAAACAGCGGGAACACGCAGGTCTGGACCGTAAAGGCCAGGAGGATCAGGAGTAAATTGACCGCGATATTTTTTAACAGCCTATTCATAAAGCTCAGGCCCCGCATCCTTTAAGTCTGTGATCACCAACACCTCCTGCAGCCGGTCAAACTGGGCGGCAGGAATCACATATCCGGTCTTTGTGAGATTATCCTCATAGTCAACGGCTACCTCCGTCGCGTAGCCGATCAAAATCCCGGGCAGGAACTTCCCGCTGATATTGGAGGTGACGATCATGTCTCCATCCTTGATGTCATCGTCCTTTTCCATATAGGAAAGGGCAAGACGGCCCTCTTTAAAAAGCTTCAGATCCCCCAAAACCATGCATGTATCCCCGGACTGCTGCGCCATCGCGCTGACCTGGCTGGAATCGTCTATAATCGAGCGGACCGTGGCATAGTTGATCCCCACATCCGTGACAATACCCACAAGGCCGCCGTCTGCGATCACGTTCATGTCTTTTTTAATTCCGTCGTCACTCCCTTTGTCGATTCGAAAGACCGAAAACCAGTTCCCGGTATCCTTCGCGATGATACGGGCTCCGATTTTATTGTACTGCATATACTGCTTGTCCAGTTCGTAGAGCTCCCGCAGCCGCTCCAGTTCAAACGTCTCCGCCCGAAGTCTCGTATTCTCCTCAACGAGTTCGTCGATCTGGGCCTTCAGCCGCTCATTGTCGGCTAACGCCTCCTTTAGCATCCCGAATTCCGCGACCTCGTTATAAAGCGCGCCGCCCACGGCGTTGACGCCCTTCTGGATCGGCACCAGCACATAGCCGACGGCATCCCGCACCGGATTTAAAAAGCTCCCGTCTATCGTCGTCAGGCCGATCATGCAGATGCAGAGTGCAGACAGGCCGAATAAGAAATATTTGGTATTTTTCATGGATCTAAAATCCCCTGTTCCCTGAAACTCACATAGGAATTATCCCCGATTATAATATGGTCTAACAGCGGAATCCCGATTAATGCTCCCGCTTTTCCAATCCGCTCAGTCAGCAGACGGTCAGCCGAGCTCGGCTCGGCATCCCCACTCGGATGATTATGCAGAAGGATAATGCTGACACCGCGGAAGCGCAGTGCTTCGATAAAAAGTTCCCTGGGCGTAATGAGCGCCGCGTTTACGGTTCCCTTTGATATATCCAGCTCCTTCACCAGCCTGTTTTTCTGGTTCAGGATCAGAAGCTTCATATTTTCCTGCTCTTTATGGCGCAGTTCTTCCATGTAATAGCCGGCTATCTCCTGCGGATGGGTAAAGCATGGCGCTTCCAGAAAGACGGATTCCTTCCAGATCCGCCTGGACAGTTCCCCGATACAGGCAAGCTGGATCGCCTTTACGGTCCCGATGCCATGGATCTCCCGGTAGTCGGGCAGCGCCCGGTGCAAGAGCCCGCGCAGCCCCGGCGGTTCGCCGGTCAAGAGGATCTCCTCCGCCAGATCCCTCGCGGAGCAGTTTTTCGTCCCGCTTCTTAAAATGATTGCCAAAAGCTCGGCGTCGGATAAACTTTCCGCGCCATAGGCTTCCGCTTTTTCGTAAGGGCGCTCCGAGAGCGGGAGCGCTTTCATGGTCTTTGATTCGTTTTGCACGTATACACTCTGGCCTTTCCGACTCTCCAAGTACCGTTAGGCCCCCTGGTGCACATATTGCCGTCTGACAAGAAACAGACAGAAACGGTCAAATAAAACGATATACAAGAATCGCGATGATGACGCCGATAATGCTAGCCATCGTGATCCGGATGCTGAGCCCGAAGGTGATGACAAGGATGCCGAAATTCAGCACAAGCGGATCGTTTAACCCGAAGGATTGTCCAAAATTCAGCCAGGAAAGCCCCGCGATACCTCCAACCATGTCCCCGATGAACCCGCCCAGCACAATACCGGACAAAAGCATCAGCAGCAATACCCAGGAATTTCCCTTCATGATGTTCCCTCTCCTCCATTTGCTTTTAACTGGAATAGTATACCATAAACAGGAGAAGAAAACAATGAGTTTACAGAATGTTCATAAGCTTTTGGCAAGAGGGTATTGGCAAAAAGTCCGCCGTGAACGGGAGAGACAGTCTGCCTTGTATGGGCACGCTCTCGCTGCGGAAAAGCGCAGCGGTACATAGAGCGCCAAAATACGGTGCTCAAGTACCGGCGGTTTTCAAGTACCCATACAAGGCAGACTGTCTCTCCCGCCCACGGCTCCTGCCCTGGCCTCATTTTTATACTGACGGAGGCTTTAGAGCTTTAAACGCCGAAGCCTGGCTGCACGGCCCCGTCTGCCTGCCTCGCCTTCTGCGGACCCCCCACCAACTCAATCGCCTGTTTCCCACTCATATGCTCAATCTCCATTTCAAGCACACAAAGCGGCAGCCATTCCCTGTCAATCTCCATTTTCCTGTCCTCCGTGGAGCTTTCCGGCGCATATTTTACAGCCAGCTTTTCAATCGCCTCCCGCTTTCTTGCCTCATCCTCCACGATATGAATCCGTCCGAACACGATCGCGCTTCTAAAAAAAGTAGTAAACTTTTCCGGCACGATCTGATCCTGGTCAACTACGCAAAAAGACGCCTTCGCCTCCCGACGGATCGCGTCCAGCTTATGCCCTGCCTTCGCACAGTGGAAATAAAGACGAAAGCCGTCGTATACATAGCTGATGGGAACCGCATACGGATACCCCCTATCCCCTGAAACCGCCAGCACGCCGGAGGTCCCGCGATATAAAACAGAGGCGGTCTCCTCCATGGATAAAGCCTGCCTTTTTCTTCGCATTTCCCGAAATAAACCCTCTTTTTTCATCTTTATATCCATTCCTTTCCTCCTCACTCCCGAAACAATGCAACAGAGGCCGAGGCAGGCAGACCCATCTCCACAATCCCTGCCTCACTGAGCTTCTGCAAAGAACTCAGAATCCCAAGCTTCGCATGATACCACGTCAGGCCGCCCTGGAAATAGACCGCGTAGGGGGACTTTATGGGGGCGTCCGCGGAGAGCTCGATCGAGGCTCCCTGGATAAAGGCACCCGCGGCCATGATGACATCAGAGTCGTATCCCGGCATGGCCCATGGCTCCGGCGTCACGTAGCTGTCCACCGGGGCAGCGGCCTGAATGCCTTCGCAGAACTTGATCACGCCCTCCGGTGTCCCGAAGGTGATCGACTGAATGATATCATGGCGGCTCTCCTTCCCGTTCGGGACGACCGGAAATCCCAAGCGTTCGTAGACATTCGCCGCAAATACGGCTCCCTTTAAGGCGGAGGCCACCACGGTCGGCGCCAAAAATAATCCCTGATACAACGCCTGGGACACGCCGAGGCTCGCGCCGACCTCCTTGCCCAGGCCAGGGGCCGTCAAGCGGCAGGCCGCGCGCTCAATGCAGTCTTTCCTGCCGACGATATAGCCCCCGATGGGTGCCAGGCCACCGCCGGGATTTTTGATCAGGGAGCCCACCAGCATATCCGCGCCCACATCCGTCGGCTCCAGAGTCTCCACAAATTCCCCGTAGCAGTTATCCACCATGCAGATCACATCCGGTTTCAGCTCTTTGATGAATGCGATCAGCCGGCCGATCCGTTCCACGGACAGCGTCGGACGTACCGCATACCCCTTGGAGCGCTGGATCTCGACGAGCTTCGTGCGCTCGTTTACGGCGTTTCGGATTCCCTCATAGTCAAATTCCCCGTCATCCAGAAGATCCACCTGGCGATAGGTGATGCCAAATTCCTTTAGGGAACCGGTGGACTCCCGGATTCCGATGACCTCCTCCAGCGTATCGTAGGGCTTTCCGACCGGAGAAAGGATTTCGTCACCGGGGCGGAGATTGCCGGACAGGGCGATGGTCAAGGCATGCGTGCCGGAGATGAGCTGCGGACGCACCAGGGCATCTTCACCGTGGAACGCGTGTGCGTATACCTCCTCCAGTGTATCACGCCCCAGATCGTTATACCCGTAGCCCGTCGTGCCTGCAAAGTGGATATCGCTGACGCGCGCCTTCTGCATGGCCGCTATGACCTTGAGCTGGTTATACTCAGCCACCCGGTCAATCTCATGAAATCGTTCCTCTAAAGTCCCTTCTATCTCATCGGCAAATTTTACAATTTGTTCGGAAATTCCAAACTGTTTATAACATTCCGTCAAATTCATGTCTCTCTG
Source organism: Lachnospiraceae bacterium (assembly GCA_910575275.1). Classification (GTDB taxonomy): domain Bacteria; phylum Bacillota; class Clostridia; order Lachnospirales; family Lachnospiraceae; genus CANQGL01. The sequence continues at coordinate 310,873 of CAJTEE010000002.1, read as the reverse complement.
TTCCTTTTCATTGATAAATTCCCCGGCTTTTCAGATCGGAAACGATCCATTCCAAAAGTGTTTCGTTGTCAAAGCCAAATTCCTCCTGCTCAAGCCAGGTCACATCCCGCTCGCGTCTGAACCACGTGAGCTGGCGCTTCGCGAAATGTCTCGTGTCGCGCTTGATCAGGCGTACGGCCTCCTCCAGCGTGTACACGCCGTCCAGATAATCGAGGATTTCTTTATAACCGAGTCCCTGCATAGACACCAGCTCGCGTGTACAGCCCCTGCCCCGCAGGCGGGATACCTCCTCGACGAGCCCATCCGTGATCATTTTGTCCACTCTCGTTTCGATCCGCTCATAAAGCCGGGATCGCCCCATATTCAGTACATAGTAGACGAACGCATAGGGAGATTCCTTCGCGCGTTCGGTCTCATTATGAATGGAAATCTTCTCACCGGTTTTTTCATGGAATTCCAGCGCACGGATGATGCGTTTCGTATTATGCGGATGGATCGCCGCCGCCGCGCCGGGATCCGCTTTTTGCAGCAGCTCGTGCAGATACCCGGGCCCCTTATCTTCGGCGAGCGCCTCCAGGCGTTTCCGGTATTCCATATCGCCGTCGTTTTCGGTAAAATCAATGTCATAGAGAAGCGCCTGGATATAAAAGCCGGTGCCTCCTGCGACGATGGGGATATGGCCCGCGGCATAGATCTCGGCCAGCGCTTTCTTGGCCAGCTCCTGAAAAATCACGACATGAAAGGGCTCATCGGGCTCCAGCACGTCGATCAGGTGGTGGCGGACGCCTTGCATCTCCTCTTTTGTCACCTTCGCGGAGCCGATGTCCATGCCGCGGTAGACCTGCATGGAATCCGCGCTGATAATCTCGCCTCCGATGCGCTTTGCAAGCGCAACAGAGAGCGCCGTCTTCCCAGAGGCCGTCGGCCCCGTCAGGATCACGAAAGGCTGCTTCATCACACAATCCTCTTAAATTTCTTTTCTATTTCATTTTGGCTGATAGCGACGATCGTCGGTCTGCCATGCGGGCAGGTATAGGGATTTTCAAGTCCAAGAAGCTTGTCGATGAGCGCATCCGCCTCCTGTCTCGAAAGCCTGTGGTTCCCCTTGACCGCCGCCTTGCAGGAAAGCGAGGCAATGCGGTCATAGACCGCCTCCGAGCCCGCACGCGAGACATCCTCCGAGATACCGTCGATGAGCTCCAGCAAAAGCTCCTTTTTCGCCAAGGAAAACAAATTGTCCGGCACGGCGCGGACGGCATAGTCGCTCCCTCCAAAAGGCTCGATCTCAAACCCGATCTCCGCAAAAATGTTCAGGTGACGCTCCAGAAGCGCCGCCTCCTGCATGGAGAGCGTCAGGATGATCGGCGGATTGATCATCTGTGAGGTGTATTCCCTGGACTTAAGCGACGCAAAGTTCCTCTCAAACAGCACTTTTTCATGGGCCGCATGCTGATCGATGATATAGAGCGTATCGCCATATTCCACGAGCCAGTAGGTATCGAAAATCTGGCCGATCAATCTGTGCTTATAGCGGGCATTTTCCGAGAGAAACCGCCCGTTGAACATAGTAAGCTGATCCGAATCACCCGTTTCGTTTTTCTTAATCCCGCCGGCTTCCCCGGAGCCCCCATTTTCATGGGCAGGGCCGTAGGCTTCCAAAGGACGAGCGCCCCCTGAGCGTTCAGATTCCTCGGCAAACAGGGACTTACCAGAAGAAGCAGGCCCTTTGGCAGGAGCGGACCCTCCCGCAGGCCTGGTCTCTCGCCCAGGTTCTGCATACGCGGCAGAATTCTCCCGAAGCATCCCCATCGCCTCCAGACGTTTTTTCTCAAACGGCTCCGGATGTGCCTCTCTTTGCCGGCCCGGACTGCCGGCTGCGGCCGGCTGCGGGCGAACGTCCTGTCTTCCTGCCAAAGCATCCTGCATCCGGTCTTCCTGATTCTCCCGAACCGGCTTCCTCTCCCCGACAGTCCCGGTCTTTCCTTCCGGCTCCCGTCCCCGCACGGGTTCGGCGGTTTCCTTCCCGATTCCCATCTGTGGAATCAGCTCCCGGCCGGACAGCGCGTCCGAAACCGCCTGGAAGACCAGCCGGTATATCCCCTCGCCATCCTTAAACCGCAGTTCCATCTTCGACGGATGAACATTTACATCCATATATTCTGGAGCGATCGCGAGATACAGAAGCGTAAATGGGTATTTGTGCTGCATCATATAGCTTTTATACGCATCCTCGATCGCCTTCGCGATCAGACCGCTTTTGATATACCGGCCATTGATGAAATAGTTTTCAAAGTTCCGGTTCCCGCGGGCGATCACGGGCTTTCCGATCAGGCCCTTGATACAAAGAATCTCATTTTCCTCCAAGACCGGAAGGAGATTCGCCGCAATCTCCCGTCCGTAGACCGTGTAGACGATGTCCTTACTGTTATGATTCCCCGACGTATGCAGCCGGTTCTGGCCGTTTACGATGAGGCGGATGGAGATCTCCGGATGCGAAAGCGCAATCTTCTCCACGACGTCGGCCACGTGACCTGCCTCGGTCTGCGCGGTCTTTAAAAACTTGCGGCGCGCCGGTGTATTAAAAAAGAGGTTGCGTGAGATAAAGGTCGTCCCGTCGGGCGCACCGACATCCTCTAAGCCCTTCTCCTTTCCGCCCTCGATCCGGTAGCGCGAGCCTGTCAGACTTTCGGTCGTCTTTGTAATCAGCTCCACCTGGGACACGGCCGCGATGCTCGAAAGAGCCTCGCCGCGAAAGCCCAGGGAAGACACGGTCACAAGATCCGCTGCCGTGCGGATCTTGCTCGTCGAATGCCTGAGAAATGCAAGAGGCAGTTCCTCTTTTGCGATCCCACAGCCATTGTCGGTGATCCGGATAAAACCAATCCCCCCATCCCGGATCTCCGCCGTGACCGCCGTGGCCCCGGCGTCGATGGCATTTTCCATCAGCTCCTTTACCACGGAGGCCGGGCGCTCCACAACCTCCCCAGCGGCAATCTGATTGATCGTATCCTGATCCAGCACCTGAATCGGCATGGCGCTTCTCTCCTCTCCCAAGTAAATGTCTGCGTAGCAGGGAAGCCGCAGGCTGAACTGTTACAGATCCGCTGTTACTGCCAACGGTTCTTTACTTTCGTCTGAAGCCTGTATAAGGTATTTAACGCGTCGATCGGCGTCATGGCTGACAGCTCAAGCTCCGAAAGCTCCTGAATGACATCATCATCCTTGACCGTGTCAAACAGAGAAAGCTGGTTTAAATCGACCTCATCCGGCTTTTCCACCGGCCTGTGCTGTGTGGTATGCGCCGCAAGGCCCGCGATTTCTCTGGCCTTAGCCGTAATGTCGGCGCTCGCCAGCTCCTCGACGAGCACCTTCGCCCGGCCGATCACCGCCTCCGGCACGCCGGCCAGCCTCGCGACCTGGATCCCATAGCTCTTGTCTGCGCCGCCCTTTACGATCTTCCTCAAAAAGACGATATCGTCGCCCTGCTCCTTGACCGCGATGCAGTAATTGTTTACCCCGCCGACCGTCCCCTCGAGCTCCGTGAGCTCATGATAATGCGTCGCAAACAGCGTCTTTGCGCCGATGATCTTCGGGTTGCTGATGTATTCGATGACCGCCCAGGCGATCGAAAGCCCGTCAAAGGTGCTGGTGCCGCGCCCGATCTCGTCCAGCACCAGCAGGCTGTTTTTCGTCGCGTTCCGCAGAATATTCGCGACCTCGGTCATCTCCACCATAAACGTACTCTGTCCCGACGCCAAATCATCCGAGGCCCCAACCCGCGTAAAGATCCGGTCGCAGATGCCGATGCCGGCTTCCTGGGCCGGCACAAAGCTCCCGATCTGCGCCATGAGTACGATGAGCGCCGTCTGACGCATATAGGTGGACTTTCCGGCCATGTTCGGCCCCGTGATGACCGAGATCCGGTTTTTTCCGTTGTCCAAAAACGTGTCGTTCGCCACAAACAGGTCATCCCGCATCATGCGCTCGACCACCGGATGGCGGCCGTTTTTGATCTGAATACTGCCCTTTTCGTTAATTTTTGGCTTCACGTAATTGTTGTGCATTGCGACAGACGAGAGTGATGCGAACACGTCGATCCCGGCGATCGCCTTTGCCGTGCGCTGGATCCGCAGGACCTCGGCGGAAATCTTCTCCCGCACCTCACAGAATAGATCATATTCGAGCGTCGCAAGCCGGTCCTCGGCCCCCATGATGATCTCCTCAAGCTCCTTTAACCGGTCGGTCGTATAGCGCTCGGCGTTTGTCAGCGTCTGCTTGCGGATAAAGTAATCCGGCACCATGTCCTTGAACGAATTTGTCACCTCAAAATAGTAGCCGAATACCCGGTTGAACTTGATCTTTAAGTTTTTAATGCCGGTTTTTTCCTTTTCCTCGGCTTCCAGTCCGGCAAGCCAGCCCTTGCCCTCCGTCTTTGCGCTGCGATAGCGGTCCACCTCCTCGTGGAAGCCATCCTTTATAATATTGCCCTCACGGACCGTAATCGGCGGCTCCTCGACGATCGCGGAGTCGATGAGCTCCCAAAGGTCCGTAAGCGGGTCCAGATCCGCCTGGATCTCCTGTAAAAGGCTGCCGGAAAACTCGCCTAGAAGCTGTCGGATGTGCGGCAGCATCTCCAGAGAATTCTTGAACGCCAGCAGATCCCGCGGGTTAGCCGTCCGGTAGCTGATACGTCCCATGAGCCGCTCCAGGTCATAGATCGAATGCAGGTATTCGCGGATCTCCTCACGGGAAATATAATTCATGTTGAGCTCCTCCACGGCCTCCTGGCGGCGCTCGATCTCCTCCTTTACGATCAGGGGCTGTTCGATGAAGCTACGCAGAAGCCTGGCGCCCATGGCCGTCTTCGTGCGGTCCAGCACCCAAAGGAGCGAGCCGCGCTTCTGCTTCTCCCGCAGAGTCTCCACAAGCTCCAGGTTCCGCCTGGTCGAGGTGTCTACCATCATAAACTGCCCCGTCGTATAGGGCTTAATCCCGGTCAAATGCGACAGATCGTTCTTCTGCGTCTCATAGAGGTACTCAAGAATGCAGCCCGCCGCGATCGTTCCCAGCTCGTAATCGGCAAGGCCCATTCCGTCCAGGCTTGCGACATGAAAGTGCTCCTTTAAAACCCTTCTGCAGGTATCGTCGGAAAAATAACGTCCCTCTAACACGGATACGGCCAGCCCGCAGCGTTCCTTGAGCTCCTCCATATCGACCCCCGACATGCATAAGGCGTCATTGCAGATCATCTCTGAAGGAGAAAACCGGTTGATTTCATCGAGAAAAGCCCGTTTTGCGGCTACCTCCGTGACAAAAAAATCGCCGGTTGTGATGTCAACCGTCGCAATCCCGTAGCTGTTCTCCATACAGACGACCGCCATCAGGTAATTGTTTTTCGTCTCGTCAAGCGCTTCGGCGTTGGTGATGGTACCGGGCGTTACGACTCGTATGACCTCTCGCTTTACAAGCCCCTTTGCCGCCTTCGGGTCCCCGATCTGTTCCGCGATCGCCACCTTGTAGCCCTTCTGTACCAGACGGCTTAAATACCCCTCCACCGCGTGGTAGGGGACGCCGCACATCGGCGCGCGTTCCTCCAGGCCGCAGTCCTTTCCGGTCAGCGTAAGCTCAAGCTCCCTGGACACCGTCTGGGCGTCCTCAAAAAACATCTCATAAAAATCCCCGAGCCGATAAAACAGAATACAGTCCGGATACTGCTTCTTCGTCTCAAGGTACTGTGCCATCATTGGTGATAACTGTGCCACGTTTGTTCTCCCACCTGCCTTATTGCTGAAAATCCGGCCAAACGCTTCACTGGCGCGTTTGGCTGGATGTTACATAATCAAAGCAGGAAGCGCAGCCAGCCGGTCTCTCCCGGCCGCCGCCCTTCCTGTTTCGGCAGCCGGTTCAGCCTTCTGCCAAACCAGCGCCTGCAGTTACCATTGTCCCGATATAGTAAAAGCCCTTTGCCTCGTCGAGAGATACCTCCACAATCGAGCCTACAAGGGACGGATCTCCCGGGAAATGCACGACTGTATTGCCGGACAGACGTCCGGTCAAATACCCGCTTTCATGCGTATCCACTTCCTCCACGAGGGCTTTCTGCACGGTGTGCAGATCGCGCAGGATTGCTTCCCCTGCGGCCTCCTGTACTTCCTTTAAAAGGCGGTCAAACCGCTCCTTCATGATCTCCTCCGGCACCTGCTCCTCCATCTTAGCCGCTACAGTCCCAGTCCGTCTGGAATAAAGGAAGGTAAATGCGCTGTCATACCGAACACGCCTGACTGCATCGAGCGTTTCCAAAAAATCCTCCTCCGTCTCTCCCGGAAAGCCGACGATCAGATCGGTCGTGAGAGCGATATCCGGGATCGCCGCACGCAGCCTGTCCACAAGCGCAAGATACTGCTCCTTTGTGTATTTTCGGTTCATCTTCTGTAAGATCCGCGTACTGCCCGACTGAAGCGGCAGATGCAGATGACGGCAGATCTTTTTTGACTGCTTCATAACCTCGATGAGCTCATCCGACAAGTCCTTCGGATGCGACGTCATAAAGCGGATCCGCTCCAGGCCCTCGATCTTTTCGACCTCACGAAGGAGCCAGGCAAAGCTCATCGGTTCCTTGAATGTCTTCCCGTAGGAGTTGACATTCTGTCCTAACAGCATCACCTCGACGACGCCGTCTGCCACAAGCCCCCGGATCTCTTTTATAATATCCTCCGGGCTTCGGCTTCGCTCACGCCCCCGTACATAGGGGACGATGCAGTAGCTGCAGAAATTGTTGCAGCCGAACATGATGTTGACGCCGGATTTAAACGGATATTTACGCCTCGCCGGAAGCTCCTCGACAATCGCATCGGTTCCCTCCCAGACGTCGATCACCGGCCCCTTTTCCTCGATACGGCGGTATAAAAGCTCAGCGAGCTTAAAAATATTATGCGTGCCGAATACGAGATCCACAAACCGGTAGCTCTTTTGAATCTTCTCCACGACCTCCGGCTCCTGCATCATACAGCCGCAGAGTGCGATCAGCATCCCGGGATTCTTCTTTTTGAGGCCGTTTAGATGGCCCAGGCGGCCATAGACCCGCAGATTGGCATTTTCACGGACCGTACAGGTATTATAAAGGACAAAATCAGACGCCTCATCCGCCCCTTCTGCAAAGCCGATCTCCTTCAAGATCCCCGTCAGCTTTTCCGAGTCACGGGCGTTCATCTGGCAGCCGAAGGTCTGAATAAAAAAGCACGGGCGGCGGCCGGCTTTCTTTTCAAACTCCCGGACCCACTCCCGGCATTTTGCCATGAAATAGTATTGTCTAGCCGGTTCCTCTGTGGGCGACCCTGCATGGATATCTATCTTATCTAAATTAATTTCCTTGTACATTTTTTCTTGACTTTCTCCCTCACCTGACATATAACAAAACAAAGAAATGAGTTTTTAACCGTAGAGCTTTATTGCTCAAACCAAAGGGCTCGTTTCTTTATCTATGTTCAGAATGTCTCATACCTGAAGTGACGCACAAAGTGTAACATTTTCCCTTCATTCAAATCTTACCAGACTTTTATTATAGCATAAACCTTCTTAAAAGCAAACAAAAAATTCGTGTTCAATCATTCCTTGGAATTTTGACCCGCGAACAGTTCTGGAGTCTGGCAAAGTTCAAATATCCGACGCACCAGATCAGTTTCTGCTCCCCTGCCGCTTTAAAATGCCTGGAATATGTGTCAAGCGAGGAGGTATCCCTGAAATGACCGGACGCGAAAACTCAAAGGAGAATGATCTGTTCTTCACCTGCAGCCTGATTGATTACATGGCCCGAAGGACAACCAATCGCAGAGCCGACATTGTAAACGCGCTTGGAAAGGTACTGCTCACTAAAATTTATGATCTGGCCGACGTCTATCACAGCGACAGCATCGACCGCGTCAGCGATGATTTCATCGCTGCTGCAGGGATTAAAAAGGGAACCTTTGACAATGTAATGGCCTGCCGCTATGCCGTCCCCAGCCACTGGGATATCGGAAAGGTATACAAGCGGCTGGTTCTCGGTATTGCAAAAGAAAAAGACATGGGGGTCATAGACGCTCTGATCGCCGCTTATAACTCCTTTGTGAGCGATAAAATCGACGACTATAACAGCAGCTTCTACTACGACGCCCCACAGAATATTTTGAATGCATATCTTTATAAGGAGATCGAGTAAGCGGAATATATACTATTGGTTAACCGAATCATAATATGTCTCCACAGGAGGTGTAATCATGCCAAGTGATAAAGAAATGATCAACAACGTAATTGATATATGTATACAAATCTGCAAAGGATCAAGACAGCGCCAAACAGGGATAAAGAGCTTGATTATCAATTAGATATATTAAAGGCAAAATTGGAATTTTGGGAATTATTACAACAAGTTTGAACATCGTACCATAAGTCCCACAGAAAGGAACGCTGCACTGTCATTTTACAGGCGGCGTTTCCTTTTGGAGTGTGTCTGATTTTCCAGGGTTTCTGCTCCATTGAGTGCATCCAGACCGACAACGGTGCCGCGTTCACAAACCGCTTCACCACTCACAGGGACAGGCCCACTCTTTTCCAGGTACATCTCTGGAGCAGCATGGCATCCGGCACAGAGTGATCCGTCCTTATACACACTGGCACAATGACAAGGTGAAGTGTAGCCACAGGAAGGACACCGAGAATCCTATGCCACCCATACTTTCTATTCCTTTGTAGGCTTCTCCAGGCAGTTAAAGGCTAATCATATACTGGGGGATTATTTCGCTCCATTTTTGCTGTCTCCTACCTCAAAAAATTCTTATTGGCATACACGACCCTGTACTTTCCCCTGTGGCTCTCAAAGAAATACGTGATAAGCCGCTCCGAGACAAATCCAGGATACCGGTTCTGGTGTGCGTCCCCTTTTTCTCCACCATGCTCCGCTACTGCAGAAACGATTGGAAACATCCACTCGCACAGACTGTCAAGCGCCTCTTTTTTCGCTATCAGCATATTGCAGGGCGAATATAGGTTCCCATCGAAAAAATGCCGCGCTTCTTCATACTCATCCAGGATATTCGTCTTAAAATACGCCATCAGACAGTCCCAGTCCGATGCGGTATGCCTCTCCCTGTAATTTCCCGCAATGCTCGGCGCGACATACAGAGGCACGGGCAGAATCACATCAACCCGATTCCCCACCATCCGCTCAAACCAGTGATCGGGCAGCAGAAAATGCCGCCTGTAATGCACCAGACCCACGTAATCCTCGACCGCGTTTTTCCAAATCCAGTAAAGCCCCGTAAGTTCGCAGTACTGCCTGTTCTTATGTGATATGTTGTCCCCTTCGCAGTCCAAAAACGCTGCCTGCGGCAATCGTTTCTCTGTCAACGCCGCCCCCACCTGTAAAACCGCTTCTTCTTTTATCAATGTATAGCTGTCCTCTAGCGGCTTGTCCAAAACGGAGCTTGCCACATAAATTCTGGCCGTTTTTTTCTGCATATTTCCCTCCATATCAGAACAGAACACTCTCGGAAGCATCTGACAAATCCAGGCACAAGGAGACTCCGAGAGTCCTCGGCAGTTTCCTTATTCTCCCGCCGGCAGCTCGTCTATGATACAGAACGTTTTCCCTTGCTCTTTCGCGCATCTGCGGACGTATTCGTTTCGAAGCTGCCTGTCCAGTTCCACCGTCACCGGGATGATCTCCTTCATCCCCACAGCCTGAAGCTCTTTGGAAACCTTTTCATGGTTCACCCCACGCATCCCGATATATACCGGATATTCCGTATGTAATCCCTGCCCGATCAGCCGCACCGGCAGTCCATCGACTGTCTCTGCATTTCCCGACCTGTCATCCACCAGAAAAGCCTCCACCTCCAGCTCCGGATACAGATACTCCAGATAAACCCGCAGTGTCCGGCCCCTGGAATGCGCCCCTGCAATATACACGTTTTTCTTCCCCATTTTACCCATAAAGATTCTCCAGTTTTTTCACCGCGGTTCTGATGTCATATCCTGCCTGTGCCAGCTCCATGTCCTTTTTGTCTCTTTCCCCTGCCTGTCGGCTCTCCATCATCCTTTCCGCCCAAACCTGCTCCTCCAACGGCAGGAAAGTAATCAGATCCGTCACTTGCGCCTCCCTGGATATCGGATCCGACAAAAAGCAGGGCAGCCCCGCGGCCTGCGCCTCAATCGAGGTAATTGCCAGCCCTTCAAACCGGGACGGCAGACAAAACAGATCCATCACCTGAAAATAGTCGCTCACATTTTCCTGCCAGTTCAGGCAGCACACCGCATCCTTTAAGCCCAGGCCGGCAGCCAGTCCCTTCAGTTCGTCCTTTAATTCTCCCCCGCCGATCAGAAGCAGAAAAAGCTTTCGATTGCGTTCCCTCGCCTTGGCAAAAGCCCTAATCAAAAATTCCTGATTTTTCTGGTAACAGTAACGCCCCACGCTCCCGACCACGATCCGGTCTTCCAAACCAAGCTTTTTCCGCAGATTTTTCCTGGTTTTCGGCCGGAAGCTATATTTCTCCACGTCAATCGCGTTGGGCAGTATCCGTATTTTCTCCCTCGGGATCCGCTCCCCGTACAGCCAGTCCCCCGCCAGGCGGGAACACGCGCATACATCGGTCGCGTATGTAAAATCAAATTTTTCCTTATAGCCATTGTGTATCCGCAGGATTTCTTCCCGTTTTCTATCGTCCTGCACATCCACCCATGTGCTGTGGGAATGTACGATCACCTTGGGGATTTTCATTTCCATCGCAATCTGTTCGATCAAAAACCCTCTCCAGAAACTGGTGTGGAGATGAATCGCGTCATATCCACGGCTCAGAATATCCATAATTTCCCGCCTAAGGTCCGTCTCATTATTCCGCTCCGTATTGCAAAAGCCCCGTATCGCAACCCCATACCTTCTGCATTCTTCTGTCGCCGCCAGCGCCTTCGCGTTTCTGGTCAGGAACTCAAACCGATACCGCTCCCTGTCTATGTATTCCAAGTGATTAAAAATATATCTGTATATGCCGTTATTGACGATCGGCGGCGTCATATGCAGGACCCGTATTTGATTCATCACCATTCTCTCCTTTAACGCGGTTTCAGAGGATCACGTTTATGATTTCATCCAGATATTTTTTATCCCCAATCGGTTCCGCAACGATCCGTCCGAGCGGCGCTTCGTTTACAAATTTCCCTTCTATCGGTATCTTCTTATCGGTCTTTCTCAGGAACCATTCATATTCAATATCAAGATGCCCGATATCAAGCGCCTGATATCCTTCCGCCGCGAGATCGTACGCAAGTACGGTCGCGGTATGGCCAAGCGCAATCAGAATCAGCCTGTCCCTGTCTGTTTTTTTCGCCGCCGCCAAAAGCTCCCTATACTTTTCAAAAGCGTTTACCGCCGGACCTAAAATCCGCTCGCAGGAGACGGCGTTGCTGATCAGGTCATTCCCCACGCCAAATCGGGTCTTTTCCCCCTCGATGATTGTGACGTCCCTGTTCTCCCACAGCAGCCGCAGCTCCAAAAACCGTTCCTCTACTCCGCGCTTATCGACGTAATCCTTATAGGGACGGGTAATAAAAGCATTGTAGTACACTCTGTCCATATCAAAGATACGGTAGTCGTATTCCCTTCCCCCGTCCGCCAAATGTCTTCGGAACCAGTTTTTGTGTTCCTCGTTCCTGTTATAAAAGTCGCCATAAATATCCGGCAGGCAAACAATATGATTGGACAAATTGCTTTTCAGTATCTGTTTTAATCTTTGGATTAACGCTTCATCCGAACTCTGAAATGTAGAAAAGTTTCGGCCCAGTATCATATTCAGCTCGCCGTCCCCGTACCGGCTCATGGAATATCCTTCCCGCAGTCTTTCTATTGTTTCCCCAATGGAACGGATCTTCGGTCTCGCAAGACAGCCCTTCTCGATTCCCGCGCTTATCTCATAAGGCGCATTCTGCAAAGCCCATGACATCTTTGTCATGCGAAGCTCCTGCACATAATACAGAAGCTCGCCGACATGAAAAATTTCCCGCCATTCCTGCCTTCCTCCGCGTTCCGGCGCAAACGGGGTAAGAATCCTGTCCGCGTCAATCCCCATCGCGCATAGCTGCTGCAGGATATCCGCATAATCGGGCGTTGTAATCACTATGTAGTCATACGGATAGCTTTGTATGGCATCGGCTGAAATAATCGTGGAATTGCCAAACGCTTCCCCCCACCTGAGCGCGTCATTGTCCACAACAGCAACGACTTCCGTTTCTTCTTTCAGGCAGGTCATAAAGTTATTGGCATTCGCCCCGGCCGCCCAGAATATTACCTTTTTCGTTTCCGGCCTCTTGGCGCCGTCTCCATACCGCGCGCCTTTCGCATCATACATGTTCGCACTTCCTCCAGATATCTGTAACGGTACTGTTCATCCGGCTCCAGATAATTTCCCTCTCCCCACTCATTCCATGCGTTAATAAAGAGATACGGATTCCCCTCTTTTTCACTTAATTCCACCATTTCTTTTAAATACCTGCCAAATTTTTCAGGGGACGCCCCATACGTAATAATGGCCCTTTCCTGCCTTCTCGGCGTATCGTCGTAATTGATAAAAACGGTCCTGAAATGATTCCGTTTATGCGGTGTTTTAAGCATTTCCCGGTTTATTTTGTCATAATGAATCCCCTTTATTGCCAACCGGTTCCACAGAAGGCTCCCGACAGCGCGCGGCTTTATCCAATCTTCCTTTGTACTGCGCATTTCCATCTTCGTTTTATTCGGCTCAAAATCAACAGACGCATCTACCCAGATGCTCTGCTCCACATGCTCCCGACATACATTCATGGAAACGAGAAAGATACCGTCAAAGCCATCCATTTTGGCGCATTCGTTCCAAAACCGTATCATACGGTTAAATTCCGGGATGTTTTTTAATCTGTAAATAACCAAAAACGGTTTATTATCCTCTTTTATATATCTTTCATCCAGAAAAAACTCCCGGAAATACTCATAGTGTTTTTTCCACTCGCTTTCACCGCCATATGTCTGCGGGATCAGGATTTCCCTGTCCCCTCCTGCCCCATGCCAGGTCTTTGTCCACGGCTCGTTCGCCCAGCAGAAGCAAAAGCGCGTCTTGATATCCCGTTCTGCAAGCCAGTTTTTAACCGGCTTTTCCAGTACCATACGGCCGTTAAACCAATAGTGATAAAAACAGAAGCCATAGATTCCGGCTTTCCTTGCCAGCTTGTCCTGCCGTTTCATCACTCCCACGTCCGACAGGTCATAGTAATCCCCGCCTAACGGCATTCTCGGCTGGTTATGCCCCAGATAAAGCGGCGTGGCTTTCTTTACATTCGTCCATTCTGTAAAGCCGTTTCCCCATGCGTCATTATTTTCAGGTATCTCATGAAATTGCGGCAGATAAAACGAAATCAGTTTCATAGACCCTCCTACAGACTCCACACAACTTCCTCCAAAGATACAATCGGACAGCTTATCTTTTTCCTCAGTGTATCCCGGATGCTGTCCATCGCATAAAACGGGGTTACCACCACGGCGTCCACCTGCTCAAGCGCATCCTCGGGGGCATAAATCCGGTCCATACGTGATACCGTCCCGCACGCTTCCCTGTCTATCCCGTACCGCACGCAGATATCCGTCCCCTCAAGCTCCTCGCATAGCCTGTTTGCAAGCTCCCCCATACCATAAACGGCAATCTCCCTGTAGCCTTTCTCCCGAAAGTATTCCAGCGAGCTGCCTCCCCGGTTTTTCACCTCCAGCCAATGGCTAAGCAGCTGGTAATTATCATAAAATTTATCCGTCTCTTTCTTCTGTGCCGAGAGGATTTTTTTCCTTCTCCGTTCCATGCAGGAAACACAGAGCGCTCCCGCCATGAGCCACGCCGCCGATTTTCCCATCACACGTTCCCTCCCGCATCTTTATCAGGAGAACAATTTTCCTCCCCGCTTTTCCAGTTCCCACATGTAATAATTCTCCACAACATCTGCTTCATCCATTCTATGACCATACCGGATTGTTCCCATATCCACAATAGGGCTCTGCATGACCGGCTGTTCTATGACTTCCCTTAATTCCGGCTTCGGCGTGATTCCGTCCGCCTCCATCATGCTGACGCGGCTGAATTCTTCTTCTGTGTATGTCCCCCAGTTAAGAATTTTGGTGAAGAACACCTCATCCACGCCCAGCTCCTCTCCCCACTCTACCAACAAAGGCATCTCCTGATAATTTTCTCTCTGAACCACAAAATTCATCCGAAAATAGCTCAGTTCTCCCTTCCGCCTTAGTTCCGACGCATATTTCATATTTTCCGCAAGGACAGCAAAATTCCCGTTTTTCCTTATTTTCTCGTAAGTAGCTTCAGAAGCCGCATCCACCGAAACCGTAAGCATAACTTTGCTGCTCTTTCCGTCTGCAAACTGCTCCCAGGTTTTTTTATTAAAAAGCATACCGTTCGTAAGTAACCGGATATATTCCGGATTACAATTTTTGTCCAGATAAATCTCTTTATATGCGGGACTTAAAAATACCTCTCCGTCGCCTGCAAGGATCAAAAATTTGCACCGTTTCAAATAATTTTCCTTTACCCTCCTCGAAATCTCTGACATTTTCTCCCGTTCTCTGCCCCGTGCCACATAAGGGACTTGTCTGCAGGTAACGCAGCTCAGATTGCATGTTGCGTCATAGCCCAAAGCAATTGTCTCCGGATACTCTGTCATTTTTTTGTATTTCCCCTCTGTACAACGCGCCTCCTCCTTCCTTTTCGCAACAAAAAGCGGACACATGGTCTTTTCGCAGAACGTATAGGTCCGATTCTCCGTGGAAAGGCACAATACTTTGTGAAGATTGGATTTCCACAGCTCGTCAACCCCATAGTCCATCATATTATCAAGGTTCTGTTCCACGAACGTTGTGCAGCAGCATCGGGTATTGCCTCCGTGGAATATTTCCAGATGATTCCGCATCGTATTACATTCCAGATCGTAATAGGCACGGTCAAATATCGTCTCCTTAAGCAGCTTTGACGGGATCCCGGTCAGCTTTTGGTAGCTTACATAATCCCTGCTCTCTTTTAGCCCTGATTCCGCAAGCCACTCCTTGATTTCCTCATCCTTTGCCACGCAGACAATCACAAACCTGTCGGTCCAGTCGTCGATCTCCTTCGGCAATACCACTCTCTTATTTCGGTATGTTTCCTCTTTCGGGCGGGAATCAATAAAAGTTTCCGGGTCATATTCCGGATGCGCATTACAAAATTGTCCGGCAATCCTTCCGGTCCCCCATATAGCAATCTTTCTCTCTTTCGGTATGACAAAGGAATCCAGCCGGTCAAAGAAATCTTCTTCATATAAATAATCTTTGCCATAGACCAGCCCCATTTCCAAAAGTCTTGTTTCCTTCTTTGTTTTATCAAAATCACAGAGAATAATTTGTTCTTCCGTCATCCTTTTATTTAATTCTGCCGGTCTTGCCACCGGATAGCCCAGAAACATCCGCCCCTCATATTCGTCATCAATAAAATATACGATTTGCAGATCCTCAAACATATACAGGAAGTCCTTAGCCACCCGGTTTGCTCCATATAAGATGTATTTCATCTCCCTCTCCTCCTCACTCAAATACATAAATACGGAAACCGCCTTCTATCCAATACTGGAATTACTTCTTCCTGATTCTTCTCATTCAAACAGACAACAATTCCCAGGTCTCCCTTTTCCGGGATCTCCGACAAATAAAAAACAGGCTTTCCGTCCACGCTTTCGTCTTTTGGCTGACCATCCGAAACAATATAGGCCTCGATATCTGGAATAAGCTTTTTATACTGTTTTGCCTTATATCCGGTTCCATACACATAGATTTTGTCATGCCTGTTGCAAAACTCTGACAGCTTTCCTTTAAAAATCTGTCTTTGAAGATCCATGAAAGAATGGATTTCCCCATACTGCCTATTGACCTGCGCAACAATTTGCTGCAGATAATTCTGCAGATTGATTTCATTCAGTGATGCATAACGATCGCTTTCAATAATACCAGTATAAAATCCCATACCCTGCGCGACATATGTCCAAATAAAGGGGCGGCGTTTATTCCAAAACAAGTCCTTCTTCAGTATCTCCTTCAATATCTCTCCTCTGACCCACGCGCATTCAGAAATCGAAAAAGGGCGCTTATCCTTCGAAATTCTGCAGTGTATTTGCTTCTCCTCAACCACCCTTTTCACATCGTCAAAATTTATTTCCCATTCACGTACTGCTTTACCAAAGTATTCGGCAAAATTGGGGATAGGCGGCACCAGCACGCCAAGTCTCTTTTCGCGTTCAAACTGATCCATCACGTTCTCCATATAGGTTGTTCCGGCAAGCAGATTATGCCATATGCTATAAAAAAAGGACTTTCTTGTACAACTAAACATCGTATCGCTTGTCATATCATAATCCTGTAAAATACATACATATGCATACTCCGCCAGCTCCGTCAGCATTCCCTGCCGCGAGCTTCCGTTCTCCATAGGAAAACATTCATATCCGTTTCTCCGGTATTCTTCCGCAAGATCCTTGTCGGACGAACAAACAACAACTCTGTATGTTTCTTTCACCGCGTCTAAATAGTCCAGTACATATTCCTTTGACCGTATATGTTTGACAAAAACAAGGATCGCGGCATGGGATTCCCGATACGGGCTTGTCCATTTTTCGGGAACAATGTATTCCAAATGAAAACTACGCTGCAAGTCGGATATATCCGTCGTTCGGATCAGGTTCTCCCAAATCATGTCCACGTCATAGTCTGTATTCTGCGCAATATAATCGATCGCCTGCCTCCAATTCTCCTGTGTCTGCATATCCAATGTGTCAAACGTAACGGGCTTTTTCTTTAAAAACGGAAAGTGTCTTTTTTTGATCAGTTCATATTGCAAAAAAATATACTGTGCATAATTATTGATACAATTTTCCGAATCATT
Organism: Lachnospiraceae bacterium; assembly: GCA_910575275.1. Lineage (GTDB taxonomy): Bacteria > Bacillota > Clostridia > Lachnospirales > Lachnospiraceae > CANQGL01. The sequence continues at coordinate 293,909 of CAJTEE010000002.1, read as the reverse complement.
GGGCGCCATATCCGCAAAGCATCCATATCGGTATCCCCAATCACAAAAGTGTTTTGTAAACAGCATTTCATGTTTGCATACAACCTCGTTAAAATTTGAGTAATAGGGCATCTCGCTCCAATATTCTTTAAATTCGGCTGCATGTAACAGCCTCTCCCCGATTACCAGAAAATAACTCTGAATGTGCTCATAGATAACCGCTTCTTTTTCCTTTTTCGTCCCGTGTTTCGTAATTCCCCAAAAATCGAAACCGCCTTTCTCCATTTCAGAAAAAATCTGTTCCATGGACAGAAACGGACCAAACATGGAATCATTTGCCAAAATCAATTCGTCATATCCATCCACCTTTTCCCAGCCAAGAAAGCTGCATAGAGCCTCTTTAAATCCCCCCACGTCGTATCCGATATTTTTTCTGTAAAAAAGAGCGTCCGCATACGAAGTGATGGATTCCTTGCCGCGCTGTATCGATTCGCCATTATAGACAACTACCAAGTACTCTGCGCAGCTCTTTAATTCCCGCAGCATGTAGGCTATGTACCTGTCCACTATATTCTCTTTGTCATATACTAAATAAATACATAGCCTTTTCATGAATATCACTTCCCAATAATTCTTTTTATTACTATGAAGGTTCTGCCGCCGGATAGGCGGCAGAACCTTCAGGGATGCCAAGTGTGCCCGCCGGACTTTCATGGGCAGTGATGCGTCCCCTGCCGGGCACATGCAGGTTTGATTGCTGCCTCCCTGTTCCTACCCAAAATGGCCCTGCATTCGTTCCAGGACATACTCCGCGGCTTCCTCCAGCGTACAGCGGCTCGTGTCAATCATAATCTCCGGATACTCCGGCGGCTCATACGGACTCGAAATCCCCGTGAAGTTCGGGATCTGGCCGGCTCTTGCCTTTTTATACAATCCCTTCACATCCCGCCTCTCGCATTCCTCCAACGGCGTACTCACATAGATTTCAATGAAATTGCCGGTCCCTATGATCTCCCGCGCTTTTCTCCGATCGCTTTCGTACGGCGAAATAAACGACGTCAATACAATCAGCCCCGCGTCGTTCATCAGCTTCGCCACCTCCGCTGTCCGTCTTATATTCTCGATCCGATCCTGCTCCTTAAAGCCCAGATTCCGGTTCAGCCCCATCCGCACGTTGTCTCCGTCCAACAACATCGTGTGCTTTCCCTGCACGTTTAACGCCTTCTCGATCTCATTCGCCAGCGCGGATTTCCCCGCCCCCGAAAGCCCCGTAAACCACAGTGTCACCGGACTCTGTCCCAGCCTCTTTGCACGGTATTCCCGCGTGATGTCCAGCCTCTGCCACGTCAGGTTATCCGAGCGTCGCAGCGAATGCTCGATCACTCCGCAGGCTGAGGTCATGTTTGTTATCCGGTCGATCAGGATAAAGCTCCCAAGCTCCCTATGACGCTTGAAGGCGTCAAATACCGCCTTTTCCGCCAGCGCCAAGTCACAGACCGCGATCTCATTCTTACGCAGCCTCGAATCCGCGATGCTTTCTCCGGAATTAATATCGATCTTATATTTTATCGCCATCACGGTAGCGGGCAGCTTCTTCGTTCCTATTTTAATCAGGAAATTCTTCCCTTCCACCAGTTCCGTGTCGTCCATCCACAAAAGCGTCGCCGTAAACAGGCTGCTGACCGACAGCTTTGTCCCCTTGACCAACACACAGCCGCGGGAAACATCGATCTCCCGGTTTAACTGTACCGTCACCGGCTCCCCCCGCTTCACACGCTCCGCCTGTCTGTCCGCCAGCAGAAGCGCCTGTACCTTTGCTCTTTCTCCGCTGGGAAGAATTGTAACCTCCTCCCCCACAAAAAGCGTCCCGCAGGCCGGCTGCCCCTGAAAGCCGCGGAACGAGGCGTTCGGACGGCATACCCGCTGCACCGGCATCACAAATCCGCTTTCCCGGTCTTTCTGGCTTTCTCCGGCGGCGTTCTCTACCTCCACGGTTTCCAGATATTCCAATAACGTCTTTTTCCGATACCATGGCATCCGCTCCGACTTATAGGTAACATTATCGCCCTCCGTCGCCGAGACCGGGATCACCTCCACGTTCTCCAGCTCCAGGTCTACCGCCAATTTCTTTATCTCTTTCTCGATCCGCTTATATTCCTTCTCCCGGTATCCCACCAGATCCATTTTGTTCACGGCAAAGAGGAAATATCGGATCCCCATCAGGGCGCAGATCCTCGCGTGCCGCCTCGTCTGTATCAGAAGGCCCTGCGACGCGTCCACCAGGATGACCGCCAGATCGGCAAACGAAGCTCCTACTGCCATGTTTCTTGTATACTCCTCATGCCCCGGCGTATCCGCCACGATAAAGCTTCTTCGTTCTGTCGTAAAGTACCGATAAGCGACGTCAATCGTGATCCCTTGCTCCCGCTCCGCCATCAGGCCGTCCAACAGCAGCGAATAGTCAATTTTCCCCTCCCGGCTCCCGACCCGACTGTCTAATTCGAGAGCCCGCTCCTGGTCGGTAAACAACAGCTTCGCGTCATACAGCATATGGCCGATCAGCGTCGATTTCCCGTCGTCCACGCTCCCGCAGGTGATGAATTTCAATAACCCGTTCATCTTAGAAATACCCCTCCCTCTTGCGCCGTTCCATGCTTCCCGCCGCCTCATGGTCGATCACGCGGCTTGTCCGCTCCGACGTCACGGCCCCGAGCGTCTCCCTCACGATCTCCTCCAGCGTGTCCGCCGTGGACTCCACGCCGCCTGTCAGTGGATAACATCCCAGCGTCCGGAACCGTACGCTCTTATAATCCACCTTCTCCCCGGGCAACAGCTTCATGCGGTCGTCGTCCACCATGATGATATTTCCATCCCGATAGACGACGGGCCGTTTTTTCGCAAAGTACAGCGGCACGATCTCAATCCGTTCCCTGGCGATATACTGCCAGATGTCCTTCTCCGTCCAGTTGGAGAGCGGGAAGACCCGCATACTCTCTCCCTTATAAAGCTGCGTATTATAAAGCTTCCACATCTCGGGCCGCTGATTTTTTGGATCCCATGCCTGTTCGCTGTTTCGGAAGGAGAAAATCCGCTCCTTGGCCCTGGACTTTTCCTCATCCCTTCTTCCGCCGCCGAATGCCGCCGTAAATCCATACTCGGACAACGCCTGCTTTAACGCCTGCGTCTTCATAATATCCGTATAGGCTGATCCGTGGTCAAAAGGATTGATTCCCTGCCTGACACCCTCCTCATTGGTATAGGCGAGCATCTCGATCCCCTTTTCCTTCGCGATCCGATCACGAAAGGCAATCATTTCCTTAAACTTCCATGTAGTATCAATATGTAAAAACGGGAACGGCGGCTTCTCGGGATAAAATGCTTTCATCGCCAAATGCAACATCACAGAGCTGTCCTTCCCGATCGAATACAGCATCACCGGCTTCTCACACTCCGCCGTTACCTCCCGCATGATATAGACCGCCTCCGCCTCAAGGGCGTCCAAGTGGGTATGTATTTCCTGTTGCTTCACTGTCTAAACCTCCGTATCCTCGATCCCATACTGTCCAAGCTGAAAGATATATACGTCTTCATATTGATTCTGGTTTAACATAAGGGCCACCTGTGTACCGCCGCAGTTTCCTGCCACAAGTGCGTTGCATCTGGATAATGCACACAATGCGATCCAATAATCCGCCCCCACACGATATGGATCGTTGTCCTTGTACAAAGAGCTTTGCGCTAAATAACCGTTTTCTTTCCCTTTCACTCTCGCAGCGGGATGGTAAAAGACCTTATCATGAAATTTTTCACAAAAAAGAGTAAGAATCTGTTCTTCTTCCGTACATACATAAATCAAATCATACTTTCTGGAACTATATTTCCTATCTACCGCTTCCATAACCATATCCAAATCCGGTTGAATCGCATGACCAAATGGCTTCATATTTACATAATCGCTTCCTCTGACCAATACGCCTAAAATTTTATTTTCATCCTTAAAATATTTACTGCAATATTCCTCGATCTCCTTCTCCAGCCCTGGCTGAAGCCGCAAATTTTCCCTTAAATCAATCGCCTCTGTCCCGAACCGTGATCTCGAGCTTTCCACGATATTCCTGCTTCTTTGTATATCCTTTACATGACATCCGGCGGGTTGTAAGAAAAACTTTTCCCAGCCGTTTACTTTCCCTACTTCATCGTCCGTTATGTAATTATTTTTCTGCGATTCCATATCAATAACGGGTATCATATGATTTCTTTTTGCATACTCTATATTCCGGAGAGCTCCTATAACCACTCCCCCCAGACCTGTATTGATTCCGGCAGGCTTGATCAGAAGAATTTTCTTATCCGGATTTTCCTCCCCCAGAGAATATTCCCTATCCACATTCGCGTAGATCCAAACAACAGAAAAGGTTAAGATTTTTTTCCGCTCGACCTTCCCTGTCGCCACAAGCTTGTCAATCCACTCGCGCTCTGTTTCGGCTCCCCTGTAATTTTTACTGATACTCAAATCCAGGCACTCATGTATTTGAGGACAAAGTATGTAATCAAAGCTTGCATCCCCTATATTTTCTATTTGGCTGCTATCGCTGTATTCTATTTTTCGGAACATATACGTACGAGCTAAGTTTGATTCCCTGTAACGTAAATCCCCAATCATGAGAATTTTTTTATCATAAATTTTCATTTTATCGTGGTACAACTGATACATAACCGCACAAATTTCTCGCATCGTCTGGATCGGCGTCTGAAGCTGCAGTTGATTTCTGATTTGTCGGATAACGGATTTCTCGTCCTTACAGCATATCAGGATCACATCAAAATCATATTCTCTGATTTCAGAGGGAGAAATAATTTTTACCCGCTCCCCCGCAAAAATTTTGCCCTCTTTCTTTTTGTCGTTATCTACGAACGCAACGATCGGGTTCCGGAAAAAATATTCATTCATATGCCGCATCAAAAAATGCTTTGCCGTCCCTCCCGCTCCCCAAATCATATATCTCATATCAATCCCTCATTTTCGCCGTGTTTGATTTTGCTTGACAGATTGTTTCCCAGATTGTTTTTCCAACCCCGACACGATCCGACAAATCCGTTTCACGGCAAATCTTTTCATTTTCCAGGATTTTAAAAAACTCCTCATATCGCATCGCTTTCTCTGTTGCTATTTTTCTTTTCACCTGCTCTTTTTTTACCCTGTACAAGTATGCTTCCAGCTCGTCTCCATTGATCAGGGTAAGCGGGATTGTCTCCAGCTCGTCCGATTCTTCCATATAGCAAAGCAGCCGGCGGCCCTCCGGCAAAAACGCATGCCATTTTTTATCGGCTGACCGCCGCCAGAAAAATTCATCCGCATGCCCCGTATGAAGCTCCTCTATACGTCCGGCGGCCGGAAATGCTTCTCTGCGCTCTGATATTTTTTTCCCTTGGAGATCTACCTTCCTATTTACTTCCGTGACCTTTTGTGACTGTAAATCGATCCTCTTGATTTTCGCATTTTGTTGTTCGGGCACACAAAAAACTTCGTTTCCAGCCAATAGAATATCCTGAACCGTAAAAAATCCTTCCGACTCTTTCCGGATCTCGATGGACTGCAAAGAACGCCTTGTTAAATCATAAGTATGCAGATGTCTTCCTTTCCACGGGCAAAAATAAATTTTTTCATCCCGTTTAAAGGTTTCCCAATGAATATTCCTTGCATATGGCTTCTCATCCTCGAAGCCCCCTAAAAACTTCGTTTTCCCTGTCTCGATCTCGACCTGAAACAGACCGTTATAAAACCAGTTGGAAAACCATGCATAACCATCAAATTCAATAAAATCATGGCAGCTGATTCTTTCTAATTCAAGCATCCCGTTTCTCATCCTTTATCAATCCGCTTTCACATATTGCATCCATTGATTCAAAAATCGGTTCTGTTCTTCTCTTGAATAGAAATGATCCATATAGGGATTGTCGATATAGTAGTACTCCACATATTTCCTTGGAAGCACGAGATGTTTTTTTACCTCTTTATAGATATGGGCATATTCTTTTTCACTTCCGACATTGGTGTTCAACAGCTCAAATTTTCGATTATCCATAAAATTCTGAATCACTTCTGTCATCTGCGATAATTTTTCCGTTTTTATAACCAGCACTTCTATCGTGTCCTGTGAAATTATCGTATACCCTTTCTCCTTGTCAAAGGGATACGCAAAAACATCAATGCCGCACAGCTCCTTTAATTCTTCAGAAAACCAATTGAACAATCGATCCTGAATCTTTATCATGAGGTCAGAAACGGCTTGAGCAAATGTCCTTCCCTTTTTCAGTCGCTCCGCAATATATCGATCCGCAATGCCGATCTCGATCCATTGAAACACGGAAGATAAATTAACGGCGATCGGATCTCTTACCAGGGTTATAATTTTTTTATGCTTCATTTTACTCTTAACATAGCGCATATACTCCGCAAAATGAGGACGGTACGCCACGGAGCTTTCCACGCTTTTAAACCACTCATCCCCAAGAAGCAGCCTCCCATGAATATCATTCACAAAAAGGAATCTATGGATATGTATATTTTCTATGCCTGCATTTCTCAAACTGACCGAAACCGTTGATGAGCCTACTTTTCCGTTTTGATAAACCAGTACCGGGCAACTACATAGATAATCAATCCTGCTGCCACGCCCTCCCAAATTCTCATACCAGGAAGACAGGGACTCTATTCTCGCATCAATGGTTGTATAATCCCTTTTCAGACAATTCCAGGCTAAATTCAGAGCAAGAAAGGAGAGAAAACGCGCGCCCTTTATATAGGACAGCGTTTGTTCCATTTCTTTTCTGATATCCATGTTTTCAATGGCGACAATAAAAAGAAGATTCTCTCGGCTTTCAATTTCTGAGACGGAAAAAACCCTGCCTCCCATAAGGCTTGTTCCCTGTTTCGAAGCGCTCTTATCACAAAAATCAAATCTGTCACACTCCAGATCCGACAACATCCTTGCCGCTCTCTTGCCATACCCTCCTGCTCCGTAAATAATAATTTCCTTTCCATGCAGATTTTTGATATTTTCCAATACCTGATAGTCTATAAATTCTCCTTTTTGCGATCTGCTCTCCGTATATTGTTTTTCCAGATCCGATATGTCCAACTCTCGTTCCTGTTTTCTTACCAGATTCTCATATAACGTAGACGAAAGCCCCCTTGGCAGATTCCGGATTCCCCTGGCGCCGTGACCTGAATTGTCAAGGTCTATCAGCTGATACGATTTTTCTGATAAAAATTTTAAAATAGTAAGGTTATAATGAATCCAGAGCAACAGGCCGTGCTCTTTGCTGTATCCGTTTCTTTTTTGCAGGGATTCTGCCGCTTCCAGGGGATTTTGAAACAGCCATATATATTGTGTTTCCGCTTCCAGTCCGTTCAAGACCTTTTCCCATACAGGCAAAAGCTCCGTTATTTTCGGATCGTAAATGACAACCATATCCTTTTCTTTGGATAATTTCTGAACAATTGCTTTCAGTTTTTCGATCGCTCCTTTTATCCGCTGGCTGTTAAAATTCGGTTTGAAATCCTCCAAAGCATACCATTTCTTATCATAAAAACGCAGAAGCTCCTCATCAATGTCGGCTATCTCCCTATTCCCGATATACTCTGCCGAACTATTTTCAGCAACGTCCATTCTTTGATAAATATGAGCCGCTATAGGGCCTTCGTTTCTGCACATACCCAATACGATACTAATTTTTTTCATTTACATAATCTGCCTTTCTATGAAATCCCTAATCGGTAATACACGAACTCCATTGATGCAGGAAATGTTCCTGCTCCTTTTTTGAATAAAAATGATCCATATAGGGATTGTGATTGTAATAATGCTCCACATATTCCTTAGGGAGCGTAATCCGTTCCTTTACCGCCTTGTATATATGTGCATATTCTTTTTCATTTCCTGCGTTCCCATCCGACAATATAATCTGACGGTTGTCCGTAAAATCCCGGATTACCTCTGTCAGCCCTGAAAGCTTCTCTGTTTTTATCAGCAATACCTCCACTCCATTTTCTGAAAGAGTCGTATAGCCTTTTTCTTTATCGAAGGGAAAAGCAAGCACATGAATCCCACATAATTCTCTCAATTCCTCGTCAAACCAATCAAACAAGCGATTTTGAATTTTTACCATCAATTCTACAGTGATTTGAGGAAGGGTCTTTCCTTGTCGGAATCGTTTTGCCAGATATCTCCTCGCCTCCCCTGTTCCAATCCATTGAAATACTGTAGACAAGTCAACTGCAATCGGTTCCCTCACCAGCGTAATGATTTTCTTATTCTTCATTTCGGCTTTGATACGTCTTACATATTCCGTATCAGAAAACCGGAAAGCATTCGTACTCTCCGCCGGATTTTCCTGCCCGTCTCCAAAAATCAATTTTCGGACAATGTCATCTTTATAGAAAATTCTATGGATATGCGCGTTCTCGACGCCTGCTTTCCAAAGGCTTTCCGAAACTGCAGAGGCTCCAACCATTTCGTTCTGATAGACCAAAACCGGGCAGCGACATGCACTCCGAATGTTGTTGCCGCGCATTTCCAAGTTTCTGTACCAAAGCGCATACGAATCCGCCCAGTCTGCCATCGTCCCATCATCCCTCACAGAAGAAGCCCATGCCAATTCCAACGCAAAAAACGAAAGAAATTGTGCCCCCTTCACACAGGATACCGTTTGTTCAGCTTCCTTTCTCGTCTTAGCGTTTTCCGTTGCTATCACAAACAACAGATTCCCTTTTTCCTCTATTTCTGCAAGCGAAGCTACCTTTTTCCCCATCAAGCTATACCTTTGCTTAAGACGATCTCTATCGCAAAAGCAAACTATGCTGTATCCTAACCGCTGCAGCATTTCTGCTGCTCGTTTGCCACAATTTCCCGTCCCATAAATAACAATTTTCTTTTCACTTAGGCAGCCATTATTTTCCAGGAACGCATAGTCCATATTTCTGTCATTTGCTGCCCTTACCTCCTTCATATATCGCTCCTTCAGCGCTTCAATCTCTGTCTCCTGTTCTTTCTGCCGCCCTGTCCCCGGTCGGATACAGAGCGGAGCAGATATAGTCTCTGTTGAGATTCTATTATATAAATCTGACGGCAGATCCTCCTGCAATTCCTGCACCTCCTGCCTGGAATGCTTCGAATGGCGATATTCCTGCTTCACCACTACACGCAATTCTTTCTCCCATCCGTCATCCATATCTTTTTCAAACAAAGCCCCCAGTTTTTTGCACGCCTGTCCGTTCTCCAATACTTCCTGGTAATGAAGCAGGCAGTATTTCTTCCCTTTGAGATACTTAAGAACTTCAAGATTATGATGAACCCAGAGAAGCAGACTATGTCTCCGGCTGTAGCCGGCCCTTTTTTTCAGGGATTCCGCCACCTCTAAAGGATTTCTGACCGCCCAAACATATGTGATCTCAGCCCCCAGCTGCTTTAAAACCTTTTCCCATACCGGCAGCAAAATACAGATTCTCGGATCCTTTACGGCAACCACATCGCTCTTTTCAAGAAGTTTTTGGAGAATCCCCCTCAAATCTTCTACTATCTTTTCTGTCTGTTGACAAGAGAGATCCACTTCGGCCGGCTCCAGGCTATACCATTCTCTGCCGCAGGAATGCAGCAATGTCTCGTTCAGGCGGTAAATCTCCAGATTTTCAAAATACCCATCCGGATTCGCTTTAGATGCCGGCATCAATTCGTCTTCGCTTCCCAAATACGCGCCCATACGCTGACACAGTTGCGTTACCAGAGAAGTCCCGCTCCGATGCATCCCCAATACAACAACAAGCTTTTTCGTTCTTTTTTCCGTATTTCTGTCCGCTTCCATATTTCTCATCTCTTTTCACTCCGTTTCCGCATCCTGTATCATCACCGGTTTCCCTATCTTCCGGCACAACTCCACCAATGAACTCCAATCCCCATAATACACGTCGCTCACCGCCAGCGCCCGGTCAAGCTCTGCCGAATCGTCGTAGATTCCCCAGCCTGCCTCCCGGTACTCCTCCACCAGCCTCTGATACTCCTCCCACAGCCTCGGACGCATCGACTCGATCGTCGCCTGGATCAGCGGATGCGGACGCCATACGAGCGCTATATCCTCCTTCTTCCCCTCAAACACACCAAACACCCGCCGCATCTTCTCAAGCATCCGTTCCCCATACTTCAGCAGCGCGCTCACGCTCGTATTATACAGAACTACCTTTTTCCATCCCCCGTCCGGCTTTTGGATTGCCCTCCTCCATTCCTCCGGCAGCTCCACATCCTCCCTCTGGATACGGGCCGCCATGTCCACCTTCGGAGATCCCAGCCCTAAAATCTTTTCCTCCCAGTACGCACGCCTTTCCTCCCCATACGTCCTCGTCAGCACATCCACATAAATCCGCCGCATCGCCTCTGACTGCACGATTACTTTATCCGCGTTCAGTACGCCCGGCGTCAGACAGAAATGTTCGATCTTTTCCGCGGCTCTTTTCATTTCCGGCTCTATCTCGTTCAATATAAAATAAGGTATATATACCAGACAATCCGTATTCTTTTTTAAATTCGTGGAATAAAAACAGGGCAGTACGCTTGTTATATAATTGTTATTATCATATGGATTATGTATAAAAATATAATCCGCCCGCCGCTTCTCAAAATCATATTCCCGATAATCCACCACTGGCACATCCTTCGGATACTCTCCGATCTCAAAGTGTATCTGACCGATCTTCCCGTCTGGCGTCTTGTCATAATATGGGATCGGCACCACGTACGCGTCGCAGTCCGGATCCGCGTCCGCCGCCCTCCACACACTATCCAGGCTGTCCCACATCGACGCCTTGTACGGCAGGAATACCGCTTCCGTCCGTTCCTTGATCGCATACTTGATCTCGTTCTCAATCCTAACCAACAGCTTCTTCAAGCCCCGGTACATCCGGCTTGCGGAGTATCCCTTTCCTCCTGCAAGCTCCTCATGAAACCGGTACACCACCTCACAGTACTCCTCTAAGAGCGCAACGGCCTCCGTTCCTTCCCCCTCGGCCTCCTCGATCCTGCCTCCCAGCTCGATCGCCTCTCCCTGGCAGTATTCCAAAAGCTCCATGGCCTCCAAAAGCTTCCCCGAATCCAGACTCTTCCGGAAGCTCTCCTGGGCCTCCTCGAGTATGCGTATGAGTGCTTCCGCCTGCTTCTTTTTCGCTCTCCTCATTGCTTTTCCTTCCGCTTTCGGCCTTTTTCTTTTTTCTCTGGCCGGCATTTTCTCTTTGCCGCCATTTTCCGTTTCCTTCAGGCCCGCCTTCTCAGCTCTTTCCTGTTTCCTTCTCCCCGCCCTCGATCAGCCATGCCACCTGCCGGTATGCGGGACTCGCCTTCAATGCCGCCACTGCCGGCGAATCTGCCGGGTACATCGAAAGAATCATCCGTACCTGCTTCGCTAACTCCAACAGCTCCGGCGCAGGCGCCAGCCTCTTTAGCTCCGGCGTCTCCTCCGTCAGATATTCCACCATATCCTTGCGCTCCGCGCAGGCGTCAAGTCCCGCCTTGAGCTGCCTTACATAGCCCGCCAGATCCCCCGCATCCAGCGCCGCGAACGCACGGATAGAGTACCAGCCGAACCGCCTATTTGCCGGCAGCAGCACGATATTCTCCTCACGCAGAACCTCCGCCTTGTAATACGCCGGCAGAAAGCTCTCCTCCACCCGCGCAAACAGGCGCGCCAGGGCCATGCCCCTATTCCCATGACTTGGCTTCTTCGTGCTGTGTGTCTTTCGGCTCCCGACTTCTTTGCCTGTGTTGCCTGCCTTCAGAGCTTTCCTCTCTGCGTTCTCCATGCCTATTTCCGGAAGCTCTGCCTCTTTCATCTCGCTGGCTCCGGTCTCTCCTGCCGCTTTTTTGCCACCGTCTTTCAGACTCCAGCTAAACTCCCGTACCGCCTCCTGCACGGCCCTCTCCAACCACAGCAGTTCTTCCATCTCCTCCGCACGCACCGGGCTACATGCGTTCTCCTGTAAAATATCCCCCAGGAAGTCCCCGGCCTGCTCCGGATCCCCCGCCTTCAAGCACGCCTCCGTCAAAAACAGACGTGTCTGCCTCTCCTTCGCCGGCGACGCCAGAAAAACCACACTGCTTAAAAGCGTTTCTCTTTCTCCGCGCCCCGCTCGGTACTCCGCAAGCGCCGCAAGATAACGCTCCCCGCGCCGGATGCACTCCGTATAGTCCCCCTTGTTCCAGCCATGCGCGCACGCATAACACTCCACATCAATCTTCGTCAGGAAGGATTCCGGAAATTGCCTCTCCGCGCAGGAAATCCACTCGCTTAACTCCACTTCCAGCTCCCCCTCATACGCCGCACGCACCGCGTTGCGCAGAACCGCCGGGCCGAAATACTCCCAGCCCGCTTTTTTCTCCTTCACCAGGCGCACACTCCGGCGCACCGTCTCCAGATAGTCCTCCCGCCCTCTCGAACTCTCGATATAGTGCACCAAGTGCGAGAGATTCTCCGGCTCCGCCGCCAGCCTTTCCTTTAAAAGGGCACGGTTCCGATCCTGCTTTTCCCTTTCCTTCTCCTCCGCCGTCTTCGCGTATCCGTCGTGATGCAGGATCGTACGGGAAAGCGTCCCCAGGCTCCGCTCCGTCCCCCTCGGGAACACGAGCTGCTCATGCACCGCATTTTCATAACGCACGCCCGGCATAAGCCTGACTAACCGCACCGCCAGAAGGTCCGCGTAATCCCCGTTCATTTCCAGCGTCTCATAATTGCGTACCACTACCGAGGCGATATTCTTTCCCTGTCCATCCTCCCGGAGGAAGGTGCGCAATTCCGAAATATCCGCATCCAGATATTCATCCGTATCCACGGTCAGATACCACTCCCCGGACGCTTTCTCAAGCACCGCATTCCTTGCCGCCGCAAAATCATTCACCCAGGGAAAGTCAAACAGGAGATCCGCATATCGCGCCGCAGCCTCCCGGCTCCCATCGTCCGATCCCGTATCCGCCAGGATCAGCTCGCAGGGAATTGCCTCCCGCAGCGGTGCAAGCGCCTTAAGGCACCGCTCCAGGCTCCGTATTTCATTTTTAAAGATGATGCCAATCGTCAATAGCGGCCGCTTCCCCTGTTCCATGCAGAGTTCTCCTTTATTCATGCTTTCTTTGATTTATCTGATATTGTTCTTACAAACAGGCATTTCCTTATCGCCAATCAACTGTGTGGCACAATGGCCTGATGTTTTGCCTCTGTTCTCCACCGACCGTTTCCCGCGGTCGCTTGGCTGCTTCAAAGCCGACCGCTTGTCCTCTGTCCTAAAAAGTCGTCTTCCCGTTCGAGCAGAAACTCCGCCATGTCCCGCATACTCTCACACGTCGCGGCCCCCTGCTCCAGCTCTTGCACATATGCTTCCCTGTCTCCCGCGTCCAGCGCCTCAAACGCCCGTGCACAGTGCCAGCCAAACTGATGACTACTTGGAAGGAATCGAAGCATTTCCTTCTGTTCAAATTCCCACGCGTAAAAACGTGGAAGAAACTCTCTCTCTGTCCAGGCATAGAATCGTGCAAGCTGAAGCCCCGCTTTCGCCATTTCTCCGGCTTCCACCGTTTCCTCCACTCTTTGCACTGCCTGTCCCCATTCCCAGACCTGCACGGCCGCCGACGCAAGACTCTGCAGCCAGGCCAGCTTTTTTAAGTCTTCTGCATGCTCCACTCGGGCCTGCCCTCGTCTCCGCTCCTGCGCGTCAGAATCCCTAACCAGCCGCTCCAAAGCCAGCCAAAGCTCCTCCGGCTCCCCCGCAAGCCGGGCCGCCATCTCTTGCATTTCTTCTATATATAATGACGTTTCTGCGAGCGGAAAGCAAATGCCGCATTTGATAGCATGCGCCAGCACTCGCGCTGTCAGCAATCCCCCGTCCCAGTTCTCCGCCAAAAGCCATTTCAGCTTTTTCGGCTCCTTTGTCTCCAACAGACCGGCTTCCGCCAGGCATGCGCAGATATCCTGCTCCCGCTCCGCAGAAGCCGCTAACAGGGAATCATACAAAAGCTCTCTCTGCTCTCCCCGACCCGCATGGTACTCCTCAAGCGCCTTTAAAGCACCCTTTCCTCTGTATATCGCTTCCGTATAGTCTTTCCGGTTCATACTGTCATGCATGGCCGCGTATTCTACGTCGATCCGCGTAAACAGGGAATCCGGGAACCATTTCCTTGCTCTCTCGATCCACTCCCTCACTTCCGGGAGCTCCCGATCCATCGCCGCCCACACCGCATGACGGAAGATCGCCGCCCCCCAGTCCTTCCAGCCCGGACATTTTTTCTCCACCAGCCTGGATGCCTGCCGGATTGCATCCAGGAAATCATCTTCCCGGTTTCCGCTCTCAATATACTGCAGCCAGGCCCGCAGGCTCTGGGGATCGCTTTTCAGTTCTTCCCGTAGCAGCTTCAGGTTCCGCTCCCGCTTCGCCCGTCCCTGCTCCTCATTCAACCCCACATACCCGTCATGATGTAAAATCATATGCGCAAGACCCTGGATCCGCACGCGGCCTCTCCCCCCGAGCGGCCACGCCTCATGGATCCTTCCCTCATAGCGCACTCCGGTGGACATGCGTGCAAGGCGGAGAACCATCGCATCCGTATAGTCCCCGGTCATGTCCCGAGTCTTATAATTTCGCTGCACAACCGCGCCGAGCTCCCATTTCCTGGTATCCGCCAGCCGCAGGAACCGCTCTAGTTCTTCGATATCCGCACTCAGATATTCATCCGCGTCGATCGTCAGATACCACTTCCCGTTTGCCCTGTCCATCACCGCGTTTCTCGCGGCCGAGAAGTTCTCCACCCACGGGAAATCAAACAGCACATCCGCATAGCGGGCCGCAATCTCCCTGCTTCCGTCTGTGGATCCCGTATCCGCCAGAATCAATTCACAGGGAAACGCCTCCCGCAGCGGCTTTAAGGCTTCCAGACAGCGTTCCAGGCAACGTATTTCATTTTTAAAAATCATACCGATGGTCAAGAGCGGCCGTTCCTTCTGTTTCACACAATTCTCCCTCAAATTCGGATTTTCAGCCGGATATTTCATCTTACGACTGTTTTCGGAGCCATGGGAAAGCCGCTGCTATGCAGCCGCTTTCCCATAAACCCGAATGGCCGTATGTTCTCTCCGAAATTTTTTTCTATAAATAAAAAAGTGTGCGCATCTTGCGGAGCGTTTTTTGTATCATAAGACACACTTTCCTATGATACGAAAAATCAGGACGGGCCAAAGCCCGCCCTGATTGAACGTCAGAATAAAGTTCCAACAAAATCTGCTTACTGAAGAAGCTGTAACACGCCCTGCGGAATCTGGTTCGCCTGAGCCAGCATAGCCTGTGCAGACTGAACAAGGATGTTGTTCTTCGTATAAGCCATCATCTCCTGCGCCATATCGACATCGCGGATCCGGCTCTCAGCAGCAGTCATGTTCTCGGCAGCAACGCTCAAGTTGTTGATCGTATGCTCTAAGCGGTTCTGGATTGCGCCCAGGTCACCACGAGTGGAGGATACGTAGTTGATCGCGTCTTTGATCTTCTTGATCGCGTCAGAAGCACCCTGCTGTGTGCTGATATCAACATCTGCGATACCCATAGCCTTGGTGTGCATATCGCTGACGGATACACGCATCTTATTGAACTCATCAGCAGTATCACCGATCTGAAGAAGCAGACCGCCGGTGGCTGCATCGCCCTTGCTCAGGCGGATACCTTTACCCGGTGCTACCGAGTTATTGTTAACACTGCTGTCATAGTCTTTCTCATTGATTGCATCCGTAACCTTTAAGCCGGTAACTTCCTCAATCTTCTTGAGGTTATCCTCGAAGTTCTTATCGTTCGCCATCAAGCCGTTCTGTGCCGTACCCTTGGATTTATCAACAGCCGTCTTGTCGCTGATAAGGATTGTAACGTCGGAACCAAGGCCCTTCGTAGTATTCATGCCCTGAACCACGCCGTTCGCATGAGTTGCTTCCATATCACCAGTCATGAGAACAAACTTGTGACCATTAATTTCAAATACAGCGTCCTCATAGTTGCTTCCATCATACAGAGTCAGCGTAGACGCGTCAATCTCACGGCCGTCATCGTTACCCAGAGCAACTTTAACGCCATAATCCTTCTGTCCTACCTGTTTGCCATCTGTAACAATATTGAGATCATATGCGCGGACACTGCGCCCATCACTACCATAATTAAGTGCTTCCAACTTAATCTTCTGGCTGTCATCCGTAATCTTGAACTCCTTATCCAAGCTCGTCTTCTGGAGCTCTTTCTTGATTACATCAGACAGATTCGAAGCCGTAACCTCCGTAGTGCTGCCATCACCAGCAGTATCAAGCTTATCATAAATCGTACCGTCTTCTGCCCTCAGCTGGTACGCACCGGTATTTTTGTCCTTCTCCATCGTCAGCTTAACAGTCTCGGAGCTTCCATCATTGAAGCCAACCGTAAACTCGATCGTGCTGCCTTCCTTCATAGTCGCAGCAGCAGCAGCCGTGATGGCCTGAGTCGCCTCAAACGCAGCCTTAGAGCCCGGGGACTTAATGCTGTTTGCATTGCCGCTGATCTTAACCTCAGTTGCGCCGCCCTTAGCAGAAAGGGAACCATCCAACAGATTAATTCCGTTGAAGTTTGTGCTGTCTGCGATACGGTTGATCTCGTCCTTTAACGAAGCAACTTCCTTCTGCAGGTTCTCACGGTCTACTTCGTCTGCATATGTTCCGTTTGCGGACTGCGTAGCCAGCTCAACCATACGGTTTAACATGGAGTGCACTTCTGTCATAGCGCCCTCTGCCGTCTGTACAAGAGAAATACCGTCGTTGGCATTCTTCTGTGCGGTCTCAAGGCCGGTGATCTGTGCGCGCATCTTCTCGGAAATCGCAAGACCGGCTGCGTCGTCGCCTGCACGGTTGATTCTGTAACCGGAAGATAATTTCTCAAGATTCTTTGAAACCGCGCTGTTGTTCACGGTTAAGTTTCTGTAGGAATTGAGTGCTGCGATGTTGTGCTGAATTCTCATTAAATAAACCTCCTTGAATGTGGACGGGAAATTCCTTTTTCCCGCATAAGTGTTCTGCCGTTTACCGGCTGCCTTGCTCCCTCCTCCGAATCGGGCCCTGAATCAGAAACAGGGGAACTCTTTACTTCCAATAAGGAAGATTATCGGAAGTTGAATGGTGCAGATTTTGATCTGCATTTTTTCTTTGTTTTAACCATTCTGTTGTTAATATCGGCTGCTTTTCCGAAATATTAAGCTTAAATATGAGAATTTTTTCAAGAAATTATTTTCTGAAAATAACAGCTATATATGTAAATTTATCCATTATTCTCGTTCAAAGCGCGAGCCCTCCTAATCCGAACGAACGCCTCCCTGTTAAACCACGCTCCGACAGGGGCATCTATTGTGCCCCTCAAACCGTTTATAAAAAGGAGCAGGCAGAAAATAAGAAAGAATCCAATTCAAAGCCGTTTATCTTTTGTATTCATCGTTCATTCTTTCTTGCCCCGAATCGGATTCTTTCCTAAAACGGATTATATCACAGTCCGCCGCCATATGCAAAACCAATTTCTCCCTTTCTATGTATCCTTTAAAAAAATTCGATTGACATATTTCGAAAAATATAATATCGTGTCTATTAATCTATTTCATCTCTTAGAGGTTCTTTGTATCTGTTGAATAAGGCAATTTTCTTCATTTGTTTTGTAGCGTTTGGTTTTATTACAAAGCAAACCGTTATTTCCGTAAAACGGTATTCAGCCGCTTCACTCCATCATTTATTTAGAAAAATTTCCGGTTTGATTTGACAGTTAATTTGTATTTTGTTATATTTATATTGTCCGTTATAGGATAATATAGAATAACTCATGTATTTCCGTGTTACCCGAGCGTACAGATGGCGGAAATGAATGTTCAAGCACGCTCCAGCCTGTCTCCTGCACTCCGGAAAGGAAAGGCAAACTATGCAAAAGCACATCTCAGAAAAACGACTCGAGGAATACAATGATGTATTGGTTGACATTTTCAACAATCTGCTTTTTAAGGGGAACCTCATCCTCCATAAGGATGTCTTGGTCCCCATGCCTACAGAAAGCTTTGCTCGAACCTCCTCTGGTTTCCACCGGCAGGGAAACCACGACGTCCGAAAAGTCGCTGCCGGGGGTGGATCCTACCGTCTCATTTGCGGCTATGAAAATCAACAGGGACGCGACAATACCATGCCGCTGCGGATAATGGGCTATGATTTCTCCTCCTACGAGGAACAGGTCCGTCTATATATAGCTGAAAACAAGAAAAACAAACAGCCTGCCTTTACCAAACGACTTCATGACAACCAGAAGCTTGCACCGATCGTGACAGTAGTCCCGTATTGGGGCAGGGAGGAATGGAAATCTCCTCTTTGTCTGTATGATATGCTGGAATTTCCAAAAGGGCAGGCCGGGCAGCTTCTCCCCTATGTGGCAAATTATCCCATCAATCTGATCCCTATTGCCAAGCTCAAACAGGAGGACCGGGACCGCCTCACTTCGGATTTTCGTCTGATCGCCGAATATGCAGCAAACTGGGAGGATCCGAAACGGCTTCGAGAGGTGATGCAGGATGAAGTACAAAAAATCCGGCATCCGGAAGAATTTATAAGCGCATTAGCCGAAATAACAGGAAGCAGGAACCTTCAGAGCGTCAAAACACTTTTACTTAAAAAAGAAGAACGGGAGGATGTGAAATCAAGCAGGGGCGTACCGATCTTCTGCTGTCTGTCCTTCAGGATCTGGGCCCCCTGCCTGATGATCTGAAAACCAAAATCCGCCGGGAGAAAAGTCTGGCTACTCTAAAGACCTGGACCAGGCAGGCCGTTCATGCAAAATCCATCGAGGATTTTCATTTCCGTAATGTAAAAAACCGGCGCAGACCCCTTTCCAGGCCCGCGCCGGCTAAATTTTCCAGTCATTCCCTATTTTTGTCTGCTTTCCAGCAATTGCTCTATCCTGCTTTTACGCTCCCACCTGCTCTGCGACCACAGCCATGGCTTTTTCAAGCGCCGCATCGACACCCTCCGGATTTTTTCCTCCTGCCTGCGCCATGTTCGGACGGCCGCCTCCGCCGCCTCCGACAAGACCAGCTATCGCCTTGATCAGGTTTCCGGCATGTGCACCCTTTTCCATCGCGCCATTCGTCGCGGTCGCCATCAGATTCACCTTGCCATCCAACACCGAGGCGATCACAATCACGCCTTCTCCAAGCTTCTCCTTCAGAGAATCACCCAGATTTCGTAGGCCGTTCATGTCAACACCGTCTGCCCGGACTGCCAGCACCTTTACGCCGCCAGCCTCCTTCACTTGGTCCATGACATCGCCCATGCTTTCCTTTGCAAGCTTGTCCTTCAGCTTCTCATTCTCGGAATGGAGCGCTTTTATTTCCTCCATCATCGACTCAATCTTCGCCGTCAGATCAGAGGGAGCCGCCTTCGCCGCCTTCGCCGCCGCAAAAAGCTCCTGCTCCTCCTTCTCGTAATGATGCAAAAGCCCGTCGGAAGTCAGCGCTTCAATCCGGCGCACCCCAGCCGCGATTCCCGCCTCGGAGAGGATCTTAAACGCATGTACCTCCGCCGTATTGGTGATATGGGTTCCGCCGCAGAGCTCGGTCGAAAAATCTCCTATCCGCACGACGCGGACCTTCTCGCCGTACTTTTCACCGAACAGCGCCATTGCGCCGGTCTTCTTCGCCTCATCGAGCCCCATCACATCGGTGCAGACCGACAGCGAAGCGCGGATCTGTTCGTTGACCAAATCCTCGACCTGCTTAAGCTCCTCCGGTGTCATGGCCGAAAAATGCGTAAAGTCAAAGCGCAGGCGATCCTTCGAGACCAGAGAGCCTGCCTGCTCCACATGATTCCCCAGCACTGTGCGCAGTGCCTTGTGCAGAAGATGCGTTGCGCTATGGTTCCTCGCGGTCAGTGTGCGGTTTTCCTCATCGGCCGTAAGTGTGACGGTCTCTCCGACGCGGAGCATACCGCGGGTCATCCGGCCTACATGGCCGACCTTTCCGCCCTGGAGCTTGATCGTATCCTCGACGACAAACTCACCGGATGGAGACGCGATCACACCGACATCCGCCTGCTGACCGCCCATCGTCGCATAAAACGGTGTCTCCTGTACCAGAATCGTTCCCCTTTCACCGTCTGTCAGAGCCTCTACAAGCTCCTCCTCGGTAGTCAGGACCGTAATTTTTGAATCATGTTTCAGCCGGTCATAGCCGACAAACTCTGTCGTAATGGCCGCGTCGATGGACTGGTAGACCGTCACATCCGCGCCCATATAATTCGTACCCTTCCTTGCTTTCCTGGCCTTTTCCTTTTGTTCCTTCATGCAGGCCGCAAAGCCGTCCTCATCTACCACAAAATTCCGCTCCTCCAGGATCTCCTTTGTCAGATCCAGCGGGAAGCCGTAGGTATCATAAAGCTTGAACGCGTCGGCGCCGGGCAGTGTCGTACCGCTGTTCTTTTTCATCTCCTCCTCCATGTCGGAGAGGATTGCAAGGCCCTGGTCGATCGTGCGGTTAAACTTATCCTCCTCCTGGGTCAGGACGTTGAAGATCATCGCCTTTCTCTCCTCAAGCTCCGGATAGCCGTCCTTCGAAAGGGCGATCACCGTATCGGAAAGATTCGCCAGGAACTTTCCCTCAATGCCAAGCTTTCTCCCGTGACGCGCCGCACGCCGCAGAAGACGCCTCAGCACATATCCCCTGCCCTCGTTTGACGGCATGATCCCGTCCGAGATCATGAAGGTGCAGGATTTGATATGGTCGGTCACGATACGTAAAGAGACATCGGTCTCGTGATCCTTCTGATATTCCTTCCCGGCCAGCGCGCAGACGCGCTCCAAAAGCGCCTTATTCGTATCGACCGTAAACAGGGAGTCCACATCCTGCACAACAACAGCCAGACGCTCCAGCCCCATGCCGGTGTCGATGTTCTTCTGCTCCAGTTCGCTGTAGTTGCCATGGCCGTCGTTGTCAAACTGAGTGAAGACATTGTTCCACACCTCGATATAGCGGTCACAGTCACAGCCTACCGTGCAGCCCGGCTTTCCGCAGCCATATTTCTCCCCACGGTCATAATAGATCTCGGAACAGGGGCCGCAGGGGCCGGAACCATGCTCCCAGAAATTGTCTTCCTTTCCAAACCGGAAGATCCGCTCCTTGGGAATCCCGATCTCCTCGTTCCAGATCTTAAATGCCTCATCATCATCCAAATAGACAGATGGATACAGGCGGTCCGCTTCAAGACCCACCACCTCGGTCAGAAATTCCCATGACCAGTGGATCGCCTCTGTTTTAAAATAATCGCCGAACGAAAAGTTTCCGAGCATCTCAAAAAAAGTACCGTGCCGGGCGGTCTTTCCGATATTTTCGATATCACCGGTACGGATGCACTTCTGGCAGGTGCAGACCCGCCGCCTCGGCGGAATCTCCTGTCCCGTAAAGTACGGCTTAAGCGGCGCCATACCGGAATTGATCAAAAGTAAGCTGTTATCATTATGGGGAACCAGGGAAAAGCTTTTCATTGCAAGGTGTCCCTTGCTCTCAAAAAATTCCAGAAACATTCTCCTCAGTTCGTTTACACCATATTTTTGCATGGTTTGTTTGCCTCCTGGTTACTGACTGTTTTTCTTGTCCT
This sequence comes from Lachnospiraceae bacterium, assembly GCA_910575275.1. Lineage (GTDB taxonomy): Bacteria > Bacillota > Clostridia > Lachnospirales > Lachnospiraceae > CANQGL01. The sequence goes on along the minus strand of CAJTEE010000002.1, from coordinate 272,225 downwards.
TAAATTTTTTTCCGCAGATGATCCCTGCAAGCGCAATCGCAACAAACAGAACAAACTTTACGGCTGTTTGAAGCAGTGTGATCAGAAATGTAGACATATATGCCTTCCTTTCCGGCGTCTGGGATTGTAATTCAGAGACGCCTGTCCTTTTTACACTTGAAAGCCCACAATGCCAGCTCTGCATTGCAGGTATTACCTTCTATATCATAATCGTAAATCGTCGGATATGCAAGAAAAACTTTGTATTTGTTATTTACGATAAAACAGGCTACTGTTCATTCCATGACGAATCACTCCGCTGATTCGTCATGAGCCAATACTGTTATGGAGCCAAAGCATATGCCCCATCGCCGCAGGCGATTTCAAATGGGCGTATGCTGTTACGTTCACAGGGGACCCGTGAACAGTAACTAAAACAGGAAGCACCACATAACAAGCGCCTCCTGCTTTCCGGTCTGTTCCTGCTTTTCAATCTCTCTGCCCTCTTACTTTGCGTTCATATCCTTCAACGTCTTCAGCTCATCAAAAACAACGTCATTGAGAACCTTAATGTAGGTTCCCTTCATTCCGGACGACCGAGACTCAATGACACCGGCACTCTCAAATTTACGCAACGCGTTTACGATCACCGAGCGGGTGATCCCGACGCGATCTGCGATCTTGCTGGCAACCAGAATCCCTTCATTGCCGTCAAGCTCGTCGAATATATGCGTGATTGCTTCCAGCTCCGAGAAGGAAAGCGTGCTGATCGCCGATTTTACGATCTGGATCTTTCTGGTCTCCTCTGCGTTTTCCTCGTTGACAGAGCGCATCATCTCCAACCCGACCACCGTAGTCCCATATTCACTCAAAATAATATCATCAATGTCATACTGTTCACCGGACTTGTAGATAAATAATGTACCCAGGCGTTCGGCCGCGATGTCAATGGGCGTGATAATCGCCTGGTATTTTCTTATATTTTCCTGCCCAAAGCCGAGTGTCTCCAGGTTTACATTCTCCTTTGTTGACAGTACGCCAAGGAGACGTTCATTTAGAAGCTTGTCGATAAAGCCCCCAACGCGATCCTCAATCAGCTCATGGATTTCCTCCACACCGGGGCAGGTGCTTACACCCAAAACCTTCCCTTTCTTGCTGATCACCAGAATATTTGATAACAGGATCTCGCTCAATACCTTGCAGATGTCGTTAAAGACTACCTTTTGCGAGCTGTTGTTGTGAAGCAGCTTGTTTATTTTCCGAGTCTTATCCAGCAATTCAACGCCCATTACCCGAAACCCTCCTTTTTTTGCCAACCCGCGGCAACCGTTCAGATACCTTCACCGCTGCAGGTAAAAATCCATCCCAAACTGCCTGCGGCAGCCGATTTTTGCTCGCTTTTCTGCGTTTTTGTACGGTCAGCGCAGCAAGTGCGCAGACCTATCTGAACCGTTGTAGCTCATATTAAGTATCGTATAGTAAAAATAAAATTACATAAAAATTGTATCATGATATTTCTGAAAGATCAAGGTTTTTTCGGATAATTAGGAATAATTTGTAACAGTTCTGCACACTTGCTGCGCTGACTGTAAGAATGCATAGAGCAACTGGCAATAATCCATCGGCCGTTTACTCCTCGCTCTCCTGCTTCGCCTTCACAAAGCCGCACTGCTCATTGGCGCAGACCACTTTGCTTCCCTTCTCTACCATGTAGCCGCCGCATTCCGGGCACTTTTCCTTTACCGGCTTCTGCCAGGACATGAAATCGCACTCCGGACTTCCCTCGCAGCCGTAGAACTTTCGGCCTTTCTTCGTCTTGCGGATAATAATCTCCTTCCCGCATTTCGGACAAGGAATACCCGTCTTTTCCAGATATGGCTTCGTATTTCGGCATTCCGGAAAGCCCGGGCAGGCAAGGAATTTGCCGTGTGGGCCATATTTAATCACCATCCGGCGGCCGCACAGCTCGCACAGCTCGTCGGACTCCTCGTCCGCGACATGGACGGTCTCCAGCGTTTCCTTCGCAACCTCCACTGCCTCCATGAGATCCGGATAAAAATTGCGGACAACCGTCTTCCAGTCTGTCTGCCCCTCTCCGACACGGTCCAGGAGATACTCAAGGTTCGCCGTAAACGTGATATCGACGATACTCGGGAAGCTCTGCTTCATAATCCGGTTTACCACCTCGCCTAACTCCGTCACATACAGGCACTTGTTCTCTTTCGTAATGTAGCGCCTCGCAAGAATCGTCGTAATCGTCGGCGCATACGTGCTCGGACGGCCGATCCCCTGCTCCTCAAGCGCCTTTACTAAGGATGCCTCGGTAAAATGGGCCGGCGGCTGTGTGAAATGCTGTGCATAATCCAGCTTGCCGACCTCCAGTGTCTGGCCCACGGAAAGCTTAGAAAGAAGCTCGTTTTTCTCCTCCTTCTCCTCGTCGTCTGCATAGACCGAGAGGAAACCGTCAAATTTCAGCCGCGACGCCGCCATGGTAAACTGATTTTTAGAAGCATCAAGCTTAACAGAAACCGTCTCATAGACGGCCGCCGCCATCCGGCTCGCCGTAAAGCGCTTCCAGATCAATTGATACAGGCGGAACTGATCGCGCGAAAGGGATTCCTTTACCTTCACGGGCGTCAAAGAAATATCCGTCGGACGAATCGCCTCGTGTGCATCCTGGATCTTCGCACCGCTCTTTTTCTCCGTCTCCCGCAAAACAGAATAGGCGCTTCCGTACTGCTCGGCGATGAATTTTCTTGCCGCCTGGTCCGCCTCCTCCGCCACGCGGATTGAATCGGTACGCAGGTAAGTAATAAGGCCGATGGAGCCATGCCCTTTAATATCTACTCCCTCATAGAGCTGCTGTGCAAGCCGCATGGTTTTCTGTGTCGAAAAATTCAGCGTCTTGGATGCCTCCTGCTGCAGCGTACTTGTCGTAAAGGGCGTCGGCGGCTTCTTCGTGCGCTCCCCGTTTTTGATCTCTGTCACCGTAAATCTGCTGTCTTTTAAGCTTTCTAAGATTTGATCCAGCTTCTCCTTGCTCTGGATCTCTCCGTTTCCGGCGGAATCTTTATGGAATTTTGCCACAAGAAGCTTTCTGGAGCCCGGCACGCTAAGCTTCGCCTCCAGGCTCCAGTATTCCTCCGGGATAAATGCCGCAATCTCATCCTCGCGGTCACAGATCATGCGCAGTGCCACCGACTGTACCCGCCCCGCCGACAGCCCACGTTTAACCTTTTCCCAGAGGATCGGACTGATTCGATAGCCCACCATGCGGTCCAGGACACGGCGCGCCTGCTGGGCGTCCACCAGATTCATGTCGATCGCACGCGGCGTCTTTAAGGACGTCTTGACTGCGTTTTTCGTAATCTCGTTAAAGCTGATCCGATAGATTTTTTTATCTGTCAGCTCCTCCAGGCGCAGCGCCTGCATCAGATGCCAGGAAATCGCTTCCCCCTCACGATCCGGGTCGGTCGCAAGATATATTTTGTCCGCCTTTTTTACTTCCTTGCGCAGCTTGGCGAGGACATCTCCCTTCCCGCGGATTGTAATATATTTAGGCTCAAAGTCATGCTCCACATCGATCCCAAACTGGCTTTTCGGCATATCTCTGACGTGTCCGCCCGACGCATCGACCTCATAATTGCTCCCTAAAAATTTCTTGATTGTTTTCACCTTTGTCGGAGACTCTACAATCACCAGACTGTTTGCCATATAAAACCTCACAGCTTTCTGCAATAATATTGATTTCCAAGTCCATGGACAATCCCCAGAAGTTCAAGTCGTAAAAGCCCCTCCATGCATTCGGAAACTTCAAGGCCGCATCCATCACGGATCTCATCCAGATGTTTTGGCCTCGAATCTAAAAAACTATACAATAAATTCTCTTTCTTTTCAAGTCTCTTTTCTGAAATTTTACCAAGTGTTAACTTTCTTTTGTAATTGAGGCCAAAAAGTTCTAAAACCTCTCCCGGATCCAGGAGGATAGCGGCTCCGTTTTGAATCAGCCGGTTGCATCCTTTGCTTAACGGATCGTTGATACGCCCCGGCAACGCAAAAACCTCCCGCCCCTGCTCGAGGGCCAGATCCGCCGTGATCAGGGAACCGCTCTTTTCCTTTGCTTCTATAATAATAACTGCATCTGCCAGTCCGCTGATGATCCGGTTTCTCTGCGGAAAATTCCCGGCTTCCGGCTTAGTGCCGAGAGGATATTCTGCGAAAATCCCTCCCTCTTTCTCCAGAGTCGAATAAAGCGCATAGTTTTCCCGCGGATAGCATATGTTGATCCCACATCCAAGGACAGCGAACGTCTCCCCGGCGGCGTCAAGTGCTCCCTTATGCGCCGCGGCATCAATCCCCAGCGCCAGCCCGCTGATGATCGAAAGCCCCTCTTTCGCCAGCATCCGTGCCAAAAAACCGGCCGCATCGCGTCCATACTCCGTGCAGTCTCTGGCCCCGACAATTGCTACCGAGGGCATATCGTCTTTTGGTATCTTCCCCTTCACAAACAGCGCCGCAGGACTGTCATAGAGCGGCAGAAGGCGTTTCGGATATTCTACATCAAGAAACGTGACAAAGCGAATCCCTTGCTCTTTTAGCTTCTCATACTCCCGTCTGTTCGCTTCTATTTTTTCTTTTCCCGAAAGAAGCGCCTGTATCTGTCCGCCCCGAAGGCACTTGCTGGCAGAGAGCTCCTGCTCCCCTGCTTTCCAGATTTCCCGAAAGCTTTCAAAATATGTATACAATTTTTTTATCGTGACCGCCCCTATTCCCTGTATATGGACGAGCCAGTACAGATATTCCTGTTCTGTCACAGCACACCTCCCCAATATTTTTCCCTGACGCGTACATAGGAAACAGCCTCGCTTAAATGGCGGATCCCGATTCTTTCCTTTCCATCCAGATCAGCCGCCGTACGCGCCACCTTTAAAACCCGGTCATACATCCTCGCCGAAAGCTGCAGCTCGTTAAAAACCTCCTTCATAAAGCAGCTCTCCACATGCCCCAGGCGGCAGAACCGGCGCACATGACTCCCCCGCATCTCACCGTTGCATAAGATCCCCAGGCCGCGAAAGCGCTCTCTCTGGCGTCTTCTTGCGGTCTCAATCCGCGCACGGATCACCGCCGAGCTCTCGTTTTCTCCGATTCCTGCCACCTCCGAATATGTGACAGGGGCCGCCTCCGCACAAATGTCAATGCGGTCCAAAAGCGGCCTGGATATTCTCCCCAGATAACGTTTCCGATCCGACGGCGTACAGCGGCAGCGTCCCAGATCGGGATAGTATCCGCAGCGGCAGGGATTCATGGCTGCCACAAGCTGGAAGCCGGCCGGATAGCAGAAGCTTCCCTGCACCCGTGAAATCGTGACCTTCCGCTCCTCCAGGGGCTGGCGAAGCGTCTCCATCGCCGCCCGCCCCATCTCCGGCAGTTCATCCAAAAAGAGGATTCCTCCGGTCGCCAGGGAGATTTCTCCGGGCCTTGGCCTGCTTCCGCCCCCGGCCAAGGCCTGCGGGGAGATCGTATGATGCGGTGCGCGAAACGGCCGCTTTTTGACAAGCGGTTCCTTGTCCGTGAGAAGATGGGCCACGCTGTAAATTTTTGAAATCTCGATACACTCCTTTGGTTCCAGCGCAGGCATAATCGTCGGCATACGCCTTGCAACCATTGTTTTTCCGGAGCCGGCCGGCCCGATCAAAAGAAGGTTGTGCATACCGCAGACGGCCACCTCAGCCGCCCGGCGCAAAAGCGGCTGTCCGTTGATCTCCGAGAAATCTTCCTCATAGGCCGTGCCGTCTCTCTCTGCAACATTCTCGCTGCCCCGTATGTATTCCCGAACCGGCGTGCAGCCCGTGAGCATATCCGCCATGCTTTTTAGATCCGAAACCTCGACAAGCCCGATTCCCTCGATGGCCGCCGCCTCCCGTACATTTTCTTTTGAAAGAAAGATCCGTGAAAACCCGAAGCCGCCTGCCGCCTCTGCCATCGCCAGGACGCCAGGAATCCCCTTCACCCTCCCATCCAGGCCGAGTTCCCCCATAAAAACCGCACCACGCACACGTTCCTCCGCAAAAACTCCATAGGCGGTCAACACGGCTGCCGCGATCGCCAGATCAAACCCCGTCCCTTCCTTCCGAATATCGGCCGGAGAAAGATTGATGGTAACTTTTTTCGGCGGTAGAGAAAGCCCCAGATTGCGGATTGCCGTGCGCACACGGTCCTCCGCCTCCCGCACCTCCGACGCGAGATACCCCACAAGTGCATAACCGGGCAGCCCGTCGCTGACATCCGCCTCCACCGACACCGGACAACCATAAAGCCCCTGCAAATACATGCAGTTGATTTTTGCAAACACCAAAAAGCCTCCTGTTCTGTTTCAAATACTCTCGAACTCTTTTTGCTGCCTGGTACGCATCATTCCAAAAATACGCATGCAAAAAAGACTCCCAGAGTATTCTTTTCATTTTTTGTACCACTTTTCAAGGAATTCTTTAAGAGAATACCAAGATTATGCAGAATTTTTAAGAATAAAAAGATCTTTTAAGACTGTTAGGATAACTATACAGGAAATGGACGAAAATTGCAAGTATTATTTTTGTTTCTGGTCATTGGGTTTTGGTCATAAACTTTGTCTATAAATACCACTGTAAACCCCAGATTGCAGAAGTTGACTCATATGATTATAGGGTCCACAGAGAACGGAGGCGGGAGGCGGGAGGCGGGACGACGCAGCCAGGCTTAGAACTTCAAGTTCCTAAGCCCGTCCGCAAAGTGGGGCCGTCCGCGCCTGACTCCGTGGCCCCTCTCCCCAGTATCCATTGGCAGATATCCTCATAAACCTCCATGCGGTTGATTTCATTTAAAATCTCATGCCGTGCCTCCGTATAAAAACCAACGGTCAGGTCAAAAACGCCTGCGGCATCATAGCGCTCGTACACGCGCCGCACACCGCGGGAATTTTCCCCCACGGGATCCGCTTCGCCGGATAAAAGCAGCATCGGCATATTCGTGCGGACGCGCCCGGCCTTCTCCGCGCGGACAGTACGGAAGATCAGCTTAAAAAAGTCCCGATAAGCTCCGGCTGTAAACAAAAACCGACAGAGTGCGTCCTCTCCGTATTTCCTTGCCTGCCCGACATCACGGGTCAGCCAGTCATGGGGCGTCTGTGTGGGGCTGAAACGGCGGTTGTAGGTCCCGATGGAGAGCATATGCAAAAACCGGCTTCTGTAGCGGTCTCCCTTCCATCTGCAGATCAATTCTGCCGCCATATATCCCGCCGCCGCTTTAGCCGCGGACTGGCCGCCGGTTCCCGTGAGAATGATCCCGTCCGGTCCATCCTCATAAACGGTCAGGTAGCGCCGCACAAAAAAAGAACCCATACTGTGCCCCAGAAGAAAGAGCGGGACTCCCGGAAAGCGCTTTTTTCCGTAAACGGTCAGCCGGTGGAGATCCTTAATCAGACAGCTCTCTCCGCCTCTTTCTTTGAAATAGCCGAGGTTTTCAGGCGCCGCTGTCTTTCCGTGGCCCAGATGGTCATGTCCATAGACGGCGATCCCCTGTTCTGCCAAAAATTCTGCAAACTCCCGGTAACGCTCCACATGCTCAATCATGCCATGGGAAAGCTGAAGCGCCGCTCTTGTCTTCCCGTCAGGGAGCCACTGCATGCACCGCAGCCTGGTTACGGAGTCACTGGATGGAAGATAAAATTCCTGTTCTTTCATACGATTCAAGCCCTCACCTTCTGTTCAACGTTTTCCGTATTATACAACAACTTTTGAAACTCATCCATATCCTTTTATGGCTTCAGAAGTGTTTCATATTGAAATCCCCTTCTGGATTTTTTAAGAAGCCACAGGGAAAGCGACGGCGAAACAAGCAGCATGGCCAGAAGCCATTTTCCGGATAGCACAATCAGTCTCCCAACCGTCAGACAGGCCCCCGTTTCCAGAACTGCCAGCCTAGTAAGAAAAGAAATCCTGGATACAGACATACTCAACAGGAAGGAGGCCGCTTCTTTCGCGGTAAAAATTTGTTTTACAGACAAGGGGCTGTATGAAAGGGTCTCCAGTGTCCGTTTTTCTTTTTCTCCCACAAAGGAAACTACCGACATAACAGAGGATGACATGATCGGAATGATCAGAGAGAAAACCGGCAGGATAACAGCAGATGGAGCATGCTTGTCTGCATGTCCTTATCCTGCTCCGCCAGAAGGCGGCCATTTGCCAGCAGGCCGTAGCGTGTACATATCTCCTGCGCGTAGCGGAGCCGATGCGTACAGGGGGAAATGGTGATGCCCTTCTCCTCTGCCAGTCTGCGTATCATGATATGGACGTTTCTTGCACTTTTCGGATCAAGGCCCGAGGCAGGCTCATCCAAAAACAAGCTCCTCGATTCATGAAGCAGAACTCTGGCCAGGGAAAGCCTTTGACGCATCCCTGTCGAGTACGTGGAAAGCTTTTTATCTGCCGCCTCTGACAATTTCAGTTCTTGCAGAAGTTTCTGTCCTCTTTTTTCACTCTCAAAAGCGTTAAGCCCAAAGACGGCACCATAAAAACGGAAAATCCAAATATTCCCCCGGTTCCAGGCAAAGGCTGAGAGAGTCCAAAGCATTTTTCCCGTCGGCATAGGTTTTAGATACGTGGTCAAGCATCACAGCCTTCATATGCAGCCCTCCTTTCAAACCAATTCATTACTCGAATTAGTCTTTCCAATTTAAGAATTTTTAAGACTGTTTTTCGGGTATTTTCTTACCGCATCCGATTCCGGCTATACAACCGGATCCGCTATCATTCGCATTGCAATCTCAAAGGAAACAGTTTTTGTTTCTGCTGCAGCTTCCTTCGGTCTTGTATGTTTCAAAACCGTTTGCTCCGGTCTTTGTTCACGGTTATTAAAATAATCTGTTAAAATAAGTGAACACATCGTAATCCATCCTAGAGTGTGTTTGAAAATCGCTTTCCGTCAGATGTGCGCTCCACTTTGTGGGAGATTTGGCCCAAATGAACACGGCGTATTGGGCTGCATTAAGTGAATTTGGGCCAAATATACCGCAAAATAGGACGCAAAGATGACGGGAATGAATTTTCAAACACACTCTAGCCATTTGAGAGGCTTGATTTTTTGCTTTTAATTTGACTCTGCCTTATCCATTTACTCCCGTTTTCTTCCATATTTGTAACAGATATTTTCATCCGCCGATCATAACCCCCACATTTCCATATAAAGCAATCCGAATCAGGCCACAGACCAAAAGATGGGACGGATAGTAAAGATAGAACAGCCATTTCATCCCCTTCCAGGCCCCTCGCTCTCTGTTATACATCTTTAAAAGCGGAATCGTCAGGGCCGCAAACAGTTGAAGGGCTCCATAAACCGGATGGATAAAAGCCGCATAGACTGCAGCATACAAAAATACCCACATCATCATCCTGGCCATTTGTTTTTTGAAGTTTCCACGGTTGGAACCGATCTCGATAATGGCAAGAACAGCGATGCTGCTCCAATCCGCACAAAAAGTAATCACCGTGATCAAAACAATCAAAATCGTCTTTTGCCATTGCCCAATCATTCTGTCTTCGTGGATGGCAAGCCCCACAAGCCCCCAGGCCAGAGACCAGATCACGCTGGTCTGATTAAACACAGACGTCTGAAAGGGGATAAACGGAATCCCAAAAGCAAAATTATAGGCAAAATGGGAAACAATGGCAAACAGAAACAGCCTGCCCGCGTACTTTTTTCTGTCATGGGTATAAAAATACCCTTCTGCGACAAAAAACCAGAAGATCGGTGCAGCCAGTCTACCAATCACATGCAGGCCTATAATCCACCAGTCTGTCGGGTAATTGGGATACAAAATACTGGCAACATGATCTATGGTCATGGCAGTCAGTGCAATTCCTTTTAATTGATTGCTGTTTAGCCTCCTGGTATTCATGGATCTGTTTCACCTCCTGGTGCAGTCCGTCGTGTACCGCCGGCCGCCCTCGCCTTTCCATATGTAAACAAAGACTCCCGAGGAAAATTCTCAGAAGTCTTGTGTTTTGTTACTTTTTTAAGTTTGCCATTTTGTCAGGTCTTAGTCTTCGACCTTAACGATCTCTCTCTTGTTGTAGCTGCCGCATGCCTTACATACTCTATGGGGCATCATCAATGCGCCGCACTTGCTGCACTTTACCAAGTTCGGGGCGCTCATCTTCCAGTTTGCTCTACGGCTGTCCCTTCTTGCTTTCGAAGACTTGTTCTTTGGGCAGATAGACATGGTTACACCTCCTTAAACTGTTTAAAAATATCTTGGATTGCTGCCATCCTTGGATCTGGCGACCTGGTCTCGCAGCCGCAAGTCTCATAGTTGAGATTTGCTCCACATCTATTACAAATCCCTTTGCAATCTTCCTTGCACAGGACCTTCATAGGCAGGCTCAAGGTAAGTTCACTACACACCAGCTGGTCTACATCCAGAGTATAGCCGCTCAAATACATCTGTTCATCCAAATTTTTTACCCGTTCTTCAGCGGAAGCATTCATATCCAGCTCCTGATCAAACCCGAGCTCACAGGTATACTCCACCGGCTCCAGGCATCTGGCACAAGGAATAGCAAGCGTCACCACCGCTCCGCCGATCAAAGAAAGCTTTCTCTTCCCGAGATTCCTTACCACAATCCGCACCGGCTGCGCCGAAACGACCGGATATTCCCCATCCGCACACCTGTAAAAGGTCCTCTCAAACGACACTTCCCAGGTCTTTTCCTTCCCTTCGAGGGTAAAAACTTCAGATAAATTAATCTGCATATTACTACGTCTCCTAATACGCACTAGGTTATTATACCTATGGTGACACAATTTGTCAATAAAATTATTAAGATTTTTTCACAAAACCCCTATATCTGGTGGAGTAAGGGACTATTGAAGGGGGCTGCTTTAAAACACCGGCCATTTCCTTTCCCCACTCCCGAAATAACGCAGCCGAGGCCGAGGCAGGCGGCCCCTACACTATCCTCCCCCGATCAACCTTCCCATTCGCATTTCGTGGAAGTCTCTCCACATGTACATATTTCCCTGGCAGCATATACCTGGGCAGCTTTCCCGCAAGCGCTTGTGAAAGCTCCTTTTTCGACCGTTCCGCCCCCTCATAACAGAACATAATCCGTTCTCCTTTTCTGTCATACACACAAGCGCAGTCCTCGATCCCTTCGATCCCCCGTGCCGCTGCCTCAATCTCTCCCAACTCGATCCGATATCCCAGATGTTTGATCTGCTCATCCTGGCGGCCGCAGAAGATAAGCTCGCCGGCCGCCCCGAAGCGTGCCAGATCCCCGGTCCGGTATAAGATCCCCTCACCTGCCGCTCCTGCCAAGATCTCCTTACGCCGGATAAACTGCTCAGCTGTCCGATCTGAATCCCTGTAATAGCTCCCCTCTGCGGCCGCTCCAAAGACGCAGAGCTCCCCCTCCGCACTTTTCTCCTCCTTCGGTAAAAGAATACTGCCATCCTCTTTCAGCAGGCATACGCCCACATTCGTGAGCGGCTCTCCAATCGGAAGCGTCTCATCCTCTGCAAACTCCCGCCGGATCTCGTAAAAGCAGCAGATATACGTCTCCGTACACCCGTACAGATTTACATACAAGGCCTCCGGAATGTGGCTTCTCCAATAATTGAGCTGCCTGACAGGCATAACCTCCCCGATAAAAAACACATACCGCAAAAACTCGGGCCGCTCCTTTTCGAAGGCGCGCAGCTTTGCGGCCATGCCGAGCGCAAAGGGCACCCACAGCACTGTCGTCACACGGTTCTCATTTAAAAGGGATACCAATTGTTTCGGAAACATAAATGCGTCCGGCGGGATGAAGTACACGCTGCATCCAAAGCGCAGCGGGCAGTAAAGATCATGGTTCGCCGCCGCAAAATGAAGCGGCACCTGGTTTCCAAGTACATCCTCGGGTCCGAACGCATAACGCGAATCCAGCCATTCCAGGTAATTAATGACGGCCCCATGCGTCCCTGCCACGCCCTTGGGAACCCCCGTGGAACCGCTCGTATACAGAATTGAAAGACAGTCCGCAGGCTCTAACCGGGAACGGATCTCTGCCAAAAGCAAGGGATCCTCCTCAGTCTCGCAAAGTGCCTCAAACGAAAAAACCGGACAGGCCTCGTAAAGCATCCCGGCTGTCCCAGTCAGCTTCTCAGACGCAATCATCGCCACAGGACGCAGGGAGGAAAGGATCTGTCGTATCCGCTCCTTTGGCATCCCGACGTCGATCGGACAATAACAAAGACCGCCGGAGACAACGCCCAAAAGCGCCGCCGCCAGATCGGCCCCTTTCTCCATCAGTACGGCCACCGGCCCTCCCCGCCGGCCAAGCGCCCCCAGTCGGCTCCCGATTGCCCCGGCCAGGTGATGTATTTCGGAAAACGTATACGTACAGGAGTCGTCACGATAGGCCGGACGCCCGGGAAACCGCTTTACGGCGGTCTCCAGATAATCCAGAATAGTTTCTGCCATCGGTTTGCTCCTTACTTGGCAATCACCAGCACATATTCGATGGAATCAACCGTGCCATTCGTAAAGTAAAAGGAAACCTGTGTATTCTTGCGGGTATAGCGAAGTGTACCGAACGCATCCTCCGCCGTCTTCCCATATGCGTCAATCACGGCCTGCTTCGTGGAGCCGACCTTGATTCCCTCCGGCGTCGCGCAGGTGGCATCCATCAGATAAACGGATTCCACCGTTTCCTTCCCGTCAACTGTATGCGTGCCCAGCTCAAAGCCCTCGTACGGGTAGATCGTCGATTTACCCTGATACGCACAGCTATCACTTGAAAACGGCTTTCTTTTGGTCGCCCCGAGAGCCTTGATGACCGGAGCCGCCTCCGCCCCCATCACAATCACCGTTTTGTCCACCTTAAATTCAAAGGCAGACTCCTCTGCCACAGCTGTCGTCTCTGCGGCCGCTTTCTTAAAGCCCCAGCCGTAAGAAGTCATCGGCGCCGCAGCTGTCATTACCGCCAGACTCAGCATCAGTACATAGCTTCCTGTTCTTCTCATCTTTTATATCTCCCTTCTTCATTCCTAGAGCATCGCTGCTCTAGTCCGTATAAAATTGCGTGAGATAGCCAAGCCGGGCGAACTCTGCCTCCTGCTCTGCTTTTTTCTCATCATAGAACCTCTCTTTTTCCGCCCACACGGCCGCAAGCTCTACATCCTCACGCCTGTCCTCAACGCCCGGAACAGCGAACAGGATCGAGCCCAGATAACGTGTCAGCTTTTCCGCCCCATATACATTCAAATGGAGCCCCTGATCATACGTATCATACGAAAAGTCAATTCCGATCGATTCTGACTCACGGCCGGCGTTTAGATACGTGAGTCCGTGTACCTGTGCATATGCGACGATCTGGCTGTCCCACTCCTCATACCAGTACGGATACAACGCCGGCGCTTTCATGAGGATCAGCGTGATCCCCCTCTCCTCACAGAGGAGCCGTATCTGATCCAGATACTCCCAGGCACGCGCGTCAAACGAATAATCCGAACGCCGCCGCATCGCCGGGAGTTCCCCGGCCGGACGGATATCCGCCCGCATATAATAGCCGTTGTGAGAAACCGGTTCCTTCTTAAAGAAATACAGGAAGTCCTCCTGCTCCAGCTCCTTCCATCTGGAATGGAACCGCAAAAGCGGGAAGATATACTCGATCAAATGCTCATCCTCCATCTTTGTTGCCAGGATTGCCCTCCATTTTGCAGATGACCATCGCATCCCATCCAACGTCATGCGGTTGTAGCTCTCGTTTTCCTGTTCAAACTGCGTCATAGACGAAATGTTTAAAACCACCGCCTTCGGCGTCTCCGTCTTCAGCGCATCCTCCAGAAGATAATACGACTGCGCAATGAGCTGCTGCGCATTGCCACGGATATAGCTTGTGATTCCAAACTCCCGCCAGAGAACGATTGGCGAGATATTTTCATACGCCTCACAGTTACCGAAAATCAGCACGTCATGTCCCGTCGTCTCCTTATAGTACTCCTCTGTCAGATTTCCCTCGACGACCTTCCCCATATATTTGGGCATCAAAAGACGCGTCAGAAACAAGAGAACGGCCGCGGACGCGGCAAGCGCCGTAAGCCAAACTGCTGCTCTCCTTCTTTTCATATCCCCTCCCGTCAAAACCGATTGTAGATAAACCGGCTGGCATCATAGCCATGCCCGTAAACGCCGGCCATAATGACCAGAAGGAACAACGCAAACAACAAAAGATAACGAAGCCATCCCGGCTTTTCCTCAAACCTCTCCCGCACGCTGCCCCCTCGTCCCATGAGCTCCACGGCAAACAAAAGAACGAGCCCCAGAAAAAGAATCCCATAATCCGCCAAATCAAGCCCCAGTGTCAAAAGGCCGCCCGCGCAAAGCTCCGAAAGCCCCTCCCCTGCCGCCATACCAAGGAACATGCCAAACAGCTCCGGAATCGAAACATAGATAAGCATCTGCAAAAGGCCAAACACCAGACACGTCCGCAAACTCGCAAAATATTGGTACCACGGCCGATTAGAAAACGCAAACCGCTCATGGAACCCCCGGTATACCCCCGAGAGCTCCTGTGAAAGCAGGATAACCGAGCAGTTTGCCAGGCCCCACGTGACAAAACGCCAGGAAGCGCCGTGCCAGATCCCGGTTACAAGCCAGACGACAAGGCCAGCCAGCCAGACCGGCGCCTTACTCCCCGCCTGTCTGCCTCCGATACGTCCAACGGCTTTGGCAAACGACTGACTGAAATGGCTCGTCGATACCGGGAAAAAAATATATTCCCGAAACCACTGCATCAACGACATATGCCAGCGCCGCCAGAATTCCGACAGGCTTTTCGAAAAAAACGGCCGCTCAAAATTCTCCGGCAATGAGATTCCAAGCATCTGCGAAAGCCCCAGGACAATATCCATGCAGCCGGAAAAATCCGCATAAAGCTCGATCACATGAAACAGCATGCCAAAAAACGCAAAAAAACCGCTATAAAGCTCTGGTGATCCGGTAATCGCGGCCGCCGCCGGACCGATCCGGTTCGCAATCACAAGCTTTTTAAAGTACCCCCACAGCACACGCTCCGCCCCAAGCCGAAACCCTGAAAACGAAAAACGGTGCTCTCTGAACAATTCCTCCCGCATACGGTCAAACCGGCTGATCGGCCCGGCCGTAAGCTGTGGAAAAAAGCCGACAAACAGCGCCAGCCTTGCCGGGTTTCTCTCCGGCTCGTATTTACGCCGGTATACATCGATGAGGTAGCCCATCGCCTGAAACGTATAATAGGAGATGCCAAGCGTCATAAAAAGGCTCGTATACTTGGCCGCTGCCAGGATGCCAAAGTTTAAAACCAACCCCGCAGTCAACAGACACCGCTGCTTTTTCTTCACCTGCTTTGTATACGCCTTTTTCTGCATACGGTCAAAGCCCTGCTCCTTCATATATCGCCCTGACTCTTTTGTCTGCCGCCCGATCCGCCCTGCCAAAAACCAGGCAGAGCCCGTTGTGACAAGCGGATACAAAAGCCCGCGCACGCCGCCGTGCGCATAAAACAGACCGCTGAAAACAAGCAGAACGACCCACTGAAGCCGTCCGGAAAACAGATAATACACGGCAAACAGCACCAGGCAGAACGCGGCAAAGGAATAGGAAACCAGAAGCACTACTCCTCGCCCTCCAGCCTTTCAATCAGCCTGTACATTGCCTCGGCCGAATCAAAGTTCTCCGGTGTGATCTCCTCGGAGGGGATCGAAAGATCAAAAACGTCATTGATCTGCGTCACCAAACGCACCAGCTCAAACGAAGTCAGATTCCCGTCCTTCACAAGCGACGTACTCGTTTTATAATCTGCCTCGGGAATAATGTCCTCTAAAATCTCATACAGCTCATTCATAGCTTTTCCCTTTCCTCTGTCACGGCGTCCGCGGGTACAGCGAACGATCAAACGCAAAACAGCCCCCGTGCTGCCTTGAGTATTCCTCCATCTGCGCATCGGTCCACAGACAGAAATCCCCGCCGGCCCGTCTCGGACAGGCATCAAAATGATACCATACGCCGTCGATCTCAACCAGATTCCAATAATGATGATTGTCCGTGTAACGGACTACCTCAATACTCGGGATTCCGACACGGCTCAAAAGAAGCTGTGAGACTGAATAATACGTAAAACAATCCCCGTGCCCACGCCTTAGCCCCTGATAGGCCTCCTGCACCCAGTCTCTCGTCATCGACGATCCGCTGTACCGCAGATTCCCCCGAATCCAGGCATAAATCGCCTCCGCTTTTTGCCGCTTTGTCATGCCGTCATTCACAATCTGCTCTAAGATTTGATCCGCTATCTGATCGCAGGTCTTAAACAACTCACTCTTTTCGTTTTCCGGCGGAATATAGGAAACCGCTTTATACGGCCAGTCTTCTCTTTTATCAATTACGTCCTCCACAGAGAAGTTCTTTACTCTCCCTGCTCCATCCGCGTCAAATACGTAGACTACACCGTCCACCTCTCGCTCCTCGCCCTTTACGAAAGAGAGATCGTCATTCAAATAGAAAAACGTCCGATTCCAGATCAAAAGCCCCTTCTTCTGATACCCGTAATCATCAAAAAAATACTTCTCACCGCCGATTTCGGCCGGCCCCGTCTTCAAATGCCCTTCCTCAAAATAAAAACGGTTCCCATCCAGATCCCGCCAGCCGTCATACACATATGACCCGTTCGGCCTGCGGTAATACCAATACACACCATCCCAGAGCCACCCGCTATAATCCGCAGCAGTCTCCTCGGCCACTCCGCTCCCTGAAAACCGGTAATACTTCCCTCCCTGCACCGCAACACAGTCTACAAACAGCCGCCCGTCGGCACTTCCCAGGTAATATCTCTTACCGTCCTCATAATACCAGCCAAGCCGCGCATAACCGTTCTCATCAAAACAGTACCAGCTCCCATCCGTATCCTGAAACCAGCCTGTCGGGTAACTCCCATCATCCCTCTCATACCAGATCCCGGCCTCATCCGCCCTAAACGTCCCGGCCTGCACCGGCATACAAATCCAAACACAAAACACCGCCGCCAAAACAAGCTGCTTTTTCATGCGTTCCCAATCCTTACGTTTTTATAACAAAATCAGACAAAATCTTTAACAATTTATGACCATTCTACGCCCTGCTCCCCATATAGTCAATCCTATTTCTTACAAAAAATGAGGTAATTTTGCGGCATAAAAATGCGGGGGAGGATCCGCCAAGGTGGGGAGCGGATGCATCCCCATATGGCCCTCTCATCCATCCCCCTACACTCCCATCACTCCATAAACCACACTCCCGATTACTCCACACAGCAAAATCGCCTTTACCGGCCCAACCTTCTTTTTCTGCAAAAGCACCAAAAAAACAACCGCCAGAACAACCGCGATCCCATTCGTATTCGCCGCACTCATTCGGTCGATCCCGCCCCACCAGGCATTTCCGACGATCTTTACGGCCGCCGCCAGCACCATTGCCGCAATTGCCGGATGCAGCCCGTTTAATATGCTCCTGATAACGTCGATGTTCCTGTATTTATAGTAAATCCGAGCCAGGATCATAACGATCACAAATGCCGGAAGTACATAAGCAAAGGTCGCGCAGATCGTGCCGGGAATCCCGGCCACGCGGGTTCCGGTAAACGACGCTAGGTTGATTCCCAACGGCCCCGGCGTCATTTCGGCGATGGAGATAACATCCGTAAATTCATCTGTCGTCATCCAGCCGTACTGTCCCACGACCCGGCTGCGCATCAACTCCATGTTTGCCATTCCGCCGCCGAAGCTGAAAAGGCCGATCAGAAAAAAGGTCTTAAAAAGCTCCAGACAGATCATATCAAACCGCCTCCTTTTTTCCACAAACCGCCATGGCCGCGCTTATACACCCGCATCCCAGAATAATCAGGATAATATCCACGCCAAACAGCACAGTCGCGGCGGAGGCGCCGGCCAGCATGAGGATAGGGAGCGTCTTTTTTTCTTTTAAGACACTCCCCGCCAACGTCATCGTCACATTCATCATGACCGCCGCAACGCCCGCCTGCATGCCGCGCAGAAGCAGCGCGATCACATGATTTTCCCGGAACTGTACATAGCACGCCGAGACTGCCGTCAAGATAAGCATGGGCGGCAGGATTGTCCCTAACGCCGCCATGAGTGTGCCGGCCGCGCCCGCGACGCGGTAACCGATGATCATAGAGGCGTTGACCGCCATCACACCCGGACACGACTGTGCGATCGCCACCAGATCCATGACCTCCTTCTGTTCGATCCAGCCTAGTTCCTCGACAAATTTCTTCTGCAGCATCGAGATGATCACCATGCCCCCGCCAAAGGTGCATGCGCTGATGACAAAACAGTTTTTAAACAAAAACCATAGAAGCCTCTGATCCGAAAGCTTCTTTTCCTTCCCTTCCATTTTTCAAAATGCTCCTCTCTTTTCCATAATCCGCAAAAATCCATTCCTTGGTTGCATTTTTTCCTGCCTGACTCTATAATGGAAGCAGCACGCCAGTATTACTTCAAGGAGAAAACAGACGCAATGAAGAAAGACCTGCTCCGCCATCTGGACTTTATCGTAATCGACATTCTTGCCATTGAGTATGCGCTTGTACTCACCTGTCTTCTGCACCGGTTTTGGTTTCCGCAGGATACCATGCTTTCCTGGCAGCTTGCGCTGTTGTTTCCCCTGATCCATCTGTTCCAGACCGCCCTGTTCGACGCATACGACGGTGTGCTTCGGCGTGGCTATATGAAGGAACTCTCCTCCATTTTGAGACTGAAATTTTTTTCCTTCGCCACCCTAATGTTCCTTTTTTATTTTCTTAAAATGATGCCGCAGCTTTCGCAGCGTATGGTGGCGTTCTATTTTGTGTTCTGTATCCCACTCACCTACTGCTTCCGCTTCCTGCAGAAATTTTATCTGCGCCATCGGTATAATAATATGAAATACTCCCGTCAGATCCTGGTGGCGGCCACAAAAATCAATGCACAGAACATGATCCGTACAGTCACGGGATCGGCCCTGCGCAATTACCAGTTTTTTGGCCTCGCCGTCCTTGACCAGTCCATGATCGGCGCAACGATAGGCGGCGTAACGGTAGCCGCAGACCGGGAAACGCTTATTTCCTATATAAAGGAGCATGTGATCGACGAAGTGCTCCTAGATATCCCCGGCCCGGCCGAGGAGACCCTCTGCCTGGCGAGACAGCTTCTTGAGATGGGCGTTACGGTACATATCAGTCTCGAGGACATCTGCCGCAGCCTCCCAAACCGCAGCATCGGAGAGGTATTCGGCTGTAACGTCATGACAGCCTCCATCAGCCCTCTATCCTTCCGCCAGACTCTGGCCAAACGTCTGATTGACATTGCCGGTGCGCTTGTAGGCTGCCTTTTAACGCTTGTTATTGCCGTTTTCATCGCGCCGTTTCTCTGGCTCAGATCTCCGGGCCCGCTTTTTTTCTGCCAGACCAGGGTCGGGAAAAGCGGCAGGCGGTTCAGACTCTACAAATTCCGTTCTATGTACATGGACGCCGAGGCCCGCAAGCACGAGCTCATGGAAAAAAACCGCATCAAAGACGGGCTGATGTTCAAACTCGAAGACGACCCGCGCGTCATAAAGGGCATCGGAAGCTTTATCCGTAAAACCAGTCTCGATGAATTTCCGCAGTTTTTTAACGTTTTAAAGGGGGATATGTCCATCGTCGGGACCAGGCCGCCCACGGTGGAGGAATACGAACGCTACAGCCCGCACCACAAGCGCCGTCTCACCATGCTTCCTGGTATCACCGGCCTCTGGCAGATCAGCGGCCGCAGCAAGATTACGGATTTTGAGGAGGTTGTCCGGCTTGATACCGAATATATCGAAAACTGGAGCCTGAGCCGGGACATCAAGATCATCTTAAAAACCATTGCAAAGCTCCCCCACAGTGGAGACGCATTCTGACAATGCGCCGTTACGTCTCGTCCTCGGTCACGCCGGCTCCGCTCCCGCTTTTTAGGAATCCCTCTCCTTGCTCTACAAAAAGGCCCAGAGGATCCGCTGGAAGCATCTCCTCCACCTTCTGCGGCATCCTTGCGACCAGCATGCTTAACTCCCCGCAGCTTTCCTCAAGTTTCTTTTTGAGCCCTCCCAGAGCGCCCATATATACTTCAAAATGTGCCTTTGCCGCGCTGCTCCTTCTGTCCTCCTCCTCCCGCCTTTTGGCGGCTTCCCGCTCCTGCTCCTCTTTATACTCCCGTACCTCTGCCTGCGCTTCATCCATTAGCTTCCTCGCCTCTGTCTGCGCTTCTTCCATGACTGCCTGCGCCTTTTTAGCCGCCTCATCCACCATCCTTCCTGCCTGCTTATCGGCCCTCTCGATCATCGCATCCGCATTATTTCTAGCCGTTGCAAGGAGCCTCTCCGTCTCGATTCTCGTATCAATGAGAAGGCCTGCAAGCGCCGTCTGGTTCTTTTCATACTCTGCGGCCTTCTGCTCCATCGCCCGGCAGGTTTGGACATTTTCCTTTTGAAGCCGTTCCTTTTCCTCCAAAAGCCTGTTTTTTTCTTCCTGTTCCCTTGCGAGCGCCGCTTTTAAGGTCTCGACCGTTTTCTGCTCCTCCAACAGCTTTTTGTTAAGCTCCTCCTTCGCCGCCTCCGCTTCCCGGGCGGACATACTGATATATGCGTCTACTTCCTTCTTCTGATAGCCAAACCATGCCGTTCGAAATTGTTTCATTTGTTTTTCCCTCTTTTTCTCCTTGAAAACATTCTCGGTGCCCGATCCGTAATTTATATCTGTCAATTATTGTAGTGGAAATACAGGTCCTTGTCAAGTTTCTGCCCCTCTGTTCCCCGACTGCATTTTTTCGACATGAAAAAGGCCGGAGCCCATCGTTTCGGGCTCCGGCTTTCTCATATCATAGGAAAGTGCGTCCTATGATACAAAAAACGCTCCGCGAGGATGCGCACTACGCGCTAAGGAAATATGGCTGATAACGCACACTTTTTTATGCAAAGATCATGGGTCCGATAAAAGATGCAATAATGACAGAAACAATACTGACCGAAACGACACCGCCAATCACCATTTTAGGAATTAGGTGGTTTTGAAGGCGCATAACCTGCTCCTCTGTATAATTCTTGCCAATGATGTTGCTGTTGACGGCCTCGGAAGCCAGGCCATAGGTCAGCGGATATCCAAGAAGGCAGCTTACCCCGACTGCAATGCTGGAAAAGGGTGACCACTTGAGGAATTTTCCGGCAATCGCCGCAAAGGCCGAGACGATCACGGCGCCGGAGATCAACAACCCAAATACGGGGAACAGCATCATGAGAAACTCCTCAATCGGAAGCGTCAGATAATTGACAAGCAGGTACGCGTATGACCCTAAGAGGACCAAATTTTCGCTTCCGGATTTTTTGAGGCTGCCGCGCTCTAGGAAACCAATCCCCGCTGCCAGAAAACCGAAAAGGAGATAACAGACGGTTGTGTTCAGGCCCGTCAGTTTTCCAAAGCATTCTCCCAAAAAGCCGATAAAAGCAATTTTAGTAAAATACATCATCGGCGTCTGCATCCATACGGGCGCAGGCGGGAAGATCCGAATACTGCGTTTCCTTTTTCCGTCCTCTCCCTGGGAATCAGCCGTAGAGCCCGTTAGCTCCATTCCGCCGTTTTTTATAAAACGATTTGCCTCACGGTTTAAGCACACGGAAGCAATCGGAGCTCCGATCAGGTTTTGGAATGTCATCATAACCGTCACAAAAATTGCAATATCCGATCGTCCCGCCACATTCGCAAGCTCAGAGGTAAGAACAGTCGAACCGAAGCCGCCGCAGATGGTCCCGATCGCGCTCAGTGCGTGTTCCCGTCCAAAAATAGCCTGTCCCAAAGTGAAACCAAAAAGGATAACTCCGGCCATACCGATTATGACAACAACGATCGTTTTCCACTCCTTGATCAGCTCCTCAAATTTTAAATTACAGCCAATATTTACAAATGTAAGAGCCATGCCATATGTAACCAGAATATTAGAAAGACCCGCAATCTCAATCATATTTTCCGGAAAAATATGCAGGGTTCCTCCCATAATTACAAAAACCAGGATCGTAAAAACAAAGCTCGAAATCAACCCCTTCGTTTTCAGGGCGATCACATCACCGATCCCAAAAATCAGCGTTACGATTAAAAATGCGGTAATTGCTGTCATTTCTCCATTCCTCCTAACGTTTTCTCTGAAATCCAGCCGGCGATCCAGCCGGCGATCTCAGAGCTGTTTTTTTCCAGCATCATCATATGACCGTTTCCATAGATTCCAACCTCTCCAAGATTTACATACTCCGCATCCACTCCCGCCTGCTGCAAAAATTCTGCGGTCAGATAATCAAACGGCGCGTGATACGAAGCCTCTCCTGACAGAATCAGCATGGGAATATCGGCAAGCCGCGTAAGCTTTCTCGCCGGCTCCTTCTGCAAAAAGCCGGACTGCCTGTCTGGCGTATCCGCGATCCGTCTCTCAAGCCGAAGCAGAGCCGGAGAGGAAATCGGCGGGTCAAACTCCAGAGGCACATAGGAAATTCCATAATTTGCGGGTCTTCCGCTCTCATCAAGAACCGCTTCACCCGTACGCGCATCAGCGAACGGAGGCCCGGAGGGTTCAATGGAGACGGCCGCTTTTACAAGCTCCGGCCGCTCATTCGCAAGAATCCATGCAAACGGGCCGGCTTGGGAATGGCACAAAAGAACCGCCGGTCCAATCTGTTCCAAAAGAGCCGTCCCTGCCTTCTGAATCAGGCGCTGGCCGGTGGCCGCAGAATTTAAGCTGTCCACTTGTGTACGGTAAAAATCGTCATAAGACGGGTCTCCGATCGCCTCCCCCGCCGGCCATTGTGTATGCCGTTTGGAGCCCGGAAAGGCGCTTTGGCCGGCAAACTGGCGCGCTGAAGCCCTCGCAGGCCAGGCTATACGCTCCCCATTTATGCTGCTGTGGCAGACAGAACGCCCTCTTTCCGGCTGGTCCACCACATAGACCACAAATCCATGCGCTACAAAATCGCTCACCCAGCCCGGCTTTCCCTCAAGTGTCTGGAGAAAGCAGCTTCCGGTCTGCCCATTTCCATGAATCAAGACTAGCGGATACGGATGAAGCAGCCGCTCCGGTATATAAACCTCCACATACATCTGCCCTGCCATGACAAAATCATCCCCCTGGGCAACGTATTCGCCTCCTGTGTAAAAACACCCCCTTTCTGCAATTCCTTTCATGCTGATGGTCCGGATCGTTTGGGGAACCGTTTCCCGTCCGGTAAATTGATTCATGATCCTGCCTCTCCTTCCTGCTTTATTTTTGAAATATTTTGACAAAATATAAAAACATGCTTATAATTTCCGTAGGTATGAAATGCATTCAAAAATCGGGAGAGTCTGAAATGAGAAAAACCAAGGAAGATGCCGCTGTTACAAAAAAGGCGCTGCTGGATTCCGCTTATGAATTGTTTTACGACCATGGCTTTGAGAACACGACTCTGGCCCAGATCGCAGAACACGCCGGACTGACGCGAGGTGCGGTCTACTGGCATTTTAAGGATAAAAGCGAAATTCTGAACGAATTGATTATCACCTTCATGGATGAACAGATTTCCTACCGCTATCTCCAGAATCCGGAAGCGGGAGAATCCGTTTATGACTGCCTGCTCAAATTCTACAGACGTCCTCCAGAGATCCGCAAAAAAATGTTTTTTATTAACCGCATCTATGCCCTGCTCGGTCTGTACCCGGAATATGAACCGTTGGCCAATAAGGTCAAAGAACACAAACGCTTTTTATATAACCAGATCCAGGAGCTGCTCCAAAATGCGGTGGAAAACGGGCATTGTGAACTGCGGGGCTCCAGCTACACCGTGGCGACCACGATTTTTATGGTTCTGGAAACGATTCATCTCTATGACAGCTACCACATTTCTGAAAAGGAGCTTACTGTGGACGATCTGGAACGCATTCTACGCCTGTTGATCGTGGAAAAATAACTTTTCTGTTTCATAAGAAATAAATTTTTTCATTACATACATTCATGAATGTTTATATTTTACTTTTTAATTGTATTCTCTATATCGCATTTTGTCAACAAAAACTTTTTACTCGATCACAATCGATCTTGCAAATTTTTTCTTGACAAATCCCTATATGCGCGCTATCATAAAGGCCAGTAAATCGTCATTTTAATAGAGAAATAATGCAACGATAAGGCAGAGTACTGATTGCAAAGTCTTCAGAGAGCCGCGGGTGGCTGCGACGCGGCGGCAGCGTTTTCAGGAAAATCCCCTTTGAGCAGTCCGGCTGAAAAAGACAGATCGTCTTTCGCGTAAGCCGGAACGGCAGACGCCCGTTATAGCGACGCCCGTAGGCAGATCCGTCTGATTCCCGCGGGGGAAAGAGGTCGTGTCTTTCGATACGGCAAATAGAGTGGTACCGCAGAAGTGAACAGCTTTTGTCTCTTAAATGAGGCAGAGGCTTTTTTATTTTACCAGGACACGCAGGAAACAAAGGACAGTGTTTCTATTATGGTCTTTCCTGTTCGTTTCGGCTTTGCAGGAGCCCGAACGACAGATGACACTCATAAAAATCTACATATTTAAAAAAGGAGCAACAATTATGAAAAAAAGCACAAAAACCATGGCGCTCGCCTTAGCCGCAGCCATGACGCTTGCCATGACCGGCTGCGGTTCCAATGACCAGCCGGCACAGACCACGACTGCTGCAGCCGCTGAGACCACTGCCGCCTCCGCGGACACCACCGCAGCCGCCGCAGACACCACCGCGGCACCGGCGGCAGACGCAAAGGTATTCAAGCTCGGTACTACGGTAAACGAGCAGGACAGCTTCCAGGTCGCAGCAGAAAAATTTGCCGAGCTGGTAGCCGAGCGCACAAACGGCGCCTATGCCATCGAGATTTACCCGAACGGCACCCTAGGCGGCGAGCGCGATATGCTGGAGAGCATGCAGATCGGTACGTTGGACATGGGCATCATCACCAGCGGCCCGTTCATCAACTTTTCCTCCGCGATGGGCGTCCTCGACATGCCGTATCTGTTTGCAAACAATGAGCAAGCCTATGCCGTCCTGGACGGTGAGATCGGCCGTGAGCTTTTAGACACGCTTGAGGATTCGGGCTTAAAGGGCCTGGCCTACGCAGAGCGCGGCTTCCGCAACCTCACCAACAGCAAAAAGCCGATCAACACGGCGGAGGATCTTGCCGGGCTCACAATCCGTATCATGGAGAACGATGTCTACACCGCAAGCTTCCAGGCCATGAATGTCAATGCGACCCCGATGGCATGGGCGGACGCGCTGACTGCCTTACAGCAGGGCACCGTGGACGGCCAGGAAAACCCGATCAATGTCATCTACTCCTACAAGCTCTGGGAATCCCAGAAATATGCGACCTTAGACCGCCACTCCTACTCCACCGCCATCATTACCATGAGCGGCTCTGTCTTTGATTCTTTGGATGAAGCGACGCAGAAGATCTTCCTCGACGCTGCCCAGGAGGCCGCTGAATTTGAGCGCGCATGGGTTGCCGAGCAGGAGGCTGATCAGCTCCAGGCCATGAAGGACAACGGCATGGAGGTCGTGGAAAATCCGGATCTCGACTCCTTCAAGGCTGCCGTACAGCCGGTTTATGACCAGTACACCGAGTATGCCGACTATGTCAAGAGAATCCAAGAAGTTACTTCGGCAATGAATTAATTGCCAAAGCAGTTTTTTCGCGGCGTCCGTGCCTCACAGCCGGCCGCCGCTTTCACCTGTCAGAGGAAAGGGGTTAAACATTTTGTTAGTCATTCATGGCGTTCATAAACTCAGCGATCTGCTGGACAAACTCATGGAAATCGTGATCGTCGTCATGCTCGGCGCCATGGTGGTCATCACCGGCGCGCAGATCGTCTGCCGCATTTTCTTCACCTCTCTCGCGTGGAGCGAGGAGGCGACCCGGTATCTGTTGATCTGGAGTACGCTGTTTGGAGCAGGCTGTGTCTATAAGCATTCCGGCCACATCTCCATCACGCTTTTGCAAGATTCACTGCCTGCAAAGGCCAAGCATGCATTGATTGTCGTGGTTCATCTGCTCTGCCTGATTGCGTTCGCGCTGATCGTATGGTACGGAATCCAGTATTTCGGCAAACAGGGCAAGCAGCTCTCTCCGGCCATGCGTCTTCCGATGCGGTATATATATACCTGCATTCCCATCGGCAGCGGGATTATGATCATCCACGCGCTTGACGCGATTCTCCAGAATCTTCTGGACATATTCAGAAAGGAGGAAAACTGATGGCAGTTTTGCTTTTTGGAACCTTTATCCTAATGCTGCTTTTAGGGGTCCCGGTGGCCTTTTCCATCGTGATCTCGTCGGTCGCCGTCCTTGTAAAGGGGGATGTGCCGCTTCTCATGATTGTACAGCGTATGTTTGCCTCTACGGACTCCTTCTCCCTGATCGCGGTTCCCTTCTTTATCTTTGCCGGCGATCTGATGGCCAAGGGAACCGTGTCCAAGGTGCTTGTCGAGTTTGCCGAGGCGCTTCTTGGCATGATCAAGGGCGGCCTCTCCATCGTATCCGTCCTGGCCGGTATGTTTTTCGCGGCCATCTCTGGCTCCGGCGCCGCCACGACCGCGGCCGTCGGCGCGACTTTGATCCCGGAGCTGAAAAAGCGCGGCTATGACGAGGCACGCTCCGCAGCCCTGATTGCCGCGGCCGGGACCATCGGCGTCGTCATCCCGCCGTCCGTCCCCATGGTGCTCTACGCGGTCATCGCCGAGCAAAGCGTGAACACGCTGTTTAAAAACGGCTTTATCCCCGGTGCGCTCATGGGAGCGATCCTGATCGCGATTTCCCTGACCGAGGCGCGCAAATTCAATTATCCGAAGGGAAAGCCCTTCAATCTGAAGACAGCGGCAAGAACCTTTGTAAAGGCCATCTGGGGAATCCTGATGCCTCTTATCATTCTGGGCGGCATCTTCTCCGGTTATTTTACCCCCTCCGAGGCGGCTGACGTGGCGGTGATCTACGCGATCCTTGTATCCGTTTTCGTGTACCGCGACATGGGGCCGAAGGAGCTTTTCAACATCATGAAGGGCAGCGCGAAGACCTCTGCCGTCATCATGATCATCATCTCCTGCAGCGGCCCGTTCGGCTGGGTACTGGCAAACTGGAAGATCCCGGAGGCGATCTCGAGCTCCGTCTTAAACGTCTCCTCAAATCCGTATATTATCATGTTCCTGATCGCCGTGATCATCTTGATCGCCGGCATTTTCATGGAGACCTCATCCGCGATCATCATTCTGACGCCGGTCTTTTTGCCGCTCGTAAAGGCCATGGGCATCAGCCTGGTCCACTTCGGCATCGTCTTCGTCGTCGGCATCGCCATCGGTATGATCACGCCGCCGGTCGCCATCAACCTGTTCGTCGCCTCCGGCATCACCGGTCTCCCGATCGAACGGATCGCCAAGGCCGTCGTCCCGTATCTTTTGGGGCTGATTGTTGTGTTCTTCCTGATTTTGTATGTGCCGATGCTGGTTCCGGGGTTGATGTAGGAAGTAGAAGGCCACTGGTAATATATATATGTTTACATCCTGGAACATAAAATAAATCCGGCCGCTGTTATATAGAGAGGGACAGCGGCTGGATTCTTTTTCTACCTTACCTATTTGCCTTAATACGCCCCTGCCGTTATCTCAAGATTTTCCCCAGTGATGCTGTCTGCCATATCAGACAGTAAAAACTCGATTGCAGGGATGACATCCGATACATTTAACAGTTTCTTCCGGGGAGCATTCTGTATGGTACGTTCTTTTAACAAATCAGGAAGATCTGACAAAAATTTTGTTTCGATCATGGCTGGGGAGACACCGTTTACAGTAATTCCTTTTTCAAACAGCTCTCCCGATAGACTTTTCATAATTCCCAATAAAGCATATTTTATACTCACATAACCCGTCATATATTTGGGTGGGGTATTTAAGACGGCAGACGACAGCATAAATACCACTTTTCCATATTTTTGCTGATTCATATACGGATAAAATTCTTTGATGATTGTCAGAATTGACTTAACGGAAACAGAAAATTCCGTTTCGTATTTTGACATATTAAATTTTGTCATCTTTTCATAACAGAAACGGGGCGCACTGAGATGAAGGATATGATCAGGAAAGGCCCCATTATTTTTTATAGCTTGAATCATCTGATTCACAGAGTTTTGGTCTGTAAAATCCGCTTGCAAAAGAACCATTTTTTCTCTGACCGGCAGCGGCAAACTTTGTAGTTTCGCATTCGTTTGATTGTAATGGGCTAGAATTAAATGATACTTTTTATATGCTTTTTCAATAAATGCAGTGCCAATATCCGAAGATGCACCAGTGATAAGTAAGACTTTTTGTTCTTTCACAGCTCCTCCTTTTCTTTAAAGAAAGACCCCAGCTTTCATTTTTCCCTTAAGAACAATTTCCCCACGCTGATTTGTAATTTTTACCTTTATAATCCGGATTGTCAATAAAATGAAGATTCGGGTAGTCTCGGGTTAATCCATCAAACTGCTCTCCCAAATGTCCGCGCACAATGTAAACAGACGGAATCCCGTTTTGCCTGGCGGCTTTCAAAAGCGTCTCTATGATGTGAATCCCGTGCACCCTGACTAAAGGCTTCGGCGTGTTGATTGTAAGCGGCCGAAGTCTTTCTCCCCTTCCCGCGGCTAAAAGAATTAATTTTTCAACCATGTTTATAATCCTCACAATCTATTCCAATAAAGTTCGGGCGCTCCTGCCCTCCGTCGCATCTGTAGCCATGGAACAGTTCCGTATTTGTCGTAAAATAAAAAATATCAATATTTTTTGCTACATATGGTTCAAAAAATTGTGGAATTATATTTTCAGTGCCGTCATTTAAAAGAAACCCGGCTCGCTGCATCATTGTATCGTCAATTCCTATCTGATAAAAATCCATGTATTCATAGTCTGCACAGATGATAAAATCAGAAAAAGCCTTTGAGCAATGCCCTAATTCCTCATCCTTTCCAATATAATCCACTATTTTAAAACATTTGCGATTGCCATACAGAATTTCCCTTCCCGCCAACAGCCCAACGCACTGCTTTAAATGATTAAAAATTCCATATACCATATAGCTGTAGCCGATATTGTCATAGTATTTCTCCTGAATATAAGCGCAATCTTTATAAGGCCTCGTTGTTTTAAAGATTTCTGTATTTACCGCTGTACGAACCGCCTGTATCGTATGAAAATGCTTCATACAGTAGCCTTCTTCTTTTACTGGCAATATTTCTTTCTTTTGAATTCTCGCAATTTTATATTCTTCCAGGTCATTGAGTCTGTAATAGTGCTTTAATTTACCAGTTTTATATCCTAAAAATTCATAAAGCCCCCTTGTGTTGGGAACAATTCCGCTTGAACATATGAGAGAATCTGGATATAGACTCTTTACGAATAAAACCAAGCGGATTCCCAATGCGGGATCACTGCTTTTTATGGTCTGAAAAATGGCCAAGGATACGTCGGGAGTCAAAGCTTTTGAGTAAAGCGTGTAGCCTAAGATTCCGTATATCATTTTGCTTTCTGTCCCTTCAGCGATCGCAAAATATACATTTTCTCCCTGTACGTGCCAGTCGTTAAAAATATCCCTTCGTCTGGTAAAAACATGATTGGGAATATAATAATGGTTTTTTATAAATTCAATAATAGAATCAATATCTCCCAGGCAGGCCCGCCTAACTTTAATCGCTTCCTGTTTCATATGTTTCTCCCCAAGCAGATGTTCATAATACGTTCAACACACTACTTTTCATAATTGCGTTGAAGCGATTTCCAACATAAGAATTTTCCCGCAGCCAAAATAATCGCATTTTTTATAGTGTACTGTCCTCGGTTTCAATTACATCTTCCTCAATCTCTTTCTTTTCATGAATCCCCAGTTTATCATTGAGCTTTCTTTTGGCTTTTCTCCAATAAATCCCTGCCACGGCTCCAATTGCAATTGCACCACCTGCAATTGCCTGGATAGCATACGTAGTAACAGAAGGGTCAATATAGGCATAGCTGGTTATTTCCGTTAATACACTGAAACATACAACATAATAGCCGGTCTCCATAATTCTTAAAGAAATCTTTTGCATATTCTACTTCCACCTTTCTTTGTCTTATCTCTGTTTCTTTGTAAGCTGTGACAAAATATACTTTCCGCCAATTTGAGCACTTTCTCCAAAGCATGGCATCAGATCACTTCGAGTGTTTGCGATTATCTTTTTGTAATCTATGCTGTCAGCCAGCATGTCCTGTATCGCTCCATCAACCTTTTCTAATTCATCTAAATTCAGAGATTTGCCTATTTTATTGCGAAGGGTAATATCAAGTGGCTCCATTGGATACTCTATATAACGTGGATTCTCTACTTTTATCGGCGTGTTGATAAATAAAGTTGGTTTCATCGTTGTGAATGAGAACTCGTAAGCAATCATAGACCAGTCCGTAATGACAACATTGGATTGATATACCGTTTCCCCGGAAGAAAAAGCGGTTTGAAATTCAAACAGTCTTTCTTCCAGCTCCGTTTCATAACGATTTACGAAAGCTTCAATTCTTTGAGGAAATCGCCGTATATATTGGGGATGCGGACGTACAATCAGCCTATATCCTTTTCCAAGAAGCCGTTCAAGGAGCCTGTCTATACAGGTATCCATGATATTGTCTGGCTGATGGGACGGTGCAATCAAAATTTGCGGCTGGCCGCCCTCCCTCTTTTCCAACCTTTCGTAAGCGTCCGCCAGTCTTTCGATCACGCCATACCCTGTCTCCAGCAGTTTCTTTTCTGGTAATTTATACATGGATTCCGTGCAGCGAATTTCTTTTACCTGGTACGGTCCCGGACAAAAGATCGTATCGTAATGGTCCAGAGCTCCCTCGCGAATGACCATATGCGTACTGGTGCAGCCATGAAACATATAAATATATTCCACATCCTGACGTACATAGCTACGTTTGATATGGAAATTTTCAATATCCTGCATCGTCATAATAACTATATCCGCGTCCATTTTCATCATGAGTGTGATTAACTTTTTCTCTCCGATATAGTAAGGCCGGATTCTTTTTTCTTGTTGTGCTATTTCGAATATCTGGTCTTTTGGGTCACTGGTAACATAATGGATCACCAGGTTAGAATGCCGAAGCAGGTACTCGATCACATTTTGGAAGTACTTATAAAATCCGCTGCCCTCGGAATAGAACACCAGGTGCTTGTTGGAAATGGAGAAAAAGCGTTTGTAGTCCTCCTTCTCACGCCTGCGCTCTGCGCTTCTGACGCCGCCTTTTGCGTCGCCGTTCACTTGTTCAAGCGCCTTAAGCTCACGCCTGCTCTGCTCCAGCCGTTCATAATCCACATAGTTTCTGGGATTAATCATATAATTTAGTAAATATACCTGCACAACCGCCATCAGATTGCTGGCAATCCAGTATAAGACCACCCCGACCGGCACAAACCAGCCCAGATACAGGGAAAGGCCTATCGACAGTGCCATGGTTCCAAACTGGCCGTACTTAGACTGCTCCGCCTGTAATACATTGGCGGTATTCTGGACCGCGCACAGAATCCAGGAGGAAAACCCGGCCAGTAGAGGGGACAGGATCAGTTCTCCTGCCTCCTCTGCGGGAATCAGGCTTAGGTTCAGT
Source organism: Lachnospiraceae bacterium (assembly GCA_910575275.1). GTDB lineage: Bacteria > Bacillota > Clostridia > Lachnospirales > Lachnospiraceae > CANQGL01. Next base: position 240,510 of record CAJTEE010000002.1, on the reverse strand, counting down.
CCAAAGAAATCCATGTGGATCTCTGGGTTTTGCATCCCCGCACGAATCGCTCCGATGATGCCGATCAGCAAAAAAATCTGCACAAAAAGCGGAATCACGGAGGCCATAGGATTATATTTTTCCCGTTTAAAGAGTTTGGCTTCCTCCTCCGCGATCGTATCCTTGTCGCCGAAGAATCTTATTTTGATAGAATTGATCTCCGGCTGCAGCCGCACCATCTTGATGGAGTTTTTCTGTACCCATATGGAAAGGGGAAAAAGGAACAGCTTGGTGAGGAAGGTGAACAGGAGGATCGCAAGGCCGTAGTTGTGGCATAGTATGTAACACTGGAACAGGATGTGTTCCAGAATTTGGTATAGTGTGTTCATAGAGACATACTCCTTTTTAAATTACTCCTGTTCGATTACCAACGATGATAGCCAAAAAGTTGATGTTGTCTCAAAATTCAGCGTAATCGTATTATTTTTTAATGTCGAAACAGGTATTTCCAGGTCGAGTCCTGTTTTAACGAAAGAGTTATCAATAGAACCTTCAAAAATTATAAATTCACCAGATCTTATAACCACATCTGGAATACTACGTATTAGGGCAATCCCCACATGCGCATGAAGTGTCGTAGACTTTGGCGCTTCTTCCAGAGGGATAACCATTTGTGCAACAGGGCTTTGTATATCCGTTTCTCCACCTGAAGCAGTTCCAAAGCCCTTTGTGCAGTATACGTTTGCCGTTGCCTCTGCAGCAAAGGATAGAAAATTTCCTAATGAATATGGCTGTACTCTATCATTGTAGGGGAAATATTTATTATTTAAAATCATAGCATCTACATTGTCGGCACGGCCAGAAGTAATATACTCCTTAATACAAGGTTTACTATTCTCCGAAGTATTAAAATAAAAAATACGTTCCCTTACTTCTGTTTCTGAAATCTGGAATAGATTCCGTCCACTTCCATATAGCTCTCCGTTTCCGCCAGCAAAATTGACCAACGTAGAAGGAAGATCAAATAAAGAGATAGGGGCATGGTTAGTCTGCATATCCCCTTGCGCGTATGGCAGCTTACACAAAAATATTGGCTGTTGTCCAAATACTATATCACCATGATCAGCCGTGATGATAATCATCGTACGATCCCACATTCCATCCGCCTTTAAATCGCTCAGCATATCAAATAAAATATGAAAAAGCCCTTTAACCTGCTCCTCTCGCGTACTGTTTCCTATACTGCCATCTTCCATGAGCGTATATGGCTCATGAATGCCTTGTAAATGGTACAAACGTAATGCCTTCGAATACTCATTTGTGTACGTAAAATGCTCTTTTTTATAATTATTGTAGAATTCTGTATTAGCGGTAGAATATGTTCCACTAGCCTTTGCAGACTCAAATTCTGAAGTAGCCATCCAAAATGCCTTTTTCAGCAAATACGGTGCATAGCGATATAATGTAAGTTTTCCCAGTTTTTCAGTCAAAATCTTATAAGAGCCAACATTTTGGCGCCCCACTGAAAAATTACGAATACAGGCGGAGGCCCCATCCCCACAGTAAAGAGTGTCTGTAAATATCCGTACATCATAATCTTCTTTTGTCAGGATGTCTAAAGGAGATTCCCCATTCCAAATATCTTCCAAATATTCAGAATATGCTTTTTCTCTTTTGTAAGGAATTCCTGTAAGTATAGATGGCATAGCCTGCATAGTACGAGCCCCACTTGCTAATGTGTTATCAAAATGAATAAAACCTTGCAAATTTTCCTTCATTAAAGGGTTATTTTCTATAAATTCATTAAAATATTGTTCGTCCATTGTGTCTAACACAAATATCAATATATTTTCATTCTGTGATAAGGTATAAATACCCTCTGTGCTTATCCTTTTAGGCCCAGAATATGCATCATCCGTGTGCAGCGCCGAAAATATCAGTGCCGGTATCTGCATGCCAACAATGACAAGTGATATAAAAGAAAAGATTTTAATAGACTTTTTCGACAGGAAATATGTAACAATGAGCGGCAATATAAACAAGGCACCCCAGATAAATGTATTTACAAGGCCATATGTTTCGTATTCTCCCCATATGATTTCTCCGCCGTCCAGTACACCTGCCTCAAATCCAATATTCAAAAATGTTCCTTGTACATAAAATGCAAAAGAAAGGCTGAACAAACATGTCAGATAAAAAAGAAACGTATTCCCATTAACCAACATGCCTAAAAATATCGAAACACTAAATATCAGAAAAAATAGAAAAACTGAAACAAGAGCCGCGCTCGTTTTGTCAAACCAAAAATCAGAAGCATTGGAAAACCATAGATCCATCGGCCCAAAAATCCCAAGTGTAAAAGCAAATGAAAAAGCGATCGGAAGTATCATAATAAAGCGCCTTTTCCCTGGAAGATTCTTTCCGTTTTTTATATAAGGAAGCTTTAGCTTCCACTGCATAATCTGTTTACAGGGAACTGCAAAAAAATCCGTGGTTAAAAAGCAGGTCAAGGCGACCCCCAACAGCAAATAAATGATTTTCCATACATGCGGAAACACTTCTGCAAGATAAACATTGCCGTTCCATTTATTAAGATATAGAATCAAAAGCGGCATATGCCAAAAGTATATTTGCAGCGTTTTTGTTCCAAATTTAGTAAAGAAAAACTTTCGTTCAGAGGCCAGCCACAAAATCCCAGGGAACAAAAAGAATACCCTCATATAATATACAAGACGATACAAAAAGCCCCACTGTGGATAAGCCAACATCGAAAAAGGACGGTTGCCTGTGAGCAGGGGAAGCAGCGCATACATTTTATCTGTATAGAAAAAGCTTCTTACCGCAAGAAAGCAAAGTCCTGTCAGGGAAAGTATACATATCCCTTTTTTATGTAGCATTTTCTCAAGCGTCTCTATTGGAAGATAGTAACCCATGAGAAAAAACGGATAAAATACAAGCGTTCTGGATAAACATAAAAAATCTCCCAGCTTGTCATGATATCCGGCAAGACAGGAAATCACAAAAACTACTATACAAATGACTCTCCTGTCATATCGCTTTAAAAGGTGCGTTATAAAAATAAAGCACGCACAGGAAAGCGCAAACCACGGAGCATGAAATTCAGCCAACGGCTGGAAAGAAACTATTTCGCCGCAAATCAGTCTGATGCAGTACAGAAACATCTTTAAAATCATATACAGCGCCAGATATGCGCCTATCTTTTCACCTGAAAATTCAGGTTTTTGTATAACCCGTTTAGAAAAGAGCCCGCATATAAAAATAAATAGTGGCATATGAAAACCGTAAAGAAAAACTGTCATTGTGGTCATCATGTGGGACTTTCCAACATAGGGCTCAGCAAAATGCTCCACCACAACTGCCAATATCAGCCAAAACTTTACGTTATCATAACGCGCTAAACGATTAGAAATGTTAATTTTTTCCATGATGTTTCTCTTTCATTATTTTCTTTTTTAAATGAATCGAATGGATCCCATTAAAGTTTCTTATTGATTTTGACCTGCAAATCGTTTAAATCGTCCCTTTCTATATTTACAGCAACTGCCGTAGCAAGGCCGGAGGGTTTACGGTCGTTAATCAAAATTCGCTCTCCATATGGCACATTATATAAAATACAATTGTATCTAATTTTGTTTTCAAGAAGGAATTTCTCTGTTAATTCGCTGTACTCGCTTCTGCGGGATGTTAAGATAATGATAAAATCTTCGGGCGGAATCGAATCAATAAAGCCTTTTGCACCTTCAAGCAATGAATCATAGCCGTTGTCTAAATATCCGTTATGTTTTACGAGGGTTCCGTCTAAATCCAGAATCCAAGTATGTTCAAGAGAAGAAATTTCTATCATTTTAACTGTGCTCCAATCGCGCCACCAGGATGATTTTTACGCAATTCGTCGAGACTCACATCAAGTATGTCGATCAGACGCATTGCAAGCTCCTGTAGGATGATCAAGTTTAAAACCGTTGAATTATTGGGTAATATATTCCATTTATCTCCTTCATGTTCAAGTTCAATAATCACTCTATTGCGGATTTCCCGATACAGTGTGCTGGTATGGCTGAAGGAAAGTAACCATAGAGTACAGTTTCGCTGCTCCAAAGATCGCACTAGTTGTACCGATTCAGCGGTCTCCCCGCTTTTTGTCAGGAGAATCACTAAATCCCCCTCCTTCACAAGCCCCAAATCACCGTGAAAAGCAGAATTTGTATGCATGAATGCAGCAGGTATCCCCACCGAGGTTAAAGTTCCTACAAATTTTTCACAAATGGGTACATTTTTTCCCAGTCCCGAAACGATAATTTTTCTTTCTTTGTTTAATGTGCCTGCGCAATCAGACAGTAACCGTTCAAATTCCTTCTCGTCAATCGAGCGCGCTGCGTTAATTATAATGTCCAGATTGTTTTTGAAATGTTTCATAGTAATTCCTCCAGATAATACAACCCATTATAGAAAGCACCGCAAATACTGTCGTAATCCTGCCAGGCGTAAGTGGTAAGCGACAGCCAAATTATCGCATGAATAAGCCTGATCGTTTTTTCATTCACACCACTTAACCTGAAAAAATCATTTTCTAAATTCTCCCATCCGTTTGAACTTATGTTCAAATGGACAGCATTGTCTTTTATCATTAACCGAAAATCTCTTAAATTGAATCTGTCATAGTTCCCAACAATGGAATAGAATAATTTTGCCCAGTCATAGTTAGGATCACCAAACAGTTCCGTATAGCCAAAATATCCGCGTGGATCAAGCAGGACAGGGGCGCCATTTTTTCGTAACATGATATTCGAAAATGTACAATCGCCATGGATAAAAACAAATGTTTTGCATTTGTACCTTTTTATCATCTGTTCGAAATCTCTGCGATAGAAAAAAATATTACGGCATTCACGGCCATTTACCAGAATTACATGCCTGTCCGCAAATGGAACGAGATCGCGGATTTTGTCAAGACGGCTCATTGTCTTGCCATAATATGCCTCACTTACACTGAAGCTGTCAGCCGGCTGGCTTTTTATTGTGTGGAGCTGTTTTATGGCCGCAACAATCTCAGACAACAATTCCAGTGAAGGCCGTTGTTCATAAATATTGCCACCATCAATCCTCTCCATTTTCAGCGGATTTGTATCAAAAATTTGTGGAATTACCGCCACGCTATGTAGCTTTGCAAACTCATACCACGCTTTCTCGCGTTCTGCCAGTATTTCTCCCTGTTCATCAACCGCTTTTTTGATGACAACTTTCTCAGATATCGTCAGGCTATTAAACGGCCGTGTCTTAAGAACTGCAAGTTTGTTATATTCTTCAAGAGTCCCAAATTCCTGTGTTCCGGCTAGACCGAGTACCTCGAACTTTTCTTTGCTTTGGCTAAGCCAACGTACCAGCTCCCCACTTTTAGGAATATGTTTGAGAGCAGCTTTCTCTTTAAAAATAAACAGTCCGGCCACACCATGCTCGATCGAGCGTTCTTCCGTAAACTTTCCGTTTTCATACTTCCATCGACAGGGGAATTTTTGAGATATCCCGACATAATTATGGGGTTCTTCTGGCATCTCAAACGATTGCGGTAAAATTAAATCCGACCATACAAGCATAAACGGCTCGTTTTCCGGCAGTAATTCTATAGCCTGCCGTAAACCGCCACAGGTTCCTTCCCCATCCGCATCAACAATCTGGTATTTCACATTTCCGAAAGCCTCTAAATAGGAATGTAGTACCTCACGTTTATAATCTGCAATAATGATAAATTTCTTATCCGGAAACTTTCTGAATAAATGAAATAACATCGGTAAGTTTTTAACGGGTACAAGGGCTTTGGGCTTATTTGTGGTTAAATGCTCCAGTCGAGTCCCTTTTCCGCCTGCTTGGACAATCATATAGTCTGTTTTCATTTATTCCTCCCTGTCTGCCTTTATCAAAACAAACTAAACATTTATGAGTTTGTTTTCAAGTTTTTATTTTACAGTTGTTTAAAAACTATTAACGACTCGCTTCAAGCTAAGATTATTTGTTCATCTATATCATTCCGTCCAAATAAATCGTTCAAACTATAAATAAACAAGGACGAATGACGTGGGTAATAAACATGTAAATCTTTTCCCCTTAGATAGATGGCATCGCAAAAACCGCTTCGCAAAGCATACACAGAATGACAGGTATATGCCAACGCAATCGCATCCATTAAGCTCATATTAAGCCATTTTGTTCCGGCTATCACATTCTCACTGCTAATGGCATTTGATATTACAGTCAAACCTGACTTTTTTAATTCCTTTACCTTATTCTCCCAAAATTCTTCAGGAAGCCACAGCATCGATGTTGCTTCCATGCAAACGAGCGCAATTTTATCCAGTGGTGCAATTCCTTCAAGTCTTTTTCGTAATCCTTCTGATAGAGTAGGAATCACCGTTGGTTCCTGTAATCTGGTATTTTCAGGCAATTCTAAAAACTCTAAAAACCATGGTAGAAATTTTTTTGTGGAAATTTGTTCCTTAATAGGATAAAAAAAACGTTTCAGCTCACGGTGCATGTGTGGATGCGCTACAAATATTCTACCTTTGGCAGGGCCGGGCGTCATATCACTAACTTTTTCTAAGTTGCATCCCTCCCATGTAACCAGTGTATAATCACTAAATCCGTACATTTCCATCAGAATTTCGTGGGAGGCTGGGATTAAAAAATGAAGTTTGCCATTTAATTTTTCCTCCAGTGCATAACGCAGGCCGCAGATCAGAAGTGTATCCCCTATTCCTGCACTGCAAAGGAAGTAAAATAAATTCTTGTTCAATTTATTTTTAAGAATACTGATATTCACAACACTGTCCTCCCTGGTCAATGTTACTGTATTATCATACATTGGTTTATAGCCGCATAGTTTTTTGATCAGCCTTTTTATTTTCCTCTGCACTTTTTTTAATGTATAAATGAATCCATTATCACGGCAGCTCCGATAAAAGATGATTGTCTTTTTCGGAACGAATAGCATGAGTCTACCTATTCTATATGTCTTAGATTTTTTTATATTATCCAACTGTTTTTTTAATTCGATAACTTCACTCTGTAAAACAGCAGGATTAGAAGAAGTAAAAAATTCCTGTTCTTCTTCATATTCCATTGTATCAAAAAGAGAAGGATCTACAGAATCATCCATTTTTTTTGTATAACCTGTTTTATATTTATAATCATAAAACAAGTTAAGCCTGTGCTCTAGCTGCAGCCGATACTCCCTGAATATTTTATCTGCTATTATAAAATCCGTCTGCCGGTTAAATTCCCCAATCCGTTCAAATTCATCTGTTAAAACCACCAGCGGAGGTTTTCCAGAATGGATTCCTTCCCCCGTTTTCTGATAAGTAGACATTGCGCGGTCAATATAATAATATGGGCCCTTAAGCAGCAAATAAAAATATTGATTAAAATCAAATAATATACTTTCTTTGTACTTAATTTTGTCCAAATTAAGCAATTGTGTCCTTATAAGTCTGGATGAAATATGTGGGATATACCCGCCTATGTCGATAGGCTCTATATCTGCATAATGGATTATTTTCTTGACTTTAAATAATCTTCTTGTTATCCACAAAGAACCATCCGCATACTCCCGCGTATTTTCATCGAGAGTGTACAATACCGTATTATGCGCACAAAAGGAACACTCCGGATGGGTTTCCATGGCATGGATCTGTAGCTGCAGTTTTTTTTCATCGCACCAATAATCGTCGCATTCAAGAACTGTACAATACTTTGTATCCACAGATTGATAAGCATTCCAAATATTTTCCTGTGCTCCCTGGTTCCTTTCAGAAATAAACGGGATGATCTGTCCAGGGTATTTCCCTACATACTCCCGCACCAAATCGGAGGTTCCATCCGAAGACGCATCATCAAACACGTGAATTTTAAATGTATACCTTTCCAAACTCCTTTTTGTTTCAAAATAAAAAAGCCATCCTGTCCACTTCTTATGAAGTGCCAGAATGGCTTTTTTACTTTATCTTTCGCTGCAGCAATCCAAAGATCCCGATCCTGTTTTTTGAATCATTCGGAATCTTACATGAACCATACGCTGCCTCTACAGCGCATCCTTAAAGATCTGCTCTACTTCCTCCTTCGAAAGCTCCACATATGCGCCAGCAAGCCGCCCCGCGGCCTTCTCGGCCATCAATGCAAGCTTCTCCTCACCGATGCCGACCTCCTTGAGCGTCGCAGGCATTCCGAGTGCCTTAAAGTATTCTGCAGTCTTCTCGATGCCAAGCTCGGCGGCTTCATAGGCAGGAAGCTCGGCCGATATGCCCCAGACCTGGACCGCATACGTTTTGAACTTCTCCACCGTCCGATCGCTTAACACATGGCGCATCCAGTGTGGTGTCAGGATCGCCAGGCCCGCCCCGTGTGTAATATCATAATATGCGGAAAGCTCGTGCTCCATCGGATGCACCGACCAGACGACCGGCTTGCCGAGCTTTAAGAAATCGTTGATCGCCCAACTGCTTGCCCACATCAGATTCGCCCGCGCCTCATAGTCCTTCGGATCTTTCAGCGCCCTCACGCCAAACTCAATGCAGGTCTTTAAAAGACCCTCGGCCATGCGGTCCTGCATGTACCCCTCTGCATTGGAGAAATACGACTCCAGGATATGCGACATGATGTCCGCCGTCCCCGCGCCCGTATGCCATGCGTTGACCGTCTCCGTATAAGTCGGATCCAAAATGGAGGCTACAGGCCGCATATGTTCGTTCTTCGTACCCAGCTTATCATTCGTCTCCAGATTGGAAATAACCGCCGTCGGATCCATCTCCGAGCCAGTCGCCGCGAGCGTAAGCACCGTCACAACCGGCAGCGCCTTCTTGATCTTCCTGCTGTTTAACACAAGATCCCAGGCATCCCCGTCATAGCAGGCCCCGGCCGCCACAACCTTCGCGCAGTCGATCGTAGAGCCGCCGCCGACTGCGAGAACCACGTCGATCCCCTTCTCCTTACAGATTGCTGCACCTTTCCTTACGGTCTCGATCCGCGGATTCGGCTCCACGCCGGAGAGCTCCTCAAGCAAAACGCCTTCCTCCTCCAGAAGCTCCTTCACCCGGTCATAAATTCCGTTTCTTTTAATGCTGCCTCCCCCGTAGACCAAGAGCGCCTTTTTTCCATACTCTGCCGCGATCATCCCGACCCGGTCAAGCTGCCCTTTTCCAAAATAGATCTTCGTCGGCACCGAATAAACAAAATTTTCCATGTGTGACCCCTTTCTATGTAGTAGGATTCAGTTATTTTTATCATAACAGACTTTGTTTGTTCGTGCAAGCAGCACTTCGGATTTAAAGATCGATTCCGGTTCACAGACATCCCGCAAACATATGTCCGCAATGCGTTACTGTTCATGTAGGTTGGCCGTAAGAATACGTGGAACAACTGGCAAACATCCATCGCCGCAGGCGATTCAGCATGGATTTTTGCTTGTTGCTGTGAACGGGATGAACAGGAACCGCAATGTCTTAGGGAAACACTGCGTTTGTCCTCTCCGCTTTACAAACAAAGAAAAATGCGATAAAATATAGCAAATGACAAATACATTTGCCGTTTCTTATCAAACAGACAAGGGAGAGATCACTATGCGAATCACAGCAGACACCACCGCCTGCCTGGTTATTGATTACCAGGAAAAGATCGTTCCGGCCATGGCAAACAAGGAAAAATTGATTCAAAATTCCGTAAAGCTTCTGACAGGCCTGCGTATCTTACAGATCCCCATGACCATCACCGGCCAATATACCAAGGGGCTGGGGCTGAACCTGCCGGAGATTTTTCAGGCGGCAGGCACCGAAAACTATATTGACAAACTGACCTTCAGCGCCTATGAAAGCGAGGAAGTAAAGGCCGCCCTGGGAGGAGGCCCGGAGCAGGCCACACGCACCACGATCCTGGTATGCGGCATCGAGGCCCACGTATGCGTCCTGCAGACATGCATCGATCTAAAAGCGGCGGGCTATCAGCCGGTACTGGTAGTGGACTGCATTTCCTCCCGTTCGGAAACGGATAAGGAAGTTGCCCTGATCCGGGCCAGACAGGAAGGCATTCTGCTGACCACCAGCGAGGCGGTCCTGTTCGAGCTGACTAGGAAAGCCGGCAGTGCCGTATTTAAAGAGATTTCCCAACTGGTAAAATAACAAAGGGTCCGGCTCACCGGACTCTCACGCCGAAGTACACGCACTCCGTATTTGACATTCCCTACCTTCCATAGACAAGGGAATACGCGGAGAGTATCATGTGTACAGCCGTCAGACTCCATGCAGTCCGGCGGCTGTACACGTTTTCTGGCAACCCGGCCCAAATATAGGCTGCCGCATTTAAAGATTCTTTCTACTCATTCCGAATCGCCGCAAGCGGGCTCAGCTTCATCGCACGCAGAGCCGGGAACAGACCGGCCAGCATTCCGATCAGGATCGCAAACGCCACGGCCGAGGCCGACAGCTCAATCGGAATCCTGGAAATGCTGACAGCCTCTCCGGGCGCCATCCCCATCAGGCTCGCTCCCAAGAACTGATTCACCAGCTTAGACACACCATAGCTGAGCAAAAGCCCCACGGCTCCTCCTAAAAAGCCGATAAAGCCGGCTTCCATCAAAAACATGCTGCGGATGTCGCCGAGCGCGCAGCCTAAGACCTTTAAAACGCCGATCTCCTTCGTACGCTCGTAGATCGACATCATCATCGTATTGGCGATTCCGATCGCCGCGACAAACAAGGATACTGCACCGATGCCTCCCAGCACCGCCTGGATCATGTCCATCTGCTGCTGCGCCTGCTCTAGCCACTGCATATTGCTGTACGTCTCAAAGCCCATCTCATTGATGGCCTCCTGTACGGCCGTCACGTTGTCCATATCGTCTACATATACATACGCCTGGTCATAGATGAAATAGTTGTACGGCTTGCCCTTTTTATTCGTCGGCTGCCCCGGAATCGGGTTCTTTCTGTAGATCCGTCTGAGCTGTTCTTTCATTTGCTCGATGTCCGTATATACCCCATATCCATATTCGTTATAGAGCATATTGCCTTCCTCGTCGTACTTCTGCTCGACCATGCCGCTGACCGGGAAAATATACTTTTTTTCGGAAACCTTATCGTTCCCCCCGCTGCTCTGAAATGTGACAAAAAACTGCCGGTTATACAGATCTACATCCGGGATCTCCTGCGTGTCCCAAAACCTCTTTCCGGTCTTTGTATTGTAAAAATTTCTCGCCACCATGCCTCCGACAACAAGCTCCATGGTGGACGCGCCCGGGTCCGGCAGGCGCCCCTCTCCCAGCTTAATCTCCTCCAGAACCACCCGGGAAACGCCGGTTAGCTGCGTCCCGCACGAATAAGCGCCCTGCCGCATATCAATATAGGTGGTAAGAACAGGCGATACCGCACTCACATGCGGAATCCGAGAGAATTCCGTAATCTTCTTATCCACCAGGAAGCTGTCCTCGTTTATCTCGCCTCCCCAGTAATTGTTGCCGTACACCTGGATCTGCGTAAGGCTTCCGTAGGAAGCGTACTGCTCCATCGTCATCTCCTTTAAGCCGATGCCGAGCGAGACCATAACGACGATCGAGGCCGTTCCGATGACCACACCTAAAACCGTCAGAAGCGTCCTCAGCTTTCTGCGGCGGAGACTGTTAACGCTCATCGTGAACAGATCAAAGAATCTCATCTTCCATTCCCGCTTTCTTCTTCCTGCGTTTGATGATCACCACGAGAAGTACTAAGAGCACGGCCGCCGCTGCTCCCGCCGGGATCATATATTTCTTATATTTCTCAAAAAAGGAAACTTCCGTTTCTACCTCATCACCCATTCCGGGATCAAAAAAATCCTCCTCAAAGATCATCGGTTCGGTTACAAAAAGCTGAAGCTCCTTCTCCACCGGCGTCACCACACCATTCTCATCCTCATAGGTGATCGTCAGGCGGATCTTCCCGTCATCCATGGTCGGCGCGATTCCTGCCACCATTGTATCCACGTTTCCGGTCTCTCCGGGCTTGATATTCCCGACGTATGCCTCGGTTCTCTGAATCGAATCCCCCTCAAAGATCGCCGTTACATTATAAAGCAGCACCTTTCCCGTATTGTTGATCGGGAACATGATATTTGACTCGCTCCCGACCTCGATGGAGTCCGGCATGATCTCGATCGTCCCGGTATTCAGCCTTGCCTCCTGCCTAAGGGCAACCGCAATCTTTACACTCTCCTTCGCGTTTTTAAACTCCGGGCTGTCATACTGCTCGTTGATCGTGATCGTATAGGAACGCTGCTCGGCGCTCGGGCTCGAGGTAAAATGCATCGTCAGAACCTGTGTGGCCCCCGGCGCAAGGCTGTTGACCACCACGGAATTCGAGCCGTTTGCAGTCGTAAAAACCGGGCTGTCCGATACGGTCTCCGGGTCGAAGGTAAACAGGATATTGCTGGCTGAAATCGTATCAGATGCGTTTTTCATGCGTACCTTGAGCGTAAAATCCTGACCGGCCAGAATCCGGGCCGGCTCCGTCTCAAAGCTGTCCACGATGATACGCGCCTTTGTCCTCTCATTCTCGCCCGCGTCGTCGGAGAGCTCATCCTCCTCATCCTCACCGAAGACCCGCACATAAAACGTATCCTCGATGGGGGCGGCAAAGCTGCCGTTCTCCTCCTCCCGGTAACGGATTTTGAATTTGATCGGATAGTAGCCGGTTTTGGCCTTTTCCCGGATCGCCATGCTGTAGGCGAGCTCCACGGTCTGGTCGGGATTGATATTGCCAGGCCATCGGTCATAGTTCCCGTCATTGATCTCAAACGGAAACTTTGTCGTGTCCTCCGAAAGCTCCATCTCTACACGGACATCGTAAGCCGTCTTGTAGCCCGTATTTCGCAAATTGACGGCAAAATTCATCACATCCGTGTAGTTGGCCTGCGGCGTGGACTGGTTTTCTCCCAGTACAAAGCCCACCGGCTCCGTGCCCTCCTCGCTCGATTCGCTGGTTGAGGTCTCCTTTATTTCGGCCCAGACCATGACGGTTTTCTCCGCATCCACATCAAGCATATCCTTCCCATCATCATCTTTGCTACGCTTAGATATATATAATAAGACAGGATAATATCCTTCCTTCAAGTTCTTTTTAATATTAACCTTTAGATTAACAGTCTTTCTCTCCCCAGCTTTGATATGCCCCATTTTGTAATGCCTGTTTAAACTATCCGTGATTTCAAACGGATATGTTGCATTCATCGTCTTAACAATATCCCCATCTTCGTCTTCAATTTCATCATAATATTCACGATATAGATTTTCAGGGGCAATCCAAACCTCTGTTTCGATCCAATTAACCTCTGATGTATTTTTTATAGAAACAGAAATTGATGTGCTTTTTCCCACTGCTACAGTTGGTGTCTTTCCAATAACAATACGCACTTCTTTATTATCAGTATCTCTGTGATATATCTTCGAAACATCTTCATCCGCCTCGTCGGCAAACGCCGCAGACGGCATGGCACCTGCAATAAGAAGCGCCGATATTACAAACAATACGCTAGTCTTCACCCACTTTTTCATCCTGATCCCCCTGCCTTTTATCTTCTGTCTGCTGTTCTGTCAGATTTTCTGCCCCTGCTTTTTTGCCTGCAAACTCCTGCTCCTCGGTTTCTTTCTTCGCCGCCTTCTGGTCAGACGTCTCCCGTCCCGGCACCTCTGCCGTTTCCTCACGGGTCTCCGCCGCCTGCTCCGCCTCCAGAAGGTCCACCTCCTGATGGCCTTCCTCAATATGTACGATCTTCCCGTCAATGATCTTAAAGATCCGGTCCGCATACGTCGCCAGATTGTTGTCATGCGTTACCATCACAAGCGTCTGGTTCTGCTCTCTTACGATCTTCTTCATGAGCCGCAGGATCTCCATCGTCGTCTTTGAATCCAGGTTTCCCGTCGGCTCGTCCGCAAAAATGATCTGCGGGCTGACCGCAAGCGCCCTCGCAATCCCCACGCGCTGCTGCTGGCCGCCGGACATCTGATTCGGCATGTGCTTCATGAACCGTTCCAGGCCCACAAGCTTTAAATACTGTCTTGCCTGCTTATTTCTGGCCGTCCGGCCGATCCCCCGAAACGACAGAGGCAGCGCTACGTTTTCAAGCGCGTTTAACGTCGCGATCAGATTATATGACTGAAAAATAAAGCCGACCCGTTCCCTGCGGAAGGCGACGAGCTGGCGTTCATTCAGGCGTTCGATGTGCTTTTTGGCAATCACGATCTCTCCCTTGCTCGGATGCTCAAGTCCCGCCAACATGTTAAGGAGCGTCGATTTTCCCGAGCCAGAGGGACCTGTTATAGCGCAGAATTCTCCGCGGTAGATCTCAAAATCCACACCGTTGAGCGCATACACTTTTGTATCACCCATCCGGTACACTTTATAAAGGTCTTTTACCCGGATCACTGCCTCTCTCTCCATCAAAAACTCCCCCGAACGCCTTCCTCATCTGTTTTTACCATTATAGCAACTGCTTTCCTATAATACCATAGATATTTCATTAAATTTCTTTACAAATTCGTTACACGCTCTGCCGCAATTTTGCCGAAATTTTCCAAAAATTCGGCTTTTTTGCATCGCCAGGCGTTAAAAAACGTCAGATTTCTACCGTCTTTTACAGGTCTTTGACAAAGTCCTGTTCTCCTTCTCAAAACACCATCTGGCAATATCCGAGATCAATTCCACCGGAACCGGTCTGTTATATGGAAGCTGTATGGCCCCCTTACTGGTCTTATATTCTTTCAAGCGTTCGGAAAACCTCTGAACGGCCTCCGGCCCCGGATACAGACCAGCATGTTTTTTAAATCCGGCAAACTGAATGATGGTGTGCTTATTCCAATAAGCCGGCATGCTCCATGAGATTCTCTCCTCCGCCTCCTGCAGCGCCATACGAAGTGTCTCTCTTATCTCTTTCAAATATTGCTGTACATCTTCTGACTGTGCCATAATATATTCATCCACCGTTTCCGGCGCTTTACCGCAGTAATGACTCTGCTCTTGTTTCTTAAATGTGCGTCCGCACTTCGGACATGTCCACATCTTTCATCCCTCCTTCTCTATTCCCGTTCCCTGACTGTCACCAGGACTTTGTCCCCTGGCTGCTTGCCTATACGAAAACGGATATCCTTACGCACGCCAATAACAGCACATACGCTCCCGTCAGAGTTCTTTACTCCCATATTTACAATGCTGCCATCATACGGCTCCCCGTCAAACGTGGCGTGTACCTTCACTCTACCCCGCCCAAACTCTTTCCTAATATCATAAGGAAAAATAACATAAGCGCCGCCTGTCTCGCCCGCTTTATAAATCAGAGATTCATATTCATACACTTTATCGTTCATTGCCCACATCCTATCCAATCTGTTTCTTATAGTATAGCACACTTTTTCCACATCATAATCTTTTATTTTCTTTATATTTCGGTGTGCCGCTCGCGGTGGCGACGGATTATTCATTCATTGTCCCGGCCAAAACCATGGATGAGAAAAAGGCTTTTAATGGCAGATGATCCCATTAAAAGCCTTTCTCTGTACTGCTTGCCATCCTCATTTTTTCGCATCAGCCATCTCATACAGTTTGCTGAGTGCTTCCCTGATCCCGCCCACTTCGTTGATCAGCTTCTCCTTTACCGCGTCCTTGCCTACCAGAACCGTCCCCAGATCCTTTGTAAGCATCTTCGTATTATGCATCAGCTCCTTTAAATGCTCATACGTAATCCCGCTGTGGCTCGATACAAAGCTAAGAATCCGATTCTGTATCATCTCAAAATAGTCGTATGTCTGCACCGCGCCGATGACCATGCCGTTCATGCGGACCGGATGGATCATCATCGTTCCAGTCGGGACAATGAATGAATAATCCGTCGCCACCGCAAGCGGCACGCCGATCGAATGGCTGTCTCCGATGACAAGCGACACTGTAGGCTTACTTAACGATGCCAACATTTCCGCCAGCGCCAGGCCGCAGCTCACGTCGCCGCCAACCGTATTGATTAGCACCAGCACGCCTTCAATCTCCTTATCATCCTCGACCTCTGCGAGTTTGGGGAGAATATGTTCATACTTCGTCGTCTTCGTGCTGCCCGAAAGATTTTCATGCCCTTCGATCTCTCCAATGATGGAAAGAAGATGGATCTTTCCCTTCTTCGATCCACCGAGCGTAAGCTGCCCGTTCTCTTTGATCCGTTCCTCCTCCTCTTTCGTCTTTGCACTGTTCCCGCGCGAATCACGCCCCTGGGATTGACGGCCAAACCTGCCTCCGTTCTCCTCTGCCACATTCTCCGGCCCGTAGCCGAACCATGGCGAAAATGCATTTTCCATAAAAAACTCCTTTCTCACGCATTTTTTTATAGTCTGCACGAGAAAGGAGGATTCTATTCGTGAAAGCCGCTCTTAATCCCCGATCACATCCACGATTCGGAGCGGTGTCCGATAATTCCAGGTTGAAATCTTGATTCCGCTTTTACGGCTGGCCGCATGAATGATCTGGCCATTGCCGATATACATAGCTACATGATTGATCCGGCCACTGCTGTTGCCATAGAAAATCAAATCACCCGGCCGCATCTGGCTCGAGTTAATCCGTTTCCCGCGTTTTGCCTGGTCTCCAGAATAATGCGGCAGAGAAATTCCGAAATTTTTCAGGACCGACATCGTAAAGCCTGAACAGTCGGCGCCCCGCGTGAGGCTCGTTCCACCCCAGACATACGGATTTCCCAAAAACTGCATTGCATAGTTGACGATCCGACTGCGTAAAGACGCGTTCTCCTCCGCCGGCGAGAACTTGATTGCCTCCGAAAGTGCATAGCGTACCTCCACGTACTCCGACGCCACAAACGCCGTTGTGGCCTCGCCGCCGCCCTCCTCATCATCGCTGCTCTCGTCAAACTCAATCTGTACCCAACCGTCTAGCTGCGAGACGACCTGGTAGCGTTCGTTGTTAGAGATCTGCGTCCAGATCTTTGCATCCATCTTCGGCTCCGTCCGCGCATTCAGGCGGTCTGTGCTCACCACCGCCATGAGCTGTGCATGCTCCATAGCCGCCTCTCTGGCCTGGTCACCTGTCAGAATGTAATCGCTCTTTACATAGCCCGTGATCTTGCCGGAACGGATCTTATACCAACCGTCCAGTTCCTCCAAAATCTCACATCCCGCATAACTCGGAAGCTTTGCGATTACCTTTTCCTTTTCTCCCGCACCTTCGCGTATATTCAGATAGCTTGTCACATTGGAAACGCCGGGCTTGTCATAATAGGTCAGCACCATGGCCTTTAAATCAAGCTTTCTGGCCTCGTTTAGGCAGAGCTGCCGGTTTGCATAATCAGCCGCTATGTAGCCGCCCGGGATCTGATACCAGCCATCCGTCTCGTCCACGATCTCATACCGCTCGCCCTCCAGGCATTTCCCAACGATATCGGCATCCATGGATGGCTCCGTACGGATATTCAGGCTGCCTACCGTGACCACCGCACGTTCCGTCACATAGTCTCTCGCCGCCGTCTTAGCCTCCTCACCGGTCAGCACATACTGTGAGCTCACATAGCCCTCAATTCCGCCTGAACGGATCTTATACCATCCCTCCAGCTCCTCAAGAATCTCACATGCACTGTTTCCTGGCAACTTCCCGATCACCTGTGCCTGCTGCTCTGCACCTTTTCTAATATTCAAATAGCCGGAGACCTGCACGATCCCGAGCTTCGCATACGAGTCAATCACCTCGTTAATCGCCGCCTGGCGTTCGGCTTCCCTGGACTCCGCCTCTGACGCCTCCACAGATGCCGCAAGCGAGGACGCAAGCTGTGCACTCTCCGATTCAGCCTCGGCCTGGGCAGCCGCCTCTTTTGCTGGGACAGTCGAATCCGCAGATACATCCTGCCCTCGGTTTCTCAACGCCTTTCCTGCAAAAAATATACTGCATCCTGCCAGGAGGCAGACACCCGCGGCGGCGGCCCCGATCGCCAACCGTTCATAAAGCTGGCGTTTTCTGTTCTTTTGTGCTTTATGAATTGGGGGCTTGTAATCGACCTTTTTTTTATCTTCTGCCATGCTGATCACTCCATGAAATATTTACAAAATTTCTATACCACAGTTTATCATAAACCGCCATAAAATGCAAAAATAAAAGTCTTACATTTTTTTGTATATTTTTCCTGCTTGTGATGTCTGGGAAGACTGACTGCACTACTCCATTTGCCCACCCTGGCCTCTGAGGATCTCCCCCTCCATTGTCAAATCTGCTGTATTTCCTGTATTTTCTTCTACGAATTGCTTGCACAAGCAACGATTTTCCAGTATAATGAAAAAAGATTTCTGTACAAATCTGAAAAATTCCTTCCTGGAGGTCCCTTATGAAATACTATATCCGCCGTGTCCAAAAGGCGCAGCATATCATTCTCAAAGTCTCTCTCTATTTTGAAATCGCCTGCGCGGTTACCTTGATTATTGCTCTTTTGATCGCATTCTTAAATGTCCCTGCCAATCTCTACAG
This sequence comes from Lachnospiraceae bacterium, assembly GCA_910575275.1. Classification (GTDB taxonomy): domain Bacteria; phylum Bacillota; class Clostridia; order Lachnospirales; family Lachnospiraceae; genus CANQGL01. The sequence continues at coordinate 221,992 of CAJTEE010000002.1, read as the reverse complement.
CCTGTATCTGGATAATGGCTTCGAGCTCAATGATTTTATCAAAAAAAGTTTTGAGCTGGTCATCGGCACTGAACTTTTAAAGATGTTCTGCCGCCATGACCTTGACTCCGTCGTCGAAGTGCTGTTGTTTGCAATCGCCAGGCAGATCGTAATTGAGCATCTTCCAATCATGGAATCTCTGATCGGCATTATTGCCGTTGCGATCCTGTTTGCAATCCGCCGTTTCCTGTTCGTCTCTCATCTGGACGATCTGGACCACGCAGAACAGAAACTCGTCAAGGATGATTATATCCATCAGAAGATAGCCGAAGCTATCGCCCAGTACCGCAAGCAGGCGGCCGCCACCACACTACAAGAAAAGGCAGAGCAGGGAGTCTATACCGCAGACCCCACCGAGATGGGGCCCGAATAAAACCGGGTACGGCTTGGAGCGTATCTGAAAATTCATTCCTATCTTCTGCACGCCCCATTTCGCGGTATATTTGGCCCAAGTTCACTTAACGTAGTCCTCTACGCCACGTTTATTTGGGCCAACTCTCCTACGAATTGTGACACACAACTGTCAGAAAGCAATTTTCAGACGCGCTCTAGAGCACGTCCCGGTATACACGCATCACATTTTTATAAAAAATTCGTTCTATCTGTTCTTCTGTGAATCGCTCCTTACGGAGCTTTTCTTCCAAAATCGGCAGATCTCCGGCGTCCTTCATCTCGAATGACAGCCGGGTCCCGTCGAAATCGGAACCGAGCCCCACGCACTCCTCTCCGCCAGTCTGAATCAGATGCCGGATATGGTGTACTACATCGTCCAGTGATACCGTTCCCCCGTCTGCCCCGTCCTTTAAAAATGCCGGGCAGTAGTTAACACCAATCACGCCTCCATGCTCTGCGATCCCCCGAATCATCGGATCAGTCAGATTACGCGAATGGGCGCAGACGGCCCGCGCGTTGGAATGACTGGCAACGAACGGCCGTTTTGCATGTTCGATCACATCAAAAATTCCTTTATCGCCCAGGTGCGACACATCGGCCAGGATTCCCAGCCGCTCCATCTCCTCAAGAAATGCAAAGCCTGTCTTTGTCAATCCCCGTTCTGTCTCCGGCACGAAGCATCCAGCATGTGCCCCGTCAAACTCCACACGGTTCGGAAAGGCCAGCTCGTTCGGAAAATTCCAGGTAAAGGTAAACATGCGTACACCGAGCTCATAAAAAATCCGCAGATATTCGAGCTTCCCCTCGCAGATTCCTCCTTCCTCCATGGTCAGCATGGCAGAAATTCGTCCGTTTCTCTTATTCTCCTCCATGTCCGCAAAGCATTTGGCGATCCCAACCTGCTTTGGATACCGCCGTAGCTCCGTCAGGAAAAAATCGACGACCCGGAATGCATACTCCGCCATCGACATTTTTCCCCGCAGACGGTCCCGGTGGGCAAATACGGCAAAGTTCTGCACCATGCAGCCGCCGCGTGAAAGCTTATCTAGATCCACATGCAGGCTGTTGGCCTGCATATTACAGGCATCTCCATCCAGGCGTCTCGCATAAAGCTCTGTTATCGTATCACAGTGCATATCCACTGTCTTCATCCTCTACTCTCCTCTTATCTGTTTTTGTTATGTATATGCGGAAAGGCTTCTCTATTTAACAAAAATCCGTTGTAGGATCACTCTGCTCTTTATATAGGAAGCATTCTTCGTCGTGAGAATGAATCACACCGATTGCCTGCAGATAGGCATAGATGATCGTTGTGCCGACAAAACCCATGCCTCGCTTTTTTAAATCTTTGGATATCTGGTCCGACAGCTCAGAGCTCGCTTTTCCAGTCTCATAGACGACTTGGCCATCAGTAAAGTGCCAGATATAGGCGTCAAAGGAGAGATATTCCTGTTGGATTGCCCGGAAAATGCGCGCATTTTTGATAGCCGCTTCGATTTTTCGGCGGTTTCGGATGATACCGGGATCTGCCATTAATGCTTCGATTTTTTTAGTATCATAGCCACAGATTCTCTCTAACGCAAAACCGTCGAATGCCCGCCTGAAATTCTGCCGTTTATTCAGAACACACTCCCATGAGAGGCCCGCCTGAAAACTTTCCAAAATCAAAAGTTCGAACAGCATCGCGTCATCATGCTGCGCAACGCCCCATTCCCTGTCATGATATTCCACATAAAGGGGGTTTTTCAAATTACACCAGTTACATCTACATACGGACTGCTTGTTTGTATCATGCATTCGTTTTCACCTCTTTTATATCTACTTCTGTCTCAGAGGCATATAGCCCCAGATACAGTCACACAAACAGCATACCGTACAAACATACGTTTGTCAATCACTTCGAAGCGCATCGATCGGATTTAACCGCGCCGCACGGCTCGCCGGTGCATAGCCAAATAAAAGCCCGATGCCGACCGATACCGTAAAGGAGACGAGTACGGCCGTCGCCGTCGGAGGTGCGTCGATCCCCATGAGTGTGCCGATCCCGACGCTGGCAAGCGAACCGAACGCAATTCCCACTATGCCGCCGATTGTGCTGGTGACAGCCGCCTCGATCACGAACTGCTGTAAGATCACGCTGCGCTTTGCCCCCAGGGCCTTCCGAATGCCGATCTCCCGCGTGCGCTCCGTCACCGATACCAGCATAATATTCATGACGCCGACGCCTGCGACCAGCAGAGAAATCCCCGCGATCCCGCCAAGCATCATTGACATCATGGCGATCTGCTCATTTAAAGAATCCATCAATGCGCTCATCGCCGTCACCGAGTACAGGCTGTCGCTTTTCATCTTCTCTTGCAAAAACGCCTTCAGCGTATCCGTACATGTGCCGGACTGGCTGATATCCCGGGACGTAAAAATATAATTTGTTATGCTCGCATTCCGTGACATTTTCACTGCCCGCGAATACGGAAGCCAGACGAAATCGTCGTCGCAGCCGTCGGAAAAATCAGACGTTTCCTCTGTCTGCCGTTCGATCACTCCTACGATCGTGTAACCGTCCCCGTTCAGCTTGACCGTCTCGCCGAGCGCATTTTCGAGACTGCCATAAAGCTCCGACGCCACGTAGGCCCCGACAACCGCCACCTTCTGTCTGGCAGCCATATCCGAGTACAACAGATTTCGCCCGCACTCCAGTTCATATCCCATGATATCCAGGTATTCCTCGCTGCATCCGGTTACCGAAGTCTGTTCCATTGCATCCGTTCCGTGCTTAACCGTCACATTTACGGATACGTTCGGCGACATGCTCTCGAACAGTTCCCCGTTTTCCTCATAAAAATCATAAAATTCGTCCACATCAATACTTCGGGACGGCAGCGCGGTATAGCGCACCGTGATCCGGTTCACACCCATACTGGTAAAGCTCTCCACCATATAGGACATGTAGCCGTTTACGATGCTCACGAGAATAATCACAGATGCCACGCCAATGATGATACCAAGCATCGTGAGAAATGAGCGCATTTTGTTGCCCCATATACTTTTTAAGGCCATCTTAAAGGATTGCAGCATAGTCTTTCACATCTCCGTCAAAATTGATCTGCCCGTCATGGATCCGCACCACGCGCCGCGCCTCAACGGCGATCGCATTGTCATGCGTGATCATGACGATCGTATTGCCGTCTTCGTTGAGCTTCTTTAAAAAATCAAGCACCTCGCGCCCAGTCTTCGAATCCAGGGCGCCGGTCGGCTCGTCGGCCAGGATCAAAGACGGATTTCCCGCCAATGCCCTGGCGATCGAGACGCGCTGCTGCTGGCCGCCGGAAAGCTGGTTCGGATAATTGCGCCATTTTTCCTTGAGCCCGACCCTCTCAAGCGACGCGAGCGCCTTCTCCCTCCGCTCCTTTGCATCTAACCCTGCATAGAGGAGCGGAAGCTCCACATTTTCCAGAAGATTCAGCTTTGGCAGCAGATTATACTGCTGAAATACAAAGCCGATCATGCGGTTGCGGATCTCGGCGAGCTCATTGTCCGTCATGTCACTCACATCCTGGCCGCCCAGGCAGTATTCTCCGTCAGTCGGGACGTCGAGCGCGCCGATGATATTCATGAGCGTTGATTTGCCGCTTCCGGACTTTCCGACGATCGCCACAAATTCCCCTTCCCGGATCTCTAAGTCGATCCCGTCGTTTGCCCGTACCTCCTCGTCACCCATATAATAGATCTTGTGGATGCCCCGTAACGAAATCAGAGGCTCTTTTTCCTTTCCTGCCGCTTCTGTCATAAAAATCTCCCTTATCGCCTTCCGCCGGGAGCTCCTCCCCGGCCGTTGTTTCCTCCGCCGGGGCCTCCCATACCGCCGGGACCTCCCATGCCGCCCGGCCCCATCATCTGCCAGGTGTTCGCCGTGCTGCCCGCATTCGGATCCACATAAACCTCGTCTCCCTCAGAAAGCCCGGACAAAATCTCTACATAGTCGTCGTTGATGATTCCGGTCTCCACCGAAACAACATGAAAGCCATCCGGAGCATTCGAATCCCGGCCGGTTTTTCCGCCGCTCTCCCGGCTGTTTTCCGTCCGATTTTCCGATTCCCCCTCCCGGCCGCCTTCCGTCGTATCCGGCCGTTCGGTCACCTGCCCTTCTTCCGGCTCCTGGTCGGCCTCCCGCCTTCTTTCCGACCCGCTTTCCTCCTGGTCGATCTTCTCCTTTTCTTCCGCCCCCGTTCCGGTCCCGGACTCCTTTTTTCGGGAACCGGTCTCCGTGTCTTTTACATACACCCGGTTTCCGCGCAGCAATGCCCCGGCCGGAATACACAAGGTCTGCTCGGAGCTGTCCAGGATAATTTTCGCATCCACATTCATACCCGGCCGCAGCTCCCCGGTCTCGTCAAGCGTCACCGTCACCGGATAATTCGTTACCCCGTTGGAATAGCTGCCCTGCAGGCTCACATTCGTCACAGTCCCCGTAAATGTTTCGCCCTCTGCGGCGTCCGCCGTGATCTCCACAGACTGCCCGACCTTTACCGCACTGACGTCCAGCTCATCGACCGACATCTCAAGGCTCATCGCCGACAGATCATAGATGACCGCCATCGCCGTAGAGCTCCCGGAATTTCGGCTGATCTTATCTCCCGCCTTCGAATTCTTCGTTACGATCGTGCCGGAAATCGGCGCCGTAATCGTATAGTCCTCAATGCTGTCCTGCGTATTGCCCAGCTTGTTTTTCGCGTTCTCCAGGCTGTCGTTTGCGGCGTTTAAGCTGTCCTCAAAATTTTTTATGTACTTCCTCGCCGACTGTTCCGTGGCCGTAAAAATCGCTGTTCCGGCCTCAACAAAGCTTCCCTCGGCCACCAAAAGGCTCTCAACCTCCAGCGCCTGGTTCCCTGAAAGATCCGCAGACAGTACCGATTCCGTCTTAGCCTCAAACGTCCCCTCGGCGCCGCAGATAAAATCTCCGATCTGCGCCGTCGCCTGTGTCTTTATGGTCAGGCCGCCCGGATTTGCCGTCTCGATCGTCACATTCTTCACCAGCCGGCCGCCCGACAGCGAGATCTCCAGGCTGCTCACATTCGTGACCGTTCCCTCAAGCTGCTCTCCTGTGTCCTCCAAGGTCAGCACAGCGGTCATCTCCGGAGCGATCTGCTCCGCCTCCGCAGTCAAAAACGGGACCGTCAGCTTCATGACCGAATCGTCGTAAAGGTCGGCAAGCTTCGTGCCGCCGCTCACCTTGTCGCCTTCTTTTACATAAAGCGTCTGTATATAGCCGGAGGCCGTGGATTTATAGCTGTTGCCGGAAAGCTTTGAGGCTGCTTCCCCGTACTCCTCCTTCGCCGACGCCACGCTCTCCTGCGCACGCACGAGCGAGGTCTGCGCCGTGCTCAGATCGCTCTCCATCGAGGACGCATCGATCCGGTAAAGCACCTGCCCCTTCTCGACCACATCGCCCTCCTCAAAATCCGCTTCCAGAATCTCTCCCTCAACAAGCGAGGTCACCTCATACGTATCTTTCGGCGAGAGCGAGCTAGAGGCCGTGAGCTCGGATGTGATGTCCATCCGCCTCACTGCCGCCGTCTGAACCGAGGATCCCTGCGCCGCGGCCGTCTTCGCCCGCTGATTTCTCATATAGAAAAGCACGCTGATCAACACGACAAGTACGATTATGCTGCTAAAAAGGAGCCTTTTCCCCCTCCTTCTGCGTTTCCTTTTTGTTTTTGTTTCTTCCATTCCCATTTATCAAGCTCCCTCAATAATCTCCGACGACGTCAACCACGGTGTACGCCGCATTTTCCTCGCTGCCGCTCTTTTCCCATACAAGCGCCACATCGTCTCCGACCTCAAACTCCCCGTAAACCGAAAACAAGTATTGAATCTCCGAGCTCGTCAATTTAAACTCGTCTCCATCGTCCGCGTTATCCTGATGGTACGTATTTAAAACCACGCGCACCGGCGTAAACGGGTCCGTGGAATCATAATAAATCGCCTTGATGCGCCCCTTCGTCGCGCCCTTATTCTCACCGTCATCGGAGTAGGCGAAAATCATCTTCGTCTCCTCATGGTAATAGATCACTGTGGCGCTGTCGTTGATTTCCCCCTCACTGGCCGCCTCCCCGTTTAAAAACATGGTCGCATCCCGCAGCGCGAAGGGAACCAGGCTCTTTAAATTCCTGCTGCTCCGGTTTAAAATCCTCGGCCCGCGCAGGCTGTTGTCGAGAATCGAGGAAGTGTTGACCTCGCCATCCGCGTTATACGTCAGTTCAAATACCCGGCTGCCGTACTGGCCGCCGCCTTTCATCTCCGCCTTCATAAGATTATAAAACAGGTTGATGCAGTCCTCTCTCGTCAGAACCTCGTCTTCCTCCCGGTACAGATTGGAATCCAGAGATAAGGAAACAAATTTTGCCCGGCGGCTCTCCTTTAAGTTTCCCGAAAAATCCTCGTTCGTATAGCCGAGGAGTCCTAACACCGCCTTCGTTGCATCCCGCATGGTCACAGGCTCCTCCGGTTTAAAGCTCCCGCCCAGATAGCCGCTCATCCAGTCATTGGCCGCTGCCGTCCGGATCTCGGAAGCGTACTCGCCTGTACTTGCCACATCCGCAAAAACGGCAACGTTGCTGCCCGTCTTCGTCAGATTCCGGTATTCCGACGCCCGCACAAGCATCCTGGCAAATTCCTGCCTTGTCACATTCTCGTTCAGACTGCTCGTCGTCAGGATTCCTAAAAGGCTGACCACCTTTCTCCTCATCTCAAAGGTGGAACTCGCCGCATACGTGCTCGTCACCGCTCCTGTCGAAACCGCACACACAATCGCAAGCGCTGCCATTTTCCTTCCCTGCATCCCATGTGCCTCCTCTCAATTTTCGTTTTGCCGCCTAAAGATTACCAGACGAATGTGTTGATTTTGTGAAATCCTGTGAAAAATTTCCAAACTTTCAGGGGGGCTTTTTCCGGGCGCACAGCGAAGACTTCCCCCTGCCCGCCGTGCGGCCCACACCCCGCCTTAGCAGCATATTCCTCCATGTGGGCCTGCATATAAAAATCCGCACGGAACAAGTCCATGCGGAGAAGCTAAGAATTATAGATCTCTTTTAAATCATTAATGGCCATCTCGACATCAAACGTGTGGAATCCAAGCCAGCATTCGTTCATTGTTTCTGCATCCGCAATTTTATATATTTCACGGCTGCATTCATTTGTGTAGTAGTGCCAATACCGATAGACGTATCCTGTCCAGTGCATGACTTCCGCCGTATAAATCGTACCGGCTCTCTTAAGTCCGCCTATTTCATCGTCCAGCTCCTCCAGAATGTATTCCTCTCCTGCCCATTGCAGCCAATCATAGAAATCATCAAGAGCAGCGGCCCTGCTGGTCATAAAAGCTTCTATGAACGCCGGGCAGTCATATCCGTTTTTTTGTGCAAGTTCAAACAATCGTTTGCAATATAACCATTATCACATCACAGTCTCTGCTAAAATCAGCCAAACGATTATAGACCGGTAAATATTTTGCTGCCTCCAGCTTACCACGATTATATGAGATTAATAATGCCCAGTCCAATCCCACATCCACATCAAAAATTCTAAGACCTGACAGGTCAACACATAATGTATAAATTTTGGCATTCGGGTAGTTGCAAATTAAAGTAAGCGGCTGAGTTCAGTCGGTTCCCATATAAAAACCTTTTCCAAAATCACAGTACCTCCGGCTTGCAGGCATAATAGCACCATGAATTCCCGATTTTGAACCATGATAAAGAGTTATTCTTTCATTGGTACTGACAATACCGCTTCCTTCCGTAATTTTGGAGTTTTTCATACTGCTCCCTGTCCTGGGCTCCACGCTCCTGTCATCAAATGTGTTACTGTTCACTCCGTTCACAGCAGCATACAAAAATCCATGCAAATTGCCTTCGGCAGTCTTAAGCGCCAGTGGCGCTTGTCAAGGACCGATCGAAACGGAGTATAGAGAGATTTTTGCTCGCAAGCCCAGCCTTTCGCACGGTCGGCGCAGCAAGTGCGCAGACCTATGTGAACAGTAACTCAAATGTACCGGCTTCATTCACTTTATAAATAACACCTATTGACTCTCTTGTCTCATTTATGTTATTCTAATCTTAACACATTTAGAAATCCATTTCAACGATCCGTTAGGAGGAATTTTCCATGCTGTACCAATACCTCTTAGACCATTACGAAACCGATGAACCAATCTTCCTCTCTGACATCAAACTCCCCTCTGTCAGCGACACGAGTCTCCGGCAGTCATTTAAAATGCTCTGCGATGCAGGAAAGCTCCTTCGCTATGAGGCCGGCGTCTATTACTTCCCTGCCCCGTCGGAGGATGGCGCCACGCCTCCTCTCTCCCCCTCCCTGGTCGCCTACTACAAATATGTCTGGCGCTGTAAACAGATCGAAGGCTATTACTCCGGTCATACCTTCGCCAACCAGCTCGGCCTCCGCGCGCAGGCCCCGTATGTCCTCGAGATCGTATCCAACCGTGCCGGCGGCAAATACCGTGAGATTCAGATCGGCGGGCAGGAGATCATCCTCCGCCGCCCCCGCGTAACGGTGACAGACGACAATTATCAGATTCTGCAGTTCCTTGACCTTTTAAAGGATGTGGACGAATATGCCGATGAAGCCCCCTCTGCCTGCGCGGATATCCTGTTTGACTATATCCAGGAAACGGCTCTCACCCAACCCCAGCTTGACGAGTACATCGGGCTCTATCCCGATAAGATCTATCGCATGCTATACGAAATGCGCCTTTATAACGCCTTTGTATAAAGGATACGACGTCCTGTACCGCATCGGAACCGGCTACATGAGCGGCGCGATCAGCCGCAGGGTCGATCCCAGGAACCGGTGTACAAACGGCAACGCCTCGCAACTCTCCGTCGTCATCCGCACGCATTTTTTCAGTGTGTCTTCAAAATCCGCGCGGATTTCCTCGATCGCCGGGTTCTGGCACAGATAGACAGCACTCTCAAAATTCAAATACTGGCTTCTGAAATCCAGGTTGATCGAGCCGACCACAGCCTGCTCTCCGTCGCTCAAAAATGTCTTGGAATGGACAAAGCCTGGCAGATACTCGTAAATCTTCACTCCGGCCTCGATCAACTCCGGATAATACGTGTGCGCCAGCATAAACGCATACTTTTTATCCGGGATATGCGGCATGACAATCACGACGTCAACGCCCCGCCTGGCCGCATAGTTGAGCGCTGTAGACATATCGTCATCCAGAATCAGATACGGCGTCATGATGTACAGATATTTCCGTGCCTGGTAAATGATATCCAGATAGACCCGGTGTCCTACAGGTTCATTGTCTAACGGGCTGTCGGAAAACGGAATCACGAAGCCCTCTTTGCCAAGCACAGATATGGGCGCCTCTGTCCCGACATTCAGATATAGGCTGTAATCGCAGGCATATTCGAGCTTCCGTACACATACATCCCACATTTTTAAAAACATCACCGTAAAGCTTTTGACCGCATCCCCCTGAAGCTCCACCGCATTGTCCTTCCAATGACCGAAACGCACCTTTCGGTTGATGTACTCATCTGCCAGATTCAGGCCGCCTGTATAGGCCTTATGCCCGTCAATAATCAGGATCTTCCGATGGTCCCGGTTGTTCTGGCTCGTGGAGATTGCCGGGCGGATCGGGTTAAAGACGCGGCAGCGGATCCCCTTTGCCTCCAGCTCCTTCGGATAATCATGCGGAAGATTGGAGAAGGAGTTCATACCGTCATACAGCACACGTACCTCCACACCCGCCGCTGCCTTCTCCTCCAGGATCTTTAAAACGGAGTCCCACATGACGCCGGGCGCGATGATAAAATATTCCAGGAAAATAAAGCGTTCGGCCTCCCGAAGCTTCGGCAGCAGCTCCGCAAAAAAGTCCTCTCCGAGCGGATAATAGCGTACATGAGTCCTCCCGTACACGGGAAATCTGCACCGTTCACCGAGATACCTGCAGAGATTTGTGCTCTGCGGGCTCTTTTTTTCCAGCTCCTCGTAGACGGCCTGACTCTGCACCAGATAATGCCCGGTTCGTCCGTCGATGTCCCGGATCTTGGCCGCCAGCACCTTCGTCTCAAGCTGGAACTGGACAAACAGATAAAACAGGCCGCCGAATACCGGAAACAAAAGCACAACGACAAGCCATGCCATCTTAAAGCTCGCATTCTGCTTCTCGTTTAAGATCTTGACGGCCAGGATTGCCCCGACCAGATTAAAAAGCCCATAGCCGTAGGCGCGGTACTTGTTGTCCAGCCACAGATAGATCCAAACCAGCACTGCCGCCTGAAGAAGCGTAAACAATACGAAGAATGTCGTACGCCCAAACACAAGCCGCAGCAAGCCCCGTTTTCCTTTTCCCTTCACCGTCTCAATGGTGCTTTTTCCCGTTCTTTCCAAGCCTGTTCCCTTTCTTAAGGGGCTTTGGACGTCATTCCAAAGCCTGTTTCAAATCTGCAAGAATGTCCTCCACATTCTCGATCCCGACACTCAAACGGATGAGCGACGGATCGACGCCCGCCTCCACGAGCTGCTCGTCAGAAAGCTGTCTGTGGGTATGGCTCGCCGGATGCAGGACACACGTCCTGGCGTCGGCCACATGCGTCACGATCGCCGCCAGTTTCAGCCGGTCCATAAAGCCAGCCGCAGCCGCCCGGCCTCCCTTTAAGCCGAAGGAGATCACGCCGCAGCTCCCGTTCGGCATATATTTTGACGCAAGCGCATGGTATTGACTCCCGGGCAGCCCCGGATAATTGACCCAGGCCACATCCTCTCTCGCCTCCAGCCACTCGGCCACCCGTTTCGCATTTTCACAGTGGCGCGGCACACGCAGATGCAGCGTCTCGAGCCCGATATTTAATAAGAAGGAATTCATCGGCGACGGGATCGAGCCCAGATCACGCATAAGCTGCGCGGTCGCCTTCGTGATGTATGCCTTTTTTCCGAACTTCTCTGTATACACGATTCCGTGATACGAATCATCCGGCGTCGTGAGCCCCGGAAATTTCTCCGCATGCGCATCCCAATCAAAATTGCCGCTGTCCACGATGCAGCCGCCCACAGCCATCGCATGGCCGTCCATATATTTTGTCGTCGAATGGGTCACGATATCGGCCCCCCATTCAAACGGCCGGCAGTTGATCGGCGTTGCAAACGTATTATCCACAATGAGCGGCACGCCGTGCCGGTGCGCCAGCCGTGCAAATTTTTCGATATCCAGCACCACGAGCGCCGGGTTGGCGATCGTCTCCCCAAAGACCGCCTTCGTATTCGGACGAAACAGCTTTTCGATCTCCTCCTCGGGCGCATCTGGGTCCACCAATGTCACGTCGATGCCCTGTTTCTTCATCGTGACGGTAAACAGGTTTGAGGTGCCGCCGTAGATCGTGGCCGCACTGATGATATGATCGCCTGCATTACAGATATTAAAGGCGGCATAATAATTCGCCGCCTGCCCCGACGAGGTCAGCATGGCCGCGCAACCGCCCTCCAGCTCACAGATCTTCGCCGCCACCGCGTCGTTTGTCGGGTTCGCCAGACGCGTATAAAAATAGCCGTCCTCCTCCAGGTCGAACAGGCGCCCCATCTGCTCGCTCGTCGAATATTTAAACGTTGTGCTCTGATAGATCGGCAGGACGCGCGATTCCCCGTTCTTTGGCTGCCAGCCCGCCTGGATGCAGATCGTCTCAAGATTCCTTTTTTGCTTTTCCATGTTCTGCTCCTCTCTCTTTTTCATTTTAACATGTAGTTTATCACACTCTTAAAAAGGTTACAAGCATGTTTTCCTCTTGAATAAACGATTCCGATCATGTATAATAAAGAGGTTCAAAATTTCCATATCATCACAGGAGAAATCAAATGCAGTTTCTATTCAACATTTTCAAGGGAATGCTGATCGGTGTCGCCAATGTGATCCCCGGCGTCTCCGGCGGGACCATGGCGGTTTCCTTGGGGATCTATGACCGTTTGATCGGCAGCATCTCCAGCCTCCTTGAATCCTTCAAAAAAAGCATCTCCTTTCTGCTCCCGATCCTCATCGGCTGCGTTCTCGGAATCGTCTGCTTTACCTACGTCATCGAATACCTGCTGGCCGAACACACCTTCGTGACCTGTATGGCTTTCGTCGGCCTGATTTTAGGCGGAATCCCGATCCTCCTTACGGCTCTCAGAAAAAACATGCACACCAGGCATAAAAGAAAGATCGGCATCTGCGGAATCGCGGCCTTCCTTCTGGCCTTTTTCGTCTGCGCCGTCCTTCCGCTTCTAAAGGTCGGGGAGGCGGGCCTTACCCGCATACCCGTAAACGCGGGCAGTATGGCGATCCTGTTCCTACTCGGGGTTATCTCCTCTGCCACGATGGTCATCCCCGGTGTCTCCGGTTCCATGATGTTGATGATCTTCGGCTACTATTACGGGATCATCAATACGATTAAAGGCTTTTTCGACGCCCTTCGCGCCATGGAACCCGCGGGCATGGTACACGGCTTCCTGCTGCTGACGCCATTCGGGATCGGTATCATTTTGGGGATTTTTTTAATTGCCAAACTCATCACATTCCTGTTCGACCGGTTCGGAGTCGAGACCTATTGTGCAATTCTGGGGCTTGTCCTGGCCTCCCCCGTTGCGATTTTCATCAATACCGGCCTCTTTTCCATGCTTGACACACTGGACTTTTGGTCCGTCACCTTCGGCATCGTCCTTCTGGCCGCCGGAGCCATGTTTACCAACCTCGTCGGAGAAAAATAATTGTAACGTCGTTACAAAAACCAAAGGAGAAATCATATGGGCGGAATTTTTGGCGTAGCTTCCAAAACGAGCTGCACGCTGGATCTGTTTTTCGGAGTCGATTACCATTCCCATCTCGGGACCAGGCGCGGAGGCATGGCCGTATACGGTGCAAACGGCTTCCAGCGCTCCATACACAACATTGAGAATTCCCCGTTCCGCACCAAATTTGACCACGACTTAGATGAGCTCGAGGGACGGCTCGGCATCGGCTGCATTTCCGATATGGACCCGCAGCCGCTCCTCATCCGCTCCCACCATGGCCACTACGCCCTAGCCACCGTAGGCGTGATCAAAAACGAAGAAGCATTGATCCGTGAGGGATATGAGAATGGGCATGTACACTTCATGGGTATGAGCGGCGGGCGTGTAAACTCCACCGAGCTCGTGGCGGCCCTGATTGACCAGCAGGACACGCTCGTAGACGGCCTTCTGTACGCACAGGAAAAGATCCGGGGCTCCATGTCCATCCTTTTGCTGACCTCAAAAGGGATCTTCGCCTCCCGTGACCGCTTCGGCCGAACCCCGATCACCATCGGACACAAGGAGGGCGCGTTCTGTGCTTCCTTTGAAAACTTCGCCTACTTAAACCTTGGCTACCATCATCATTCCGAGCTCGGCCCCGGTGAGGTCGACTTCATCACGCCCGAGGGCGTCGAGGTCTTAAGTCCGGCACGCCGGGAAATGAAAATCTGCTCCTTTTTATGGACCTACTACGGCTACCCAAACGCCAGCTATGAAGGCGTCAACGTCGAGCAGATGCGTTACAACTGCGGGAGGCTGTTAGCCAGACGTGATACCGATGTCACGGCTGACAGCGTGGCCGGTGTTCCCGATTCCGGCATCGCCCACGCGATCGGCTATTCAAATGAATCCGGAATCCCGTTCTCGCGTCCGTTTATCAAGTATACGCCCACCTGGCCCCGTTCCTTCATGCCGACGAGCCAGAAGCAGCGGAATCTGATCGCAAAAATGAAGCTCATCCCTGTGGATTCCCTGATCCGTGAGAAAAAGCTCCTGCTGATCGACGATTCCATCGTCCGCGGCACCCAGCTCGGCGAGACGACGGAATTTTTATATCAGAGCGGTGCAAAGGAGGTTCACGTGCGCCCGGCATGCCCGCCGCTCACCTTCGCCTGCCCGTACTTAAATTTTTCCCGTTCCACCTCGGACTATGATCTCATTACCAGACGCGTCATCCGCGAACGCGAGGGCGATTCCGTTTCAAAGGAAACCCTTGCCGATTACTCCGACCCGGACAGCCAGAATTACAAAGAGATGGTCGAGGAAATCCGCAAGCGCCTGCATTTCACAACACTCCGTTTCCACCGCCTGGACGACCTCAAGGAATCCATTGGAATCGAGCCGTGCAAGCTTTGTACGTATTGCTGGAACGGAGAGGGGTAGGATTTGATATAATTTAATGCAGGCAAGACCGGAGCCGTCTCTCCCGTAAGAAACGCGCCCCGGTCTTTTTGTCGGGCAATCTCATGCCATTAGCTGTGTTCCTTATACTCCTCCAGCCAGGGGTATTCCTGCAAAAGCTCCATCTCCAGCCCTGTATCAAAAACCGTTTTGCCATGATGCAGGTACGCATATACCCTCTCCCCCGGATATTTTTGGCAATCCTCTAAAGAATAAAAAATATTTTACAAGACATCTGCCTTTTTGAGTGGTATAATCTCGACAGAGATTGTACTGCGCATTCCGGTTTCTGCGTTTACCGCAGAAATCCGGGCGCATCCCCCGGAGGGATCGCATGTCCGAAGGACATGCGATC
The DNA here is from genome assembly GCA_910575275.1 of Lachnospiraceae bacterium. Classification (GTDB taxonomy): domain Bacteria; phylum Bacillota; class Clostridia; order Lachnospirales; family Lachnospiraceae; genus CANQGL01. The sequence goes on along the minus strand of CAJTEE010000002.1, from coordinate 206,973 downwards.
CAATCAATATCGGACGAGGAGATAAAAACCATGCATCGCGAAAACACGATCGGACACGCCTGTGCCCTGCTCACCAGCCTGATCTGGGGTACGACGTTTGTCTCAACCAAAATTCTTTTGACCGCCTTTTCGCCGGTCGAAATTCTTTTATTCCGCTTTGTTCTCGGCTATCTAGCGCTGTTCGCCGCCTGCCCACGCCGCTTCAAAACATCCTCCAAGGGACAGGAGCTCATCTTCGCCGCGGCCGGCCTTTGCGGCGTCTGCCTGTACTATTTACTGGAAAACATCGCCCTCACCTACACGATGGCCTCCAACGTGAGTGTCATCGTATCCGTAGCCCCGTTCTTCACGGCTCTCCTGACCCGTCTGCTGTTAAAAGGAGAGGAAAAGCTGCATCCGGGTTTTCTGCTTGGCTTCGTCGTGGCCATGGCAGGCGTCTTTCTGATCTGCTTCAACGGCATAGAACTCAAGCTAAACCCGGCCGGAGACCTGCTGGCTCTGTCCGCCGCCCTTCTGTGGGCCCTCTATTCCGTGCTGATAAAAAAAATCACCGCCTATGGATATGGTACGATCCCTGCCACACGCCGGATATTTTTTTACGGAGTCCTGTTCATGCTGCCGGCCGCACTCCTTCTTGGCTTCCGGCTTGAACCGGCGCGCCTTACCAGCCTGACATACCTGTCAAATCTGGTCTATCTGGGCCTTGGAGCCTCTGCCCTCTGTTTTGTCACCTGGAATCTGGCCGTCAAAATACTAGGCCCCGTGAAGACCAGTGTCTATATTTACATCGTTCCTGTCATCACCATCGCCTCCTCGGCGCTTATCTTGGGGGATCCCCTCACGCCTCTGACCGCCGCAGGAACGGGGCTTGCTCTGGCCGGGCTTTTTCTCTCCGAGCGAAGGCCAAAAGAACACGGCCCGCGCGGCTGACCGGCCGTGCTCTACTTGCCCCATCAGGGCTTTTTGTCCTATAAAACAGCAAAACGACATGGTCCAAAGCCATGCCGTTTTTCGGGGGCATTTTCTGCCCCCTTTTTCGTTTTCTTTCTTTTTACAACCTTACATTTCCTCCCGGCCCGATATCACTTCCGGGGTCGCTGTACAATCGGCCTTCTCCGGCTCTCCAGACTCCGCTTCAACCGTCTCTTTAGCAGCCTCCCTCTCAATAGGAGCCTCCTCACCGGCGGCATCCTGTGTGGCCTCTGCCTCCGGCATCTCTCCTACCTTCGCGCCACATTTGCTGCAGAATACAGCACCCTTTTCAATCCGGGCTCCGCACTCTACGCAGAATACACGTCCATCCAGAGCAGCCAGCTCCTTCTCAAGCTTCACGATCCGTTCCTGTATAGCGGCGATCTCTCCAAAGGAAGCGGCAAAGCGCTCCTGATCCTCCGGCCGCGCCGCCGCACAGACTTCCCTTCCGACCACCGCAAACTGCTTTTCGAGCTCCTCCCTTTCCGATCCCAGCTTTGCCCGGATCCGGACCGTATCTGTGAGCTCCTTCGTCTTCTCCGCCGCCTGTTTTCCTGCATGGGACAGACTGCGTCTTACGTCATCAAACAACGTCATCCTTTGTCTCTCCTTTCGTTAAGGGCGGCCGGCCCGGCCGCCTGTCCTGTCTACATCTTAACGAATCAAAGAATCAAAGTCAATCCCTTTCTCCGTCCAGGCCATAGCTGATATTATAATTCTCAGCCTCCTCATATCCGACCATAGCCTTTAAAAACTCGGGGATCTCCTCGCTGTCAAAATAGTACTCCAGATATTCCTGCTCCGAGCGACTCCGTCCCTCGTTCATGCTCTTTAGGAAGATCCGTACCTCCAGCCCATAATTGCGCGTACAGAGATCGTTCATACGCATCAGATCCCCTGGGACAACGTTTTCAAGCACCTCCTGGATCCTCTGTCTGCCTGCGGCGCTTCCGTCATTTTCAAGGATCGTGATCCATCTGTCCTCTTTACTCCGATATACGCTCTGGCTGACCGTGCTGACAGCCTCTGCCGCTGTCGTATACTCTGCGGCATATTCATCGTATTCCGGGTAATCCTCTTTGTCTCTGTTCCATTCCGAATCGGCCTTATACGTATAACGGCTGCAAATTTCAATTCTCTCCACGTTCTCTGCGGAAATCTTCTCATATACATCAATCCCCGCCTGATCCAGGAGTTCGATCGTTCTCGTAAACGAGGGGTAAACGGCAAAGAAGTTCACTGCATTCATGTCATCCAGCATGAAATCCCCGGTGTAATTCGGACGTCTGCTCTTTGTGATTGCCCGCAGATAGTCAAGCTCGGCCGTGCTCAAAAAGCGCAGTGCAAGAACCGGCTTCTCCTCTGCCCGCTCGGTGAGTGTGAGCGCGGAAAGCTCCTCCTGGTATGCAGAGAGAAGTTCGGCACAGAAATCCGGGTTTGTCGAGACCTCTGCGATCTGTCCTGCCTTCAGGGAATAGATGCCTGTCGTTGAATCATCAGTAAAATTCATGGCCGGATACAGGCCCTTTTTATACTCTGCCGTCGCATAGATCGTTTCGATCTCCTCTCGCAGCGCATAAACGTCCACCGAATAGTTGCGATATACCGTTTTTCCGTTTTTTAGATGATACCCCACGCTTACATAAGACCAATACGTTCCGCTTTCTTCTTCATCCGTATAATAGACGTAGAAATTGTCTCCCCCATGCAGCCGTTTTTCCTTGTTTTCGGCCGCCTGCAGGATACCCGCCTCTGCAACTGCCCGGACCAGCGCATAATCCGTAAACTGCATGTTGCCCTCCACATAATCGAACTCATTCAGGGATCTCCAGCTATAGCTCCCATCCTCACGGAGCACCGGAAGGCCATAGTCGTTCCAGTCGCTCAACCGCCCGATACTGACAGAGGCAGACGAAAAATCAGCCTCCTTCGGGACATACCGGTCAAAGCCGATCAGGTCAAACCGGAAGATTCCGATCGCCGCCAGGGAAAGCGCCGCACACATCCCCATCTGCGGAAGGTTCGCAAACAGCTTCCGAAAGTCAAAATGGTAAATGATCTCAATGATCGCATGGCTGATAAACAGGCCCATCAAAAAGCCGAATGCTGCCCACGCGATGCTGTAGTACACGGTCCAGAACAAGATTCCCATGGCGATCGTACACGGCACAACCAAGAGAAATTTAATGGGCGCCTTCGACCATTTAAAGGCCATGGCCTTCCCGGCGGCCTCCGAAGGCCTTAACCGATATAACACCAGGCCCACGCCAAAAAACAAAACGGCTACCACAAGCGGTTTCACACACGATCCGATACAGCTTGAAAAGCCCAGATTCGAGCATTCCTCAAGCATCGCTGCATAGTGGGAAACCGGGGATCCGTGTATCATGAACAGTTGAAAAGCCGGCTGCTTATCAGTGCGGATCGTCTGGAAGAACAGCTCCGATAGTCCCATAATCAAAAGAACTACGAGTGGGACCCAGGAAAACAATACAATACCGCCGAGGATCGAGACAAAGAAATTGCCGGTCAAAAGCACCGCAAGCATCATCAGTCCATAAATCAGCAGGAATCCCGACATATGGATCAGAAGCGCCGCCATTGCGGGCCCAAACGTCAGCGAAAGACCGATCCCATTGACCGCAAACACGCCCAGCGCAAGGACAAGATTCAGGGCATACATGACCAGCACGATCCAAACGCCGTTCAGATAGCGGAGCAGAAAGGTAAACTCCCTGCGAACCGGGATGCTGTGGTAAAAATCCACCTGTTTTTTCGAATGCAGGTACGTAAAGCCTGTCAGGCCCAGAATAAACGCCGCACAGACAATCGTACAGATCAGCATCACATTGTCCAGGCCCACAACATTCTCTATCAGCTCCATAAAGCGTTCCATCCGCACGGCTTCCAGCGTCTTGTTTTCAAAAATCGTTCCGCTCGCGATCCATCTCGCGTATTCTCGTTCAATGCTGCTCACACCCATGGCCGCCATGACAGGCAGCCAGAAGAAAAACATCAGAAACGCCAAGCCAACGGCCCAGATCCTCTGCTTCAAGTCCTCTCGCATGAGCTTAAAAAATAAGCTTCTTGATGTCATAGCCTGCCACCTCCGTTTCACTGATAAAAATTTCCTCCAACGAGAGCGGAATCGTCTCAAAGAACAATGGTTCATAGGACTGCATGGCCGCCTCGATCTCCTCCTTCACGCCGCGGACCGTCAGCGTAAGCAGACTGCCGCGTGTCTCTGTCTTTATGATATCCAGATCCGTAAGATCCTCTGCCTTTTCCCCCGGCTTCAAGACACACTGGAGCTTGTGTATGTTTAATTTCATCTCGTCCAGATCTCTGGAAAGCAGGATGCCGCCCTTGTGCAGCAGCCCCACATGGTCGCATATGTCTTCCAGCTCCCGCAGGTTATGGGAGGCAATGATCGGCGTCAGCTTCCGCTCGGCCATATCACTCGCAAACAGGCTCTTGACTGCCTGGCGCATGACCGGATCTAGGCCGTCGAAGGTCTCATCACAAAAAATATAATCTGTGTTCGCACAAATCCCCAGGATCACAGAAAGCTGTTTCTTCATTCCCTTAGAGAATGTAGACACCTTCCGGCGCTTGTCAAGGCCAAACGACTCCAGCAGATGATAAAAACGCGGAACGTTAAACATCGGGTAAATCGTCCGGTAATAGACCATCATGTCATTCGGCGAAGCATTCCCAAAGAAGAATTGATCATCGGAAATATAGAAAAAACGTGCCTTTACTCTGGTATTTTCAAAGACGTCCTCACCGTCGATCTGGACACTCCCTTCATCGGGACGCAGAACTCCGCTTGCCATCCGCAGGAAGGTGCTTTTTCCGGCGCCGTTGGTGCCGATCAGGCCGAAGACATAGCCGTCTTTGATCTTGGCGTTGATATGATCGACTGCTATGATATTGTCAAACCGCTTTGTCAGGTTTTTTGCTTCAATCAACGCGTTCACCTCCTGTCTGATTGGCTGCCTGATACTGGATTTCTACCATCTTTTTAATTTCTTCGTCGGTGATCCCCAGTCGGATCGCCTCGTCAATGATCTCGCTGACCTGGATCAAAAGCTCTTTTTTTCTGTTCTCTCTCATACTGCTGTTTTCTGCCACAAAGCTTCCTTTCCCCTTAACGGTATAAATATACCCCTGTCGTTCCAGCTCCGCATAGGCGCGCTGAATCGTATTCGGATTGATCGACAGATCCATCGCCAGGCTCCGCACCGACGGCAGGGCTTCGTTCTCCACCAATATCCCGTGAAGCATGAGTTCCGAAAGCCGTTCCGTCACCTGTTCGTAAATCGGCCTTCGGTCCTTATAGTCCAGAATAATCATTCCGTACCTCCTTTCCCATAGAGAATGCTCTCGGAGTCTCTTTGTGTCCGGGATTCCGAGAATGCTCTATATTTCCTTCATGTATGGAATGGAGAAATGATTCTGATTTATGGTTCCATTCATGAAGCATTTATAGTGTATTAACACTATTAATACACTTAGTATATAAAGAAAAGCCTTGGATGTCAAGAAATAACTCGGGAGTTTTTTCTTACGATTTCTTTACATAAGGGTGAGGATATAAGGGCCGCAGAGGCCGGTACAGCAGCCGTGGGGGGATCGAGTCTTTGTGTGGCGGCTTTGTGGCGGGCTTATAGGATTCCCAGAAGTCCCCAAATTCCGATTCCGTGCTCGATCAAAAGAACGACGGCTCCTGTCACAAATATAACCGGAAATAGTCTCCAGCCTGTCCATGGCATGGAATATCTTTCTCCTTTTTTCTGGGTTCCTTCTGTACGCAGTACGGTCTTTAACTCCTCCACGCAACGCGCCTGGAACTCGATTTTGTTTTGTGCCTTTGAAAGTTTTTCTTCTGTCTCCCGAAGTCGGTTTTCGAGTTCTTTGATTTGGTCTTTTTCGATTTGTTTTTCGTTTTCTGTATTTTCCTGTAAAAGCTTTGAGACTACGGTCTGGGCCTTGCCTGGCTGTGCTATCCGGTCGAACAGGTTCTTTTGTAATGGGGGAACGGATGGGGCTGTCCCGCTGCCAAGCTCTTTTGACATGTCAAAAACTCCCTTCTTCCTCACTGGTTTTTCTGTTTTTTGCTTGAAAGAGGCGGCGGCGCTGTGCTAGAATGAATTTTGATACATATGAATTCGAAAGAAACGAGGAATGTTCTTATGGAATATGTGCAAAATCTGTTCTGGCTCTGCCCGACGCTTTTTGTTGCCGGTTTTATTGATGCGATCGCCGGGGGCGGAGGGCTTATTGCCATGCCGGCGTATATGATGTGCGGCATGCCGATTCATTTTGTCTATGGCTGCAATAAATTTCAGTGTGCCTTCGGCAGCACGGCCGCTGCTTTTAAGTATTTTAAAAGTGGCTGTCTGGATCTGAAGGTCACGGCTGTCAGCGCTCTCACGACTTTCTGTTTCTCCATGCTTGGTACTCGGATCATCTTTTATTTGAGTGAGACGCAGATCCGTTCTATGCTGATGGTGCTGCTCCCACTTTCGGCGCTGCTTATTATTTTTATCCGGAATGCCTGGAATTACACGGCAAAAAATCGTCCCTTGACGCCCCGCAACATCGCCATGGCGCTGCTCACGGGTATGTCGATCGGGCTCTACGACAGTCTGTATGGCCCCGGCGGCGGTACGATCGCCATGCTTTTCTTTACGCTTCTGTTCCAGTATGACGTCCGCACTGCTACCGGTAACGCCAAGCTCGTCCTCATTGTCTCCAACTATACGGCGCTTTTGTCTTATCTGTTTTCCGGGAACGTGCCCTTTGCCGTCGCCATCCCCTGCGCCGCCGCCAATGTGGCCGGCAACTACTTAGGGGCAGGCTTTGCCGTTAAAAAGGGGGCCAGGATTATCCGGCCGCTTATGATCTGTGTCGTCGTTGCGTTGATCGTCAAGCTGTTAATCGGATAGCGCGCCGGCATCGTTTCCGACAGACAAAGACCGGCCCCAAAGGGACCGGTCTCTCCACCGTTTTTATCTTTAGAATGCGCTCTTTAGCCTTCTGCCTCGGCACTTGCTGCTCTCGCCTCAACTTCCTTTTTCTGAATGTCACCAGGCGCCTGCTCGTAACGGCTGAATTCATAAGAGAATACGCCGATACCGCCGGTCATCGAACGCAGATCCGTATTGTACCCGAACATCTCAGACATCGGAACATCCGCAATAATCTCCTGCTTGCCGCCATGAAGCGAATTCATGCCCAGGACGCGTCCTCTCCGTCTGTTCAAATCTCCCATCACATCACCGGTAAACTTATCCGGAACTTCCACCTTTACCGAGGCGATCGGCTCCAAGAGCACCGGACTCGCGTCCATAAAGCCCTTCTTAAAGGCCAGCGTCGCCGCCATCTTAAACGCCATCTCGGACGAATCGACCGGATGGTAGGAACCGTCAAGCAGAATCGCCTTAAGTCCTACGACCGGATAGCCGGCAAGCGGTCCCTTCAGGCAACATTCCTGCACGCCCTTTTCGACTGCCGGGAAATAGTTTCTCGGAACAGCGCCGCCAAATACCTGCTCCTCGAAGATATACGGAGTCTCCAGATCCCCGGAGGGTTCAAAAGACATCTTGACATCGCCGAACTGGCCATGGCCACCGGACTGCTTTTTGTAACGGCCAGGCGCTTCCACTTTCTTGCGGATCGTCTCACGGAATGCAAACTTCGGTTTGGAAAGTTCCACTTCAACTTTATAGCGGGCAGCTAACTTGCTCACCACGACTTCGAGCTGCTGATCGCCGATGCCGTACAGGAGGCTCTGGCGATTCTCCACGTCGTTGATCGTGCGCAGAGTCAGATCTTCATCCATCAGCTTTGCAAGAGCGCTCGAAATCTTGTCCTCATCGCCCTTGGTCTTCGCCGCATAGCGCATATAAGTATACGGGATCGGAATATTCGGCTTATGGTATACAATCGGAGCCGTGCGGACGGCGATCGTATCACCCGTCTGCGTAACCGCAAGCTTTGCAACCGCGCCGATGTCTCCGGCCACAAGCTTCGGGACCTCGATCACATCCTTGCCTCTTAAGAGGTAGATCTTAGCGACCTTTTCCTCCGCGTCTTTATTTACATTATAGATCGTGCTGTCCGGAGTCAGGACACCGGTACAGATCTTCATCAGGGAGTATTTTCCGATAAACGGGTCCACAATGGTCTTAAACACCCTCGCGGAAAGGGAAACATCCTCATTGTATTTCGCAGTGAAGCGCTCACCCGTCGAGGTATCGACGCCGATGCACTCGCCTCTGTCAGGAGACGGGAAATAGCGGTCGATCGCGTTTAACAATGCGTTGAAGCCCTGGCAGTTGATGCCGGAGCCCATCATGACCGGAACGATCGTACCCTCGCATACGTGCGTCTGGATCGCCGTGTAGATCTCATCCTGGGTAAATTCCTCACCCGAGAAATAGCGCTCCATGTACTCCTCGCTTGTCTCAGCCACCGCCTCGATCAGGGCGTCACGGATAATTCCCAGGTTCTTCTGCGTGTATTCCGGGATCTCACACTCCTCGTAATCTGAGAAATTCGTGAAACGCCTTCCCTCCATCTTGACGGCGTTGACAAAGCCGACGAACTTTTCATTTTCACGAATCGGTACCTGGATCGGAGCAATCTTTCTGCCAAACTGCTTTTCCAATTTAAGGATCAGCTCACGGAAGGAGGCATGATCGTCATCCATATTGGTGACAAAAATAATTCTTGGAAGGCGGCGTTCCTCACAAAGCTCCCACGCCTTCTCGGTCCCGACTTCGATCCCGGCCTTGCCGTTTACAACGATAATCGCCGCGTCGGCCACACTGATCGCTTCCTCGACCTCACCGACAAAGTCGAAATAGCCCGGCGTATCAAGAAGATTGATCTTGATCTTTCCCTCTGCTCCATTATACTCGAGCGGGATCATGGTCGTGGAAATTGAAAACTGCCGCTTGATTTCTTCTTTATCATAATCGCTGATCGTATTGCCATCCGCGATCTTCCCCATCCTCTTGATCACACCGGTCAGATATGCCATTGCCTCAGCAACCGTAGACTTCCCGGCGCCGCCGTGGCCTAACAGTACAACATTGCGGATCTGTTTCGTTCCATAAACGTCCATATGAATTCCTCCCGTAAGATTAATTTTGTCAAACTTGGCTCATGAGGATATTCTACCAAAACTTTTCGAATTTTACAAGCAGAATATGCAGAATGCACAAACTAAGTTTTAACAACAAAATCTTCCACACTCATTCCTCTATCAAAGCCTCCTAAAAAAACAATTCCTTTAGATTTTCCCTTCTCCTTTCCCCTTCTCCTTTCCCCTTCTCCTTTCCCCTTCTCCTTTCCCCCTCTCCCTCCCGAAATAACGTAGCAAAGGCCTGGCTGCAGCACCCCGTCTGTACGGCTCGGCCTTTGCGGCCCCATTTCCACTCCCTCCTTTTTCACGTTGCAGTGTTGACATTTTCCCTTTCCTGACTTAAAATTTATAAAAAGCCATGCAGGAGGATTTCCCATCATGAACGATACAACGATCGGCTTTATCGGCCTTGGCCTGATTGGCGGCTCCATCGCCCGCGGCTTGAAGCGCTCCCAAAAAAATCTCACAATCATGGCATACATGCGTACTCGCTCCAGGCTGGAACAGGCCAGGCAGGACGGCATCGTTGACCAGATCCTTGACGGAATCGACGAGAATCTTTTACGGTGTGACCTGATCTTTCTCTGTACACCGGTGGAGCTTAACGCTTCCTATTTAGAAAGGCTGCGCCCGTATATAAAACCCGGCGCGCTGGTCACCGACGTAGGCAGCACCAAAACGGACATCCATGAGGCCGTCTCCCGTCTGGACATGGAGAATGTCTTTATCGGCGGCCATCCCATGGCAGGCTCAGAAAAGACCGGCTATGAAAATTCTACGGATCATCTGCTGGAAAACGCCTATTACATCATCACTCCGACTAAAAAGTCCACCGAAGCCCAGATCGAACGCCTGCGCCAGGTCGCACTCGCCATCGGCGCGATTCCCATGGTTTTGGATTATCAGAGACATGATTATTCGGTTGCCGCCATCAGCCATCTGCCACACTTGATCGCGTCCAGCCTCGTAACGCTCGTGAGGGACAACGACAGCGAAGACGGCGTCATGCGAAAGCTCGCGGCAGGCGGCTTTAAGGATATCACGCGGATCGCCTCCTCTTCCCCGGTCATGTGGGAGCAGATCTGCATGGCAAATGCAAAGAACATCCAAATTCTTCTCTCCAAATATATCGACGCCTTAAGACAGATCTATGCCATGCTGGATACCCGCCAGAGCGAGGCCGTTAACCGACTGTTCGACGAGTCGGGTGCCTACCGGAATACCTTTTCCGACAGGAGCTTCGGACCGGTTAAGCCCGCATTCTCCTTCTCGGTGGATATCGAAGACGAGCCTGGTTCCATCTCGATTCTCTCCGCGATCTTAGCCGCCCGCGGTGTTAATATTAAGGACATCGGCTTAAACCACAGCCGTGAAAACGGTGAGGGCGCGCTGCGCGTCTCCTTCTATGACGAGCAGTCCGTGCGAACGGCCTATGAGCTTTTAAAGAAATATAACTACAATTTGAAATGATACTAGAGCTTGCATGAATGGACATGGCCTTGGGGCCCGCAAAGCACCGAAAAGCTGCCATTTTTTTATGAAAATGAGCAGATTTGAGGTGTTTTAGGATTGCGGAAGCACGAAGCGCGGAGCAATCCATGTATCACAGGGGTCAAATACCTTTTGACCCCAACATCATTTAAAATAAGGACAATAAAGGAAGAAGATTCATGAAAATCACACCGGTTAAAAAAATTTCCGGGGAGCTTACCGTCCCCGGAGACAAATCCATTTCGCACAGAGCCATCATGCTAGGCTCCATCGCAAAGGGGATGACAGAGATCCATGGCTTCTTGGAAAGCGCAGACTGTCTGTCCACGGCCGCCTGCTTCGCACGCATGGGCATTCAAATCGAAAAATCGGCCCGGACTGTCACGGTCCACGGCCGCGGGCTACATGGCCTAAAAGCGCCGGACGGTATTCTTGACTGCGGAAACAGCGGCACCACCACGCGGCTGCTCTCCGGCCTGCTCGCACCACAAAATTTTGATGTGGTGCTTACAGGCGACGAATCCATCCAAAAACGCCCGATGAAGCGCGTTATCGATCCCTTAACCGACATGGGGGCCAGGATACAGAGCGTACATGGAAACGGCTGCGCCCCGCTTCAGATCTGCGGAAGCCGGCTGACCGGCATTCGTTACAATTCGCCGGTCGCCTCTGCCCAGGTAAAATCTGCGATCTTACTAGCAGGTCTCTATGCGGACGGTAAGACAAGCGTCACGGAGCCCAGCCTTTCCAGGAATCACACGGAGCTCATGCTCAGGCAGTTCGGCGGCAGTGTGACAAGTGAGGGCCTTACGGCAGGCGTCCTCCCGGCAGGTGAGCTCTATGGCCAACGCGTTTGTGTCCCCGGAGATATCTCCTCTGCGGCCTATTTTATCGCCGCCGCCCTGCTCCTCCCTCATTCCGAAGTCCTTATCCGGAATGTCGGCATCAACAAAACCCGCGCCGGGATCCTTGAAGTGTGCAGGCAGATGGGCGCATCAATCGAGATAGCAAATGCCACCGGTAAGGCAGGCGACCCAAGTGCCGATCTGTTCGTCCGCTCCGCCTCTTTAAAGGGCGTCACCGTGGGAGGCCCCATCATCCCCACTCTGATCGACGAGCTGCCCATGATCGCCGCGATGGCCTGTTTCGCAAAAGGGACGACTGTGATCCGGGATGCGGCAGAGCTGCGCGTCAAAGAGTCCAACCGCATTGCGATCATGGTGGATTCCCTGCGCGCCATGGGCGCCGATATCGAGGAGACCGAAGACGGCATGCAAATCCGCGGAGGCCGTCCTTTACATGGAGCCCGCATCGATACGCACAAGGACCACCGCATCGCCATGACGCTCGCTGTCACTGCCCTCGCAGCCGAGGGGGAAACCGAACTTCTTGACGCAGACTGTGTAAGGATCTCCTATCCGGGCTTTTATGAGGATCTTGGGCGTCTGACCGTTTAATCCTGTAAGCCAAAAGGGGCCGCATTGCCAGTCTGCTGCCCCTTTTGGTTTCAGTTAAATCCAAAAAACTTCTGTGCGATCTTATAGCCCGCGATCGAGAGCTGCCTTCCGCTCCTTCCCGGCAGATTCATACCCTGTCCCAAAAAGCCCCATCTTAACCGCAGGTACAGAGCAGGATTCAGCTTCTTTACATAGGCCCACAGCTCTTTTTTCTTTTCCATATTTTCCTCGGTCCCAGAGCGGATTGCAAGGATCGAAGAAATCACCATCATGATCTCCAGATAACGTACCATATAATGCCTGAGCCTCCAATTCGGAAGCTTTGCCAGATCATGCGAATTCAGCATATGCTTCGTCACCAGGATCTGCTGGTCAATACGCCCGATCATCACCTGCTCGTTAACCGACTGGTCGGAGCGGCCGATATAATAGCGGTAAAAATTCACATCCAGGTAATACATCTTACGCACATACGGAAGCGGCTCATATACAAAAATATTATCCACATAGAACGTATGCCTTGGAAGCTCCAGCCCGCATTCACGCAAAAGCTCCGTCCGATAGATCACCGAATGCATCAAAATATACTGTCCCAGCATAAACGGCTTGACATTGCTCCAAGTAAAAATCTCGTTTCGCGGGAGCACCAGCCTGTAATGCATGACCTTTTTATGTTTTGCCCCCTGTTTCTCATAGACAAAATTCGTAATCAGCATATCGACTGTGTCTTTTCCATACACGAAGCGCCGCAGCGTATCCAAAATCTGTGTGTATGCCTGCCCGTTAACCCAGTCGTCGCTGTCTACGACCTTAAAAAAGATGCCGGAGGCCGCCGCAAGCCCTGCATTGACTGCGGCGCCGTGTCCCCCGTTTTCCTGGTGGATTGCCTTGCAGATACCGGGATATTCTCTCTCAAAACGGTCAGCGATCTCTCCCGTATTGTCTTTCTGCGAGCCGTCATCTACGATGAGGATCTCTACCTCATTTCCGCCGGGCAGCAGAGAATTAATACAATTTTCCATGTATTCCGCCGAATTATAACACGGAATCGCGATTGATAGCAGCTTCAAATCTCTTTCCTCCTAAACCTTTTCGGGCACTCTCAGGTACCTTATACCAGATTCACTCCCTGCCTGAACCTTACCTATCATAACACATCTGTCGTCAAATTGCAAAAAATTCCTTTCTTTTACAGAAAAAATGTGATACGATAGTTACGGTTCATATAGGTCTGCGCAGGATTTTCTGCACTCCGTTTCGGCCGTTGCCGAACAAGTGCCACCGGCACCTGACAGCCCGGCGAAGCGAGGTCATTTACTGCGCTGACCGTAAGAATGCGTGGAGCAGCCGGCAAACATTCACCGCCGCAGGCAATTTGGCATGGATTTATGCATGCTGCTGCGAACGGAATGAACCGGAACATACGATAGTCATAAAAAGGTGCCCGCTTTGCGGCAGACCATATGGTCAGCGTGGTATGCGTACGATTTTTGCATAGCAGCTTCTGCGTTTGCACGCAGCAAAAATCGGCGCAGGAAACGTCATGGGAAAGATAGTTATGACGTTTCCTATATGTTTCTTTGAACGGTTCTTTATAAGACACAGAGGTGCAGAATATGAAAAGAAAAAGACTCGTCCTGGCCCTCGGGCATGACGCACTGGGAACCAACCTTCCCGAACAGAAAACTGCCGCCGAAAGGGTTTCCAAAACCATTGCCGGCTTTATTCAGGAGGGCTGGCAGGCCGTCATCACACATGGAAATACGCCCCAGCTCGGCATGATCCATACCGCCCTAAATGAATTTGCCAAAAATCATACAGGCTATACTCCCGCCCCCATGTCCGTCTGCTCGGCCATGACCCAAGGCTATATCGGCTATGATCTCCAAAATGCGCTTCGCCAGGAACTTTTACGGCGCGGCGTCTCGAAGGCGGTCTCCACGGTCCTCACGCAGGTCACGGTGGACCCCTATGATGAATCCTCCTATGCTCCCATGAAGGTCATCGGCCGCATTCTGACGGCGCAGGAGGCCAAAGACGAAGAAGAAAAAGGCAATCTGGTCACAGAGACGAACGACGGCTACCGCCGAATCGTCCCCGCTCCCAAACCCGTTGCCGTAGTCGAGATCGACGCCATACGCGCGCTTCTTGACGCCGGCCAGCTTGTGATTGCGGCGGGCGGAGGCGGAATCCCGGTCATGGAGCAGGGAAGCCGCCTGAAGGGAGCCAGCGCTATCATTGAAAAGGACCGTGCCGCCGGCCTTCTGGCGCGTGAACTGGATGCCGATGTACTCATGTTTCTCACCGGCGTCCCGCAGGTGCTTTTAAACTACAACACCCCGCAGGAGACTCCTCTCAGCCGGATTACCGCTTCCGAAGCGGTACGCTACGCCGACGAAGGCCATTTTAACGTCGGCTCCATGCTGCCTAAAATCGAGGCGTCGGTGGAATTCGTCCGCGCCGGCAGTGGCCGCAGGGCCGTCATTACCTCTCTGGAAAACGCAGGAGACGGCCTGCTCGGAGCATCCGGAACGATCATTCAGTCATAGCCCTCCGGGCCCTAACGGGCCAGGATCACAGAGTCTGACCCAACGGAGTGCGGCCGCGCACGGAGTGAGGTCATTACGCGCTAAGGAAGACGGCTGCTCACGTAGCCGCGAGATCTGCCCCGGCGAATCACGGCCTCGTGCGAAGCGCACACTTCTTTATTTCCCGTCATTTCTCTTTTTCTATGGCATACAGCTCGGAAAACGGAATGCTTATATTGACGATCTTCAGAATCTTCGCATCCAGGTCAATCCGGGATACCAGTCCCGTGAGCTTCAGATATTCCCCGTCCTCATAGTAGACGGCGGTCAGCATCTCATTTTTTCTGATCTGTAAAATCTTCTTGTCAAGCTCCCCCGCGGCCTCCTCCGACAGCTCGATTTTGGGCACTCTCACCCGTTCCTTCTCCTGCAAAACCGCTTCAAACCCTTTCAGCGCCGCAAACGGCATAAACTGCTTCGCCCGCTCCTCACGACTCATTTTCTGTCTTTTCTCCACTCTTATGCCCTCCGATCTGCCGGTTCCGCTCCCTGGCAGTTGCGCCCTCTTGCAGGTTCATTCCTTTTAAAATCGCATTTTTCCCAAACTTTTTCTTAATATCCAGCATCGCCCTCTGCATCCGCTTCTCCCGGTCTGTACCTGTAGGCTCATGAAACAAGTCATACTGCTGATACTCTGCATCCACAAGGCGGTTAAACGTAAGATAGATCTTCTGTATCGGCTGGTTCTTTGTCTCAATGCTGTCATACAGCCTTTCCACATAGGAGAGGATCGTCCTCGCAGAGCTCGTCGCGGCCGGCATCGAGACGGTCCCATGGACCGGGGCCGTCGCCCCGCGGACGCCTGTATAGACAAGCTGCAACGTAATGGATTCCGTCGCCATCTCTTTTTCCACCAGCTCCAGGCAGAGGGCATCCGCCATCTCCTTTGCCGCAAGCTTGGCTTTCTCATGCCCATAGTCACAGCCAAGGACCTGGCCGCTGGACAGGCAGTTTGTCTTTGGCTTATAGGCTTTAATATCTGCAATCGTCACACTCTCGCGCCCCCAGGCATGATCGATCAAAAGCTCCGCGTCAATCCCAAAGGTCTGATACAGCACGTCCTCCCCGGCCCCCGCGAGCTGCCCCATCGTATAGATTCCCAGCTCTGCTAACCGCGCCGCAATCCCGGGGCCGATTCTCCAGAAGTCCGTCAGCGGCCTGTGCCTCCATAAAGTTTTTTGATATCCGGCCTCATCCAGGATTCCGATGCAGTCTTCGCTGTGCTTTGCCGTTATATCCAGGGCGATCTTTGCCAGATAGAGATTTGTCCCGATCCCGCAAGTCGCGGTGACCCCGACCTTATCACGGACATCCTGCATGATCCTCAAGCCCAGCTCCTTCGCCGTCAGACGATACATAGGCAGATAATCCGTCACATCCATAAACACCTCATCAATCGAATAAACATGTATATCCTCTTTGGCAACATAATTTAAATAGATGGCATAGATCTGCGCCGAATATTCCATATACAGCTTCATACGCGGCGGAGCCATCACATACGGCACTCCCGGCGGTATCTGAAACACACGGCAGCGATTCGGCACACCGAGCTCCTTCAGCGCCGGAGACACGGCCAGGCAGATCGTTTTATCCGTCCTCTCCGGATCCGCCACCACCAGATGAGCCTCCATCGGATCAAGCCCCCGCTCGACACACTCCACCGAGGCGTAAAAGGATTTCAGATCAATACAAAGATACGTCCTGCCCTCCTCCATAACTCCAACCTCCCGAATTGCGTATTAGAACATATGTTCTATCCATAGCATACCACGCCCCTTCACACTTGTCAATCCCCTAAGAAACGAAAATACTGGTAAAAGGTTCACCGGGGAAGGGAGCGGAAAAATTCTTCAGAATTTTTCCAGCGGCTTGCTTCGATCCCCCGTTTTTGCGGTGCCGCAGGCTTAGAGCTTTAAACGCCGAAGCCTGGCTGCACGCCCCCTCTTTGCCGCCCCCGGCCTCTGCGGACCTTACCAAGAAAATACCGGCGCCTTCCCCCCCGCCTGATACCAAAAAATCTCGTTTTCTTTTACACCCGCCAGCCTGCAGAGCTGCCGCATCTGACGGAGCTTTGTCTCTGTGTTGGAAAAGGTCCCCAGCTCATAGACCACTCCGTCAACCGTCATTTCTCTTGTATTTCCCCTGAAATATCCAAGCGGGCTGTGCAGTATCCCCGGCGTAGAGAGCCAGTTCGCGACACTCCCGCTCAAACGGTTTCGCACATCGGGATACCGCTCCAGCACATATTCAACCGATTTCTGCATCGCCTCTGCCATGCTCTCCACCGGATGCCGCATTCCCTGCAAAATGATGCAGTCCTCCATTCCCCCGGATGCATCCGCCGGCTGCAGAGCCGCTGCAGCTTCTGCCTTGGCCATAGACACAGGCGAGCAGAAAAATTGTAGAAACTCTCTTAAATACACTTCCAGTCTGCTTTCCTGCAGCGTTTTGGCCCTGCCGGAATCCGAGGCACCTCTCCCGTCGGAGTCAAACGTGCTTTCCAGTCTTTCGATCAGGGCGTTATACACCTCATTCTTTTTAAACAAATTCGAATCCAACTCCCCATATCCTGCATCCAGACTGATAAAAAGCGCCACAAGCCTCCCAAAACGCCGCATTCCTTCGACGAGCTTTTTCTCCGTTTCCTCCGGGGACGCATTAAACCCGGAAAAATCCGCCCGTTCTCCGTCTTTGCTTCGCGTAAATCCATTTAAAATCTGCACCACGGCTGCCGTAAAATACCATTTTCCGTATCGGATGACAGCCCGCGTCTCCGACGTTTCCTCAAGCCATTGCCTCTTGACCCCTTCATACTTTTGCGCGAGCTGATCGGCGAACCATACCGCTCCGTACAGACGTTTAAACACGCTCTCCTCGTTCTCTGCCTTTATCCATGCGTCGGCAAAAACCTCTTTCTGCTGGAATTCATAAACCCCGTCCTCTTTCACGTGAAATTTCAAAAGTGTGTTGGCTCCCTGGCTTCTGGCCTCCGCGGGCTTTCCGGCACATGCCATAGCGGCCCGCGCAAAGGAGATCAGTTCCATCTGCCGGTGTCTGGGTCCCCCTTCGCCCCGCCGGATCAACCGGAAGCTTGTCTGCCCGGTCTGCAGTCCGCGCTCCAGATAGCCCGCCAGCTTTTCGACAAACGGAGCAGTAAAGGCAATGTCTTCAATCTTAACCGGCTTCTGGCGGTTTAAGGCCGTGCTGATCTCCCTTGCCAGGCCGGACGCGCTTACCGGATCCTCCTGGGACACGTAGATCACACGTACCAGCACCTGCGCCCGTTTGGAATTATTTAACTGCTCTTTAAGGCGCTCCCTTTCTGGAGACCCTGTCGGACTGCTCTCATATTGAAATTCGGTCTCAAAGAAGTATTGGGCGGAGGCTGAAATCGTCTGCGCGCCGTTGATCACAGAAAAAGCCGGGTCCCGTTCCGGCGCCAGCCGGTCCAGCACAAGCGTATCCAGGCTCCTTAAGCGGAATTCATCCCTCTCGGCTAAAATCGTGATTCCGTTGTTTTTATACCAAAAATGCTCCGGCTCCGTCCTCAATGTCTCCCGGATTGACTGGTCAACGCCCAGCATCTCATTAAGTCCGATCCGAACGTTGTTCCGAAAAAGCCGGTCCCCAATCGCGTTATACAATTCAACCAGTTGAAACAGATCGGTTGTCAGCACGCGGGCGTACAGTGATTCTGCCTCCCTGCTTTCCCAAGCCGTCTCGCGGTTCATGTACGCCGAGACCGGCGGCATCTGCAGGATCTCATAGCGTCGCAGATCTTTCAGGCACGCATCCTCATTCCCGTACTTCTGAACCAGGATATAGGTACACTGAAAGGATGGGCCTTTCTTCCCTCTGCAGACCCCAAGCTCGGTGTCGATCACCTTTTTCCCCTCTCCGGCAAAATACTTCTCCAGCTTGATCCGGCTGCGCATGTCCCGGACAAAAAAGAGCAGATGAAATTCTTTATCCCCTTTCATTGCGGCGGCCTGTCTGCCAATCTGTTCAAACAGTGCCTTACAGTCCTTTTGGTACACGGCCAGGAGCATCGGCCTTTCGCTTGTGATCTTCAGCCGCTCGGAGCTGCTCACATACTCATCCTCTGCACAGGCCAGCCGCTCCAATTCCTCTCTCGCTTCTGCGTCCTCCCACCATTCGTCATCCGCGTCATCCCCGCGGTTTTCCAGCACCAGATTGATATGATCCCGGAACGCCTCGCTCTGTCTCATCTTTTGACTCTTGATCTGCATCCTCTTTTCCCTCTCTGTTTTCTCATTCTATGATCTGCAAAGCCTCACAGGAAAATCTACCGAGCCCGTATTCTCCCACTGCGGCAGAAAACTCTCGCAAAGCCCTGTTGTAGCGTTCGATCGCCTGCCGCCGGCTTTCCTTATCTAAAGCCGGCGTCTCCATCTTCCTCAAATGTTCAATCAGCTCTACCAGCCCACTCCGGTAATGGCAGATCCGGTGCTCGACGCGAAGCAGGATTTGATCCATGTTTTCTCTTTCCTTCTGCTCAAGCGCATAATCCAGATAATACTGCAGCTCCCGCTTCATCTGTTCAAGCACATGCCCCAGCTCATTCCTGCAGTTAAATTCCTCCGTATTCAGCTTCTGGCTCTTTTGGCTCAATTCCCGGACCAGATTGATGATCTCCGGATAAACGCTCCCGGTATGAATCCCGAACAAAAGCTTTAATTCCTCCCTGATTAACGGCTTGGCATCCTTGGGAATCCGGATTCCGCAGTACATGTATTCCGGCAGCTCCTCCGCCTGTTCCCCTGCAAACAGGATAAATGCCCCCTGCTGGGCAATGATCCTGTCATTCTGCTTCGTATGGTCAATAAACTTATGGCTGTTCCAAAAAATACTGTTATCCCGATACCATTCCTGATCCCGTCTGATGAGCGCCTCATATGCGTCGTTGGTATTCTGCGCACTGGGGCTATAAATCTCATCGACAAAAAGCAGGTACACCATACCATCCTCCTGATCCATGAAATCCTCAGCCTTATGATAATACGGTGTCACCGCAAAATACAGCGCAGTCAGGCAGTTATAGGACACGTCCAGAAGCCGGCTGGGAAATTCTCCGTGCTGGGCATCAATCGCATTCTCCAGATATCGCTTTTCCCCCGTCAGCTTGTTCTGCCGCATCGTATCAAACAGATTTTTTTCGAAAAAAACATTTCCCGTCAAGACCTGTTTTCGAAACAGATTCGGACAGCACGGCCTGTCATACACGGCCGGCTCTCCCCGGTATACCACAATTCTCTCCGCCTGCCTCCGCTCCTTTATATAAACGGCAACCCGTCCCAGATACTCGGAAATGTTATGTATGTCTGAAGACCGTATATACTTCTCCTTTGGGAGAATGTTTCTCTTTGTATTTTCCATACCGCTCCCCACTCAGCATTTGGACATGACTGCTTTCATTCTCTCACTCAGGCGTCTCGTCTCCCCCAGCAGTTCAAAATCTTCGCTGCTCAGTTCCCACACATTTGCCGCTCCCGCGATCCGTGCCAGGCGCTCCTCGGTCTCCTCCAGGCATGTCCTAATTTGTTCTCTTAATTCTTTATTTTGTTTTCCTTCATCCTTTTCTTCTCTTACACATGGCCCATACACACGCCTATCCCCGCCGGCGCCTGAACCCGCTTTTTTACTCCGATACAACCCTCTCTCCACATTTTCCAGCTCCCCCAGCGCCGCAAGCTGCGCCAACGCGCCGGACAACTGGCCGACACTGTAATTCTTCTCCGTCCGCTCCGCTATAAAACGCTTAAAAGCTTCAATTGAGTGAATCTCCCCATCCGCCGCACATTGTCTCAGCAGCATTTTAATCTCTGCCGTCGTCAGCCTCATGCCGATCCAGACTCCTTTCTTGTTCTTTGTTCTTTAACATTATCATATTACTCTTTGTTCTTCAATATGTTTTTTATCTTTTTGGCAATAAAAAAAGACAGACGCACAAGTCATCTGTCCTTCTCCATTTTAAGCAGCAGATAACGGGAGTCGAACCCGCCTTTCCAGCTTGGGAAGCTAGCGTTCTACCGATGAACCATATCTGCATAAAAACTGGAGCATATGGGATTCGAACCCACGACCTTTTGAATGCCATTCAAACGCGCTCCCAACTGCGCTAATGCCCCTAACGAAGATATCATACCACAAAAAGGAAAAATGTGCAAGCTCTTTTTTTCGATTTAGGTAAAATCCATATAAATCCGCCTCTCTTTGCCGCAGGCAAGCTTTAAACAGAGGCGGATTTTGTAACACGGAAGCCATAGGCTAAACGGTTACATAAATTCACACATAAATCCCTTCTCCTCACTCCCGAAGTAACGCAACAGAGCCCGGGACGAGAGGAAGGGGGCTCTGCGTATCCTCCTTTGCCTCCTCCTGCTCAGACAGATAATTGACCAATCCGTCAATAAATTGTGCGTTCTTTGGCTTTGCCCCAACCGGGAAAGGGACGATCTCCTTTAGCAACTCCCGGTCCCCGGCCTCCCAGATCGTATCCACAACCGTGCGGATGTTGCGCTCCACACAAAACGGCGTCGTATGATACATCTCGGCGACCTCATTATACAGCCATTTACACTGATAAATAAACTCCTCGCTGTCCATAACGATCCCGACTGCTGCCGCCGTATAGTAAAATCCCATATATCCGCCGTTGACTCCAAGTCTGCGAAGCAGCTTATGGGCCGCATTTTCCTTTTTCTTCATTTGTACCGTCTCCGTTTCTTTTGTAAACTACATCTTTTATTGTACCCCTCAAAAGCCGAGACGAAAATGGAATTGTGACGACAATTTTCGACAAACAAAACTGCCTACGCAAGCTCCGCAATCCTTGTGACACCCACAAAAATATGGGAAATCTTATACCAGGTGGCAAAATCCGTGACCCCGGTCACGGGAAGCCCGAAAACAGACTGGAACGCTTCGACAGCGCGCGCCGTAGCGGGGCCGTAAATGCCGTCCGCCTGGATCTTAGGAATCGCCGAATAAATGCTGGCGATCGCGTTAAGCTGCTCCTGAAGCTGCCGTACCTTATCTCCGCTGCTCCCTCTCGTGAGGTCCCTGCCGGGCCAGGAGGACGGAATTCCCGAGATCTGTTCCGCGGAATTGATATACATGTCGCCGCCATAAAAATAACGAAGAATTTCGATCGGGCTGTAACCGCGCTCGCCCAGATCACATGAGCCCCACTGTGTCATCCAGCCCGGGCAGGTCACCTGACGGCCGTCACAGTATTGTGTGAGAATCGGCTGACGCACCTCCGGGCGGGATAGATAATTGTCAAAAATGTCATCTACGACCACGGAGATTGACTCATAGATATTACGCCCATGAATCCATTTGTGATCATAAGCCGTAGAAGATGTGATCGTGAAATCATACCCCTGGTTCCTGTACCACTCCGTATACACGCGGTTTAACGTAAACGACATAATTGCCAACACGTTGGCAGTGATCGTGGACTGCGGCCAGGTCGCATAGATTTCACTTGAAGCCACATTTTTTATATAATCGCGGTACGGCACATAATAGTTGGAGGCCGATGCATTGGAGGGAACGCCGTCGTGAACCACGACCGTCTGCGGAACCACGACTCTTGAAAGCACAATCTCCCCGCTTTCGTTTACCGGTTTGATCTCACTCTCGGCGATCTTCGGCGGATAGCTTCCATACAAAGTGTGCTCTGGGATGATGATCGTCTCCTCTGCCTCCAAAGGCCCGTTCTCAATGTGCTTCATTCTGGCGGGCTGAATCGCCGTCGCATCAGCCAGGATCTCTGTACCGGAAATAATAAGCGGCTCGTAGCCGGGCGCCGTGATCCGAAGCGTGTACTCTGCGTAGGGACGCTCTGCGCTCGGCCGCAGGCTCAAATCAAGCGGCGGGGCCTCGAGTGCTATGTTTTCCGTCTGCCCCGAGCTGTTGGTTCCCAGCTCCTTTACCACAGTTTCGGGAGTCTCCGTATGCGCGATGGAAACCTTCGCGCCATTTATAGGGAAATTATTGTCGTCTGCGACGACATCGACCTGCAAAAAGCCTTGTGCCATGACTGCCTCGCAAAAAAATGGTTATCCCATCCTATGCAGAGACAAAAAGAAATGTTCAGGGCCCTGCACGTATGCAGAGCCCCAAAAACGGCTATTCCTTCCGCAGCCTCTGAATTTCCTCCCACAGAAGCCGCAGATTCTCCAAAAAGGGACCAAACGCCCCGTATTCATAAAACTTCATACATATAAGCCCCACAGGAACCGCCAGGATCATGCCGGCAATCCCACGGAATTTAAACCCGATATAGAGGAGGAACAGCGTCAAAAGCGGCGGAAGGCCCATGCTGTCTCCGACGATCTTGGGCTGGATGAGCTGGCGGACAGCCTGGGAGACCACGTAGAGAAGCACCAGATTAAATGCATACAGGTATTCACCCGCAAACAGCTTTACAAGCGCCCATGGGATCAATGCAGTTCCGGTCCCGAACATGGGCAAAAAATCGAGCACCGCGATCCCGATCGCCAGAAGCACACTGTAATGAACGCGCAGCAAAAGGAAGCCCACGAGCAGCACTCCGGCCACTACAAACATAATTTTAAACTGGGCAAGGAAGTATCCCCCGATCACTGACCGGATATCTTTTTTCAGCAGCCCCCAATAATAGCACACCGTCTTCGGTGTATGCCTGACGAGCATGGCCTTCAATTTTTCATGCTCTGCAAGAAACAAATACGAGGACAAAAGCATCATGATCGCGCTGACAAACACCTCCGGGAGCGTTCGGGCGACCGCACCGCCTGCCGAGGCCGCAAGTGTCTGCAGGAAATCAGCGATCGAAGCACTGAAGCGTTCGGCCATCTGTAAAAGCGACTGCTCCGCCTCCTGCGGAAGGAGATTGAAGACACGCTCAAGGCTCTGTACTGCCAACGCCACCTCCAGGCGGATCTTCTCATAAAGCTCCGGCAGCTCACGCACAAAGCCGGAGAGCTCACGGAACGACCAGCCGATCAACAGGTAGATCCCCGTAATCACGAGCGCCAGCACGCCCACGATCAGCGCAGCCGAGCTGTGCTTGCGCACGATCGAAAGCCTGCGCTCCAAAAACCGTACAAAGGGATTGGCGATCATCGCGATCACCCAGCCGATCACAAACGGCATAAAAAATACCAGCAGCCGTACTCCCCATACACAGATCAGATAAAGTGTCAGAACAGGAATCACAAGATTCAGACCGATCCGTATATACTTTCTGTTCTCCAATTCACCCACTCATTTCTGAAATCCTTATTTGATCGTAACGGTTCAGACAACGTCCGAACCGTTACATTGAATCAACCGATCAGCCCATACTCTCCGGCAATCTCCCGAAACGCTGGCAGAGAGCGCTCGATCTGTTCATAGGATACACAGTATGCGATCCGAACATACCCCGGACATGCAAAGGAACTCCCCGGGACGAACAGCACGTGGTGTTTCTTGGCTGTCTCGCAAAATTCCTTCTCATCCTCTACTGGGGACTTGACGAACATATAAAAGGCGCCGTCCGGCTTTGCGCAGGAGAAACCGTACTCCATAAGCGCCGAATATAAAAGATTCCGGTTTTTCTCATACGCGGCGAGATCCACCGTCACATCATGCCTGATACAGTACTGGATGACCTTCTGGATCAGCGACGGAGCATTGACGCAGCCCAGCACGCGGTTCGCGATCACTGCCGCCGACAAAAGCGTCTCGCTCTCCTCCATCTCATCCGGAATCACCAGGTATCCGATTCGCTCGCCCGGCACGGACAGCGATTTGCTGTAGGAATAGCAGACCACGGAATTGGCATAATACTTTGTCACAAACGGGACACGGATGCCGCCGTATGCCAGCTCCCTGTAGGGCTCGTCGGAGATCAGGGTGATGGAGCTTCCATATTCGTTCTGCTTCTTCTCCATGACGGCCGCCAGCGCCCGGATGGTATCCTCCGAATAGACGACGCCGGTCGGGTTATTTGGGTTATTGATGATAACGGCCTTTGTCTTTGGCGAAAGCTTTGCCTCAAACTCCGCAAGCTTCGGCATGAATGTCTCGGTATCCGGGGAGATCACCACGACCTTTCCGTCATAATTCCGTACATATCCGTCATACTCCACGAAATACGGCGCAAACACGATCACCTCATCCCCGGGATTTAAAATACTCTTTAAAATCACGTTGAGACCGCTGGCCGCGCCTACGGTCATCAGCACATTTTTCTGGGAAAAGGCCGTCCCGAACCTTTGGTTCAGAGAATCTGCAATCGTCTGCCGCACGTCTTCAAAGCCTGCATTACTCATGTAGCCGTGCAGGACATTAAAACTTTCCTCGGACAGGACCGCACGGATGGCCTCGTTGACCGCGGGAACCGGCACATTGGGATTCCCAAGGCTAAAATCATATACATTTTCTTTCCCGTAAACCGCCGCCATGCGCTTTCCTTCCTCAAACATCGCGCGGATTGCGGAATTATTTTTCATGAAGGGCTTCATTTTCTCTGATACCATGTTCGTTCTCCTTCTTATATTGAATTCTTCTGATCCATTCTATAAAAACCGCAAACGCAGCGGTCACGGCAAAATAGAACCAGGTCGTCGGGTTTGAATACCAGGTTGTGAAAAAGGACAGCATAAAATAGAGAGCCGCCTGGGCATAAAAAAACGTCCAGACCGGACTTCTCCCACGACTCTGCTTCTCCAAAAGCCAGGCCGCCGCCGCTCCGAGGAGGCAGGCAAATGCGAAAACGCCGATGATCCCAAAATCATAATAGGAATCATAAAACAACGTCACGGTCGTGAGTTCTTCCTTTGTTGTATAGATCGGGTACGCGACAAGCTCGGGCCTTACAAACTTGAGCCCCGTAAGCGCCCAGAGAGGGAACAGTCCCCGAACGCCCAGGGTATGTCTGGGCAGCTCCCGTACGAGACAGTTGAAATTATCGTAATTGTTTGCGATATACATGTAGGGCTGTGTGATAAAAATCGGCGTGTCTGCTCGCTTCATCTCGAAGATCCCGTTTAGATACGCCACGTCATGGCTGCGGGCGATCGTTAAGATCACGTAAAGCGGAAGGAGAAGCAAGCCGGCCAAAACCAGGTACCGGAGCCTTTTTCTTCCGCTCACGAGCATGAAGGTGAGCACCGCAAGAATCACCGCAAATACAAGCTGGAAACGCGATACGCACAAGACAGGGATCATAAGAGCCAATCCTACGACAGGCCCCGCCAATATACGTCTGTGAAGCCACCAAAGAAGGCCTTTCTCGTCTCCCCTGTCACAAAAATAGAGCATCACCGCCATCGACGGAACCAATACACACGAGACGGTGAAATAATGGACTCCCGAAATGTGGAAATAGGAATAGGCATGCGGAACCCCACGCAAAAAAAACGGTACATAGCCAAGAAAGGCCGCCTCAAAAAGAAACGCCGCAAACGCTGCCACTGTCAGAAGAATGAGAGCCAAATAAACGCCATTCCCATAACACGAGAGCCTTGCCACATCCCCCTCTTCTCCTTCAGAAAATGGAGCCTTCCTGATTCTCTGTTCCACGGCCGCAAACGAAAGCCAGAGCCCGGCTGTCGCCGCAAAAAAGCAGGCCCAGGTCATCGGCTCCCATTCCGTCTGAAGCCGGCTGAGCTTCAGGCAGGAGAAGCCCTGTCCGCCCACCCAGAACAGGGAAAACAAGGCGCGCAGATGCAACGGATTCCCACTTTTCAGATAATCGCGCAGATACAGATACACGGCCGCCGCCAAAAGACTAATACCCGACATAGAGTAACAGGCGCCGGCTGCGAAAAGCATGCTGACGCCATAACAAATTCCATAAATCAACATAATATTGGACTATTCCCCAAGGCCGCTGTCAATGAGCGCTGCAATCTCAAAAAGAGCCTTCTCCTCGTCTTCCCCCTCACATTCCAGCGTGATCGTATCCCCACATTTGACGCAGGCGCCCAAAACGCTTAATACGCTTTTGGCATTTGCCGTCTCGTTTTTAAAGCGGAATTTCACGGAGGACTGATAACGGAGTGCCTCCTTGCAGAGGATTCCCGCCGGCCTGAGATGAAGGCCGGTAGGATTTTTAATCGTAACTGTTTTATTTACCATATCCTTTGTACTCCCAAAGTCTGCCGCCTCATGTGCTTTCCTCCTGGCCGGACTCCTTTGTCTGCTCTAGGGAATCATCCGTCTCCTCCGGCTCTGCTTTAGAGGTCTCCGAAACCCTTGCATCGGCCGGGATGGCCTCCCCCGGCTCCTGTCCGGTTTCCTCCACTTCGCCATAGCCGTTCGTCTCATGACCCGGATCAGTTCCGTGGGATACGGACTCAGGCTCTCTTATTACATGAACAGTACATGGTGCGATGGATACCACCTCATAGGCCGGATCCAGCGAAACTGTAACGTTTGCCGCATGTTCCCC
Source organism: Lachnospiraceae bacterium (assembly GCA_910575275.1). Lineage (GTDB taxonomy): Bacteria > Bacillota > Clostridia > Lachnospirales > Lachnospiraceae > CANQGL01. Next base: position 179,856 of record CAJTEE010000002.1, on the reverse strand, counting down.
CTCCGAAAGGCCCGAAACGTCAATCTTAACAGCCAGTCCGTCAAGATTCAGGCCGTCCAGCTCCTCACGCAGCGCGCGAAGCCGGATCTCCACCCGATTGTTCGAGAGCTGATACTCATACGCATCGGAGGCTCCCACAAGATTCCCGCTTCCGACCTCGACTGCAAAAATACGCTCCTCCAGCCGTTCTACGGTCAGTGTTACCCGAATCTCTCTCGGCGCCGAATCCGCCAGAGAGATTCCCTCCGGCAGACAGTCTGTCAGATCAATCGTCTTGACTACATTCGTGCTCGCTCCGTTTAAGTTCAGGCTCTCCTCCGAAATCGTAATCGTATGAAGGGAAGCAAGCGCAGAGCGAAGCCCTACAACGGATACACTGCGGACATCACATTCGACGCCTGTAAAACGATACCCCTCAGCCACTTCTCCCGACACTCTGAAATCCAGATTCAGCGTTTTTCCCTTTAAAACCGAGAGCCGATAGCCTGCCTCCTCGCAATCACTCGTGATCCGCTCACTCAATGCGATCTGATTGCCGTTTGCGTCATAATAGAGGATCCTCGCCGTCCCCTCCGTCTCCGCCGTCAGCCCGTCTACCGGGATCTCGATCCCAACGCTGCTGATCTGACCGATCAAAGACTCCGGCCCCTTGACAGAAAGCTGCCCCGGGGAAAGTGTGACCTCTCCCGGCTCATAGCCTTCTTCCATCTCTCCGGTAAACCGCCAGTCAATGACAAACGGCTTTTCCTGCATACGCTCCGTTTTGATCTTGATTGTGGCCGACTTGCTGACCGGATTGGACTCAAGAAATTCCTCGTGATTCGAGATCTCGACCTTGATCGGAATCGAGCCGGTCACATCCCACATTTCTGTCATATCCGCATAGGCCCGGAAATCTCCCGGGCGTATGCGGTAGGCGTTTGTCGTTTTTACCTCATAGCTGATTGTCGTAGTCCGTTTTCCCACGATCTCATAGGTCAGACCGTTGGCAGTCAGAATCTCATCATTGATGATCTCCACCGGAACTTCGACCGTATTTGTGGTGATCGGGTCGGCCACGTTGACAACGCCAAGCCACACGAGGAAAGCACTCAAAACCGACAGGAGCATTAACCCCCATCGCCTATTCGTTTTTTCTTTCATGTTTCCGCCTTCCCTTCCAGAATTTAAACCGGCCGGCATTCACATCCGTCTTTGATTCCACATGCAGCTCGGCCCGCAGAAGCTCTGGGTCCTCAAACCGTGTGAGCTTTCCGTCTCTGGCCAATGTGACACGCCCAGTCTCCTCGGAAACGATGACGGTCATGCTGTCCGAGGTCTCGCTGATGCCAAGAGCCGCCCGATGCCTGGTTCCTAAGTCTTTGCTGATCGTCAGGTTATCCGATAACGGAAGATAACAGGTTGCCGCTGCCACGCGGTTTCCCCGTATCACGACGGCACCGTCATGAAGCGGCGTATTATGTTCAAAAATATTGATCAAAAGCTGGCTGGTGACGATCCCGTCAACCTCGATCCCGGTCCGCTCGATCTCCGAGAGCGGCGTGTCCCTCTCGATGACAATCAGGGCCCCGGTTTTAACTTTGCCCATATCAAATGCCGCCCGGACGATTTCATTGACTGTCTTATCGGTATAGCCTTCCGCGGCATCCGCGCTGTCGGCCACAAAAAGCCCCATAAAAATATTTTTACTCCCGAGCTGCTCCAGGGCGCGCCTGAGCTCCGGCTGGAAAATAATCAATAAAGCGATCAACGCGAGCTGGCCCATGTGGTTAATGATCCATGTGATCGTCGTAAAATGAGCAATCGAAGCCAGCAGATAAAATCCCAAAATCAGAATTCCGCCTCGAAGGAGAATCCATGCTCTCGTATTCTGTACCCAGACAAGAATTTTATAGATCAACACCGATAGAATGAGTATTTCCACCAGATTCAGCAATGAAATTTTCGGAATAAACGCAAACCATGAGTACAGGTTTCCCAAAAATTCCGGCATGTCAGACCTCACTCCCCTTTTAATGCTTGTTCCTGTTCACTCTGTTCCCAGCAACAGGCAAAAATCCATGCCAAATCACCTGCAGCGATGGATGTTTGCCGGCTGTTTTGCGTATTCTTACGATCAGCGCAGGAAATGACCTCACTTCGTTTAGGCTGCCAAGTGCCCGGAGGCGCTTACCTGGCAACGACCGAACCGGTGTGCAGAAGACCCTGCGCAGCTCTACGTGAACAGTAACTAATGCTTTACAGCCTTTCTTGAATTGATCCGGCGCACCTTGACATCGGGCGCCGATACCGCAAGCTTTGGCACCGCCTTCACATAGTAATAATATTCATCATCCTCGTATTGAAGATATTCCGTCCGCGAATAGTCCACCGCAAACATGAAAAACTGATAGATCAGCGCCAATATCACCGAAAGCACGATTCCTGTCACCATCGAGCCGGCCGAGATCGGCAGGTTGAAATTAAAATCACCGATAAAGATCACAGCAAGCTGCGTAATCACACCAGCAACGATTGCAATCGACCAGGCATAATCCACCGACAAATTTTTAATCAGGAATACCACCAGGATAGCCGCCGCAAAAGCCGCCACCATAACCCACATAAGCTCATTTCCGAAGACATTTTTGACGATCTGCACGAAACGGGCGGCCATCTCGCTCATCGTACTCCCCGCCAATACGCCCGCGTTCTGTTTTAAATACATCATCATGTAATAGACGCAGACTCCGCAGCTCACCGGCACGATGGACACAAGGCTTCCCGACAGTCCCACGAGCAGCGGCACAAGATACGGGATATTTACAAAAAACAGGATCGGCGTCAAAAGCAGAAGATACCCGTCTCCCGGCCTGAAGCCGTAATAGAGCATCATCACCACCAGGATGAACACCAAAAGAATCAGCGCAACCTCCAAAGAGACCTGCGCGACGTGCGCGATCATGAGACAACCGGCAAAAAATGCCGTCACTCCGCAGGGCACAAACGAGGCCACCAGACCCAGCACCACCGCGATAACCGGATTTTTGAGCTTTGCCATAAATCCGATGTTTTCGTTGATCAAGTAGAATGTGACAAATCCCAGGCAGAATTTTACGGCCGGAATCAGATACAGGCTGCATTTTGCGTACAATCGTTTTATATTTTCCTTAAAAACCAGAAGCCCCATCATCGTCTCTGTTCCCCCTCGCTCTCCCTGGAAGCCGAAGCCTCGTATTTTTTCTCCAGGCGCCTGAGCTTGGCCTGGTATATCTTCATGTTCTTGCTGGCCGCCGTATAGCGTCTGAAATAGACCAGCCAGGTAACCGCCAGATAAAAGAACAGTCCCGCCGCATAATAAACTGTTATATTTTTTGCGTATGCCGTAAAGATACGGATCTCCATGGTATTTAAAAGCTCCTCGCTTCGATACAGGATCCAAAGGGCCAGGCAGATCATGCACGTTAACGTATAGACCGCGAAGGAGCGGATCAAATGAATGGAAATATAGTCCCCTTTGAAATAACGGTTGATCGGGAAAACATCTTTTTGGGCTTTCTTTTCAAACATGGCGATCTCCGTCATCAATCTGATTTTTTCCTCGTTTAGCATAGCCTCTCCTTCCGGTCGTCCTTCCTCCGGGCGGACACAAATCGGCGCCGGTATAATCTCTTTCGAGATTCTATCATGTCTTTCCGACATGATAGCCCTCCGGGGAATGCGCACGATTTCTTTCGGATTTGGTCCTTCCTCCGGGCGGACACAAATCGGCGCCAGTATAATCTCTTTCGAGATTATACCATACTTTCCCAAAATTAGCGAGTTTATTGTGCGAATTTATAAAAATGTAAAAAAATCGTTACTATTTGCGTAGGTCTGCGTATTTACTGCGCTGACCGTAAGAATCGTGGAATAATCGGCAAACATCCATCGCCGCAGGCGACTTGACATGGATTTTTGCCTGTTGCTGGGAACGGAGTGAACAGAAACAAACATTAAGGAAAACGATAGGGATTCTTCAGCGATTGACGGCATCAACGAAGCGCAAAAATGCCCTGCTCCCTTCCTCATTTCTCTTATAAACGCCTGCATCCTCCAGCACTCTGGCGAAGACATAGCCCACCTCCGCCTTTAAAATATCCGTCACATTGTCTCTCGTTACGGACGGATACTTCGGAAGAAACTCCTCCACCCAGTCGGCATGCTTTTCGATCGACTCCTCGCCCCGGATCTCCTTTCCCTCCACGATAAAATCGGCTAACAAAGCCAGCTCCTCCTTTAATCTTGCCGGCAGGACTGCAAGTCCCATGACCTCAATGAGCCCGATGTTTTCTTTTTTAATATGATGCAGCTTCGGATTTGGGTGGAAAACTCCCAACGGGCGTTCCTCGGTCGTAATGTTGTTTCTGAGTACCAGATCAAGCTCAAAGCTTCCGTCCCTCCACCTTGCGATCGGCGTTACCGTATTATGCGGCTCACCGTCCGTCTCGGCAAAAAGGAAAGCCGCCTCGTCCGTATAGCCGCGCCATGTCCTAAGGATTTTATCCCCGAGCCCGATCAGCCGGCTGCTGTCCGCACACGAAAGCCGGATCACCGACATCGGCCATTTCACAATCCCGCCCTGAACATCCTCATATCCTTTAAAAGTAAGCTCTGTCTCGATCGGCGCTTTCGCCATCGCAAAGGTATAGCGGCCACCCTGGAAATGATCATGGGACAAAATCGAACCGCCCACGATCGGCAGATCCGCATTCGAACCCAGGAAATAGTGCGGGAACTGCTTCACGAAATCAAACAGCTTCACAAAGGTGCTCCTGTCGATCTGCATCGGCGTATGCGTTCCGTTGAAGACAATGCAGTGCTCGTTATAATAGACATAAGGCGAATACTGGAAGCCCCATTCATCCCCATTCATCGTCAGAGGAATGATCCGATGCGTGCTGCGTGCCGGATGGTTGACACGGCCCGCATAACCGATGTTCTCCATACAGAGAAGACATTTCGGATAGCCGCTCTGCTTTGCAAGCTTTGCGGCGGCGATGGCCTTCGGATCCTTTTCCGGCTTTGACAGGTTGACTGTGATATCAATGTCCCCGTATGCGGTAGGCGTGACCCATTTCATATCCTTTGTGACACGATAGCGTCTGATATAATCAGAGTCCTGGCTCAGCTTATAAAAATATCCGGTTGCCGCCTCCGGCGACTCCTCATAGAGCCCCCAGAACCGTTTCACGACCTCACTCGGACGCGGCATCAGGCAGTTCATGAGCTTCGTGTCAAAAAGGTCACGGTAGACCACGCTGTCATGCTCCAAAAGCCCCTTCTTTGCCGCATAATCTAAAAGCGCCTTTAAAAGCTCCTCAAGAGGAGCCTCGGATACCGGCGCCTTCGGCTCCTCATACTCCTCAAGCCCAAGTACATCCAGAAGACGATTTCTCGCATAGATCGTATCCTCCCTCTCCAAAAGCCCGGTACGCTCACCATATGCGACCAGATCGCGGATTGCTTCATAAATCATACTATATGTCCCTCCCTGTCAAACTTTCGTTTTTTCTATTATAATAAAAATATGCGGACAATACAATCATTTCATTCCCATTTTTTCCACGAATTTGGAGCGAATCCGGAAAAAAGCGCCAAAACGAAAGCCGCCAGCCGCACAGACAACAAGCCGAAAGGAACTCCACTCCCTCAGCCTCGGCGGCCCCACACTCATACAACTATCCGCCGCAAAAAAATTACACTCCATACAATTACAAGCTTGCATATATCTAAATTCAATGGTAAAGTAAAAAAATCCCACAACAGACAAGAGGTGCTCCTATGCAAGAAACCACATCGAAACAAATCATAGCACAAGCGGCCCGCTATGCATTCCCCCACACGATTCCGATTTTTGCAGGGTTTTGGTTCTTAGGCATGACCTACGGAATCTACATGAATGTATCTGGCTTCAGCTTCCTTTATCCCCTGCTCATGAGCCTCACGATCTTTGGCGGGTCACTTGAATTTGTCGCGGTTAAAATGCTTTTGTCCCCGTTTGCCCCTCTCCAGGTCCTCATTATGGCACTGATGATACAGGCTAGACATTTATTTTATGGAATTTCCATGCTGGATTCATTCAAAGGAACCGGATTCAAAAAACCCTATCTGATTTTTGGGATGTGCGATGAAACCTTCTCCATCAATTATTCCGCGAAAATCCCCAATACCATAGACCGCGGCTGGTTCATGTTTTTCGTGACCCTCCTGAATCAATTTTATTGGGTCTCGGGCGCCGCCCTGGGCGGCATTTTAGGCTCCTTGATCTCTTTTAATACCGAAGGGCTCGATTTTGTGATGACAGCTATGTTCGTCGTCATCTTTCTCGAACAATGGCTTAAGGAAAAAAATCATGCCACCGCTGTTATTGGCATCACTGTCTCTGCGCTCTGCCGGATCTGTTTCGGCGCAGATTCCTTTATGATCCCGACTATGGTATGCATCTTGTTATTCCTCACCGTATTCCGCAAATCGATTGAAAAGGCAGGTGGCATGGCATGACATTAACACAGCAGATTATTACGATCGCGCTTTGTGTCCTCGGCACAATGACGACAAGGTTTTTACCGTTTCTTTTGTTTTCCTCCAAAAAACCCACGCCGAAATACATACAGTATCTGGGAAAGGCGCTTCCTGCCGCCATATTCGGGATGCTGGTGGTCTACTGCCTGAAAAATGTTTCTATCCTGTCCGGAAACCATGGCCTGCCGGAGCTTCTTGCGGTTTTGGCCGTGATATGGCTTCATTTATGGAAACGGCAGATGCTTTTGTCGATTGCGGGCGGCACCGTCTGTTATATGCTGCTCGTACAGTTTATCTTTTAAAAAGGAAAGAGTGACCGGACATACTTCGAATTTCCAAAGCCTGCCGATGCACGAATGCCTTGACCGGATTATATCCTGCGAAACTCCGCAGGACAGCGTTCCCCGTTTTATCGGACAAATTCGTCCATCTACAAGGCCCTCCCGATCCATCTCTCAAGCCGTGACGCCACGCTCCCCCCAAGCACTCCGATTACAATCCCCGTCACGCAGCCCGCGGCCAGCAAAAACGGCAGATATACATATACGCCCGGGGTCCGCACAACGAAGGCTGCGAACGTAAGCTGGCCGATGTTGTGGAAAACACCTCCTAGGACGCTGATTCCGACGGGTGAAAACCACCTGCATTTTTTCCCGATCCCCATGACCGCCAGGCTCAAAAAGCTGCCGGAAAGCCCGTAGAGCATACTGTAGGGATTTCCAAACGACAGGCCTGTCAGGACGATACGCAGCACGGTCACCAGGATCGTTCCCGGTATCCCCACAAGAAAGAGCCCCGCCACTGTCGCCAGGTTTGCAAGCCCAAGCTTCACACCGGGAATCGGGACGGGGATCGGGATCAGTGACTCTATAAACCCCAGCACCATCGCAAACGCCACAAAAAGCCCGTAAAGCGCTGCCCGCTTTGCAGCCGTGTTTTTTTGCATGTTTTAAAGCGCCTCCTCTTTCTTTTATAGTACTCTTGACTTCACAGGACGGTTTTGTTAGAATGAAGCCGAAGTTAACAGAATGAAATCTTTTGATACGGAAGGTCTGGATCCCTATGAAAAAAAACATGCCAATCATCCTGTCCGCCGTCATCCTTTTCCTATTTCTGCTTGGCCTTCGCGGCGGCAGGCCCGAACCGATCAGCCGCTCTGCCTTTCTCTTGAATACGTTTGTAAGCGTCACGCTTTACGATACAAGGGACGAGGCTGTCCTGGACCATGCAATGGAGCTCTGCCGGGAATACGAAGCCATATTCAGCCGGACGCTCAAGACAAGCGAGCTCTATGCACTCAACCACCGTGCCCCGGATTCTGTGACAGTCTCCCTCTCCGACGACATGGCGGCCCTGCTACAAAAAAGCCTCTATTACTGTGAACTTTCCGGGGGCGCATTCGACATCACGATCGAGCCCGTGAGCTCTCTTTGGGATTTCACCTCCGGCGCCGCCTCGCTTCCCGATGTGGACAAGCTTGAACAGGCGCTGACACAGGTCGGCTATCGGGCGCTTTCCCTGGATGGGAATACCCTGACCTACCATTCTCCCGCTTTCATCGACTTAGGCGCGACCGCCAAGGGCTACATCGCAGACCGTCTGAAGGAGTATCTCGTTGGTGCGGGCGTAAAAAGCGCCATCATCAACCTGGGAGGGAATGTACTCTGCATCGGCTCCCGGCCGGATAAAAGCCCGTTTGCGGTGGGGCTGCAAAAGCCCTTCGCGGACCGGAGTGAGACCTTCGCGGTTTTGCAGGCTGACGATCAGTCTGTCGTCACGTCGGGCGTCTATGAACGGCATTTTATCCTTGACGGCAGAAACTACCATCACATTCTGAATCCCAGGACCGGCTATCCGTATGACAACGGCCTTCTGTCCGTCACGATCCTCTCGGACGCCTCGGTGGACGGTGACGCGCTTTCGACTGTCTGCTTCTCTCTGGGCCTTGACAAAGGCATGCGGCTGATTGATTCCATGGATGGCGTATATGCGTGCATGATCGACGAAGATTACCGGGTCTATTATTCCGAAGGCATGGAAGCCTATGTAAAGGAGGGGGCTGATGGAAGCTGACAAACGAAACGACATGGGAAAGCGCGAGGCGCTTTTGATCCTTGGCATCCTCTTTCTGGCTGCTCTCCTCTTTGCATGGGACCGTCTGCGCCATACAGAGCCTGCCGCCGTCGTGGAAATCTCCGTAGATGGAGAGACGGTCGCCACGCTCTCCCTCGATACCGATCAGGAATTTACGGCCCAGGGCCCTGCCGGCGGCATAAACCGTCTGCTCATCCGGGACGGCGAAGTGTGGGTCCTTGAGGCCACATGCCCGGACAAGCTCTGTATCCGCCAGGGAAAAATCCACCGGGACGGCGAGCTTATTGTGTGCCTTCCCAACCGTATGACAGCAAAAATCACAGGAGGCGAGTGATCCCCCCTGTGATTTTTATTATGTAGTATCCGGCCGGTGCGCCGGCGGTACATTTTTTCGGATTTTACGCCTGGAGGCCCATAGCCTCCATCTCGGCATTCACCGCATCCTCGCAGGAACGCATCGCGAGAATCGTCATTTCCATCAGCTTCGCAAGCTCCCAGCCGAGCTTTTCGGCTCCCAGTGTGATAATCTCACGCGAACAGCCCGCCGCAAAACGTTTGTCCTTAAACTTCTTCTTCAGACTCGATACTTCCATATCCTTCGTGCTTTTGGAAGGACGCATCTTTGCCGCCGCCCATACAAGGCCGGTCAGCTCGTCGGCCGCATACAGCACCTTTTCCATCTCGTGCTCTGGGGCCGCCGTCACCTCGGGATGATGCCCGTAACCATGGCTGCACACCGCATGGATGACCGTCTCCTCGGCGCCGCCCTCCTTTAAAAGACGCAGGGCCGCCAGGCAGTGTTCGTCGGGGTATTCCTCGAAATCTATGTCATGGAGAATCCCACAGATCTCCCAAAAATCCGCCTCCTCCTCATAGCCAAGCTCATTCGCGTACCATCTTAAGACGCCGCCCACGGTCAGGCCGTGGAGGACATGGAACGCCTCTTTGTTATGTTCTCTCAAAAGCGCGATCGCCTTTTCTCTTGTCAGTGCCGTCTGCATGTTATTTCCTCCTCATATACAAATATTAGACTCTCCTCAGTATATCAGAACAGGAAGCAATTTAAAAGGGTTTTTATGCAAAAATCATAGTTCCATTTCCGCACGCGCCCGGTCGTCCGAACTGGATAACTCGCAATCAGGTCATCTCCTACATAGTAATCCACCTGCCCGGCCGTCATTCCCTCCTCTACCGGGGCCGACAGCACCCGTGCCACGCTCTTTTTGATTCTGATCGGCTCATCCTTTTTCATCAATACCCTTAACGGCCCGGCCCCGGCATAATCGACCGCAAGGCCCGTCTCCGTCCCGATGCCTCCGGATACGGCGGCCTTTTCAAAGTCAAGCTCCTCCCTCTCGATCTCACGGTACTCATAATTTTCATCTCCGTACTGGATGAGCTTTCTCATATCCTGCCATTTATACAGCTTGTGGGGCGGCCATCCGCATGCCAGGAGCGCGGCGATGAAGGTCTTCTCCCCTTTTTTCACGGCGCCCACGTAGCAGTAGCCGGCCCCGTTCGTAAAGCCGGTCTTTCCCGATATGGCACCCTCCATCGAGGTCAGCAACGCGTTGTGATTGATACAGGAAAAGGAGCGCCCGCCTTCCAGACTCGAAAACGCGTATGAGGGCGCACGCGTGATCTCCAAAAATTCCTCGCGCTTCGGCGACAGCAGGATGCAGTACCGGAGAATCCTTGCCAGATCCTTCGCGGTCGTCGAGTGGATTTCACCGTTCTCCCGTATGGCCGCATCCAGGCCGTTCGGCGTGATGAAGCAGGTATCGAAACAGCCGATGTCGCGGGCCTTCTGATTCATCATGGCGGCGAACCCCTCAACACTTCCGCCCACATGCTCGGCGACTGCGACCGCCGAATCGTTGTGGGATTCCAGCATCAGGGAGTGGAGGAGATCCCGCAGACGATAGGTCTCCCCTTTTCGGATGCCGAGCTGGACATCCGGCATCGAGGCCGCATAGTCTGACACCTCGACCGTATCGTCCAGGGAAGCGTTTTCGAGCGCCACGATGCACGTCATGATTTTCGTCGTGCTGGCCATCGGCCGCACCTGGTCCGCATCCTTTGCATAGAGCACCCGCCCCGTTTCCCCGTCGATCAAAACTGCCGACTGCGCCGCCAGCGCGGGGGGCTCCATGCCCCCCTTTTCCTCGCCAAATGACGTCCCTGGCGCCGGCCAAAGCAGGGCGAGCGCCAGCAAAAACGCCGTCCAGCCCTCAAATACCACGCCGCGTCTCCGTTTCTTTTCCATATGCAGACTTCCGCTTACGCTTTGTTATCACTATATGCGCGCCAAATGCGGTTCTTTCCTTCCAGATTCAGCCTCTGATGCGGCACCCGGCCAAAAATGTTGCTCCCGGCCACGCCTCAAACGGATATTCCTGTCCTCACACTCTCCTAAGCCCTTTCGGGTAATGGTTCTTGCACACACCGTCTGCGGCCTTCACCCAGCCTGCGGAGCAGCCGGCAAAGGTTACGAGCGCCCAGCCCTTTTTCCCGTCTCCCGCGGGTACTCCTCCGATCGTCTCCCCACGCAGATACCGCTCTGCCTCCTCGCCCGTTCCGAGCTCCAGCGTCCGCAGTGCCTCTGTCTGCTTCAAAAACAGGGCCAGCGCGTGCGAGGGCTCAAACCGCCCTTTTTTCCTGGTTCCTACATGCAGACCCGGCCGCGGCACACGAAGACCCGCAAGAGGCGGCGTCTCCTCCGGGAGCAGGTAAAGGTTTTCGCCAAACAGTACCGGCCTTCTCCCCCGCATAAGCGCCTCCGGCTCCTTCAGGGCGTCCCGGCCGAAGGCCAGGAATTCTGCCACGCTCTCTGCCTCTCTTTTTCTTTCCCCAGCCGGCTTTTTTCCCCTTTTCTCCTTTTGGTCATGCGGGGCGGCGACAGCCTCCTTTTTTACAAACAGCGCAAGAAAATGCCCCTCTCCTCCCGCCTTATGGGGCCAGATCCGCACGGTCCTCGCAATCTCCTCTGCAAATCCCGGTTCTCCTGCCCACGAGGGCCTCCCGCTCTCAAACCAGACGGAGCAGTCCGGCCGCACGGCCGTAAAATCCGGATGCGTTTTCAAAAAATGGGCCACAGTCCGCTCGTTTTCCTCCGGTGAAAACGTGCATGTCGAGTACACCAGGCGCCCGCCTGGCTGCAAAAGACCGGCCGCGCACGCAAGGATCGCATCCTGTCTGGCTGCGCAAGCATTTACCCGCTCCGGGCTCCATTCCCCAGCCGCCTCCTTATCCTTTCGAAACATTCCCTCGCCCGAGCACGGCGCGTCCACAAGGATGCCGTCAAAAAAGCCTGCAAAAACCGGACACAGCGCTTTTGGCTCCTCATTCGTCACGACGGCATTTGCAATTCCGAGCCGCTCGATGTTCTGTGCCAGGATCTTCGCCCTTGCGGGATGGATCTCGTTGCAGACTAAAAGGCCCTGCTGGCGCATTTTCCCCGCGATATGCGTACTCTTTCCCCCGGGAGCGGCACAGAGATCCAAAATCCGCTCGCCGGGCTGCGGCCCAAGCGCCTCGGCCGCGGCCATCGCACTCGGCTCCTGGATGTAGTAAAGGCCGGCCTCATGAAGCGGATTCTTTCCCGGCCGCAGCGCCTCCTCATAATAATAACCCTCGGCCGCCCACGGGATTTTTTCAAGCTGCGCAAACGACTCCGGCAGGCTGTCTAAGCCCTTTAACGGATTGAGTCTGATCCCGAACCTTCTTTCCCCGCAAAGGCTCTCGAGAAATGTCTCCGCTTCCGCGCCCAGAAGGCATCGCATTTTTTCCACAAATGCCTCCGGCAGCCCATTTTCCAACATTTCCATATATACCTCTCTCTTTTTCCTTCTTTTTCCTTACATAGACATCCGTCCGCCGGCACACTATAAACCCTGGAGGCTCAAAAAACGTATGACGATCCTTTTTATTTCCTGCTTTCTGCTCCCGCTTTTTACTCTGGCCGTCGCCGCAGGCGGCTGGCCCTTTGTAACAGTCTGGCCGTTATTTTCCGGCAATTTCTCTGTAACGGCCTCCGACCCGGCAGGCAGGCTCCTTTTGATTGCCTGGGCAGTCTTTGCAGGAATTTTTTTTCGCTTTCTCATAAGACGCATAATCGGTCAGGCTGCTTCCCTTCTCGCTGCAAAAAGGGAGCTTGTCCTGACCGATTGTGCCGTCCTTCTCTTATGTACGGCTGTCCTGCTGCCCTACTGCCCGCAGGAAAACTACCTGTCCGCAGCCCTCCATGTAGTGTTCGCGCTCTGCGCCTCCGTGCTCTATTTCCTGATCCTGCTTTCCCTCGATCTCAAGCTGTACTTTCTGAGCCCGGCCCGGTTTGCCGGCCCCATGGCCGCCTTATTTTACTCGATTTTTGCGGCTGCTGCGTTATTTATTCTGTCGGATTTTTTGATTTCCACCGCACTCGAGATCTTTGTTGTGCTCTTTTCCGACCTTCTCCTGCTCACGCTCTTTAAAAAGGTATGCGCAGACCCGAGTCTTTCCTAAAAGTATGCCTGAATCTCTGAAAATCATTTTCTGTCAACTAACGCCTGAAAAACGTATCCAGGAGCCCACGGCCCAGAGAAGCACCGACATTTCCGCCCAGCCGTTTTCCAAAGGAGCCTCCGACCCTCTTCCCAAGCTCGTTGCCGAGCTCGCGGCCGATCGTCCCGGTAGCCGTCCTTGCGACACGGCCGATGGCGGCCGCCTGCTGCTTCTTTGCCCGCTCGGCCTCCCGTTCCCTCTGCTTTTCCAGCTTCTCGGCTTCCCTCTCGGCGAGCTTTCTCTGGCGTTCGGTCTCCTTATCGGCTAACGCCTGCTCTTTTTCTCTCTCCAGGGCCTCTGCCTGCTCGACCGATTTCCGGTTTAAGAGCTCATACGCTGAATCCCGGTCGACCATATCGCTGTAGCGGATAAACAGCGGGTTCGTCTCTGTCTCCTTTTTTCGGTCCGCCTCGTCTATCGCGCCCATGCTGCTTTGCGGCGGCAGAACCAGGCAGCGCTCCACGACCGACGGCCGCCCATCCGCATCTAGGAAGGAGACCAGCGCCTCCCCGATTCCCAGCTCACAGAGCGCCTCCGCTGTGTCAAAGGCGGGATTTGGCCGGAAGGACTCCGCGGCCGCCCTGACCTTCTTTTGCTCGGCCGGCGTATACGCATGGAGGGCATGCTGCACCTTATTCCCGAGCTGCGCCAGTACGCCGTTCGGAATGTCCGACGGATTCTGTGTGATAAAATAGATCCCCAAGCCCTTGGAACGAATGAGCTTTACCACCTGCTCAATCTTTTGTAAAAGTGCCTTGGGCGCCTCCGCAAACAAAAGATGGGCTTCATCGAAGAAGAAGATCATCCTCGGCTTTTCAGCGTCGCCGAGCTCCGGCAGCGTCTCGAAAAGCTCCGAAAGCATCCACAAAAGGAATGTAGAATACAGCGTGGGGCTGCCGATCAGGCTCCGGCAGTCCAGCATGTTGATCGTCCCGCGCCCGTCAAGGCCCGTGGAAAACCAGTCCCGGATATTAAGCGCCGGCTCTCCGAAGAAAACGTCTCCGCCCGCCTCCTCCAAGGCCACCACGGCTCTCAGGATTGCACTGATGCTCTGTTTGGCCATGTTGCCGTACTCGGCCGAATATTTCTTCGCATTCTCATATACATACTGAAGCATGGCCCGCAGATCCTTTGTGTCGATTAAGAGCAAGCCATCGTCATCTGCGATCCTGAAGATCACATGCAGAATATCACTCTGCGTCGCATTCAAATCCATGAGCCTCGCGAGCAGGGTCGGCCCCATCTCGCTGATCGTCGTGCGCAGCGGAATCCCCGATTTTCCGAAAATATCCCAAAAGCAGGACGGATAGGCCCGGTACGGAAATCCGCAGTCCGAGAGGCCGAAGCGCCTTACGCGCTCTCTCATATCCTCATTGTCCTCGCCCGGCCTGCACATACCGGCAAGATCTCCCTTTACATCGGCCAGGAAAACTGGAACACCACAGTCCGAAAAGGACTCTGCCATGACCTTCAGCGTAACGGTTTTTCCTGTGCCGGTCGCACCCGCGATCAGCCCGTGGCGATTTGCCATCCGAGGAAGGATGGAGACCTTCTTCTCCCCGGCCGATGCAATCCAGAGCTCCTGATTCCAATACATACTCCTGTCCTCCTTTTTTATCTGCGGACCCACTTGCCAAACAAGGTCTTTTTAAAGCGCGAAAGCGCTTCCTTCGCCGGGGCGTATGTTCCTGCCTTCTGGAAATATTCCACACCCTTTTTGATATCCGCGGGCACACCCAGCCCGTCGGCATAGATGAGCCCCAGGCCGTAATAGCGCAGATCGCTGGCGTATTTGACCTCCTCCAGCAAGACCCTGGCCCTCACCGCATCCTTTTGGCAGCCCCAGCCCAGCAGATAGCAGACGCCCAGCATGTCATTGGCCCATGTATTTTTGCCGTTTGTATGCGCCTTTTCAAAGAGCTGCACCGCCCTCGCATAATCCTGCGGGACTCCGCCCTCTCCTTTAAACAAAAGCTCTCCGGCCCTGTTGGCGCAGCCGGTCGCATTATCATCGGCCAGGCCCTTTTCGTAGCATTCCAACGCGCGGCGCAGATCCTTCACCGCGCCCTTTCCATCCTGATACGCCCTCCCGACGGAATACCAGGCGGAAAGCTGGCCCTTCGCGGCTGCCTTTTCACAGAATTCGCGGCCCTCATACTCACGGCCCTGCTTCTTTAACAAAAGCTTTCCGTAGCTCTCCTCCCATTCGGGGAAGCCCAGGTCCGCCGCCTCGCGCGCCACCTCCTCGGCCTTATCCGGCTGCGGGTCCACAAGCCCCTCCTCGCCGTTCATGTAAAGGTTATACAGATTTCGCACCGCAAAGCCCATGCCGCCCCGCATGGCCTGTTCAAACCACGGGATGCAGGCCAATGTACTCTCCCTCAAAAACCGGGCAAAGCCATTCTTGTCCGGAAAGGTCTCCGGCCCCTTTCCCTCAATCCGCACGACATCCAGCCAGAAATATGTATTGCCGATCATGTTCTGGCAGAACGGGCTCCCGCCCTTTGCCTTTTCGCAGACAACATCCCATGCCTCCTTAAGGCTCCCGAAGGGCATCGCCTCCTCCATCTCCGGCGTCAAAAGCCCGCAGCGCATCGCCCCAAGGACCCCCATCGCACTTCCCTGACGGATGCTCTGGCGGATCAGGCGCTCCACCTCGTCGTCATCCTCCGGAAACGGATGGTACGCCCAGCTGTACTGCGGCCCTGAGTAACACCGCGACAGGATGTAGGAGGCATCCCCATCCCCTGCCGCAGCCGCAGCCGCAAGCGGCGAAAGCGCCGAAGCCGCACGCTCCTTATCATAACAGTAATAAATGTCCTCGATGGCCTGATCCACCACGTCGCTAAAATATCTGCCCATTTTGCTTCTCCTTATCCTCTCTTTATTTTGCTTGTTTTCTATCGCTTAGACTGAAGCTTCTTCGTCACGTCCTTCCAACCGGAAAAATCCGAAAGGAAGCGCCCGTCGGCCATATCCAAAAGCCATTTTTTCGCCTGGCTGTGGCTGCATTTGATCTCGAATACATGAAGGTCATCCGCCATCGGCAGGCTTGCGTTGGCGGTGATCCGGCCGTCCAGGGCCGTCCCAGCCTCCAGATACAAATAGCGGGCCTCTATGCTTAAGACGATCACCCGATATTTCCCGCTCTCCAGGCCCTCCGCGGCAAGCTCCACATCCCGATGCGTAAAGGAGCGGTAATCTCTCGTGCTTCCGTTCTGCTCCGTCAGCGTGAGCGTCATCCTTGCCCGTTTTTCCTGCGGGCGTCCACTCATAAACTGCACCGGCTGCCAGCCCATGACAGACGGAACTCTCCCTTGCTCCAAAAGCTCCAGAAATGCCGTACACGCCGTCTCCTCCGCCGCGGGCGTCCCATATGCCTGATACGCCCCCGTTGTATTTTTTAAAACGGCCGCCAGCATGAGACTTTCATCCGCCACGACGGCCTCCAGCCTCGAAAGGGCCTTCCCGCCGCCGCAGTCCACCGGCTCCATCGGCTCTAAGGCGACGCTCTCCCCGCCTTGTGACAATCCCATAATCTCTCTGCGGATATCCTCCGCCGTAAAACGGGAGGTACGCCGCCCTTTGCTGTCACGGAAGGCAAACGTTTTGCTGCTCCCGGCAGCGGCGCGCATCTTCGCTTCCTCCCGTTCTAGGCGTTCATCCCTGCGGGCACGGAATCGGCGCTCCAGCCTCTGCCACTCCTCGTCCGACTTCCCGCAGTAGGAATGGTATTCGTCATAGGGATAAAACTCAGCCTCCGGCGCCTTAAACTCCAGATATTCCAAAAGCGCCTGCAGCTCGGCCGGCTTTCTTAATCCGGTCATCTGCGTCTGTCTGCGGTCATCCAGGATATAAATCTCCAGGATCCGCCTAGTCTGCGTCCTCCCACCTGAAGTCCGGTATATGGTCTCATCACGGCCAAACACGGCGCGGATGCGCGAAATCATGCTGGCCTCGTCCCCGAGCACCCACTCATTGCCGACCGCCACGCGGTCGAACCACCGGCCGTTTGCACGGATGTCCTCATCCACCATCGCAAACAGCTCTCCGACCTTTGGCGCCTCATCCGGATACGGAAGCTGCGAGCGGATCGACCTCGCCAGCCGGCTTTTTGCCGGGAAAAACGCGTCGCGCAGGTTCGTATATGTCTCATAGACCCCGGCCGCCAGACCGCCGATGCCGATTCCCCCTGAGACCGCCAGCACGGCGTAGTCCATTAACTCCCATTCGGAGCGTTCCTCCA
The DNA here is from genome assembly GCA_910575275.1 of Lachnospiraceae bacterium. Lineage (GTDB taxonomy): Bacteria > Bacillota > Clostridia > Lachnospirales > Lachnospiraceae > CANQGL01. Next base: position 162,431 of record CAJTEE010000002.1, on the reverse strand, counting down.
TGAGCTGGGCAACACACACCGCCATACAGCATGCACCGATTACAAAAAACAGAAGCGCCCACAAAAGATAGACAAGCCTCTGCCTGGTCCTCTGAAGGCAGTACCCCTCCTCGGGCCCGTTCGGCTGCTGCTTTTTATTCCACGCCATGACGGCCATGATAAGCGGGATCGCCAAGATCCTGAATACAATCACCAAAAGCACGTACACGACTACATTCCAGGGCCACTTCAGATAAAATCCCCCGGATTTCTTCCCTTTTTGTCCCATCTTTCCATCAGCCTCCCTATTGAATTCCACACGTTTTATTCTACACTCTGGCAGGCAAAAGTCAATGGGGTGTTTAGGTTTTTTCTTCTGCTTAAGCAATGGTTGCTTTGCCCAAATAATTATGCAATACTTTGCAAAAAAACAGCGCGTTGTACAAGGTAAACGGGCTGTATATAAAATCTGATTTATTGCTGCAGAGGGAATTTTACTATGAAATTTCTTGTAAATCAAAAGCTTGCCATGCGTATCAGCATCCTGACTACGGCAATCACATTAACGGGGATGCTTCTTCTTTGGCTTATCGTGTCGAACAACGTGGCAGCCATTGTCAAAAACGATATTACAAACCAGATGACGGATGCCCTGCTGGATCTGAACATGAAAGGGCTTCCCAACAGCGAATATATATTTTTAAATGCAAAGACCGGTGTATACCTGTACCACCAGGCTGAAGCGTTGCTGAATGCAGAGACAAAAGACAGAAGATATTTTTAGATCATCTGCCGGATCAGGGAAGATGGCAGCACACAGGCCAATACTTACTCTTATCAGGATGAAACCGGTGTGCAGCTGCTCGTCGTTTATAAATATTTAAAAGACCGTGATTGGGTCTTCATGGTACGGAACAACGCGGCTGACGATCGGCAGGGCGAGGAGCTTATGGCCGTGGAAAGTGCCATACGGCATTTAGGCAACCTGAATCTTTCTGCCGATCAGGAGCTGGAACCCTTTTACGCACTGAATGCCGCCGTCAAAGCCGCCAGGGCCGGTACGGCCGGAAAAGGCTTTTCGGTTGTCGCCGATGAGGTTCGGAACCTCGCAGCTAAATCTGCCGAGACGGTTCAAAACACCGGTATCCTGATCGGGCAGTTTCGTATTCTCTTTTTCCTTTTCCAAGAGCTCCTTCGCCCTGGTCTGATTGAAGGTGCCGCAGTAGCACGGCTTTGCGAGAATCCCAGCTCCCTCCTCTCCTATGCATTTGTCAGGGGCCTTCCGAGCCCTACGTTAACCTTGGCGTTTTGGGGAATCGAAATTCCCAGCCTGTCTAACACGCCTATCACCGGGATCGCCCCATCCTCTGTGTACCGCACGACTAACCCCTAGGAGAATACCGTCCCTTTGCAGTGCTTCGCCGCCTCCACATCGCGGATCCGGCAGCCGTCGGCCGGCTTTTTTACTCCTCTTTCCCGTGGTTAAAGACCGTCTGCCCTGGTCTTTCCTCCCCGCCCTCAAGGGACACCGGTATGGCCTCGCTTGACGCCGCGCAGGCCGTTTTTACCCGTCTGATCCAAATCTACAGGCTCTCCGGCTTTTCCTCTCGTCTCAATGAAGCCTGCCTCTGGCTCGTCAAACATATAGAAAAAGTCCGACTCTCGAGGATGCCACACATGCGGCAGGCCTTTCCAAAGGCCGGCTCAATCAGGCATTCCTCCGGCAGACCGGCCTCAGCTTTCACGGATACCTGACCATGCTGAAAATGGAATACGCCAAAAGGCAGCCCCGATACACAATAACGGACGCGAGGAACACCATAACAAGCAAAAGATACTTAAGAAATTGGACATACCTGTGTTTCTTTGTCCTTTGCACCATGCAAATCTGCCCCCCGTTTCAATTTCTGTCTTTACTTATTATACCCATATTTTCCCATTTTTCCAATCTCTTGTTTGGCAAAACGGACAGCCGATTCGGACGCCGTCGTAAGGCTTCTTTCGCAGCCAGGGGAAATAATAACAAAATTTCATGCATTTCGCCCGGATCTGTGGTATACTATATTTGTCCATGAACCTTTACAGAGTACCCGTTTCAGAAAGGAGAACGTTCTCACCGAATGAATAAAAACAAACGTTTCGCTTCCGCTCTCGGGCGGATCCTGATCTCGGCCGCCATCATATTTCTCTTATTTTACACGATGCTGCCCGCGATCAACCCAAAAAGCCAGGATTTCTTTTTGTTTCTGATTTTATCGATCCTGATCATCCTGTCCGTGAATTTTCTTGCCTACATGAAGGAATTCCTCTCCGGACTCGGCAATCGCAGCCTGCGCTTGGAGCGTGATCCCGTTACCGGCCGCTTCCGCTTCGGCATGTGCCAGGCGGACGGGGAAAATGCCCCGCTCCGATCCCTGGCGACTCCGTTGAAATACGGCTTCGGGCTCATTGCACTCATAATCGTCTTTATGACGGCGGCGAACCTGATCGGAATCCAGTTTTTTAATGCGACCCGTTATCGTGACCTGATCACCATTGACAGCGGCGATTTCTCCGAGGATGTGGCAGAGATCAGCATGAGTCAGATCCCGGTCGTGGACCGCGATACGGCCACGAGGCTCGGCAGCCGCAAGCTTGGCGAAATGTCCGAGCTGGTATCACAGTTTGAGATCGAGAGCAATTACACGCAGATCAACTACAAGGGCGTGCCCTACCGCGTGACGCCCCTATCCTACGCGGATCCGATCAAATGGCTTTACAATCAAAAAAAGGGCCTGCCGGCGTACATTATGGTCAACATGGTTACGCAGCAGACCGAGCTTGTATGGCTTGATTCCGGCATGAAATACTCGCCCAGCGAATATTTCTTCCGTAATATTTACCGGCATCTCCGGTTCCGCTATCCTACCAAGATGTTCGAGACCGTCTCCTTTGAGATCGACGACGAGGGAACGCCCTACTGGGTTGCCCCCACCATCTCCTACCGGATTGGCTGGTGGAGCGGAAAGGACATCGGTGGCGCAATCCTCGTAAATGCCATCACGGGCGAGTCTTCCTATTATGACAAAGAGAACGTCCCGCAGTGGATCGACCAGCTTTACGATTCCGACCTGATCATCGCGCAGCTCGATGACAACGGGCGCTTCCAGAACGGCTATATCAACTCCGTTTTCGGCCAGAAAAACGTCCGCCGCACGACCTACGGCTATAATTACCTGGCCCTCGACGACGATGTCTACCTCTATACCGGCATGTCCTCGGTCACGGGCGACCAGTCGAACATCGGCTTTGTGCTCGTAAACCTGCGCACCAAGGCGACCCGCTTCTATACGGTGCCCGGAGCGACCGAGACCTCCGCTATGGCCTCCGCCCAGGGGCAGGTGCAGCATTTGAAATATAACGCGACCTTTCCGCTGCTTTTGAATGTGTCCGACCGGCCCACGTATTTTGTCTCGTTAAAGGACGATGCCGGACTCGTGAAAATGTACGCTTTCGTTGATGTGGAACAGTACCAGATCGTCGGCACCGGCCAGACCATCGACGAGGCGCGGAAAAATTATCGGACGGCGCTGAACCTTGAGGATGTGGAGATCGGAGAACCGTTCGACGTACTCGAAAAAACGGGCGTGGTTGATTCACTTGCAAGCGTGGTCGTAGGCGGCAATACGGTCTACTACTTTACCTTAAAGGGCGATGATACGGTCTATGCGGCCGCCGTCACCGTCCATGAACGGCTGCCGTTCTTACAACCCGGCGACCGGATTTCCTTCACCTGTACCGAGGAGGACACGCCGAAGGCCGTGACGGAGATCAAAGAAATGCCATAAGGCAGAAAGTAATAAAAACAGGCCCTCGGCCTAACAAAAAAAGACCCATCATCTAGCTTCCCGGCTCCTGATGGGTCAAACGGCGGTTGCGAAAGCACTCGCTAAAGCCCAACGGGCGGCTGCTTTGCCGCCCGTTTTCTTTCAATTTCATCTTAACCTTTCATTACTCCGATGTCACGGATAAATCTCGCCGTCGCTCGAACGTTCAACACCGCCGTTACTGTTCACTCATCGAAACGGAGCGTAGAGGGATTTTTGCTCGCAAGCCCAGCCTTTCGTCAAATCACCTTCGCCTCCCGCAGCCTTTCCAGCTCCTCTTTTGTCATCCCCAAAAGACTGCCAAGGACCGCCTCATTATCTCCGCCAAGCGCCGGCGCCGGCGTCCGCACGGACGGCTTTGTGTCCATGAGCTTTACCGCGCATCCGTTCACCGTCATATCTCCCAGCGTCGGATGCGTAAGCTCCACAAACATTTCGCGCTCCTTCACATGCGGATCCTCTAAAATCTGGCTCACGTCCAGGATCGGGCCCGCTGGAATCCCCTTGCCAAGAAGAAGCTCCGTGGCCTCCGTAGTCGTGTACTCGCGAAGCGTCTCCTCGATCACCTCCTGGATTGCATCCTGGTTCTCCAGGCGGCCGGACATATCCACGAACCGCGGGTCCGTGATCATATCCGGTCGGTGCAGGATCTCGTTGCACAGTTTCTCATACAGCCTCTGATTGCCTGCCGCGATGATTACCTTGCCGTCCTTGCACTGGAACGCGTCGTACGGGGACACCGCCGCATAACGGTTCCCCATGCGCGGCGGCAGCTTTCCGCTCTCCAGGTATTTTAACGCCGTGTTCTCCGTCGCCGCGATCACGCAGTCCATCAGGGAAATATCGACGCGCTGCCCCTTTCCCGTCAGGCTCCTTGCATGCACGGCGGCCAGAATCCCGATCGCACCGTGCAGGCCGCCGAGCATATCCCCCAGTGCGCTCCCGGCCCGGGTCGGATCTCCTCCCTTCGCGCCGGTGATGGCCATCATGCCGCCCATCGCCTGCGCCAGGATGTCATAGCCCGGACGCGCGCTGTACGGCCCGTAGCAGCCAAAGCCCGAGATCGCCGCGTAGATGATCCCCGGATTGATCTCCTTCAGCGCGTCATATCCAAGCCCCAGCTTATCCATGACGCCCGGCCGGTAATTTTCGATCACGACATCCGCCTTTTTCACCAGCCGCCTGAACACTTCCTTGCCCTCCGGCGCCTTCAAATTCAGCGTGATCCCTTTCTTATTGCGGTTGATGTTGGCAAAATACAGGCTTTCCCGCTCTCCGTTTACGTTCTCCCGAAAGGGCGGATAGGTGCGCGTGTCGTCTCCGCCGTCCGGGACCTCGATCTTGATCACCTGCGCGCCCATATCCGCTAACATCATCGTACAAAACGGCCCGGCTAACACACGCGTCAGGTCAAGGACCGTCAGATCCTCAAGCGCCATCTTCCCGCTCACGAAACCTCACCGTCCTCCACATGGATTTTCAGGCGCATCACGGCGCTCCCCATGGACTTTCCGAGGCTGTCCAGGCGCAGGCTCATCGTCGCGCCCCCGCCCAGGGCATGCCGCATAACAAAATTAAAGCCGCCCAGGGTCGGAAGCTCGTACCGCACGATCTCCCCCTTCACCATGTCACCGAAAAACTCCTTCAGCCTCTCCGGCGTCACCTCGCGCTCGATGATTTTATAATATTCCGGCTTTCTCGCATACACACAGACGTTGCTGGTATCGCCCTTATCCCCGCTGCGCCCGTGCGCGATCTCGTTTAAATAAATCTCCGCCATCTATTTCACCTCCAGAATATGACTCTCAACCTTCACCGCATCCCGTGGGATTATCGTCGGCCACAGCGCCATGACCTCCTGCACATGCGCGCGGCCTCCGAAGAATGAGGCTCCTGGCGGGCCGTTCAACTGTAACGGGCTGATCTCCGGGATGATCTTCGCGCATTCCTTCTTGTCCTCGCTGAACACGGCGATCCGCAGCACGCACTCGTTTAAGTTTTTGAGCGTCTCCTCGCTCATATCCGCGACACCCAAATGCAGGCTGTTGAGCCCGATGTAGCTGATATGTACGTCGTCCGCCCGCATGCCGAGGCGTTTCATTTTCTTCATGATCACCTCGCCGCAGTATTTGGCCTTCTCATACGCCTCCGGCCATGCAAAGCTTAACATGCTGACCGTCTTCCAGCCCTTGTGATAGCCGACACATAGCTTTAACGTATCCGGCTTCGGTTTTCCCTTGATCCCACCGACACGCACACGGTTGTCTCCCACCTGCGTCAGCGTCGCGTGGCTGATATCCACGTTGACATCCGGCGTCAGGTAATTGGCTGGATCCAGAACCTCATATAAGAACTGCTCCTTCAAGCTCTGCTCACAGATGATCCCGCCGCAGTCCGGGGCCTTTGTGATCTCCATTCTATCCTCGGTGAGCTCCGCGATCGGGAAGCCAAGCTCATCCATACGCGGCACGCTCCGCCAGTCGTACATGTAGTTGCCGCCTGCGCCCTGCCCGCCGCACTCCAAGAGATGCCCGGCCATGATGCCGCGCGCCAGATTGTCCCAGTCATCGGCGGCCCAGCCAAATTCATGCTTAAGCGGCGCCATAAACAACGCGCTGTCCGCGGCGCGGCCTGTAATGACGACATCCGCCTCCTGTTCTAAGCAGCCCTCGATCCCCTCGTGGCCGATGTAGGCGTTTACATTGTAAATCTTATCCAGGATGTCATGAAAATCTCCATCGTAGTCAAAATTGGGAAATGTCCAGCCATCCTTTAAAAGCTTCGGAATCTTGTCCTTGATGTTATCCCCAGTCACATATCCGATCTTATACCCTTTCATCTTCTCGCCGGCCGCCCAGTCATGGATCGCATCCACACAGCCTGAGATGTTCATGCCGCCCGCATTGGTGCAGATCCGGATTCCCTTCTGCCATGCCTCCCTGCCGGCCTCCTTTAAGATCCGGCTTACAAAATCTGGTGCAAAGCCCTTCGACGGATCTTTTACTTGCTGCTTAGCCATGATGGAAAGCGTCAGCTCCGCCAGATAGTCGCAGCTCATGTACTGAATGTCCCCATGCCGCAGCATGTGGAGAGCCGCATCCGGAGAATCGCCCCAAAAACCCTGGCCTCCTCCAATCGCAATTTTCTTCATGCAAAAGCTCCTTTCTCTCATTACTATAACGTTATACTAGATCGTTATAGATAGCTTAACGCTTTTTCCTCTCTCTGTCAACCCCTTTTCTTTCTTGAATATGTTTTTCAACAATTTCTCAGCCGCTTCTACTAAATCTGAAATGGTCCGCCGGCCATACCATGGGACATTGCGAACAAATTCGATATTCGTTTCGAAGAATGATTGGGAAAAATGGAAATAATGGAAAAGAATACATTCGTCAGATGGGATAATAGGTGGAATAAGAGCCTTGCAGGTAAAGGATCATCTATCGTGCAGGGTGTATATTGCACAAAAAGCAAATGGATTCAAAAAATTTTCATGCATATATCCTCAACAGGGTATAAGCAAATAAATTGCTCATACCCCATAAAACATTAAATCTCGAAAGCTTAGGACAAATGGCTGGAGCAGGAATAGCCCCTTTTTTCTATTCTTTCACCGGCGTCAATTCCGCCTGGAAGTGTCTTAAAATCGGCGGTTCCCATGTGATTTTGTAGCCATGCCGGATCGTTTCCCGCTTTTTCCATACCTCATTGATGGCCTCAATGACCATATCGTAATGGCTTTGTGTATAGACTCTCCTTGGAATCGCAAGCCGGGTAAATTCATTGACGGACTGAAGCTGTTTTCCCGTATCCGGATCGTTCCCGATCATATAGGAGCCAATATCACAGCCACGCAGTCCGCACTCCTTATACAGTTCGATGGCTAACACCTGGCCCGGAAATTCATAGTAGGGAATCTGCGGATAAAATTTTGCTGCGTCGAGAAAAATTCCATGGCCCCCTGCCGGGCTCTGATAGGGAATGCCATATTCATCCAGCCGCTCTCCGATGTATTCCATCGTTCCCAGACGGTAACGCAGCCAGTTCTCGTCAATTCCCTCGTAAAGTCCGACCGCCAGTGCCTCCAGATCCCGGCCGTTCAACCCTCCATAGGTATAGAACCCCTCATAGCTGATGCAGTTCGCCTTTATTTTCAAAATATACGGCGCATCTGCATCCCTCACGCCAATCAGGCCTCCCATGTTGACGATCGTATCCTTTTTTGCAGACATGGTAAAGGTATCCGCCAACTTAAAAAACTCCCTTGTGATCTCCTTGACGGACATGTCCCTGCATTCTTTTTCCCGCAGTTTTACAAACATAGCGTTTTCTGCATAGCGTGCCGCGTCAATGTTCAAATGAATCCCATATTTTTTGCAAAGAGCAGCAACCTCGCGCATATTTTTCAGGGATACAGGCTGTCCACCGGCAGAATTATTCGTAATCGTCATTACAACCATACCAATATTTTCCGCTCCCTTTTCTTTAATAAGCTGCTCCATTTTGGCAATGTCCATATTGCCTTTAAACGGAGCACGGAGCTGGGAATCTGCCGCTTCCGGACAGCACGCCTCCAGGCAGCGCGCTCCTGCAAGCTCCACATGCGCACGAGTCGTATCAAAAAACAGGTTTGCAATCGCATATTTTCCTTTTTCCAAGAAGCTCGGGAACAGCACCTTTTCCGCCGCTCTCCCCTGATGGACCGGCTGTATGTATTTGTATCCGAAAATATCCTGGGCCGCTTCCACCAAATGATAATAGCTTTTTGCCCCTGCATAGGCCTCATCGCCCCGCATTAACGCGGACCACTGTGCGTCGCTCATCGCGTTCGTCCCGGAATCCGTCAGCGTATCCACATAGACATCCTCGGCCCGCAGACGAAACAGGTTATATCCCGCCTCCTTGATCTTTTCTTCTCGTTCCGTTCTCGTTGTCATCTTGATTGGCTCTACCATCTTGATTCGATACGGCTCTGGCATAAATTTCATCTGAATTCCTCCTCTTGTTTTTTCCTCCATCTGACTTCCAAAGGGGATAGCTTTATTATACAAATTATGTTATAGTTTGTATAATACCTGTTATTTCTATGGATATAGCTTTTTCCTATATGCTTGTTTCCCGAAGGAGAATGTGTTATGAATCTCAAAGCCTTGGAATATCTGGCCGCCATCGAAAAATATGGTTCCCTGAACAAGGCCAGTAAAAGCCTGTATATTTCACAGCCCAGTCTGACTAATGCCGTGAAAGCTCTCGAAAAAGAGCTCGGCTATCAGATTTTAATGCGCACCAATAAAGGAATCCTGTTTACCGATTACGGAAAGCAGGCCCTAAGAATCGCCAACAGGATTCTTCAGGAAAGCGAAAAACTGTACACGCTTCAAAAAGTAACGGATAAGCTTCAATTTCATGTTTCATCATCCTATAATCCCATTGCCTCCTATGCGCTCTATGCCCTGATACGCAAATACCAGGAGTGGGATATGTTTCATTTTTCCATTTTGCAGGAGAATGTCTACGATGTGCTGGATTCTGTCTATCAGTCCAAGGCGACTCTGGGAATCGTGATTTATTCCGATCAGATCGAGCAGGAGCTTTTTCATTATACAAGCACCCGAATGATGTTTATTATGCCGCTTAAGCATGTCATCGGCTATGTGAATCTTCGAGAAGGACATCCGTTGCTGGAAAGCGGCTTTTCCTTCGAACGTTTGTGGAATTATCCCTTTGTCCATTATGCCGGCTCCGTCAATCATTCCTACAAGGCCTTAAGCGATTTAAACGTCATCAATCCCAACAAGATCATCTATGTCAACGACAGCCTGACACGCAGCCAGTTGGTTACGGACACAGACGCTTTCAGCATCGGAATCCCCACGCCTCCCCGCGAAAAAAAACGCTTAGGCTGGGTCAGCATTCCCTATCCCCGCCTAAGCTATCAAATTTCTGCCGTTATCGGAAAGGACAACTCCAATCCTTTGACAAAGGAATATCTTTCTCTCCTTGAAAAGGAGCTGCTCTGTCTGTAGCCTGGGGCTTACACTCCGGCACTCTTGCATATCCGAATCGGGATCACACTACGGTAATCGACGCCCTCATATTGGTACTTTGCAATCCTCACATACACGGAAAACGCCCGCTTCATATTGGCCTCCGTAATGACCTCCTTGGCCGTCCCAAAGACGCTCACGCCGTCCCGGTTCAAAATAAGCGCCTGATCTGCCAACTTCAGCGCATGAGCCGGATAATGGGTATTGATAATTGCCGCCAGCCCTTTTTCCTTCGACAACACCCTGATAAGCTCTAAGATCACGAGCTGGTTTTTAAAATCCAGATTCGATTCCGGTTCATCCAGGATCAGCATTTCAGGGCCTCCGCACAGTGCCCGGGCAATCAGCACCATCTGGAGCTCCCCGCCGCTCATCCGGCTGCACGGCTTATCCTTTAAAAATTCTACCCCGACCGTCCTCATGGCCTCCCTCGCAGCGGCCAGATCTTCCTCAGTCGGCTGGGCAAACAGCCCAAGCCTGGCGGAGCGTCCCATTAACACCATCTCAAGCGCCGTATAAGAGAGCGCCGCCCCCTTCGCCTGTGGGACATAGGCAATGCGTTTCCATACATCCGAGGGTCTTAGCGAGGACAATGGCCTTCCGTCCAGTCTCGTCTCCCCCTCGTTCCACTTCAAAAGCCCCATCATACATTTTAAAAGCGTTGTTTTCCCTACTCCGTTCGATCCCAGAACTGCCATCAGGGAGTTTCCCTCCAGTGAAAAGGAAATATTTTGCAGGATCTTTGTATTCCCATAGCCAAAGCTCCCGTTTTTCACTTCAAACCTCACAGTCTCGCACCTCCTGTTTTGCGAAGCAGCAAAATAAAAAATGGAGCCCCGATCAACGCGGTCAAAATGGAGGCTGGAATCTCCGAGGCGGTCGCCGCGCGCGATGCCGTATCGATGAATACCATAAAAGAAGCCCCAAGTGCCATGCCGGCCGGCAAAATCCGCCTGTTGTCGCTTCCATAAAGCATACGTGCCGTATGGGGGATTAAAAGCCCGACCCAGCCAATCTTCCCGCAAAGAGAAACGCAGGAGGCCGTAACCAAGGTCGCCGCCGCCATGATAAGCAGCCGTAGCTTTTTTAAATCCAATCCCAGAGCTCTTGCCTCATCCTCCTGCAGCGAAAGAATATTTAACCTCCATCGAAGCAAAAAGAGGATTCCTGCTCCCACTCCGATCAGTGGGATTCCCAAAAGCAGTCCTCGGTAAGTCGCCCGGGACATGCTGCCCATCAGCCAGTAGGTAATCGCCGGCAGATCCTCCTCCGGATCAGCCACAAATTTCACCAGTGAGACCAGCGCCTCAAATACGGCCGAGACAACCATGCCGCCCAAAACCACCATTAAAATTCCCCGTCCCCTGCCTGCGCCGCCAATCAGACACGTTCCGGCGAGTGCCAGAAGCCCCATGGCAAGCGCCGCAAGCTGGACAACAAAAATGTTCCTCGTAAAAAGGAGCGCAAATACTGCTCCAAAGGAGGCGCCTGTTGCGACGCCAAGTGTATCTGGCGTCGCAAGCGGATTGGAAAAGAGGGCCTGAAAGGCCGTTCCGGACGCGGACAGCCCCGCTCCCACCGCGAGCGCCAAAAGGATACGCGGCAGCCTGACGTTAAATACGGCGGATATGCCCTGCGGATCCACCTCTCTGCCGGTAATCGGCGAGAGAAGGATTTCCAGAGACTCCCATGGGGAAATGTGGTAGCGGCCGATACCCACGCATATGACTGCTGCCGCCGCCGGCAGAATGCCGATGATGATACTTAAAAATAACCGGTTCCTTTGCATCTGCTTCATGCTCTCTCAACCGTTACTTACTTACGCCCGAGGCTTCGCTGGCCGGATTAAATATCTGCTCCACCTGCGCGTCGGTCAGTTCTACGCCATAAAACCGTTTGTAATAGTCGCGAACCTCTTTTTCCATATCCGTATCCGCAAAAATCTCCGGACAAAGGATGGTCGAGAGCCATTTTAAAACAAGCGGCGTATCCGAAGCCGGCGGGAACCAGCGGTACATGCCCAAGGGGAATTTATAAACCTTTCCCTCCTTCACCGCACGCACGTTGCTCCAGTCGTGTCCCTTGATGCTATTATGATAGAGATCCTCCGGCTGATAAGGACTGAAATTCGTGATAAAAATCATATCCGGATCCCACTCATAGATCTGCTCCATATTGATCTCCGGGTTGCCGCTAAGCTCGGCCGCCACATTGACACCGCCTGCAGATTCAATCCAATACTGGCCGAAATGATGGCTTCCGGAGGTCTTGATCACGCCGCCCGCATAATTAAAAAGGATCAGCACGCGAGGCTTTTCAATTCCGGACGCCGCCTGTAGTTTTGCGGCTATCTCTGCCTTTGTCTCCCGGCCGTATTCGACGATCCCGGCCGCCTTGTCTTCCTGCCCCAGAACCTCGCCCAGAAGTTCGACCCAGCCCTCGAAGGTCGCAATGCAGTCAAAATCCCAATTCGCCGTGGAAAAACCGATCGCCGGAATTCCGGCTGCCGCCAGCTTTTCGTATTCCTCCGTATCCTCCGCACGGTAAAAGACCACATCTGGCTTCAGATTTAAAAGCTCCTCTATATTTAAGTCCTCGCCAGTCAGAAAGTCCGTGTTGACATCCACAATATCTGGAACGACTGCAGGCAGGATCGAATTTTGGGCTGCCGCCATCGAAGACGGGTGAATCCCGACCAGCTTATCTGCAGACCCCTCAAACAGGCAATACACGGACGGAAGCGGCAGGATAGACGAAATAACAATCCGGTCTACTTCAACCGGAAGCTCAACCTCTCGTCCCGTATGATCGACGACGATATGGGTCTCTTTCTTGGCTGTCTCCTCATCTGACCCTGTCGTCTCTGCCTCTGCATTTGCAGATTTTTCTGCCTCCGTCGCCTGAACAGCCTCTCCTTTGCTGCACGCGCTCAACGACGCCGTCATCATAGCAGCAGCCGTAAGGACCGCCGCCCACCGTTTCAGATTTCTCATTGCTTCATCCTCCTGATTTTACCTTTTTTGAACCACTGTTCGAACCTGCCGCCTGCCAAAACCGCCGCTTCCTGCTCCCCGAGCTTACTGGAAACCGCATACTGTGCCAGAGGCATAAACGATTTTTTAGATCCCTCCTCCAAAAGCGGCTCAAGAAACGGATCTGCGATCACAGTTTTGTACTCATCGCTGTTCATCGCTTCCTTAATCTGCCGCTCCGTCTTCAACTCCAAATCGCAGTCCCTTGCAAGCGCCTGTTCGCGTCCGAACAGACAGCCCACGACGGCGTTACAGCCCGTAAAATGTTCCTCCAGCACATTTCGGATTGCATTCGCCATAACCTCCTCCCCAAGGATCAGAAATGTTTCCTTTTTCCCTTCAGAGACCTTCTCGTGAGCCGCCCCCGGACATCGATCCTTTAAAACCGTTGACGTTCCCATTTCGGCCGTCTTTTGCAAAGCCGCCAAAAGCCGTTTTTCCTGCAGCTCTCCCGCTGGAAATCCGCAGACGAAGGGAATGTCAAATTTCTGCTCCATATAGACCGCCATACGGTAGCCAAACCGCGAGACCGCCAGATTCACGTCTGCCTCGGCTGCATTTGCCAGCTCGTCTAACGTATAGCCCATAGCAAAGGTAAGCCCAATCTCCCAGCCGTTTTTCTCAAGAATTTCCCGAAGCGCTTCCACATTCTCCCCGTTCCCGAAGTCCATCGGGAGAGCCCCGAGAATGTTGACTTGGTGTCTGTCCGTCTGCCTCCCGCTCTTTGGCAGCTTCGTAAACCGATCCATAAGAGCCGTCCCCGCCAGGTATGCGCCCTGGTCATAATAGGCTGTTCCAGTCGTGTCAAAGCCGAAGCTGGGGAGCCCAGTTCGTTCCTCAAGCTCTGCGGCAATCCCCTTTAAATCGGCGCCGATCACCATCGGTACCGGACTTCCGATCAGCGCCAGGATATCCGGTTTTAAATCGGCTGCCGCTGCTGTCATCTTTTTCATCAGCTTCTCGTCATCCCCGAGAATTGCGTCGATTCTTCGAAGGCCCGAGCAGAAGATCCCTGCTTTCGACCCGTACCACCGCGGCTCGTCGTAGCTCGTATAATTTCCTGTGCAGCCGGAGCCGTCATGCATGGCCGTAACCGTCTTCAGGTCAAACAGAACCGCCGCCGCTCCTGAATAATCCGGTGAAAAGGGCGGAATCCAAAGTGATAATCTTGCCATTTTTCCTCCTATATTACCAGTCCGTAATCGTTAATCAATGCTTTCAGATCGGTAGGGGCCTTTACCGCCTCCGTCAAAAGGCGCATCAACCGCTTTACCCCGTCATAGCCGAACATGCCTTCGTCGTTAAAAAGATCCGCCACATACCGTGAGCCGGAAAGATACGCGCCCTCTACACCGATGGCAAGGCTCTCCTCAATTCGCCGGTCAAATAACACCGCTCTGTGGTGCTCCGGCTGGCTAAGCTCCACCTCCGGATGCTCCTTTAAAAGCCATTCCAAATGTTCCTTATCAAAGGAGGCGCACTCCTGTGCCTCTACGCGCACAACATGAAAGCCATAGCTTATAAGCATCTTTGCCAATCCAAAGGGCTGCGTGACCGCAGAGGCATCCACAATAATCGGAAGACTTCCGATCCGTTCTCTCGCCCTTTGAATCTCCTCCTCGGCTTCCTTTCTCGCCTCCAAAAGGCCGGGAAAGCCGTTCCATTCCTCCTCTGGCATCAAAAATTCCCACATCCGCCGATAATCCGCCGCAATCTCCTCCGGATCATATGTAATCGGGACAAACAAAAACGGAATTCCCAGCCGCTCCCTCACCTGACGGGCCGCCTGCAGCCCTGAGGGAAGAAGAACCAGGTTTGCCCGGCTTTTCGCCATATCCTGATATGCCGCAAGCGTCTGGTACTGAGAAATATGCCTAAATTCCTTTGCCCCGCAGGCACGTGTAAACGCGTAAAGCTCTGAGCTGTCTGCGATCCGATCCAGGTTGCCAAAGGAATTAATGCCGTCATCCTGCCCGTCTGCTGGTTCGAGAAGACTGTAAAGATTATTCTGGATAGAGACAGGCGGAGGTGTCTTCGATCCCAGGGAAATCGGATTCATGCGACCGATTCGAAACTGGATTTTTGGATGGCGCTCAAAGAGCAGCGCTAAAAGCGCCTCATGATCTGTTCCGACCAGATCATCCAGACAGCTCACAAAGACAAAAAACACCCTTGGCTCAACAGAAAGCGCCGCCAGTACCTCGTCCACCGCATCCGGGATCAGTGGATCGTACCCTTCTATGATGTCGCTTTGCGTCACATACAGATAAAACAGCCGATTTTTAAATCCCTGCTTCATGGCGCCTAATGCCCCGTGTCTCCCACAGGCCGCAGGGCAGACGAACAGCTGAACGCTCTCCGGTGCCAGCATCCCCACCCGAACAACGCCCCAGTCCCCGTGGCCGGGGGATGAATAATGCAGTGTATGTTCAAGGCAGCCGCTCATTCCCCTATCACCTCCAATACCCGATCTGCCAACGCCTGGTAACAGTCCGCCATTTGGCTGTTTGGACATGCTTCGATTACGGTCTTGCCCTGGTTTTCCGCCGTCTGAACCGCCGTATTCCTCGGCACGGCATATAGGATCTCCGTTTCGAATTCAGATGCCGCCCTTCGCACCAGCTCGTCCTCGTTTTCCACGTTCCGGGAATTCTGGATCAGGCCGGCCAGCTTTGCATAACCGCGTTTTCCAAAATTTCGGACTGCCTGTGCGATATTGCCGGCTGCATAAAGGGACATCATCTCCCCGGAGGTGACGATCATTACATGATTTGCATAGCCGCCGCGGATCGGCATTGCAAAGCCTCCGCAGACGACGTCACCCAAAACGTCATAAAAGACCAGATCCGGCTTAAATTCTTCGAAGGCATGCAGCTCCTCCAGCTTTTCAAAGGCTGTGATGATCCCACGTCCCGCGCAGCCGATTCCTGGTGTAGGCCCCCCTGCTTCCACACAGACAACATTGTGGTAGCCCCGAACTGCAATATCCTCCAGAGAAACCTTGTCCTCCTTTTCCCGGATTTGATCCAGCACCGTTGGGATCTGTCTTCCTCCCGTCAGATTTTTTGTGGAATCCGCCTTTGGATCACAGCCAATCTGCATGATTTTTAAGCCTCTCCCCGCCAGAGCGGCTGAAAGATTCGAGGTTGTCGTCGATTTCCCGATTCCACCCTTTCCATAGATTGCAATCTTTTTCATCCTTGTCTGCATTCCTTTCCCAAGCTCTCATGTGTCCTCATAAAACATTTTTTCCAGACGCCCGGCATTTGGCAGCTTCAAAAGCCCCCGCCCTGCCTGCACCGTCAGGCCCCGCTTTCTAAGTGCCGAAAGCTCCCGAAACAGGGAGGCCCTGCTTATTCCTAAAGCGGCTGCAAGCTGTTCCTTTGATCCCTCGATTCGGACAAGTCCCTCCTCATCCTGGTGCGTCAGAAGGTACTGAATCACCTTACTTCTGCCGGACTGCATAAGCAAAAGCTCGATTCTTTTTAACAGGAACCGGAGCTTTTCGCTGCAAAACCTTGCATAGCGCAGTGCAAACGCCGGATCCGTCTCCATGGCTGCGGCCGCGGCTCTTTTAGGGATCAAAAGAACCGTCGTCCTCTCCCGGCATCTTAGTACGGTCGGAAATTCATGTTCTGTGAGAAGGTTGATTACGCCGAAGCACTCTCCCGGCGCCAGAGCCGAAAGAAGCACCTCTCTCCCATCCAATGCAACACTGTATACGTCAATGCGTCCCTTCATCACAAGTCCCAGCGTTTCCTGCCCGCGGATTCTGTCGCTTATAAACTGTCCCTTCCGGCACGTTTTCACCATAACCTGCTTTGGTGAAATCCGACATCCGCAAAGCAGCGGGCATGTCGATAATGCCTTTTCCAGCTGCTCCTCTCCCATTTTATCCTCGTTTCTGTCCCTGTTTTTTCGCATTGAGTTAGTATTTACTAACTATTTTCTTATGTTAGCACTTACTAACCATTATTGCAAGCAAAAAATTATTTTCTTCCGTCTCATTTGAGACGGACTTTTACAATCTGATTTTGCTATGCTTTTTGCGTTCTCGATTTCCAAATGATTTTTAAATTCTGGAGGTGACAGGCCATGCCTGAAAAAATGATTCTTTTTTCCGGCTCCTCCTCTGTCGGGAAGACGGCCGTGCTTCGAAGGCTGCTTCCTTATTTGAAGGAGCACGGGCATACGCCCATGGTATGCAAAATTGATTGTCTCTGCTCGGAGGATGCAGCGCTCTATTGCTCTCTGGGCATCCATGCAGTAAGCGGCTTAAGCCAAGACATATGTCCCGACCATTTTCTGGTCTCCAACCTGCCTGAGCTTTTGGCGCATGCAAATCGGCATGCCTGCGGGCTTCTCTTTATCGAAACTGCCGGACTCTGCCATCGCTGCTCCCCTGCCACCGAGCACTCCATCTCCGGCTGTGTTTTGGACTGTACGGCAAGCTTTCATACACCCGCACGGTTAGGGCCCATGCTGACACAAGCAGATTTTCTGGTTCTCACTAAAATCGATATGATCTCTCAGGCAGAGCTGGAGCTTGTCCGCGGGCAGCTTAATCGCATCAATCCAGGGGCCGTCCTTTTTCCAATAGACGGCTTGGCCGGCTACGGGATTGAGCCCTTGGGGGACTGGCTTTTGTCGCTGCCGGACTGCAAAAGCTTTGAAAACGACAGACTGCGTCACTCCATGCCGGCCGGAGTCTGCTCCTACTGCGTAGGGGAGACGCGCGTAGGGGGACTGTTTCAGCAGGGTGTGGTCGGAAAAATAGAATTTGGAGATGATTTATGAATACATTGACGATCCTTCCGGGACATGCCAGGGACGGCGCCCCGGAGACATTTGAAGCCTTGTCCCTAAAGCCAGGCGAAATCCTGGCCGTCGTAGGAAATACCGGTTCAGGAAAAAGCCGGCTGATCAAGGACATCGAACAGCTTGTCGGACGAGATTCCGTCACAGGGCGGCTGATTCTTTTAGACGGAGCCAGGATCGCTCCCGCAAACCGTTTATTGGTCTCAGACCGCCTGGTTGCCCACCTGTCCCAGAATATGCGCTTTGTCCTTGACGTTACGGTTGCAGAATTTCTGCGGCTCCACTGTCTTTGCAGGGACAAGGCGGCTAACCTCCCTGCCTCTGTCATTGCGCTTGCCAATACGATCACACCGGAGCCGATTCTGCCGGGCAACAGCCTGAATCTTCTGAGCGGGGGACAGAGCCGCGCCCTGATGATTGCAGATATTGCGATGGTATGTGACAGCCCCATCGTTTTGATCGATGAGCTTGAGAATGCGGGCATTGACAAAAAACGGGCATTCGGGCTGCTTGCGGATTCCGGGAAGCTGATTCTTATCGTCACGCATGATCCCCACACCGCGCTTATGGCTTCCCGGCGTATCATTCTGGAGGGAGGCGCGATCGTGCGGATTCTGGAACGCAGCAAAGAGGAAGCGCTTTTGTCTGGAGAGCTGGATCGAAGCTACGAAAGGCAGAGAGCCTTGCAGCAAAGAATGAGAAAGGGAGAGAGATTGATATGACAAACGTCCTACTTTATTGGAGCAACATCTGCATCCTCCACCGTCAGGAGCTGCGATTTTTAGAAACGGTCAAGGAATCGCTTAAAAAGCAGGGAATCCTTCTTACAGTCACCTGCTTTGGCCTCGGCTATGCCTCGCATATGTCTGAGGAGCTCAAACGGCCCGATGTGCCGCTTCCGGATATGATCGTTTCGGCTGACCTTGAGGTCTTCGAGGATGAGCGCATTTTTAGCCGATTCTTTGATTCCCTCCTGCCGCTTGCCACCATGCTTCCAGTCAAGGAGACAGAGGGAGTCCCGCTTCTTAGACGGGGAAACTGCCTGCTTCCGTATCTGGCGATTCCACTGGTTTTTTATGGAGAACGGCCGTCCAAGAACCTTTCTCTCTCCGAGCTTGCAAAATCTG
The DNA here is from genome assembly GCA_910575275.1 of Lachnospiraceae bacterium. Taxonomy (GTDB): domain Bacteria; phylum Bacillota; class Clostridia; order Lachnospirales; family Lachnospiraceae; genus CANQGL01. The sequence continues at coordinate 143,562 of CAJTEE010000002.1, read as the reverse complement.
GCTTTCCTCTGGCCTTTGGCGGAATCAATAATTCCGCTGCAAAATCTGTCGTCAAGACCGTCTGGATGCACTCTGGAAGGGACGCTGCCGAACGCCTGCTTAAAAACAGCATTGTTACAAGCATGCCCATCGAGGCCTTCAACCGGGCCCGCCTGGGAAAAAGCCCTCTGGCGCTCGTCCCCTCTATCTATGCCAGACAGGCAGACGGTATCTCCCGCTTTCTCTCCTGCCCGGCAGATGGAGCCGTGGCAGTCCCCTCCTACATTTGCGCCCGCAGCACCATATCCATGGACTGCGCCCGGACGGTGGCGGCCGCGCTTCGCTCCCCTGAAATTTCTCAATTTTACGTGGAAAACGGAAGTCTGATCTGCTGCGCTTTGGATTCTCCCGCCGAGCCCTGGATGAAAACCTCAAAGGGCTTTCTCCAGCTTCCATCTCTGGAATTTTTACAAACGCTCCCGTCCGAGGAGTTTTATGCTCTGTATGAGCGGTATCTATCACCATAAGAACAAAGATTCCTGGGCGGATCACTTTGGCGATATAATTCCTCTTTGCCGCAGTGCGATCCTGCCCAGAGGGCCTTTTGCTTTATTGGAGGCATGTTCCTATAACTAAAAAGGCCGGCTCCCCGGAAAAATCCAGGAAGCCGGTCTTTTCTTTCATTTTTAGAGAATCACCTTTGCCGGGCACTTCGCCGCGCACTTACCGCAGTTCGTACACTTCTCATAGTCGATCACAGCCAGGTTATTATCCATATGGACCGCGTCAAACTCGCACTGCTTCGTGCAAAGCGTACAGCCGATACAGCCGGCATCACATTTCTTCTTGACCTCCGGCCCCTTATCGTGCGAATTACACTGAACCAGATGCTCCGCCTTATACGGCACAAGCTCGATCAGATGACGCGGGCAGGCCTCAGCGCACTTGCCGCAGGCAACGCACTTTTCCTTATCCACGACCGCAATGCCATCCACAATGTGAATCGCATCAAACTGACACGCCTTCACACAGCTCCCGGAACCAAGACAGCCAAACGAACAGGCCTTGTCTCCCGCGCCCGGAACGACGGTGATCTTGTTACAGTCGTCAATTCCATAATAATTATACCGCACATTCGCCTTGTCACAGGTGCCCTTACACTTTACAAAGGCAACCTTCTTCTCCGCGGCTCCGGCGGAAACACCCATGATCGCGGCGATTTTATCGCCCACCGCAGCGCCGCCGACCGGGCACTGGTTCACGGCTGCCTTACCCTCAACAATGGCCTTTGCCAGGGCGTCACATCCCGCGTAGCCACATCCGCCGCAGTTATTCCCCGGAAGCTCCTCACGAACCAGGACCTCCCGTTCGTCAACCTCTACCTTAAACTTCTCGCTGGCAATCCCGAGGAGCACGCCGATGATAATACCGACCGCACCGACAACGACTGCCGCGATGATAATCCCCATCATATTCATCTTCCGTCCCCTCCTTTAAATCAGGCCGGAAAATCCGAAGAATGCGATGGACATCAAGCCTGAGGTGATCAATACGATCGGGGAGCCCTTGAAGGAATGAGGAACGTCGTTAAACTCAATCTTCTCACGGACACCGGAAAGCAGGATGATGGCGATCGTAAATCCAACGGAAATACCGATACCATTGACAACACTCTGAATGAAATTATACTCCTCCTGCACGTTCGTTAAGGCAACGCCCAAAACCGCACAGTTCGTGGTAATCAGAGGCAGGTACACGCCGAGAGACTGGTAAAGGCTTACCATGTTCTTCTTTAAGAACATCTCAACGAACTGTACAAGAGCCGCGATTACAAGGATAAAGACGATCGTCTGCAGATACGTAATGTTAAGCGGAGTCAGGACAAAATCATATACAAGGCTCGTGCAGGCCGTCGCGATTACAATAACGAAGATAACCGCGGCGCCCATACCAGCAGCCGTCTCTGTTTTCTTGGAAACGCCAAGGAAGGGGCAGAGGCCGAGGAACTGGCTTAAAACTACGTTATTTACCAGGGCTGAGCCGATGGCAATCAGCAATAATTCTTTCATTTTTCCACTTCCTCCTTAATTTTCTTTTCCAGGCTCGGAGGCTGCTTTGTCAGCCTCTTTCGTCGCCTCGGCTGCCTTTGCCGCTTCTGCAGCCTTCTTCGCCGCAAGAGCCTTCTCGGCTGCGGCCTTCTTCGCCGCCGCGGCCTTGGCTGCTTCCTCTGCCTTCTTCTCGGCAAGCACCGCATGATTCGCCATGCAGGCTGCGCCAGAACATGTCATGCAGTTGCCGCCACAGGCCAGCGCAGACTGCGGAGCGTCACCATTCGTCGCACTCGGAAGCTTTAACTTATTCTGGACCGCTGTAAGCATCGCAAGCGTTAACAGCGCACCGGGAGCCAGAACCAGGATAGAAATATGGTACTGCTCCGGAATGATCGTTTGGCCAAAGAACGCGCCCGCGCCCAGAAGCTCACGGCACATACCGATCACCGTCAGGGCAAGCGTAAAGCCAAGTCCCATTCCCACGCCGTCGAAAAACGATTCCACCGGGCCGTTCTTGCAGGCATACGACTCTGCACGGCCAAGGATGATACAGTTTACAACAATCAATGGGATATAGATACCCAGGGATGCATATAAGGACGGGACATACCCCTGCATCAAGAGCTGTACCACCGTAACCAGGCTGGCTACGATGACGATAAACGCCGGAATTCTTACACGGTCCGGAATGATCCTCCGCAGGAGGGAAATAATCAGGTTTGAAAACATCAAAACCGCCGTTGTGGAGAGTCCCATGCCCAGGCCGTTGATCGCAGAAGTCGTCGTCGCCAGCGTCGGGCACATGCCAAGCATCAGGATGAAGGTAGGATTCTCTTTAATAATGCCATTATAAATGCGCTCTGTACATTTGTTCATACACACCCACCTCCTAGTTCATGCAGTTATGCAGGTAATAGAGCGCTGCATTGACTGCATTCGTTGTTGCATTTGAAGTAATTGTCGCGCCGCTGATTGCGTTGATCTCTGCATCGCCTGCGGAGCCAGACTTCGTAACGGTCAGCACATCGGTATTCTTGCCAATAAACTGATCTTTATAGGCCGCATCTTTCGCCTTTAAGCCGAGGCCGGGCGTGTCGCTGATCTCACGGATGCCGACACCGGTAATGGTACCGTCTGCGTCAAAGCCAATTGAGAGCTTTACGGCTCCGCCGTAGCTGTTTTTGGACAGAGAGTTAATGACATAGCCGACAGCCGTGCCACTCCCGTCTTTACCCTCGAGTACAGACTCAATCGCCACGCTGCCATAGCCGAGATTCGCGATCTCATCCGCCGTAGCCGCAATTTTCTCTTTGGAGCCCGCGACCTCCTCAAAGGTCTCGGCCGCTGAAAGAACTTCTTTATAAGTCGCATTGTTAGCCCGAATCGTGGCCTGCTCGATCGGCGCCTTGGTAATATCATATACAAAGCCCAGGCAGACGCCGGACACCAATGTAATTGCAAACAGGATCAAGGCATCCTTCATAAAGCCTGCTTTACTTGCCGCCATTTTTCTTACCTCCTTTTCCGAATGCAACAGGAAGCGTTACCCGCTCAATCAACGGAACCAGGATGTTGCAGAAAATAATCGCATAGGAAACTCCCTCCGCGCTGCCGCCGAACAGACGGAACAGACCGGTCAGGATTCCCAGACACACGCCGAACACAATCTGCCCCTTCGGTGTGATCGGACTTGTGACATAATCAGTCGCCATGAAGAATGCACCGAAGATCAGGCCGCCGCCGAATACCTCTGCCAGCACATAATTGATATTCTGCTGCCCAAAGATGAATGCAAAGACCGCAAAGGTAAGGATATATGTACCCGGAATGCGGATGGTGATGACCTTTTTATAAAGAAGATACGCCGCACCGATCAAAAGCGCAATCGCAGAAACCTCACCGATTGTTCCGGGAATCCGGCCAATAAACATAGCAGCAACGTCATACTCTCCGCCGGCCTTGATCGTTGCAAGCGGGGTTGCACTGGCGATCACATCCGCAACCGGATCCGTAAACCTTGTCATAGAGCCTGCAAAGGAAATCAAAAGGAAGCATCTGGCTGCCAGAGCCGGATTCATAAAGTTTTGGCCAAGGCCGCCATACAACTGTTTGACGACGATAATCGCAAACACACCGCCTAAAACCGGCATCCACAGCGGAATCGTCGGTGGCATGTTAAGCCCTAAAATCATACCCGTGACAAGTGCGCTGCCGTCGCTTATGGTGATCGGCTTATGCATGAGCGTCTCGTAGACATACTCACTCAAGATACAGGAAAGCACGGTTGCCACGATGACAACCAGCGAATAGATTCCGAACTGCATCACACCCCAGACCGTCGCCGGAAGCATGGCGATCGCCACATCGTACATCAAATTTTTTGTGGCGACATTGTTGCGTACATGAGGCGATGATGATACGTTGATTAATTTACTCATTTGTCCTACCTCCTACGCTTTCTTTCTTCTGGCCGCCATAACCGATTTACGCATCTCCTTGAAGGCCTGCGTAAGCGGACGGTGGGCCGGGCAGATAAAGGTACAGCTTCCGCACTCACAGCACTCCATGCCGTTCATCTTCTCGAACTGCTCAAGATCGTTTCTCTCTGCGGCCGCCATCATCATAACCGGGACGATATGCTCCGGACAGACAGATACGCAGCGTCCGCAGCGGATACACGGCGTTTCTTCGTTAGCCGCAACCTCATCCTTTGTAAAGCAGGTTAGTGCGGAGGAGGTCTTCATGACCGGAATGTCCAGAGAGAACAATGCCTGCCCCATCATCGGACCGCCAGAAACCATTTTCTCAGGCTCTGTCTTAAAGCCGCCGGCTGCCGCCAGCACCTCCTGGTAATTGGTTCCCAGGCGTACCTCGAAGTTCTGCGGATTGGCGACTGCATCACCGGTCACGGTAATGATCTTTCTGATAAGAGGTGTGCTCTCACAGACCGCATTATAAATGGAAATAACCGTATCTACGTTGTCCACGATACAGCCTGCATCCGCGGGTAGCATTGCAGAGCTGATCTCACGTCCTCCGGTCACCGCATAGATCAGGAAACGCTCGCCCCCCTGCGGGTATTTGGTCTTTAACGGGCAGACCTCAATACGCGGCTCGTCTTTTACAAGCTCTGAAAGCTTCTGGATCGCCTCCGGTTTGTTCTCCTCAATGCCGATCACGCCCTTGGCCTTGGGGAAAATATGTAAGATGACCTTCAAGCCGCCGATCAAGCGCTCAGGCTGCTCCATCATAAGGCGGTAATCGCTCGTCAGATACGGCTCGCACTCTGCTGCATTGACGATGATATAATCGATCTCCTCCTCATTCTTCGGGGCCAGCTTTACGTTTGTTGGGAAGCCCGCGCCGCCGAGGCCTACGATTCCGGCCTCCTTTACGATCTCGCGGATCTCCTCCTTGGAAAGCTTTGTGTAATCGCGCTTCTGGCCGAAGCCCTCTACCGCCTTGTACGCTCCGTCGTTCTCCACGATAATGGATTGTACAATCGCACCGTTGGCGACCAGGCGGGGCTCAATTCCCTTGACCGTTCCGGATACGGAGCAGATTACATTCGCAGAGATAAAGCCGCCGGCTTCCGCGATCTTCTGGCCGACCAAAACGGTGTCGCCCTTTGCAACCAGGGGCTTCGCGGGGGCGCCGATGTGCTGCGCGACCGGGAATACCATCTCGCCCTTTGGCTCGATGACCTGAATCGGCTTATCGGAAGACAGTTCTTTCCCCTCAAAAGGATGAACGCCGCCTATAAATGTGCTCAGACCCATTTCATAAACCTTCTTTCTGTAGAATTTCATAGTACCTATCGTTTCTGATTATACAATATTTATGCTTTTTTTACAATCTGTAATCCATTAACAATTTTACGGAAATTTAAGATTTTCGTCATTGTTCGCAAAAAAGAACAAGGTGTACGCAGACTCTTTCATTTTTTATATCTGTTCTATAAAGGACTCGATCATTTCCAGCGCAGCTCCCAGCGCGGCCGCTCCCAGCTTATGACGGCAGGCACGCACAAAGCCGCCGCTCTCCGCAAAGGTATTCCGCTCGGCCACCTTCTCCTGAATATCCTGAATATGCGGTCCCATGCAGCTTCCCACATATCCGCCCAGAATGATGTCGCAGTCCAGAACCATATGGAGATTGTTGACCGCGATAGCTAAATAATCCGTATACGTATCCCATAGCTCGCAGGCCGACCGTTCTCCCTGCTCCAGCCTCTTAAAAAAAGCATCCAGCTTTCCGTTCGCGGCATCGGACAGGCACCTGGCTGAACAATATGCATCCAGGCAGCCCCGCTTCCCGCAATAACATTCCTCTCCGCCCGGGATAATGGTCATATGCCCTGCTTCTCCGCAGCGAAAATTTTTTCCATGCTCAAGTCTGCCGTTTCCAAAGACAGCCCCGCCGACCGTATTGCTCAAAGACAGATAGAAAAACCGCTCCCGCCCCTCTGCCCGGATTCCTTCTGCATACGCTCCCGCATTTGCATCATTTAAAAAATGGCAGGGATACGAGAAAAACCGGCTGATTGAGACAAACGGCAGATCCCTGACCCCAAGTACATGGGAATCTGCCACCTTCCTTCCCTCTAAGTCAATGATTCCGGGAAAGGAAATGCCGATCCCCAAGAGCCGCTCGCTCCTGCACCCGCTTTCCTCTAAAAAATGCTCCAACCGCTCGTTTACCTCACGGCAGTAGGTTTCCTCTGTTTTGTAGGGCTTAAAAATGCGCTCATATTTTATAATTTCACCCATCAAATCCGTGAACACAAGGCTTATATGGTTCTTTGTAATGTCCACACCCACGGCCTGCCCCGCGTCAGCAGCAATAGCCAGCGCTTTGGCTCTGCGCCCCCCGGTGGACTGCATCTCACCCATCTCCTTTACAAGCCCTCTTTCGATCAGCTCCCTCGTAATCTGTGTCACTGTGGGCAGGCTGATTTTCAGGTCATAGGAAATATCCGGATTTGACACAGTACCGTTTTTGCAAATATACCGAAAAATACGGTTTCTGTTGTTTTTCTTTACCTCGATGTTGGTCGCCTGTTTTCTGTCCATTGATTGTCCTCAACTTTATTAAAGTGTTTTTCTTAGTATAGCATTTTGCACACAAAAAAGCAACTTCCATGACTGATATTTTGTCATATGGAAGCTGCTTTGGCTGTCGTTCACTCCCCAGTTGACCGCCCTGCTGGTTTGTGTCCTTTACTCTAACTCGCTGGCCCCTGTATACAGACTGTAATACCTTCCTTTCTGTGCCAGCAGATCGTCATGATCTCCGCGCTCGATGATCTCTCCGTTTTCTAAAACCATGATCGCATTGGCATTTCGTACCGTAGACAGCCTGTGTGCGATAACGAACGTTGTGCGGCTTTCCATCAGCCGGTCCATGCCGTGTTCAATATGCTTCTCTGTTCTTGTATCGACCGAGCTTGTAGCCTCGTCAAGAATCAGGATCGGCGCCTTTGATACTGCCGCCCTCGCGATATTTAAAAGCTGTCTCTGCCCCTGGCTCAGATTCGCGCCGTCGCTTTCCAGAATGGTGTCATAGCCCTGCGGCAGCCGCATAATGAACGAATGTGCCGAGGCTGTCTTCGCAGCCGCCACGACCTCCTCGTCTGTGGCGTCCAGGCGTCCGTAACGGATATTTTCCCGCACCGTCCCGGTAAAGAGATGCGTATCCTGCAGGACCATCGCGATGTTTCTCCTGAGCTCACTGCGTTTCATACGGCGGATGTCCACTCCGTCGATCGTAATTTCCCCCTCCTGGATGTCATAGAACCGGTTGATCAGGTTTGTAATCGTCGTTTTGCCCGCACCGGTAGAGCCGACAAACGCAATCTTCTGGCCTGGTTTTGCATAAAGGCTTATATCTTTTAAGATCGCTTTATCCTCCGTATAGCCAAAGCGCACATGGGACAGAACCACCTCGCCTTTCATGCCGCTCATGTCAGGCGCATCCGCCACATCCGGCTCCTCCGGCTCCTCGTCCATGACCGTAAAGACCCGCTCCGCTCCGGCCAACGCCGAGAATACATTCGAGATCTGCATGGAGATTTCGTTGATGGGGCGGGAAAATTGGCGCGAAAAGTTTAAAAATACAGTCAAACCGCCTACGTCAAAGCCACGCAGCACGCACAGAAGACCACCCACGCACGCAGTCAGCGTATAGTTGACCTGGCTTAAGCTGTTCATAACCGGCCCCATCATGCCTCCGAAAAACTGCGCGCGGATCTGCTTGTCGCGCAAATCCTCGTTTAAGATGGAAAACTCCTCCTCTGCCACACTCTCATGGTTAAAAACCTTAACCACCTTCTGCCCATTGATTGTCTCCTCGATATACCCGTTCAAAGCGCCAAGCGCCGACTGCTGCGCATGGAAATATTTCTGGCTCCGCCCTGCCACCGCGCCTCCAGCCCGCATGATAAGCGGAATCAGTACGAGTGTCACAAGCGTCAGCCAGATGTTCGTATAAATCATGAGTAAAAGCGTCCCCAGAATGCTCAAAAGGCCCGAAAAAAGCTGCACAAGCGTACTGCTCAGCATATTGCCGATCGTGTCCACATCATTCGTAAAGCGGCTCATCAGATCACCGTTCGCATTTGTGTCATAAAACCGGACCGGGAGCCTCTGCATTTTGGAAAACAGCTCTGTCCTTATGCGTACCAGTGCATCCTGGGCGACCGTCAACATGATCCGCGCTTGAAAATAGTTTGCGGCGACTCCCATCAGATAGACTGCCCCCATAAGCAAAACTCCGGCCAAAAGGCCGCCAACGCTTCCCGGGCTTCCATCTGGCGGCGCGATAAATTCATTCATGATCGGCCGCAAAAGGTAAGAGCCCGCAAGGTTTGCCAGTGTACTTACGATCACGCAGAAAAAAGCTGCCGCCATCTTTTTTCGGTCCTGCTCCAGATAAGACAAAAGCCGCCTGATCGTTGCCGTCTGGTTCTTTGGCCGGCCGCCCTGTCCCTGTCTGGCTCTCGCAGCGGGGCCATGCTTGGGTCCTGGAGTGTTTGGGCCCGCGCTTGCCACACGGCCGCCATACCGCCTTAAAAGGCTTTTCTTTCTCTCCGCCAGTGTCATTCGCTCACCTCCTCGCCCATTCTTGCGCTTCCGGTCTGCGTCATATAGATTTCCTCATACGCCGTACAGCTTTTTAAAAGCTCCTCATGTGTGCCCTTTCCGATGATTTTTCCCTCCTCCAGCACCAGGATCAGATCGGCATCCTGAACCGAGGAAATCCGCTGTGCAATGATGAGCTTTGTTATATCCTTGCGTTCACCTGAAAAGCTTTCCCGAATCCGCGCCTCTGTCGCTGTATCCACTGCGCTCGTCGAATCATCTAAGATCAGGATCTTTGGCTTCTTTAAAAGTGCCCTGGCGATGCAAAGCCTCTGCTTCTGACCTCCGGAAACACCCGCGCCTCCCTGTCCGATATCCGACTGATACTGAAATTTAAAGGATTTTATGAAGTCCTCTGCCTGTGCGCTCCTCGCCGCGGCAGAGATCTCCTCGTCTGCTGCTTCCTCATCACCCCAACGCAGGTTTTCCTCGATCGTCCCTGAAAACAGATCGTTTTTCTGCAATACCATGCCGACGCCGTCCCGCAGATGGCGCAGAGAATATTCTCTGACGTCCACTCCATCCACGAGCACCTGCCCCTCCGATACATCGTAAAGCCTTGGGATAAGCTGTACGAGCGAGGTCTTCCCACTGCCTGTAGAGCCGATAATCCCGATTGTCTGGCCGGGCTCGGCTGTAAAGCTTATGTGCTCCAGTACCAGATCGCTGATGCCGTTTTCCCTTGCATATCCAAAGCTCACATCTTTAAATTCTATGCGGCCCGCCTCAACCTTCTTCTCCTTATGAGACGCCCCTTCGTCGTTCAAATCAATCTCCGTATCTAACACCTCGTTGATTCTGACCAACGACGCCTGGGCACGCGAGCTCTGCAAAAAGACCATAGACAGCATCATGAGCGACATAAGAATCTGCACGATGTATGTTGTAAACGCGGTCAGGTCTCCGACTGGCATGTTTCCTCCGATAATCAGATTTCCGCCATACCAGACCACCGCAAGCGTCGTGAGGTTCATCGCGAGCATCATGACAGGCATCGTCATAATGACGATCTTCAGCGCCCGCATACTCCCCTCCTTCAAGTCTTCATTGAGTCCAGAAAATTTCTGGATTTCAAAGTCCTCACGGACGAACGACTTCACGACCCGCACGTTCATAAGTGCCTCCTGGATCCCCGAATTAAGCTTATCCAGCTTCTCCTGCATAATCTGAAAACGCGGGAATGCCGTCTTTAAAATCAGGATGATCGTTCCTAAAAGAAGCGGAATCACAACGAGAATAATGAGCGCCAGCCGCAGGTTCATCATAAACGCCATAATCAGCGCACCCACAAACATCCCCGGCGCGCGAAGCGCCATCTTAAGCCCCATCGTCAGAACGTTCTGCACCTGCTGGATATCGTTGGTAAGCCTCGTTACCAGTGATCCCGTACTGAACGCGTCAATATTCGCAAACGAAAACCTTTGTACCTTTTTAAAAATGTCACGCCGCAGGTCGCTGGTAAAGCAAATAGAGGCCTTCGCCGCAAAATACGTTCCCAGTGTTCCGCCGATGATCATTACAAGGACCGCAAAAACCATCAGGCCGCCTATCCGCAGGATATAGGCAGTATCATGGTTTGCCACGCCGTTGTTGATGATGTAAGACATCAGCCTTGGCAGCATGATCTCCCCGGCCACCTCTGTCAGCATCATGAGTGGACCAATGATGAATGCCGAAAGATACGGCAGGATATACTTCTTGTATCGTTTCATTATGTTTTGTCTCTCCTTTTGTCGCCTTTTTGCCGGAAATCCGGCCAAGATTATCCGAGAGCCGCTCAAGATAACTGAGGAAGCGGGCCTTCTCCTCACTGGCAAACCCGGCAAACATGCATTCCTCGACCTCCCAAAAAAGCGCATAGCTGTTCTCCACCACCGAACAGCCCTTTGGCGTCAGGCGGATTTTGTTATAACGGTTATCCTCTATATCCACTGCCCGCTCGATATAGCCGCCCTTTTCCAGTTTTTTTAAGGAAACGGCAACTGCTGCCGTCGATACATGATAAAGCGCTGCCAGCTTTTTCTGAGAAATATCCGGGTTCCAGGATAAACACATCAAAATCTGATGCTGGCTGCGGTGCACTCCCGTCTTATTTAAAAGACGCTCCAGCACACTGCGGTGAAGCTTCCCCGTCTCCATAAACTGCTCCGCGAGCCGGTGCTCCACCGTTTTTAGCTTCTCACAAAAGCCCTCGCAGATTCCGTCTTCATGCGGCTGCATCCGATAACCCTCCTTCCCTTATGCTCTCTGCATCCATTGGGCAGGGACGGGCATAAAGTTCTTTTTTATGACGTTTCCTGCCAAATCTTATGCCTATATTATTAATTAGTTAACGATTAACTAGTTAACTCTTTCGGTATTATATGCCACTCATGGAAAATTGGCAAGAGAAAAAGTGTGAAAATTGTGTGAAAAAAATATGAGTATAGTTTGCCGATTATCCCGTAAACCATACCCATATCTGCTCTCTAATCCGTCGAAGCCGTAACCGATCTGCCGCCGTTATCCCTGTTCCCGGCGAAGATGAAAGGTTTTTACAAGCTGTCTTAATACATTAGCCTGGGCGCTCAGCTCCTGGCTGGTGGCCGCACTCTCCTCAGCCGTAGAAGAATTGGTCTGTACCACACTGGTTATCTGGCCAATCTGATCCTGAATCTGTTCTACAGCTTGTGCCTGGGTTTGCGCGTCAGCAGCAATCCCATTGATGGTTTCCACGATTCCGTGAGCACCCGCCATCACATTTCCTAATTGTTTCGCAGTCGCATCCGCAATCTGCGTCCCCTGATTCACTGCGGCGATGGAACGTCCAATCAGTACCGAGGTAGACTGAGACGCCTCTGCGCTCTTGGCCGCCAGGTTACGAACCTCATCGGCTACCACAGCAAATCCCTTCCCCGCCGTACCAGCGCGAGCCGCCTCTACAGCGGCATTCAAAGCAAGGATGTTGGTTTGAAACGCGATATCCTCAATGGTTTTGATGATTTTTTCAATCTCATTGGAGCTATTCGCAATTTCTCTCATAGCGGTTATCATTTCCTGCATCTTTTCGTTACCCTCAGCAAGCTGGCTGCCCATGCCTCCAACCTGCTCGCGCGCATGCTGGGCAGTTTCTGCAGTTTGCTTGACGCTCTCGGTGACGGAACGAATAGTTTTTTCCAGATACGCCACAGCGCCGGTCTGTTCAATAGAACCCTGGCTCAGTGCCTGAGAGGCGGTAGACATCTGCTCTGCTCCGCCGGAAACATACTCCGCACTGGTGACGATCTGTCCCATCGTATTGTTAAGTTTTTGAAGAATATCGTTTAAGGAGGTACGGATGGACGCAAAATCCCCCACATATTCTTTTGTAATATGTGTTGTCAGATCTCCTCCGGCAATGGCCCCCAGTATATTTGATATTTCTCCGATGTAATTTCTCAGGCGGCTGATGGTTTTGTCAAAGCTTTGAGATAAAACCCCGATCTCGTCATTTGAATCAATGCCAACCATCATTGTCTGATGCTGCTCCAGCCCAAGATCCCCCTGCTCCAGGGTTTGTGCCAATATGGTCAGGCGAAAGAGCGGGTTGGAAACCGTCCTTTTTATATAAGCGCCAACAATCATAATCCCAAAAATAATCAGTGCAATGCCCGCTAAACAGGACAGCAGAATCGTCAGCCCGATCTGTCTTGTGGCGGACGCCATTGAGATTCCGGCAAAAATCAAGCCATCGATCTGGCCGTTGGCATCGTAAGTGGGGACATAGGAGCACAAATGCTCTTTTCCCAAAATGTTGGCCCGCCCTACATAGCTTTTGCCCTGCCTCAGCACCACCTCGGCAAGCTCGCTAGAAAGGCTGGTACCCACGGCCCGCCGCCCGTTCTGCTGGATGGTTGTATAAGCTCGCTCGTCCCCATGGAAAATCGTGAATTCACATCCCATTTCCTGCTTCAGCGCATCTAAAAGCGCGGTTTTATCATCCTCACCGGAATACGTGGACAATTCGTAGGCCAGCACATTTGTGCCGTTTACACATTCATTTTGCAGCATGGACATGACAAGCCTGTAAAACATCAGCACACATAACACCACAACCAGGGTAATGCCCACACCCAGTATCGCCGCAACCAGGTTTCCAACCTTCCGGCCAATTCGCTTGCTATTTCGTTTCTCGTTTTCGCTATGTACGACGCCTTCCATACATTTCCCTCCAAATTTGTTCTTATATTTTCATTCCAGGCAGTCGGTTCTGGCAAGGCCTGAACCAATACCTGAAACGTTCCGCGAGAGAAGGACATCCTGACAGGCGCATCCATGCCTTTCTCGCCCTGCCCCTCCAAAAGCCGGTTTGCACAATCCTTTGGGACAGGCTGTCATTCGTCAATCATCGTCTGCATATAGGTGTTATCTCAGCTCTTGATGGATCCGATGGCATTCTCTGCATTGTACTCCAAAGAGATAATACATTTGCCCTTCGCCAAAATAGAATGGATTCTTCCCAGCCATAGTGAATATTTTTATACGCGGGACTGAAGTACCCCAGCTTCTCTTGGTGGCCGTATCGGCAGTCTGTGGCGCAAAGGGTCTGCCTGCCTTCCTGTCAGGCCCCCTGCCGCTCCTCTTTCCCTGCCAATTTCTGTCAATAGACAGAACAAAAGCCGCTCGATCCTTCGGCCAGAAGCGTTGTGTCGTACAGCAAAACCGAAGAACGATAGACTTTCAAAAATACTATACCACAAATTTCCTATAATGGGAAGTGCTTTTTCAGCAGCAAAGGCCAGGGCAGTCCCCAAATACATCTTATGAAAAAAGCAAGAGGCTGCCTTACGGCAGCCCCTCTTTTCCAGCATTTTTATCGGATCCTACTGGCGGAAGAAATTACACATCAGAGAAATTTCCACTTTATCCGTTCGGCCGGTGCCGATCGTACTTTTATATTCCGGCGTATACTCGTATAAATAGGAGGTGATTCGATTTCCTTCCCTATCCAAAACAAGAAAATCGATTCGGCGATTTGACAGCAGCGGGTTTAGCGGGTTCGTGTCTGCGTAAATATCCTCCCCATCCAGTACTGCAACGCACTTTGTCTCATCAATGAATTTCCAGATTTCCGGCTCCTTCGTATAATGGGAATCCCCCTTATTGCTATAATCCTTATAGAGTGTTGGGGTAATCTCCAGATGGTTGTCATCTACAACGGATATTTTATATTCAGTCGCATCATTGCTGCTGCGGTTTGCAAACGTTCCCACCCATTTATTAACGTCAATCGGTGTGTCCGATGGCCTCGCCACCTTAATTTGAACCATTTCTCCCGGGAGGAAATCGATTCCTTCTCCATCCTCCCAATCGGATATTAATTCGATAAATGTGACTCTGCTGTTTACCATGCTGGCCTTTGCCCTCGTATAGTAATCAACCACGATCGACCTTCCATTCTCATCCACATAGACGCACATGGGCGCATTGCTGTTTTCCACCTCCGGCAACAGATCCGTATCTGTATACAGCCAGCCGTCCTGATCAAAATAATACTGCTCAGCAACTCCATCCTTGTCCCCGTCAATGAGACTGAACACCATCTGGACGTACCCCTTCTCACTCACACTCCCTTTTAGGCACTTTCCGTTCCAGAGTTCATACTTCCACTTTCCTGCATTCTCTCCCGTACCCTGTACCCATTTGCCGCCAAAAGCAAGCGCTGGAAAAGAAACCAAAATCGAAAGCAAAAGCGCCCCCACCGTCACAGCCATTTTTTTCCTCATTCCAAGATTCTCCTTATCCAATTCTGCATTCTACCAACTGCTGTATTTATTATATACCTGTCTCTCCTACTTTTCAACCTAAAAAACGATCCGGCTTTTGCTCCTCTTTTGAAACGCCTGCGGATCCATTTTCACTAATCCCAATCCTCCTTCGGCAGCTTTCTTTTGATCAGGCGGTAGCACACAACGTGCGCCGCAAACGTAATCACCCACGAAATCGGATACGAAATATACAGCGTCACCAACGAACGGCTCATCTGGAATACGGTAAAAATCCACACGATACGAAATCCGCACGCCCCTGCAAGCGACACACACATCGGAAGAATCGAATATCCAAGCCCTCTTAAACTCCCGACCATCGTGTCCATGAGACCGCAGGTAAAATATGTCGTCGCGATGATTCCGAGCCGCAGCATCCCATACTTCAACACCTCCGCATCCGAAGAATAGATCCCCAGAAGCAATCTGCCTGCGCCATAGGCCGCAAATCCCATTCCTATGCCGACCGCCGTCACAACGCCCAGGCAGGTCAGCATAATCCGTCCGATCCTCTTATACTTTCTTCCGCCAAGATTCTGGCTCGTAAAGCTCAAATTCGTCTGATACACGGCGTTCATCGCATTGTAAATGAACCCCTCAATATTCTGCGAGGCTGTATTTCCTGCCATCGCGACCGAGCCGAAAGAATTGACAGACGACTGAATCAGCACATTGGAGATCGAAAAAATCGCCCCCTGCATCCCGGCCGGCAGCCCGACCTTTACGATCCTCCTAAGCTTCGGCCAATAGATCCGAAGCTCCTTAAGCTGAAGCTTAAGATACCCTTCGTTCTTTAAAAGGCAGGCAAAGACAAGTCCCGCCGAAATCACCTGCGAGATCACGGTAGCCAGCGCGACACCAGCCACATCCATCTTGCATACAATGACAAAAAACAGATTTAAAATCACGTTGACGATACCGGCCGCCGTCAAAAAATAAAGCGGCCGCCTTGTATCCCCGACCGCGCGCAGGATTGCGCTTCCAAAATTATAGAGCATGGTCGCCGGCATCCCTACAAAAAAGATCTCCATATAAATCGACGATTTCTCTATTACATCCTCCGGCGTATCCATGAGCTCCAGCATCGGCCTCGACATGGAAAGCCCGAGAATGATTAAAAACGTGCCGGAAAGAAGGCTGATCGCGACTGCCGTATGTACGGTCTCCTTTACGTCCTGCTCTTTCCTGGCCCCATAGTAGCGCGCCACAAGAACATTGACGCCGACCGATAGACCAATAAACACATTAATCAACAGATTGATGAGCGCCGACGTGGAACCCACCGCTGCCAGCGACTGGCTGCCCGCGTAGCGGCCCACAACGACCACATCCGCCGCGTTAAATAGAAGCTGTAAAATTCCCGACAGCATGAGGGGAACCGAAAAAACCAGGATCTTATTTAAAACCGGCCCGCTGCACATGTCCATCTCATACGATCGCTTCATGATTTCTTTCTCCTTTTATAATATGATAAAACAAGGCACCCCGGAGATCCGGAATGCCTTATAATGGTTTCTGCAAGAGCTGCTAACCAGAATCGAACTGGTGACCTCATCCTTACCAAGGATGCGCACTACCGACTGTGCTATAGCAGCAGAAGTTTTTGAAACCTTAGATATAGTATCACGGCTTTTTCTTTTTGTCAACCGTAACATTTTATTTTTTTTCACATATTTTATAATAAAAAAACATTGAGGTTTTTTATGCCAGATACAACCAACATCAACACGCCGGCCACAGCCAACGAAAACGGCGCGGCCACAGCCGTCTGGAACGACCCTGCGGGAATTCCGACGACCCCTATCGCGCCTCCGGGCGGCTTCCCTGTTTTTCCGGGAGACGACATCGCAGGAATCCCCACGACCCCTATCGCGCCTCCAGGCGGACCCCCAGCTTATCCGGGAGACGACATCGCGGGAATCCCCACGACCCCTATCGCGCCTCCGGGCGGCTTCCCCGTTTATCCGGGAGACGACATCGCGGGAATCCCCACGACCCCTATCGCGCCTCCGGGCGGCTTCCCCGTTTATCCGGGAGATGACATCGCGGGAATCCCCACGACCCCTATCGCACCTCCGCCCGGCAGCCCGGGCAACAGCATCCCGGCCTATCCCGGCAACAACACGCCAAGCATTACCTGGCCCTGTATAACCTGCCCGACCCCAAGCCTGCCTACGGTTACTTATTACGGCCAGGTACGGTTCTTGAATGCAACGACCAACGGTTTGAGCCTTGACGTCTTTATTGACCGCCGGAGCGTCTTCTCCGGCTCCAGCTTTGCGACCGTGTCCTCGTACAGCCAAGTATCCGACGGCTTCCATACCGTCACGGTACAGGCGACACGCGGCCAAATCTACTACCAGCAGTCTTTAGGCTTTGTTGCCGGTGAAAAGGTTACGATGGTCATTTTAGATGCCCCGAACGGCGTCACACTTGCAAGAGTCTCCGATATGGGCTGCACCAACCTATCGTCCGGCTACGGCTGCCTGCGGGTCGCCAACATGTCCTACAGCGGCTCCAACTACGACGTCCGCCTGTTCAACAACCAGGTCGCATTCTCCAATGTTGGGTACAAGGAAGTCACATCCTTCAAACAGGCATCAGCCGGGAATTACACCTTCTTCGTCACGAACGCACAGACGGCCTCCTTCTCCACGTTCGGCGAGCTTCCCGTCATCGTCTTCTCGGCGCTCATAGGCAACTGCTCGTCCTGCAGCGTGAGCAATCCGGTTCTGACCTACAGCATTAATGTACAGCCCGGCAAAACCTACACCAGCTACATCATCGGCAATACCTGGTCTAACCTATTCCGGGTCTATACGCTCGAGGATTAATCCTGCACAAAAAAAGAATCCTGCTGTGCAGGATTCTTTGCCTTCGGGGTCTTCCTCCTGCCCCGAAGGCGTATATTCGTTTTTATAAAAGTCTCTGCCGTACGATCTCATAAGCCAGCACACCCGCCGCCACAGATGCATTCAGGGAATCAATATCCCCACGCATCGGAATCGCCGCGGTCATATCGCATTTTTCCCGCACAAGCCGGCCGACTCCTTCGCCCTCATTCCCAATCACGAGTCCAATCGGTCCGGTCAGGTTGAGCTTATACATACTCTCCCCACGCATATCGGCACATACAAACCAGAGTCCCCGGCTCTTTAGCTCCTCGATCGTAGACGCAAGATTTGCGACTCTTGCAACTGGTGTAAAATGAAGCGCTCCGGCCGAGGTCCTTGCAGCCGCCGCCGTCAGTCCAACAGCCCGCCGTTTCGGGATAATAACGCCATGTGCTCCTGCAAGGTTTGCCGTCCGGATAATAGCCCCCAGATTGTGCGGATCCTCGATTCCATCCAGAAGGAACAGAAACGGAGGCTCCTTTTTCTCCTCGGCGGCCTTCAGCATATCCTCAACCTCGGCGTACGCATAGGCGGCACCGAGGGCGATGACCCCCTGATGACGCCCTGTTTTTGTCATAGCATCTAAGCGCTCCTTCGGGACAAAGTCGATTACCGTTCCCTGTCTTTTCGCTTCACGCACAATGGTTTTTACCGGACCATCCTGGCATCCGTCCAGTACATACAATCTGTCAATCGGCTTGCCGGCCCGAAGCGCCTCCAGAACAGCGTTCCGTCCTTCCAGATTCAGTTCTTCAGCATGCATTCCTTTTGTTCCCCATCAAATTCTCCGATTTTTTCAAGCCCCAGACTCACGAGCTGCACGAGCCGTGTGCGGCGCCCTGCCAGGTACAAGTATCCGGCCAACGCCTCAAAGCCGGTCGCCATCCGGTAGTCACGCACCGTCGCATTCTTTGCCATGGACACCGGCTTCGCATTCCGCCCGCGTTTATACACGGCGCGCTCCTCCTCGGTAAGCTCGTCCTCAACAGCCATAAAAAGCTTCGCCTGCGCCGCCGCTTTCACGAGGCTGGCACTGCGCTTATGAAGTTTATTGACCGGCATGTTCCCGCCGTTTACCACCAGCGTGCGGATTAATACCTCATAGACCGCATCCCCGAGATATGCCAGTACAAGCGGGGAATACAGCGCAGCGTCCATCTTCTTCAGATGGAACGCCGCCTCAAAAAAGCCCCACTCTGTATCCGCCCCGCCTGCCGGGCTTTTTATGCCTGTCTCCATTTTACGCCCTCTCTCGTGTCCTCCAGAACGATTCCCTGTGCAAGGAGCTTTTCCCGGATCGCATCGGCCAGCGCAAAATTCTTCTCCTTCCTTGCCGCCTGCCTCTGCGCGATCATGTCCTCGATCTCCGAATCCAGGATCTCCTCCCTGCGTTCTGTCAGGATTCCCATCACATCGCACAGATGCACCAGAGTTTCCTTGAGGAAGCCTGCGTATGCGCGGCTCGCGCCCTCTGTTGTGGAATTGCCAAGCTTCACAAGCTCGAACACCGCGGAGATCGCATCGGCCGTGTTAAAATCGTCATCCATAGCCCTTTCGTATTTTTCCACAAGCTCAAGCGCTTTCTTTTTATTTTCTGCTTCTTCGGCGCTTAAAGCCCCTTCTGCTCCCTTCTCCCAGGCCTCCTTAAGCTTTTCTACTCCCGTAAGAATCCGATCCAGCCCGTTCTTCGAGGCCTCCATAAGTTCTGCGCTGAAGTTAAGAGGACTTCTGTAATGTGCGCTCAGCATAAAGAAACGGAGCACCTGTAAATCATATTTTTCGCTGATCTCGCGGACCGTGAAGAAATTGCCAAGTGATTTGGACATTTTTTTATTGTCGATATTTAAAAAGGCATTGTGCATCCAATATTTCGCAAATGTCTTCCCATTCGCCGCCTCGCTCTGGGCAATCTCATTTTCATGATGCGGAAAAATCAGGTCCTCCCCGCCCGCATGAATGTCGATTTCCTCGCCCAGATAACGCTTTGCCATAACTGAACATTCGATATGCCAGCCCGGACGGCCCTCACACCAGGGAGACTCCCAATAGGGCTCCCCCTCCTTCTTCGGCTTCCATAAAACGAAATCGTTTGGATCCTCCTTGCCCTCCTCGCCGGTCACTTTGATCTCTCTGAAGCCTGACTGCAGCTCATCAAGGTTTTTATGGGACAGCTTCCCATAATCCTTAAACCTCCGCACGCGGAAGTAGACCGTGCCGTCCCCTGCTACATAGGCGTAGCCCTTTTCTATCAACATGCTGATCATGTCCAGCATACCGCATATCTCCTCGGTTGCTAACGGATGCTTCGTCGCCGGTTTTACGTTCATGCCCTCCATATCCTTTTTACATTCGGCAATATAGCGCTTGGAGATCGCATCTGCGTCTACGCCTTCCTCGATGGCCTTCTTGATGATCTTGTCATCCACATCCGTGAAATTGGAGACATAATTGACCTCATAGCCCTTATATTCAAAATAGCGGCGCACCGTATCAAATACGATCATCGGACGGGCGTTCCCAATGTGGATAAAATTGTACACGGTCGGACCGCATACGTACATTTTGACTTTTCCCGGTTCGACTGGGACGAACTCCTCTTTTCTCTTTGAGAGTGTGTTATAGATTTTCATAATCCGTTCTCCTTTTCCCTTCCTATGGCCCTTACGGCCTGCATTTTACGGATTCTTGCAGCCCTGGCAACCCGTACACGCTCCGCCCATGCGATTTTCCAGATTATAGTCCGCAACGGTCGAAAGAAGCGCAACAGCCTGGGCCGCAATCCCTTCTCCCTTTCCCGTAAAGCCTAATCCCTCCTCGGTTGTCGCCTTTACGCTTACCTGACTTTTCTCGATCCCAAGCGCAGCCGCGATCCCTTCTTCCATCCCTGGCCTGAACGCTGCAAGCTTCGGCCGCTCGGCAAGAATCGTGGAATCAATATTTTCAATCAGAAATCCGTTTTCTGCCAAGAGCTCTCCCACCTTCTGTAAAAGCTCCATACTTGAAATCCCCTTATACTGCACATCGGTGTCGGGGAAGTGCATTCCGATGTCGCCAAGCGCCGCCCCGCCAAGCAATGCATCCATGATGGCATGCACCAAAACATCTGCATCGGAGTGGCCTAAAAGTCCTTTCTCATACGGGATCTCCACGCCGCCGAGCACCAGTCTTCTTCCCTCACAAAGGCGGTGTACATCGTATCCCTGTCCGATTCTCATATATGCTCCTTCCTTTCTGTGCGGACGGATGCCTCAAAGACCGATCATACGAATCCGGTTTGGAATACATCGGATCTCCAAATCCTGCTGACACAGGCAGCTCTCCCCATCCACATGAACGGCCAACGGCCTGTTCAAATGGACCTGCACCTCACCACATTCGAAGATTCGAACACCACGTGCTTTTTTGGGTAGTCCCGCGAGTACATGGAACAGCATCGGCAGCATCCGGCGTTTTTTTGAGGCGCTTGCCACATAAACTTTCAGCTTTCCGTCGCCTGCCCCTACAAATTCCGCACCCTTTTTCCGCTTTTCCTCCTGATGGACACGGCAGGAAATAAAATAAATGTGATTAAATTCCACTCGCTTTGTCCCGTCAAACAGAAGATAGCCCTTCGCCGGTTTTGCCAGAAAAAGCTGCTTGACTCCCAAAAGCAACGTCAGAGTCCGGTGCAGATGGGCTCTGCACATCTGTGTACGCGCCGGACAGCAGAGAAGATTATGACAGACCGCCGCATCCAGGCCGATCCCGCAGCGTCCCGCAAAGCGGCGGCTGAAAATCTCGTCACCTCCGCTGGTCATCACTCCATAATCCAAAAACCGGTAATATTTGGGCCGCAGAATCCGTCTGATCTGACGCTTGACCTGCCAAAAAGACTGAAAGCCCTTCGAAAGCGCATTACGGAAACCGGCCGGTACGTAGCCAAGTGTCAAAAGCCCCCGAAACGAAAGGCCATTCAGAACCTCATTATATGTCCCTTCTCCGCCTACAACAACAATAATTTTTGCCTCGTCCTTATCCGCAGTCAGACTTTTGGCGATTCCTGCCGCATCTCCCTGCTTCTCTGTGAAGAAAACCTGGTATTCCTGGCTGTCGTTCTCTAACTGTCGCTCCAGTTTTTTCCATATCCGGTACCCCCTGCCTGCTCCCGCGCTGGGATTGACGATAAACTGATACATGGAAACCTCCGATTTGTCTTCCTGACGCCACGACCGCCGCCAGCCCTGTCTTTTTTAGTATAACACAGAATAGGGAAAAATGATAAGAAAATTTCTATAAAAAACGGGCCACTTCAAAACAAAACGCCATAATAGATGGTTTCTCCCTTTCTGGTGCCTGCCAGGCAGGTGAATACATACAGAAATTCATCCATTTATGGCGTACGATTCGCTATATATGCAGCTTTTGTCTCTCTTTTATCCGATCACGTCCCCCATATCATACAGTCCCGGTGCCTTCCCATACAAAAACTTTGCCCCCTGCACCGCACCGTTTCCAAAGATGGCACGGGAACTGGCCGTATGGCTGAAGGTAACGATCTCATCCTCTCCTGCAAATATAATGTCATGCTCGCCGACAATCGAACCGCCGCGGATCGCCTGGATTCCAATTTCTTTTTTATCCCGCTTTGCCCGCCTGCCTGTGCGGTCATACGTATAATGGTACGCACTTTCCAGACTCTCATTCACCACATCTGCCAGGGCCAGAGCAGTCCCGCTCGGCGCATCCAGCTTGCGGTTGTGATGCTTCTCCAAAATTTCGATGTCAAAGCCCGCCGCCGCTAGTGCCGGCGCCGCCTCGCGCAGCACCTTAAACAGCAGATTGATTCCCACAGACATGTTCGCAGAGCGCAGAATCGCGCAGGTTTTCGAGAGCTCGTTTATGCGGGAAATCTGCGTCTCAGAAAGCCCAGTCGTGCAAAGTACGGCCGGCATCTTTGTCTCCTCACAATAAGAGAGCACTCCGTCCGTGGCAGCGGCCACGGAAAAATCGATCAGCACGTCTGCCTGGGGACATTCTGTGAGCGTCTCATATACAGGATACCCACATGCTGTTTTCGTATCCCTGTCCACGCCTGCCACAATTTCCAATTCGTCATCCTTTTTGACAAGCTCTGTGATCACACGCCCCATGGCGCCCTGACAGCCGTTTAAAATCACTCGTATCATTTCTTTTTCCTCTTTTCCATAACAGAGCGCTCCCGGCATCTCCCCTGCACGAATCTGGAGGCAAAAAGGAGCCTGCAAGCACTCAATTTTTCCGTTCTCACAAAATTCCGAATTTTTCCATTTCCTGTTTCAGGCGCTGCTGATGTGCCGGCTCCATCACCGTTAAAGGAAGCCTGGGCTCTCCTACGGCCTTGCCCATCAGATTCATAGCCGCCTTCACAGGAATCGGATTGACCTCACAAAACAGCGCGTCAATCAGCGGCATCGCCTTTAGCTGAATCCTGCGGCTACCCGCCAGATCACCTTTGAAAAACTTTTCACACATATCATGCGTCTGCTGCGGCGCAATGTTAGAGAGCACGGAAATTACACCCTTTCCACCCAGAGCTAACATAGGCACGACCTGATCGTCGTTTCCGGAATACACGTCCACATAACCGCCTGACAGATTCAAAATCGTGGCTGCCGCCGAAAAATTCCCACTGGCTTCCTTGACGCCGACGATATTTTCCACCTTTTTACACAGCTCCACAACCGTCTGAGGCTCAATGTTCACCCCTGTCCGGCTCGGTACATTGTATAAAATACAGGGGATCCTGATCGCCTTTGCAATCTTTGTAAAATGTGCCTTTAATCCCTCCTGTGTCGCCTTATTATAATAGGGCGAAACCAGAAGCACGCCGTCCGCTCCTGCCCCCTCGGCCTCCACAGAAAGCTCCATTGCCGTCTGCGTACAATTTGAACCGGTCCCGGCAATGACCGGAATCCTGCCCTCCACTACGCTGCATATGAAACGGATGACATTCACATGCTCTGCCTCCGTCATAGTCGCCGATTCGCCGGTCGTCCCGGTCGCAACAATACAATCTGTATGATTCGCGATCTGTTCCTCCACCAACTCCTCCAGCTTTTCATAGTTTACCTCACCGTTTTCCTTAAACGGCGTCACAAGCGCAACGCCCGCTCCCTCAAAAATCGCCATAATGCCTCTCCTTTTTATTCAGCCGAATCTTTTTTTCGTAAATAAAGAATCCCTCTCTGCCGGATTCCTCACCTGTAGCGAGTCGTACAAACGACGGGATTCCTTTCCGCCACAGCACTCTCACTTTGTGCGCGGCTGCGCTCCGTCTGGTCAGGCCCAGCGCTCCCTTTGGACGAGTTTTCTATACAAGAAAAACTGACACCCGAATAGATGTCAGCCCTGAACGTCTCCATCAATCAGCCGCGTTCTTGTTTTTTATCGTAGCATCCTTTGCTAAAAAAGTCAACGGATTTTCTTTCGGATCCCTTTAAGTACAAAGGCGACTTGTAAATGCGTATTTTAGAGAGCAGGAGGAATTTAACCCGCCCATTGAGAAATTCCCCGAAGAACAGCCGAGGATAACGTATCAGACAAGCAGTACGCCAGTACCCAAAAATCCAAGCTGGCAGGCAAGGAACAGGAGGAGGATAAACACACTTTGTGAAAAGGCGAATACATCGGTTTCTAACCTTTATCATCATGTACTATTACGCTTGGGCGAGGAATACGACTTGAACGCCGCAAACAAAATCTATGAGGAAGAATTGGGACATTGTCCGAAGTACGCTATGGATATTGTGAGTTACTTCCCCGAACTGGCACGAATGGCAGACTCTTACCTTGACAAATTGGAGGAAGTGATGGGAAAGCAGTTGAATAATGAGTAACCACATATTTCAAGCACAGAAACTACTAATCATATTTCGGTATGGTTGGTAGTTTTTTTATTTGAAAAAACGAGAACTATAAAAAACTCGCCTACTGCAAATTATTCATCTTTTCTCTTATGCTTTTAATCCTCCTGTCAACCGTTCTGGTTGACATCTGCATAACGCTCGCAATTTTAACAACGGAATAATTCTTTGTCAGCATATCAAAAATATGTCCTTCATCTTCTGTCAGATTCATTTTGGATTTATAACTTTCAGATTGCTCCTTAGATAAATAGCTTAGATTCATGGAAATACCTCCTATGAATCTATTATAAAATAAAAAAAGACCTACAAAATACCGTTATTGGGTTGATAATAGGCATATAATGGTCGCTTAAAAGCCACTCATAAAATCCATATTAAATTAAAAGGCAACTGTATTAAGGCTTTCATTTGTAAAAATATGAGTACCAACCGAGTACCAGTCGAGTACCAATTTGCTATAAAACTATAAAGTTTTATATAATTTTGTTGTTTGCCTTGTTTTTCTGTTTTTACTATTTTCCCCTTGCTTATACATATAATTAATTTATTAAAAACCGCAAAACAACTTGTATTTTAACAAAAAAACAACTAATAACTACTTTTTTTTAAAAAAAATTATGATATACTAAAAATAATTTTTATAGGAGGAAAAAATCATATGAAATTAGGTATTGTTGGCCTGCCCAATGTAGGTAAAAGTACATTATTCAACTCTCTGACCAAAGCTGGGGCGGAATCCGCTAATTACCCCTTCTGCACGATTGACCCCAATGTTGGTGTCGTCCCGGTCCCGGACTTCAGGCTTAAACTCTTGACGGATCTCTATCACTCGGAAAAAACCACGCCCGCCGTCATCGAATTCGTCGATATCGCTGGCCTCGTGAAAGGTGCTTCCAAGGGAGAGGGGCTTGGCAATCAATTCCTCTCCAATATCCGCGAGGTCGATGCCATTATCCATGTGGTTCGCTGCTTCGAGGACTCTAACGTCATCCATGTAGACGGCGCAGTCGATCCTCTGCGTGACATTGAAACGATCAATTTGGAGCTGATCTTCTCGGATATTGAAATTCTGGAACGCCGGATCGCAAAGCTGGGCAAGGGCGCCTCCTCCAATAAGGAGCTTGCAAAAGAGCTAAATCTTTTGAAGGCCATGAAAGCCTGCCTCGAAGACGGAAAGCTCGCCAGTACGTTCGAACCCGAGGACGACGAGGCACTCGCTTTTATCAGCAGCCTGAATCTTCTGACCTTCAAGCCGGTCATCTTTGCCGCTAACGTAGGCGAGGAGGATCTAGCAGACGACGGCGCCTCCAACAGCCACGTACAGAGAGTCCGGGATTTTGCCGCCTCTAATGCCAGCGAGGTTTTCGTGATCTGCGCGCAGATCGAACAGGAGATCGCCGAGCTTGAGGAGGAGGAGAAAAAAATGTTCCTCGAGGATCTGGGGCTTAAGGAATCCGGTCTCGAAAAGCTAATCGCTGCCAGCTATAGACTCCTCGGTCTTATCAGCTATCTGACCGCCGGAGAAAAAGAAACGCGTGCCTGGACCATCAAAGTCGGTACGAAGGCTCCCCAGGCGGCCGGAAAGATCCACTCGGATTTTGAGCGCGGCTTCATCAAGGCAGAGGTCGTCAACTATCAGGACCTCCTCGACTGCGGCGCTTATAACCTGGCCAGGGAAAAAGGCCTCGTCCGCATCGAAGGAAAGGACTATGTGGTAAAGGATGGGGATGTCGTCTTGTTTCGATTTAATGTATAAAATGGAAATTGTCCGCACGAAACAGGTAAAAACAAAAATGCAAATCGATCCGAACCGCTGTAAAAAAGAGTCCGTCAGGAAAAAGCTATCTGCTTTATCCAGGCGGACCCCTTTTTTATTTTGCCAGCATCATACGGTCATTTGCAAATTCCTCGCCGCTGGCCTCCTCAAATTTCTTAAGAAGATCATCCACATGCAAGCTTTTCTTTTCTTCTCCTGCCACATCATAAATAATGCGGCCCTCATGCATCATGATCAGACGGTTTCCAAGCTGGATCGCATCTTTCATATTATGCGTAACCATGAGCGTTGTGAGCTCCCGCTCCTTGACGATCTCATCCGTAAGCTCCAACACCTTTTTCGCCGTCTTCGGATCCAAAGCCGCCGTGTGTTCATCAAGCAGCAAAAGCTTCGGCTTTTCAAGCGTCGCCATAAGAAGCGTTAAAGCCTGTCTCTGCCCTCCCGAGAGGAGTCCCACCTTGCTGCTCATTCTCGTCTGCAGGCCCAGGCCAAGCCTTGTGAGCGACTCTCGGTAAAAATCCTTTTCATTCGCCTTAATGCCCCAGGAAAGTCCTCTGCTCTGCCCGCGTCTTAGCGCTAATGCCAGATTTTCCTGAATTTCCATCCCGGCAGCCGTACCGCGCATCGGGTCCTGGAACACACGGCCAATATACTGCGCCCGCTTATACTCCGGTTCCCTGGAAATGTTCACCCCGTCTATCTCGATCTTTCCCGAATCGATCGGATATACGCCCGCAATCATGTTGAGCATCGTTGACTTACCCGCCCCGTTGCCGCCGATCACTGTGACAAAATCGCCGGGATTCAAATGGAGGTTAATGCCGCAAAGAGCCTTTTTTTCATTAACTGTCCCTTTATTAAAGGTCTTTCGCACATTTGTAATTGTAAGCATTATGTGTCATCCTCCTCTCCCGTTTCTGAATATGCCTGCTTCGCGCGCCACTTTGCCGTGAGTACAGGAATGCTTAAGGCCAGGGCTACAAAAACCGCTGTAAACAGATTCATATCATTCGTTTTGAGACCAAGCTGGAGGACGATCGCACGGATCAAAAAATACACAGCCGAACCAAGCACCACGGCCAAAAGCCGGAACGCAAAGTTTTCCAGCTTTCCGACAAACAAACTGCCGGCTACACCTAAAAGCACTTCTCCGATGACGATTGCCGCCAGGCCGATGACGATTGCACCGCGGCCCATGTTGATGTCCGCATATTTCTGATGCTGGCAGACAAGCGCGCCAGAGAGGCTTACGAGGCTGTTTGAGATCATAAGACCGAATAGTTTCATTTTTCCTGTATTTACACCGAGCGCACGGATCATGTCCTCATTATAACCGGTCGCACGGATGGCACTTCCAATCTCAGTTCCGAAAAACCAGTAAAGTACCATCACCATGAGAACTGCGATTAAAACCCCCACAATGATGGATGCCTGTGCCTGACTCAATCCAAAGAGATCTCCGACCCCGGAAATCAACGTCTGAAGCTTCAAAAGGGGAATATTGCTCTTTCCGCTCATAATCCGCAGATTTACCGACCAGAGCGAGATTTGGGTCAGAATCCCGGCCAGGATCGCCGGAATCTCCAGTACCGTATGCAAAAAACCGGTCACTGCTCCTGCAAGCATCCCTGCAAGCGCCGCAATCACGAGCGCAAGCGCTGGATTCATGTTAAAATTTATAATCAGCGTCGCACAGACACAGCCTCCAAGCGCAAAGCTCCCGTCCACGGTCAGGTCGGCAATATTCAAGAGCCGGTAGGTGATGTATACGCCCAACACCATGACCCCCCATAAAATTCCCTGCGCCACGGCGCCCTGCAGGGCGATGAAAATACCACTCATACCTTCTCCTCCATACTTCAAGATACAGCCAAAGCCTTATCCCATATTTCATTCTTTTTGCGGCCGGCGCGGTAAATACGCCGGGCCGCAAAAGCCGTTATCTCTACTCTACAACGACTGCGTTCTCAAGACCGGAAATATCAATTCCCAGAATATCCGCCGTCGTCTTGTTTACAGTCAGTTCACAGCGCTCCGCCGGAAGATAACCGATCGGGATTTCCTTAATGTCTGCACCGTTTACCAGAATGTCGATCGCCTGCTCACCTGCCAGGTAGCCAAGCTGATAGTAATCAATACCGTAAGTCACAAAGCCTCCTGCATTCACCATTCCGGCCTCGCCGCAGATCGTCGGAATCTTGTTGTCGTTCGCAACCATCGCAACGGTCGCCATGCCGGCCGCCATCGTGTTATCGGTCGGTGTATAGATTG
The DNA here is from genome assembly GCA_910575275.1 of Lachnospiraceae bacterium. Classification (GTDB taxonomy): domain Bacteria; phylum Bacillota; class Clostridia; order Lachnospirales; family Lachnospiraceae; genus CANQGL01. The sequence continues at coordinate 114,781 of CAJTEE010000002.1, read as the reverse complement.
CATCGACCTTTCCTACCATGGACTCCACAACACTCTGGATCTCGTTGGAGCTCGGCACCGTGTACTCCTCATAGGTGATGCCGGCCGCATCGCAGGCCTCCTTGGCCATCGCAATCTGCAACTCGGAATTGGACTCTGCCGAGCAGTACAGAAGGCCGATGTGCTTTGCATCCGGAAGAAGCTGCTGCAAAAGCTCGATCTGCTCCTTGACCGGTGTCAGATCGGACGTACCGGAGACGTTCACGCCGGGTTTCGCATTGTCACTTACCAGACCGGAAGCCGCTGGGTCCGTGACGGCCGTCAGAAGAATCGGAATGTCCTCGGTCACACCCGCAACGGCCTGCGCCGCCGGAGTCGCAATCGCAAGAATCAGATCATTGCCGTCATTGACCAGCTTCTCGGCGATCGTCAGACAGTTTGCCTGCTCGCCGGAGGCATTCTGCTGATCTGCCTCATATTCAATGCCGGCGTCGTCAAGCGCCGCAAAAAAGCCCTTGTTTGCACTGTCTAGCGCCTCGTGCTGCACAAGCTGGATCACGCCGATCTTAAAAAGCTTTCCGTCCGCCGCCACTGCTGCAGTCGTCGCCTCCTCTTTTTCCTTTGCCTCAGCCGTCTCTGAAGCGGCTGTCGTCTCAGCTGCCGCCGCGGTCGTCTCAGCCGGTTTTGAAGAACAGCCTGCCAAAGAAAACGCCATTACACCGGCAAGTGCCATCGCCATAAGCCTGTTTGTCTTTTTCATTTTCTTATCTCCTCTGCTTTTTCAATTTGGCGCAGCAGTCTGCCGCGCACCATAAAGCGTATTGTACTACAAAAACATTGCCGCGTCAATCTTTTGTGACTTTAAATTCCAAATAATTTAACGCATTGAAGTATCAAGTGTTCATCCTATCCGATACACGTTCGCCGCCGTTTTATAAAATACCTGCTCCCACTGCGTTTCCGGAATCAGCCATTTTACAAATTCAATATAATCCCCATAATTTGCCAGAGGCCAGTCCGTTCCAAACATGAATTTCTCAGGCGCGTCACAATATCCGATCCAGCTTTTCAAAATCTCCAGGTAGCCCCGCTGCTTCTTTAAAAGCGCTGTAAAATCGACTTTTCCTTCCAGAAGCCCTGAAAGATCCGCCGCTACGTTTTCATTTTTCTCGACCACTGCCGCCGCATCCATGAGCCAGGGATTCCCGAAATGGCACATGACAAACTGCACATCCGGATGTCTGACAGCCGCCTCATCCATGGTCAGCGGGTGGCTGTATTTTATATATGCCTTAGATCCGGCCGTCTGTCCCATATGGACGGCCACTGGCTTTTTATACTGTGCGGCAAGCTCATAAACAGGTTCATACGGCTCGTCGGTTATATAGGTCCTGTTATAGCCCGGATAGAGCTTTATGCCCACACAGTCTGGACGTTTTAAATTCTCCTCAATCAAATCATACGATTCCTCTAGCGTATGACCGTTTAAATAGCTTCTGTCCACGCCGATACAGTAGCGCAGAAACTTCGGATACTGATGCCGTTCGGGCTCCATCCCCCGGTTCCCCATGACAATTCCGCCGACGATCTCATGCTGCTCATACGTCTTTTCCAAGTGCTCTGCCGTGTTCTCATGCTCTGCCGCTTTCGCCAACAGGTCAAAATGTTCATATCCGGGGCAGAAATGCAGGTGTGCATCAATAATTTTCATAGAAATCTCCTTTTAAAATTCAAAAAACCCCTGTCGCCAAGGGTTTTTTGCCATTTTCGTCAGAAATATTTTTTGGATCCCCAGAGATTGTTCCTCTTTAAGTCAAGGTATTCGTTGTAGGCCTTCTCTAAAATCTGTTTTTCGTTGGAAAACTTCAAAAGATAATAAGCCTCATAAAATTTGTAATACCCGGAGTCCACAAAATATTCCTCTCGTTGTGGTTTACTGTAATAACTGTCCGCCATCATCAGATACCAGTGCACATCTTTCTCCACCGTATCCTGCGGCGTACTGAAGGTGTATTGACTTTTTCCGATATACTTGATAATCGAAGCTGTTGCGCCCGTCTCCTCCTTCACTTCCCGCAGGGCTGTTTCCTTATAATCTTCGCCCGCTTCCACAGTTCCCTTCGGCAGGACCCAGCCTTCATACTTATTTTTATAATTCTTATAAAGTACCAGGATTTTGCCTCGAAATATAACCACACCGCCACAGCTCGTTGCTTCTATCATTGCAATTCCTCCTGATCAGGACACAATTGCCCCTCGTGGTGTGTATCGTATGCTGGGATTAGTATACTTCTTTTCGAGGAGAAATGCAACCACTGTTTTCTGGCAGAAAAAAGGGGAGTGAGGGAGGATCCGCCGGACGCGGGAGCAGGCAGACGGGGCAGGGCGGATCCCTCGCACACCTCCCTAAAGCCAGCCACTCCTCCTGCTACTGTAAATAAATCTGACAATCCACAATCGCAAAATCCGCCCCGGCCTCATCCGTCCACAGGCTGTGGATCGTCTGCATGCCGTCCTCTCCTAACTCCTTCGAATACCGGAAATTACAAGAAGACGTATCCTTAATCGTCTTTCCGCCAGCCTCCATGCCCCTCAGATTCTCGGCAATGACGTGGTGGAGCTTATCCTGCATTCCGTTATAGCTCATCTGATACTCATAAAACTCCCGATAACTCTTTCCATCCGTATACAGGATCAGATCGATCCGCTGGCTGCGCTCACCCGGATCGATCCGGCCCGTAATGCCATCTAACATCGTATCGACAAGATGCGTATTATTCATATGAAAAATCGCATCATTGGCAAACGCCGTCTCGATCGCCGCCTGATACTTGGCGTTCTCACTGCCGATCTTCTTGCCCTTGTTCCGGTTCCGCTCGTTGATCCTCTCCACCTTTTCTGCCAGGGAAAGATCGTCTGCCAGCGTCGTGTGCATATAGTATGCCCCGGCCGTGCTGTTTCTCTTAAACATATTTTGATTGAACGCATGATCCGCGGTTATCACGAACCTTACCTCCAGCCCGCAGGCCTTTGCAAGCCTCATGAAGGCGTTCGCGTAGCCGCCTTTTTCAAATTTCTCACCGTTTATCCTTCTCTCCTGTTTTATCCCCGGTATCCGTTCGGATTCTGTGACTGCCAGCGCCAGCCATCCACACACATCTCGTCGATGCCGCGTTTTGCCTCCCAGCCAAGCTCTCTTTTCGCCTTCGCGGCGTCCGAATAGCAGGTCGCAATGTCTCCGGGCCGTCTGGGCTTAATCACATAGGGAATTTCCTTCCCGACTGCCTTTGAAAATGCGTGAATCATATCCAGAACGCTGTACCCCTGGCCGGTGCCCAGGTTGTAGATGTAAACGGCCGGCTGATCTGCGAATTTCTTAAGCGCCTTTACATGCCCGTCCGCCAGATCCATCACATGGATGTAGTCCCGCACACCGGTCCCATCCGGCGTATCGTAGTCATCGCCGAACACGCCGACCTCTTTCAGCTTCCCGACGGCCACCTGCGTGATATACGGCGTCAGGTTGTTGGGGATGCCCGCCGGGTCCTCCCCGATCATGCCGCTCTCATGCGCCCCGACCGGATTGAAATAGCGCAGAAGAATGACGTTCCACTCCGGATCCGCCTTCTGAATATCCGTCAGGATCTGCTCCAGCATGCTCTTTGTCTGACCGTAGGGGTTCGTGCACTGTCCCTTCGGGCAATCCTCCGTGATCGGTACAAACGCCGGATCCCCGTACACCGTCGCAGAGGAGCTGAAGATAATCTTTTTCACGCCGTGCTTTCTCATGACATCGCAAAGGATCAGCGTCCCCGAGATATTGTTGTAGTAATATTCCAGCGGCTTCGCCACCGATTCTCCGACGGCCTTAAGCCCTGCAAAATGAATGACGGCATCAATCTTTTCCTTGTCAAAGATCGCCTCCATCGCCTCTCTGTCCAGCATATCCGCCTTGTAAAACACAATTTCCTTTCCGGTAAGCTTTCTCACACGGTTTAAGGACTCCTCTGAGGCGTTGCTTAGGTTGTCAAACACGACCACCTCGTGCCCCTGGTTCAAAAGCTCCAGACACGTATGGCTCCCGATATATCCCGCGCCTCCTGTAACCAAAATTCTCATAGGGCCTCTCCTTTCAAGATCCGTTTCCAAAGGCAGCTCCAATTCCTGCCCCGGTACATTTTTTTATTTTAGCACCGAATGTGGGAAAAGAAAAGGGGATTATAAAATTCTCTTTCCCGCAAGCATCCTCTTGATTCGTTTGACTGCTCTTTCCAGACTTTCCGAATTGGTACAGGCGCTCTCGATATTCCAAATTTCATCAATGTATTTTTTCCATATAGAATTATATGTAGAAGGCTTTTTCCCGGGTCGTTCAAACGCCAATGCTTTTTTAATAGAAGCATTGTTTGATAAAGGGGCAATTTCTGTCAAAATAAACAAACTTGTTTTGTATGGTATGCTGCTTGAAATTTCCAAAGCCCCATGTCCTTTCATCGGAATCCGCTCCACTGGTATGCGAAAATATTCGGCTAAGCCGTCTCTGTCAGCCAAAAGTCATGCCTCGGCCTCATCAACGGCAAAATTGATCGCCGCATAGTCTACATTTTTCTTATCATATGTGTATTTTTCCAACAGCTCAATAATACAATCATTATCGGAATCAAATACACTCACAACCGGATAATTTTTTGCAAAATTCAGCATTGTTTTGAGCGTTTCCAATGCACGTGTTCCACGTGTTCGGAATGTCAGGTCCTCAAATTCCAATTCCGTTTCAGGCATACAAAATTTGATCAGACGTTTTGCTATTTCCTTTGTTACAAAATCCTCTCCTCCTATATATATGATCATCTTACCTCCCATTTACATAAATTCGTAACTGTTTCGCACTCTCACAGTTACGAGCAAAAAATCCATTAAAGCTCGTCTATGACGATGGAATTTTTGCCTTCCAGCCCAATTGTCTTATGGGCAGCGCAGGAAATGCCCCCGCTTCACTGAGCTGCCAAGTTCCAATGGCGCTTATCTGTCCACGGCCGAAATAGAGTATAGAAGCCCCTGCGCAGACATGCTAAACCGTTACATAAAATCAAACATGGATAACTGCCCGTCCATAATTCCTTTTGGCGTGACTCTGGGGATTACGACATCTGCAGGCGTATATCCGGCTTCGATCTTTGCCCTTGCCGCCTCGCTTTCACTGGCCTTTTTCACAGTCGTCCCTTCCTTCCCTGGCTGAAGCTCGATGATTTCATCCAAATCGACCGTATCCGAGTCAAGCAGATCAAAGCTGTGGGAGGATATGATCACCTGGCGGTTTTTAGCAAGCTTGCTTTTTTGAGCGTTCGCTATGAACATCGGCAGCTGCTTTACGATTTCCGAGTGCAGATACAGTTCCGGCTCCTCTAACAGCAAGACACCCGGGCCGTCTAAAATGGCCCATATGATTCCCAGCAGTCTCAATGTCCCGTCCGAAAACTGATCTTCTCTCTGATAGGCCCCCTGAGGCCTGAAATGTTCATATTTTACCTGCAAATGGGGACGTCCCTTTTCATCCTGTGTGTATTCCAGATCAGAAAACTGCGGGACCGCCAGCTTCAATATTTTATTTATGATATTCAGTCTTGCTGCCCGGTTTCTTGACGGGGCCGCCGATATACTCTCCAGTAAATTTCTCCCATAAAAATCCTCCGAAGCTACGGAAGGAATAAAGGAATCCGATTCACGAATCAATTGCGGAATAATGTTTACATAAGAGATCCCTCTGAAGCTTTCATAAAGCGCCCTGTATTTTATGTTCATCGCTGGCTGCTCCAGGTATGTGAATTGATTTGACAGGTAATCGCCATCCTTATATTTCCGATCCTCCAAAACTTCTTTATTTCGGGTTATTTTTTCTAATTTAATATTAATATCCCGGCTCTCATGGCGGCCGCCTGCGGAATTAAACTGCAGTGTATAGGTCCACTCGACCGGAACTTCCTGTTCTGTGTCAAGCAACCGCACAAAAATTTCAATATAGTTCTGATTTCTCGCATTTAAATATCTTAACTTTTTAATACCGCCCCGGGAATTAACAGATTTTTGCAATCCATCCTTTGTTACATCCTTTAGAAATCGGAATACATCCAGCAGGTTTGACTTTCCTGCTGCGTTTGCCCCGATTATAAACATCCTATCTGCCAATTCAAAATTTACATTTCCAAAATTTCTCCAGTTTTTTAACCTCAGCTCCCGAAATTTCAATTTGCTTCCCTTCTCTATAACAAGATTCTCTTTCCCCTCTACTCCCCCAAATACGCATCAAACAGCTCCCGCGCGATCGGGGCCGCAACGCTTCCTCCGCTTCCGCCCTCCTCCACGATCACGCAGACCACGATTCTCGGCTTTTCCACCGGCGCAAAGCCCACAAACCACGCGTGCGTCTCCTTTCCGCTCTCAAACTCCGCCGAACCGGTTTTCCCGGCCGCCTGGTACGCGTCCGTCCTCACCGCCGAGCCGGTCCCCTCGTTCACGACATCAGTGAGAAGCTCCGTCAGCGCCGACGCCTCGTTCGCAACCATAAGCTCCCCGTATACACGCGGCGTAAAGCGCCTGACCATCTGGCCCCCGGAGTTTTCCACGTGATCAATCAGGTACGGCTCCATCAAGATCCCGCCGTTGGCAATCGCAGCCGTCAGCATCAGGTTGTGCATCGGCGTCATAAGCGTCGAGCCCTGACCGATCACGGTTTGAAAGATCTCCCACTCGCCGGCATCGTCCCCCATCCGATAGATGCTTTTCGCATACGGGATCGAAAGAGGCTGCTCTCTGTTAAACAAAAGCTGCTCGGCCAGGTTTTTCAGCGCTCCCAGATCCATGGTAAGCCCCAGCTCGGCGAACGCCCCGTTGCAGGAATTGGCGAATGCCTCCGTAAAATTCTGATCGCCGTGCGCCGTCTTATGGTAGCACTGGATCTTCAGGTTCTCATACGCAAAAATTCCTCCACAGTCAAAGCGGTACGCGTTGTAAACCCCCTGATGCTCCCTCATATATTCCAATGCCGTCACGATCTTAAAGGTGGAGCCAGGCGGATATAGCCCCTGGGTCGCCCGGTTTAAAAGCCTGGCCTCCGAGCTGTCGCCGCCCGACAGCTCCTCCCATTTTTCCACCGTCTCATTCGGGTCAAACGCCGGCTTCGACACCATCGCAAGAATCTTTCCCGTATCCGGCTCCATCGCGACCACAGCCCCGCGCCGATTCCCTAACGCTTCATATGCGATCGTCTGCAGCCGCATATTCAGCGTTGTCACCACGTTGTCTCCGGCATTCTTACGATCGGAAAGTTCATTGGCAGCCTTTTCCAAAAGATTCGCATGGGAATTTAACAGATAAAAGTTTGCCGATGCCTCAAGCCCGGTCTTTCCCGGAGACGCGTAGCCCACCACGTGGGCAAACATATCCCCGTACGGATACTCCCGCATCTCCGTCCCATCCACAAGCACAGTCGTCTGCGCCAGGATTGTTCCGTCATCCGCAAGCAGCTTCCCGCGCAGCATCCGGTTTTCCATGCCCGCGATCCGTGCGTTATACGGGTTGTTGATCGCGTCCTCACTTCTCACCTCGAGGAAATAGCCAAAGTATGCACTCAGGCATAAAAACAGGGCCACGACCGCGTAGGAAAACAGAAGGATCCCCCTGTTAGCCTTCGGATTCGGTTTTGCCTTCTTCAACTGGCTGCCTTTCTTCATGTGCGTCCTCCTCGCCGCGCTTCAAAATATACAATCCCTGGATGATGCCAAAGACCAGGAAGGTGGACATCGCCGAGCTGCCGCCATAGCTGACAAACGGAAGCGTCACGCCCGTGAGCGGAATAAATTTGACGACTCCCCCAATTGTCAAAAAAACCTGTGTGATATAGATGGTCCCCAGGCCAAAGGCAATCAATTTATAAAACATCGCCTGCAGACTCATGGCGATCATCATGAACTGTAAAAAACAGCCCAGACAGATAAAGAGGAGGCACAGCGCATACACGCCTCCCAGCTCCTCAGAGACCGCCGCAAACACGAAATCCTTATCCACAACCGGAATTTTTTCCGGCATACCGGCATATAGTCCCGCTCCAAGCCAGCCCCCTGTTCCGATCGCAAACAATGCCTGCGCCGCCTGGTAGCCGGTATCCGCCACATCCGTCCAGGGATCCTTCCAGGCGGCAATGCGCCTCTGTACATGCGGAAAGAACCGGGGAGCCATGCATGCCGCCGCCGTTCCTCCCGCCGCGCCAAGCCCCAGGAGCCGCCAGTCGTTTGTCGCCACAAACAGCATCATACCATACGCGATAAAAAAAATCAGCGCGCTTCCCAGATCACGCGAAGCCGCCAGGACCAGAACATGAGCCGCCGCCAAAGCCGTCGTCTGGGCCACCGTTTTAAGGCTCACGGACCGGTAAAACATTCCCGCGACGAAAAAGACAAAGGTGATCTTCACGAACTCCGACGGCTGCAGGGAGAACCCTACCACAGACAGGGAGAGCTGCGCGCCATACGAACTCTTTCCCTCAGCAAGCACAAGAGCCAGGGAAGCCAGGCCCACAAAGCCGAATACCAGCGGATATTTCGCAAGCTGCCACACGCGGCCAATGATAAACGGAACCGGCCAGGTCACAACCGCAGACACCGCGACGATCAAAAACTGCCGCATGGCCCGGTCCGGGTTCAGGCGGGTCAGAATCATAAAGCTTGTTGCCAGCAGCATACACGTATTGTTGACAAGAATCCGCGACGAGTTCCGGTAAAATACCCGGTACAGATAAATATAACATACAAAAAACGCAGCCTGTGCCCCGTAAAAAGCCGCAAGCTCCGCGGATTCCGTATTCGCATAAACCACCAGTCCGGCCAGGAAATGCAGCATGAACAGGCATATAAGCTGCCGCCTGCAGGCCTGCTTTTTTCCCGCCTCATCCTTTCTCGCAAAAAAACGGAAATTATAATAGGTATACACCGCGATCAAAAGAATGATCAGGTATCTGGAAATCCCCACGACCAGATTTGTCATACGTTCTCCTCATTCACTGGACACCGCGCTTAAAATGTCCGCGCGTAAACGCCCCGGATGGAGCCTTTAAAACACCGCTCTCGAAAAATTCCTGATAGAAGGCCTCCAGGACTCCTGCTGCCTCCTCACCCGCCTCCAGAGTAAAGTTCAGGCGCACGGCCTTCGGGGCCAGCTCCTTTACATGCTTCGAGAGCCCGAGAAGCGACAGCGGACTTTCATTATAAATCGTATTATAGCAGAACCGGCACTGGTTTCTGACCGGGAAATACTTCCCCTTCCGGTCTTTAAGCGCCAGAAGCCCCGGCTCTCCTTTACAGCCCGCAAGCGTCTTTTGGACACACTGGACCGAGACCATCATCGGGAGGCGTCCATAAACGATCAGCTCGCCCGAGAATCCACACTCGGAAAGCTCTCTCTCGTTTAATTCCACCGGAAACGTAAGCCGCGACGCACCGTACGCCAAAAGCGTTTCGGCCGCTAGGCGGTTCATCGCATACAGGTTATGGTCAAAATACAGCGGAAGGTGCAGCGCCTGCTCCCTCAAAAAGCCGGGCTCCTCCATCGAGGCAACGCCCAATGCGTCAAAGTCTGCCGCCCTTAGTGTATCCATATTTTTCAGAAAATACCGCTCCGCCCGCTCTCTGAAGATCCGGGGGAGCATCAAATAACAGGAAATCCTGGCCTCATGGCACTTTTCTGCAAGCTTTTTCCAGCCCGAAGCGTCAAATTCCTCACTCGCAAGATAGATAGCAAACCGCCTTTGGGGCCCGGTCTCCTTCCATTTCTTCAAACGGCTGTACACCGCCTCAAACTGCCCGGCTCCGTTTACAAGCACACAGAGCTCCGGCTCCTCGTCTTTTCGCATACAGCAGTTTGCGGAAACCGTCTGGCCGCAAGACGCGCCACAGGTCTCGAAACCCTTTCCCTCTGCGGCCGTACCAGCTGTCGGATCGACGCTCCTGCAGGGCGTCTTATCCCAAGACTCTGGCGGCTCCTGACCCGTTCGGTGAAACCGCTCCAAAGCGGCCTTTTCCAGCTCCTCCAAAATCTCTCTGCGCATCCGGTTTAAAACGCTCACCGGAACGAACGCCCGCCCCTTAACCGTAATCTCCATCCGCTCAAATACAAACGGGGAATCCCCCGTCTTCATGAGCTGCTTTCGGATACCGTCCTCGTCCATCGGCGCGTTCTTTGCCTCCTCAACCATATCGCCCTCCTTCCACACAAGAAGCGACGCAGCCGCAGCTTTTTTTATAGTAAACTCCCGGGGCATTTTTTCCCCGGCACGCCCGATAAGGGGGAGCTCTGCCGTAAGTCTCGCCGGCCTTCCCACTTCAAAATACGCCGTCCCGCTGATTTTTGCTTTGCGGGTCTGGTTGACATACGTCCGGTCCAGATATTCATACAGGGCCTCATCCGCCTCACGAAACGGCAGTTTTTCCCTTAAAACGACCATATCCCGGCCGTTTTCCTGCCTGTAATACCCGTTCGTCTGTCCGCCCCGGTCAAACAGGGAAAGAAGCGTGCGTTTATCGTCCTCCTCTACCGCATAGCCTTCCCGTCCTTCCCGGAGGAAACGGTCCACATATTTCCGGTAAATGCTCACAACGCCCGCCGTATATCGCGGGCTTTTCATCCGGCCCTCGATCTTTAAGGAGCAGACGCCCGCCTCCAGGATATCCGGCAGAATCTCCAGCGTACAAAGGTCCTTTAAGCTCAGGACATACCGTTCATTCGTTTGATTCAAAGCGCTTTCTTTGCAAAATACATCAAACGGAAGCCTGCAGGTCTGGGCACATCTTCCACGGTTCCCGCTCCGCCCGCCGATCAGGCTCGAAAACAAACACTGCCCCGAATAGCAATAGCAGAGCGCCCCGTGCACAAAGGTCTCCACCTCCAGGCCCGTGCTCTCCGCAATCGTTTTTAGCTCCGAAAGTGACAGCTCTCTTGCCGGGACCACACGCACCGCGCCCAGCCTTTTTAAATCGGCCGCACTGTACCGCCCCGTCACCGTCATCTGCGTGCTGATATGAAGGGGCAGGTCCGGAAAATGGGTCCGTATACAGGAAAGCACGCCTAAATCCTGTACAAGCACCGCATCCAGCCCTGCCTCATAATACGGCCTTAAAAAGCCCGGAAGCTCTGAAAGCTCCCGTTCCTTCACAAGCGTATTGACCGTCATATAGATCCGACAGCCATGCAGGTGGACGTAGTCGATCGCCCGCACCATCGCCTCCTCGTCCAAATTATCCGCATAGGCCCTGGCGCCAAAGCGGCTTCCGCCGATGTACACCGCATCCGCCCCGGCATTCACCGCCGCCGTCATGCTCTCATACGACCCCGCCGGGGCCAGAAGCTCCACATTCCTTTTCATCATAAAATCCGTCTGCCATCCCTTCAGCCTGTTTTCCCCTCTCTTGCCTCCAGCTTCATCTGCGCGCCTACAAGCTCATGCTTGATGCTGTACATCTCTTTCTCCAGCTCCTCCTTCTGTGCCCGCAGAAGCCTTGCCTCCTGGAGCGTCTTGAAGTAGTCATCTGCAAGATTCAGATAGATCATCACTGCCTGATAATCGGCATTCTGCCTTGTAAAGCCCGGCTGCGCCTTGAGCACCGCAATCTTGTCATTGATATAGGCCGCTACCTTCTGCAGATACGCCTGCTCCTCGGCCCCGCCCAGCGTATATACCTTCCCGTCGATCAATACTTCTGCATAATTTTTCCTGTCCATGCTCCATCTCTCCCAAATTTTCTCTGTTACAGCCAGACATTCGTCCAAGCCGCAACGCTTCTCTGCCTGTCCTTATCCAAGCCCTAGTGTGTGTTTGAAAATTGCTTTCCGTCAGATATGCGCTCCACTTTACGGTATATTGGGCCCAAATAAACGCGGCGCAGTGGGCTGCATTAAGTGAATTTGGGCCAAATATACCGCGAAGCGGGACGTGCAGATCACGGGAATGAATTTTCAAACACACCCTAGATGGCGGTAAGCTGTCTCCGTTGCCATGCGGCCTCTGGGCGTCCGATTGATCAGTCCGCTCCTCAAAAGGTACGGCTCATACACATCCTCTAACGTCCCAGCATCCTCCCCTATCGCGGCCGCCAATGTCTCTAAGCCCACCGGGCCGCCGGAAAACTTCTGAATCAGCGTAAGGAGCAGCGTCCGGTCATTGTGATCCAGCCCGAGCTTATCCACGTCCAGAATATCCAGTGCAAAATCGGCCACATCTTTTGTAATGACGCCGTTGTATTTTACCTGCGCAAAATCACGCACCCGCTTTAAAAGGCGGTTCGCCAGCCTTGGTGTACCGTGGGAACGCCTGGCAATCTCCCACGCGCCTTCCTCCTGGATCTCTACCTTTAAGACCTCTGCCGAGCGCTTCACGATCACCATCAGCTCCTCGGGCGTATAAAATTCTAGCCGCTGCACCACTCCAAAGCGGTCCCGCAAAGGCGCCGTCAAGAGCCCTGCACGCGTCGTCGCCCCCACTAGGGTAAACTTCGGAAGCTCCAAACGGATAGAACGGGCCGAGGAGTCCTTTCCGAGCATAATGTCGATCGCGAAATCCTCCATGGCCGGGTATAAGACCTCCTCCACCTGGCGGTTCAGCCGATGAATCTCATCCACAAAGAGCACGTCTCCCTCCTGGAGATTATTTAAAATCGCCGCCATCTCTCCCGGCTTTTCGATCGCCGGACCGGACGTCACCTTAAGGTTAACCTCCATCTCGTTGGCAATGATTCCGCAAAGCGTCGTCTTCCCAAGGCCGGGCGGGCCGTAAAATAAAAGGTGATCCAGCGCCTCGCCGCGCTTCTTGGCGGCGGCTATATAGATCTTCAGAGTCGATTTCAGCTTCTCCTGGCCGATATATTCCCTTAAATACTGCGGCCGCAGACTGCCTTCGATCTTCTTATCTTCTTCTGTTTCTTCCGTCGTGATAATTTTCCGGCTCATACTCTCCTGCCTGTCACTCTAAATTTTATGAGGCCACAGGCCGCAAAACCATGCCCATTCATTCATGCAAGCATGATGGAAATGACCTTTTGGCCCTGGTATCTTATTATTTCCTTATAGAAACGTCAAATGTTTAAGCGCCGCCTTTAAGACCTCCTCCGCCGTCATGCCCTCCCTGATCTCTACCTTCTGTACGGCTCCTGCCGCCTCTGCGCCCGAATAGCCGAGCGCCGTGAGCGCAGACACTGCCTCGCGGCCCGCTTCGTTAAGGCCCGAAAGACCGGCCGACCGGTCAGCGCCCAAAGAAGCATCCCCGGCCATCCCGGCGATCAGCTCCTCGGAGCTGATCTTATCCTTCAGGTCCAAAATGATCCTCTGTGCTGTCTTGCTTCCGACCCCCGGGGCCCGGGAGATCATCTTGATATCGCCCGCGGCCACCGCCACACGCAGCTCATCCGGCCGCAGCGCCGACAAAATCCCCACTGCGCTTTTCGGGCCCACGCCGTTTACCCCGATCAGCTTGCGGAACATGTCCAGATCCTGGCGATTCAAAAAGCCGAACAGACTCACTCCCGACTCGGTGACGTTAAAATATGTATAAATCTTTACGGTTTCTCCCAGGGGAGGAAGTTCCGAAAGCAGGGATACCGGGACAAAAATCTGATACCCCACACCGTTCGCCTCCACCACCACACAGTCTCCAAGCTTCTCCGTCAAAAGCCCCTTTATATATGAAAGCATTCCCTTCTCCTTTGTCAACCAATATCCACATTTTAACATAGTCCCGGCCCTATTGCAAGCAGATCAGAGAAATGAATCGAACAAATTTTCGTTTTTACGAATGAATTTCTTCCACACTTGACTTTTTCTCTCCGGCTTCGATATACTATCATAAAAGCAAACTGTCAAAGGAGCCTTCCCGTGCTTACCATAGAAAAAAACTTCCCCTTAACCTGTTCCTATCCTCTGGACCGCCTGGGCGAGCCCGATTCCCTTCTCTTTTTCGACATTGAGACCACCGGCTTCTCCGGGGATACCGAGACCGTCTATCTGATCGGCTGCATCTCTGCCCGAAACGAACAATTCCTCTTTCGCCAGTGGTTCGCCGATACACGCGAAGCGGAAAAACAAGTCCTGCAGGCATTTTTTGAATATTCAAAAGATTTTCGCACACTGGTTCACTTCAACGGCGACACCTTTGATCTCCCATTTCTCAAAAAGCGGGCCGCAAAGCATACCCTTTCCTGCCCTCTTAACTGCCTGGAAAGCGTTGATCTCTACCGGCGCATTCGTCCGTGGAAAAAGCATCTCGGCCTCACCGGCATGAAACAGAAGGCGATCGAGGATTTTTTGGGAATCGCCCGGGAGGATCTCTGCTCCGGCGGCCAGCTCATTGCCGTCTACAAGGAATACATAAAAACCCGGAGCACGCATCTATTAAAGCTTCTCCTCCTGCACAACGAAGACGACTTGAAGGGCATGCCTGCGCTTCTTCCTATCCTGTATTACCCGGATTTCCTTACCCAGGAATTCCGGATGACAGACATAAAAAAAAGCTCCGGGCAGACGGACAACCTTGTGATCACTCTAAAAGGCGACCCCGCTACCGTACTTCCGATCCCCTTAAAGGCGTCGCTTCCCCCTTACGCCATCCGCGCCGAAAGAGATCTGCTCACGCTTTCCGTGCGGCCTTATGAGGGAACGCTGCGCTATTATTATCCGAACTACAAGGATTACTATTATCTCATCTATGAAGACATGGCGGTCCATAAAAGCGTCGGCGAATACGTGGACAAAGACGCGCGCACAAAGGCTACGAGAGAAACCTGTTATACAAAAAGGACCGGCGTATTCCTGCCGCAGCCCTCGCCCGTTTTTTCCCCGGCCTTTCAAAACGCCCCCGCGGACAGGCGCTGCTTTTTCGAGTTCACGCCGGACTGCCTCTCGGACGCCGCAAAGCTCAACCTCTATGTGCAGGCGGTCATAAAAGCCATATTCGCCGGCCGATAAAAAATGTCGGAACGCAGTTTTCAGACGTTTCCCAACGTCGGCCCGTATTGGGGACGTGCAGGTCAATACCCGGTTTTCAAAAGGCGCCTCAGATAGGCAAAGGTATGGCGCTCTCCCTTTTCCCGCAGCATACGGAGGATCCGGTCAAGCATGGCCTTCGTCTCCGGATGCATGACCAGGTTGTCTTTATTCCGGCAGAAATAAATATATGGAGACGCGTCGGTATACGCCTTTCCCTGATAGATCTTCGACGCCGCAATCCGATCCATGACCATCTCCACCAGATACCGGACCGGCATCCGAACGCCGACAAGCTTCCAGCCCTCCTCCGGCCTGGAAACATCGATCCAGTATTCAAAATGGTGTTTGTTCCTGCCTTTATGATGCAGCCAGGCCGCCGAATAGCCCTTTACCTCCTTCTCCGCCGCGTTCGGGCTCCGGCTGCCCTGGTAGTACTGCACCCCGGTTTTAAACTCCTCCCAGGAATATTTTGAAAGATCATGCAAAAGGCCCTGTTTATAAAGCCCGACCTTAAAGCAGCCCTCCATCACCAAAAGCTTATGGCGGGTAATGGTTTGAAAATGCCCCCAGGCCTTATTTCTCTTATTTTGTCGAAAATTTGACATTCTATCTCTCATTTTTATATATTACCTGCCTTTTTCTGGTATATTTTCCTATATTTTACGCGATTTTATTTGACATATACGGCAAAATGTGCTATTGTGAGCGTAGTTACAGATATTGTAACATGCTTGAATTTCGGAGGGAAGGAATTATGAAAGGTACAGTTAAGTGGTTTAACAACCAAAAAGGTTACGGTTTCATTTGTGATTCAGACGGGCACGACGTATTTGTCCACTATTCCGGCCTGAATATGGAAGGTTTTAAGACCCTAGATGAAGGGGCTGAGGTCGAATTCGACGTAGTCGATGGCGCCAAAGGATCACAGGCAATAAACGTAACAAAACTGTAATCTACCGACTTCTCATTGTGCCTTCTTCTAATAGCGGCCAGGACGTGGCAGTCCAGCTATCTTCACTGTCGCGCCAGATATTTTCGGTTTCGTTAGAACTAAGCTGGTGTGGTAGAACGTGATTACATGAGTGGGCTTGATGCAGATGCACAAGCCCACTTTTTTATTGCAGACCGGCCTCCCGGAGAGAGGCTGTTTTTTGTTCTCCTACGGACGAAGCGCCTTTGCAAGCATGCTGCGCAGCTCATCCACCGTAAACGTATACTTTTTATTGCAGAACTGGCAGCCGGCTTCAATCGGCTTTCCCTCGTCGATCATGTCCTGGATCTCTTTTTTTCCGATGCTGATGATTGCCTTTTCCACCCGTTCCTTTTCGCAGCCACAGAAGAAGCGCACCGGCTGCCGTTCTAAAATCTCGGGTTCAAACCCTTCCAAAAGCTCCGATACGATCTCCTCCGGTGTCTTTCCCGCATCCAGTAACGACGTGATCGGCTCCATTTCCCCGAGCCTCTTTTCCAATGCGTCGATGACCGCATCGGAAGCGCCGGGAAGAAGCTGGATGATAAAGCCTCCCGCCTGGCGTACCGTATTGTCCCGGTTCATGAGGACGCCGAGCGCCACCGAGGACGGAACCTGCTCGGAGGTCGCATAATAATAGGTAAGATCCTCGGCAATCTCTCCGCTCACAAGAATCGTCTGTCCTACATACGGCTCCTTTAGGCCGATGTCCTTCACGACACTTAAAACACCGACGCCCAGCGCGCCGCCCACATCAAGCTTCCCCTTTTCATTCGGCGGCAGCATGACCTCCGGATGGAACGCATAACCCTTTACGTTTCCTGCCGGGTCCGCCGTGACCAAGAGGCCGCCGATCGGCCCGTCCCCCTCCATGCGCAGCGTCAAAAGGTCGCGCTCGTTTTTCATGTCCATTCCCATCATCGCCCCCGCCGTCAAAAGCCGGCCCAGGGCGGCAGTCGCCACGGGGCTTGTATTATGGGCGTTTTTGGCGGTTTCCACCGTTTCCTTCGTCACTGCCGCAAAGGCACGTATCTGGCCGTCTGCCGCCGTCGCCCGAATCATATAATCCGTCATTTCTTCTTCCTTTCTTTTATTCCTGTTCACCCACTTTCCCACGCTCGCCCGCGACCACATAGATCCGCTCGCTGTCCTCCTTTGGAGGCTCAAACGTGAATGCATCGAAGGCGGCAAGGAATTCCAACCCCGCCCCGGTGAGCGCAGTTTTGACTTCCTCCAGAGAATAAGCCCTCTGAAAATGGGTCTCATGATACTTTTCATACCGTCCGTCGGATTCCTTTACGAAAACGGACAGCTCGTACGTATTGATCTTCTCTGCCTCATCGTACTCGTTTTCCCAAATAAAACTGCATTCCTCCCTGTCCTCGGCAATCGTGGAATCCCCCAGCAGCCTGTACTTATACTCCGTGTTTAAATCGAAAATAAACACCCCGCCCGGGTCCAGGTAATTGTTGACAAGCCGGAATACTGTGACCAGCTCCACGGGCTCCGTGATATAATTCATACAGTCGCAGACTGACACCGCCGCCGCAACGGTCCCGTACAGCTCAAACGAGCGCATGTCCTGACACAAATACAGGATGTCCCTGCCGCTTTGTGCGCGCTTCTCGACTGCAAGCTGCAGCATCTCATTGGCGCTGTCGATTCCGATCATATCATAGCCGCTCTCCGCCAGCAGCTCGGTCAGGCTCCCGGTCCCGCATCCAAGCTCCAGAACAATTCCTTCCGAAACACCGTATCGGAGGAGAAGCTTCCTGAGATAAACACACCACTCCTCATACGGGATATTGTCCATAAATGTATCATAAACCGCCGCAAAGCCTGTGTATGCTTCCATTGTATTTCCTTTCTCCTGTAGCCGGAAACAGGCCCGTAAGACAAAAGGCCACTACCCAAGCAGGTAATGGCCTGTCAGCCGACAGTTACTGGCCGCGCCCACAGCACTTTTTGTATTTCTTTCCGCTCCCACACGGACACGGGTCATTGGGATAGATCTTGTGTCCATCGCGGCGGACCGTACCGGACGCTTTCTGCGCCTTGTAGAGCGCCTTGCGTTTCTCCTCCGTAAGGATAGAATCCCACTGTGGAAGGCCGTAAAGCCAGGCCGCCTTCGCCTCGACCATATTGTAATACAGCTTCTCCGGATCGATCTCGATCTTAACGGGCGTGTCCTCCTCCATCGTCTCGATCGGGTTCTGATACCCCTTAAGGCTTTCGTTGATCCCGTCAAGGAAGCCGGTCATGATGAGGATCTCCGTCTCGTATTTCTCTGCAAGCTCCTTTACGGTCCCTTCAACCACCTGGGACGGATCCGCAAGAAGCTTTTCATAGATCCCCTTTTCAATTGTAAAATATCCGTTCCATAATTCTTCCCGTTTTTTGTCATCCAGTCCCTCGCCATAAGCGAGATTCCGCCAGTTTTCCAACAGCGTTGCCATAATCGTATCCTTCCTTTTTCATTCTTTCGTAACTGTTCGGTACGCTCACAGTTACATTCCTTCTATCATCCGGATACCCGGATGGAATCTTCTTTGCCGCAGTCTTGGCCCGGCACTCCTAATATATCATACAAGCCGTGTTTTGCATAGCCCTTAATCGTCTCCGTTACTGCGCTTTTGTAATCGCCCCCTCCGCGTCGATTACCGCTTCCGGTGAAATTCTTCGCATGTACGCAAGAATCCGCTCCCTCTCGGCCCCCGTGGCCTCTGTCACACGGCAGTTGACCTGGATAGCCGGGATAAACCGAAGACTCTTGAGTCCGTCCGCATCCAGGATCACCTTCACCAGGCATGTATCCCGTGTCTTCGAATTAAACAGGAAATTTCCCAGGCTGTACACCACCGGCGTATCCCCGCAGTAGCCGACCGGCTGCAGCACATGCGGATGGTTGCCGATGATCAGATCCGCGCCCGCCGCGGCGATCTGCGGCGCCTGCTCCTTTTGCCAGCGGTCGAGGACATCCGTCCCTTCTGTCCCCCAGTGGACATATACGATCACATAATCGCTGTTTTCCTTCGCGGCCGCCACCTCCTGCAAAAGCCCGGTAAGCTCCAGGCAGCGGAATACGCCGGGCGACGTCTCCGTGGCTCCCTTTGTCTGCGGATTCCCCATGCGCTCGATCTGCGTCGCCGCAAGGAAGGTGATTTTTTTGTCGTTTATGATAAACGAAACCGGCTTTTTCGCCTCGGACAGGTCCCTCCCAGCTCCCACATACGGCATTTGGACCGCATTCAGTGTATCGAGCGTATCCGTCAGGGAAACCTCCCCATAGTCGTATGCATGATTGTTGGCCAGCGAAACGATATCCGCGCCCATATCAAACAGGTACGACGCCGTCTCCGGCCTGGCCCGGAACGTATACTGCTTGCCCGCCGTCGGCGTTCCCCGGCTCGTATAGGGGAATTCGTTGTTGACCATAAAAATATCCGCACCGCGCATCTCGGCAAGAAGCCCAGCCGAGATCGTCCCGTCGATCCCCGTCTTCCGCTGGCGCATGCTGGCCATGATCGCATAGCTGTCATCGAACAGGATATCGCCCGCGAAGACCAGGCTGATCTCCCCTGTGTCCGCAGCTTCTTTTGCATAGATTTTGTTTTCCAGGCAATACGCCTCGTCTGCCAGGATTGTCGCATATCTTCCGACCGGCTCTGCGGCTTCCTCCGGAAGCTTTGTATTTAACACGATCGTTTCGACCGTACTCTCTGCCCCGGGGCCTGGCTCCTCCTCGGAGGCATTCACCTGCCCCGACATGGCCGCCCTGGCCCGCCCTTCAAAAAGGAGGCCGCCCATTCCTCCCGAGCATCCGGCCGCCCCGAATAGCATGAACACCGCCAGAATCCCGGCACCGATACGTTCCAGCCTTTTCTTCATCCTGCTTCCTCCCTGACTCCGCTTTGCCTTTTGCTTCTCGAATACGTCCTATTATACCAGCCCAGGCAAAAAACTGCAACTCCGGTATGCAAACCGATTGTTAGAAAAAAATTTTTAAAAAAATGGTATAGATCAGGAAAAGCCGGTAATAATAGAAGTATCACCAAAGAGAAAGATTAATACTTATCCTCCCCTTTTTAGTCGGCTTCGGCACAAGAGTGTACCGGGGCCGATTTTTTTATCTTATAGGACAAAAAGGCCCTGAAGGGCCAGGATGCGCAGAGTCTGCCCCAATAAAGCACGGCCTTGTGCGAAGTGAGGTCACTCCGGCGCGAGAGTTCGTGAAGCGAACTCTTTTTATCACGACAAAAAACGCCGGGACCCAAAATCAACCGTCCGCGGCGTTTTCAAAAAGGCTTTATTTTTGCCGGCTTTCACTTTCCAAGAGCATTGTCCGTCTTCAAAAATTCCTCAATAAACGCAGAGGTGTACTCCGCCATCCTGGCAAGGATCTCCCGGCCGATTTCGGCACTGGCGGCTTTCGGCTTCCCGTATCCGCCTGTTTGGGACACATCGCTCACCCGTGCAAAAAGCGGGACCTTGATTCCCCTGAAGACAAGTCTCTGAGAGGAGCCGTACGGGATCTCCCCCAGCTTTCCGTAATCTCTAGGAGACTCCGCAGCCAGATCCATACGTACCTTTTCAGGGCAGAGCGCAAGCATCAGAGACGTGGAGGGCTCGTTTCTGTGAATCAATACACGCTTCGCATCCGCAAACAGCTCCTGTCCGAAGGAATGGGCCATGTTGGTCGGCCAGAGCGAGGGCATCACAAGACCGAAGTCCTTTCGGATGCACTGCAGAACATGATTTAAGATCAGCTGGTTCGGGTCATGGTTGTTCATAAATACCACGTGTGTAAAGCCCATGCGGATCAGGGAGGCCGTCACGTCATAGATCAGGTTCTGCAGGGTCTCGGGGCGCAGTGTGATCGTCCTCGGGCATCGTCCTCTGCGCGAAGTAGCGGAAATTCTGGAGCTTCCGGCGGATACGATCCGGGCCTGGAAAAGCCTGATTCCTTTTCTGTAGAAATCAGACCATCCTGGCCCTTTTCTTGACTGGATGCGCCGGATCATAAAACAGCGGGAAAAATAAAGTATGACTTTACTTTTCCCGCTGTTTTTTTATCTGTCAAGCCTTCTTCCGAAATGCCACCGGTACAACGCCCTCCGGGATCGGGCACTCATAGGCCCGGCCCTTCGTCCGCCTCTTATTCTCCTCCTTCGCTTTCCTTACAAGCTCTGGATCCTCCATCAGGGCGATTGCCGCCTCCGTCAGTGTCTGGGCCGCAAACAACATGCCCTTTATGGCGTATGAGGATTTCCCCTGTGCCACCAACGGCCAGGAGTGCGGCTGCGTTCCAAGACAGAAGCACGCGCATTGGAGCTGTAAGAGCGGCGTGATCTGGCTCACATCCCCCATGTCCGAGGATGCGGTCTCGATGACGTCCTGCGGCTCAAACGGGAGGATAAAATCTCCCATGGGATGCTCTCTGCAGAGCCGCCCTCTCGTCTCCATATCAAACTCCGGCAGGAGGCCGACGTCGTTGTCCGCCGCCTCGTCCCCGAGCACGCCACGATACCCCATAATATACCGCTTCTCCTCCTTGGTATACGCCGGAACACCGACCTTTGCCATGCTGTCATACACAAGCTGCCCCAGCGTGTCGCTCGGCACCACGTTGCTGCACGCCTTGTCAAACTCGATCTCCACCGTCGTCCCAGTCATCAGCGCCGCGCCCTTCGCGATATTGACGACACGCCGGTACAACTCCCTCACGCTCTCGTTATCCCGGCTTCGCACCAGATACAAAACCTCCGCCTCCGCCTGCACCACGTTCGGCGAGACACCGCCGGTATTTGTAATCGCATAGTGGATGCGGTCCGTCATCTCCATATGCTCCCGCAGATAATTCACGCCCACGTTCATAAGCTCCAGCGCATCCAGCGCGCTGCGCCCTTTTTGCGGGGCCGCTCCCGCGTGGCTGCTCACCCCGTGGAAACGGAAATACGCCTGGCAGTTGGCAAGGAGACTGCCTGTCATGGCCGCATTGATCGTACTCGGATGCCAGGTCAGGGCAACGTCCAGGCCGTTAAACACGCCAGCACGCGCCATATATGTCTTTCCGCTACCGCCCTCCTCGGCCGGGCAGCCGTAGACGATGACCGTCCCCTTCCCCGGATGATCGTCTGCATACTCCCGAAGCGCCAGCGCTGCCCCGATGATCCCGGTTCCCAGAAGATGATGGCCGCAGCCGTGGCCGTGCGTCGTTCCCGGGCGGGCCTTCTTCTCCAACGCATCGCTCTCCTGGCTCATTCCGTCCAGTGCGTCATACTCCGCGAGCAGGCCGATCACCGGGCTTCCGCTCCCGTACACCGCCTTATACGCGGTCGGCAGTCCGCCCACGCCCGTCTCAACCGTATAGCCGTGTTCCTCCAAAATACCTGCCGTCAGCTTCGAGGACTCAAACTCCTCAAACCGGATCTCCGCCAGATCCCACAGCCTTTCGTTTAATTTCGTAAGAATCGCTTCATACTCCTTCACATTATACACCGTGAACACCCGCCTTTCTGCACGCCTCGGGAGTCGGGCACACGTACGGCTGCCCGCCCATTCTCGTCTGCAGCTCCTCCTTTGCCGCCTCTAAAAGCTCTCTATCCGCAAAAAGCCGTTTGGCGACCTCCGCCATCACCTGGCCCGCGAACAGCATACCCTTTTCCGCATAGACGGAGAGGCCCTGCGTCACCCAGAGCCACGAATGCGGCTGTGCCCCCTGCGTAAAGCAGGCTGTCTCAAACTGGACAAGCGGCGCGACCTGGCTCACGTCCCCGATGTCCGAGGAGCCCATCGCCGGCATGGACACCATTTTATAAGGAAGGATGAAATCAGCCATCGGATGCGTCTTTACAAGCTCCCGCCTCTCATCCATGTCATAATGCGGGACAGCCCCGTCATCGTTTAATACGGCCTCCTCCCCGACCAGTTCATGATACCGTTTTACGTAGTCCCGCTCCTCATCCGTGTACTCCGGAGGCCCGAGTCTCACCATCGTCTCATAGGTAAGTCCGCCCAGAACCCTGTTGGGCACCACGTTGCTGCACGCCTTGTCAAACGTGATCTCCACCGTCGTGTCCGTCATCAGCGCCGCCCCCCGCGCGATGTCGCAGACCCGTTCGTACAGTTCTTTTACGCCCGCGTTCGTCCGACTGCGCACAAGCTGAATGACCTCGGCCTCCGCCTGCACCACGTTCGGCGCCGTGCCGCCCGTATTCGTCACGGCATAATGCACACGGTCCGTCATCTCCATGTGCTCTCTGAGGAAGTTGATCCCCACATCCATGAGCTCGACCGCGTCCAGGGCGCTGCGGCCCTTCTCCGGCGCGTTCCCCGCGTGGCTGCTCGTCCCGTGGAACTTAAAATGCGCCTGGCAGTTCGCTAACATCGAGCAGCCCATCGAGGCGTTGATGGTGGCCGGATGCCACGCAAGCGCCGCGTCCAGCTCATGAAAAACGCCGGCTCCCGCCATGAGCGTCTTCCCGCTTCCGCCCTCCTCGGCCGGACAGCCGTAGACGATCACGCTCCCTGCTCCCGGATGGGCATCGAGATACTCCTTCAAATCCAGCGCCGCCGCGATCACCGCCGTTCCCAGAAGGTTGTGCCCGCAGCCGTGGCCGCAGCGCACTTCGGGACGCGCCCTTTTCTCCAGGCAGTCCGCCTCCTGGCTTAAGCCATCCAACGCGTCATACTCCGCCAGCAGGCCGATCACTGGCGCACCGCTCCCATATACCGCGCGGTATGCCGTCGGCATCCCGGCAATCCCCTCCTCCACGTCAAACCCGTGCTTTTTAAGGACGGCCGTCTCTGCCGCCATCGAGCGGTATTCCTCAAATCTCGGCTCGGCTGCCTCCCACACCGTCCGGTTCAGAGCCCGCAGCTCCTCTGTGAACCGTTCCACCGCGTATTTCATTTTCCGTCACCTCACATATATTTTGTCCAGAACATGCTGATAAAAAAGACCAGCACCAGCGCCGGGATAAAGTCCGCCACCGGCGGGTTTTTGAGCTTCGCAATCCGGAGTGCGTTCAAAAGCTGAATCAACCCGCCGCAGGCCGAAAAATCGCCGATCATCTCCGGCGTCAGAACCGGCATCAGAACCCCCGAAAGCGCATACATGGCAAGCAGTATGATAAACAACAGTGCCCCGATCACCGCTAAGATCGGCCCGCTCCCGACCGCAAAAAATACCGAGGCCGCGCAGTCCATGATCGCCTTGGTCGTAAGGACCGTGGCGTCGCCCTCAAACCCGAGCGAAAGCGCTCCGATGATTCCGGTCGTGCTGACGCAATACAGCGTAAACGCGACTAAAAGCGTCTGCGCTGTCTCCGCGCCGCCTGTTTTCGGAAGGCACTCCGAGA
Organism: Lachnospiraceae bacterium; assembly: GCA_910575275.1. Lineage (GTDB taxonomy): Bacteria > Bacillota > Clostridia > Lachnospirales > Lachnospiraceae > CANQGL01. The sequence continues at coordinate 90,448 of CAJTEE010000002.1, read as the reverse complement.
GCCCGGCAAGCCGCCTGTCGATCCCCAGGACATGTCCGATCACTCCGCCGATCAAAAGCGCCAGCACCGCCGCCGACATATGTACGCCCTTCCCCAAAAGCTGCACGCCGACCGCCGCCGAGATCACCGACAGCGCCAGCATGATGCTCTCGTTTAACGCCGGCGTGATATGCTTTTTCATCGCGCACCCCAAAAACGTCCCGGCCGCCACACCGGCCACGTCCAGAAGAATCACCGAAATTCCCCCGCCCATATTCATCTCTCCCTTTCCTCTGTAGTTCTGCCTTAAAGTTTTCAATCACAACAGTTTTATTCCTAACAATACTATAGCAGGAGCCCTTGTCTGCTGTCAAGAGGCTTTGCTCTCTTTTTTCTTTCCCACGCCAAATTTGTGTTACGTTCACAGGGAACCTGTGAACGTAACCGCATATGCCCCATCGCCGCAGGCGATGGGGCATATGCTTTGGCTCGATAACGGTATTGGCTCATGACGAATCAGCGGAGTGATTCGTCATGGAGTGAACAGGAACAAATTTGTCTCATTGTATTTCATGCCTGTTTTTTGTATAATATAAGGCAAGAGCTGCGGGAACGCGAAGTGCGGAGCAATCCGTATCACAACAGGCCGGCTGAATGCGGCGGCCGGATTGGAGGAAGCATGACGATCAACCAACTGCGGTATGTAGTGGAGGTGGCCAAAACCGGCTCAATCAACCAGGCCGCGAACAATCTGTTTATCTCTCACACGACGCTGTCGTCCGCTGTCCGGTCGCTTGAAAGGGAGCTGGGCGAGGCTATTTTTGTGCGGAGCAGCAAAGGCGTACATCTGACACCGTTCGGAAATATGTTCACCGCACATGTGGTCCCTCTGCAGGTGTCTTTAGAACAGCTTAACGCCTTTTCCGACGTAGGAAATCAGCGAAAAAAAACCAAAGAATTTTCCATTGCCAGCAACGGCTATCCTTTTATCGCAAAAATTTTCCGGCGGCTTCGCGAGGAATATCCGACCGATCGGCTGACCCTGCGGCAATACGAACAAAATGAACTGGAAATCCCCGCCTATGTCGCCGACCGGATCGTCGATCTTGGACTGATCCGTATTTGGAATTGCTATGAAAAAGCAATTTTCAGGCAGTTTGAAGTGCAGAAGCTGGATTTTTCGGAGATTCTGGAAATCCCTCTCGGAATCACGATCGGCCCTGAAAACCCGCTGTATGCACAGGCAGAGCCCGGTGTTACGGCAAATCAGCTTAAGGGCTTCCCGGTCGTCAAACTGAACAGCAATGACGTCGGCCCCTACTCCGATATTTTCAAGCAGCTTGATCTCCCGGACTTTACGCACAAAATCGTCACAACCTCGCGGGCAACGCTTTACGAAATTCTGGAGGAGACGGATGCCATTTATCTTGATTCCCTTTATCCTGACCCCCTATACGAAAACATGTACGGCCTGTCACAGCTCCGCCCGCGGCGGACCTTACAGCTTTTGAACTGTACCGTCACATCAAAAATCGGATGGGTAACAAGAAAAAACACACCGCTCACCGAGCTTGGTGAAAAATTTACCGCCACGGCCAACGCTTGGCTAAAGCCCCGAACCTCTTAAAACGGTCCGGGGTTTTAACTTCTCCTGCGTTGTCGAAAAAGGCTGGGGCTGCAGACGAATCTATGTACTACCTTAAAAAACATGTATCCTTTATAATGATTTTCAAGAGGCCTCTTTCTATCCATACTTTTAGATGTGTTTCACCAGGTGCTCCCGGCGCCTGTTTGTATCCGGCTTTCGGGAATGCTCCACCTGACAAAGTAACAAAGGAGGGAAATGAGATGGGAATTATTGATTACGGAATTATTGTCCTGTATCTGATCGGCGTCGTGGCGGTCGGACTGATGTGCAAATCAAAGACGGCTACCTCAAGCGATTTCATGATCGCTGGCAGGAAGATGGGGCTCTCCATCTTTATCGGCACCTATATGGCGACGGCAATCGGGGGCGGCGTTCTAAACGGATGGGTCGGAACTGTATATGACAGCGGCATGGCGCTTCTGCCATCCATCATGGCCATGTATGTCGCAACCATTTTGATCGGCTGCTTTCTGGCTGAAAAGCTCAGAAACTTCGGCGGCTTTACAGCACCAGATGTCCTTGGAAAGGTATACGGGAAGCCCTCGCAGGCATACGGAGGCCTGTTAAGCTTTTTATATCTGATGGGAACCGGGCCGGCCATGCAGACGGTCACATTCGGCACTGTGATTCAGGTCGTTACGGGTATACCATTCATCTACGGCGCTGTGATCAGCATGGTCGTGATTCTTCTGTTCACTTATTTCAGCGGCTTCTGGGGCGTAGCCGTAACAGACTATATCCAGTTTATCATTATGGGCTTCGGCGTGGCCATGACTGCCTTCGTAGTCTTTACAAGAGTCGGCGGCTGGGAGGGGATCACCGCCAGCGTGCCGCAGGATCATCTGCAGATGTCCACGGATATTACCACCATGATCCGGCTGGTATTTACCACCTGCCTGACCACCTTCATCGACGGAAACAGGTACCAGCGCTTTTATGCATGTAAGGACGCGAAAACGGCAAAAAAGGGGACTCTGCTCACCATTATCCCCATGCACACGTTTTTCATGATGATCCTGCTCATGGGAACCTGCTCCTACGTGCTTCTTCCCGGCATCAAACCGGACTCTGTCTTCTCGTCACTTTTACTGACCTGCCTGCCGGTCGGACTTAAAGGGATTGTATTCGCGTCACTTCTTGCGGCGATCCTTTCCACCTCGGATTCCTATCTTTTGGTGGCGTCCACAAACTTTTCCAATGATATTTATAAAAATATCATCAAGCCGGACGCAGCCGATCAGGAGATTCTGCGGGTTACAAAGCTCACAACTCTGGTTCTCGGCGTCGGCGGCCTTATCATGGCCGTTTGGATGCAGAGCATCATGTCCATCTGGAGCCTGGCGTCGGCGGCATATGTCGGCGGCTGCTTTGTTCCGATGCTGTACGCCCTGTTTTCCGGAAGGAAAAAGAAATCGGCGCTGGCGGCAAACACGGCTATGGTGGCCGGCTCTCTCACAGCCATATACTGCGAGGCGACCAAAACCATCATCTTCGGACTTCCGGGCGCGGCAGTCGGCATGCTCCTGAATCTGGTTCTGTTCTTTGGCCTTACTGCGGCCGATAAACATGCTCAGGTCCGTTCACTGTTGGATTAAACGAGGAGGAATGATATGAACGCGATTATTTATGCACATATTCTCATGCTGGCAGGCTTCATGTTCTGGATGATCTGGATTTTCTTTGGTGAGAAATTCCGCAACAAAAATAATGAGGAGAAATAACCATGAGTAAATTTACGAAAATAGAAGAAATTCAAATCGGCAATCTTCAGGACTGCTGGAGTATTATTTATGCGTGCATAGCAAAAGCCATTGTGGAAATGACCGGCGTGGAAGGCGAATGCGCCCTGCGGCAGGGGATCCGCAATTACGGAATTGAGCGCGGCTCTGTCATGCAGAAGCGCCACCGCGCACTTGGCATGAAACTGAATCTGGAAAACCTCTTTACATACTTTGATCTCCCGGGCGATCCTCGCTTTAAACGGGAAAAGCTCGCCCTGAATCCACAGGAACGGCTTTCCTATACCTTAGTCTGTCCGATCGCCGGAAAGTGGATCGAGGACGGAAACAAAAAGCTTGGCCGGATCTACTGCGAGGAATTTCATCACGCCTGCTTTAGCGCCTATGCTCCGCATTCCCAGACAAACCTGGCCAAAACGCTCACGGAGGATGGGGACAACTACTGCTGCTTTTCCGTTTATCTGCGTCCAGGCAACATGAGCCCGGACGAGCAAAAAGAAGCCTTCGAGGAATTTGATCCCGGCTACCGACGGCCCATGGATTTCCATTATGATCTCGGCACACATAAAGCCGGCTTCAACCGCCTCTCTGTCCTGATTATTTACTTCATTGCGGACGCCGTGCTCGGCACGCTTGGAGAACACGGAGAAAACGCTTTGATTGAAGGTATGAAAAATATACGAAAAGAACTTGATTCCTTTATGGCCAAACGTGCAGAAGCCGTAGGCGCAGCCTGCAACGAGGAATTTCTTGAAAAAAACATGTCTTTAAGCACAAGCTTTTCAAAAGACACTCTTTGGGATGCGTATCCCAATGAAAGGGTGAAAGCGCTTGTAAAGGAATATATTTACGAAGAATAATTGTTGATTTTTTTGCTGCCGCCCTATTCTGATTGACAGCCTTCCGGAACCGGGCGGCAGCAGGTTTCCTATACAGCCGAATCCGTCTCACCGCTATGCGGTCCACCTCTGCGCAAATTCTACCGCGGCGTCCAAAAGCGGCGAAGCTGCGTCACGGCGCCATGCAATCCCCACTTCCTTTATAATCGGCTCCTCAAGCCGGATTTCAAGCACTCCCTCCACCTTGTGTGTGCGAAATTCCTCCGTGGGAAGAAACGCCACACCGAGGCCTCCCTGCACCATATAAAGACTCGTAGTCGGCTCAGCCGAGCGGCAAACAATATTCGGCTCAAACCCGGCCCTCTGGCAGGCATGCAGGCAGAGCTCCGAGGCCACCTGTGCACTGGAGTGAAAGATAAACGATTCATCCGTGAGCTCCTTTAAACTGACGGCTTTCCGTCCGGCAAGCGGATGGGGATCCGGCACCGCAAGGGAATAGAAATCCTCGCCCAGCTTATGAAACGCAAGGCTTTGCGGAAGGGCCGTCACCGGGCGGTTCATGAAGGCAAGGTCAATTTTCCGTTCCACAAGGAGATTGATCAATTCATGCGTACCGTTCTGGACAATGTTGACGGAAACGCCCGGATATCCGGAGCAGAATGCGGAAAGCAGGCCGCCAAAGTCAATACAATTCAAGCTGGCAATAATTCCCAGCGTCAAACTGCCTCGCCGGATTCCCGCGAAGGCAGCCATCTCCGATTCGAGCGCCTCCGCCTTATGCAGAATCTCTCTTGCCCGCAGGGCGAAAATCTGACCGGCCTCCGTCAAGCGGGTGCCGTGCGAGTTGCGGTAAAAAAGCGGCACGCCAAGCTCACGCTCCAGCTTTGCAATCTGCTGTGAAAGAGCCGGCTGCCCTACATGGCAGACCTGTGCGGCCTGCGAGAAATTCCCGCAGTCCGCCACGGCAAGGACATAATGCATCGTGTAGAGCTCCATAGGATTTCTCCCCTCCAATTCCATACTTCTGTTCCCCTTTATCATCCCATGTGCCCGGGCATCTGTCAAGAACTTGACCCGCTTTTTATCATTTTTTCTGATAGTAACTGTCATAAAGAAGAATTGGATTTTTTGCCGGTGTTAGAGTAGCATGGAATTACAAACAAAATATGCCTTTTTGAAGCAGGAAAGGATACGGCTATGGTAAGCAGTAACTATTTTACGGAACGTGATGTAGAACGCCTGGAAGCGCAGGCGCTCCAGATCCGCGAGGACATTCTGTCCATGATTCACGCGGCAAAATCCGGACATCCCGGCGGTTCCCTGTCGGCGGTAGAAATGGTAACGGCATTGTACTTTCATGTGATGCGGATCGACCCGCAGAATCCGGACTGGGAGGATCGTGACCGCTTTATTCTGTCGAAGGGGCATTCCTGCCCTGTTCTCTATGCGGCACTGGCACGCAGGGGCTATTTTTCCCCTGATCTGCTGCATACTCTCCGTCAGTACCACTCGATCCTTCAGGGACATCCGGACATGAAAAAAACGCCCGGGGTCGATATGACAGCCGGCTCTCTCGGAAACGGGCTTTCCATCGGGGTCGGAATGCAGCTTTCAGCAAAGCTCCATCACCAGAATTATATGACCTATGTCATGTTGGGAGATGGCGAGATCCAGGAAGGAATGGTCTGGGAGGCCGCAATGGCTGCCGGCCATCATGAATTAAAAAATCTGGTCGCGATCGTCGATTGTAACGGAGTACAGATCAATGGCTGGGTCAACGAAATTATGACGATCGAGCCGGTTGCCGACAAATGGCGCGCATTCGGCTGGAGAGTCATTGAAGTCAATGGCCACAATATGAAGGACGTGCTCACGGCGTTACATACCGCAAAAACCATGCGGCACCCGACTGCAATTCTCATGCGCACGGTTAAGGGAAAGGGAGTTTCCTTCATGGAAGATGACTGCTCCTGGCATGGTTCTGCGCCGGATGACGAGCAGTTAGTGAAAGCGATAGCAGAAATCAAAGAAGGAGGAGTCGTCTGATGGGAAAAACAATCGCAACACGTATGGCTTTTGGCCATGAACTGCTGGAAATCGCGAAAACAAACGAAAATTTTGTCGTCTGCAACGCCGATACCAAGACCTGCGGGCTGGAAAAATTCGGGATTCACTTCCCCGAACGTGAATTTTCCTTCGGGATTGCGGAGCAGAATCTGGTCGGCGGAGCCGCCGGGCTTGCGGCCTGCGGCAATAAGGTGTTCCTCGCAACCTTCGCCGTATTCGCCTCCATGCGCGCCTGTGAGCAGGTACGAACCTTTATCTGTTATCCGAATCTGAACGTCACGATCATCGGCACACACGCGGGCCTGCAGGTAGGCGGCGACGGAGCAACGCATGCCGCAATCGAGGACGTATCCATCATGCGCTCCTTCCCCAATATGACGATCGTGCAGCCCGCGGATGCCATCGCCGCAAAGGCGCTGGCACACGCCGCTGTGGATTTTACCGGCCCGCTTTATGTCCGTCTGCACCGCAATCCGGTCGCCGACCTGTATGATCCGCAGACCTATCGTTTTGAATGGGGAGAGGCAAATCTGGTTGTCAATCACGGATCGGACATGACGATCATCGTTTCCGGAATCCTGTTAAAGAAAGCGGTCGATGCCGCCGCCCTTTTAAAGGAGCAGGGAATCGGCGTCCGCGTTCTTGACATGGCAACCATCAAACCGCTTGATAAAGAAGCCGTCATCCGGGCGGCAAAGGAAACCGGAGCCATCATGACGATTGAAGATCACACGATTCTGGGGGGGCTCGGAGCTGCCGTTGCAGAAGTGGTCGTGGAGAATTGTCCGGTTCCCATGCAGCGTATCGGTATACAGGACCGCTTCGCTGAATCCGGAGACCCGGAGCTTTTGTACCGGGATAACCATATGGACGTGGATTCCATCGTGGAAAAGGCGAAAGCGCTAATTGTCAGGAAAAAGAAACGGGCAGGGGGGATTTGATCTCCCTCCCGTCTGCTTTCTTCTTTCTATACGAGAAAGTTTTTATCCGCATATACCACTTTATACCGCTCCCGATGATTTTCAAAAAAGAACGTAATCAGACGCTCCGATGTAAGCGCTGCCTCGCCTGGACCACTCTCTCATAGGGCGCCGGTTCATACGTGTTCCGCAGCGGCTTATCAAAAACGGGCTTCACCACATAAACGGGAGACTCCGTTGCAGCCCCTCTCCCCTCTCGACGAATCCTGCCTGTGAGAGCTTTCCTTTGGGAGAGTCAACTCCCACTTGTAAAATCAAGAAGTGTATGGTAAAAATCCAAACCTTTGGATTTCAACAGCAGCATGATGGAAAAAGGTCTGCCACTCTATCTGATTGAGCGGTGTTTTTTAGGAACCGGGGAAAAATTGTAGAATTTGTTGGCCTCTCTGTTGATGAGGTGAGAAAATTGAAAACAGGCCAGAATGTATAAATGGCACGAATGAGCCGGGAATCCAAAAGGTTCCCGGCGATCATACACTTGCCTTTTCACTCTGCCGCAGCCTCTCCAGTATCACTGCGGCCCCCTTTTGGGTATCCTCTATGATCTCTCTGGGAGTCATCTGGACGTGGCGCAGAGAATTATATTCCCGGATCTTACGGATGTCCTCCAGATTAAAATCCTCACTGACTATCGGTTTCGTCATTATCCTCATCATCTCCTTCCAGCAGCACAGAGGGCGGATAGATCAGCAGATCCTTGTAACCTTCCAATGTTGTGATGATCTTGACTCCCCGCACTGTCCTTACATTTACGATATGTTTAAAATTCCAGGATGTAATGATATCACATCCGGCTAGGATTGCTGCTGCAATATGCTGGCAGTCATCAAAGCTCTTTTTCTTCAGGATACCAAAATCAATGAATTTCTCCGCCAGATCCACCGTATCCTCATCCGCGTGAACCAGATGGTACCGGACCTGTTTCAGATAACCAAGGAGGATATCCAGCTTTTCCTGGCTGCACCCGCTGATCTCATTCAGCGCGATATCAGAGATATACACCTCATAGTACCCCTGTCTGAATAGCTCCCACAATTCCAGCGTATCTTTCATTTTTTCCGGTGTATCCGGCTGATACAGGTAGCTGACCACTGAGGTGTCCAGATAAACCTTCAATTTACGCATCGCATGCCTCCTGTCTTTTCTTCTATTCTATCATAAAACACGTGAAAAGTCATTCCTTGTATTTTTTAATTTTATCGTCCTCGTAAAGCCAGTGCAACAGTTCAGACGACGTCCGAACTGTTACCGCATACGGCCATATAAAATCGCTTCGCTGGGTCAGATCCTGCGCAGATCTATCTGAACTGTTACAAGCCAGTCAGCATACTTCCCCATTCCAGTTACAGCACTCCCGGCTTCTTCAGCAGTGCCACACGTTCCTTTTTTCCCTGCTCAGTCCGGCCATCTACCCTTTACTTTCTTCTACGACTCTCAAAAAAATAAGTGATAATCCGCTCCGAGACAAATCCGGAAACCGGTTCTGGTGTGCATCTCCTTTTTCTCCTCCATCCTCTAAAAAAACGCCCCATCCGAAACAGCATACCGCCTCGCCTGCGCTATACTCATCGAATGGAACCGCTTAAAATCACGCAGCAGATGAGGCTGATCCGCGTAGCCAAAGCGGCAGACGGCATCCTGCACGCAGAACTCCCGGGCTGTCAAAATCTCCCTCCAAAGACACTGATAACGGATCAAAGACGCCAGGCGCTTCGGAGAAAGTCCGAGCTGCTCCTCAAACAGGCGTTCAAGCTGACGGCGGCTGATAAAGGATTCCCCGGCCACACTGTCGATCGACAACGCCCCATGGCTTCTCAAAATCATAAAAACGGCATTCTGCACAATGGGACTTCCGTGCTCCGGATCACATAGATCGAGCAGGCATTCCTCGGCCACACAAATCCGTTTCGGCAGCGACGGTGCCGCCAGAAGCCTTGGCGAAAGCTTCCTGCAAAGCCGGTAAAAATGCTGCCCGGCCTGAAAAAAGCCGTTTCTCGTCCCCCGCAGGGAATCATCGGCAAATAAAACGGCACTCCACGCATAAAACCGGATGGCAAACAAAGAGACCTGTCGTCTTCCCGCAACCCGTGAAAAAAACGGCCGGTCATTGACCCCGCAGAACCATTCCTCTACCCGCCCCGCCTCATGGTCAATCAAAAACAAAATATCCGCACATGTATCCGGCGTAATTAGCCGTGGCTTTCCGTCTTTCTCCCCGCTTTCGTCGTCCGCCGCCTCCCAGAAGCACCGGATATACGGCCTAAGCTCCGGACGGCGCGGCTCAAATTCTCTATAATGTTCGGCAGCAGGAGCCGCCGTCTCGGGACGGTAGCCCTGGCATACGTCCATTGTCATACTTCCTCTCCTCTCAAGACTTTCCTTCCAAAGAAGGAGGAGCCGCTGCATCCATATTTCGCAGCAGCTCCCCCCTTTTTCAGCTTTTCATTTTCGGCTTAAAAATCAGCGATCCCAGATACCCAAAGATCAGTGCCCCCGAGATGCCGACCGCGCTGGCCGTAAATCCGCCCTTGAAGATCCCCAGCGCTCCATCCTCGGACATGGCCTTTGAGATTCCTTTCCACAGCGTGTTGCCAAAGCCCAAGAGCGGGACTGTCGCCCCGGCCCCGGCCCATTCGGCGAAGGGCTCATAGAGCCCCAAAAAGCCTAAAAACGAGCCGCTGACCACCAAAAGCACCATGACCCGGCCCGGCATCAGCTTTGTCCGGTCCAGCAAAACCTGCACCAGCATGCACAGGAGTCCACCTACAAGAAACGCTTTGATATATTCCATCCGTACTCCCGCCTTTCTATTCCACATGTTCCAGAATCACCGCATGGGCGATCCCGGGGACGCTCTGTCCCTCATTAAAGCTCACCGTCGAGAGCAGCGCTCCCGTCGGAAGGAACAGGACACGCTTCCACGCGCCCTCCTCAAGCTTCGGCAGGATATACCCGCAGAGCACAGAGGCCGAACAGCCGCAGCCGCTTCCACCCGCATGGGTATCCTGCGCTTCCTCATCGAAAATCAGGATACCGCAGTCCAGATAACGGCTCTCGATGTCATGGCCGGCCCCCGACAGATAATCGAGCAAAAGCCGCCTTCCCACCTGGCCCAGATCCCCCGTGATGATCCGGTCGTAATACGTCTCATCCACACCCAGATCACGGAAATTCTGCAGAATCGTGTCCAGCGCCGCCATTGCCATCGCCGCTCCCATGTTCATGGAATCCTTGAAATCCATATCCACGATCTTGCCGGTCGTGATCCCCGTGATTCTGGCGAGTGCTTTTTCAGAAGGCCCCGCCCCGATCACGACAGCTCCGCAGCCCGTAACCGTCCAAGTTGCCGAATAGGGGCGCTGGTTGCCATACTCTAACGGGAACCGGAACTGTTTTTCCGCCGATGCGAAGTGGCTCGACGCGCAGGCGACGATATTGTCGGCAAAACCGCCCTCGACGGCCATAGCCCCAAGCCCCATGGCCTCTCCCATCGTCGAGCAGGCCCCGTAGATCCCGAACATCGGAAACTGCAGACCCATGCTTCCAAACGATGTGGCAATCAACTGCCCCAAAAGGTCGCCTCCGAAATAATAGCGGATTTCTTCCTGTGAAAGCCCGCTCTTTTCAATCGCCAGCTTGGAAGCCCTGGTCTGCAGCTCGCTCTCGGCCTCCTCCCAGTTCTTCTTTCCAAGCATGGAATCCATCTCAATCTTGTCAAAATACGTGCCTAACGGCCCGTCCCCTTCCTTTTTTCCCACCACCGAGGCGGCGGACAATACAAAGGGCGGTTCTTCAAACAGGACGCTCGCCCTGCCGGCCTGCTTCTTCCCCATGCAAGCTTCCCTCCTATCTGGTCATTTGTTGTATTACTTTGTCCAGATAATGGGGATTCTATACCTTTTTCACCTTCGTTTGCAATCCCGCTTTCGGCCCTCTCTCAATCTTTTAAATACTTTTCTCCGGTTTTGGCAAGCCCTCCGGCGTCTACGAATTTCCTGACCTCAGGAAATTCGTCATATTTCAGTAGTTACTGTTCACTCCGTTCACAGCAACATGCAAAAATCCATGCAAATTGCCTTCGGCAATGGGATTTTTGCTCGCAAGCCTAAAGCGTGTCTGAAAATTCATTTCCGTCAGATGCACGCCCCACTTTTTAAGCCATTTTATATAGATACATGGATTTAGTACCGGAGCAGCAGGAAATTACTCGTAAGCCCAGCTGCCGTCCCGATGAGTAGCACCAGCTCACCCCGCCGGATGAGTTCCTCGTTAATGGCCTCGCTTAAAGCGTACGGGACCGATGCCGAGACCATGTTGCCATAGCGTTCCACGCGGTCGAAGTACGTCCCCTTGGGAAAGCCAAGCCGCGGCATGATGACGCCCAGCGCCCGGCTTGCCTGGTGCGGGATCACGAGCCGGATTTCGGACCGGTCAATTTCTGCCTCTTTCAAGCACGCATCTATAAACGGCGGCAGCTTCTTTGCGCACAGCTTCAAAATCTTTTTTCCCTTCATGTCAAAATAGTAGTCTTCCCGGTTTTCCCCGTTCATGCAAAACGCCGTCATGAGGCCGCAGCCGCCCCGGATCTCCGTGTCATGCGCGCCCTCCGACCAGGTTCTCTGGCTGCTATAGAGAACCGCGGAGCCTTCTCCCTCCCCGGATCGCAGGAGCACGCAGGCCGCCGCGGCGTCGGAAAACAGTTCAAAGCTCTCCTTCTGGTTCGGATTGAGAGCCGCCGAGGCCATATCCCCGGAAACGATCAGCACACGCTCATACCGCCCCGCTTCAACCATACACGCCATCACATCAAGCGCCGTGATAAAGCTTGTGCAGGTCGTATTGATATCCATGGCCGGCGTTTCTAACCCCTTTGCCATGCGCTCATGCAGGAGCGCCGCATTGCAGGGGATCGCCTGCAGGGGTGTTGCGGTCGCACATACAATGCAGTCCACATCCTGAATCTTTATGCTGGCCGCCTCAAGTGCCTGTCCGGCCGCCCGTTCCTCCAGATCCAGAAGCGTCTCATCCGCGCGCAGGCGATACCGTGTCTGCCCGTCAAATTCCAGCCTCTCTCCTGCCAGCGCACGGCCCATACCGGCTATTTTTATCCTTCGTTCCTTCATATTCTTATCTCCTCCGCTTCCGTTTGGCAGCCGCCCGGCTGTCCTTTGGCCCCCTTACATCTCCTTCTGACGAATACGCTCCACCCGTTTTAGCTTTCTCCCCGACTCCCTGCCATACGGCAAAAAGTCCACGGGCGGCAGCACAAAGCTGCTCTCCGCGGAAAGCCTTGAAAGCTCCTCCTGTACCCGCCGCTCTCCGGCCTTTGTCAGATCCGCATATACCGCAAGCGTCCCATCCGCCCTCTGCACGATGCGGTAATCGCCTGGCCCTGCCTTCCAGACCGGCTCCTCTCCTTCCGCAAACAGGAAACATCTCCTGATAAAATCCGGAAAGACGCTCCGCTCGCCGCCTGTAAGGCCCGGAAAGCAAAAGACGTCATCCTCTCTCCCCTCGATCTTTTCCAGGGCCAGATGCGGACTCCCGCAAAGGCAGCCACCCGGTTTTTCCACGAGGATATCGTTCAGACGATAGCGGATGACCGGCTGCAGCTTCCTCTCAAAATCCGTCACCACGGGCACAAACCGTTTCTCATCGAGATATTCCCGCTCAATCCGCACGATGTCTTCATTGATATGCAGCGTCCCGAAGCAGCAGGTGGAAGCCAGAAATCCCTCGGTACACTGATAGACCTGATGGATGACTGGTAGGCAAAACGCCTCCCTAAGCCGCGCCTCATCCTCCTTCTCCAGCACCTCCGCAATGGAGATCACCATCCGCGGCGAAAGCGTAAGCCGGCCGGCCTTCTTTTCCCCAGCCAGCACAAGCAGCACAGACGGCTGCCCTACAAGGATCTCAGGGGCGAGCGCCTGCAGTTTTTCCATGTGTACGCGCATGTCCTTCGAAAGATCGAAAAAGCACATCTGGATCCGCCCCGTGTTGACCGCCTGATAGAGATTGCTGTCCGCCCGCATGAAGAAGGCAATAGAATGCCGGCCCAGGATACTGCCCGGCAGAAATTTTGCCAGTACATACCCGGCCCATCTCGCCGCTTCCTTCTCCGACACCAGGAAGATTCCCCGCTGCCCCGACGTGCCTGAGCTTAAACCCACCGTGACCCCGCGAAGCTTCGGCGAAAATTCCCTGTCCCGTTCCGCCTGCACGGCAAAGCGTTCCGCCTCCTCCCTGCCGATTCCGGCCGTATTCAGCCGGTCGAACTGCTCCGTCATGAATGCCTTGTCCGTCTTCGGATAGTCCTCGAGCCTCTTAAGCCCCCTGTACACGGGCGAATGGCCTGCCACATACGCAAGGTGCCGCCTAAGCCGCCTTTCCTGCCTTCTTCTGACCGCCTCCCGACTTTTCTCTCTCGGCCGGTATTTGTAGTACAGATAGTATTTCAGGACATCAAAGACCCTCGCCATGGATCTGCTCCTTCCCCCCATCATGCGAACATATGATTCGTATCCTTGGATAATCGTGTTTCAAACGGCAAAGCCGCCGCACCGTGTCCCGATAGGCGGCAAAATCGTTCTGGATCAGGCGCGCAAGAAGTCGCATCCGCGGCGTGTCCTCCAGCAGATCCGTTCCCCAGCAGGCATCCGCCGCCAAAAACAGCGACTGATCCGGCAGCCACAGTCCGAGCTGCCCGTCGCAATGGCCGGGAAGGCGCACTCCGATCACGCTCCCGTCGTCAAACAGATCGTATACTTCCTCAAAATACCGGCACAGGAAATGCTCATACAGGCGGTTCTGCGGCTTTCGTTCTGCCAGGATATGACCTGCGGGAGGCAGAAGCTCCCTGAAGGAAAGCTTCAAAAGGGACGATTTTTTAGCGGCCGCAAGCGTCTCTGGAAAAGCCGTCAGCGTATAGCCGGGAATCAGTGAGAGTCCGCCGACATGATCCGGATGCGCATGTGACAGGATTACATGCTTTGCACTCCCCGCCGGAATCCCTCTTTTCTCAAGCTGCCGGACAATCGTTTGTTCCCTTGTCACGGAGACCGGATTCAAAAGGCAGTACAGCTTAAGGAGAGGGCCGCCATGTAAAATCTGCTCAGAATAGCCTGTATCATATACAATCGTTCCGAGGCGTTTATGCGTAAGCAATACAACCCCCGCGGGGAACCTCCTCTTCTCGGAGGACCGCCCGCGGAACATGCGTGCCAGATCATTGATGCAGAAGCCGCAATGGCAGATACGGGCAGCCGTTATCAGGCCGGGCGGATCGGGGAACGCAGGCGGCAGCGGATCAGCCGAACCCTTCCGATACCATTCCCCATATTCCCGAATAGATTCCTCTAATGTTTTCTCCGGCCGATAGCCCAGGAGCTTCCTCGCACGGCTGATGTCCATCGTCTGCGAAAAGGCCAGCATACAGACCGTATACCGCGTAAGCGGCGGTTCCCCCTTGACTCGAAAAAGCCGGTATCCCTTCTCCAAGACGGCAGCCGCACAGTAAAGCGCACGAAACGGCAGGCGCCGGTAATGAGGACTCTCCCCGGCCGCCGTCAAAAACTGCTCCAGCAGCTCCTTAAATTCCGCCGGTTCTCCGTTCGTGATATTAAAAATCCCGCCTTCCGCGCCTTTTGCAGTTAAAGCCAGATGACAGGCCAGCGCCGCATTTTCCACGCTGGTCATATCCACAAGGTTTTTCCCTCCCCGAAACAGCGGAATCCCGATCGTCCGGTTGGCCCGCAAAAGCCTCGGCACCAGGCTCGTATCGCCGACGCCAATCAGGCCGCGCGGCCGCAGGATTACGACCGGCACCTCCTTCTGGCGAAGCAGAAGCTTCTCGGCCAAAAGCTTCGAGCGGATGTAATGATTCAGCGTATTTTTCTTTGGCGCCTGCTCCTCTTTGATCTCCAGGCGGTCCCGCGTACCGGAATACACGCTCGGCGAGGAGACATAAACCAGCCGTTTGACGCCGTATTTCCTGCAAAGCCGCAGAATCGTTTTTGTCCCCAGCACATTGGTCCGGTAGAATTCCTCCCATGCGCCCCATACGGATGAGAGAGCCCCCGCATGGATCACGTAATCGGCCTCCTTGACATACCCGGCGCACTGCTTCGCCTCCGTAAAGTCTCCCTCGCAGAATACGGCTCCAAGCGACGCGAGAAAGCGCCCCCGTTCCCGGTTTCGTCCCATCGCCAGGACCCGGTATTCACGGAGCAGGCGCTTTATTAGGTATTCCCCCAAAAAGCCCGTGGCTCCGGTCACTAAAACAGTCTCTTTCTTTCCCTCCATGTCTGCCCCTCTCTAAATACCTCCGGTTTTTTGTCCCTGACCATACCCCCCCCTCGCCCGGTTCTTTGCCCGCAGCTGGCCGGGCCCTGTGCCCCGGCCAGCCTGCGTCTTTTCCCTTCTCCTTTGGGCCCGCCCCCCAGAAGCCGCAGCACTCTCTCTGTCCGGATTTGTACAAGCTTTTTTCTGATCTCCTCGTCCCACCGCAGAGGAAGCGAAAACGCCTCCTTCGCCTCCTCGCGCAGCCGCCCTGGCTCGCAAAGGATTTTTCCGAATCCCAGCCTCTCAAACCGCCTCGCGTTTATGGCCTGCTCTCCCTGCTGCGGGCAGAACAGACACGGCACGCCGTAATACAGAGCCTCATGGATGCTGTTCAGTCCCCCGGCCGTGATAAACAGGGCCGCACGCTTTAAAACGGCTCTCTGATCTACAAACCGCCGCACAGTAAAGTTAGACGGGAGCCTTATCTGTCCGGCCTCCGCCATATCCCACACCAGCACCACCGGCATACTGCCGGAGCCGAAGGCTTTGACAAGCGCATGCAGCAGATCGGCATTTCGGTTAAAAATTGTCCCCAGAGAAACATAAATGAGCGGACCACACGGCAGCGTCCGGTCTGCCTCCGTCAAAGCTTTCCTGTGTATGGAAAGCGGCCCCAAAAACAGCCATTTTTTCCCGAACAGACGGCCTCCCGGCTGAAACCGTCTGGAATACACGGCAAGATTTCGTGTCCCCTGGTTCATCAGAACAGGCAGCAGGCCAAGCTGCCCAAGCCTGTACCGCCTTTTTAATCTGCCCCGGGCCCACAGGGCAGGCACAAGCTCCGCCGCGTCCGCAAAAAATCCGTTTAAAAAGTTTTCCGCATACGAAAAAAAGCCCGCATCAAACGGCCGCCTGATCGCCGCGATATGGTACAACGCATATCCGGGGATACAAAGCCGCCCACTCACGGCCCTCCCCCACAGGGCGAGAGAATCAAACACCACCGCCTGCGGCTGCAGAGCTTCCGCTTCCTTTAAAAGATCAAAAAGCATGGCATCCGTAAATTCTAAAATCACGCGGTACAGCCGCAAAAGCCTGGCCCCATCCCGCAGGTCAAGCTCCTCCTGCCGAAACGGATAGGCCCGGAACGCACAGCCGTTCGCCTCGATCTCCCGCCGGAACACTTCCGTCGAATAATAGACGACCCGCACGCCCCGTTTTGAAAGCCGCCCCGCCAGAAAAAGGCCCGCATAAAGGTGCCCGTAGGCCGGGATTCCATAGACAAGAACCGTCCGCACCGTGTTTTTCTCCATCGGAATGTCTCTCCTTTCCGCCGGCGCTTTCTCGTGCCGCGGGGCACCGCAGCCGAAACACTCTCCCTCTCCGGCGCCCCTTTTGCGCGCTTTCAGTCTGACGGACTAGAGCGTGTCTGAAAATTCATTCCCGCCACCTGCACGCCCCACTTTGCGGGAAATTTTGCCCTCATTCGGTCAACGCAGCCCTCTACGCCTCCCTCATTCGGACCAAATTTTCCACAAACTGTGACGCACATCTGACGGAATGCAATTTTCAGACACGCTCTAGCACGCTCCGGGTCACACGTCTCAAACCGTCTGATACTTCGCCACAAAGACCTGGAACGTGTCGGTTCCCTTAATCTCCTTTCCGGCGGAGATCGTCGCATTCTTATCTGTAATCACATATTCCACATTGGCGTTTTCGCCGATCTCCGTATCCTGCATCAGGATACAGTTTTTGACCTTTGCGCCCTTCTTGACCTTGACGCCCCTGAACAGGATGCTGTTTTCCACTTCGCCCTCGATCACACAGCCGTCGGCCACCAGAATGTTTGTCCCCTTTGAACCGTTTATGTAGCGTGTCGGGTTGTCGTCACGGATCTTGGTATAGATCGGATTTCCCTCAAATAGGGCGTCCAGATTCTGATCATCCAACAGCTTCATATTTTCCTCAAAGTAACTGCGCATATTGGTGATCCTGGCCGCGTAGCCCTCATATTTGAACGCCTGTACATTGAACCGGTCCAGGCGCGGAGCCAGGATATCACGCTCAAAGTATACATAGCCGCGGACAAACGCCGTATGGATCTGGTTGATCAAAAGCTCACGGTCGATGACATAAATATTCATCGAGAAATTCTGAGGTCCGTCCTCTTTAAGATTTACATAAATCTTTTCCACACGCGTCCCGTCAAGCTTCAGTGTGTAAAAGAAGTCCCTGCTTAAATCCTCCTCTTTCTCGGCTTCCGGAAGTACATCCTCCGTGTAGGCGATCGTGACATCGGCCCCGCTCGCGACATGTGCATCAATCAGCGCACGGAAATCAAAATTGGCGGCAATATTGGCGTCGGCCATCACCACATATTTTTCCTTTTGATCCTGGAGGAAGGGGATGATACTCGCAAGCGCCTCCACGCGGCCGTTATAGATCTTGATATTCTTCTCCGCAAACGGTGGGACGATATTGAGTCCCCCGTTCTTCCTTGTCAGGTCCCACTCACGGCCCGAGCCTAAATGGTCCATCAGGGAATGGTAATTTTTCCGGACGATGATCGAAACATTGTCAATTCCGCAGTTTACCATACTGGATAGGATAAAGTCCACCATACGATAGCGGCCCGCAAACGGAATCGACGCCATCAGGCGTTCGCTGACCAACTCCGGTACAAGACTGTCATAGCTGTTTGGGAAAATGATGCCCAGTGCATCTGCGTTGGAATTTACCATCTTTCTTCACCGCCTTCTACATTTTTATTGATCATGGCATCCGGGCCGATCTTCGCGCCCGCGCCGATTACGACGCCCGAACCGACCGTCGCAACGCCCTTCTGGCCCTCCGTGGGCATCGCGCCCACCACGGCATTCTCCCCGATCACCACATTTTCCGCAATGATACAGTGCTCCACGACCGCACCGGCCTTGATGACCGTGCCGCCCATGACGACTGCATCCTCCACTCTCGCGCCCGCCTCGACCTTCACACCGGCAAAGAGGATCGAGTGCCTGATGCTCCCGTGAACCCGGCAGCCGTCGGTAATCATCGAATTTTCCACAACCGCATCCGCGCCCAGCTTATGGCCCGTCATACCGCTGTTGCGGCTGTAGATCTTCCAGTTCTCGTCAAAAATGTTGATGCCGCTGTTCTCCGGATCCAGGACCTCCATATTGGCCTCCCAGAGTGAGGAGATCGTCCCGACGTCCTTCCAATAGCCGTCAAAGTGGTACGCGTACATATTCCGTCCATCCCGAAGCAGATTGGGAATGATATTGTTTCCAAAATCATTTTCGGAATTCGGGTCTGCCTCATCCTCGACCAGATATTTCCTTAAAATATCCCAGTTGAAAATATAGATCCCCATGGACGCCAGATTTGACTTGGGATTCTTCGGCTTCTCCTGAAATTCCGTGATCTTGTCATTTTCGTCGGCTACCATGAGTCCGAAGCGGGATGCCTCCTCCCACGGCACCTCCATGACAGCCACGCTGAATTCCGCGTTCTTTTCCTTATGGAAACGCAGGAAATCACTGTAATCCTGCTTACAGATCTGATCCCCGGAAAGAATGATCACATACTGCGGATTGTAGCGCTCGATAAACGGAATATTCTGGTAAATCGCGTTTGCCGTTCCCTTATACCAGTCGGAGCCGGAGGCCTGCTGATACGGCGGAAGGACATGGACGCCGCCGTAAAGGCGATCCAGATCCCAGGGCTGGCCGTTGCCTATGTATTCATTCAGCACCATCGGCTGATACTGCGTGAGAATCCCCACCGTATCAATGCCGGAGTTTACGCAGTTCGACAGTGGAAAGTCGATAATCCGGTACTTTCCGCCAAAAGGAACCGCTGGTTTCGCCAGCTTTTGTGTCAAAGCATAGAGGCGGGAGCCCTGGCCGCCGGCAAGAAGCATTGCAATCATTTCTTTAGCCATAATATTTCCCCCTGAAATAAATATACTGTTGGTAAAATTCTATCACAAAATGGAGTAAAATGGTAGTCTTTTGTGCAAAATAATCAAAAATTTTATGAAAAGAAGTCTTTCTCTGCTCTCATTCCTGCCAAGCCGCGGCAAAGACCGCTTTCGTTGAAAAAAGTCAGCGAAAGCGGCCGCATATCTTGATCTCTGTATCAATCTCCTGAGATAACTTTTTGCATAAAAATTAGAGTCAGCCCCCTACTCATGATTTAGGTTCCAAGAAACACCGTGAATAAGGGTATCTCATACCTATAAATATCCGAATTGGAAATATAATTAATAAAGGCTTCCTGCTCTGTCAGCGCATGGCGTGACAGGGATAAGCGGCGGCAACGGGAAATCTCCTTTGAATATCTCATCCCATAGGAAAAGGAAAAGCCCATACCGGTCTGTTTTGCGCCCTCATTCCGTGAAGGAATGTGGCCGGCGCCGGTTCCTGCCTGGTACATTTCTTGAAAATCTGTGCCGTATTATCAGGCGGCATGACCGCCTTACTGCCCGCCCTCTTGCGCTGTTCCTGGCTGCAGGCAGTCGTGGCGTGGAATGGCTGATGCAGGATGCAGTCACTTACATACTGACTATGAGCAGGAGCCTGTCCTGCTGTTTTTCAAGGTTCAACGGGTCATGCTCAGGGAGCAAACTGGTGAAGAATACTGTCAATTGTGGCGAGGTCGTCCCCGGTGAGCTGTCCGCTTAATTTCACAAGCAGCGCAGCCTGCCGTGCTGTCAGCTTTTTGCGGTAAAGGTAAAGCCCGTCCGCAATTTTGACGCCTCCATACCGACCGTGTACCGTTTCGATGGGGTAGGAACACATGAGGACGGCTATATCCTGCCGGATCGTTTCTCTCGAAACATGAGATTCAAATGCCAGGTTGCGGTATGTATCGTGCCGCCTTATGCACAGCACTTCCAGAATCGCTTCCCGGCATAAGGAGATAGGGCCGCATACAAAAAACGCCGGACATCTGCAATGACTGTCTGGCGTTTTTCTGCATAGTAATATTTGATGTCTGATTCGTGTACTTAGATACGTTTGATAATGCAGTTAAAAGATGCTGGGGCGGGGCAGATTGAACTGTGCTTTTTTTGACGGTATTCCCGCCGCGTATCGAAAAATAAAAACATCCATGTCCTGTCCCCTTCTACGGACAGACACTGATGGCAGGCGAAACAAGCCCTAATGTGAAAAGCCGTTTTTTTAATGGCTTCGCAAAGTGCCGATTTTATCTTTTTTAACGCATTATAAGCACATATTCATGCGCTCTATTAGGGAATTTATAGAAACTGATACGCACGATAGAATATAGTAGAGGTGATTAAAAATGCGTAAGAATATCTTGCAGCACATAGGGACAATCGTCAGCGGCAGGCGAAATAAGGAACCCCTGACGCAACGGCAGCTTCTGTGCAAGTTCGCCGTCTGCACGGAAGATGAAAGAGCGTTTCTGCTGAAAACCTTGGACTGCATGACAGAGCAGCCGAGGATAAAACAGCCGAATAAGGTTGAAGCTCCACCTGCCCGATTATTTGTGCATCAATTCTGTGCCAAAGATAAGTGGGTATTTTTTGCTATTTGCCTTTTTCGCATCTAAGTACAGTTGTATTAGATAGTTTGCCTGTGCTATACAAATACTCATATCTACTGATTGCTCCATATAGGCATTTGTACCGGCATAATGCAAAGAAACTTTTTCTTCAATACTCAGTTTTGGAACAATAAGCATAATTGGCAAAGGGAGGGGTTCCCTTATAAGGCAAATCATCTCAGTATTATGGTTTGTAAATGAATGGATGGATATGATAACCAGGCAATATTCGCCGGATAAAAGAACTTTCAAAGTTTCTTTTACGGACATCGCTGTATATACTTTTTGACAGATTGAAAATATTTTAGATTGTCATCTATGACTTATATCCGTTTTTTAATGTTTAATCACCACCTATTCGTATACAAACATGTATCATATATCAATCATGTTTTTCCTGGTGTATTGTATTTCAGTCCCTTAGAAAAGTAATAGCTTACCCATACAAACAAAGCTATAACTGCTATATAATCTGCCAGAAAGAAAATCAACGGTTCCTCAAAATCGAAAAACACATATTGATTTTGTAAGAACATATAATGCCCGATTTCCCGCCTTATGAACGCATACACGCCATACCCAGCGACAAGAGTGGCAATCCCACGAAGCATCCATCTTCCGGCACTAGGGAGTTCTTTTATAATCCGCCTTGCCATCCCCATCACCATGCTCCAATGAAAGCCAAGATGAAGTGACATCAATACAAATCCGCAATAGGCGGAAACCATGTGAATCTCTCTAGCAAAAGCACCTCCTGCTTTGATTGGCAGAAATGATATTGCATGTTTAGAAAGAATTACTCCGCTATACATGGAGCCCGCCATTGTAAGAAGGATTCCAATAACAAGAACCGTCTGCCAGATACGGAACAATGTATATTTCCCTTTGAAAACACTCCAGCTCCATTTCCAGTTTAAAATATGGTGAATGACGAAAAGAACAAACATCCCGATTCCAAGCCATTCATGGGCTGCTTCATCAATCAGCTCATAGGTCATCAGAAACAACAGCATGACTGTCATTCCAGTATCCACTACTATTTTCAAAATTGCTTTATGTTTCATGCTGCCCGCCCCCTATGACAATTTACTGAATGAACCCTTTTTCTATCAGCCATTCAATAATATCAGGTTCCGAATCCTGAACCACATTGCGTGAAATGGAAAGGCCATCTGTAACTACATCTGCGTCCGGCTCCATGTCTTTGATTGTGTTGATTGCATCAGAAAAACCGCTCCCGCCGGATGTGACAAAAGGAACCACTGTTTTCCCTGTCAGATCGTACTGGTCAAGAAAACTGTACATAATCATCGGCATATCATAATACCAGTTGGGGAAACCAAAAAAGATGATGTCATATTGGCCTATATCCTCTACCGTTCCGGCAATTTCGGGACGGAAATTGTCAGACTGTTCTTTCTGCGCAATATTTTCAAGTTCCGAATGATCCAGCGGATATGGTGTAACCGGCTCAATCCGGAAAATATCTGCCCCCGTATTTTCTGCAATGATATAAGCAACATACTGGGTATTCCCCAAAACCTCACCGTCAATAACAACGGTGCTGAGTTCTTCCTCCCTCGACATATTCTCAGGCTCCGTAGTTTCCGGCATGGAAAAATATACAACCAGACTTTTTGCTGTAGAATTAGCGTCCATATTTTCAGAATCCTCCGTTTCGTTTGAAAGTGTCGTTTCTGTATGTTCCTCCGATTGCTGCTTACCTGATCCGGTATCATGACTATTGCCAGAGGGAGAAGTCCTACAACTGCTGAGCATAACGGCCGCAAGTAGCAAAGATAAACATAAACCAAATATTTTTTTCACCATCATTCCTCCTAATACCAGTCATGTTTTTCGCCCCGGTCAAGGGCACCTATCCGTGCCATTTCACCCTCGGTAAGGCTGAAATGGTATAACTCCGTATTTTCCCTGATATGATCAGGATTACTGGAACCGGGAATGACCACCACTCCCTTTTGCAGATTCCATCGTAAAATCACCTGCGCGGAAGACACGCCATGCGCCCCGGCTATTTCAGAAATCACAGAATCGCCAAGCAACTCTCCCGTATGCCCTCTGCCACCCAGCGGATACCAGCCTTGCACTACAATCCCTAAATCCTGAATAAATGGGATTATATCATTCTCCTGATAATACGGAGGGATTTCATTCTGAACCACTGCCGGGACAGTGTCCACCTGCGGCAAAAACTCAGTCAATTCCTCCACATACCAGTTCGACAGCCCGATAGAACGGATTTTTCCTTCTTCCACAAACTGCTCCATCGCTTTATACGCCTCCACGTCATTCGGATCAGGATGGTGCAAAAGCATTAAATCTACATAGCCAATATCCAGCCGGTCAAGGCAAGCCTGGATCGACCGGGCCGGATATTCCATCTCGTTTCCCGGATAAATTTTTGTCGTAACGAAAATATCCTCCCACTGTACAATCCCTTCATTGATTGCCTCCCGGATTGCCTGCCCGATTTCTTTCTCATTGCCATAGGCAGAGGCAGTATCAATCAGACGGACACCGTTTGATAACGCAGATTTCACAGAATCAATACTCTCATCGCCATGAAAGCTGTATGTTCCAAGGCCGTTAAGCGGCATCTCATATCCGCTGATTAACATGACTGTCCTTCTTTCAAAATCAAACACTGCTTTTACAATGGTTTCTTCCTCTGCCTCCGGTTCGCTGCCCGTATCACCGGGCGCATTCCCAATTTCCTGTACAGATTTAACGGTATCTGTTGCCGGGATTGTTTCAATATCTCTGGCTCTCCCAGTTTCCCCTGCCCTGTTTTGCCCGCACTCTGTTATGAGAAATGCCAATAAGGAAACAAGCATAAGGCTGAATATTTTCTCATTCCACAGTCTCCCTTATCATTATTTCAGATTTTTTCCGAAATCCCGGAGTTCTTTCAGCTTTGAAGCCGAACCGTTCTCCATGCCGTAAGCTGTAAATACTCCCATGTCCTCAAGGCCGAGGTATTCCAGAAAATCCCCTTTGTATGAGAATATTGCGCCATCATATATTTTAGGATCACCGGAACTTAATATCATAGCCGCTTTTTTCAGATTCCGGGGCTTGCTCGGATAGGCGGCAGAATAGAAACGGTCAAGAGCACACTTTAACTGCCCTGAAACACCGTGATAATAAATCGGAGAAGCAAGGACAAGCATATCCGCCTCCCCCAGAAGGGAATAGACTTCCTGCATATCATCTTTCTGCACGCAGACGCCGTTCCCCTTTGTATGGCAGTCTTCGCAGGCCAGACAGCCTGCAATCTTTTTCCTGCATACGTCAACCACATCCACCTTATGTCCTGCCGATTCCGCGCCTTCCCGGAACGCATCCACCATTTGTTTCGTATTGCCCTTTGGACGGGGGCTTCCGTTTAATACCAAGATACGCATATACTGTTACCTCCAAATTTTCACTTACTTTATGCCCGGCACCACAATACCTCATCAAAAGCGGGAGGCCCTAGCATACGGCATCCCGCTACAACATGATAACGCTTTGGCCTGTGCTGCCTTTAAATCCCCTGCTTCGTGGGACGGATCATAATCTCACTCACAGACCTCCGGTCCGGTGTTTCGATGGCGTAAGCTACAGCGGTTGCGATATCCTCCGCAGTCAGTGAATCAATTGTCTTCCTGAAATCCAGTTCCGCCTGCCGGGCGCTCTCACTTTGAATAGATTTATAAAGGTCGGTAGCTACGTTGCCTGGTGAAATAATCGTGGATTTGATGTTATCCATCCGATGTTCCTGGCGCAACCCTTCCATAATTGCCCGCACTGCGAATTTTGTTCCGCAATACACAGTCGAATTTTCATAAACATGATGTCCCAGCACAGAATCGGTCGCAATAATATGTCCGCTGTGCTGTTGTACCATGACAGGCAAAACGGCAGAAATCCCATTCAATACTCCCATCACATTGATATCCAGCAGCTGCCGCCATTCATTTCTCCTGCCCTCAATTAACGGAGCCGTAGGCATAATGCCCGCATTATTGTACAGTACATCCACCCGGCCATGCAATTCCACTGCCATGTCGATCACAGCTTTTACTTCTTCATAGCTGGCCACATCCGCCGCCTTAAAAGCAATGGTGCATTCTTCGAGGGAATTTGCCAGTTCCCTGAGCTTTGCTTCACGGCGGGAGGCAATTACAAGTTTTGCTCCCTTGTCCGCCAGCAGTCTGACAGTTGCCTCACCGATTCCACTGGATGCCCCTAAAATTACAACCACCTTATCATTTATTGTATTCATCTTATCTGCTCCTCTGTTTTTATACGTTGGAACAGCCTATTTCGCTCTGTTATACTGGCTTCTTATAAGCTGTTCTTTAAAATCTCCCTGATTTCATCCTTGTCCGGCACCTTATATCCGCCATCCATGATCAGTGTGCTTTCAACAATTCCCGGAAGCATCTCCTCTGTTACCCCAAGCTCTTTCAGATTCATCGTAAGACCCAGTTCATTCATATAAACTTCCATTTTTTTCAGGCCTTCCGCTACAATCTGTTCATCACTTTTTCCTTCCGGCTCTACATCCCATACGTTCACGGCAAATCTCTTGAACTTTGCCAGCCCAAACGGGCAGATAAAGCGGTAATAGGCCATGGATACCGCCGCAAGGGTCATGCCATGGGTTGCATCTGTTTGTGCCGCAACCGCCTGCCCAAGCATATGCACCATCCAGTCTGTAGATTTTCCTTTGGCCACCAGGGTATTTAACGCCCATGTCGCAATCCACATGATGTTGCTCCTTGCCTCGTAATCCGTAGGATTCTTCACAGCGATCCTGCTGGAATGAATCAAAGATCGCAGCAAGCCTTCCATCAGATAATCAGAAGTATTGTCGTCCTCCCCGGAGAAATACTGCTCCGTAGTATGGTTCATGATGTCATAGATTCCCGTAGCCATCTGATACTGGGGCAGCGTGTAGGTATATACCAGGTTTAAGATGGAAAACTTCGGATATATTCTCTCATCAAATACATGGACAATCTTCAGTTTCTGCTCATGATTCGTGATAACTGCGCCGCCGTTCATTTCAGAGCCCGTACCAACATTGTCAGGACACATCCCACCGGGATGATCTCATTGTCCACATCTTACATCTGAAGATAATATTTTTCCCATAGATCTTCCGTACAGTATGCAGATACGGAAACCGCTTTCGCATAGTCGCAGACAGAACCGCCCCCAACCGCAAGAATCAGGTCTGCCTTACCCTCTTTGGCAATCTTACAGCTTTCATACAGTTTCTGTACTGTTGGATTTGGCATCACGCCTGCATCTTCAAACACATTTTTCCATTTGCTTTCAAAATCTCCATGACTTTATCATAGATACCATTCTTTTTGATCGACCCGCCTCCATAC
This sequence comes from Lachnospiraceae bacterium, assembly GCA_910575275.1. GTDB lineage: Bacteria > Bacillota > Clostridia > Lachnospirales > Lachnospiraceae > CANQGL01. Next base: position 63,931 of record CAJTEE010000002.1, on the reverse strand, counting down.
ACAAGCTGTACATTCTGTCCATACTTAGGCAGTTCTTCATTCAGACTGACAAGAGAATCCTCGCCAAAATAAAGTTTCGTCGGGTTACAATACATAAAATTTCCTAACATCGTCTTCCTCCTCGTATTTTAAGTTTATAAATGTCATCTCATATTTTCCGAAAAAAACTGCTCCAGCTTATCAAACGGGATGGCGTCCTTCCCGCCGCCGTCATACAGATCTGTGTGGACTGCATCCGGGATGAGCAGCAGCTCCTTGTTATCTGTATAAGGGTTATCCTTCACCATTGCGGCATAAGCATCGCGGCTGAAATAGCAGGAATGCGCCTTCTCCCCATGCATGATAAGGACTGCGCCGCGTATCTCATTGCTGTACTGAAGGATAGGCTGGTTCATAAAAGACATACAGCCGATCACATTCCAGCCACCGTTGGAATTTAACGAACGTTTGTGGTAGCCGCGATCCGTCTTATAATAATCATGATAATCTGCTACAAAGAAAGGCGCAGCCTCCGGAAGCGGATCGACAACGCCGCCGCCCAGCGCATAGCTGCCATTTTTATAATCCACGAGCCTCTGGGCGTTCATAGCCTCTTTCTTCGCGTACCGTGCATCAGCAGAATTATCTGCATCAAAATATCCGTTGGCATTGACACGGGACATATCATACATGGTGGAGGCAACCGTCGCCTTGATGCGGGTATCCAGTGCCGCCACATTCAGGGCCAAGCCTCCCCAGCCGCAGATGCCAATAATGCCGATACGCTCAGGGTCGACATTCTCCTGTACGGAAAGGAAATCCACAGCCGCCTGAAAATCCTCTGTATTGATGTCCGGTGAAGCCATGTATCGGGGTGTGCCGCCGCTTTCTCCAGTGAAGGAAGGATCAAATGCCATAGTGAAGAAACCACGCTCCGCCATCGTCTGTGCATACAGTCCGGAGGCCTGCTCCTTTACCGCGCCAAACGGCCCGCATACCGCAATCGCAGCCAGCTTCCCTTCCACTCCTTTCGGCTCATACAGATCTGCCGCCAGCGTGATCCCGTAACGGTTAGAGAATGTCACCTTGCGGTGGTTCACCTTTTCACTTTTCGGGAAAGTCTTATCCCATTCCTTTGTCAATTCCAGTTTTACAGCATTTTCCATTTTGTAATGCCTCTCTTTCTTTTTTGTTATTTTTAATGATTACTTTTCCTTTTCCATCCGCCATACTAAGAAATCAAGACAGTCAACTCTCCACTGACTTTCATGCAGGCTGTCCATCAGGCCGCAACGGTGTTTCCGCAGCATTTTAATCGCATCCTGAACCTGACCGTTACCATACAAACTGCAGACCTTCTCAATGGTCTGAGCGCCACAGCCTGCATCCTTTAGATTCTGAATCAGATCATCCGTATGACCGCCTCCCTTCCTGTTATGTTTGCATTATATCCTCTTGATTTTTATTTCGCTAATAGTTATAATTTATATCATGATATAAATTTTTAGAATATCACAGGAGGACAATATGGAACTGCGGACAATGAGATATTTCCTTGCTGTGGCAAGAGAAGAAAACATGACCCGTGCGGCGCAGCTGCTTCACGTTACCCAGCCCGCACTCTCCAAGCAGTTAAAAGCACTTGAAGATGAGCTTGGGAAAAAACTGTTCACGCGCCATAGTTTTAGCATACAGCTGACTAAGGAAGGTGTTTTGCTTCGAAAACGGGCAGAAGACTTGATAAAAATGGCTGACAAAATTACAACAGAATTTCTTGCTTTGGATGATGTTCTGGGAGGGGATGTTTACTTCGGTTTGGCGGAATCTTACCAGATCAGATGCCTCGCCGCCACAATCAGAAGATTCAAAGAGTCTTACCCTGATCTGCATTATCATATTACCAGCGGCGACACGGAACAGGTTACAGAAAAACTGGATAAAGGTATCATTGACTTTGCCGTACTGGCGCAGGAACCCAATACTGCAAAATATCATTATTTAACCTTTCCCCATGCTGATCTATGGGGGGTTGTCATGCCAGAGAATTGTCCATTGGTAGAAAAAGACTCCATCTGCGTGGATGACTTATTTGGACTCCCTCTTTTTTGTTCCGAACAGGGATGGAGAAATGATATTTCCAAATGGTGTGGCAACAGCATGGATAAATTACACCTTGAGGGGTCGTTTCGTCTATCATATAACGGATCGCTTTTTGTGAAAGAAGGACTCGGCTATCTTTTGACCTTTGAACATTTGATTGACACAAACCCTGAAAGCGGACTTGTTTTTCGTCCCCTCACGCCGAAGCTTGAAACAAAGATATATTTAATTTGGAAAAAATATCAAATCTTTACCCCTATTGCCGAACGACTGCTTGAAAAATTGAAATCTGAATTGTTAGAATAGAAATCGAAACGTGCATCTGCAGATATGGCTAGGAATCTGGTAAGGGAAAGGCTGCTTTTACTAATTTCTCTACCATAGGCAAGCAATGAGCCGGAATATCCTTTTCGGATTTCCGGCTTGCTTGTTGGGGTTTCCCCATGCCTCAGGCCATCCGCCTGCGCGTCCGTCCGAACACGCCTTTCGGCGTGGCTTTGCGCTCCCTGCGGTCGCTTCCTCCTGCACATCCGCGCAGAAAATAAATCCCCTCACAGCTCTCGAAAAAGCACAGACAAAACAAAAAATATTGAAATATTTTCGTCCTAGGCGTGTAATAATAACACAAGGCAGGGCCTTTGCTGTATACGGAAGAAAAGGATATGGATTTATAAAAGCGCGCCGCTGTTTTTGAGTGGCTGACTGGATGCCAGTGCCGATTTACTCTGGGCCGTAAGGGAAAACAAAAAGAGATTGTATTGGGATTTAGCGAAACGGATTTTCATCATCTTGCGGGGCTTCACAAACTGAGGGATATTAGCATTGCTAAAGAGAACCGTCAAACTGTTTTTCGGGATATTTTAGCTGGACGTATTACATACCGAACCATAGAAAAAAGTGGTTTTGTCGACGAAAGCCGTTTGAGGTTAGAAACGTTTCAATTTATCGAAGACTTGCTGGATGGAGAGCAGCTTGTGTTCCGTTTCAGCAAAAAGGTGTTGCCATACTCTTTGATTGATGGGGAGTTCTTACTGAAAATGGGGACGGGATGATTCTCAATATTTCTTTCTTATTCATAGATAAAGAGGACTGCGGTAATTATTTTTGCAGAAGTTTTTTCCCGATGGAACGGACAGATTCCCGTGTGGAGCAGCAAACCTCCAGCATTAACTCCACATAGCCGTCCAGTAAGTCCTTGTCGTAGGGGTTCCGTTCCAGAAGAATGTCATATTCAATATTTTCTAAAATCAATTCGCGGAACAGCTTTGTCGCCTTGTCCTTGCCGCAGTCCAGCATGGCTATAACTTCCTCCTGGATGAAGTAGAGGAACACGCGCCCGTTATCGTCCAGCCAGCCATTGCGGGCGGACAGCCCCATGCGGTCAAGCAGCAGGCCGTACAGCACCCTTGCTTCCAGCGATACGCCCTTGTAGCGGCGGTCGGTCAAAAGGATTTTCGGGATACGATAGAAGCTGTGCTGGTCAGCTTCATTCCCGTAGTAGTAATTCAGATTCAAAGTTTCCGGCATTTTCAAATCCTCCTGTCTAAATGAAAAAAGCCCCGGTGATCTGTGTCGTCAGGGCAAAGTGATCTATAACAAAAAAGCTGCGCAGTAGCTGATTGTTCGTCAGTTACTGCACGGCTTGTGGTTTCGATATTCGGTTTTAAAAACTGTGAAAAAGAGCTGAAATCGCTGAACCGGAAACTGGAGAACCTAAGCCAGTATTTAGGGCGCACAGAGCCGCCAAAAAGCGCACAGGAACAACCAGACCGGGATAATACCCTTCCCGGTAATTCCCTGTCTGAAAAGGGCTTTAAAAGCAAAAAAAGCATCATGGAAATGTGCACAGCTCCATAGGACGGGGAGTTATACACATTGCCCACAATGCCGAAAGCGGCGGTATCCCACCCACTCCCTACATTTTATCTCAATATCCTTTTGGTATAAGTATTAATCTGGCTTATGCTCAATACGGTGATAATCGGATATGATGTTTCCTAATGTGATGCTTTCTAAACTTTGGCATAGGTCATTTCTTATTTTCTCATAAGAGCAGTCCAATACATTATGGATATTTTTTCCTATGGGGCATAGCTGCGAAGGCAGTGAATGAATGCCTATAAGTTTGGAACTAAAGGCTGGCTCTATCGCTTTACATATACGGTATAAGGTCACTTCATCCGGCGGACAGTTCAGTGTTGTTCCGCCTGTCCCGAATTTCACAGATATTATGCCATCCTTTTTCAATGAACTTATAATATTGCGGATTGTGACAGGATTGATCCCGGTTGATAACGCCAGAAGTTCACTGGTTACCTTCTGCTTTTCCCCATATTCATAAATAAAAATAAGGCAATGAATCGCAACCGAACATTTTGTACTGATATGCATGACATTACTCCTTTTCACGTTAGATTGTAGCATATATTTTTATTGCTGTAAATCTTGACACTACACCATACGCCTGTTATAATGGTGTAAATTTTAAATTTACAGAAGGAGCAAGCATGAAAGTTTCACAGATTATTTTTAGCCCGACAGGAGGAACGGCAAAGGTTGCAGATGCCATAACGAATACATGGGGACTGCCTGTAAATAAAATTGATTTGTCCAGTGCAGAAACCGATTATTCCTCGCTTAGTTTTGAAAAAGATGATATTGCGCTTATTGCAGCTCCGTCTTTTGGCGGACGTGTTCCAAGCCTTGCCACTCAGAGAATCTCAAATATTCATGGCAGTCATACCCCCTGTGTAATTGTCTGCGTATATGGTAACAGGGCATATGAGGATACCCTGATTGAATTAAGCGATGCTGTTGAAAAAAACGGCTTTCAGATAATTGCTGCCATTGCCGCCATCGCAGAACATTCTATTATGCACCAGTACGCTGCAGGCAGACCGGACACTAAGGATCAAAAAGAATTAAGCGGCTTTGCGAAAAAAATATTAGAGAAAATAAGCAATAATCTGACCAGTCCTTCCACACTGCAGATTCCGGGAAACCGCCCCTACAAGAAAGTAGCTGGAATCGGCTTAGTACCCAAAGCGGACAATAACTGCACAGACTGTGGTCTTTGTGCCAGGCAGTGCCCTGCACAGGCAATCAGCAAAGAAAATCCAAAAGTTACGGACAGTAAAAAATGTATTTCCTGTATGCGCTGTGTCGTACAATGCCCGCAGTCATCCCGTAAAGTAAATGGGGCTATGGTTTCTGTTGCGGCATTGGCAATGAAAAAAGCCTGTTCAACAAGGAAAGGGAATGAGCTTTATATTTAATTTGCTTCCGGTTATATCCAATGCCATATGATATAGTCTAAAAACCGCAAAAAAATAGGAGTGCCGAAGCCCCCATCTCCTAAACCCTCTTGCAAAATCCGCAGTGTTGGTTTATAATCATCTTAAAAGCCGGAGGATATTGCACGTCCGACGGTTGTTCAATCGGAAACAGTAATCAGTTTAAAAAACAAACGGATCACAGGCTATCCTCTTTGGCAGTAAGTGCTTTTGTGGTATACGTCCTGATACCTGATCTCTTTCAATTTCTCGTAGTAGGATTTTTCATGTGCATCGCTGATAAAAAAAATCGCTTTCTCTGCTCCTAACGCTGTACTACTCATGTTCATTTCCTCCCTTTCCTATTTCGTTTTTTGACCATAACAAAAGGACACTTTCCTAAAATTTCTTTTAGAAAAGTGTCCTTATCGTACAAAATATTGAATTGGATTTTTGAGTAAAACTATTCATTAACGCCCATTATTCTTCATTATGCGTTGTAAAATTGTTGTAGTTTACAAGTTCAAGTACCGCAAACCCTTAGTTTTACGTTGATAAGGAAGTATTCACAACAGCTTATCATCAACGCTGACAAACAGGGTGCAAAAAAGGCAGAGAGTAGGATATTATCTTGCTCTTTGCCTTTTTCGTTTACTTTCTACGTTTAAAAATATTGTAGCATAATCCAATAAGTGCAACTATGAATATACCAAATTGAAACATGTCCGCATATGTGACCATATAAATTTTCCTCCCTGCTTAACTCTTTTATTTTCTTGAATTTATGATACAATATATTTTAGATTATAAAACCCCTAATTTATACTCTATTTCACATTGATAGTGAAAGGATTTAGTATGAATAACAACCTGAAATGTAAAGAAATATTTTCGAGTAGATTTTCTGAGTTAATGAAAGAACATTTTCCACCAATAAATAACCACAAAGAAGAAAAACAGACTAAGCAAACTGCAAGAGAAGATTTTGAACTTTTGCAAAAATTAGATGCTGATAAGGCAAATGACTGCAAAAATTCTATAGATAGAAACAATGCTACTGCTACTATTAGAAAATGGAGAAATCCCTTAAATAAAGAAATGCCAACCTTACAAACAGCACTTAAATTATGTAAAATTTTGGAGTGTGATATTGAATATATTTTTGGACTATCAGAGATAAAAAATAAAAATAACTTTCGTGCTTCTTCATATCTTGGTTTAAATCAAAAAACTATACAGGAAATAAAAAACTATTCAGATATTATTAAAGAATTGATTGATATAATGGTATGTGATGATAGCGATATGCTAAAGTATATTTTATTTAATATCTTACAGTATGTTCGATATTTCAATGTCCCACGAATGACAATACAAAGCATATCAGATGAAAAACCCAGAGAACTATCTTATGATGAAAAACAAAATTATATCAAAAGTGTTACTATGGATGAATTTAGTTTAGCTCTTCATGAAATAAACACTCGCTATGAACCTATCCGCGAAAGTGATTTTGAAAGAGAGAAGAAACTCTTAGAATTGGAAATAAAAGTGGAACAGCTGAAAATAGCAAAGCTGAAAGAATAATATTATTCAAATATTACGCAATAGAACGCTGTTTTTGAAGGCAGACACATAAAACCCTCACCCCGTCATTTCAACGCCCACAAAGCTGCGTAAATCAAGGAGAAAATTACCTCTACTGCGTAACAAACCCCATAATAAAATGAGGGCGAAAGCAGTCTACTGATTTCGCCCTCTTGACTGCCCAACAGCAAAGACAGGAAAAACTGTCAAGGGCGCGTAGCGCAAAGTTTACCCTTGACATCTTTTCCTGTCTTTGCTACCTATTACCGGTCAAAACGGAATTTCAAAATAGCTTCTGCCAATCTTGCCTTTAACCTGTCCTGTGTATCATCATTGATATGCCCCTTATACATAGACAGGTATTTGATGTGTGCGGTGTAATGTTGCAATACTTCATCTACTGCTTCCGGCTCTCCGACAACTGCTTTTTCGATTACCTCAAAAGGTATCAGCTTCTTGTTCCTCATATTTCAATCTCTCCCATTCTTTTCGTAACTGCTTCAGTGCAAGATTTCTCCTGCGGTTTATCGAACTCCTACAACGCCCGTACAGCCTGCCGATTGCTTCATCGCGATAGCCGACAAAGTAATACAGTAGTAAGACTTCCTGACGCAACTTCGGCAATTTTGATAATACTGTCGCCAATCGTTCATTGTCAACTATCACTTCTTTTCCAAACACAAGAAATACTGTCGGCTTGTCCTGTTTTTCAAAGTAGCTGTTCGTAGCAGACGGTTCAAAATACTTTTCCGACATCAGATAGTCAAGGGATATTTCCCGTTCCTCTTTCCGCTTCAAATTCCGCCATGCGTTGATTGCTTCATGACGCAGGACAATTTTGCAGAACGCATGAAACGCATATTCGATATGTTCCATGAACTGTTCAGAATATCTCATCTTCTCTCACCCCCTTTCTTCCCAGTAGGGGGCTATTACAGCAAAAACCCCATGCAGAATATATCCACATTGGTTCTTGGTAATATGAGTTATTAAGACATACTAAATGATATGTGTATCTTCCCTTAACAAGAGCATACATAAGCACAATAAACCAAATGGGCTGTCAACCTTACGCAAAACACCGCTTCCGACAAAAATCGGAGCGGTGTTTTTGTATATCTTCTGGACACCGTGACCAGAAGCGCCCCCCCATTTTCCCCGCTTCGTCCACGGAGGCTCTTCCGGATTTATCCCCCGCCCTTTCCCTGGATAGGGAAAGGGCGGGGGATAGGGTCGAACCGCTTTCCTCTCAAACCGCTGTCTTTCCACGGCTGATGTGTTGAAAATTAGCAATCTCAAAGCCTTGCCCCGCAAGGGTTTCCGGCCCTGGTTTCATGGGGGCTGGTATAGTATCATTCCCAACCCCCGATTTATCGAAATACTGTCAACATTTGAATTTATGGGAGGTATCTATGAACGGTAAAAAATCAGCACCTTGCGGCCCTAAAAGTCAGTCAACAGTCGTTGCAGGAAAGAAACGTATTCGGAGTACATCGGTTTGTGTTTGGCTGTCCCAGGATGAACAGGTAAAAATCTGGGAGCGTATGGCGGATGTGGGTATCCGCAATCTTTCGGCCTATATGCGGAAAATGGCCCTTAACGGCTATGTACTCCATGTTGACCTTGCTCCTGTTAAGGAGATCGTTGCCCTGCAAAGGCGGTGTGCAAATAATCTCAATCAAATTGCTGTCCGGGCAAATACCCAAGGAGAAGTTTACCCGGATGAAATCAAGGCCCTGCAAAGAGATTATGCGGATTTGTGGGGACCGCTCTCCGAACTGCTGGAGAGACTTTCGGAGATAGTGGCACTGTAAGCGCATAAGGCCCAGGAGCGGTAGCGACGGGGCCGCAGACAGGGGAGCTTCTGGTCACCGTGACCAGAAGCTCCTGGCGGGTTTGGGGGCACCCCAACAAGCATTTTCGTAAGGCGAAAATCGCAAGTGTTATACACTTGCCCTGCTTGCCAAGAACGCATATCCCTAAAAAAACGCAAAAATGGAGAAACGTGCTTTTATCTTCTTTTGGCAAAAGTGGGCTTGACAAAAAGACAACGCCGTGTTATATTTCAAATGTCAACATCGTGTTATACGTTGAGGAGGTTAAGCCCATGATACAACAAATATCCGACGCTGAACTGGAAATCATGAAAATCGTATGGGGGAACCCGGAGGAGGTGACGCTGTTCCCCTATATCATGGACGGGCTGGCGGCCAGGGGCAAGCCGTGTCAGAAGAATACCCTGATTGTACTTTTGTCGAGGCTGATGAATAAGGGCTTTTTGAGCGCTAAGAAAATTGGCCGCCGCAACGAATATACCACGCTCGTTTCGGAAACAGAATACCAGACAGCGCAGACGAAACATTTTCTGGATAAGATTTATGAGGGGAGCGCAAAAGGTCTGGTTTCCAATCTGATTTTGGGCGATCTGCTGGCAGACGAGGAATATGAGGAATTGAAACGGCTGCTGGAGAAAGGGAAAGGGCAACAATGAACGCAGCTTTGAAAATCTTCCTGTCTATGTCCTTTTCCGGCAGCTTGCTTATCTTGGCTCTGCTTTTGGGAAAACGGTTTTTGAAAGATAAAATCAGCCGACAATGGCAGTATTACATTTGGCTGATTGTTCTTTTACGGCTGTTGCTCCCGTTCGGGCCGGAAGTAAGTCTGATGGGGAAGGCATATCAGGCTGTCGATCAAGCAATATCCCAGGCCGCTCCTTTACCGCTACAACAGCAACCCTCACAAAACGCTCCCGGCGGCAATTTTATTCCCGCTGTTGGAACGGAGCAACGCAATGAACCTGTGAATAGTCCAGCAGATGATATAACGACTGCCCACCAACTTCAAGATATTGGAGTGTTGTTAATCAATCATATCTGGCTGGTGTGGCTGGTGGCCGCGCTGGGTTTGCTGATACGAAAAATAACAATCTATCAGGGCTTTGTACAATATATCAAGGCTGGATTAACCCCGGTTTCTGACATTCAGCGGTTAGACGAACTTTCTATTGTTGCGGAGCAATTAGGTATCAAAAAGCCGATTGAATTATGTGTCAATCCGCTAGTTTCCTCTCCCCTGCTGATTGGATTTTTCCATCCATGTATCGTACTGCCCAGTGCGGATATTCCCGAAAAAGATTTTCGCTATATCATTCTGCATGAACTGACGCACTACAAACGGCGGGATATGTTCTATAAATGGCTGGTTCAAATTACCGTCTGCCTACATTGGTTTAATCCGCTGGTTCATCTTATGAGCCGGGAAATTACAAAGGCGTGTGAATTTTCCTGTGATGAAGCCGTCCTCGCTAAAATGGAGACCAGCAACGCGCAGGACTATGGGAAAACCTTGCTTGACGCTATGGCGGCAGTAGGTCGATACAAGGAAAATCTCGGAGCCGTCACGTTAAGCGAAAATAAACAGCTATTGAAAGAGAGGTTAGGCGCTATCATGAAGTTTAAGGAGCCGTCAAAGGCGGTTAAGATTTTGACTATTATGCTGACTTTGTTCTTGGCCGTGGGTGCATCCTTTGTTGGGGTTTATACAGCGGGAACCGCTCAAGCCGCCCCTCTCCCCAATACACCATTGGACACCACCGGCAGGCCCTCGCTGTCGCTGGATGTCAGCAGCGCCGCTGTAAATGTGCTGGCGGCAACGGATAATAAAATTTCGGCTGAATACAATAGCGATGTTTATACAGTCGAAATTAACGAGCAGGGTAACGACTGGAGGGTTTCTGTCTCTTGCAAGACCAAAACGAACACCAATGATGAAACAATCAAACTGTATATTCCTGATGTTGATTATGGCGATGTGAATTTGAGTGCTGACAGCGGACATTTGACTTGCGACCTTATCAGGTCTGGCAATATTGTAGGCAACTTCAATATGGCATCCGTCTTTTTGACCTTGCCAGAGGGTTTCGCTGGCAAGGTGGACGCTACAGCCAACAGCGGATATTTTCAGCTAATTTCCCAAGACGATTTCAAGAATACCACTACTACGATTACAGATAATGGCAGTTGGGGTGAAATATACAGGCCGAAGAATTTCAAGGAAAGTGGAAATCTAGCTACTTTTACAGAGGGCACTGGAGCTAATGTAATTCAGGTAACACGGAAAGGCTCTGGCGCAATGGGGATTTATACCTCGGATGCATTTGACACATCGAATTTCCCGGATGGCTGGAAAGACCTGTGGCAGGACGAGTGGCAGGGCAAGCCTTGGGAAGATGATTGGTGGCAAAATACCTGGCAGGAAGATGATACCCCCAATAATCCCGCCGTGTCTGGCAAGCAGCCTGAAAATGCGGACACCGTTTCCACAGACATAGAACGGTACTATGAGGCTGACAGCTTGCCGCTGTTTGAAATCACTTTTCCTCGGTTGGATGAAAATACGCAAAAGAAATGGCTGGAAAAGTTCTATGCTGATGGGGACTTTGCGTTTTTCTCTGTTGCTGTACGTTGGCTTGACACAAATTCCACTTTGTTTGCTGACTTTGCTGAAAAAGCGTATGCTGATGAAGAAATGGCGTTTTTCTCTACCTTGACGGACTGCATGGATGAAGCGGAACTGGGGCTTTGGCTGGACAGGGCTTTGGAAGATGGAAACTGGGCATTTCAATCCATGCTCTTTGATAAACTGAACCGAGGCGAAGAATTTGACGAGCTGGAAGAAAAGCAGGAGAAAGAATGGGCCGAAGCGCAGATGGCGGAATACCGGGCTGTGGGCGTTACAATGGACGGCAAAGACTATTATTACCAGGGCCAACTTGTCAACATCTTTTTAGACATCCGGCCCAACAAATCCGTTTACACGCTGAATATGAATCCGAAAGGGACTGTTAATATCAAAATTGTTCGCGATACAAATAGCAAAATCACAGGCGTCACCTATATGACCGAAGCGGAAGTGATTGAACTGTTGGGGGATATGGATGATCCGGATGATAAAACTGGCGTGGAAGTAATCCCCGTTGATTTCAAAATCGTAACGGCGGGAGGAACCATTTTCCTGGGGGAATACACATTGTCCGATGGGGACGAAATATTGTACGACATTTCAGCGAAAACAGGAAATAGAATGAAAGTCTTTTTCGCAAAGGACGAGCACAAAGATGTGTCCTATTGGTCGGTGAACAACCTGCGCCAGCCAGGTGAACCGCTGGAATGTATTGCGGATTTTACCGTTGGGCCTCCACCAACAAAGCCGGGAACCTATCAGCTGTACCTCCAAGCCCCAGACGGCGCTTTGGGAACTGTAAGGGGCAGCGTTTCGATTGTGTCAGCAGACGCATCCTGATAATATTCAACACTTCTGCCAGAACAACGGCATAATAAAAAACCGTTGTTTTGGCGGCTGGTATCAACACGCCCAAACAATATACAAGTAGCCTTGCGGCGGTTTTGAAATAACAAATTTCAAGGCCGCCGCTTTCTTTTGAAAAATGGAAAACGGAGGGTGTGTTAAAGTCGCCCATTTTTAAGGACACGGCGGTATCCGGGAGGTATCGGTATGTCCTTTTTTCTGTCATTTCAATTTAGACCGTCAAAAAAAGCTATCCCCCTCTGACGGGTAGCCCTATCCCTAACTGCGAAAATTGTAATAACCTGTCGCCCTGGTACGTCCGTATAGCCTTGCGCTGTGCGGGCGTTTTTCTATCCTGGCGGAGCCTCTGGACACCGTGTCCAGAAGCTCGCTGCCGTTCTCCACCCCCTCCATTTCGATCTGTTCCTTTCCGCCAAAATCGAAATGGAGGGTACATATGACAACTATTAAATTGAACCGCTACTATCCCCACCTGACCGAAAATATCACGCTGGAAGTTTCCGACGAAATCGCCGTCGTTCTCTCTACCGGGGGCCGCCAGTGCGACAGCTATAAGCGGCGCAAGCGGGAGCATAAAGAGTGCTCCCTGGACGTTGACCCCGGCTTTGAGCCGGATGTGATGTTCCCGCCCCTGCCCCCGGAGGAGATCATTCTGGACGAGGAAAACCGCTCCGCACTCTACGCCGCTCTTAACCAGCTCCCGCTCATTCAGGCCCGAAGGGTGTATGCTCACTACATTCTGGGCAAGAAGAAGTCTGAAATTGCCAAGTCTGAAAATGTGGTGGAAAGCTCCATTTGCGACAGTATCCGCCGGGGTGTTAAAAATCTCGCGGAAATTTTGAAAAATTTCTACGGATAGGGAGCAACAAACAGCCCCTACCCCGCCTGATAGGTAAGAAGGGCTTATACACCAAGGACAACTAAATACACAGTATTCCAGGCACAAAACCTGCGTGAACAGCGACAAAAGGCGCGCCGCCAGGACAGCCCGCTCAAGGAGGTGAGAGAAGCGAGCCGAGCGATTAACGCGGCCTTTAACCCGGCCCTGGCAAACCGGGTGCGACGACAGCGCAGGGGACAATGAAACTTGCTCACGCCCTCCCATAGGCTTGCGGGGGAGCTTCGCAATCCTGCGGAGTTATGACAGCCGGAGCCGCCGGCGGCCTGGGAGGCTCCCCTGTGCCGGGGCGCGTGGTAAATTCGGCGCAATCATGGATCGAAATGGATTTATCCTCGCTGGACTTCTGGCCACCGTGGCCAGAAGTGGGGCAAGGTTGAGGGGCGGCACTTTTCCGGGTGCTGCCTTTCTGCGTTTCCCCCACATCCTTGTGATTTGGGGCTGTCTTTGGTATAATATACTTGTAAAGGTTGACAGCTCCATTTCCCGATAGGAAAGGAGCTATCATGGAAAACCGTATCGACGCTATCTACGCCAGACAGTCCGTGGACCGCAAGGACAGTATCAGCATTGAAAGTCAAATCGAGTTCTGCAAATATGAGTTAAGGGGTGGGAATTTTAAGGACTACCAAGATAAAGGATTTTCCGGAAAGAACACAGACCGTCCACATTTCCAGGAGTTAATGGCCGACATCAGGCAGAGCTTAATTCGCCGGGTGGTAGTTTATAAGTTGGACAGGATCAGCCGCTCCATTCTGGACTTCGCCGCCATGATGGAGTTGTTCCAGGAATACAACGTGGAGTTCGTTTCTTCTACGGAAAAATTTGATACCTCCACACCCATGGGCCGGGCCATGCTGAACATCTGCATCGTGTTCGCCCAACTGGAACGGGAAACCATTCAAAAGCGGGTGACGGACGCTTACTATTCCCGGTGCCAGCGCGGTTTCCATATGAGCGGCGCGGCCCCCTACGGTTTCAGGCTGGAGCCTACCACCCTCCAGGGTATCCGCACAAAAATGATGATCCCGGACCCCGCCACGGCGAATATCGCCCGGTTGATGTTTGAGATGTACGCCGAGCTGTCCACGTCGTTCGGGGATATTGCCCGGTACTTTGCTGAAAATAATATCCTGATTTATGGCAAGGAGTTGAAACGGGGCTTTATCTCTCAACTGCTCCGCAACCCGATTTACGCCCAGGCCGACCTGAAGCTGTACGAGTTTTTCAAGGGTCAAGGTACGGTTGTAGTCAATGACGCGGCGGACTTCGCCGGGACAAACGGCTGCTATCTATACCAGGGCCGGGACGTGCAGGAGCGAAAAAACAAGGACCTGCGCGGACAGATCCTTGTGCTGGCCCCCAGCGAGGGCATTATTCCCACTGGTACTTGGTTACGGTGCAGAAAGAAGCTGCTGGCAAATATCACATTCCAGGGAGGACGCAAGGCCCGGAATACCTGGCTGGCCGGAAAAATCAAATGTGGGCGTTGCGGGTATGCCCTTATGAGCGTGGGCAATCCGGCAGGAACGCAGTATCTTCGGTGCTCCAAGAGGGCGGACAACAAAAGCTGTGAGGGCTGCAGGACGCTTCGGACGGCGGAGTTTGAGCAATTTGTTTATGGGGAGATGGTGAAGAAGCTCTCCGAATTTCAAACCCTGACCGCAAAAGCAACGACCGTCAATCCCAAGCTGACCGCCTTGAATGTGGAACTTGCCCAGGTGGAGGACGAAATTGAAAAACTGCTGAACACCCTGACCGGGGCCAATGCGGTTCTGCTGTCCTATGCCAATGGGAAAATCGAGGAACTGGACGCAAACCGCCAACGGCTGATAAAGGAAATCGCAGCACTGAACGCGGAAACAATCTCCCCACAGAAAATTGAGTTCCTGTCCGCCCATCTGGAAAACTGGAACACGATTGACTTTGACGACCGAAGGCAGGTGACGGACATCATTCTCTCCTAGGTCCAGGCCACCAGCGACCGCGTTTCGTTTGAGTGGAAAATCTGAAAAACTTTCTCTCTGCGCTTTATACTATGGCCTGTGTGCCCTTGTTAAGCGTTGCTATTCATATCCATAGACAGAATATCCATCTTCACAAGACAAGATTTTTTTGATAATTCACCATAACCCAAAATACCCGCGAAATAAAAAACAGACATAGCAGCACCTCCAATACCGCCATGTCCATGAAAGCTGTCCTGCTACATAAAACCGGCGGCTTTGATTATTATTTCAAAACCGCCGGCTGATGTTATTTTCGGTAAATGAACGCATTAAATCTTCTGCCCGAACAGCGGTTTTTTTCTTTTCTGCCGCCGGGCAGATTTTGTTATTTATTCAACAAATGGTGTTATAAGCAATTATTTTTCAAAAAGCATTGCAAGCGTAAATGCCTTATCAGAATACACACTTCCTGCAACATCTGCCCATACTCCACGCAATTTGAATCCAACCTCCTGTGCTTCACTAATCAAAGTTTCTTTTGTAAAGTATGTATTCCAGATATAATACTGGAATACGCCACTGTCTTTAATAATGGAAGCCTGTTCTAAAGTAACATTGGGCGCATACTTATAATTGCCATAAAATGCCACATATTTCTCATTGCTCCAAAATCCTCCGTTGTTGCAGACCTCCCATGTCCGTGTTTGTAAAAATGAATTATACTTTTCTGTGGAAAATACATCCAATAAGAATTTTCCGCCGGATTTCAAGTGGGAATAAACATTCTGCATAAGCGTTTTTCGGTCATCTGTTGACAATGCCCCATAATCGCAATATATCATTGTTGCAAAATCAAAAGCCGTATTTAATTCCATGTTTAAATAATTTTGATATAAATATGAAATATCCAATCCCTGTTTTAATGCAGAATTTTTCGCATAGTCTATTGACCTCTTAGAAAAATCAATACCTGTAACATAGTACCCTTGCCTTGCAAATTTCTCTGCATATATTCCCGGACCACATCCAATATCAAAAAGTAACGGATACTCTATTGGTGATACAAGCTTCGTTATCCATACAACAGATTCTTCAATAAATGCATGCTTTCTGCTTGCTCCGTCAAATTCTGGATTGAGATGAGCCTTTAGCATTTGCTTGGAGATATGCTCATCATTCCAAAATTCACCCTCCGTTTTTTTGTAAAGGAGTGGTTTTTCTAAAACAGTTTCGACACTCTTTAACATTACTTCTCCTTTCTGTGAGCAAAAGAAAAAGCCATAGATTTTACTCTACGACTAATCACTCAAATGACGAAGAATAGTTAAGAGTAAAATAAAATCAAACACTAGGCATAAAAACAAAACCGTAATAACAATTCGTTTTAAGCTATTGAATTGATTTTATCTACTCTTCTCCAGTCATACCCATGCCATCGATTGTGTGACATCTGATACGCCGGACATTCATCACCTTTTCTATTTTTTTTATATGTTTATCTTACATGAAAGAGTGTCCTTTGTCAATATTGATAAAGTGCATATTCAAAATAGTTTTAGTGACAACAGAAGCATTTCTTCTATATTTCTTTGGCATTTTCTAATTTTCACTGTAGTAGGAAACAAGGAAAACTTTTTGAAGAAATTTTTCAAAACATCGTCAAAGCTACTCTATGTGGTGTTGTAGGTCGTGAGAGGATTTTCAAGAGGGTTTGGGAAACTTCCCAACATGCAAAATCTGTCCGGCAAGCCATAGCGCGGCGGGCAGGTTTACGGAAAAGGGTACCCGTTTCCTATGATTAACTCTTATTAGGAACACGAAAACGCAAGGTTTTTGACGAAAAGAAAAAAGATTGAAACTATCACATTACGCAGAAAGCCGTCCTTGAAAATGGGGCGGTTTTTCTGTGCGATATGGCCGGAGTCCACTGGGGGCCACCCTGCTTTGGTTATCAAGGCGGCCCCCAGCAGCCCCGGCCATTCTACCCGAAAAATCTAAATATCGCATGGTGGCTTCGAGACAAAATGTCCCAAAGCAATCGTTATTCCTGCGCATTTTTACATAGGGGCTCTAGTGGTATATCCCCCGTCGCCGCCTACTATTGAGCACAGACGGGTGCGGGCGGTCAAGGGTGCGTAGCACCGCCGCCAGCGGCGGCTTGCCCTTGACGGCCTGCCCCGGCTGTGCTACCCCTCCGGTGCGGCGGGGGATATATCCTCCAGAGCCGCGCCCTTTCCCATGAATGGGAAAGGGCGGGGGGATAGGGTTGAACGCGCTGTAAAACCGCTTATTTTCCACGGCTGGACTGTTACCATTTGGGCGTTTGAAAGCCGCTTGTATCAAGGGTTTCCGGGCGCGTTTGGCAGGGGGGTGGTATGTTTATATGTCCTGCGCCCTATTCGTTCCACAAATGCTAACATGGGGGCGACCTTTGGGACATTTTGTCCCAAAGGTCGGCTGGATTGCTGTGCGGGAATGTGATATACTTGATTTCCGATAATGCGCCGCCCTTGAACAGGTGCAAATAGGGTTTGATTGCAACTCTGTCGCTGTTTGGTGCATCTTGTGTTGCGATGTCTTGAAAACCCAATTTACCTTTTGTAAAATAGGCATGAAGGGAGGGGCGAAAATTGAAAGTGGCAATTAACATACAGGCTGATATTCAAGAGATTGAAGTCATCATAAATTGCATGACTAAAGATGAAAATGTTCAAAGAATTGTTTCTGCACTGGATTCTCTCGATACGAAATTGTGTTGTCGGCAGCAAGGAGAACATTTTCAAATCGCTTTGAATGATATTTTGTATATCGAGTCGGTAGACCGTAAGACTTTCCTTTATACCGAGCAACAGATATATGAAACAGACAAGCGACTTTACGAGTTAGAAAACTATTTGAAAAACAGATCTTTCTTCCGTGTATCTAAGGCAACTATTATCAATTTGAAACGCACGAAATCTATTCGCCCAGAAATTGGTGCCAGGCTTTTGCTGACTATGGATAACGGAGAAAAAATTATTGTGTCACGGCAATATACAAGCGATATAAAGACAGCATTGGGGGTTATATAGATGAATAACTATCGTTCAATTATTTGGCGCTTTTTTACAGTGTTCTTCTTTATCTTTGGACTACTTCAGACCTTGTTTTTTGTCCGTATCCTTTTTCCTCAATTTCGTGCAAATGGATTAAATACACCTCAAACCTTACTTTGTTTGGTTTCGGCTACTATTTTGTCCGCGTTATATTCTATGATCTGCGTTGATGGACAGGAAAGTGAATATGCAATAAAATCTCGGCTTTTGATTTGTGGTATCCCATATGTACTCATTTGCAGCGTTCTATCAGTCAATTATGGGCTACCATCTGTAATTCTTGATATGTTTGGAATTACTAATTGTAAAACGGGAATTTCTGTTTGGCTAATTGCTTTCATCCTCTCCAGCGCAACATTGATATTTGCCCTTTATCTCCTTGAACGGCACTACCGCCAAGTTGGGAAAAAATACGATAGCGCACTTTCTGAATACAAAACCGGAGCCGATATAATATCCGCTGAGTAAAGGAAGGTTAAGATGGATATTCTACTTTATTTCGGAGGGCCTACCCTTATCGCTTTTCTTATTCAAATCCTTATCGGATGTAGAACACAACACAAAATTTTACGATACATACCGATCTATTGCTTTATTATAGCAGTTGTTTTTGCGGTCATAGCCCTAACTGCGGATTCTGGGTTTCTCATCGGTGGCAATGTCATTGCTGCTTTTGTGTGGTGCATAATCGGCATCTGCTTTCTATTAGGGTATGTTCTGGCTATCTTCGTATGTAAACATAGAAAAAGCTAATCATAAAATGCTCAGATAGTGATAGTAGTCTTATACAAATTGAGGTGGATTTAGAATGAAAACCTTTGGGACAAAATGTCCCAAAGCTGAACGGCGCTTTTCATAGTGCCGCCCCGGTTCTTCCCTCAACGGCAGGCCGCAACATTGACTATCTGCCGGGACTGACGGACGAGCGGAGCAATAAGGAACCGGCGCGACAGCGTCGGTGACACAGCCAATCTCTTTGGGACATTTTGTCCCAAAGAGCCGGGTTTGGGGAGGCTCCCCAACAAGCATTTTTGCGGCCACGGCCCAGCAAAAATTTCGGAGTGTGGCCACACCCGAATTGCTTGCCGTTTGTGCGCTCCCTAATAATCGGCAAAATAATGGCGGCCATATTAGCAGACTTTGCTACATGGTATCTGGCCTTGTTTCCAGGCAAAGTCTTTCAATAATAATTTAATGATTATCGTTAAATTATTATTGACACCTTTGAATTTCTGTGCTATCATAAATCCGAGGTGATAAATTATGAAATTCATTCAGAAACTCGCAAATGAACGATTTGCAAGACCTGCCGCTCAACTAATGAAATTTGCTTGCTATTTTGTAATCTGTTTCTATGTCCTATGTACTGTCCTCAGCTTTATGGGGCGTCAATCTTTCTTCCTGCATACAAAAACGGGAACCTATGAGCGAGCAATTTACGCAGAGAAAAATCACGCTGCACACTCTCGCAGTATGACTGTATTTACGGGCGATGATATTCATGTATGGACAAACGATAATGACCAGATTGACCTAACAATTCAGATTGGGCTTTCTCTCATGTATGCTGTCCATATAGTTCCTATGATTTTTGCTTATTGGTTTCTGAGCCGTGTATTTTCCAATATAAATAAAGGGCAAATTTTTACAGAGAAAAACTCCTCCTATCTGCTTTATTATGGGATGCTCCAATTTTCAGTGGCTGTTTTTGTTCCATTCATCAAACTATTGATTTGCTGGCTTACCAACCTTATATCTAATGGTCGGATGTCCATTTCTACAGGGCAGGCAATGTTTAATATGCTTATCCCCAGCATCGCTTTTATTGTAGCCGCATATATCATCCATTATGGAGTGCATTTGCAGGACGAGGTGGACCACACGCTATGATTATTATTCGGCTTGACCGGGTGCTGGCGGACAGAAAAATGCGGCTTAATGACTTGGCGGCCCAAGTCGGTATATCTAATGTCAATCTCTCTTACTTGAAAACGGGAAAAGTAAAAGCTGTCCGGTTCAGTACGTTAGACGCAATCTGCAAAGTTCTAAAGTGCCAACCAGGGGATATTCTTGAATATGTCGAAGACGAAGATTAAAAATGCGACTTTGAGACAAAATGTCCCAAAGTTGGGGAGATTGTTGGGCAGGAATATGAGGTGCTTAATGCCTATCAACAACTTGGAAATTGGGGAGGCATTGAATATGATAAAATCGAAAGTGTTGGTCTTTATGGCAATACTTATACTGACATTAGTTGGATGCGAAAAGGTAGAACAGGAACAGCCGATAGTATATTCTTTTAGCGGGGAAAATGAACAGCTTTCAATTTCAAATGGCATTATTCTTTTGAATGGCACAGAAGAAATCTTTACTGGCGGTGATTTGAGAGTAGCTGATGATTTTTTCAATAACATTACATCATACTCCACCACATTTTACATTATGGTTGGTGATGAAAAAGATGTTATTCTTTCTAATGATGTGATAGAAATGACGGGAGATACTGTCAATATAACTGGTGATTTAGGACAAATATCTGGGAACAGCACAATTAGGAGAATAAAAATTGATGATACAAGTGATTTGGAAAACATTCTCCATTTTGATCTTACTACGAAAGATAGAAATGGTAAAGAAAATGTGTATCAATTACAACTGTCTCTAACAGAAATAACAAAAAGTGATGGTGACTAACTCCAGACAATTTGATGTTGATAATGGCTATCCTCTTTGGGACAAAATGTCCCAAAGCTGGGGCGGTGCTTTCATAGTGCCGCCCCCTTTTTATGCCCGGTGACATCCTTGCTGATACCCATAGTCGGAGTTATAATATAACTGTAATGTGATAGGGAAGGAGGAACAATGGCACGAACAAAAAACAGAGGGGATCAGCAGACTTTGACCCCTACCTATACGGCCCGGCTCTGGAAAATGGGCGGCTACATCCGGCTTTCCCGAGAGGATTTACAGAAAATCAACCGTGGCCTTGACGATAGCAACAGCGTGAAAAACCAGCGCGACATTCTCAACGATTTTCATTTCAATCATGTGGAAGAATTTGAAAGCTACACCGAGTATGTGGACGACGGCCACACGGGAACTGATACGGAGCGCGAAAGTTTCCAGCGGCTTTTAGGGGATGTGATGAGCGGGAAAATCAACTGCGTTATGGTGAAAGACCTTTCCCGTTTCGCCCGGAATTACAGCGACGCTGGCAGTCTGATTGACAACCTCTTTGTGCAGATGGGCGTCCGCTTTATCAGCTTGGCCGAGGGCGTGGACAGCTACCTAAACCCGGACAGCGTGAACAGCATCATCGTTCCGATAACAAACGTGATGAACGACCAGTACTGTTATCAGACCTCAAAGAAAATCCGGCAGGTTTTCGATTACAAGCGGCGCAACGGCCAGTACATAGGCTCTTTTGCTCCCTACGGCTACATAAAAGACCCCAAAGACAAGCACCAGCTAATCGTTGACCCGGAAGCCGCTGAAATCGTCAAAAAGATTTATGAGATGTGCCTGCAAGGAACCACCAAACACGCGATAGTGCTTTATCTGAACGAACACGGCATACCCAGCCCCACGGCATACCGGATAGAAAAGGGCCTGCCCTATTCCCCCGCCGTGGCCGACAATCCCATGTGGGGAAACAAGATTGTCAATGACATTCTGAAAAACCCCATTTACACCGGGGATTTGGTGCAGGGCCGCCGCCGGGTGAAAAGCTACAAGGTACACCAGATCGAGGCTGTGCCGGAGGAAGAATGGGTGTGCGTCCCCGATACCCACGAGGCAATCATCACCCACGAAACCTTTGAACGGGTGCAGGAACTTCTGAAACGCGACACCCGGACGGCCCCTAAAAAGCGGGAGCTCCATTTATTCAGCGGCTTTCTGAGGTGCGCTGACTGCGGCAAGGCCGTGACCCGGAGCCAGAGCGGGAAGAATGTATATTATTCCTGCTCCACTTACAAGAAACGCTCCCGGACAGCCTGCTCCATGCACTCTATCAAGCACAACCGTTTAGAGGCCGCCGTTCTGTTCGCTATCCAGTATCAAGTGAGTACCGCCGTTTCCTACTCGGAAATAGTAGCCCGTATCAATGCGGCCCCGCTGAAAAAAAGTCAATCCCACCGCCTTAATTGACCAGATAGCCGCAAAGGAAAAGGAATTGACGAAAATCACCCGCTACAAGCAGTCACTGTATCAAGACTGGAAAGACGGAGAAATCTCCCAGCAGGAATACCGGGAAATGAAAGCCGATTATGAGCGGCAGGCCGCCGGGCTCTCGGATTTGCTGACCCGGCTGACGGCTGAACGGAAACAGCTTTCAAACGGCGTTGACCAGCAGCATCCCGCGCTGGTAGCCTTTGCGAAATATCAGAGCATCGAAAAGCTGACCCGCGAAATCCTGATTGAATTGGTAGACCATATCAAGATTTACGAAAACGGCAATATCAGCGTTCATTTTAAGTTTGCGGACGAGTTCCGCCGGATTGCCGAGTATATTGAAATCAACACCGCTGACACCGCCGAGGCGGGCTGACCCCCGCCAAAGCATGAAATCCTTTTGACAGTGTGTTTTCCTAATAAAACGCAATCTTATGCTTGCTCCGAAACTTATCACTTTAGCAAATGCGGAAAGGAAGGGAAAAGAATGGATTGGAAACTGGAAGTCAAGGACAGCGGCTATCTGCTGAAAAAGGGAAAACCGACAGAGGAAACCGTCTGCTACAAAATCGGCGGCACATATTATGAAGTGTCTACCTCCTGCGGCGGTTCGGAACGGCTCCGCGACAAGATGATACGGCTCATAAAATCGGAAACCGTCAAACCGCCCAATGACAAACAGGGATAAGTACGCTATAATAAGGTTAGCACTACTGTTTGTCGGGCGTTCATTACAGGAGGAATGAACATATGACAGCAAATACATATAAGCCCGGACAGATAACAGCATTATACGCCCGTCTTTCGCAGGAAGATACGTTAGAGGGCGACAGCAACAGCATTGTGAACCAAGATTTAATAGTTGCTAATGCCCTTATTGAACGTGGAGACATCATATTATTTAGATATGCTTTGCAAAATTATTATAGAAAGTCATTTAAAACAATTACTATTAGCGGACTTGGCGAACAATCTAACATGGAAGCTGATGAAAGTAATAAAGTCTTTCAATATTTAAGTGATGAATTTATCCATGATATATTTAATAATCTCATACATGATAAAGAAATTACTAACTGTTTTATGAGAGAATCTGTTACAGAATATTACAGGGCTTTTGAAAATATTATAGAAGAAAATAACACTCTATTTGAACAGACAGAAAAACGAAAGGAGTTTGTAAAAAAGAATAAAGAATTTATTAAAAAGCAGATTAGAAAGAATGAAACAACTGATTATTACGAAAATTTTTCAAAATAATAATATTACCTTTTAAGCACTTTCAAGCAAAATCCATTAAATTATGATTGTCTTTACCCCTGCTCTATGATAGAATACTCCACAAGGACAACCGTGTTGTAGGGTGGGCTGACCTCTCATTTTTACAGAATGGGGGTGATGCCTATGAAAAATCATTTTGATTTTAAGGATTTAATGACCTTTGGTCTTTTCCTTTTGGCATTGCTTACATTCGTTTTTACGTTTTGTAAGTAACCATACATAGAAAAACCACCCCTAAACTTTGACCGAGTACGGGGTGGATTTTTCTATTTCGCATTTTTGGTCAACCCTCCTTGTGGGCGGTTGTTCCTTTTATATGTCTAATATAACATGCTTCTCCTATTTTTTCAAGAAGAAAATTTTTCCATTACAATTCCATATTCATGGAAAAATCATGGAAATATACATCTTGCACACTTTTATTACATTCAAGAAACACTGTATTTATCAGCATTTCAAGCCTTTTTATTTGTCAAGACTTTTCATTGTCGGGATTTTAAGTCTGTTTAATCTAAAATGACTTATTTCCCTTTATCTAGCCGCTTTTGGGCATCTCTGCCACAGCCATATAACGCTATTTCATTGATTAAAACCTTTGAATTTGTCGTACCCTTGTCGTATGGCACACAAGTTGTCGTACCCTCTGTCAGTCCTAGCCGGACTCTTTCCTAAAATACATCCAATTTGTGTGCTAAATTTTCAATCGCTTCCTGTTTCTTTGCATCGGTGACTTCCGCATAAATGTCCATCGTGGTTTCAATATTAGCGTGTCCCATTATGGACTGGATCACCTTTAAATTTGTTTCATTCTCGCAAAACCTCGAACAAAAAGTATGCCTCAAATGATGACATGAGAAATGTGGTATTAGCACAGGCTCCCGGTGTTGCTTGGAAGCATTAACCACTTCTTCTGCATTGTACGATTCGTATATACGCTTGATTGCCCGATTGATAGACTGTGGATTGTGGACGTGCCCAAAGCGGTTCATGAAGATAAAACCTTTCATCCCGTCAATCTCCGTCTCGTTGAATCCATTTTTCTGCTGGTCTGCAAGCTCCGCCCGGAGTGCATCATAAACTGCATCCATCATCGGAATACTGCGTATACCCGCTTCTGTCTTTGGGAGTGATATAGAAAACGTACACATCGGGTGTTCCTTAAATTCTCTACTGTAATAAACCAGGCTGTGGTTGATGCTGATTACACGTTTTTCTAAATTTACATCTTCCCACCTTATCCCGATTGCTTCCCCAATCCTGCATCCCGTCCCCAATAAGAACTTGAATAAAGATGTCCAACGGTAATATGCAGGATTGCTTTCTATATAGTTTATAAAGGCTCTCTGCTGTTCCAGAGTTAAAGCGTGTCTTACGCCATGATTTCTGCCTGGCTGCTTTTTAATCTGCGCCATAACCCCGTCACTCGGATTGTTGCGGATAATATCATCCCGTACCGCCAACTGAAATGTTGGGTGAAGCACCGTATGGATTGTTTCTAATGTGTTAATCTGCATTTCCTCATCTTTCAAAAAATGCTGGTAGAATTGCAGCACATCAGAAAACTTTATCGCTGCGATTTTCTTCTTCCCAAACCCATTACGGATAAAACGGTCATACATATATTTGTAGTTCCTCATGGTTGTTCCCCTGAGTTCTGACTTTGTGGACATATACCTGTCAAAAACAAAATTGACCGTTGCACTGCCAGCCACATAAGTATCCAATCCGTCTAGCTGATCTTTAATCAGCTTTTCTTCCCTCTCACGCAGCTCCATAATATCTTTGGAGTAAATGCTCCGGCGTTTTCCTTTCGGATCGGTATAAGTATAAACATACTTGCCATCGCAACTGCGCTGGGTTTCGCCCTTTCTTAAAACCCTCCCTTTATTATCCTTTCTTGATTTTGCCATCTCTGCTCCTTTCTCAAGGAAAGAGATTTCGTACTAACTACTTATCGGTTCTTCCATTGCATACTGCAAATCAATCCCCTTTTGTAGCACCTGCGTTATGGTCATGTCATGTTTGGACGCATATTCCCTGAGTTTTGCGGCTTCTTCCTCTGTCAGCTTCAACCCGATAAGGCTTTTTTTCGGCTTGTCAGATTTTGGTCTGCCTGTCCTCGCCACAATATACACCTCCATCCATTTCATAATCATTATACTTTTAGTTTAACCAAAAGTCAACACTTGTTTTTGGTTATACGAAAAATCTTTCTGTCCTGTATATACGCATCTTGACTATTTCACACGAAATGATTCTAAATACTGGTCAAACGTATCCAAATCAACCAATACCATTCTATCAATTTTCAATATTGCGCCTGCATCTTTCGCCAAAAACTGAAATTTATTCATTCCCATGCTGTACATTTCTGCGCCTTCTTTATATCTGACTAACCTCTTTTTGTTAATTGTCTTCGGTATTCTCTGCATCAAAAATATCCTCCTGATCCTTTGCACAGCTTTATCTGCTAATAAACAGGCAGAATACACTTCTTCCTATTTATTAGCAGATAAAAAC
This sequence comes from Lachnospiraceae bacterium, assembly GCA_910575275.1. Taxonomy (GTDB): domain Bacteria; phylum Bacillota; class Clostridia; order Lachnospirales; family Lachnospiraceae; genus CANQGL01. The sequence continues at coordinate 37,749 of CAJTEE010000002.1, read as the reverse complement.
TGCAATACAGGTGGCGGCTCATTACGCCGCCCACATCGGTCTTGCACCGTCATTTCATTGACCGGACTGCGGCTTCCCCGCAGCCCGGAAGTATCATTATCACAGATATGCTTCATCGCCCCATGTAACTGCTACATATTTTGCCCGATCTCATTCGCTCCTTACCTTTGCTTCAATGTATTTTCCCAACATTTCATCACGTTTACCCTGCCAATAGGGCCAAGGCAGATACATCATCGCGGATCTGCTTAGTAGCTCCACATATCCTCACGTCCTGTATGCAATACAATATTTAATTGCCAAGGTACACATGAAAGAATTTCTAAAAATCCCTTCATCCAATGTCAAAAAACAGGGGAAGTGACGAGTTACTCCATAAAAAAGTTTTTAAGTTTTTTCTCTGCCCACATTAAACTATCCCATACTGCACGCTGATGAACGTCTTCTAATCTGGCAATTTGTCTCGTAGACAGCCCTTGAAAATAATATTGGAAAAATCTGCGGCGCTGTATTTCTGTTAGTCTTTTGCTATGTAAAAAACGTATTGCAGCTTTTAACGCGCTTTCTTCCTCCGCCTTGTGAAATAGTTCTGCATCTATAGCTGGCACTGATGCCAATTCCGTTTCTTTTATCTTCCCAAGGCTTACCTCCCTTCGACCAATCCGATGTTCTCGAATTGCCTGTTCATGATAAATTTGATCTGACAGTGTCTTTATTGCTGCAAAATCAACCTCTGTTTTGTCTGGATTATCTCTTAAATAATCTTCCAGTGTAATTTCTACGATTCCATCCGCAAATTTATAGACAATACCTTTGCTGTATTTATTCAAAGCATAATCTGTATCTTTATAGTTTTTCAATATTCCTTCCTCCGAATTTGTTTTTTGATTTAAATTCAAATTCGGAGGAGGGCCTCTACATTGACACACTACAAAAACATAAATAAAAAGCAGCCACAAGTCTCCCGTGACTGCCTGAATAGAAATAGTTTGAATAAAAAATTGATAGAAAACTTTGTAAAATCTTACCGAAAAAAAAGCGGCTGCCCTCCAATTATTATGAATGACTGCTGCTTTTTTTCTTTCACGTTTTTTACTGTCCCCTATCAAAAGACCAGTATCTTGTCTGCCCGTATATCTTCCAATGGCTCCTTGATTAACTCAAAATAGATTTATAACCCTATTATGATCGCCTCCTTCTTTCTTTACAATGAGTTTCTTTTGACTCGTTCTTTTGTCGTTTATCCATTTGTAAATGTCTCTAGTATAATCCTTACCTCAAGTTAAAAGCCTAAACTAAATGTTTTAGCAGCCTTAACATTGTCCTGTTGCTCTACATATCACTGTAAACTCTCCAATGTGTCTGTTTCTTCAAAAGGTAACTTTTTCTTCAAATGTTCTGAAAGCGCACTAACTTTTCTCTGACGACATGATCTGTTTCCAGAAAATACTTCTGTCATGATAGTCAACTTCTAGGACACTCATTCTTGACTCTCATCGTCCAGCAGAAAATTCTCCCGTTCTTCCATGACCTCCATGAAAATCCTCGCCCCTAAACAAAAACCACGTATAAAACGACTTTCCGCCTCCAGGCAACTTTCTGCTTCCATTGCTTCTACTACCTCATTAAATAGCCTTTGATTCTCCGATATTAACTGTTCGTTTAGCTGTTCAATGAGCGAATAAGAAATCTCACACGCTTTTTGGTGTTCCGGATTTCGTTTTTCTGTTGCCGGTATAATACATAAGTTATCTTTTGCCAATGCGTCCAAAATCTTTCCCATTCTATTATGTCCGTCCTTTCCTTTTTCTTTTTCACAAGTTGCTTGCAAGACGGAGCCACACATTGTATAATATTTATGTGGCTCCGCTTTATGGTAGAGCCCTATGGAGAAAGTGGTGTGAATACGTTTGCCAACATGCACCACTTTCTTTCTATTTTTTTACATTGAGGGCTTTTATTCCATCTCTCAATCCCTGCGGGCGCGATACTCCGGCGCGCTGGCAATACTTGTCTAACATCTTCAATTCCTCATCGGTTAGACGCACGTCTACGCGCATATTCTTAGGATTGTTGAGGCTTGGCCGCCCTCTATGCCTTTCTGGCATACATCCCTCCTCTCTTTGCCAACATATTCATTATAATTTATTACCGCCAATAAATCAAGTATTATATTACCGCCAATAAACAAATTTAAAGTATATCAGAAATATCGTGGCTCTTTCCCAATGATACGCCATAGTTATAAAGCGGAATTTGAAGCCGTATCTTTAACATTAAAGAATTTCTTTAACAACTTGCCTCTTACGGTACCCATCATCCTTGAAATGATGAACTGTAATTGAGTAGAAAATCGAGCTTCCTCCTCCTGGAAAAATCTATCCTAGAATACTTTACAAAATTTTATGGATAGCAAACATTCCAGAAATGATTTTTAAATGATTGCTTTTAATCTATTCAGCAAATGACACTTTTTGAATTACAAAGGCCGCTTTCGTTGAAAATAGTCAGCGAAAGCGGCCTTTTATCTTGATCTCTGTGTCAATCTTTTAAGATAACCTTTTTGTAAAAGATTAGTCAATGGCGTATATGCCAAAACCAAAGATTATTGAAATTTCTGTCGAAATATGGTACTATTCTTTTGGGACTACCAAGATGGTAGGCGGTTAGCCCTCTTTCGGAGGGTATGCGACCCTCCGTTTACATAGATACCCCTACGGGAATCTGAGAAAGGAGGGCTAAGTGGATGTTGACGATTGAAGGATTCATAGCGGTACTCAGTCTTGTGCTGACGGCCTTTGGGCTCGGATACGCCATCGGAAGCAATGATAATAATAAAACGCAAAAATAGCCGCCCCTAGTCTGCAAACTTAAGCGACTATTTTGCTCTTTTAAATTTCAGGCTAACCGTCTATCGGTAGCTCCTGTAGGGCGCCTGTCCAAACAGGCGTCCTGCTTTATCTAAAGAATAACACAGGTTGTTGAAAAGTTCAAGCGATTTCTTGATCTGGGACTGGAAATGGCATTATTGGAGCTTCCCTGGCTACTCCTTGCTTTGTTCATTCTCCGGTTCCTTCGTAAACGCCTCCTGCGTGATCTGTGCCCCCAATCTGAAGCCTGCACAGAATGTCTCTATCACTTCCATGTTCTCCAGCTCCCATGAAAGATCACGAAATCGTTCAAGCTTTTCCCAGATTTCAGGCTTAGCCTCTTTCTCCAGCTCCATTAATAATTCATCCAGTTTCTGCTTTGTCTCCTGATAATTCTTATCAGAAGGTATAATCTGCTCCCAAGGTACAATTTGTCCATAGTAAAGCTTCTTTAAAACATTCACTTCGCATCCTTTACCCCCAAGATAGAAATTTTCTCCCCTTCCATAACCTCCATTATAAGCCTCACTCCAAGGCGAAACCCTCGAATAAAAGACTCATCCGTACTAATATCGTTTTCATTTATTAAAGCGTTTACTACTTTATCGAATATTTCTTTATCTTCAGATGACAGCCTTTTGTTAAGCTGTTCAATATAGTAACTGCTACATTCACAAGCTTTCTTATATGCCGGACTCGGTTTTTCATCACTGGGGATAACACATAGATCATCTCTTGCCAACGCCTCCAATATTTTTCCCATTCTATATACCCTACCCTTTTCTTTTTATTTGTCATAGAAAATATAAGTATCCGATGATATTCATGCAACAGCATTTACAGTATCGTCTATTTTTTCATTTATATTTTCATGTGTAATTTTTTGATTTTCTTATCAATGATTCATTCATGAGAGCAGATGTATCCTCGTACATTCCAAACAGAGCTCCGTAATCATACATTTTTAAGCAAAGATGTTTCGTTATATCAAAGAAATTATTAATTATACATTCTACGTCATCATCTTCCTCTACAACGCCCAGACGTTCACATAGTTTCTGGTTCGCTTTAAAAATTTCTTCATACTTTTTCTCACAAAGACTGTTTTCATCATATTCGTTTACAATATTTTTTTGTAAACTCTCGATTATCTCTGCTTCCTCTCTCTCCGCCGATGTCAATGTCTGGGGTTCGTCTTCTACATGCTCAGCTTTTTTACACAGTACTCCCGTCATTACATCATAAACCGTTCTCTTAAACTCCCTACCTCTTGTGTTCATTATTTCTGCTCCTCCTTAGTTATTTTTTGTATATATGGTTCTTATACGCACCATATTATTATAAGAGCTTCCCACTTAAAATACAAGTGTGAGGAGGTTGACAGAATGATTTTATATAATCGGTTATGGCGTACAATGAAGGAAAAGGGAATCAGCCAATATAAGCTGATTAAAGACTATGGTATAGATAAGGCTCAATTACATAGGCTACGCAAAAATATGATTGTCAAAACGATAATCCTTAATAACTTATGCCGTATTCTTGACTGTCAAATACAGGATATAATGGAATATGTCCCTGATGATGAGATAAAAACCACATCAAAATAGATTTTTTTGTATTGCATACCATATAGACACAATGTACATCATCTGTCTTTCTAAAAAAGATTCAATTTTGAAAATCTGCTTTTTTATCGTGTGTTACCGCTGTTAAAAGTCATCCCGCCCTTTTCTAAAAGGCTTATAATATAAGCCTTTTAGAAAAGGGCGAGGCAATTTTATCACGGCTTCGGGATAGTCCTGGGCCCGAATCCGTGATAAAATTGGCAAGCAAGGCAGAGTGGTACACACTCTGCCGTTTTGCTCCGCAAAACCGCTCGTTGAGGGAGGCCCCCAATCCCCCGAACAGCTCCGTGCCGGAGCTGGCTGCGCGTTCCCCTGGAACACTTTTGATAGGCCGCTAGCCTATGGAAAATATTCTTTAAAAAGTTACTGCTAATCTATGGCCTGACAATCTTGTAGAAATAATTGAATCAAATAGGTACATATGGTATAATCAAACCGACAATTAGTGTTATTGAAGGATTAAAATATGCCAAATATTTCTGATGACGATGTAAAAGATTACTTAAAAAGAGGCGGAAAATTCGTTGGTGAAATTGCATTTAGATATATTGGGAGAAAGTATAAACCGAATAAGCAAGAAAGCATTTTCAGATGCAATAGAAATAAGTATCAAAAATACAATAATGTCACTGCTTGATACTAATGTTAATGATGACGAAATCATTCGCCTTCTAAATAAATATCGGGATATCAACCAGAATGAAGCCGAAAAGCATATTATATTTAAAAAAATCGCTAACGATTGATGAGTTGAAACGATACTTGAAATCACAAGGACTTTCAGATAATGAAATTCATCAATTTATGCTTTCCAATAGGACAGCAATAAAAATAAGACATAATTACACTTTGTGGAAACTGCGGTGCACACCTGATAGACTAATAAAAGAAATTCAAAATTTAGATTGGTAAAATACTGGTTTTTACATTTAAAACTCAAAAAGGCAAGGTGAAAAATATGATTATTTGGATAGATGGTGCTAACGGAGTGGGGAAATCCCATGTAGCGGCAGAATTAGCAGAATGTTTAGTGGATAGGAATGCCGATTATGTGGAATCTGACTTATATTGGAATGCTTTCATTAAAAATGACTTTTTTAAAGCTTTTTCAGAATTTAATCCATATCGTAATAAATATTTCCTCGGCATACTTAGGAATACATTAGAAAAGATACTCGATTGCGGGAAAATGCCTATCGTATCAATGTCACTTGTAGATAAACTATGTGAAAAAGAACTTCTGGAGTATTTTGAAAAGAAAAAAATTTTCATGCTTCACATTATACTTGAAGCAGAAAAAGAAACTATCATACACCGCATAGAAAATGATCCAATTCGTGATGAAAGCCTACGAAACCAGCAAAAACTTAACGTACCTTGGCAAATACAGTATCTTGAAACAGAATATCCGAATGCGATAAGAATTAACACAGAAGGTAAAAACTTGGATGAAATAATAGGTAAAATTATAGCTCTACTATAAAATAATTAACTAATATTTGGGGTAATCGAAATTTTTGGTTGAAAAGATTGAGACTGTCTAGGGTACTTATCGCAATTAGTGGTTGAAAATAGGGAGTGTATCTTGATGGATACAGCTCCCTTTTTAAGTGAATTAGTTAAAGATTTCTCCTGTGTCTGGGTCAAAGTCGCATTCGTAATCTAATGCATCATCTTCTGGCCCCTCAAAGAGGAATACCGCTTCATCAGATGGGATAGGTGGACCAAACTCCACCAGTCCATTCGACAGAATTCGTTCAAAGTTTGTTTTACGATATAAAGTACGCCCTCTTAATACTTCAAAGGAGTAGCCACGACCTCTTAAGTTGTTCTCACGGATAATGCGGTTAGAACACTCTGTAAATCCATTAGAGATTGCAATCGGACAGTTCCAGAAATTGAAAATCTGTTCTTCAAAGTTATGTACTGTTTTTGCTAAAGTACGAAACTTTTCGTATAAGTCATCCTTTGAAATTGATTTTTCCCAATCTTCAAAGTCTTTCTTTGCATTATCAATAGATGTTGGGTTGTTATCATAAATGTTGAAGAAGTCTTCCTTTAAGTCGTAAGCGATTATTAGTGGTGCCGTTTTGGGGTTATTACGTGCTTCTCGCAGCTTTGATGCTTCTTCTGCGCTTAAATCTTTCAGCCTGGTCTTGAGAGTATATGCCAAACCACGCTTGGTTTTTATGCGGTCCTTTTTAGTCATCTCATCCTGTAAAGAACGTCTGACATCATCTACTGCTTCGTTGGCTTTCATCACAACGTGGAAGTGGTCAATCGCCCATCTTGCATTTGGTAATGCTTCTCCAATAGTTCCTTCAAAAGGTCGATACATATCAGAGCAAACCCAAATAACGTTTTCACGTCCCTGTAAGTTCATAAAATACTCTGTTAGAGACTTTTGATTACGTCCTTGAAGAATGTCAAATAAGGTTCTGTGTTCCAAATCGGTAATGACAGTGAGTTCTCCAAGTTTCTTAACCTTAATTTCGTCGATTCCAAGAAATGCAGGAACTTTAAACCTCAATCGCTGTTCATATGCTTTAAGAAAGTCAACGAAGATGTTCTTCACTGTATTTCCAGACAGCATGTAGTCTTCACCTACGTTTTCAAATGCATCTCTTATAGAGCGCTGTGTGAGGTTTATAGCAGCACGGCTAGATAATGAACGCATTTCATCAATGCCTTCGATTGTAGGCAGCCACAACGCTTTACAAGCAGAACACCTACGTCGTGGGATGTTGATTTTCCATTTAACAGGCATATCAGCAGGTACATCCGTTACTGTGGCAGAACGTTTTCCGTGGCTATACATTTTACTTCCGCATTCTGGACAAACATTTATGATTTCACCCGCATAGTCAAAAACATGAAGATGATAAGGTCGTTGTGTATCGCTCTGAACAACTTCCGAATGGCTTAATACACAGTCACTTAGATCAAATAAGCTTTTTATAGGATTGTTCATTGTTGTCCTTTCATTAGTTAATTTACCAATCACCTGCATAAATTAGTTGTTTTCCTTTAAAGTAGAAATCAGTTCTGGCAGGTCAAGACGCTTGTTTTTATCAATCAAATCAAAGATTACATCTGCAAGAGGTTTCCATGCCTGCGGGTCTACCAGAATCTTGTCTGCTAATTTTGCAAAGTCATTATTCTTAAGTGAGACAGCAGCCAACTTGATAATGTTTTCCATACGTCCATCATCAATGATTGCTTCCTTGGAGTTGGTGCTGTTTCTAATCTGAATTCTGCTCACATCATCAGCAGCAACGTAGTCAGCAATAGCATTGATGGCTCTGGCTCCAGTTACAGGAGACACATCACTACCAAATACTTCATTGATTTTAGCAATGATAACCTTTAAAGACTCCTTTTTAGAACTCTTTCCATTACCACCAGCTCTCATAGGCTTTAAGTCAGCACCGTCAACACTTCCAGGACTAACACTCTTTGCCATGTTTACACGATAATCAGAAAGAACAAGATTACTTACATCAATCTCATCAAGAGGAGTACCCTGAATTTTATGTCCAAGCAGTTTTGCAAAGCCATAGAATACCTCAAGATCTGGGTCTCCGAGGTCCACAATCTGAGCAATATAATTATAAGCAGTGCAATACTTTCTCAGATTTTTTCGAAAATTCATAAGTGTATCAAGCGTCTTTCCAGTCTCATCTAAACGCTGTTTTGCCTGCTTCTCAGTCTCTTTGTCACCTTGAAGGACAGCAACATCCAATACGTTCTTCCAGTTGGCATAGGCGGTCTGTGTGCCCTTTACGGCATCATTCCAGCGTGTTGCTGGGTCAGCAACCGTCTTATACATTTTGCTCCTGTAGGCATCTTTTGAGTCAGTGGCTTCCATAACGGATTTATACCGCACATTTTTATAATTCTGGAACTCGTTATATGTATAGATATCCGCAGCATCAAGTGCATTTTTGATATCATAGATGATGTTGAGGTTTTGAGCGCTCTGCATCTCCGCTCCGTCATCATATTTCTTGAATGCCCGAACAATGGTCTCTGGGTCATTTACGAAATCAAGAATGAACACTCTATCTTTGCCAGCATGAGTACGATTAAGTCTGGAATACGTCTGAACAATATCAATATCATTGCTGATTTTCTTATCAATGTACATTGCACAAAGCTTTGGCTGATTGAATCCGGTCTGGAACTTATTAGCAACAATCAACACGCGGTACTGTGTAGTATCAAACGCATTTTCGATTGTCTGATACCCAAGCTGATTCATATTATCTTCGGTATAGTCATAGTCTCTACGGATAGCAGCGAAAGGATTTTCATTGAGATAATCAAACTCACTTACAATATCCTCATCCTCTGTCATAATAGCCTTTTCGCCGTTAACCTTACCAGAGAAGGCAACCAATGGTTCTCCTGGCACTTTGAACTGTAAATGGGCTTCTAACTTATCCCTGTCGTACTCTGGATGAGTATGAAGGTAGGCATCAATAGCGTACTTATAGCGCACAACAGAGGCTCTTGAAGATGTTACAATCATTGCTTTTGCCTGTCCATCCAACATGGATGCAACGTTCTTTACAAAGTGTTCTACAATGATTTCTGCCTTGCTCATAACGTTTGTAGGGTGCAGAGACTGCCAATGAGCGATTGTTCTGAGTGCAGCCCGTTCATCTACCAAACGGTCTTTTACAACGTCTTCCTTGAGCTTGTATGCAGTCTTATAAGGCATATATCCCTTTAATACGTCTATGATATAGCCTTCCTCGATAGCCTGTCTCATAGGATACAGATGGAATGACTCTGGCAACGCTTCGCCAGTCTTAGGGTCTGTTCTGTCCCCAGGTCTTCCGAAAATCACCTTAGTCTCTGTCTTTGGCGTAGCAGTGAAAGCAAAGAATGATACGTTGTCTGGCATCTGCTTGTTATCCTGCATCTCCTGGAAATACGCTGCAATCAAGTCTTCATCTGTTGCCGTATCTTCATCATAAGCGACCTTTTTCTTCTTGGATACAACCTTTAAAGCTGTTTTCATTTTTCCAGAGAATGAACCAGTTTGAGAACTATGAGCCTCATCAATGATGACTGAGAAGTTAGCACCTCTTAAACAGTCCAGTTCAGCAATTTTCTCCAGAGCATAAGGGAATGTTTGCAATGTAACAACAATGATTTCACAACGGTCTTCAAGAGCCTTAGAAAGCTGCTCGGACTTTGCTTTACTAAGCTTCTTAGTTCCGTCTCCACCAATCATTTCAATCAATCCTACAGTCTTTTTCAACTGCTTGATTGTATTCTTGATATTTGTATCAAGTCCAACACGGTCAGTAACAACAATAACAGAGGAGAACATCTTATTTCCATCATCATCTTTGATACGGATAAGTTCATGTGCTACCCATGTAATGGTTTCTGTCTTTCCACTACCAGCAGAGTGTTCAATCAGATATTTCTGACCAACGCCATTTCTGTTTACATCATCCATGCATCGTGTAACACAGTCCCATTGATGGAATCTTGGGAAAATTTGCACCTTCTTGGTACGCATACGACCAGTAGCGTCTTCCTTCTGTTCTTCTTCCTCAAACACAAAATTGAGGAAGATACGAAGCCAGTTGTCCTTTCGACAGATTTCATTCCAGAAATATCCAGTAGGATATTCCTCAGCATCTGCCTTCATAGGTGGATTACCTGCGTGACCATTATTCCCCTTATTGAATGGCAAGAAGCGTGGTTTTTCCGGTTCAAGATTGGTACACATCCAAATCTCATCTTCTGAAATAGCAAAGTGAACCACAGCACCGCGCTTATACATCAGTAGATAGTTTTTCCTGTTTGTACCTGGCTCAATTGGCTTACGCTCTGTCTGATACTCTGTGATGGCATCCTGCACTGTCTGTGTCAGTTCTGTCTTGATTTCAGCAGTCGCAACAGGAATACCATTGATGAAGAACACAAGGTCAAGAGACTTGTTTCCCGCAGTCTGGTAATGTACCTGATGCATTACTCTGAGAATGTTGTTGTCATAGAAATCCTTCTGCCTTGGCAGTCTTGGGTCATCTGGAAAATGTCCAGAACATGTAATTGTCTGATATCCAGCCATAGCAAAACCATCACGGAGAGTAAGGATAGTGCCGTTTACCTCCAGTGACTTTACCAGTGCCATTCTTAAATTGGACTCCCAGTTGGATTTCATTTTCTCCTGCATTGTCTGGACTTTCTCTGGCACAGTAGCAGTAAGGTAAGCAACAAAATCTGGCATGTACAATGCCGTATTAGGGTCAAACCCTTCATCGTTCTTACTGACTACCCAACCATCATGTTCTGACAATTCAGATAATTTCTTTGAGATGTACTTCTCAAATACACATTCAAAATGAATATTATCCTTCATTGCGTCTCCTTTATCAATCTAACAGCTCGGAACATGTCATAGAAATGTTCACTCCAAGCCGAATTAACTAATTCAATTTTTCATTAGTGACAGCAGAGTTGTCTCTGATAAGTTTGCTCAACTCTGCACAAATCAGGTCAGCATCTCGCTGAATTTCTTCAATGGAAATTTGTTCATTGCTCATGATTGTTCCTCCCAACGGTGGTGCAGTTCAGTGTAATTGCCACATTCATCAATTCCACCGCACTTCATATCTCTGTCATACTTGATACACTCTGCTTGAAAATCTCTTTCGAACTTTTCTCGGTCAGCATCCGTCATTGGATATGTTTTGCTACTATATACTATAGTCTTATTATGCTTCATAAGCAGCCTCACGACAGTCAATCTTTCCAGTAACAGCGTTGTAAATCAGAGACTTTCTGTATTCATCAAGTTTTTCAATGGCAGCCTTCTGACGAGAAATAGCATTTTTGATGCTTTCACATTTTTTATCCAAATAGTCAACAATTAACTGTTGTTCTTCCAATGCAGGAATTGCACATTTTATCTCAAATAGTTCTGATGTGTATAAACGTGTTAATCCAGCCCCCACTCCTGTGGAACGTTTTTTAAATTCACAAATATATGTTTCTGTTTTAAACAAATATTCAAGATATTTAGGATTGCTATTGTCTTTTGATGTGTAAACGGCATAGTCTGGGCTTACAAGTCCATCATAATTTGATACTGCAAAGACTCCTAAGTGAGCTTTCAATTTGTTAAAAACTAAATCAGATTTATGAGCAATCTTAGCGCCAACATTTGTTGCTGCTATAAGTGGAACTCTGTCCATTTGAGATGTCGGAATTAATCCATAAACTTGACTCATCGAGAGTGGTTCCTCCTCTCCAGTTATTGAACGAGCGTTTCTCTCTGAAAGCAAATATTTGATTCTTATTAAAGCCCATGATAATGGATAATTTCCTATGTAATCAATTCCACTATCTTTCATCTCAACATCTGGATTTAATCCATTAGTTACAGCCTGCGTAATGATTGATTTCTTATATTCCTCCAGTTTCTCAATGATAGACTGGTGGCGAGAGATGGCATCTTCTACTTTAGAGCATGTATCGTTAATATAAGATACAATCGAACGTTGTTCAGAGCGTGAAGGAAATGGAATTTTCATTTCCATGTAATCAGACTGTTTCATACTTGGTAGCGCTGTGCTTGTCATATACGCTTTAACATCGTAAAGAAGACTACAAAAATTATAAAATGCTGGTTCCAAATCATTACTAATAACGACTGCATTAAATGCTGTATCAACATTCCAGTATTTTTCCCCTACATCAATATATCTCACACTGCCAAGTGTACCTTTTCTTCCAAGTAATGTTGCGGGTCCAATTTTAAATTCACCACATGTTTTTACTATTGATTTTCCACTGCCGTACACTGGAATGTCACCTTCTAAAATTGGGTCACTTCCATTTTGAATAGATACATTGTATTTTGTTTTAACAGTAGTCCAGGCTTCTGGAATTTTACCAATCCATGGGACTCCAGAATCTTTCATCTCTCTCATACAAGAAATCCCTCCATAAAACTTTCCAGACCTTTTTCTAGTTCGAGAATTTCACTGGCAATTTCCTTTGGCTCCCTTGGTGCTTCATAGCGATAGAAATACTTATTGAAAGAAATATTTGTACCAACTACACCAACTTTATAATCCTGTAATGGCCCAACATCTGTTACAGTTTCATCAATAACTGTTTCGGGGGCAAAATGAAGAACTTCCTTCTCCATATACTCACCAAAATCCATTCCCCATGGGATATTCTCGCTATCCTTGAGGTCTACATCATAAACTATGTTACCCTTACTATCAATGATTTTAGGGAATTCCTTGCTTTTTACCATATAAGTGTCCAGAATACTCTTTGCGATAGCTGTTACAGTAGATTCTGGCTTTGTCATCAGTTTCCTGGTCTTTTTTACAATTTCTTCTGCTCGCTCGTATGGAACAGTATTATCCATAGCCTCAATCATCTCAGCTACAATTTCCTGACGCAGAATTTCCTTATTATCATCTGAGAGTTTTGCAATTGGTTTCTGAGAAAAGAACTCATCCAGTTTTTTATTATCAAAATGCAATGCTGCATGAAGTGGCTGCTGTGTTGTTACTTTACGATACATGAAGTCTGTATATGGTACAATAACACTTTTACCATGGTCATGACCATCAATGTAAGTCTTAACAATCCAATCACGGTCTTCTTGTGAAATCTCATAACGTTTGTTTCCGAGGTTCTTGCGAAGAGAGGTTTTCATTTCCGAAGCATCAATCAATTGGATTAAACCTTTACGTTCCTCTGGTTTATTATTTGATAATATCCACAGATATGTATTGATGCCAGTACGGAAGAAAATTGAATCTGGAAGCTTAACAATACAATCTATAAAATCCTTTTCAAACAGCCAACGTCTGATATTGGAAGGGCCACTTCCTGCATCACCGTTGAAAAGAGGGGATGCTGACAATACAATACCAGCTTTACCACCACCTTCTGAAATAGGTGCCAGTTTGCTAACTACATGCTGTAAGAAAAGCATAGAACCATCACTGATAGAAGGTAAACCTGCACCAAATCTTCCCTTAAAGCCAAGAGCAGCTTCGTCATTTACTGCGGAAGCCTGTTTCTCCCATTTTTTGCCATATGGTGGGTTGGATAATGTGTAATTAAAGGTCATTCCTTCAAATTTATCATCTGAAAGCGTGTCACCATACATTACATGAGAAGACATATCTTTAATGGAGTCATATTCATCCATACCATTGTTGCCCGCATTACGAAGTAACAGATTAGCTTTGCCCATAGCCCATGACTCCTGTTCGCATTCCTCGCCATAAGGAACAATAATCGCAGGAGCCGTCATTTTCTTGTCTTTGTGCCATTCATCCAACAAGTCAAGTGCGTCAGTAATAAAACCACCTGTTCCCATAGTAGGGTCATACAATGTTCTCACGATACCCTTGTCGCTGTTCACCAACTCGTCATCATTTGCGAAAATCATACTTACGGCTAAACGAACAACATCTTTTGGCGTCATGAAATCCTCTGCATCCTCCGCAACCTGTTCACCGTATCTCTGGATTAAATGTTCGTAAATGTCAGACATTTCTCTATCAGAAACATTCTCTGAACTAAGGTCAAAACCACTAAAACGTTTACATACTGTGTAAAGCATTCCATGTTCTTGTAAAATTTTGCAGGTTTCTTCAATTTTGAAACGCAGAAGAATATCTCTGGCATTTGGACTGAACCCGTTGATGTATTCCATCAGAGCATCTAATGTATCATTGGCTCCTAAGTTATTCAGCCTGAAATTGGTAACATTATAAAAAGCTTTCTTTGAAAACGCACAGTAGTTATCACTTTCTCTACCCCAAGTAGATTCATGCTCCTTGACAGCAGCTGATACAGCCTCTCTTGTTGGCTCTAATGCGCATTCCAGTCTCCTGAGTAATGAGAATGGAAGTACCAGTCTATTGTACTCTGAACGCTTAATAATATCTCTGACATAATCAGCAATGCCCCATATTTCATCTACATAATTAAATTTCTGCGATGTCTGTTCTGCCATGGTATTCTCCTTATCATGTTTGTTGTTATATCTATAGTATGATGGTTTTCAACCAAATTTTGAGAATAAAATATCCTACCCATATATTACCATATGAGTAGGATGCTTTCAACCAAATTTTGAGAATTCGACCTTTTCTGACATTTCACTTTTTCAACCACTTGATACATTTAGGAGGAATGACATCAACACCTGTTTCAACTATATCGGTTGGCATAGAAGGAATGATGTATTAGAGTTTTTCAACCTAAGATTTCGGATACCCAATATTTGAATACATATTTCTGACTTAGCTCTGTCAAAAAAACCGGCCATTCCGTCATGGAAAAGTAAAAAGAACTTTCCCACAGCTCCAAAAGATGACCGGTTATACATTTCCACTGCGCCGAAGATCTGCTGAATCCATCCCTTTCCTTCCTGTCATAAAAGCGGACCAGTGCGGTTCGTTGTCTCTTTTTCCTTCTCCGGTGTCTCCCGGCTTTCTTTCTTCTTCTCTTTTTCCTCATACCCCAACAGCCGTGCAACATTGGCCCTCGCCATCTGCAAATCCTTCATTTCCTGCCGAACAGCAGAGTATTCGGGATACAGCTTTTTCTTTTCGGCCAGCGAACCGGCATACTCTGCCTGGATGCTTTTCATCGTTGGAAACTTCTTGATTCCCATCTCATCAAAGGTTTTCTTCGCCGCCTTATGGAGCAGAATATCCCTCCCGTGCTCTGCCAGGAATTTCTTGGAATAACCGGTCCTCCGGTATGCCACATAGACCTCACGGGTCTTGGCATAATTGATGATATGTTTTCGCAGAGTATTCAATTCTGCCATCCGTGTATCCGCCGCCTTGATCTGGCCGGACAGCTCGTGGAACCGGGTCGTAACCTCGTCTGTTTTTTTGCAGAGCGTCCCGTAGTCCAGCAACCTGTGCTCCATCAGAAAATTCAAGGTCTGCGCCATCTGCTTTAAGTTAAATCCCCGCGCCCACCTTACATATCCAGCCCCTTTTCCCTCCGCAAGTTTGGCCTGGATATCTACCAGCAAATTGACGCGCTGAGGCTGAATATTCTTTGCCTTTTTCTGTTCGGGAGAAAGCTGCCTTTCTCCCATGATGACAGCGCGAATATCTCCTTCGGAATATCCTTCTTTCAAGGATCGCAGCCTTGTAAATTTTTTCTGCTCTGGCCCCTTAAAGGCCGGCTGTTTCCCGGCCTTATATTCATATCCGGCATCATCCATCAGTTTCAAGAAGGCTTGATAATCCTTTGGCTTCTCTGCCAATGCCGCGTCAATCGCCATCCGGAGCTTTTTCTGAAAGGAAGGGGGTTTTTTATTCCCCAGCCACTTTCCGTAATGGGTCGTTCCGGTTTTCGGTTCCTCCACAATCGAAAGGTTATTTTCCAGGCACAGCTTGTCGCTGGCCCGGCGCAGGGCAAAGCTGGAGCCGAGGAAATTCCGGTACTTGTGCTTTCCGTCCATGCAGGTGGAATTATAAATGATGTGCGTATGGATATGGGCACGGTCGATATGGGTCGCCACGATAAACTGGTGCTTGCCCTTCGTCCAGCTCATCGCCGTTTCATAGCCGATTTTTTGTGCCAGCTCCGGTGTAATCTCCCCAGGCTTAAAGGACTGACGGATCTGATAGAGCAGTACATCATTCTTTGGCATTTCCCTGCCGGTATAATCCGCATAGGCTCGTTTGGTCATCCTCATTTCATTGGCGGCGGTGGCTGGATCACAGCCATAGGCGGTCACTAATTCCATGCCAAGTGTCTTGACCGAGTTGGTAGCATAGTCAATCCGCTCTTGTATCGTATAGGATACAGACTGATTCTTTATCTTGTGCATGGGGATAAGACGTGTAGTTGCCATCGGTCGGACCTCCTTCCTGATTGCTTCTGTATTATAACGGTCTTTTTTGTCTGCAAAGCTGCCGCCGTTAGGCAAAAAAGCGGAGAAGATTCTGGCCATTCTCCCTCCGTTTTTGGGGTCTAAGCCCCATTTATGGAATCCCGCCAAGACAGGACAATATCTCATTCACCCCGTCCCAAAGCTCCTTCTGTTTTTGGAGAATATCCTTCAAATCCGTGTTATAAATATTCCCGGTTTCATGCGCACGGCGGGCCACCTGATTGATATTGTTGCTGGTGCGCCGCAAAAGGGAGAGCATTTCGGAAAGCTCCGGCAGATCCAGCTTCACGATATATCCGTCCACGGCCATTTTGCGGAGATACACCCCCAAATTATTTGTGCCGAGCTGAGCCATCCTCTGGCGGATCAATTCCCGCTCATGATCCGTTACCATAAAATGAAGCTGCACCGTCCGTTTCCGGTGTGCCATTAACGCGCCTCCCGTTCCAGTTTCTTCTTTTTCTCCGTGCCTGGGGCCTGCTTTGCCGCTGCCTTTTGGAGATTCTCCCGCACGGAAGGACGGGGCTTTTGAGCTGTCCGGCTTCTGTCCCCGTCTTTGACAGGCGACCGGGAATGTTCCTTCCCGCCATCCATACCGGGGAGAACTGTGGGCTTCTGTCTGGCATCGGCTTTTATGGCGGCATCGGCCCGGCAGACCACAGTATCAAAGACCGTATCCATGTAGTCTGTTTCCCTCTGTTCAAATTCTTTGAATATCTCCCCCAGCGGGCCAGGGGATTTCAAAAGGGCCTCGGCCTGGGCATTCGTTAGGTCGTGGTATTCTAAAGATAAGAGTATATCCTCCCGCACAACATATTCATAGGAATGCTTTAAGATTTCCTCCGGCGGCTGCTCCAGCAACCATTTCCGGTAGGTTTCCTGCTCCGCAAATACTTTCTCGTAAAGAGCGGTATTTTTTTCTTCGTTCGTCATATTATCTTACCTCCGTTTCTTTCTTATGGGTCTTGTCCGGCGTACTGCGGACAGGCGGTGGCGATGCTTTTAATTTATCCAGGACAGAGAGCCGTTTGGCCTTTGCCTGCCGTTTTGAGACCTGCAGCACAGGGCATTTGGTGTCTATGTCCAAAAGGGCATTGAGCTGAGCAAGGCGGGCGCTCTTTTCTTGCAGCTCCGTCTCCTGAAGGAATGGTTTTCCCAGTTCCGCTTTGGCCGCCGCCTGCTGTTGATACAGGTTGTCAAGCTGGACCTGCACGGACCTGAGGCGATCCGGTATGGCCTCCAGCACATGATCGATCCGAGTCAAGTTGCCGCGGGCATCAGTTCCCAATTCCGCTTGATGGGTTCTGGCCCCTTTTAACATCAAATCTACACGAAAGCCGTTAAAGGAAAGGCTCATGTTCAGGCCCCGGTAGTTGCCGATCTCCATGATGTCCCCGCTTTTCAGCTCCTTGCAGGCCTCTAAAATAGCAGCCCCGGCATTGTCCTTGTCCGTCAGGGTATCTCCCCGGATCACCATCCCGGCAAATTCCCCCTCCGGGGGCTGGTGGGAGGCCAGGGTCTCCATGTCCTGCTTTAGTCCGGTGATAAATCCTTTGTTCTGCTCAATCTGCTCCGGGAAATATTTCAGCAGACTGTCCTCCAGCCGGTACTGCTGGCTCTGGTGGTTGGCCTTTAAGAGCTTTAGCCGCGACACTTCAATATCCAGATCCATCTTTTCTTTTATCCTCGGATCGCCCGCGCACAGTGCCTTGATCTCCGCATAGGAGAGGGCGGTCTCGTCAATGTCCTCACAGGAGCGCACCGGCGATTTTGAGGTCATGATCTGGGAAATGAATTTCTGCTTGTTCTCCACGGTCTGCCAGAGGTAGCTGTCGAAGGTTCCCTCCGTCACATACCGGTAAATATGGACAGTCTTATTTTTATTCCCCTGTCGGACGATACGGCCTTTGCGCTGTTCCAGATCTCCGGGCCGCCAGGGGCAGTCTAGGTCATGTAGGGCGATAAGGCGATCCTGGACATTCATTCCCGCCCCCATCTTAAAGGTGCTGCCCATAAGGACACGCACCTGGCCACTGCGTACCTTTGCAAACAGCTCCTTCTTCCGGGCCTCCGTATTGGCGTCATGGATAAAGGCGATCTCTGTTTCCGGTATGCCCCTGGCGATCAGCTTGTCGCGGATGTCATAGTAAATAGAAAAGGACTGTTCCTCGTCTTCCGATTCGGTTAGGGTTTCCAGCGCATGAAGCTCCGGGCTGTCCAGCTTTCCGGGGGACTTTGCCACCTTCCGGCCCGTTGTCCCTTTCGGTGTCGAAATATCACAAAACACGAGCTGGGTCAGCTTCTCCGCCTGCCCATCCTGCCAGATTTGCGTGATGTTTTCCACACACTGATTGACCTTGCTGCTTGGGTCGTCCGGCAGGAGAGGATTTAAAATCCGCTGGTCAAGTCCCAGCTTGCGCCCGTCACTGGTGATCTTGAGCATATTGTCTTTCCATGGTTCTACTTTGCCAGAATGGACTTCTGCAGCCCGCTCGGAAAGCTCCTGTACCATGGCCTGCTGGTGTTCCGTGGGGTGGGCCACTTCATTGTGGTATTCCACCTCCGGCGTGGGGAGGTTTAACTGGTCGGCGGTCTTGATGTCGGCGGCCTCCTTCCAGATGTTCATCAGCTCCGGCAGGTTGAAAAACTTGGCGAAACGGGTTCGCGCCCGGTAGCCGTTCCCTTCCGGGGCCAGCTCGATGGCGGTGGTCGTTTCCCCGAAAATGCTGGCCAAGTTGTCGAAATGGGTTAAGTGGTTCCGCTGCAGCATATCATGCTGGAGATAGCGCATCATGGTGTAAAGCTCGGTCATGGAATTGCTGACCGGCGTACCGGTGGCGAATACCACGCCTTTCCCCCCGGTCAGCTCGTCCAGATAGCGGCACTTTAAAAGCATATCCGAAGATTTCTGCGCCTCCGTGGTAGAAATGCCCGCTACATTCCGCAATTTCGTGTATAAAAAAAGGTTCTTATAGCTGTGGGCCTCGTCCACAAAAAGACGGTCAACGCCCAACTGCTCAAAGGTAACAACATCATCCTTCCTTTCATTCTTGTGCAGCTTATCCAGTCGGGCCTCTAAGGATTTCTTTGTCTTTTCAAGCTGCTTGATGGTGAAATTCTCCGCACGGCTGTTTTTCAGCTCCGCAAGCCCGTCTTCGATCTCCCAGATCTGCTCTTGCAAAAGCCGTTCCTGCCGCTCCACAGATACGGGAATACGCTCAAACTGGCTGTGTCCGATAATCACCGCGTCATAGTCGCCGGTGGAGATACGAGAGCAGAATTTTTTCCGGTTCCGGGTCTCAAAATCCTTTTTGGTTGCCACAAGGATATTGGCGCTTGGATAGAGCCGCAGAAATTCAGAGGCCCACTGCTCCGTCAGATGGTTCGGCACCACAAAGAGGGATTTATGGCACAGGCCCAGACGCTTGCTCTCCATGGCGGCGGCTACCATCTCAAAAGTCTTGCCCGCGCCCACTTCATGGGCTAAAAGCGTGTTGCCGCCGTAAAGGACGTGGGCGATGGCGTTAAGCTGGTGGGGCCGCAGGCGGATCTCTGGGTTAATGCCGCCAAAAGTGATATGGCTCCCGTCATATTCTCGGAGCCGGTTGGCATTGAACAACTCATTATATTTCTGAACCAAAGTCTGCCTGCGATACGGGTCTCGCCAGATCCAGTCCTGAAACGCCTCCTTGATGGCCTGCTGTTTCTGCTGGGCCAGTGTGGTCTCTTTCTGGTTGAGGACACGGCGCTCTTTTCCGTCCGGGTCATGTTCCGTGTCATAAATCCGCACGTCTCGGAGATTCAGACTGTCCTCTAAGATACGATAGGCGTTGGCCCGCTCTGTCCCGTAGGTGGTATAGGCGGCGATGTTATTATAAGAGACCGCATTTTTGCCGGTGATGTTCCATTCAGCGGTGAAGGAGGAATAGTTGACCTCGATCATAGATTTTAAATTATAGGGCGTGTCCAACAACTCATACATGAATTGCTGGACGTATTCTTTATCTACCCAGGTCGCCCCCAGGCGCACATCAATCTCCGAAGCGTCCAGGTCTTTAGGCTGTGCTGCCTGTAATGCCTCCACATTGGTCTTGACCGTCATATAGAGGGGATCGTCCGGGGCCATCCCTTCCATGATCCGCTGGTATTTATGGAGCTTCTCCCGAACATTGCCGGAAAGAAAATCATCGGCGGTGCGGTAAATGTGAGGGCCGCCCGATTCCGGCGTGAAATCTAAAAATACCACGCCCCGCAGCTCCGCCGCCAGAGTTTCCTCGTCCTTCCCGGTCAGAACCGACATATATTCCATGTCCACGCACGCTTTCTCCGAGATTGAGACGGACAGTGCTTCGCTGGCGGTGTCCACGCTGGTAACGGCGGTATGCTGCTTGATGGTACGTTTGCTGAACATATCCGCCTTGCGCTCAAACTGGCCTTCCTCGTCCAGCACTTCCAAGGAGCAGAGCAGGTAATAAGAGCTGTCATCGGCAAAGGCCAGGGCATTTCCCCGGCTGTTGATCAGGCCGTATTTCTCTGAAAAAGCGTCATAGAGGCGGTTTAATTTTGTCTGCTGGCGGAGGATCACATCGTCCGTGTAGTTATCCATCTGGTAAGCGATCAGTTGCTGTACACAGTCCCTAAGCTCCATCAGACCTTTTACCCGCTCCATAGCGGTAGCGTTCAAGTCCGGCTTTACCATGCGGCTGTTCTCCCGGAAGTAAACTTCCCCATCCACAATGGCATAGGAGAAATTTTTCACATTGGGGTCAGCGGGAATGGAAGTGTCAATTTCCTCCCCCTCACGAAGCTCCTGCAGCCGGGCCTCCTGGTACTGTCCTTTGATATGGGACAGGGCTTCACGGAGCTGCTCCGATAAAACAGCCCCTTCTATGGGATTGCATACTAACTGCGGCCCGAAGGGGCCGGTCACAATATCCAGGTTCCCCAGCACCATTTCCGGGTGTTCCTGATAATAGCGGTTCAGGGTAACATGGTCATGACGCGCCCGGCCATCGCCTCCTACAAATTCGTTTTCCAGCAGCGTGTCCGTTTCCACCCATTCCGGCAGCGGTTCACCGGGCAGCCGGGGAACCTCCCTCTTTTGGAGGAACACAATGTCTACCGCAATATCCGTACCGGCGTTGGCCCGGAAAGTGGTGTTTGGCAGACGGACAGCCCCTAAAAGGTCACATCTCTGGGCCATATAACGCCGCGCCCGCGAATCCTTCTTATCCAGCGTGCCGCCGCTGATCCCGTTGGACGTGATAAAGGCAATCAGGCCGCCAGCACGGACTTTATCCATGGTCTTTGCAAAAAAGTAATCGTGGATCAGGAAATTTTCCCGCTCATACTGCCGGTCGATCAGTTTATAGTTCCCGAAGGGGACATTTCCAACTGCCAGGTCAAAAAAACCATCCGGATATTGCGTTTTTTCAAAACCATTGATTTCAATGTTTGCTTTCGGATAGAGCTGTCTGGCAATACGCCCGCTGACCGAATCCAGCTCCACACCATAAAGGCGGGAGGCTGCCATGCTTTCCGGCACAAGCCCGAAAAAGTTTCCGATCCCGCAGGAGGGTTCCAGGATATTCCCGGTCGTAAAGCCCATGTTTTCCACCGCTTCATAGATGGCCTTGATCACAGCCGGGGTTGTATAGTGGGCATTTAACGTAGACGAGCGGGCCAATGCGTATTCTTCCGGGGACAGTATGCTTTTCAGCTCTGCATATTCTTTTGCCCAGGTGGTTTTATTTTCATCAAAAGCATCTGGCATACTTCCCCAGCCTACATAGCGGGATAGGGTTTCCTGCTCGGCGGCGGTAGCGCTGCGGCCTTCCGCTTCAATCGCCTGCAAAGTACGGATTGCCTCCATATTCATGCGGAATTTGCTCTTTAAGTTTCCTTCCCCCAGAGCGTCATCCGTAATGCGGAAATTTTCAGTGGCCGGAGCCGGTGTGGTCGGTTCGAGCAGCATATGCTCCGGTTCCTCGATATGGAGCCGCTCCGCCACAATATCATAGGGCAGGTTGTTTTTATCCCCCGGATAGAGGGTCACAGGCTCCGCCGTGATCTCCGTCTGTGCCTGTTCCGGGACAGAGGGCTGGAACAGATGTGCATTTCGCCCGTCCCGGCGCAGAAATTCCTCGAACTGTTCCCGGTTGACCATCTCATGGCTCCAGACATAGGGGCCAGTGTCAATCCGCACATCCACCTCGCCAATATACCCTATCGTGCCGGAGATTTCCCAGAAAGGATAGGGAAGGATCACTTTGTCCCCCACCTGGTAGGACGGTTCCCCTTCCAGGCGGGTTCCCTCCCTCTGCACCGGCTCATGGGAAAATCCGTCAAGCTCCTGCTGGTACAAAGCACGGAGAACCGGCGCGATCTGTCCCCAGGACGCAGAACGTCGGGAAGAAAACTTATCGTGTATTTCTACCTCTATGCCGGTATTGGAAGTAAAATAGTCAGCCGGTTCGCCGGTCATAAGCTCCATGGTCTCGGCGCGGCCCGCAAAGGTCTCGGAAAGACGTTTTGCAATCCGGGTATTGCCTTCCCCGGAGCGGATCCATCCGGAAATATATTCTTTGTCCTGCCCGGTGAGCAGGCCCGCAGTCAGCACCTCCCGCAGATCGTCATTGATTCCTTTCAGGCTGGCAGGCAAAAACTCGGTGATATGGCCATTGCGGGAATCTTGCCGCAGCAGCCGCTCAAACTGTTCTTTTCCCTCTGCTCTGGAAACAGGGAAACGCAGGGAAGGGTCGTTCAAATGAATATCGAACATCCCTACCTCCATGATCGTAAAGGGTTTATCATCCAGATAGACCGTATCGCCCATCTGGTAAGCCGAGGCAAGGGGATCACAGGCCGTGGCCGGAGGCGCAGGGCTTTCCGGTATCGCCTCTTTGACCTGTTCCCATTCCTCGTCCGTCACAGTAAGGTCGATCTCATGGGTGACCGCTTCACCGTTCCCAATGGTAATGGTATCTCCCTGGCGGGTCATAGTCTGGCCGGACAGATCGGGCGGGGCCTTTTCCTGGCGTTCCAGCTCCCGCATAAATTCCATAGCGGAGGCTTCATCATAAAATGACCTGATCCGGTTGTTATCTCCAAAGACACATTCCTGGTTCAGATTATCCCAGACCACATAGGCGCCGCGCCCCGGTTCCATGTAGGAATCCTGGCTTTCCATGACAACGTAGCGGTTTTCCCAATCCTGTCCGATCTGTGATTCTTCTTCTGGAGTGATAAAGCATTCTTCCTTGATAAGCTGGGCAATCCGGCGCTGTACCCTGGGCCATGGCAAGTCTGTACCGGCTTCAGGAACCGGAAAGGCCGGGAGGTCATCGCCGTATTCCTTTCTCAGCCATGCCGCCGTGTCCTTATCGCGGGCATGGGTTTTCATGTAATAGGCCACTGCCTGTTTGTTGGCAAGGCTGCCGTTCCATTCCTGGAGGGCGGCGTCAATGGCCGCCTGCGAGTCGGAAGATTGTGTGTTTTCCGGTGTGGGAGCTGATGGGGGCGATGCCGGCTCTACGGTTTCCAGGGCCGAAGTCTGTCTCGGCGTCTCTAAAGCGGATGTTTGCTTTGCTGTCTCCGGGGTGAGTGTCGGCTCTACGGTCTCCGGGATTGGTGTCTGCTTTACAGTCCCCAAAATTGGTGTCTGCTCCGCCGTTTCATGTACCGGTTTTTCCGTCTCCTGCGGTGTCTTTCCATCGTTTTCGGGCATAGAAAAAGCAGAGGGCATTTTCACACTCTCTGCTTCGTCAATCGCTCTGATCTGTTCCTGCTCGGAGGGGAACAACGGCAGGGTCAGTTGTATATAAGTTCCGTCTGGATCATTTCCTCGGCCTGTGCCTTGCAGTTGTTGGCCAGTCCCACCCACTTCATCGGATCGGCGGCTTTCAGACTTTCCGTCACGCCCGCTGTTTTCGTCAGCTCCGGTATGAGCTGTTCCAGCCTCCGGTTCGCTGCCGTGTCGATCTCGGCCAGATGTTCTGTCAGTTTCCCGGAAAGCAGAAGGTTGTTGTAAAGGATCGGGCGGTGTTCCTTCAGATAGGTTTTCCGCATCCTGCCGTATTTGCCCAGGGGCTGCGTTGTTTCCGTCTTCTCCAATACCAGGTTCGGGAACAGATAGTCTCCTCTCTGCGTGTAAGTCAGTTCGCTCATTTGCCATGCTCCTTTCATAGTCGTAGTGCTTGATGGTTACACCAATCTGCCGCAGCACCTGGCCGCTTGACTGGCTGACCGCCGTGCCAAGGGCATTGACAACGACGGGGGTATTGAAATCAAAGATACTTAGAAAATCCTCATGCTCAAAGTAGTTTTCCGGCTCCATGCCGCAGCGGGACATCAGGGAAAAGGTAATGCTGGCCGTTGCCGCGCTCTTAAAAGCGATTTCAATATTAAGGTCATCATACTCCTCCAGAAAGCTGCCGTCAACGATGTCCATCAGATCACGCCGGTGTTCCTGCCAGTATTCGTCTACAAGACGGGCGGCCACCTTCTCCAACTGGTCGGCAAGGCCGGACGCGCCGGAAATCCCGTAGACATTTTCCAGTGCCTCCGTGACCAGCGCTTCATGCTCCGGCCGGTACTGCCAGAGCTGGAGACGGCGGGCGTTTTCACGGCCTCCGGTGTCGGAAACATCAAAGACATAACGGAGCCTCGGCCTGTCCCCGCTGTCATCAATGAGCGCGATCCCTTTGGAGCCGCGCCGCACATACCGTCGCATGGTCTTGTTCCAGAGGTCATAGTCTGCACAGGCCGTGGCATCGGGCCGCTGGGCAAAGATCATGAGCTGCTCCGGGAAGGGATATTTATACAGGCGGGAGGCTGTGGTAAGAAACGCTGTCCATTGCTGGAAACTGCTGGTCAGACGGGACGCCTCATACTCGGCCATCGCTGTATAGTTCTGTAGTTTACTCGGCATCCGCAGCCTCCTTTTCATTAAAATCCGGGCACAGCTCCAAAGCCGCAAACTCCGCCTCGCTCATGCGAGAGAGCTTTTCCAGCGTGGAATCCGTAAGGGCAAGAAGCTCTGCCTCGTCCGACTCCAGATAGCCGCGCATCTCTCTAAGCGCCTCCATAAGGCCCTCCTTTGTCCCGGTATTGTAAATGCACATCAGGTTTGCTTCGTCAAATGTAAAGTTTCCCATATCAGATCTCTCTTTCTGCGCTTCTTTTTGGCGCTGCCTTTTTATGCTCCTGTCTGGGCTGGTTTTTAAGCTGTTCTACAACTGATTTTTTCTTTTCCCGGTTCTCCCGGTGTATGGCTTCAGCCAGGGTCATCAGGGAAATGGACTGGCCAGAGAGGGCCTGCCGTTCCATCTCGGCAACTGTAGGCTCTTTTGGGTCATTGCTGATAAGCCCGTCAGTCATCCCGTAATCGTTTTTAACCTGCAATTCTGCATTTTTTAGTGGGTTCTCTCTTTCAAGAAAGCCGGTCAGCTCCCGGAAACCGAAGCTATCACAGTAATGGCAGGATAACATGCCGTTTTGCTTTACGGCAATGATGTCACTGACGCTTAAAGAGGGACTGTGATAGTCTGCCGGATGGCGGATATTAAACTGTTCATACAAAGATTCCAGTTGCCGGGCCGGGCCGCCGTCATTATCTACAGAAAGCTGCCCGGTATAGATCAGGTCATAGTTGGCACGTTCCACGGCCAGTCCCTTCGATTCCAGCCAGTCCATTCCCATATAGCGCACTCCCTGGGAATCCTCGTCTTTGACCTGGTAGATGGCAAAGCAGTCCCCGCTATGTTCCAGGAAAGCTGCCTCCCGTTCCTCCTGGCGGTTCAGACGGTCTTGCACCTGTTTGTCAAACTCTTTGCTCTGTTCCCATTCCTCACGGGGAACCGTGAACATCACCCCTGCGGGCCGTTCCTCCAGATCCTCCCGGTCAAAAACCATTTCCGCGCTGCCTCCGCCCCCAACGGCATAGATGGTAAAATCCTGTTCCAGAAGTTCCATGGCCCGATCTTTGGAGAGGGGCAGCATATCTTCGTCCAGATAGCCGCGGCCAGTGCCCGGTTCTTCCGGATTACGGCCTGCATCCGGCATGGGGTACTGATCCAGCAAGGTGTCCTTCCTTACAGAATCCTCCCGGTCAAAATGTCCCTCCTGCTCCTGAACCGTCTGTTCCGATTGCACATCCAGGCCGATTCCCCGCTCTTTGCAGATTTTGGCAAAGTGCGTATCAATGTCATGGATCAGGCTCCTAGCTGTCCTGTTGATCGTATCCAGGCTGGCTTTTAGCTCCGGCAGCTCCTTCCCCTTGCTCCAGCTGACGATATAACCGAAGCTGTTTGCCCCGGTCTCGATGCCGTAATACTGGCAGACCGAGTAGGAGACGCTCTCGGCCTCCACCTCCTCGGTTCTCCGATCTTTGGGCTTAGGCGGATCCTTCGTTTCGCCCTCCTTTGCGGCGGTAAGGCACCCCTTCTCATAATTGTGGAGCTTGGCATGTGTGATCTCATGGACAGCGGCAGAAACTGTCTGTACCTCGCTCATCCCTTCCCGGATGGTAATGCTCTGGGTATCCGCATTGAAAAAGCCGTCCGCGTTGTCCCGGATCGGAGCTACCTGCAGGGGAACCGGGGAGGATCGCCGCAGGGCCTCCATGAAAATCTCATAATTCTGTACGTCCCCTTTTAAATCGCTCGCAATCTGGGGCAGAGGCTTTCCCTCTGTCTGGGACACGTCAAAAACGGATACAACCTTGAACATGGGGATCTGTATCTCTTTTTCTTCCAGTATGGCTTTTCCATCCTGATCCAGTATCGGTGCCTTGGTATCCGGGTCTCGTTTGATTTTCTCCACCTTTTTCTCGAACGGAGTCGGGGCGATGATCTTAATGCTTTGCGCCCCTTTTTTCACATGGCGGCCAAACTGGTTCTTCCACTTGCTGTACCCGGCTACCAGGCTGGCATGGGGCATCTGCATATGAATCAGCATAATATTATTCGTGGAATATCTGGGAAACCGCGACATGGTGCGGAGATAATTCGCATATTTATCACTTTCAAACAGCTCCTTGATTCCCCGCTCAATACCCGCAGTGATCTCCTGCAGCTTTTCCTTTTTGCTTTGTTTCTGATTTACCATTATGGCGACTCCTTTTCCGGCTTCAAAATAGCTCATAGGTTCCAAAGAAAAAACACCCCGACACAGAAAGGACATTCCTGTACCGGGGCGCAATTCGTGTTATTTTATGGTTTGAAGCCTGCATCCCGGTTCGGGGGCCTAATACCCGCCGTTTTTGCCCGTTCCCTGGTGGTAGCGTGGCGCTGTTCGCTGTACGGCTCTCGGATCAGGGCGCAGACTTTCAGCACGGTATAGGTATTTTCCCGTTCCTGCGTCTGGATAATCTTAACGCGCCTCCTCCTTATGCTTTAGCGCCTTTTCCCCTATCGGAGCGGCCGGATTTCCTTTTAAGTCATAGCTGCTGGTCCGTGCCGCAGGGGTAGACCAGCCCCGCATGGCTCCTCCCATCATGGCCGCCGCCTGCTGGGGCGTCACGCCCATGCGTCGGTTTTCCTGTGCCGCTGTCATTTCATTCTGCTTCCGATGAGGCACGGAATATTCGCATTTCCGATAGCCCTTTTCTCCCTGAATGAGCAGAATCAACTCTCCCGTGGCAGGCAGCGTGCTGTAACACAGCCTGGGAAGGGGCATGGGCTTTTCCGGCTCATAGGAGGTCCCGTTTTGCTCCATCAGCTCGGCAAACTGGCAGATATGGTACACGTTGTAACCCACCTGGGTATGATATTCATCCAAAAATTTGCAGGGCCGGACTGCCTTCTCCCCGTCCGAATAGGTCAGCACTACATTCCCTCCGTCCGGGATATAAAACAGGGGGTTATAATGGCTGTCAATAAAACGGATCATTTTTTCTTTTTCTTCCTTCATTTGCCTTTTCCTCCTTCAAATTCCAGCTTTAAATTCACGTACTGTCCGCCATCGTCGTTCAGAACCGCAACGGCATCATAAAGCTTCCCGGTCTTTTCCGAGTAGCATCCGGGGAGCTTTGCCTTCCCGTCTTTCAGAAGTGCTGCCGCCAGCTCTTTTGTAAGTTCCTTCTTCTTTGCCGTGAAAAATCGGTTTCCCTTCCAAAGCGCAAAACCACAGCTCCGTTTTTCACACACGAATCCCTTTTTTATCTCAACCACAGAGCCGCCGCATCGAGGACACGTTCCGACAGTCGCCCGGTCGCTTGGGAAAAGAGACGTATCCGTCTGTGTCAGTCGGTAAGTCTGGATCAGCTCCTTTAACATCGCTTCGATCTGCCGCATAAACGATTCCGAAGCCGCCGTACCATGCTCAATCTCCTTTAGTTGATGCTCCCATTCGGCCGTCATAGCAGGAGACTGGATAGTTTCCGGCAGCATTCCGGCTAAGGCCAATCCCTTTTTTGTTGGAAGCAAATAGGTTCTTCCCTCCTTCTGTCTGCGCTCTGCAAATCCGGATCGAATCAGCTTTTCTAAAATACCGGCGCGCGTGGCAGGCGTGCCAAGTCCTTTTCTCTCTGCATCGTAGGGCATATCTCCCGCTGTCTCCATGGCAGCCAGAAGGGTATCTTCTGTAAAATGGAGCGGAGGAGTCGTTTCCCCCTCTTTGACTTCGACAGCGATCACGCTGCAGGTTTGTCCTTCGGACAACACAAGGGCTTTGTTGTCCTCCCGAATCGGTTTCTCTTTTCCTTTTGACTGCCCCCAGAAGCTCCCCTCCGACTCCCGCCAGCCAGGCTGTATGATTTCCTCTTTCTTTGCCTGAAATATGTGGCCGGCGCACTTGACCGATACGGTTGTTTCTGCGTATTGATAAGGCTGCCCCACTGCGCATAAAAGCCGCACTATGAGCAGCCGTAGAAGGGCGCGCTCCCCTCCTGGCAGTGCACCAAGGTCCGCTTTCTGAAGACCCATGGTAGGAAGGAGCGCATGATGATCGCTCACCTTCCTGTCACAGACGACCTGCACCGCATTACAGGGAAACGGGGCATCTTTCGATATCTGTATCGCCGCCGCTGCTGTCTGCACCAGATCAGGGAGGTCTTTTGCCATATCAGAGGTCAAAAACCGGCTATCCGTGCGGGGATAGGTGCATAGCCGTTTTTCATACAAGGCTTGCAGATAATCCAAAGTCTGTTGGGCCGTAAACCCTAAAAATCGGTTTGCCTCCCTCTGTAGCGTCGTCAGATCGTATAAGGCCGGCGGCCTCTCCTCCCTCTCCTTTTTTTCGATCGTTTCCACATACACGCAGTCTGCCGCCCTACAAGCCGCCTCCAGCTCTTTGGCCTGCGCCCGATCCTGCATCGTTTTCCCCTTGACCGTCATTCCCGGGAGCGTCAGAATAATCCTATAAAAGGCAGCAGGCTTAAATGTATAGATATCTGCCTCCCTTTTTACAAGCAGCGCCAACGTCGGTGTCATGACCCGTCCGATATTTAAGGTGCGGTGATACAGACAGGAGAACAGACGCGTCGCATTCATACCAACCAGCCAATCGGCCCGTGACCGGCATAAGGCCGCCTCATAAAGCCTGTCATACTCGGCTGTGGGGCGAAGATGCGAAAGGCCCTCCCGGATCGCCGAATCCTCCATCGAGGAAATCCACAGTCGCTCCACCGGCTTTTTACAACCTGCCTGTTCATACACCAGACGGAAGATCAGTTCTCCTTCACGGCCGGCATCACAGGCATTGATTACCCCTTCCACATCCATGCGGTTCATGAGCTCTTTTAAAACTTGAAACTGTTTTTCTTTTCCGTCGGCCACCCGATAGCTCCACTTTACCGGCAGAATCGGCAGGGTCTCAAGCTGCCAGTTTTTATACTGCTCCCCATAAGCGGCTGCATCCGCCAGCCGTATCAGATGCCCCACACACCAGGAAACAAGAAAACCGCCTCCCTCCAGATACCCTTTTTTACGGATTCCAGCTCCCAGGACAGCGGCGACCGAATTCGCTACGGAGGCTTTTTCCGCAATCACCAACTTCATTCGCATTCCCCCTTCTTTTCTTTCCGCCATCGCTTCAGTTTACGGTGACAAATTCCAAAGCAGATCTTTCTATAGCTGGAACATCCATAGCAAAAATGGTCAGGGGGCAGCTTTAAAGAACCGGCCTCCGGCCGGCCCATCGGTTTCTGCTGCATCATACGTTCGAACGGATTTTCTGTAAAATACGGCATTCCTTCCTTACTCCCTCCTCCTTTTTATCGCTCATGCTGCTGCCAGCGCCTCCTCTGCCATTGTTCCAACAGCTTAATGATGACCTCCTCCATCCTTTTCGGAGTATAGCTCTTTGGGAAATATTTCCGGAGCCTGTCCGATGTAAATGTGATTTTATCCAGATCGTGTCTCTTTTCCTCCGACAGAATGGCAAGCATCTTCTCCTCTGTCAGACTTCCCTCGCGGCTGTATTGTTTCATCCGCTGCGCCTGGGAGATAGAGGGAGTGGACTGTTCATATCCCATCATCTCAAACAGCTTTTCCTGCTCCTCCTTTGTCAGGAAGGAAAGTTCATAGGCCGATTGAAACCCTATCTTCTTCTCGTCCACCATCTTTAACATAGGCGGGATCAGTTCTGTCAGACGGACAAAGCGAAAAATTTGGTTTTTGCTCTGTCCTGTTTGCTCGGCTAACAGTTCACTGGACTTCTTTTCAAAATGGTTCCCCAACGGGGAACCATTTTCTTTCGCCGGGCGACCTGCCTGCCGTTTTAGCGCTTCCAGCTTCATTTTATAAGCAAAAGCCCGCTCACTCGGGAGCAGGCTTTCACGCTGAAGATTGCTGTCCACCAAAAGGATCATGGCGGTATCGTCGTCTAACTCCCGTATCACGGCTGGCATCGTCTCCTTTCCCGCCAATTCACTGGCCCGATGGCGCCGGTGCCCGGCAAGAATCTCATAGCCGCCTTCTGCAAGCGGACGGACGATTGCAGGGACAAGTACTCCGACCTCACGGATGCTTTCCGCTGTCTCCAGCATGGCCTCATCCTCTTTTACCTGAAAGGGGTGCCCTTTAAAGGGATGCATCTCTGTCAGGCGGAGCTCCGTGACCACCTCCTGCCTGTGATCTCCCTCCGTCGCATTGGTCATTCTTCACGCCCCTCTCCGTCGGCCTCATCCTCAGCCGATTCATCTTCCTCCGGCCCGTCTAAAAATTCGATATCATCAAAATCATCCGCTGCATCCAACTCCCTCCTCGGTTTTAAAATTTTAAAATAATACCCGGCTCCTCCGGCGGCCAACGCTGCGACTGCAATCAGGATCACCGCGCCGGCGCTGCCTTTTCTATCTCTTTTGACCGTTTCCGGTTTGGGACTTTCTGCGTCCGCGGCTCTTGTCTCCCCCTTGCATTGTTTTCGGTCAAGCAGGCACACGGGACAAGCTGTATCGACTTCTCCGGCTTCGCAAAGAACCTTGCATCTACATGGCTCAGCCTTCGGTTTTTCCAATTCTACCGTCTCTGCTGCGTTCTCCCCGATCAGAGAAAGCAAGTCCTTTTCTGTCACGGAATCAAGGAAATATACATTCTCTGCCTCTCTCTGCTTGTCAATGACAAGAAAAAAGATATGCTCATCCGGAGTCATAATCGTATAAAATTCCTTACCGTCTTCATCTATCACGTTATCAAGAACTGTCCCGGTTCCCTCCGGAGTCAGGGGCGAAGATTCCTTTTCCTTCATGGGATTCTCCGTTACGGCCACTTTGGGCTCCTCATAATCCGGCCCTCCCGCATAGGCAGCCACAGAGCAGCCTCCCATGCAGGCAAACATCACAAGCATTGCCGCTATTCTGCGCAGTCTATTTCTCATTTTTACGATCCTCCTTTTCTTTTTCTGGTTCGTCCGGATCAGGGAGCGAAAATATTCCTGGTTGCTTTAAAAGCTCTGCGAGCTGGGAGGGAGTCAGCTTCACAGCCCGCACCATACCCACGATCCGAGTATTTTCTTCCTCCTGCTTTCGCTGTTCCAGGTCTCGCACTTTCCTCTGCCACACGGACAGTTTATCCCTGGCCCTGGCAAGCTCCTGTTCAATTTTTTCAAGTTTTGTAAATGCCAACTTGTCTCCTTCCGGCCGCATTACGGACGGCCATATGCATAAAAATGTCGTTTCCAATAGTTCGAATTTATGTCCGCATACTGGATCGGGGAACCGGCATGGATCATCCTGCCGTTCCCCACATAGATTCCGACATGCGATACCGGCCCCGGGCTGTTGTAGGTTCCGGTAAAAAAAATAATATCCCCTGGCTTTGCTTCCGATGGAGATATTCTGGTACATTGATTATAAATCCCCTGAGCCGTCGTCCGGGGCATGTTGCAGACGCCGCTTGCCGTAAATACCCAGCATACAAATCCCGAACAGTCAAAAGATGTAGACGGAGAACTGCCGCCCCAGACGTAAGGGTATCCCAGATACTTCTCCGCTTCCGCGATCAATGCCGCAAACGAAGGGTCGGAAAGGGCTTCTCCCGGTATCTCATACGTTCCTCCTTCGCTCGGATTGGCATAGATGTCCTCCCCAAACAGATAAGGTTTTAATCCCTGTACCTGTAACAGAAGCCGGTATCGTTCCTGTTCCTTTGGCGTTAACTCCGGAAATACCGTCGCCTCCAGCCCCCTGTTTTTCAATGTTACATGCAGGATATGGTACTCATAGGGAATCTCCTCCGTATCCATGATGCTCTCTCCGGTTTCCGGGTCTGTGCTTGTAGTCGTCACGGTTTTATATCGGATCTGTACCTCCTCTGTGAGGGTAAGGACATATTGGTTTCCGAAAACGCAACGCAGGACTTCTTGTATCTCTGCCTGGGTAAAATCCTCATACCGGACCGTCAGATAGCTGATTAGCTCATGCGGATTATGGTTGATCTCATCTACGTTGTAGCGATATTCATCATAACCGGGATGGGTACTTTCCATGTTTGCAATTTCAGCCTGCAGGTCCGCTTCTATCCGCGCGTAGTCTCCATCGGCTCCCAAAATGTCTTGATCGTTTGCGGTATATGTACCGGACAGCAAAGCTCCCGCCCCACTCTCGAATAGAACGGAACAAGAAGACAACAGCGATACGACCAACACAAAAAGCAGGGCAAAACCTCCCAGCGCGATCAAAACTCCTTTGTGGCCTGTCCAAAAAGACGAACCTGCCTGAATGGTATCCCGGATAACATCTGTTGCCTGACTCGCTCCAACTGCTGCGCTTTCTGCCTGTCTCCTTGTTTCTCTAAGCTCTCTGGCATACCGTTGTTTGATTCTTCGTTTCTGCTGTTCCTTTTTATCTTTCATGGGGTGCCTCTTTCGTTCCTTCCCCGGGCTTTGTCGTCATGATACGGTACAGCTCCGTGTTATGGGGGAAGTGATCCACAAACGGGATAATGGTATTTCCATAGAATAAAAGACCCTCTCCAGGATTGCTATGCGTAACATAGGACAACTGTGTCGGAGAAATCCCCAACTGTTTTGCAAGGATCTGCCTGTCGCCGGCAGCCTGGGAAAGCATATAGATAAAGTCGCTGTTCTCAAAAATGTTTTCGATTTCCCGGCTCGCAAGCAGATCTTTGACATTCTGGGTAAGGCCGCTGGGAATCCCTCCCCATTTTCGAAACCGCTTCCAGATCTCCACCGAATAGGCGGCCGTCTGCTCGTCCTTTAACATCAAGTGAAATTCGTCCTGATAAAACCATGTCGTCTTATGGGCGGCCCGGTTGATCGTGACACGGTTCCATACCTGGTCCTGAAGTACCAGCATGGCAATCTTTTTTAATGCTTTCCCCAACTCCTTGATGTCATAGCACACAAGGCGGTTGTTTAAGTTCACATTGGTATGATGGTTAAACGCGTTCAGGGAGCCCGTTACATAGATTTCGAGCGCAGTCGCAAGCCGGGCTGCCTCCGGTTCCGGCTGCTCTTTTAAGAGCCTGTGTAAATCTCCCAGCACCGGCATCTTCTCCGGAGCCGGATCTGCCATATAGTCCTGATAGACCAGTCTCGTACAGCGGTCGATCACCGTCTTTTCCACCGGATGCAGCCCGTCCTTATTGGCAACGATCAGCTCACATAAGGAAAGGATAAAATCGCTTTTTAAGGTCAGCGGATCTTCTTCATCGGAATAATCGGGATTGATGTCCATCGGATTTACATATTGCCTGGATACCGGGGAAAGCTTTACCACCTGCCCGCCTAAGCGATTGACAAGAGGGGCGTACTCTGCCTCCGGGTCCGTGATAATCACATCGTCATCCGTAATCAGGAAAGCGTTGGCAATCTCCCGCTTGGCCGAAAAACTCTTTCCGGAACCGGGCACTCCTAAAAAAAGCCCGTTCGCGTTTTTAAGTCGTTTGCGGTCTGCCATGATGAGGTTACTAGAAAGCGCGTTGATTCCATAATAGAGAGCCTCCCCGCCCATAAAAAGCTCCTCCGTGGTAAAGGGGATAAAGATTGCCGTGCTGCTCGTCGTCAGGCCCCGCTCAATCTCGATCTGGTTGACTCCGATGGGAATGCTGCTCATCAGTCCCTGCTCCTGCTGCCAGTCCAGCCGCTTCAGAGCACAGTTGTATTTTTGCGCTATGCCGGCGGCCTGGAACACGTTGTTTTCCAGCTGCTGCCTGGTCGCGGCCGTATTCACCACCAGCATGGTCACCATAAAAAGCCGCTCATTGTGGGATTGCAGATTGTCCAAAAGTGCTTTTGCTTCTCCCGCATAGGTAATCAGATCCGGAGGCAGCACATCCATGTCATATCCAGAACGGACGGCCTTCTTCTGCTCCTCGATCTTACTCTTTTCTATATCGGTTAACTTCCGCTTGATCGTTTTGACAGCCTCGGCCTGATCTACTGCTTTGATGTGAAAGTTTACCAGGAGGGCACTGTCCAGGTTCAAAAAATCCGCCAACATCCGGTCGTTTAGCTCCGGAGCAAGGATTTGAACAAAGGAAGCCGCTCCCCATGTATTTCCCATCTTAAATACCTTTCCGTCCCGAAACTCAAAGGATGTGGGACAGATAAAATCCTTTGTGGAAAGCCCGGTCTTTACGATCCCATCCCATGCGAAACGAAACTTTTCCCTGCCGCCCGGATGGAACGCATCATGAAGCACCTCCAAACGTTCGTATCCGGAGAGGGAACGTGTCTTGACCCCCAATGCCTTAAAGCTCCCCCGCAGGTCCGCCTCGATCCGTTCCAGCCGCATTCTGGCATTTCTTATATCCTCCGCCTCAATTCCGAAGGTCAGATATTTTTTCTTAACCAGCCCGTTATTCCCTTTAGAAAGCTGCCCGGCCAGCATATCGGCGTATTCCCGCCGCACATCATCATAGCCGTCCCCCTTATCCGCGATCGCGATCGACTGTTTAAAGTCCTGTAGATTGGCATACTCATTCAGGAAAGAAAGCTGTACCCACATGGACGGGTCCATGTAGTTAAAGAAGTTGCACCAGCTTTCAAAAATCTGTTCCTTATCCTCCGGTTGTGCCAACTGATAATTGATGTCAAAAAACTGTATCGTCTTTGAGAATCGTTTCTCCTCCACCTGACAGACCCCATCCGGATACATCTCCCGATACGGAATGGTCTCTTGGGCGGTTCTCGGAATCCTTCCATCCCGCTTGGCCTTTTTTACCGAAGCGGCCAGGCGTTTTTTCTCCTGTCTGGTAAGGGCCGCATTGGGCCCTGCAATCACCAGCTTTGGAAACGGATTATACGCATTCGTTCTGCCTGTCCTGCGTTTCAAGCCGCATCACCTCCTGATCCAGTCGCGCCTGCCTTTCCAGCGCGGAATACAGATTGTTCGTCCGATAGGGCCGGGTCCGCGGCACGAGGAACCGTGCCCGGATATAATGATATAAAACCTTTTCAAGCGGCTGCCCATCCTTCTCATAAATGCCGAAGGCCATACACGGCAGCATACTCGCAATCATACCAAAGGCGGCCATATCACCGCCGATCACGGAGCGAGAACCTAAATAGAATGGCAGTCCGATCCCGCCCGCGGTCAAAAAACAGATGAACTGTCGTTTGGTCAGATTAAAGGCGAGTTTATCCTTTACACGGGATAAATCTTTTGGAACCGTCACATAGGGCATAAAACCTCCTTTTTTCTCATAAAAGATTTGTTTACAGATCAATGGGCATTAAAAAATGTTTTTGCAAGGCTTCCTGTTTGAAACAGGCTGAAGCAAAGCAATACGGTATACCCGGCCACCGTCCAAATCGCTGTATGCAGATTAGCAGCCGTGGGAATTGCCTGTACCAATACCGCATAGATGCCTACACACACAAGAATCAAAAACCCCTGGAAACCGAGGGCAAACAAGGTCCGCATGTAATTCTGCCCCATCTGCCCCCAGTCCCGGTTCGTCATTGTCGCCATCGGAATCGGCCCGATCGAACAGCACAAAAAAATTTCAATCATACGGCCGTAAATGATGATAAAAATGCACCAGCTCATGATGTTCATGGTAAACCGGATCAGCAATGTCTCCATACACAAGCCAAACAGCTCTGCATTCTCCATTTCTTCTAAGGATGCAGTGAGACTGCCGATTGCGGCAGTCACGTCTATCTGCGTCGTTCCATGAATGACGCCTGCACTCCCCTCTACCACATGCTGCGCCACGTCAAAGACTGCCAGCACCATCTCAAAGGTATGGGTCAAGAGATAGATGGCGATCAAGGACTTAAAAGCCCATTTAAAGAAAATCCAGCTATCTATGTCATGCAGGTTATTCCGGTCTGTTAGCATCTGGATCAATTCATACGTGAGCACAAATGCAAGGATCATGCCGGCAATCGGTACGATTACCGTGTCGGAAACGGATCGGATCATGGAGAGAACGCCGGCATTCCAATCTGCCGGCGCTTTTCCTACATCTGCTGCAATCTCACCCACCTTTGCATTTACCGTATCAAACAGTCCGGAGAGATTTCCGTTAATGCAGCCGATCAGGAATTGTTTGATCCATTGATTAATTTGATCAAGGATATACTCCATGGACGGCTCCTTAACCGAACAGCCCGGAGAGCAAAGGGATCAGCTTCATGCCGATCACGATGATCCCACCACCGCTCATTAACTGCTTGATCCCTTGATTTTTGGAGCCTGGATTATCCGCCCCATATCCTTCAAGCAGGTTAATCGCTCCCCATACGCCGAGCCCGGAGCCCATCGCGATGACAAGAAGGGAAAGCGTGTCGATTGCCTGTCCGAAAAATGCCATATAATAATTTGAAACCCAAACCCCCGAAACGCCTTATTTTGTCGTTTTGTCACAATCCGTGCAGAACACAAACCATAGATTCCAATGGTTTTGTCGTTCCAGATTTGTGT
>CAJTEE010000001.1 GCA_910575275.1 Lachnospiraceae bacterium | reverse complement strand
GCTCCTGCGTGAGTTCGCCGGTGGTGATATCTGCGACCGCCAGGATATGGCCTTCCCGGATCATCTCCTCCAGCCGTTTTCCTCCCTGCCCGTTTGCGTGGAAGACAATGGGCTCATAGCCGTTCGCTTCCAAGATTTCTCGCACATGCTCCACACATGGGGTTGTAACTCCTGGAAAGGTGTGATAAAATAAAAAAACCAAAAACGGAATTGCGTCGTATTGAGCAGAGGAAAGGGAAGCGATGGAGCCGATCGAGTTTCGTGATATGGCATATGTGATGGCGGTGCAGGCGGAGAGAAGCTTTTCGGGTGCGGCGAGGAAACAATATATTTCGCAGCCGGCTTTAAGCAAGGTAGTCAGAAAGGTGGAGCGGCGGCTTGGCGTTCCTATTTTTGACCGGGGATCGGTTCCCTTAAAGGTCACGCCGGAGGGAGAGACAATTCTTGAATACTTCAGCAGGATGCAGGAGCTCCAGGCAGAGCTCGAGCAATGCTGCGAGGCTTTTAGAGAGCAGAGAGGCTGCGATCTGACGATCGTGGCGCCATCCTTTTTCTGCACATACATTCTTCCGCCGATCGTATCCGGCTTTCAGGCGGAGAATCCGGATTATACCATCAAGCTGATGGAGACGAACGATTATGACCTCCGGGAATTTTTAAAGGCCGGGATTGCGGATATAGGGATCTCCGTCAACCGTGAGATGCCTGTGGAACTGGAACTTGTCGAGATCAAAAAAGAGATGATCGTTCTGGCGGTGCCGAGTGCGTATCCGGTGAACCGGGATTTGAAGGCATATGCGCTGCGCTTCGAGGATATGGTGAGCGGCCGTCTGATGGGCCCGGAGATTCGTGGCATCTCGATGCAGCACTTTTCCAACGAAAGGTTTTTATTTTTAAAGAAAGGGAATGACATGCAGAACCGCGGAATGAGAATTTGCCGCGATGCGGGCTTTTCTCCCCACGTCGTCATGGAGCTGGATCAGCTCTTGACGGCCTACTATCTGGCATACGCTGGGGAGGGAGCCACCTTTACCCGCTCCTTTGTGCCCTTTTACACGGGCCGCACGGACAAGCTTTGCTTTTATAAAATTGATCATCCGGAGACGATACGCCCGATCCATCTGCTTTGCAACCGGAATATGGAGCTGACGGAAAAACAGAAAAAATTTGTAGAATATTTAAAGGAATACCCGCTACCCGGATAGAGGCTTTGATCCGGTTTGCGCGGTATTCCTTTTTTGACATAAGCTTATGCAAAACGGGGTATTAGACATGGGAGCCATACCATGGTATGCTTAAAGAAAAAGCTGGGAGGATTTCAATCATGACAATTGAAGAAAAATTTGCCGGACTCGGTATCGACAATGCGCCGGGACAGGAGGCGCTGCAGAAGTCACAGAAGCTGGATCTGCGCGGGGAAAAGCTTCCCGGGGCTGCCGTGGACTTTTCACACGGAGACGTGGATGCCCATGTCCCGACGCCGGGAAGCTTTGAAGTATTTGCAAAGGGCTTTGAGGAGGGAGCGGCCCAGGCCTACACGCCGTACCGCGGAAGAAAGCAGATCCTTGAGGACGTGGCCGGGAGCCTTTCTGCGTTTACGGGAGCGTCGATCGATCCGACGGAGAATGTGATTTTGACACCGGGGACCCAGGGTGCGCTGTTTTTGGCGATGGGCGCAAATATCATGCCGGGCAACAAGGTTGCGATCGTGGAACCGGACTATTTTGCCAACAGAAAAATGGTGGAATTCTTTGGCGGCGAGCTGGTCCCGGTGGTTTTAAGCTATGAGACAGCGAAGACCGGTGCGGGGATCGATCTGGGGTCGCTGGAGGAAGCATTTAAGAGCGGTGTCCGTGTCTTCTTGTTCTCCAACCCCAACAATCCGATAGGCTGTGTGTACTCCTATGAGGAGATCGTGGGGATCGCGGCTTTGGCGAAGAAATATGCGGTGACGCTGATCGTGGACGAGCTTTATTCCCGCCAGGTATACCCAGGTGTCTCCTATACGCATCTGTGCGCGCAAAAGGAGCTGCCGGATAACTTGATTACGATTCTGGGGCCCTCCAAGACCGAGTCCTTAAGCGGTTTCCGCCTTGGTGTGGCCTTCGGTACGGCGTCCGTCATCGAGCGTATGGAAAAGCTGCAGGCGATCATGGCGCTCCGTTGCAGCGGCTACAACCAGGCGGTATTTAAGACCTGGTTCCACGAGCCGGAGGGCTTTATGTCGGCACGTGTGGCGGCACACCAGGAGATCCGGGATGTGATTTTAGAGATCTTAAAAAAAGCGCCGGGCGTCACGGCAAGGCCGACGGAGGGCGGGAGCTATCTGTTCGTTACGATCCCGGATCTGGAGGTCTCGCTTCATCCGTTTATCCGGATCGTGCGGGAACTGGCCAATGTGACTGTCACGCCGGGCACGGAGTTCGGCCCGCAGTATCTCCATCAGTTCCGCATTAATTTTTCACAGGATAAGGAGAAGGCGGCGGCGGCCATGGAACGGCTTTTGACGGTGATGGAGCGGTATCGTAGACATTGAGACAAGGAGGAATCAAGATGAAGAAGGTTGCATTTTTAGGCGGCGGAAAAATTGGAAAGGCCATGGCAGAGCATGTCATGGAAAACAAGAGTGCCGATATTGCGTTTGTATATGATCCGTTTATAAAGGATACGAGTATCTGTGGGGCCAAGGTGGTTTCGAAGCTGGATGCGGGAATGCTTGAAGGGCTTGATCTGGTCGTGGAATGCGCGACGGCGGAGGTTTTGAAGGAGTATGCAGAGATGGCGCTGGCCTTTTGCGATGTCATGCCGTTTTCCATGACGGCCTTTCGCGACGATGCGTGGAGAGAGTGCGTAGAAAAAGCGGCGGCGGCTCACGGTACAAGCGTTTATCTACCCCATGGTGCGATCCTGGGGCTCGACGGCATTTCCGATGGGCAGAGCGTCCTGACGGAGGTCTCGATTGAGACGATCAAAAATCCGAAAAGCCTGGGGAGAGAAGATGCGGTGCGCACCGTGGTCTATGAGGGGCCCACGAGAGAGGCGGCAGGGCTGTATCCGAGAAATGTGAACGTCCATGCAGCCGTAGCGCTTGCAGGAATCGGGTTTGACAGGACACATTCAAAAATCATTTCAGACCCGGATGTGAATACAAACACGCATCTGATCCATTTGGCAGGCCAGGGCATCGACTTTACAATCCGGGTCTCCAGCTTCTCCGAGGGCGGTGTGTCCGGAAAATATGTTCCTCTCTCTGCATGCGGCAGCCTTGACAGAGTCTTGGGCGGTTTTGGCTTCCGGTTCGTATAGATGAAAAGAAGGGAGAACGGGTATGAAAACGAAAATTGCGGCACGTATGGAAAATCTTCTCCCGTCGGGGATCCGAAAGGTCAATGAAAAGGCGCTGGCAATGGAGCGCGCGGGGAAGCATGTACTCCATTTCGAAATCGGACGCCCGGATTTTGATACGCCGGAATATATAAAGAAAGCATGCAGGGAAAGCCTTGCAAAGGGCGAGGTATTTTATACCTCCAACTACGGGGATATGGAGCTTCGGGAGGCAATCGCAGAAAAGCTGGCAAAGCGGAACCATATTCCGTACGAGGCATCGGAGATCCTTGTGACGGTCGGCCTGTCGGAGGCGATTTTTGATCTTTTGTGTACGATCCTGGATGAAGGGGATGAGATCCTGGTTCCGGATCCGGTTTGGATGAATTATGTGAATGTTCCGCGGCTTTTAGGAGCCGTGCCGGCGAGCTATATGCTTAAAGAGGAACGGGATTACGAGATGGATCTGGATGAGATCCGCGAAAAAGTCACGGAAAAAACAAAGGCCATTGTTCTCGTGACGCCGAACAATCCGACCGGCGGCGTTCTTAAAAGGCAGATACTAGAGGAGATTTCAAAGATTGCCATCCAACATGATCTTCTTGTGATTGCAGACGAGGTGTATGAACGCCTGGTCTACGACGGGGCAGAGCATGTCAGCATCGCTTCACTCACAGGCATGAAGGAGAGGACCTTCACCTTAAACGGCATGTCGAAGGCGTATTCGATGACCGGCTGGCGGCTGGAGTATGTGGCGGCCCCGGAGGAATACATCCTTGCCATGAACAAGATTCATCAGCATAATGTGACCTGCGCACCCTCCTTTGTCCAAAAGGCGTCGATCGCGGCGCTGCAGGGAGAGACGGACGAAGTCGAAACAATGGTTTCCGAATACCAGAGACGCCGGAATTATGCGGTAAAGGCCATCAATGAGATTCCCGGACTTAGCTGCAGATGTCCGAAGGGTGCGTTTTATATCTTTATCAATGGGAAGGAGCTGGGACTTTCAAGCGCAGAGCTTGCGGAGCGCCTTCTGGAGGAGGAGGGAATCGCACTGGTTCCGGGCTCTGTGTTCGGGGCATCCGGTGAGGGATACCTCAGAATGTCGTATGCGAGCAGCTACGAAAACATTGTGGAAGGCGTGAAGCGGCTTGGGGAAGCCGTCGGACGCATGCAGAAATAACAGGAGAATACACATGGCAAACATATTGGTTACGGAAAAAATCCATCCAAATGGGATCGGGCTGCTAAAGGCGGCCGGGCATGAGGTTGTGGAGCTTGAAATGGGAGCCGGCGAAGCGGCGCTCAGAGAAAAAATGCGGGATGCAGACGGAATGCTGGTCCGCATACGCCCAATTACGCGTGAGCTGATGAAGGATGCGAAAAAGCTTAAGATCATCAGCAAGCACGGTGTCGGTGTCGATAATTTTGACCTCGAGGCCGCAAAGGAGCTTGGGATCACGGTGACGACCGCGCCGGATGCAAACGGGCTCTCTGTGGCGGAGCACGCGATGGCGCTTTTGATGAGCCTGGCGAAAAACGTGGTCCCGGTGACGCTCGCATACAAAAAGATCGGCTTTGCAGCCAAGAATTACAGGGAGGGTGTCGAGCTGACCGGAAAAACGATGGGAATCATTGGCTGCGGAAAAATCGGCCGGAGAATGGCCGCCATGGCGAAAAACGGCTTCGGGATGCGGGTAATCGCGTATGACCCCTATCTGGACGAGGCGCCGGAGGGCGTCGAGCTGCTTTCTGAGAGAGAACGGGTCTTTCGCGAGGCGGATTTCGTAAGCCTCCACTGCTATCTGTCCGACGAGACGTTTCACTGTGTAGGGGAAAAGGAGTTCGAGCTGATGAAGGATACGGCTCTCCTTATTAACTGCGCCCGTGGGGCAGTCGTTTATGAGGAGGCTCTGATCCGGGCGTTAAAAGAAGGAAAAATCGCCGGGGCCGGACTTGATGTGACCGAGGAAGAACCGTTAAACCCAAAGAGCCCTTTGTTTGCGATGGAAAACGTCTTGGTAACACCGCACTACGCTCCGGCGACCAAGGAGGCGGCGACCAAGGTATCCGAGATCGCGGCGCAGAACCTGATCAGCTTTTTTGGAAACGGGGAAGTAGTGGGAAAGATCGTCTGACAGGAAACAAAAACGGCCGGGACGCTGCAAACTACCTGTGCAGCGTCCCGGCCGTTTAGTTTTTAATCGG
Organism: Lachnospiraceae bacterium; assembly: GCA_910575275.1. GTDB lineage: Bacteria > Bacillota > Clostridia > Lachnospirales > Lachnospiraceae > CANQGL01. The sequence goes on along the minus strand of CAJTEE010000001.1, from coordinate 886,235 downwards.
GAACATGACTTCCGCTTTAAAGAGGTCACCGTCGATCGTAAGCGTAAAGGTCCCGCCTTGTAACCGGGTCAAATCCTTGGCGATCGAAAGGCCTAAGCCGCTGCCCTCCGTCGTGCGGGAGACATCACCGCGGACGAAACGCTCGGTCAGCTCATCGGGGCTGATGTTCAGGGCGGAGGCGGAGACGTTTTTTATGGAGAAGACCACCTCCGAGCCGCGGTCCTCAACCCCCACATAGACGCGGGTGTTCTCAAGGGCATATTTGAACGCATTATTATAGAGATTTTCCAACACGCGCCACAGCCTCCGGCCGTCGGCCTCAATGATGATGACCTCGTTCGGCAGAGTATTGACAAGCTCCAGCCGTCTGAGCGCATATTTTTCTTCAAATTCACCGTTTGTCTGCTGAACCAGCTCGACAATGTCAATGTCCGTAATTTCCAGATTCATATTTCCGGAGCTGGCCTTGGAAGCCTCGACTAAGTCCTCGGTTAGAGTCTTTAAACGCTGCGACTTTTGATCTAGTACCTCGAGATACTTCTGGATCTTGGGATCTTCGATGTGCTCACGCTTGATGAGATCCACATAGTTGATGATAGAGGTAAGCGGCGTCTTGATGTCATGGGACACATTGGTGATCAGATCCGCCTTCAGTCGCTCCCCCTTCACCTGTTCGGCCAGGGCCGTTTCCAGGCCGTCGCTGATTCGGTTTAATCCCTCGGCAAGACCTGCCTCCAGACTCGAGAATTTCGTGGTATCCACCTTGTAGCTGGTCTCGCCGGAGGCGATGCGGTCAATGGCCTCATGGAGTCTGTCGGTCTGCTCCGAATTGCAGTAAAGGTAATAAAATACCAGAAGATTTCCCACAATCCAGGCGGCCATGGTTGCGATAAAGGGAGCGGAGCGCAGCACCTGTTCCTCATTCTGCAGAATCAAAAATGCAGCCAGCGTGATCAGAAACACATTGCCGCTCACATACACGACAAAACTGACGGTCAGCCGGAATTTAAACGTGCTTTCGGAGAGCGCCTCTGTCAGTTCATATAAAAAGCTGTTTTTCCACAGCGTTTCGGCCTTATAACGGCGGAGAAGGCTGAAAAAAGTCAGAAGCCCGCAGAAATAAAGGAAGGAAAACGCCATGATCCGGTTGGCGCGGACCCAATAATTTTCCGATACGACCAGATGCGTGAGCTTGGCGGCAAAGGGCGCCGCGAAACGGATACAGATCCAGGTCACGAATGCCATAAGAAGGAGCATGAAATCCGTCCGGATCTTATCAAACGGATACAAAGAGACCGTTTTATCTCCCAGGCTTTGATGGCCGGAGGCAAACAAAAGGAAGCACAAGGTCAGAAAGCAGCCCGTGAGTCCGACCGCCAGCAGATAGATCCCGTTGATAAACGAGCGACGGGAGCTTGAATAGTCCTGGAATGCCTGGGCATAGTCGTCATTTGCCTTGTAGCTGGTGTCTAACCCGATGACGATATAATTCTGGTTGCTGTTATAGGGATTGTTCTTTGCCATCATGGCCGGGATGCTTGGAAAGGTGGAGTCAAAATTCGTCCGCACGACCAGATCCGTGGAGTCCCCCGCATAGTAGACATATTTTCCGAGCTCCATCATGCTTTCGATGCTCATCTCCGACGCATTCGTGTGAATTTCATAGATCGCATCGTTGTTCGAATAAAAGGCAACACGAAAATAAAAATTCGTAAAGTCAGACATGAGCCGGGAATAGATGGAGTAGTAGGAGGAAAAACGCCGCAGGATTTCGTAGGTCAGATCCGGAAGGGAGGCAAAGGATTGATCCGGCCCGGTTAACTCCTCCTCCGACTGATAACAGCGATACAGGACGTAGAGCTGCTCCTTGTCCTCCTCCGTCAGGTTTTCGGGACTCCCCTTTAAAGCGTAATGGTCGGCCTCATCGAGATAATAGCCCAAAGACTTTGCATAAAGGATAATATCATTTAACGTATAGGAGACGTTTGCGTCAGGGCCCGAGGAGGTTTCCAGAACGACCTTATTATAATCCACCTCGCCGTTGGTCTCAAAGATCTCCTGATATTGAATATAATCAAAAATGCTCGTAATATCGCCCTGCACCTTTTTATTAAAGTCGGGAGACTGCTCAAAGACCTCCTCTTTTACCCAGGAGATGCCTCTGCCATAGTTGCTGTTTAAATACATAAAGCCGATTCCGGTAAACGCGATGCACGCAAAGATAAAATGGGAAAAGCCGACGAGCCGTTTCAGGAGCGAGGTTTTTGTATTCTGATTCATGCAGGCTCTCCTTACTGTTTCTCGATCTTATAACCGACGCCCCACACCACCTTCAGATAGCGGGGATCCTTGGGATTGATCTCGATCTTTTCACGGATATGACGGATATGGACGGCAACCGTGTTATCCGCACCGATGGCATCCTCGTTCCAGATCTTTTCATAAATCTGGTCAATAGAAAAAACCTTGCCGGCATTCTTAACGAGCAGGAGCAGGATGTTGTACTCGATCGGGGTCAGCTTGATCGGCTCCCCATCCACGGTGACTTCCTTGTTCTCATCGTTGATCAGCAGGCCGCCGCATTTGTAGACCTGTGAATTGCTCTGCTGGTTTAAATTTCCAAGCTGCGTATAGCGGCGAAGCTGCGATTTTACGCGTGCAACGAGTTCCAACGGGTTAAAGGGCTTTGTTATGTAATCGTCGGCGCCGATATTTAAGCCCAAGATCTTGTCAGTGTCTTCGGACTTTGCCGACAGGATGATGATAGGGATGCTGCTGGTCTCCCGCACCTTGAGCGTGGTGCGGATTCCATCCAGTCCCGGCATCATGACGTCAACGATCATCAGATTGACCTCATGGGTCTCTAAAAGTTCCAATGCCTCATAACCATCAAAGGCTTTGATTACCTCAAAGCCTTCACCGGTCAGATAGATGTTGATCGCTTCCACGATCTGTTTATCGTCATCGCAGACAAGTATCGTTTGCATATGCACTCCTCCTTGCATAGAAAGGGATCCGCCGCAGCCGGCAGATTTTTAGTTAAAACGGAAAACGGCGGTGCCGTAGGCGGGAAGCGGGTAGGAAAAGGAGTACGGCTGTCCGTCGCATTCCTGCTTTTTTGCCCGAAGCTTCGGGGCGCTTTCGCCGCGTTTATAAAGCCCGTGCAGGTGGTCCAAAAGCAGCGTATAGATCCCCTGCTTCGGGACACCGACGCGGTAGTCCTCCCGTGCCATCGGCGTAAAGTTTATGATGAACAGAAGATTTTTCTTCCCGGTCTCATCGCGGCGGACAAAGCTGAAAATGCTCCGATCCCCGTCGTTGGCATTGATCCAAGAAAAGCCGTTAATGTCGCTGTCCAGGGACCAAAGCGCCGGATATTTCCGGTAAAGCTGTAAAAGATCGCCGCAATATGTCTGCAGATCCCGGTGCAGCGGCTCCTCGGCAAGATACCAGTCAAGCGAGGTTTTTTCATCCCATTCGTGATACTGCCCGAAATCCTGCCCCATAAACAAAAGTTTTTTTCCGGGATGGCCGATCATAAAGGTATAGCCAGCCTTCAGGTTGGCAAACTTATCCTCCGGATACCCGGGCATTTTATTAATCATGGAACACTTCAGATGAACGACCTCGTCATGCGACAGCGTCAGAATATACTGCTCGCTCGTCGCGTAGGTGATGCCGAAGGTCATCTTGTTGTGGTTGAATTTGCGGAAGTAGGGATCGAGCTTCATATATTCGAGGAAATCATGCATCCAGCCCATGTTCCATTTAAAGGTAAAGCCCAGGCCGCCGGTCTCCGGCCCCTTTGTGACGCCCGGCCATGCGGTGGACTCCTCGGCGATCATGATCGCGCCGGTCAGATGCCCGGTGAGGACGCTGTTTAAATGGCGAAAAAATTCGATCGCCTCCAGATTTTTATTTTCCCCATATTTGTTGGGAACCCAGTTTCCCTCGCTTCGACCGTAGTCGAGATAGAGCATGGAAGCGACTGCATCGACACGTAGGCCATCCACATGATAATTTTCCACCCAGTACATGGCGTTGGCGATCAGGAAATTTTTGACCTCATTTTTGCCGAAATCAAAGACCTTGGTCCCCCAGTCGGGATGCTCGCCCTTTCTCGGATCTGCGTACTCGTATAGCGGTTCACCGTCAAAGTCTGCCAGTCCGTGGGCGTCGCGCGGGAAATGCGCCGGGACCCAGTCCAGGATCACGCCGATGCCCTTTTTGTGGAGGTAGTTGACAAAATACATGAACTCTTTCGGGGAACCGTAGCGGGAGGTAGGCGCATAGTAGCCGGTTACCTGGTAGCCCCAGGAGCCGTCAAAGGGATGCTCTGCAATCCCCATGAGCTCCACGTGCGTATAGCCCATTGCTTTTACATAATCTGCGAGCTCATGGGCGGCTTCCTTATATGTATAGTACCCCTCCCTTTCAGGGCGGTCCTTCTTTTTCCAGGATCCAAGATGGACCTCATAAATGGCCATCGGGGCCTTTGCAGGGTCTGCCTTCCTGCGCGCTGCCATCCAGCCGCCGTCGCTCCAGGAAAAGTCGGTAATGTCCACGGTGACGGAGGCCGTTCCCGGACGGAATTCGGCAGAGAAGGCGTAAGGGTCCGCCTTATAAAGCAGATCGCCCTTTTGCGTCGTGACCGCAAACTTATAGAGCTCGCCGGTGCTGAGACCGGGGACAAACGCTTCGTAAATGCCGGAATCCGCCAACGGCGCCATCGGCGTAACAGCGGTATCCCAGCCGTTAAAGTCTCCGACTACGCAAACGGACTTCGCATGAGGAGCCCAGACGGCAAAATACATCCCATCGTTCCCTTTATATGTCTTCGGATGTGCACCGAGCTTTTCAAAAATTTTATAATGTGTGCCCTGCCCGAACAGGTAGCGGTCAAGCTCGGAGATAAATCCCATCCCGATCTGGGGCTTTTTTTCGGCTTTCGTATTCTTTTTTGCTGCTTTTGCCATTGCTTATTCCTCCATCAATTTCAGGATTGCACCGCCGTTTGGCGGAAGCATGACGGAAAGTTTGCCGTTTTCGACAGGAACCGTCTCATTCTTTGGGGCGAGCAGATCGTTCGCATAAGGTGCGGCGCCCTGAAGGAAAGAGACCGGAATCTGGAGCGTGGCGGGCGAATCATCGTTGTTGACCGCCGAGATCAGGAAACAGTCCCCTGCCTGGCGCAAAAACGCATACTGGCGATTGGTAAGAAGAAGCTCCTTATAAGAACCGCCGTGAAAGGCAGGGTACATGGTATGGACAGCGGCAAGGGCCGCAATGTGCTTGGTCAGCGCACTGTCCTTTAAAGCTTCATCCGCAAGGGAAAGAGCCGGTCTTAGGACGGTATCCGACGTTTTGGAACGCTTTCCCTCAATGCCCCACTCGCTTCCGTAATACAAAGAAGGAATTCCCGGCAGCGTGAACAAAAGCTGATAGACGGGGAACAGGTGCGCCGGATTGTTTAGCTTACTGGCGATCCGGTCCTCATCATGGTTGTCCACAAAGGTATAAAGGTGCCCGCCGACCGCCTCCAGGCGGCGTACGTTGTGCGCGATTTCAAAATAGTTGTGGTCGTTGTGGGCCGAGTAGAAGGCCTTGTGAAGCTCATAATTCGTCACGGAATGAAGCATTTCCTGATTGACCCAGCGGCCGTATTCTCCATGGATCACCTCGCCCATCAGCCAGAAATCCGCTTTCATCGGCTCGGTCCGCGCACGAAGCTCCTTCATAAAGCCGAAATCCAGGACGTTCGCGCAGTCCAGACGGATGCCGTCAATGTCAAATTCCTCGACCCAGAAGCGGACAGTCTCAAATAAATATTCCCGAACGGCTGGATTCCAGAGGTTCAGGCAGGGAAGTTCAAAATGCCCCTGCCAGGCCTCATATCCGAAGGGATCCCCCAAAGGGCTTCCCCAACTGAAATTCACACCCTTATACCAGTCCCTGTAAGGGGATGCCTCCCGGTTTTTCTGTATATCCTGAAATGCAAAAAATTCACGGCCGGTATGGTTAAATACACCGTCTACGACGACCCGGATGCCGCTCTCATGGCAGTTTGCCACAAAACGCCTAAAATCTTCACCGGTCCCGAGCCGCCTGTCAATCAGGCGGAAATCCCGCGTATCATAGCCATGTGTGGAGGAATCAAACAGCGGGCCGATGTAGACGGCGGTGCAGTTTAAGTCTTTCATATGAGGAATCCAGGACATGAGGGCCTCAAACCGCGCAGAAGCTGCGCGCTCCTCCCCCGTCACAGGATTCTCTCTCGGCGCTCCCGTAAGGCCAAGAGGATAAATATGGTAAAAAACTGCCTGTTCGTACCAGGTACTCATGTCAGGTCAGACCTCCCGTATCTCCCGGTTCTTTAAGCTGCGCAGGAGAAACTGATAGCGGAGCTGCGCCGCGTTCAGCTCATAAATATAGCAGTCGATCAAGGTCGGATCCACCACGTGCTCAAACTGGTTTTGGGCGGAGAGGATCGCCGTTTTGCTGATTTCGATCTGCTGCATCAGCTCTGCCGTGTCTCTTTTATGCTCTCTGCGCGCCTTTCGTGAAACGGTTTTTTTATTATCAGAAAAAATCATACTCCCACTCTCCTGTCATAGTCTGGTTAGTGGTAGTATCGCCAGGGATTTGCCAGGATATTCATTTTCTGGAATCCTAGAGTGTGTTTGAAAATTCATTCCCGTCATCTGCACGTTCCACTTTGCGGTATATTGGGCCCAAATTCACTTACCGTAGCCCACTACGCCGCGTTCATTTGGACCAAATCTCCCACAAAGTGGAACGCACATCTGACGGAAAGCAATTTTCAAACACACTCTAAGGCGCCGTTCTTTAAAAAGGACAGGATTTAAACCGTTCCATTTTAACATTTTTTCAGAAGTTCGTCAACGCTTTGTACAAAATCCCTTGCTTTGCGCAAAGTCGGCAAATTTTATTTGTGACTTTTTAACGAAAATGAGGACCCTTTTTTTACACTTTTGAAATTGACTTTCGGCCGGAATTCGGCGATAATAGGGATACATTCAAAAAATCATTTCTTTTATCAACTTTATCAACATGTTCCATTAATCGTGTTCATGAATTGCCCGGTTCGGGCACAGATTCCTGAAAACAAGAAAATTCCAAAAAATGAATCGGGGAGAGAAGGAGGGGATTGTTTGGCTGTACTGTTTATGCTTTTATTATCTGCCGCGGTGACGGATTGAAGGTATGGGAAGGTGTTCCATATCCAGATCATATGCGGACTGCTCGCGGGGGCCTTATGCGCGGCTTCCCTGGGAGAGTCTCAGGGGCCGGACTGGGCAGGGATGCTTGGGTTTTTTGGACGGATTCTGGGAACCTGCGCCGTGCTGTATCCGTTTTTTCTGTGCAGATTCTTTGGGGCAGGCGATATCAAGCTTGCCGCCCTCTGTACAGGCATTCTGGGTGTGGAGGCCGGTTTATTGACAATTTTTTTCGGGCTGTTGGCGGCTGCAGGGCGGGCGGCTCTGGTGCTTGGAAAAAGGGGGGAGCTCCGGGCAAGGCTTTGGCGGCTTATGGAGTTTGTAGCGCGGATCAAAAGAGCGCATTGTCTGGAAGCATATCCCGGCTGGGAGGAAAAGGCAGGGCTCATGCGTCTGGGGCCGTGGCTGTTTGGAGGATACTGTCTGTACCTGACCCTGTTTTTGCAGGCGTGAGAAGAACCCTTTTCAAGACAGCCTGTCCGGGAGGAAAAGGAGAGGATACATGAAAAAGATCATGGCGGTTTACGATGAGGACCCGTTTTACGCGGAGCGTCTCTCGGATTATATCAACCGGAAGGAACGAGGAATCTTTAAGGCGCAGGCCTTTACCTCAAAGGAGTCGCTGACGGAGTATTCCAAAGGGCATGAAATCGACGTTCTGCTGACGGGGGATACGGCCTCCCTTGAAGGAAACGACGGGGTTCCCTCCAGGCAGAAGCTCTATCTGACCGGGGATGAGCATACGGCGAAGCAGAACTGCATTTACAAGTACCAGTCCGGCGACGACATTATCCGGGAGGTGATGGCGGTCTACTGCGAGCTCCCGGAGGCGGCCGGAATCTTCCCGGGACTGAAGGAAAAGGGCAAGCAGGTCGTCGGGATCTATTCTCCGGTGAACCGCTGCGGCAAGACCTCCTTAGCTCTCGCGGTCGGTCAGATTTTGGCAAAGGAGGAGAAGGTGTTATTCGTCTGCCTGGACAGCTTTACGGGATTCTCAGGCCTGGTGGATGAGTGCTGGAAGCGTGATCTGTCGGATCTGATCTATTACTATAAGCAGGGCCGCTACAACGCGATCCGGCTGAATTCGGTCGTCTATTATCTGGGGGATATGGCATGGCTTCCGCCGATCCGTTTCCCGGAGGACTTCAATCAGATCTCCTCCAATGAAATGGCGGAAATGATGGCGCAGATTTTAGACGGAAGCGATTATGAGACGCTGGTGTTGGATATCGGTGACTACGGAAAGCAGGTGACGCCTCTTTTGGAGATCTGCCAGATGATCTATATGCCTGTCCGCGAGGATGCAGTCTCACGGGCAAAGCTAAAGGAGTTTGAGGTCTATCTGGAGACGGCAGGGAAACACGGGCTGAAGGAAAAGCTCCAGCAGCTCCATGTGCCCATGATGACGGGCCTCAAACGGATGGAGCATTTCCCGCAGGAGCTTTTGTGGGGCGATATGGGTGATTTTGTGCGAAAGCTGTTAAAGGGGCAAAGGGATCTATGGGAGAATTAAAGCGCGGGCTGCGGGAGCAGATCTTAAAGGAAATGAGCTATGAACGCCAGATGAGCGACGAGGAGCTGTGCGAGCTCATTGACGGGGAGCTTATGGCCTGTGCCAGAGAACAGCCGATGCCCTTAGAGGAACGGCTGCGGCTCCATAAGGAACTGTTTGACTCGTTTCGGAGGCTGGACGTCTTACAGGAGCTCGTAGACGACCCACAGATCACAGAGATCATGGTAAACGGGCCGGACACGGTATTTGTGGAGAGCGGGGGGAAGATCCGGCAATGGGAAAAAGTGTTTGAATCAAAGGAACAGCTTCTGGATCTGATCCGGCAGATCGTAAGCCGGGTAAACCGAATGGTCAACACAGCCACTCCGATCGCCGACGCTAGGCTCCCTGACGGCTCCCGCGTGCATGTGGTGTTAGAGCCCGTCGCCCTTGACGGGCCGATCCTTACGATCCGTAAGTTTCCGGAGCCGATTACGATGAAACGGTTGCTGGAGTACGGGAGTATCTCTGAGGAGGCGGCGAAGCTTTTAAAGCTTTTGGCAGCCGCACGCTACAATATCTTTGTCAGCGGCGGGACCGGAGCGGGGAAGACGACGTTTTTAAACGCGCTGTCAGAATTTATCCCGGCCGGGGAGCGTGTGATCACGATTGAAGATTCGGCGGAGCTTAAGCTCTCCCATATCGCGAACCTGGTGCGGCTGGAAACAAGGGATGCGAATGCGGAGGGGGAGGGGGCGATCGGAGTGGGCGCGCTGATCCGGGCGGCGTTACGGATGCGTCCGGACCGGGTCATCATCGGCGAGGTCCGCGGAAAGGAGGCGCTGGAGCTTTTGCAGGCGATGAATACCGGGCATGACGGCAGCTTTTCTACCGGCCATGCCAACAGCCCGAGGGATATGCTTTCCAGGCTGGAAACGATGGTATTAATGGCGGCTGAGCTCCCGTTAGCGGCGATCCGCAGCCAGATCGCGTCAGCTGTGGAAATCATGGTGCATGTGGCAAGGCTGCGGGACAGGAGCAGGAAGGTAGTTGCGATCGAGGAGGTGGACAGATTTGAAAACGGCGAGATTTTCCTCAATCCCTTGTTTTCGTTTCAGGAGGATGAGCCTGACAAAGGGACAGGAGAAGGGAGGTGCAGACGGGAGGAACGGGTGGAGGGAAGGCTTAAACGGGTCGGGACGCTCAAACACCGGGAAAAGCTTAAAATGGCAGGGTATTCAATATGACAGATATTGTCTGGATAAGCGGGAATGGCTGCTCTACGGGCTGCAGGGCGCGCTTTATCTGGCGCTGTTGGTCTTTGTGTTTTACCGGAGTATGGGCCTGTTCCTCGCCCTGCTGCCTGCCGTTTTCGTTTATCCGCTTTTTCTCCGGCCCGGCCTGAAACAAAAGCGGCTGGAAGCGCTGCGGCTTCAGTTTAAGGATGCGATCCTCTCGGCGGCTTCGGCGTTAAACGCAGGATATTCGGTGGAACACGCCTTTGCGGCCGCGCTCGGGGAAATGGAGCGGGTCTACGGAGACGATTCCATGATCTGCAAAGAGCTTGGCCTTTTGCTCTCGAAAATTAGGCTGAACGGGACGTTTGAGGAAGCGTTTGAGGATTTTGCTGCGAGAAGCGGTCTTGAGGAGGTAAAGAGCTTTGCAGAGGTCTTTCTGGCTGCCCAAAAAAACGGAGGGGAGCTGATGAAAATCATCGCACAGACGGCGGAGGTCATCGGCGAAAAAATCCGGGTGCAGGAGGACATCCTCACCGCGACGGCCTCCAGGCGGATGGAGCAGCGGCTCATGCGTGCGATCCCGGTCCTGCTTGTATTTTACATGGAACTGACCTCACCGGGCTTCTTTCAAGTCCTGTATACGACGGCCCTCGGGCGTCTTATCATGACATGCTGCCTCGGCGCCTATTTCACCGCCTGCAAGCTCGCGGAGCTGTTTTTGGAGATCGAAGTATGAGAAAGAGGACAGCGGCAAAGAGTGCCGCCTGCCTGGCGGCCGGGATTTTGTTGTATCTGATGACAAGGCTTTTTGGCGCGTCTGTGCCGGGGCCTAAGGCGGGGAGGCTTAGGCGGAATCCGGTCGGAGGCGGCGAGCTTGTCTATGAGTTTTTGGTGGGAGGGCTGGAGGAGAAGGAGGTTGCTGTAAGCCTTTCGGTGCCGGAGCAGAGGCTTGTGGGGGCGCAGTTTCGCGAGGCGGTCCCTAAGGCGATGGAGATTCTGTGCGGGCGGATCGTGGGGGAAAATCCCTCCCTTCTCGAGATCCGGCAGGATATGCGGCTCGTGCGGGAGATACCGGAATTCGGGCTTCTGGTCTCCTGGGAATCGGATTCACCGGAGATTGTAAGCAGCCAGGGGCTTGTGGATACCGAGGGGCTTTCTTCAGTGGGAACGGAGGTGATTTTGCACGCCAGGCTGTCCAACGACCTGTGTGAGGAGGTGATTGAAATTCCGGTGCGGGTGCTTCCTGGGATCGTCTCATCTGGGGAACGGTTCCAGGCGGCGTTAGAGACCCTGGCGGGCAGAGATCCGGAGGCGGGGGAGATAGCGCTTCCCGTGGAGTTTGAAGGGAAACGGCTCACGTATCAGAGCCGTGAGAAAAGCGGAGATTTGTTTCTACTCTTTCTCGGAGCCGTGGCCGCCGTATGTCTGCCTTTGAAGGAAAAAGCCGATCGGGAGAAGGAGAAAAAGCGGCGGGAGGAACGCTTCCTGCACGGGTATCCCGATCTTGTCTCCCGCTTCCTTATCCTGACCGGGGCCGGCTATCCAGTCAAACAGGCATGGAAAAAGCAGGTTTTCGATTATCAGAAGACGCGTGGCCGTTTTGTGAACCCTGTCTATGAGGAAATGGAGCTTACTTTAAACCAGATGGAGACGGGAACGCCGGAGGCAAGGGCCTATGGGGAATTCGGAAGGCGGGTCGGCCTGCGGCCCTATGTAAAATTTGTCTCGCTTCTGCAAAGCAGCCTGCAGGTAGGCGGGAAAAATCTGCGGACGCTTCTGGAGGCAGAGATGGAGGAGGCGCTGAAACAGAGGAGGGATCTTGCAAGGAGAAAAGGAGAGGAGGCTTCCACAAAGCTCCTTCTCCCGATGTTTCTGATGCTGGGAATCGTGATGGTGCTCGTTGTTGCGCCGGCGTTTCTTACGCTGGCATGAAAGGAGAAGCAATGCTGCATATAAAAGAGTTTTTATTGGAGGAGGACGCGGTCGGAGTCATCGAGGTCGTATTGATTCTTGTCGTGTTAATCGGGCTCGTGATCGTATTCAAGACCCAGATCAACAAGCTTTTGACCGGTATTTTTTCGGAAATCAACAAACAGTCCAAAGAGGTGTACTGACGATGCGAAGATCGGCAGAGATCACGGTATTTCTCAGTCTGGTGCTGGTGTGCGTAAGCTCCTTGCTTATGGGCCTTTTGGAATCGGCCAGGACGGCGGGAGCCAGACTCTATCTTCAGATGGCGGCAGACTCGGCGCTATCCTCCGTAATGAGCCAGTATAACCGGGCGCTCTGGGACGAATATCAGCTCCTTTTTTTGGAGTATGAATCTGAGGAGGCGGTTGAACAGTCCTTCCGGGACTTTTTCGACTACTATCTGGAGCAGGAAAATCTGTATCCGATGAGAACGGAGGAGATTACGGTTACCGAAACCGTGAAGCCGGAGGAGAACGGAGGGCAGGCGCTCGAGAAGGAAATTCTTTCCTATATGCAATACCGTTTGCCCGATGCGGCCGCCGGCCTTGCAGGAATCGCAGAGGAGGCGGCCCAGGCAGCGACAATGGGGGATTTTAAAAGCCTTTTAAGTACCTGCAGACAGGCGGGGAAGGAGACCAGGGGGTTGGAAAAGAGGCGGATCGCAGTGGAAGCCGCGTTAAGAGACCTGGAGGAGCAAAAGGAAAAGGCCAGTAAAGCGGCCGGACGGGAGAAGGAAGGAAGCTTCCGCTCGAGCGCAAAGAAACTGAAACAGGGGCTTACGCGTTTTCCGGACCGTGTATCGGCTTATGAGCGGGAGCTTCTCCGGTTCACAGAGAGACAAGACCGCTTTTTTGAAGAAGAAGGCGGGAATCGTTTCCCTGAATACGAAAAGGATCCGGCTGTGACCTCCTGCAAGGAACAGGAGCGCCTGGCCTGTGGGGAAATGGAAAGGGCCGCGGCAGAAAATCTGAAGGAATATCAAAAGATCGGGCAGACGCTTAAGGAAAGCGAGGAGGCTCTTGAAGAAGCGATTCTCCTTCTTGAGGAGGCAGAAGACGACACAGAAGGGGAAGACGTGGACTGGGATGGGATACGGGCCTGCCTGGAGGCCGTGCAGATACCAAGGCCGTTAGGCAGCAGAGAGGCAGACGAGGAAAAGGCGGCGCTGCTTGACCGTCTGGAGGAGCTTTTCAATCAGGATCTGCTGGATCTTGTGCTTCCGGATGAGGCGGCGGTATCGACTAAGAAAGTGTCTTTAAAGGGAATTCCGTCTTCTCGCAGCTGTGCCGATGCAGATACGGGGAAGCCGCTTGAGCAGCTTTTGGTCAATGAGTACATTTTTTTAAAGTTTGATTCATTTTTGGAGGAGCAGAAAAGCGGGATACCGAAGGAAGAAAAAGAGCTTTTCTACGAACAGGAATACCTTCTGTGCGGACGTGCAGGAGACCGGGAAAATCTGCGGGAAACGGCCGAACGGCTTCTGGCTGTTCGGGGCGCGGCAAATCTTTCGTACCTTTTAAGCTCGCCCGAGCTTCGCTCGCAGGCGGAGGCATTGGCGGCCTCCGTGTCGGCAGGAAATGCGCCGGTACAGGTTATTCTGTCTCTTTTTATCCTGGCGCTTTGGGCACTCGGGGAGGCTGTGGCAGACCTGCAGGTCCTGTTCGCGGGGAGAAGGGTACCACTCTGGAAGAACACAGGTACATGGCAGACGAGCCTGGAGGGGCTGCTTAAGCTGGATTTTTTAAACCGGGAGGGCAGACAGGACGGCTCCGATACGGGCAAAGGGTACGCCGACTATCTGCGGATTCTGTTTTTTCTTGAGAAACGCGAGGTCCGAAACTTTCGGATGCTGGATGTGATCCAGTGGAACCTGAGAAAAAAGCAGGCAGATTTTGCGGTGGCAGACTGCGCATACGCGCTCTCTGTGAGCGCTAAAGTTTCTGAACGGCATCTGTTCCTTTTAAAAGATTCATATAGCAGGATGGTCTCGACGGCCGCATCCTATTGAGGAGGTGAATGGCAGTGCGCTCTTTTGCGGAATGTATCTTTCTGTTGCATGAAAAAATTAGAATGACTCTCCAAGTACCATATAAAAATCCCCTTGACAATTTATCTGAAGTGAAGCCGGAAAAGAGCGTACCGCCATTCATCTCCGCTCTTGGCCGTCTCTTTGCAGGCCGTGCGCCTGCCAGCCTGACGGTGGAGGCCGCCATGAGTCTTCCGCTGTTTCTCTTTTTTGCCGCGGCACTGATGCAGCCAATGCATTGGTTAGACCGTCAGAGGAAGGTGCAGACGGCAGCCGAATGCGTGGGTGAGGAGCTGAGCGTAGCACAATATCTGGCAGAGAGCGATGAAAAAGAGCTGTGGTCGGATGCGGCAGCCGGGCTTTTCGTAAAGGGAAAAGTGGGGGCCTATACAGAGGGAATTCGGATTAAAAAGGCGCGGGCGATGGATTCGGATGGGATGATCTGCCTGGAGGTTGCCTATAAAGAGAAGCTTTTATTTTTTACATGGCCCGGAACCGATATTACCATGAATGCGGCCTCCAGACGCCGCCCATGGATCGGTCTCGACGGGAAACTAAAGGCGGAGAGGGCAGGAGGCGGACAAAATGAGGCAGAAAAGGGGACGGTTTTTGTCGGCGCCAATATGGGGCGTTACCATTTATATCGGGACTGCCATTATATTTCCAACCAATACGAAGCCGTATCAGCCGCGGCAGCCGGGCAGAAAAGAAACAGCTCGGGAAACAGCTATAAGCCCTGCTCTAGGTGCAGCAAAAAGGGGGCGTCGGCCAAAACAGTTTACATAACGCCGGAGGGTGCTCATTATCATTCGGATACGGCTTGCAGCGCGATGGTTTCTTATGTGAGAACGGTTCCGCTTGAGGAAGTCGAGCATCTGGGGGTCTGCTCGTATTGTACACGAAGGGGAGGAAGGGAATGAAGCTGTTTTCGGCAGTTTTGGTCTGGGCGGCCTGGCAGGATATAGAAAGGCACTCTCTGGGAAACGGATTTTTGATTCTTTCCGCCGGCCTGGGGCTCGCACTCTGTATAGGGGAAAATGGAGCCGGAACGGCGGTGTTAGCCGCAATGCTGCCGGGCCTTGTGCTGCTTATTTTCGGCAGGCTTACCTGCGGCGGAATCGGGAGGGGAGACGGATGGTTTTTTGTGGTAGCCGGGTTTTATTTGAATCTGTGGGAAAATGTGTGGCTTTTGGCATCAGGGCTCATACTCTGCGGCATTTACAGTCTGATACTGGCGGTCCTTTTGACTGCCCGGGGGAGAAACATCCGAAAATTAAGGCTTCCGTTTATCCCGTTTTTGCTTCCCGCCGGGCTCTGGCTGTGTCTTTTTTCGTAGAACGGCTGAAAGGGCGTATGGAGGCCAGCTTCACCATAGAGGCAGCGCTGGTTTTATCAATGGTTTTTTTGACACTGGGGGCGTTGATTCAGCATGCATACCGCCTGCATGATACGGTGACAGGGAGCATGATCCTTGAGGAAACGCTGGAGCGGGCGAGACAGAATCGGGATGAGGAAAAAACAGCCTCCTGTTTTGCAGAGGAAGGGGAAAGGACCGGGAATCCCAGGCTGTGGCTGGGAAGCTACCGCCTGGAGATAACGGCAGACGAACGGCTGGCAGCAGGAACGGCAGCAGCGGGGGACTGGGCCAAGGAGATGGAGATGAAAACGTTTTGGCCGGAACGTTCCCTGCGCATGTGCCAGGCTTTGCTGGAAATGAGGAAAAATAAGAGTGGAAGCTGAATTTAAAAGAGAAATGAACCGGAATTACCTGGTTTTGCGGCCCCCAAAAAGAGAACATAACACCTATACAATACGTATGCTGTCCGAACATTCCATAGCAGGTCTGCTTCCCTTTCACGAAAAACAGCTTGATCAGAAGATCTGGTTCTATTATGACATTACCTCCAAGCAGCCATTGGAACGGATTTTAGAAAACCGGTCGATTCGCGGAGAGGAGATCCGCCGCCTGATTACGGATTTGGTGGCGGCGCTGAGGCAGTTAGAGCGGTTCCTGTTAGATGAAAGCCAGATATGTCTGAAGCCGTCGTTTATCTATGTGGAGCCGGATTGTTTCCAGTGTTTTTTGTGCCTGATCCCCGGACTTGAGGAAGACTTTTCAGAGAGTTTTGGCTGTTTTTCGCAGTATCTTCTGGACCATGTAGACCAGAATGACGGGGAGGCGGTCGTGCTGGCTTTTGGAATTTTCAGACAGAGCCGAAAAGGGAATTTTGGTGTGGAGGATATCGAAAGGGAGCTGCAGAGGACAGAGGGGAAGCGGGAGCAGCAGGGAAAAGGAAGCGAAGTCTGGGAGAGGGAGAAAGTGTGGCAGAGGGCAGAGGAACCGGCGCAAATATCGGATCGGCAGCAGCCCGGGGCGGGAAGGAGGCGGGAATGGGATGAATGGCCTCCGGAGGAACAAGGCAGGCAAAATGAGACAAAAAAACCCGAAAGCCCCCTGCCCGGGGGATGGAAAGCGGACTGGAAGATCCTTGGCGCGGTGGGGGCTTTTCTGGTGCTGATTCCGGCAGCCGTACTTTGGCTTTTTGGGATAGACGGGGTTTTACAATACAAATGGCTAATCGGGGCGGCAGAGCTGGTGGTTTCGGCCGGAATCGTATTTTGGGGCGGTTTAGGTCCACCTAAAAGAAGCGATACGGATACGGCGGAATATAAGGCGGAAAAGGCGGAGCTGGAGGTTCTGTTCAGAGAGGATTACGAGAAGGAGGACAATAAACCGGAAGGGGACAGAATGGATTTTCGGGAAAACAGCGAAGATGCAGGGGACATGCAGACCATGCTTTTGACGGCGCATCCGATCTTTCCGGATTCTCATCGGCTGCATCCGTTAGAGGGCGGGGAGGAGATAGCAGTGAACTATTTTCCCTTCCTGATCGGGAAAAACAAGGACATCTGTGATTTTTGTCCGCCCTCCCCGGGAGTCAGCCGTCTGCATCTGAAAATAGAGGAGACAAAAGAGGGCTACAGGATTACAGATCTGAATTCAACCAACGGAACCAGCATAAACGGCCGGCTTCTGCAGACGAATGAAAGCTGCCCGCTCCGATCCGGGGATACGATCGGGATTGCAGATACCGCCTATCAATTCCGGTAAGAATAATTTCATTCCTTCCTATGGGTATGAAAAGACACGGCTGTCCTTGTGCTGACATCGTTGCGGACAGGGGGAAAGTATGCTATACTTTTAGACATGGAAGGGCTGAAGGTATGGAGAGTGGCTTGAAAAAGCGTGCGTATGTAAACGGAATGCTGATCGCGGCAAATGTACTTTATTTCCTGTATCTGGAAGCGGCAGGGTCGTCGGAGGATGCCTATTTTATGTTCCAACAGGGTGCCGTCATGGCGGCGGCAGTCCTGGAAGGGCGAGAGTACTATCGGCTTTTGACTGCAATGTTTATGCACTTTGGTATTCGCCACCTAATGAACAATATGATCGTGCTGTTTGCTCTTGGCGACAATCTGGAGCGCGCGCTGGGCCATGCGAGGTATCTGCTCTTTTACCTGGCATGCGGGATTGGTGCAAACTGGTTTTCCGCCCTGCTTATGCGTTCGGACAGGCTTATTGTCTCGGCCGGAGCCTCCGGCGCAATTTTCGGCGTGGTCGGAGGACTGCTCTCTGCAGTCTTGATGAATAAAGGGCAGTTAGAGGAGTTAAGGGCCAGACAACTGATCAAAATGATCGTGCTGTCTCTGTTTATGGGTATGGCCAACCAGGGAATTGATCATGCGGCGCATGTGTCCGGCCTGTTTTTCGGTATCGTACTCGGAGCCGTTTTGTATCGCTGGTCCAAAGCCGGTGCTCGTCAGGCTTCTGAGCAGAAAAATTATATGGAGTGAAGGAGGAACTGTGTCATGAAAAAAGAAGACTGCATTTTTTGTAAGATCGCAAACGGGGAGATCCCGTCATCCACCATATACGAGGATGAAGATTTCCGGGTGATCTTGGATCTGAATCCGGCCTCAAAAGGTCATGCGCTGATTTTGCCGAAGGAACATTTAAAGGACGTATGTGAGCTGAATGCAGACATAGCGGCTAAAATCCTTCCGCTTGCCGCCAAAATCGGGACAGCGATGAAAAAGGCCCTGGGATGTGCCGGATTTAATCTGGTTCAGAATAACGGGGAGGCAGCCGGGCAGACCGTGTTCCATTTTCATCTCCATATTATTCCGCGTTATGAGGGAGGCCCGTCTATTGTATCTTGGACGCCGGGGAGTGAATCGCCTGGGAAACTGGAAACGACAGCCGCAGGGATCAGGGCCGCATTATAACCGTTTCGCTTACTAAGGAGAAATTATGCCGCAGAAGGATGATACAATGCTGCGGGAACTGATTGATAAATACGCGAAAGTTTTTATGAAGCTGGCAGCCAGAAGGGGCGTCCCATATGATGACGTAGAGGATATAGTCACCGACGCGTTTATGGCGTTTTATAAAAGCAAAAGCTATGAGGAAGTGGCCGGAAATCTGGACGAAGCAAGATTTGCTGTGTGCCGTATCGTAATCAACAAGTGCGTGGATTATGCCAGGAAAAACAGTCACATGCTCATGGTCGATGTTGGGGAGCATGTTGGAGAGCTTAAAGGCAGCAGGAGTGTCGAGCCGGAGAGGGAGGTCATTGCGAAGGAAAACGTTGCCCGTATTAGGGAGTGCCTTCTGGGAATGAAAGAAATCTGGAGAGACATAGCATGGATGTATTTTATCGAGGAACGTTCAATCAGTGAGATAAGCAGACGTCTTGAAATCACGGAAACAGTATGCCGTTCCCGGATTTCAAGAGCAAGAAAATATTTAAGGGAAGAATTAAAGGATCTTTTGAGATGAAGCTATCGGCCTGCCGAGCACTCGTGAATTAACGACATAATTGTAGAGACGGCGTTGCTCAGATGGCTTTGTTCCATTGCTTTTATATATTGGCGCCGGTTTTCGTAGGTGTTTACGACGGTCTCGTACAAGGTATCGTCTGTAAGGTCTTTTTCTTCGAGAACCGTTGAAAAGCCTTGCTCGGCAAACGAGTTCGCGTTAAGAATCTGATCACCGCGGCTGGCTTCGGCCGACAAAGGGATCAGGATATTCGGTTTCCGTAAAGCCAAAATTTCGCAGATAGAATTTGCACCGGCTCGGGAAATAACCATGTCGGCCGCGGCAAACAGATGCCGCAGCGGGCGGTCCACATATTCATATTGAACATATCCGGCGGTGCCGATCAGCGATTCATCCAGATGGTCCCTGCCACAGATATGGATAAGCTGGAACCTTTCGAGAAGTCTTGGCAGTACTCTGCGAACGGCGTCGTTGACGTGTACGGCGCCCAGGCTGCCGCCAATGACGAGGATGATCGGCTTCTGCGCGGACAGATTCGTATAGTTGAGTCCTGCAAGCCGGTCGCCGCTTAAAAGCTCCGCCCGGATCGGTGAGCCCGTAAGAACTGCCTTGTCCGCCGGCAGATATGGAAGGGTTTCCGGAAAATTACAGCACACCTTATTTGCAGAAGGGATACAGAGTCTGTTGGCGAGACCGGGTGTCATGTCAGACTCATGGATAATGACCGGAATGTGGAAATGCTTTGCCGCCAGTACGACCGGAACGGCGACAAACCCCCCTTTGGAAAAAAGAATGTCAGGCTTATATTTTTTCAGGAGTTTTCGCGCTTCCTGGTACCCTTTTAACACGCGGAACGGGTCCGTAAAATTCTTCAGGTCGAAATACCGCCGCAGCTTCCCGGATGAAATACCGTCATAGGGAATCCCCGCGTTTTCGACCAGCTTTCGCTCGATGCCGTTGTAGGAGCCGATGTAACGGATGGTATAGCCGGCTTCCTGTAAAGAAGGGAGCAGGGCCAGATTTGGGGTAACATGCCCGGCAGTTCCGCCGCCGGTTAAAATAATGGTTTTCATAAAAATGCTGCCTCCGGATAATGAATAGATTCAAACGGGCTGCTTTAATAGTAATAGCTGTGAGGAAAATGTCAACCCCCTCAAGGGAAAAATATTACTGGAAGGCGAGGTGATGGAGGTATGACAGAACAGGAGAAAAGAGAGGAACAAAAGCTGAAGGACTGCCTCCAGGAAGCCCTTGGCTACTCGGACGAGGACCTGCTCATGGAAATGGAGGAGGCCGAAAACGCCCTTCGGGACATGGACTTCGCTGGTGCGGAGGATCGGATTTATAAAAGAATCATGGAGGAAACAGCAGCGGAAAGCACGGAGGAGCTCGCGGAGAGGAAATCCGCAGGGAGCCATCCCGGGGCCGCGGGGCCTGCAAAGATGCTGCGGCTGAGAAAGAAAAAGATAGTCCTTGCCGTTGCCTTGATCGCGGTGTTTATAGGAATGCTGGGATTTTCGGCGATTGGAGGGAAGAATTATTTCTTTCGGGAGACGGTGAGGGCAGATGGTCTGGCTATATTTGATAATGATAAGACAATAAAAGAGTTGTCTAATCTTGAGAGAGCATATGAGGAGATTGAGAAGGAGCTGGGGATACCAGCGTTAAAATTGGATTATTTGCCAAAAGGAATGAAATTTTTAAATGCTACAATAGAAGACGAAAATGCAGTGTTTGAATTTGATTATGAACAAGGCAGTTTTTACGTTGTACAGAGAATAAAAGATACAGAAGTAACAATTGGAACCGGTTCAGATAGAAAAGATTTTGAAACTGTTTATAATAAATGGCTTGGTATAGATATAATGTATAGTAAGAACACATTAGAGAATGGGGACATGGAATATGAGGCTGATTTTGCTATAAACAACGTGTTTTATTATATTTTTGGTATTATGGAGGAGGATGTTTTTATAAAGATTATAGAAAATGTAAATTTATATTAAAGATTGGTCACAAAACCCTATTTTATTCGTTTTATATTATATACTAAAAGAAAAGAGGGATATTTTATGAAACGTTTGAAAAAAGTGGTTGGACTGATTCTTGCTTTTTCTGTAATGCTGTCAATAACGGCTTTTGCGGAAGTACCGATATGGGAAAATTCTCCCGGAAATCATGGCCCCAGTGTATTGCTTCCAGACGATGTCACATCAGCAAGTGACCGAGTGGACAGATATGGGCGGGGAGAAATTATTTCCACAGGAATAGTAGAATTGAAAAACCTTAAAAACGGAAACCTGAGCGTCACGATAGAGACATATGCTCATAGACCGGTAGATGTAATTTACCAGACTGTGTTTCTCGACCAGTGGGATGAGGCCAGCCAGGAGTGGGAGGAGATTGATTACTGGGAGTTTGAGAAAGAAAAGGGGAGCAATACCAGTTTCACGCGTTGGTCGAAAAGCTTTACTGTCAGCGGCTGTACAGTTAACGAATATTATCGGGTTCGCGGGCTGCACAGTGTGGAACTGAATGGTGAGACAGAAGGTTGTTCTTCAAGAACCAATGGCATCAAGCTCACAAAATAATAATCTTAAAAAAGGTACCGCCCCAATCGAACAAATTCGGGGCGGTACCTTTTTGCGATAAAATAAAAAAGCATCCATTTTCCCGCCATATTGGGAAAACAGATGCTCTTTCAACATTACGCGTGCTCGGCCTTATACTGCTTTAAGGCCCTCGCAAGCTGATCCGGGCAAGAAGTAGGGCGGGGGCCGCACTGAATGCCGTCTACGCGGCTGATCACTTCGTCGATATCCATTCCCTCGATGATCCGTCCGATACCCTGGAGGTTGCCATTGCAGCCGCCGGTGAAGCGGACATTCGTCAGCTTGTTGTCTATGACGTCAAAGGAAATTTCGCGGGAACAGGTTCCCTGTGTTTTGTATACCATATAAAACTCCTCCTCGTTTTCCTGATGTCTATTATAACCGTATCAGATTCGGCTTGTCAAGCGGGAGGCGCTACCGTATAATAAAGGAAAATACAAAATGATTACGGTTCACGGATACCGAGCGTACTGCCCACATGATAGTTTGCTAAATCTCCTTGTCGATTGGCCCATCTGCTGCGTTGGATTTTTTAGCCGTAGCCACCGCTACGCCGTCGAAAATCCGCCTTGCCGATGAACGAATATGCCCGATAAAGCGGAGCATTCTGCCCTGCGGAGAGGGCGCCAGATATCATGCAGGCAATACACTAACGAACCGTACCTACAAAATGAATCAAAAGTTAACAGGAGGAACCAATATGCTGGGAATCATAGGTGCAATGGAAGTGGAGGTCAGGACGCTTCGCGAGAGCATGAGCGATGTGGAGGCGCTTACCGTGGCAGGCATGACCTTTTATAAGGGGACATTAGAGGGCAAAGAAGCCGTGCTGGTGCGCTCCGGCGTCGGCAAGGTCAACGCGGGGCTCTGCAGCCAGATCCTTGTGGACCGTTATCGTGTGGAGGGAATCATCAATACGGGAATCGCAGGTTCTTTAAAAAATGAGGTGAACATCGGAGACATTGTCCTCTCCACGACGGCGGTGCAGCATGATGTGGACGCGGTGGGCTTCGGCTATCAGCTGGGTGAGATCCCACAGTTAGGAGTCAAGGAATTTCCGGCTGACGCGCATCTTTTGGAGGTCGCGCTGAAATGCTGTCGCGAGGCCAACCCGGATATCCAGACCTTTACGGGGCGCGTCGCCAGCGGAGACCAGTTTGTAAACAGCAGGGAAAAGAAGCAATGGATCCTGGAGCACTTCGACGCGTACTGCACCGAGATGGAGGGGGCTGCGATCGCCCAGGCGGCCTATTTGAACCGGACGCCTTATCTGGTGGTTCGGGCGATCTCTGACAAGGCCGATGACAGCGCCGATATGGATTACAGTGCGTTTGAGGCCAAGGCAGTCGAGCATTCGGTGCGCCTGATCCGGGCAATGTTGCGGGCGCTTTAGAGCGTGTCTGAAAATTCATTCCCGCCATCTGCACGCCCCACTTCGTGGTATATTTGGCCCAAATTCACTTAACGTAGTCCACTGCGCCGCGCTCATTTGGGCCAAATATACCACAAAGTGGAACGCACATCTGACGGAAAGCATTTTTCAGACACACTCTAGGGTTAAGAGAAGCTCTCAAAGGATACCGGCTCCCCTTGAGAATCGAATCCGCCCGGAATTTGACGAACGATTCTTTGATTCTCAATCTTCTCAAAAAGATTCGAATTGGTTATAATGGGAACCATCATCTGGAATCATCTGGACGAAGAAAGGGGAGCTAACTATGCTACAGCTTTTACAGACAGGAAAAGTGCTGTATCTTCTTGCAGCAATCTGCGCGCTTGGAATTGTAAGCAAGCTTGTGACAAGCAGCCTCTACAAAAGATTAATAAAGGAGACCGGCAATATGGCTCTGACAAAGAACAGAGAGCTCAGAGCGCTAAAACAAAAGACGGAGAACCTGTTCCTCGTCAGCCACGGAATTCGCAATACGACGGCATACATAGAAAAACAGGTATATGGCTTTCGGTTTTTAAAGCTTTCGCTGGATAACTGGGACAATCTTTCCATGCAGGCGATGATCTTAAATTTTCTTATAGGCGGGATCGCTGCATTTGCCGCTTACTGGTATCGCTGCGACGCATACTACATCGTCTTGTATGGGTCTATGGGAATCCTTTCCGGGCTGTTTTTGGTGCTTGTAGACAACGGAGCGAATATCGCAATCAAACGTCAGCAGTTGTCGGACTGCCTGGTGGATTATGTGGAAAACTCGCCGCATTTTTATAAAAGTGTGGATAAGGTTCAGGATAATGGTCTGGGCATGGACAAAAAGAATACGTCTGTCAGTCTTGCTGCAAAGCCGCGCCTCAGGGAGCTGAGGAGAAGCGAGGCTTCGGCCGAGACGGCGGCAGGTGAGGACACGACCGCGTATGCGGGGAAAGAGAAGGCCGAGGAGAAGGCAGGCCGTTTTCATATAGAAAAAACAGTGGACAAGCCGGAGAGCAGGAAAGCAGGGAGTCCGATGGATGGCGCCAGAGAGGAACGGCAGGGCGCAAAAATTTCCGTGCTTTCCAAAAAGAAGGAGAACCGGCCGGAGGTACAGCCGCAGGCGCTGGAGCGGGCAGCCCCCGTAAAGGATGTGGAGCTCGCCAAAAGCATTGAACAGCTCCGGCAGAGCCTGGAGCAGATCGCGGCCGGAAGGGAGCAGCCAAGGCCGGAGGGAAGGGAGACGCGCCCGTCGGGAAAGCCCGGGCTTGAGCGGGCGAAACGAGGGCTCAAGCCGGAGGACGTCAAGCTTTTGGGAGAGCTCTTACAGGAGTATCTGACATAAGGACAGATAGTAGAGGCTGCCTGGTAACAGCTCGGACATTGCCCAAACTGTCAGGCTGCCTGACAGGAACCGGAGCAACAGCTCGGACGTCGTCCAAACTGTGTTACTGTTCACATAGGTCTGCGCACTTGCTGCGCTGACCGTGTGAAAGGCTGGGCTTGCGAGCAAAAATCCTTCTACACTCCGTTTCGATCGGCCCTTGACAAGCGTCACTGGCGCTTAGGATTGTCGAAGGCAATTTGCATGGATTTTTGCATGTTGCTGTGAATGGAGTGAACAGTAACTAAATTGTTACGAACCGGAAAACAAATCAAGCGGGCGGCATTGTAAATTGTATGATAAAATGGTATACTGATCCCAAACGAAAGGGACAATCCCACATAAGAAAAGGAGAGAGATTCATGGGCAAAGAATTGGTATTTGACTATTCCAGAGCGGTCGGTTTTATCCGTGACGAGGAAATGAAAAACATGAAGGGCGCCGTATTGGGCGCCAAGGAAGTCCTGACAGGAAAAACGGGCGCGGGAAATGATTATCTTGGCTGGATCGACCTTCCGGTCGAGTATGACAAGGAGGAGTTTGCGAGAATCAAAGAGGCGGCCAAAAAGATCCAGGGCGATTCCGACGTTCTTTTGGTCGTCGGCATCGGCGGCTCGTATCTTGGGGCGCGCGCAGCAATCGAATTTTTGTCCCACAGCTTTTATAACGTGCTGCCGAAGGGCGTAAGAAAGACCCCGGAAATCTATTTTGTGGGCAACAGCATCAGCAGCAAATATATCAAGGATCTTCAGGATGTGCTGGAGGGGAAGGATTTCTCCATCAACATCATCTCCAAATCCGGCACGACGACCGAGCCGGCAATCGCGTTCCGTGTGTTCAAAGACATGTTAATTAAAAAATATGGCAGAGAGGAAGCCAACAAGAGGATCTACGCGACAACGGATAAGGCGAGAGGGGCGTTAAAGAGCCTGGCGAATGAGGAAGGATATGAATCCTTTGTCGTCCCGGACGATGTCGGCGGGCGTTTTTCCGTGCTGACCGCAGTCGGTCTCCTGCCGATTGCCGTGAGCGGTGCGGACATTGACAGGCTGATGGAAGGCGCGGCGTTTGCAAGAAAGACCGCTTTGGAGACGGAATATGAGAAAAATCCGGCGCTTTTATATGCGGCGGTCCGCAATATTCTGCTGAGAAAAGGAAAACAGGTTGAGATCGTGGCAAACTATGAGCCGAGCCTGCACTATGTGTCTGAGTGGTGGAAGCAGCTTTACGGCGAGAGCGAGGGGAAGGATCAAAAGGGAATTCTCCCGGCGGCCGTTGATTTGACGACTGATCTGCATTCCATGGGCCAGTTTATCCAGGATGGTGCGCGTATCATGTTCGAGACAGTTCTCGAAGTGGTGGAATCCCCGGCAGAAATTATTCTGCAGAAGGAAGATGTGGATACGGACGGCATGAATTACCTGGCGGGCCAGACGGTCGATTTCGTCAACAAGAGTGCCATGAACGGGACGGTTCTTGCGCATACGGATGGAAATGTCCCGAATCTGCTTGTAAGAATCCCGGCACAGGATGAGTTTTCCTTGGGCCAGCTGTTCTATTTCTTTGAATTTGCATGTGGAGTGAGCGGCTACCTGCTCGGTGTAAATCCGTTTAATCAGCCGGGGGTGGAGAGCTATAAGAAAAACATGTTTGCGCTGCTTGGAAAGCCCGGCTATGAGGAGGCAAGGGAAGCGCTGCTTAAGAGGCTGTAAAACGAAACGCTGTTCTTTGAAAGAAGGAAACGGCATGCGGAAGATAAAAACCCGCATGCCGTTTTTTGTTTGCCCAGGAAATTCCTTTGAATCCTGCGGGCAAAAGTTTCATTCCTCAATCACATGGAGCTCCAGATAGTCGAAGTCCACGGTTTCAATGAAATTGTCCCGGGTAAACCGTGTTTTGTCATGGAGCTTGAAATCCCGAATATTCGAATCCAGCCAGATTGGCTGCCCTAAATCGAATTCATGGCAGATTTCTTCCAGGGCCTTAAAAACCATGGAGGTTCTGGACATGGAGTAATCG
This sequence comes from Lachnospiraceae bacterium, assembly GCA_910575275.1. GTDB lineage: Bacteria > Bacillota > Clostridia > Lachnospirales > Lachnospiraceae > CANQGL01. The sequence goes on along the minus strand of CAJTEE010000001.1, from coordinate 859,992 downwards.
CTGTTTACCGCGACCATATCCCGGATTAAATGATTGTCCTTCCATATTTTTCCCCACATTCGGAACATGAGAAATCCTCCCTCAACGATGCTTTATGGGAATAAGTATAACACAAATTCTGCGGTTTTAAAGGTTTTTTTTTTGCTTCTCCCTTGTAGGAAGAAGCTTTCTGTAGTAAGCTATAAATTAAGGAAAAATTTCCATCTGTGTGATCGCAGCCGCACAGGTAAAAAATTTTACGAAAGCCAGGAGGACAAAAGATGGCACAGCCGGTCACGGATTACGCTGCCTTTTTTGCCGGTGCAAAGCAGGCAGTCGAAGAATTGGAACAGCTAAAGCAGAGTGAGGAGACGCTGAAAAAGAAAGAGAAGGAGATTGAGGGCGCTCTTAAGGAAAAAAAGAAACAGATTGCAGAGAGTATCTCGCAAACGGTCAAAAAGCGTGCCGCAGAGATTGCAAAGAGCTATGACGACGAGACGGATAACGCAAAAGACCGTCTGAAAAAGGTGCGCGCCAAACGGGAAAAGGCGAGGAACCAGGGTATTAAGGAACGGATTGCCGAGGAGACGAGGGGGCTTATTTCCTTGAATGAGGAGCTGCGTCTGCAGATGAAGACGCTGTTTCAGGAAAAACATGTGCCGGGTTTTTGCAGCAGCCATTGTTACTATACGCTGTATTTTACAAGGGGAATCAAAGAGACAGGGATTCTTTTGCTGACCCTGCTTTTCTGCTTCCTTCTGGCGCCATGCGGGATTTATCTGCTGATTCCGGAGAGAAGGACCTGGCACCTGTTTCTGATCTATGTGGTGCTGATCGTGCTTCTCGGCGGGCTTTATGTGAGGATCGGCAATCGGACGAAGCTGCGTTACATGGAAACGCTGCGCGAGGGCCGCAGTATCCTTGATATGCGTCTGGCCAACCGCAGGAAAATCAGGGCCATCGCGCGGGCGGTCCGCAGGGATAAAAACGACACGCTTTATAACCTGCAGAAGTTTGACGATGAGATCGCACAGCTGACCCAGGATCTGGCACAGCTTGCAAAGAAGAAAAAGGATGCGCTGAATACCTTTGACACCGTCACAAAGACGATTTTATCCGACGAGATTACCGAAAGCCACAGGCCGGAGCTTCAAAGGCTGGAGGAGGAGCTTTCGCAGACGGCAGAACGGCTCTCTGCGGTCAAAAACTCTCTGAAGGAAAAATCGTTCATGGCTTCCGATCGGTATGTGACCTACGTGGGGAGGGAAAACATGACGCCGGAACGTCTTGCAGCTTTGGAGGGGCTGCTTTCGGAGGGACAGGCATCAAACATAAGCGAAGCGGTTACAAAGCTAAGGGATGGGTGCCAGGGCACATGTGCGTCTCTGTAGGCGGGTTTTAATGGGCATATGCGGTTTTTGCCCGCAGAGGCGCCTGTGAACAGGAACGAGGCAGAGAGGAATGACAGGACGGCACCGAAACCAGATTCGTGTATAAACCGGGACAAGACTGCCTATAATAGAAATAGGAAAGTTTAGGAAACGGGGACACGGCAATGAAACTCTTACGGAGAGAGATTTATTACTATGACACGGTAACGGAATTTGAAACAGAAAAATTCGCCGGCCGTCTTCTCTGGATGCTGCTTAGAGAGATGAAGGCGAAGCGCAAGTCAGAAATTATTTTTCTATGTATCGGCACGGACCGGTCCACCGGGGACAGCCTGGGGCCGTTGATCGGATATAAGCTGGAGGAGGCGGGGCTTTTCGGAGCCCGTGTTTTGGGGACGCTTGAGAGCCCGATCCATGCGATGAACCTGGAGGAATGCCTCGAGGGGATTAAAGAGCAGTTCCCCGACGCACTGGTGGTGGCTGTGGACGCATCCGTGGGGAATGCGGAGCGCGTCGGCTATGCGACGCTTGGCCGCGGGCCTCTAAAGCCGGGCCTGGGCGTCAAAAAGGAGCTGGAAGAAGTCGGCGATATTTTTATCACCGGAATCGTCGGCTCATCAAAGAGCGGCGATCCGCTCATGCTACAGAGCGTGCGGCTCTCCGTCGTCATGCGCCTAGCCGACTGCATCAGCCGTAGCATCTGCCTGGGCATGCATTTAATCGGGAGACGTGTCGAAAACTTTTCAGCCGGAGAGGCGTTGTTTTGACAGGTTTTGCGGCAGCACCATGCTATACTGTCCCGTAAAAGAAGGACGAGACATATGGCGAGGTGATAAGAATGGGTGATCTATATAATCCGTTTCCGAAGCTGCCGAAAAATATTCGGCAGATCGGGGATTCGGAGCAGGTGGTGCGGCTTTATGTGGAGGACTATGTCAACACATACCTAAAGCGGCTGTATCCGACCGGCAAGCAGACACTGCGCGTAGGGCTTTTGCTGGGAAATGTGGAGCAATGCGACGGGACCCCGTATATTTTTGTGGATGGGGCGATGGAGATGGAGGATGTCGAAATAGACGGGGAAAATCTGATTTTCTCCGAGAACGCATGGAAAAAGGCATATCAAAACATGGAGGAGACCTTCCCCAAACGAAATATACAGGGCTGGTTTCTCTGCAGTGCGCAGGGGAGTCAGCTAAGCCCGTTAAATTATTGGAAACAGCATGGGCAGTATTTTGCCGGTAAAAACCAGCTCATGTATTTAAACCATGGACTCGAGGGAGAGGAATCCATCTACATAACGTCGGAGAACGGATTTTATAAGCTAAAGGGCCATTATATTTATTACGAAAGAAACCAGATGATGCAGGATTACATGATCACACGCAAGGACGTGAGACGGGTGGAGAGCGGGTCTCATGAAAAGGTGATCAAGGATTTCAGACAGCGCATGGTGGTAAAGAAAAGCCAGGCGGATACACAAAAAAGAGCGGTCGGTTCGCTGGGCATGCTTTGCGGAGTCCTTTCCGTCGCAGTGCTTTCCGGCGGCGTTGTGCTGGTAAACAATTACAATAAAATGCAGCAGATGGAAAGCGTTTTGACCTCTGTCCTGCCGGCGGGCGTCGCGGGCTGGGACGAGTATCAAAAGCAAAAGGCCGAGGAGCCGGACTTCATCATCGAGGAGTTGCCGGGAAACGTATATCCGACAGAGACAGTGCAGGCCGAGACCGCGGAAAGCTATACGGCGGCCGGCAGCGAAGCGGCGGCTTTGGAAACGCAAAAGGCGGAGGAAAGCGTCTGGGCCGGAGAAGGCGATGCGGCCGGGGACGACTATATCGAGGAGGCCGTGCCGCTTGAGGAGACGACGGCGGAGCCGGAGAGCCCTAAAGAAAGGCAGGAAGGACAAGCCGAGAGCAGCGTCGGGGCATTGGAGACAGAGGCCGGGGAGGGAGACGCCCCGGATACGGCGCCCCCGCATCCGCCGATCGACTATGAGGCGGCTGCCGCAAACGGATACCGGATTTATGAGGTGGGGGACGGCGAGACGCTGTATGGGATCTGTTGGAAGGAATACGGCGACTTAAAAAACCTGACAGAAATCTGTCGTTTAAATTATTTGGATAATGTGGACCGGATTCTCGCCGGCCAGAAATTGATTTTGCCATAAAAAAATAATGCGAATCTCCCGGAAATGGTGTATACTAAATCTATATAGGCATTTCCGGGAGATTTTTTCTGTATGGGTGATATAGACACAATGAACAGAGAGCTGAAGAAGCGGCAGCTTCGCAATAAGATCATTTCCCTCCCCAGAGCGGACGAGCCCGGGGAGGGGGAAAAGAAGCCGGCCAGGCGCGGATGGCGCCTTTTTTTTCCCGCTCTGGCGCTTTTTTTGGCGGCCTGCGGATTTTATTTTTATAGATATCAAAGCGAATCAAGCTTTACCGATTATGAAGTAACATGGGAAAAATCCATGCGTTTTGTGGATACGGCGGAGGGAGAAAAGGAGGAGGGCGTTCAGGGAAAGGATGTCAGCGAGGGCAGCTTTGTGGGCTTTGCCTACTATGGCGAAAACATGCTAAAATATACAAAAAACGGTGCGACCTACATTGACGCCTCCGGCAAGGACATTTGGACGCAGGGCTACGAGATCAAGACCCCGATTATCTGTGTCAACGGGGATTACGCGGCGATCGCCGATCAGCAGGGAAGCCAGATCTACATATTCAACAAAGAGGGCTGCACCGGCGTGGCGAAAACCCAGCTTCCGATCACGAAGGTGGCGGTGTCGGCAAAGGGCGTGACGGCTGCTGTCGTGGAAGACAGCACGTCCAGCTATATCTTCTATTATAAAAAGGATGGAGATACGCTCGGCATTGACATTAAAATGCTGCTGTCCGGAGACGGATATCCCTTGGACATTGCGCTCTCCCCGGACGGGAAGCAAATCGTAATGTCCGTAGCGTACCTGGAAAACGGAATCATGAAAAATAAGATTGCCTTTTATGACTTTTCCGAGATCGGGAAAAACGTAGAGAACCGGTTTATCGGCGCCTTCGAGGATGAATTTGCCGGCGGGATCGCGGCGCGGGTCACGTATCTGAACGAGGATACGGTGGCGGTCTTCTCCAATACGGGGATTGGATTTATTTCCGTCAAAAACGTGATTCCCGATACCAATGTCATCACGGTCCCGATCGAGGAGATGATTGAAAGCATCTGCTATTCGGACAAGTACGCGGGGATCGTCACGGACAGCGGCTTTGGCGGTGCAAAACGCATGGATCTCTATACCACAGACGGAAAAAAGGCCGGCAGCTTCGAATTTGATTTCGCATATAGCGGAATTAAAATTGACGGGGAGAGAGTTCTTCTGTATAATGAAGAATCATGCATCATGTATGGTGTAAACGGCCGCAAACGGTTTGAAGGCCAGTTTGATTTTGCCGTTTCCTGCGTCCGAGGAGGAAAAAAAGGCCGGAATTCCCTGATTGTTGCAGGGGGAGAAAAAATGCAGGAGATAAAACTCAAATAAATTCTATCAGGAGGGTATCATGAAAACGATTGACACACTTTCTATCAACGCGATCCGCATCCTGTCTGCCGATGCGATTCAGAAGGCAAATTCCGGGCATCCGGGCCTTCCGCTCGGCTGCGCGCCGACTGCCTATGAGCTCTGGGCCCATCATATGAACCACAATCCGGCAGATCCTGCCTGGGCAAACCGCGACCGTTTTATTCTTTCCGGCGGGCACGGTTCGATGCTTTTATATTCGCTCCTGCATTTGTTCGGATACGGACTGACAAAGGAGGATCTGATGAACTTCCGCCAGTTGGATTCCAAAACACCGGGGCATCCGGAATACGGCCACACGATCGGCGTGGAGGCGACTACGGGCCCGCTCGGCGCCGGAATGGGCATGGCGGTCGGCATGGCGGTCGCGGAAAAGCATCTGGCAGCCGTATTTAATAAGGAAAACTACCCGGTTGTGGACCACTATACCTACGTGCTCGGCGGAGACGGCTGCATGATGGAGGGAATTTCCTCCGAGGCGTTTTCGTTAGCGGGAACCTTAGGGCTTGGAAAGCTGATCGTTTTATACGATTCTAACCGCATTTCGATCGAGGGGAGCACTGATATCGCGTTCCGTGAGAACGTGGAGGAGCGCATGCGTGCATTCGGCTTCCAGACCATCACCGTCGAGGACGGCACGAATATCGACGCGATCGGGATGGCCATTGAGGCTGCAAAGGCCGATGGAGACCGGCCGTCGTTTATCCTGATTAAGAATGAAATCGGATTTGGCTGCCCCGCAAAGCAGGGGAAAGCCAGTGCGCACGGCGAGCCGCTCGGCGAGGAGAACATCAAAGCCATGCGGGAGAACTTAAACTGGCCATGTGAGGAAGCGTTTGTAGTCCCAGAGGAGGTCCGTGCGCATTATTCCGCTTTGGCCGCCGAAAAGGCAGAGACCGAGGCGGCCTGGAACGTGATGTTTGCGGCATATTGTGAGGAATACCCGCAGATGGAGGCGCTCTGGGAGAAGTATTTCGGAGAAATCGACGAGGAGGCGCTTCTTGGCAACGAGGCACTGTGGCTCGCAAAGGAAAAGCCGGAGGCGACCCGGAGCCTTTCCGGGAAGATGATCAATCTTTTAAAGGATCAGATCCCGAATTTAATCGGCGGCTCGGCGGATCTTGCGCCCTCTAATAAGACGGCCATGAAGGATGCGGGCGATTTTTCCGCAGAGGACCCGTCCGGAAGGAATCTGCATTTTGGCGTGAGAGAGCTGGCGATGACGGCCATCGGCAACGGGATTATGCTGCACGGCGGCCTGCGCGCCTATGTGGCGACCTTCTTTGTATTCAGCGACTATACGAAGCCGATGGCAAGGCTTTCGGCTCTGATGGGGCTGCCGCTCACCTTTGTACTGACGCACGACAGCATCGGCGTCGGCGAGGACGGGCCGACGCATGAGCCGATCGAACAGCTTGCCATGCTCAGGGCGATGCCGAACTTCCACGTATTCCGTCCCTGTGACGCGGTGGAGACCTCGGCGGCCTGGCTGTCTGCCATGACCTCCAAAAAGACACCGACGGCGCTCGTGCTCACGAGACAGAATTTAAAACCGCTTCCGGGAAGCGGAAGGGAAGCGTTAAAAGGCGGATATGTGATCGACGACTGTGAGGGGACGCCGGAGGTAATCCTGATCGCCAGCGGTTCCGAGGTCGCTTTGGCCGTCGATGCAAAGGCCGAGCTTGCCAAAGAGGGAAAGAAGGTCCGCGTCGTTTCGATGCCGTGTATGGATCTGTTCGAGGAGCAGAGTAACGAATATAAGGAATCGGTTCTCCCGAAGGCGGTGCGTAAGCGTGTGGCAATCGAGGCGCTTTCGGATTTCGGCTGGGGCAAATATGTGGGCTTAGACGGTGCGTATGTCTCGATGCACGGCTTCGGAGCCAGCGGCCCCGCAGAGAAGCTGTTTGAAAAGTTCGGCTTCACGGTGGAAAATGTGGTGAATACGGTGAAGGCCCTGTAAAAAGGAGACATGATATGAACCGGAACGTGATCGGGATCGACATCGGCGGAACGACGGTCAAGCTGGGCATTTTTGAGGCCGGCGGGACGCTTGTCACGAAATGGGAAATTCCGACAAGGAAGGCGGCCGGCGGGAAGGACATCCTTCCCGATATCGCCGCGTCGGTCAGACAAAAGACGGCCGAGCTGAAAGGGGCGCTTTCGGATTATGCCGGGGCGGGCCTTGGCATGCCGGGGCCGGTGCTCCCGGATGGGCATGTGGATTTTTGTGTAAATCTGGGCTGGGGCGCCATGAACCCGCAGGAGATTTTGAGCGGTCTTTTAGACGGCCTGCCGGTGAAAAGCGGAAACGACGCAAATGTTGCCGCGCTCGGTGAGGCCTGGCAGGGCGGCGGCCGGGGATACAAAAACCTGGTCATGGTGACGCTGGGCACGGGAGTCGGCGGCGGCGTGATCCTGGACGGAAGGATCTGGCCCGGGACGCGCGGCGTCGGCGGTGAGATCGGCCATATGCACATCCTGGATGGGGAGACGGAGCGTTGCAATTGCGGCGGTTATGGCTGCCTGGAGCAGGCTGCGTCCGCGACGGGGTTTGTGCGGATCGCAAAACGGACGCTTGCGTCCGGCACGCAGCCCTCGGCACTTCGGAACATTCCCGAGCCGACCGCCAAGGATGTGCTTGATTTGGCGAAGAAGGGGGATGCGCTGGCGCTTGAGTCGGTGGAGACCTCCTGCCGCTATCTGGGATGGGCACTTGCGAGCGTCACGATGGTCCTGGACCCGGAGGCGTATCTGATCGGAGGCGGCGTTTCCAGGGCCGGAACGTTTCTGACAGAGAAAATCAGGCGCTATCACGACGAGCTGTCGCCGATGTCGACAAAGAAGCCAAAGATTTTGTTAGCTACGCTCGGGAATGACGCGGGAATCTACGGCGCGGCGAAGCTGGCGCTTGGCTGACGTAAGAAAAAACAAAAAGGCGGGCAGGCAAAAGCCTGTCCGCCATCCATGTAAACGGCCGAAAGTGCGGGAGAGTCGCCGAAAGCGTTTTACCGCCATAAAAATGAGGAGACCCCGACCACTTGGGCCGGGGCAATTATGAAAAATCTATGTGCAATCTGTCTAATTGAAAAACGAAAACATATTGTTTTCTATGCAATTAGTATAAAAAACAGATATGAATAAAATATGAACACAGTGTTAATATATTATGAAACTATAGAAAAACAGCCGGAAAGGACGGGAAGACGGGATGGCGAATCAGGAAAAGGAAAAGACACTGGTGCTGGGGCACCGGAATCCGGATACGGATTCCATCTGTTCGGCGATCTGCTATGCAAATCTGAAGAACAAGATCACCGGAGAGACGTATGAGCCCTGCCGGGCGGGCAACGTGAATCCGGAGACGGAGTTTGTACTGAAATATTTCAAGGCAAAGGCGCCGCGCCTCGTGGAAAATGTAAAGACGCAGGTCAAGGACATCGAGATCCGCCATACGAAGGGTGTGGATCGGGGGATCTCCTTAAAAAATGCATGGGAGCTCATGCAGGAAAACAACGTCGTGACGCTGCCCTGCGTAAACGACGAGGGTGTTTTGGAGGGCGTCATCACGATCGGCGACATTACGAAGTCGTATATGAACCTGTACGACAGCAGCATCATTTCCAAGGCGCGCACCAGATACACCAATATTCTGGACACGCTGGAAGGAACGATCGTGGTAGGGGATGCAGAGGAATATTTTGAAAAGGGAAAGGTGCTGATTGCGGCGGCAAACCCGGATCTGATGGAAAACTACATCGAAAAAAACGATCTGGTGATCCTCGGGAACCGCTATGAGTCGCAGCTTTGCGCCATTGAGATGGAGGCGGGCTGTATCATTGTCTGCGAGGGCGCGGGTGTGTCCCTCACGATCCGCAAGTTGGCGCAGGAGCGCGGCTGCACGGTCATCACGACCCCCTATGATACATACACGACAGCGCGTCTCATCAATCAGTCCATGCCGATTAGCTATTTTATGACAACGGAGACGATCTTAAACTTCTCCGAGGAGGATTATCTGGATGATATCCGCGACATCATGGCCAGCAAGCGGCATCGCGATTTTCCGATCCTTGACAGCGACGGAAAATATGTGGGTATGATCTCCAGGCGGAATCTTCTTGGCGCAAAGGGAAAGCGGCTGATTCTCGTCGATCATAACGAGAGGACGCAGGCCGTTGAGGGCATGGAGAGCGCGGATATCCGGGAGATCATCGACCATCACCGGTTAGGGACCGTGGAGACGATGTCTCCGGTGTTTTTCCGCAACCAGCCACTCGGCTGTACGGCGACGATTATTTATCAGATGTACCAGGAAAACGGCGTCGAGATCGACAAAAAGACGGCGGGGCTCCTCTGCAGTGCGATCATCTCCGACACGCTTTTGTTCCGCTCCCCGACCTGTACGCCGGTTGACAAGGCGGCGGCTCTGTCCTTAGCGGAGCTTGCGGGGATCAAGGCGGAGGAATATGCGACAAAGATGTTTGCCGCCGGCAGCAACCTGAAGGGAAAATCGGATGAAGACATTTTCTATCAGGATTTCAAGCGGTTTACGGCCGGAAATTCGGTATTTGGCATCGGGCAGATCACGTCGTTAAATCCCGTAGAGCTGGCAGAGCTGGAGCCTCGGATGCTCGCCTATACGGAAAAGGCCAAGGAGCAGCACAACGTAGATATGATGTTTTTCATGTTGACCAACATCCTCTCGGAGTGTACAAATCTTGTGTGTGTCGGCCAGGGCGCGGAGCAGCTCGTGGCGACAGCCTTTCATCTAAATGACGGGGACGCGGTGGAGAAGATCGACGGGATTGTCAGGCTTCCGGGCGTCGTCTCCCGGAAAAAGCAGCTGGCGCCGCAGATCATGCTTGCGCTGCAGCAGTAGCGGGGGACGCCCGGTATGGAGATAAAAAAACGGGAATTTAAGCCCGGGAACCTGTTGTATCCGGTCCCGGCGGTTTTGGTAAGCGTGGCAGACGGGGAGGGGAATGCCAACCTCTTTACGGTGGCCTGGACGGGAACGGTCTGTACGAATCCGCCGATGCTCTCGATCAGCGTAAGGCCGGAGCGCTATTCCTATCACATGCTCCGGGAGACCGGGGAATTTGTTGTCAATCTGACCACAGAATCCATGGCGTTTGCGACGGATTTCTGCGGCGTCCGCTCCGGGCGGGATACGGATAAATGGAAGGAAACCGGGCTCACAAAGGGAAGTGCAAGGAAGGTTCTTGCGCCTATTGTACAGGAGAGTCCGGTCAGTCTGGAATGCCGGGTCACGGAGGTAAGAGAGCTAGGAAGCCACCATCTGTTTCTGGCAGAAATCGTAGCGGTCAGCGTAAGCGAGGCGTATCTGGATGCAAACGGTACCTTCCGGCTTTCGAGGGCACGGCCGTTGGCATATTCTCATGGACGGTATTACGGACTGGGAGACTGCCTGGGGTCATTTGGATACAGTGTGCGAAAAACGCCGGAGAAAAAAGCAAAAGCAAGACGGAGAGAAAAAAGTCATGACAAGCAGCAAAAGAGCGAAAAAAGATAACATTATCCTGATCGGGATGCCGTCGGCAGGCAAGAGTACGATCGGGGTGCTCCTCGCAAAGCGGCTGGGATATTCCTTTGTGGATGTGGATCTGGTGATCCAGGAGAGGACGGGAAAGCTTTTGCGGGAGATCATCGCCGAACAGGGGATGGGCGGCTTTCTCAAGGTCGAGGAGGAAATCAATGCAGGGCTTTGTGCGCTGCATTCTGTCATCGCTCCGGGCGGCAGCGTAATCTATGGCGAACGGGCCATGGCGCATCTAAGGGAGCTCGGGACGGTCGTATATTTGAAGATCCGCTACGAGGAGCTTGTGCGGCGTGTGGGGAATGTGAAGGATCGCGGCGTGGCGCTCAAAGAAGGCATGACGCTGCGAGATTTATTTGACGAGCGGGTGGCATATTATGAACGCTATGCCGATTTGACCATAGACGAGGAGGGAAAGGAGTTCGGCCAGGTGGTTGATGCGTTGCGGGCGCATTTTGAAAAGGGGGATTAGAGCATGAATTTCCTGAATCTGGAGTATTTTATCGCGGCCGCGGAGGAGATGAACTTTACGCGGGCGTCGAGGCGCCTCTATATCTCCCAGCCGTCGTTAAGCAACCATATTGCAAAGCTGGAGGAGGAATTGGGGGTTGAGCTGTTTGACCGCAATCCGCCGCTCACGCTTACGGAGGCGGGGAGGAGCCTTCTCCACCATGCAAGAAGGATGGTAGAGGTAAAGCAGGAGGCGGAGCTTGAGCTGCAGGATATCAAGGATTTCAGGAGCGCCGAGCTTACGATCGGTGTGACACATATACGCGGCACTTATATGCTGCCGCCGCTTTTGATGCGATTTCGGGAGGCGTTTCCGCGTGTCCGGGTTAAGCTTATGGAGGGGACGACGGATGAGATCAAAGAGGCACTCTATAAGGGAAAGGTCGATCTGACGATCGGTTATTTGGATGACGATATGGATACCAGCCGGATTCAGTCAGAATATCTTCAGGCGGAAGAAATTCTCCTGATTGTATCGGATCATATTCTGCGGGAGTACTTCTCGGAAAAGGAACAGAGAGAGATTTTAAAGAGCACACGACTGCCGCTTGGTACGTTTGCCTGCTGCCCGTTTATCAAGATGAAGATGCCAAGCTGGATCGGCTCGATGTTTGAGCGGATCTGTCGGGCTGGGGGAATCACGCCGGAGGTGGTCCTGGAGACGCAGAACATCACGACGATGATCTCTCTCGGCATGGCCGGCTACGGGGTCGGGATTTCGCCGGGAATCTTCATAAAGCAGAATCAGATCAATCTTGGCAGAGACGGCGGAACGCATACCTTTATTTTAGACCATCCGAAGGTAGAGAGGACGATCGCAGCGAACTATTTAAAGAATAAATATCAGACAAAAATTGCCAAGCAATTCATCCTGGTGGCAAAAGAGGTTTTGCATCAGATGTATGAACAGTAGCAGGAAAAGGCTTCTCATGCATAGTAAGACGCATGAGGGGCCTTTTTTACGTATGTGCGATAGCAAAAGAACTATAGGGGTATTTGGAGATAGTTATTAGACAATAGGTGAATATTTTTCTATAATTATAAAAAATATATAAAAATATATATTTTAAACAGAGATGCGTACAGGAGCGCATGATCTTACCAGCTTCTGTCTTTGTATCCGGAAACGGTTTCAAAAAATTTGCAGGATAAGATACCATATAGCCATTAATGATAAATAACAATATGAAGGAGGCAGACAAAATGAGTGGAGCACGTAAGAAAAAAGGCATATTTGACTATTTTTTAAGTGGTGTTGAAACGCTTGGGAATAAAATTCCGGATCCCATGGTGCTGTTTTTAGGATTGAGTATAGTGACAATTCTTCTGTCCTACGTTCTGTCTCTTGCCGGGTATTCGGGAATCAACCCGGCGACAGGCGAGGCGGTCACGGTATATAATCTGCTGTCAGTGGAAGGGCTTTTGAAAATGATCACGTCAGCGGTGAGCAACTTCACTGGTCTCCCGGCACTGGGGATGGTTTTAGTCTGTATGATGGGTGTTGGTGTCTGCGATAAGTCGGGGCTTTTTTCAGTTGGCTTAAGGAATGTGGTTCAGAGCTCGAAGGGGTCTGATATAAAAATTATCAGTGTGTTCCTGTTTGCCTGTGTAATGGCAGATATGGCGGGCGGTACGGGGTTTGTCATCATGCCTCCTTTAGGGGCCATTATTTTTATGGCGATGGGACGCCATCCGATTGCCGGGATGCTGGGGGCCTATGCCTCCGTCTCAGGCGCATTTGCATCAAACCTGCTTGTGACTTCGCAGGATGTAGTAAACTTAAGCTATACGGAGCTTGCTGCAAAGATGGTGGATGCGGATATTGCGCTCTCGCCGGCAATCAACTGGTATTTTAGCGCCGCATCGGTTGTGGTGCTGACCTTAGTGACTACCATAATAACGGTAAAGGTAGTTGAGCCAAGGCTGGGGAACTATACCGGTTCGGTTGCGACAGAGAAGGTAGAGGCCGTAACAAAGCAGGATAAGAAGGCGATCAAGCGTGCATTGCTTGCGGCCGGGATTTTTTTGATACTAGTGGCGGCCGGCACAATCCCTTCAAATGGAATTCTCCGTGATCCGGCGACAGGCTCTCCGATTGCCTCGGCGGCTCCGCTGATGAAGGGCCTTCCGTTTCTGATCGCATTGTTGTTTTTCATCCCCGGTGTGACGTTTGGGCTTGCCTCCGGTAATTTTAAAGGAATGAAGGACGTATCGGCGGCGCTTGGAAAATCCATGGCAGACATGGGGAGCTATATTGCTCTGATTTTCGTGTCCGCCCAGTTCTTGAATTACTTTTCATGGTCCAATATTGGAATTGTAGTCGCAATTAAGGCGGCCGAGGCACTGCAGGCATCCGGCTTCCCGATTCCGGTTGTGCTGATTCTATTTGCCACCGTATGTGCGCTCATTAATCTGGTAATCGGCGGGGCATCCACAAAGTGGGCAATCCTGGCTCCGATTTTTGTACCGATGTTTATGTTTCTGGGGTATCATCCCGCGCTGGTACAGATAACATACCGGATCGGGGATGCGATCACAAACCCGATCTGTCCCACCTTTGCCTATTTTGGGATGCTGCTCGCACTGGCTCAGAGATATGACAAGGAAACAGGCTTAGGGACACTGATGTCCAACATGCTGCCATATTCCCTGGCCTTTTACGGCTTCATGATCGTGCAGCTTTTACTCTGGTTTTTCTTTAAAATTCCGTTTGGACCGGGCGGCCCGGTATGCTACTGATGAAAGCAAAGGAATCTATGATTAAAAAAGGAGGTTATTTTAGATGAGAACCGTAATTGAAGCAAAGGGAACGCCGTATCAACAGGGTGTGATGCAGGGGGAGCAGCTTAAGGAAACGATCGAAAAGAATGTTAGGACGGTTTCGGCGAAAATGGAACGAAATCATATGAATACGGAACGATACCGTAGATTTGTGGACAGGAATCTGCGGTTTATGGAGCAATTTCATCGGGACATTTATGACGAAATGAAGGGAATTGCAGACGGCTCGGGGATTTCGTTTCAGGACATCGTTTATTTGAATATTCCGGCTTACTTTATGAACGAATACTTCAATCAGGAGTGCAGTATGCTGATGGTTCGGGGGAAAGCCACGGCGGACAAAAATACGTATGTCATTAAAAACCGCGATATGAGTATGTACATTGAACAGGCGGTCATCCGCAGAGAGTATCCGGATGGCCTGAAAATGGTGGAGATCAACGGTGCCGGAACCGTCACATATCCGGCCTGCGGGATGAACAGCTATGGGCTGGGGGTGACAAACACAGGTTTCTGGTCTTCAAAAGCCCCCTCCGCGGCAGAGCGTGTGGACAGCGCGCACATTTTTTTAAATGCACATATTCTGTTGGCGCAGTGTAAATCTGCAAAGGAAGCTTTGAAATGCCTCGAGGAGACGCCGAGAATGAACGGGCTGAACGTGATTCTGGTCGATACAAAAGATGCATTCTGTGTGGAGATGACAAAGGATGAAATTTTTGTCATGGAGGATGACGGAAGCGGCGTGCTTTTTAGAAGCAATCATTATATGTCAGACAAGTTCTGCCATCTGAATCCGGGGAGAGATGAGTATGCCTCTACCTTCATGAGATATGAGCGGATTGAGGAGTTAGTAAAGAAGCGGTACGGAAAGCTGCGGTTTCAGGATTTATTCCGTATCATGTCTGACCACAAGAACGGAATCAACGCAATCTGCCGCCATCCACAGGGGGAAGTATTGGCGCAGACGATTTCCACCAGCATGTTTGTACTGGAGGACTATGAGGCATGGACCACGATCGGGAATCCTTGTGAAAGTCTGCGCTTTGCATCACTTAAATAGGGAAGCAAAAAAAGGGAATGCATAAAATGAACGGAAAGATCAAAAAAGGTTTCAGACTGCCGCACATTTATGCACTTTTGTTCGGCATTATGGCAGTCTACGCAGCGGCGAGTTGGATTCTGCCGGCCGGCGAGCTTGAGCGGACTGTTAATGAGGCGGGCCGGTCTGCCGTTGTGCCGGGAACGTATCATGTGATTGCATCATTGCCAGTGGGAATTTTTGATACCGTAAAGGCGGTCTATACGGGCATGGTTGATGCAGGAAGTATCGTATTTTTCCTGTTTGTGGCAGCGGGATCGATCGGCCTGGCCTGGAGCTTAGCAGATCTCCCGCAGTTTTCAGGCTCTGGATATCACATGATTTGTCATATCATTATGGTGGTCATTGCTTCCGCCTATACGATCCAGTATGCGCTTAAGGTACAGCAGAATCCCGCTTCCAGCGTCGTATATGGCGATGACTTTGGCAAGCTGGCAGTACGTGCCGAGGAAATCGCTGGAACCATTATGGACGAAGCAGAATACGGCGAAGTGCGCCTTTCTCTCGACGCACTCTTTGTGACAGCTGTATTTCCATGTATTTCTTTTCTCAAAGTCATGTCTTAAAAAATGAAATACCCGCATCCCAGAGGGCGATTAAAACAAATCCACCATTGGTCAGGAAAATCCCAACATAGTGTTGTTCATATGAAAACACTTTCTTTGGACATGTCAAAGGAACCGTGACAGATCCACTTTTTCAAGCTCCGGCCCCATAGCGAGATAGTCCGTGTCCATATACAGGCAGAATGCGGCGAGAAGCGTCTCCAGATAAGGAGCCTTTATCCCGAACTTTCTTCCAAGGCGCACATAGGGGACCAGGCCATAGGGCAGGTCTTCGCTCAGATAGCGGTGATTTAAGGTTTTGGGCCCCTTTGTCACGGAATAGGCCGGCGTTCTATGAAGAACCTGATAAATACCTTTTTGCTTCTCCGGCCAGAAGGCGTTCAGCATGTCTAACTCGGTTAGCACCTCGACGCCGCAGGCCCGGACGACCTGTACCCGCTCCTCATCGATCCGTTCCATATAGCGAACGACACGCGGTGTAGCACAGGTGTGAAACAGGAGATAATCCTCCCCGTTTTCCAAACGGGTGAGATTAAACAGCGCAAGCGGCCCGTGACAGACACAGTTTGAATTGTTGAGGGAGGTATGGAGCACGCTGGGAGCAGGGACAAGCTGCGGGAAAACAGGGCGCAGCCGTTCAAGCACGTCAAAGATCTGCTCCGGCTGCGTGCAGGCCAGGGCGATCTGCTCTTTGACGGTTTTTAAATAGACGGAATCCGGAGCGGGCGAGTTACACAGGATCAGCTGTCCGCTCGTCTCGGAGATTGTCACATTTTTTTCCCGGGCTTCCCCGCGAAGCGCCATGTCAAACTCGACCGCGCCCCAGCAGCCGTTGGTGATCAGTATGTCCTGCCCCTCTCTCAAATGCCCTGCGAGCGCCTCGGCTAACGGCTTATGCCCGTTTGCCACGGTACAGACGAGAAGCAGGCTTCCATGTCTTGTGGCGGCGGCCAGATCGTCCGTCACGGAAACCGAAAAGGTTCCTGCAATTTTTCCGCTGGCTGTCAATCCATGTTTTTTGATGGGAGCCACATGGGAGTAAGAGCGATTGTAGAGAATAACCTCGTGACCGGCGTTGGCCAGATAAGCGGCGTAAGCTTTTCCGGTATTGCCCGCGCCAAGGATTGTTATGTTCATACATTCTACCTCCTGCAAATTTGTCATCCTAAAAACAATAGCTGTGATCCCGGATCTGTTACGAATACTATACCGTTCTTTTCGTCTGGCTGTCCAATAGTTAAAGTCCTATAGGGGCATCATGAGAAAGCTATTAGACAATTATGAGAATAAAAACTAAACTAATTATAAATTCCTGAGCGCACAGGGAAAAAATGTACGACATTCCCGGATAAAGCCTGGCCGACGAAATCCGGGGGAGATACACTAAGGAAAGGCGGAAACTGTATGAGTGAAAAAAAAGCCAAAAGGAGCCCATTGGAGTCCTTCCTGCACGGCGTAGAAGTAATGGGAAATAAGATCCCAAATCCCATGCTGTTGTTTATCTATCTTTGCATCGCAGTGATTGCGGTTTCGGCGGTTTGTTCGATTTTTCATGTAAGTGCCATAAACCCGGTCAATGACGAGCTGGTAGAGGTAGTAAACCTGTTTACGAAGGCCGGCTTTGTCAAGATGCTGACTACCTTCGTTACGAACTTTACCGGCACCTCTGCATTGGGGCTCACGCTGACCTGCATGCTTGGCGTCGGCGTCGCGGAGGCCTCCGGCCTGTTCCATACGGCCCTGCGAGGCTTATCCCGGGCCAAAGGCTCGGATTTTAAGGTCATTGCGATCTTTACATTTGTCTGCGTCATGGCAGACTGCACCGGCGGAGCGGGCTTTGTCGTCATGCCGCCCCTGGGAGCGTTAATCTGGGCGGCTATGGGGAGAAACCCCATGGCGGGTATGCTGGCGGCATACGCCTCCGTTGCGGGGGCGTTCGCATCGAATCTGATGATCACCTCCATGGACGTTGTGAACATGGGATATACACAGGCGGCTGCGGAGCTTCTGCTTCCGGAAATCGAGCTGAGCCCCTCCATGAACTGGTACTTCTCGGTGGTTTCGACGATCTTTTTAACCATCGTTTCCACCTGGATCACTGTAAAGATCGTGGAGCCGCGTATGGGCGTCTATACCGGCGACTACAGGGAACGGGCGGAGGAGCCGACTGGGCTGGATAACAAAGGACTGAAAGCAGCGCTTATCTCCCTTCTGGCCTACGCGGCCGTAATCATGCTCCTCTGTGCAAACGGCGTCCTGGCGGATGAGACCGGATCGCTGTTAAATTCGGCGGCTCCGCTTATGAAGGGCATGACGGTCCTCATCGCGCTGATGTTTGCGATTCCGGGCATCGCGTTCGGCTATGCCTCCGGCCGCTTTAAGAAGTTTGACGACGTGGCGGCGGCCATGACACAGGCAATGGGCAGCATGGCGAATTATATCGCGCTGTTCTACTTCATCGCACAGTTCCTGAAATATTTCGACTGGTCGAATCTGGGCCTGATCCTGGCGATCAAGGGCGCAAACGCACTGAGGGCCTCCGGGCTTCCGATCTGGGTTCTGCTTATTATTTTTGTCATCATGTGCTGCTTCCTCAACTTGCTCATCGGTTCGGCCTCGACGAAATGGTCGATTCTTTCAAGTATTTTCGTTCCGATGTTCATGCTGATGGGGTATTCGCCGGCCTTGATCCAGATGGCGTACCGGATCGGGGACGCCGTAACGAATCCGATCTGCCCGACCTTCGCTTACTTTGGAATGCTTCTTGCGCTGGCGCAGAAATATGACAAAAAGGCGGGCTTCGGCACGCTGATGTCCAATATGATGCCGTATGTGATCGCTTACTTTATTTTTATGGTCGCGGAGCTTTTGATCTGGTTCTTCTTTAACCTGCCGCTCGGGCCAAACAGCTACGCATTGTTCAGCATGTAGATCCGGTATCGCCTACACCGGAAGTAAGGAGGAGAGTTTTAAGATGAATGTATTAGAAGAAAAGCGTTCAAGCAGCGAGCTTCGCGGCTATGTAAAGGAACGGATCGCCAAAATGCGGGCGTCCATACAAAAAAAGGGCGTCGATATAGCGATCCTGATGCGCCCGGAGAACGTGTTTTATTTCAGCAACTTTAATCCGATCATCATCAGCCATGTGCCGTATTTCATCATCACGCAGGACGACGCGTTCCTGCTCGTCCACTGCATCCGCCACGATCACGCGGTGAACGAGGGCGCGGTGGACAAGGTTCTCTGCTATGGAAAATGGGGCGCAACCAAGGCGGTCGCCATGGATGCCATGGATGCGATGCGTGAGATCCTGGGAGACAAGGCGGTGTGCGTTGGCGTCGAGGGCGATTATGCCAGCATGAACTTCCTGGAGCGCCTGAAAACGAAGCTGTCCGTAAAGTCCTACGTGGACATTGCCCAGGATGCGATCGACTTAAGGCTGATCAAGGATGCGCATGAGATCCGCATGTGCCGTATCTCCGGCGAGCTGGTAGATCTGGGCGTGACCCGGGCGATCGAGGCGTTAGAGGCAGGAGAGAGCGAGGCGCGGGCGGCGACGGAGGGACAGTACGCGATGCGTCTGCTCTGGCATGAAAAATACCAGCAGTATGAGGTCTCTGGCTTTTCAAACTCCGAGACAGCGGATATCGACACGTTTGTCGTCTGGTGCATGTCCAACGAGCGCCTGAATTATGGCTGCGACTGCCCGACGGGCTATGTGCCGCAGCCCGGTGATCTGACGATGCCGATGAGCTGGGCGAGAATCGGCGGCTATAACGTCGAGAATGAGAGGACGGTCATTGTCGGCCATGTGAACGAGGAGCGGGAACGGGCATACAGCGCGATGCTGCGTGCCAGGGAACAGATCTTTAAGCGGCTGAAGCCGGGAGCGGTTTTTGAGGACCTGTATTTTGCGGCGATGAAGGAGTATGAGGATGCGGGCTTTGGAAACATCCTTCCGGGGCGCTGCGGACATGGCATGGGGCTTTCCACGCATGAATTCCCATCTGTCACAAAGGGAAACAAGGCAGAGCTCGCCCCCGGTATGATTTTAACGGTAGAGCCTGGCCTCATGAGCGCAGAGCTCGGGGCGGTCCGAAACAGCGATACGGTGCTCATCACGGAAAACGGTTTTGAATTCCTGACGCACTCGAAACGGGATCGGATTGTGATCAAGGGCTGACAAAAAAGGCACAACAGTCCGTAATGATACAAAAAGGCCCTGGAAAGGTGCCGCGAACACGACTACATAATAAGGATGGTACATAAATCATGACGAAAAAAGAACGAATCATGGCGGCAATCCGCGGGGAAAAGCCGGACAAGCTCCCCTACTCCTTCTGGAGCCACATGCCGGGGACGGATCTGGATCCGGAGGCGATCGCCGAGAAAACGTATGAATTTTATAAGACATATGACCTGGACTTTATCAAGACGATGAATAACGGCATGTATGCGATCGAGGACTTCGGATGTACGATCGACTATTCCGAGATCGAGAAAGGGGGAGTGGCCAGGCTTGTTGGCAGTCCGGTCCAAGGCGGCGCAGATTTGGCGAAGCTTTCCGCCTGCTCCTTAGACAAGGGCAGCTATGCAAGAGAGCTTCGCCACCTGGAGCTCGTGCTTAAAAAGGTGAAAGGCGAGAAGGTCCCGGTGATCTTTACGGTTTTTACACCAATCACGACCGCCGAAAAGCTATGCGGAGGCCGCCTATTTTCTTTTGTCAAAGAAGGGTTTGGGGAGCAGGTCAAGCACGCGCTTACAGTCATCACCGATACGACCTGTGAACTGGCAAAACGGGCGATCGAGATGGGAGCGGACGGAATCTTTCTGGCCTCCCAGACGGCGACGTACGACAAGTGTACAGTGGTAGAGTATCTGGAGTACGGAAAACCATATGATCTGCAGGTCTTAGAGGCGGCGAAGGGCGGCTGGATGAATACGATCCACTGCCACGGCGACAACATCATGTTTGAGATATTAAAGGATTATCCGATTCAGATTTTCAACTGGCATGCTTGGGAGACATTCCCGGAGCTTGACGAGGCGTATGCGCTGTCCGAAAAGTGCCTGATGGGCGGTTTAAAACGCTCGGATATCACAAAACGGGATAAGGGCGCGGTCCAGAACCAGATCTTTCAGTGCTTCAAGCAGATGGGCGGCAGGCACCATATTTTGACGCCCGGCTGTGTCATCCGCTATCCGCTTGACGAGGAAATGTTAGCCTTCATCGGCCAGACACGAAACGAGATCGAAAAGGTATTCGACGGTAAGGAGTGGAAGGCGTGAACATAAGCGAAGAATTATACCAAAATCATCTGGCAATTCTTAAGGAGGAGCTTTTGGTGGCGCTCGGCTGTACGGAGCCGATCGCCATCGCCTTCGCGGCGGCGAAGGCCAGAACGCTTTTGGGCGAAATGCCAAAAACCTGCCACGTGCGCTGCAGCGGCAACATCGTAAAGAACGTAAAGGCCGTGATCGTCCCCAATTCCGGGAACATGCGCGGCATCGAAGTGGCGGCGACGCTTGGCATTGTCGGCGGTGACGCGGACCGGGAGCTGGCGGTTTTAGAGTCTGTGACCGAGGCGGATATTCAGGAAACGAAGGAGCTGTTAAAGTCGGATTTTTGCACCTGCAGCCTCGCGGAGGGCGTGGACAACCTCTATATCGTTGTGGAGTTAAAGAGCGGGAAGCATTCCGCACTCGTGGAGCTTAAAGAGCACCATAATCATATTACTAGGCTGGAGAAGGACGGAGAGGTGCTGTTTGAGGAAAGCGAAAAGCCCCAGAAGGAGCAAGAAGAAGGCGCGGATCGGATGTGGCTGAATGTGGAAAACATCCTGGCGTTTGCCGAGCAGGTGAGGCTGTCCGACGTAGAGGAGCTTTTGTCCGGACAGATCGAGTACAACACGGCAATCTCTAACGAGGGTCTGAAGGGCCGGTACGGCGTGGAGACCGGACGAATTCTTTTGGAGAATGCCAAACGGGCAGCAGGGACGGAAAATACCAGGCTGCGGGCCCGCGCCGCGGCGGCCGCCGGGAGCGACGCCCGGATGAGTGGCTGTTCGCTACCGGTCGTGATCAACAGCGGAAGCGGCAACCAGGGAATCACGGTGACGATGCCGATCGTGATCTATGCAAAGGAGCTTGGGGCGGATACGGAGCTTTTGTACCGGGCCCTGGTGCTCGGAAACCTTTTAAGTGTCCATCAGAAGAAGTATATCGGCAGCCTCTCCGCCTACTGCGGGGCCACGAGCGCCGCGACCGGAGCAGCCTGCGGGATCGCTTATATGCAGTTAAAAAAGAGCGGTGAGCAGGAACGGATCTATGGCATCCTCTGTGACACCATCACGAACAGCATTGAGACGTTAGGCGGAATGGTCTGCGACGGCGCGAAGGCAAGCTGCGCGGCCAAGATCGGACTTGCTGTGGAGAATGCTCTGATGGCGCTGGAGCTCTCCTTGGCCGGAAATGTCTTTCAGCCAGGGGAGGGTATGACCATGGAGAATCCCGAGGACACCATAGCGGCCGTGGGCCGGATGGGGCGTGTGGGCATGAAAAGCACGGATGTGGAGATTTTGAATATTATGCTTGGAAATTAATGCTTCGCATCTTGGAATGCGAATCATTAATTTGACAGGGAAAGGAGCCGTTTATCTTTTGGCTTTGGTGTATGACTCGTAATACATTTTCCTGTGACGCTCTTATCCGGGGAAATGGAACAAAGTAAATGCCCCTTCATGCACAGCTTTGCGCATGAAGGGGCATTAAAAAATTCTACGGAATGTTTTACGCGCCCAATCCAGCCGGTATTGGAGAATTTTTTAACGCTGCCTGCAATCCAAGCAGCTCTGCCAAAGGCAGGCAGAAATGATCGTTTACCAGTTCTCTTGCATGGTTTTCTGTATAGACATTCCACAGCTCGTCCTTTTCTGTATCTAAGCAGATGGGATAATGAGCTTCGAGAAAGGCACTGTCGATTGCTGTGCCGCGTGCAGCCGCCTGCTGGGAAAGAAGTCCGGCGGTTGTCTTTGCGAGGCATTCCAGTCCGGAAACGATTGCCTGTCTGCCCGTTTCCCCTAAGTACTCGATGGATGCCTGGAGCAGATAGAAGTACAGACGAATCCATAGGGAACGAAAGCCCTCCTTTGCGTCTGTCGTGGGAATTTTGGAGAGATCCGGTTCCTCATAAAAAGGATCGTACTCTGCAAAGCAGACGGGGCGAAGCTCCTCTGGCAGGTCGCAGGGCCTTAAAACGACATTAAAGCTGCAATACGCATCCCCCTTCTGCGTCTGGGTTTTGGAAAGATTTACTTTCGTGCAGCCATAGGCATATTCACTATAGCAGGCATTATGGAATTCTTCACAGTAAATTCTCCCAATTTCCATCAGGCCATACTCCTTCCATACATCGGCCATCGGGCAGATAAGTGTATGGCTGACACGCTCCTGCGGATTTAATTCCTGCTGCTCTCTTGCAAACCTTGGGTCGGTTGGCAGATCACTGGCAACGGAAAACAGGCTTTGCATATTGATTTTGACATGGTGATCCAAATGAATCTGGCGGCGCTTCCGTCCACGGTCACGCCCAAAACGTCGTGTCCCCTCACGGACGGCTCTGTCCCCAATGGGACCGCATCGGGTAATAATTTCTCTGCAAAGAATCCCATATAGGAGCGTATAGCTGTCCTGCAGACTGATAATTTTTTCCTGATTCTCTGTGTACACAGATCGTTCCCCCTTCCTACTCAACGTTTAACTCCCTCTCTAAAACCGAATAAAAATTGGCCTGAAGAAGCCGTGATTCCTTTTCGGAGCAGAGCTCCTTTTCTGTTTCCCCACCGCTTCTGATAGAAATCGGAAAATTTTCTGCCAGAAATTTGTCCGTTAAGGACGTTTTAGTATCGGCCGCATGTCGTCTAAGCTCCGCTGCCTGCTCCCTTGCCAGTCTCCGAAGTCCCAGGGCGACTGCAGAAAGCCCCTCGTTTTCCAAAAGTTCCTCTGCCTGTGCTGCCATACAATGAAACAGGAGAAACCAGAGACGGCCGAAGCTACCACTTTCGTTTCCTCCGACGGACCAAATTGGCTCTGTGAGCTCAGGGGTCCTTGTATCTAAAGACGAAAAGATCCTTGAGGGCTCCTCGATATTGGAAGGGCGGTAATAAACGGAAAAACGGCAATGATTATTGCGCGGGCAGGTTAGCATATCAGTGATGTTTGCCTGTGCGGCGCCGTCTGAAAAGCCATGATAAAAAGCGCGGCAATATTCATCACAGTACAAACGGCCGATTTGTGCCCCCTGCATCCGTTTCCACAGATCTGCCATAGGGCAGGTATATACCTCCCATAGATGGACCTGCTCTGTCCGGGCCAGCTCTGCTTTTCTGAAACGTGGGTCAACGGGGCAGTCATTTTCTCCATCAGCCAGATTCTTTAAATTCGCAGGAATCCCTGCCAGCTCCAGCCTTTTCCTTGCAGAAGTCCCCCGCGTTTCCCCATACCGCCGGACTGCTTTTTGAACCGCTTCCTCTCCCCGCCGGCCGCAGAGAGAAAGCAGCTCTGAGGCCAGACAAAGATAGAGAAGGGAAATGCAGTCCTGCTGATTTTGAAGTTTGATCTCATGAATATTATACATCAGATAAGCTCCTCCGATTGAATTTTTAATATCCGCCATTAAAAAAGCAATCATGCATTTATATCAATAAATAATACATAAATGATTATTATTTGTCAATTCTTTTTTTAAAAATATTGAAATGCTTTTTTTTGTGGTATATACTGCTTACAAATAAAGGGAAAAAGGGAGTTATGATGAATATTCTGGAAAAAATTCAGGCCTCTTATGACGGCCTTCCCAAACGGAAAAAGAAAATTGCCGATTTTTTGCTGGAGCATTGGACGGATGCCGCATTCATGTCTACCAGAGCCATTGCCAGAGAGCTGGGTGTCAGTGAATCGCTTGTGGTTCAATTCTGTACCAGCCTGGGCTATTCAGGATTTCAAGAGGTAAAAGAGCAGCTGAAGGAGAGGACACATACACAGATGGGGCGTTTCGCAAGGCTTCAAAGCATAGACCATGATGAAACCGCGCAGACGCGTTCCGTACGTCTGGATATGGAAAATATACAGGAGCTTGTGATTAGAAACGCTCCGGAGGAACTGCATGCCGTAGCGGATCTTCTTCTGTACGCGGAGAGGATTTATACGGCTGGCGTCAGGAATGCAGGCGCAATGGCCGCCTTGTTTTCGATTCATCTCAATGAGCTGCGTGGCAATGCCTTGTTCCTTGGCAATATGATGGATTGTGAAATGGATTATCTGAGAAATGCATCAGAAAGAGATACACTGGTGGTATTTTCTTTTCCTTCTTATTCTTCACGTACGATCGAGCTGGCAGAGTATGCCGCGGTTCACACAGATATACATATAATCGCGGTCACGGATAGCCTCCGTTCTCCCCTGGCAAAATATGCGGAGCATACGCTGCTTGTTCGGCAGAAAGCTGCTGCTTTTTACGCGTCACAGGTTGGAACGCTGGGACTAATTAATATTCTGATGTCGCTGCTTGTAGAAAAGCTGGGAGAGGCCGCATATGGGAACCTGGTTGAGCAGGATCGGTTGGATGCGATAAAAAATAAATAGGCAGTAGATAAGGGTGAACCTCGATGCTTAAAAAATTTTTGATTAAGGGCACATAACAGCTATGAGTGAGAAAAATATTTGTTATAAAAAAAAATTATATCAAATATTTTTTACAGATAGGAGCTGATCCGGGCTATAAATTCATTTGCTAGCATTCCGGGAGTATACGCGCTGTGTTTGACCCAGCCGATTACGGATTCGATCTGCGATCCCTCCAGATAAAACGCTTTTAAGGTCCTGCCGTTTTGTTCCTGCTCCAGAAACATTCCTTCGGCATTTTCCTCCAGGGCGGAGCTCAGGTAATATCCGTCGGTCGTTTCCAGGAAATCATAAATAACGGCTCGGGAGGAGGTGATGATTCTGTTTGCGGATTTTCCAAGCTGCAAACGGTCCAAAATATCAGAATAGGGGCCGGAATCCATATATTCATGCATGATCATCGGATACCCCCATAGCTCCTCCGACCGGAGCTGTTCCCGCTCGGACCGGTAAAGAGGACTTCCCTGTCCGACTAGGATGCAAAGCCTTTTACTGGCTAACGGATAGAAATTTAATGACTTTGCGGCAAGCTGCTTTTGATACAGCGGTTTGTAGCAGCTCCAGTAACGTACAATCCCGATTTCCACCGTATGATTTGCCACGAGCTCCAGCGTCTCGTCGCCGACCCCATCAAATTCCTCGAGACGTATTCCCACGGTTTTGTATTTTTCGTATATCCCAGAGCAGGCACGGCTTACAAAACGGAAACCATTACTTGCCACTTTAAACGAAAGTGTAGGCGTTGGGGAGGTCTGTTTTCCCAGCTTTTGCAGCTGCTCCATCTGGGTTTTGATTGGCTGTGCATAGGAGACAAAGGTCCTTCCGAAGGAGGTCAGCGAAACTCCCTTGTTATGACGGATAAAAATTTCATGCCCTAGCTCCTTTTCCAGGGTTTTAATAGACAAAGACAGAGCGGACTGCGTCAGAAACAGGTTGTTCGCGGCCTGATTGATGGACTCTGTTTTGGCGATTTCCAGCACATGCCGAATCTGATCGTATGTCATATATGTTTTCTTCCTCCATATTTTGAGATATGCGGCTATGAGAATAATAAATTAACTGCTTTTCAAAGTCAAGTGCTATAATTCGTAGTATACTATCCGCCGCTATAAAAAGCTGTATGCAAAACAAAACGAAGGAGGAGTACGTATATGCAAGGATTGGACTGGATTGTGATTGTTATTTACGCAGTATTCATGATTTTGATCGGAGCGTATTTTAAGACCTCGGCCAGCATGGAAGACTATGCCGTTGCCGACAAGAAGCTTGGACTGTCAGTACTGGTTGCGACCTTTCTTGCCACAGGAGTTGGCGGAGGCGTTTTAACCGGCTCCACCGGCAATGGCTTTGCGAGTGGAATTGTTGAGCTGCCGAAGCTGCTTATCCTGTTTGGCATCAACATTTTTATGGCGATTTTTCTGGCTAAGAAAATGCGGAATATCGGAGGATTCACCGCTCCCGAAATGTTAGGCCGCGTTTACGGAAAAAAATGCCAGGCGCTCGGCGGGCTGTTTTGTGCGATCTATCAGATGGGAAGCGGCCCTGCTATGCAGTCCATTGCCTTGGGAAGCTGCCTGCATTTGCTGCTGGGTGTTGATATGAAGCTTGGCATGTGCATTGGCATGGCGATCATTCTGATCTATACGCTTTCCAGCGGTATGTGGGGAGTGGCCATGACCGACTACATTCAATTTGTATTTTTGACGCTGGGAGTCGTTTTGACTGCAGCGATCTCCTTTACGAAGGCCGGCTGCTGGGAAGGGATTGCGGCTACCGCTCCCGCAGGACATTTTACGCTGGATCTTTCCAGTGCGGTAAAAATCCTCTGCGCGACGGCACTTCCGGTTCTGATCGACGGAAATCGATATGCACGCTTTTTTGCCGCGAAAGACGCGAATACGGCCCGTTTAAGCAATCTGATTGTCGCCTTCCCACAACTTATGATTGGGTTCATGGCAATGATTATGGGACTTTCTGCGATGGTGCTTTTGCCGGCTGAGACGTCGAAGGACATGGTCTTTGCGACGCTTCTGACGACCTATCTCCCGGTTGGAATTCGGGGAATCTGTGTCGGCGCGTTGATGGCGGCCATAATGTCAACTGCCGACTCCTATATGCTGACAGGCGCGACCAATGTTTCTGTCGATATATATAAAAACCTGATTAATCCCAAGGCCAGTGACAAGCAGATGGTTATGGTTACGAAAACCTCTGTTCTTGTGATCGGGCTTCTTGGGCTGGGTTTTGCGATCCTTGTTCCCGACATTATGTCCGTATGGACCTTAAGCTCTACCGCCTACGTCGGAGGCTGCCTGATTCCGATGCTGTATGGAATTTTTTCCGGGAAGAAAAAGTCTTATATGGCGGCTTTGATCGCTATTGTCTGTGGTGGCGGGTTCGCCGTGGTTTGTGAGTTGAAAAAGCTGGTATGGTTTAATCTGCCGCCGATTGTATATGGCATCGTCATCAGCGGGATTATCATGGCTGTAATTACTCCCTTTGCACCGGATGCGGTGGAGGTATCAATTGAAAAACAGGAGGTACGATAATGGACATGCTGGTTTATGGCTGTATTGTGGTTTTAAGTGGGTTTATTATTTGGATGCTCTGGCAGTTTAAGAAGGAGTGGCCCAATTATTCAAAAAAGAAGGATGTATGAAAGGATTTTTTATGATAAAGCGATTAGAGGATATCAAGCTGGAATGTCTGCAGGATAGCTGGGTCATTTTGTATACATTCATAGCAAAGGAACTGGTTGCGCGCTATGGGATAGAAGGGGAAGCCGCTTTGCGTGAGGCCGTAAGGCGCTACGGAAAGGACCGGGGGCTGACAAATAGAAAACGCCTGATGGACAATCAAATAAAAATCAATCTGCTTACGCTTTTCCAGGAAGGGAGAGATCGTCCGGGGGAACCTCGTTTTACCTCAAAGGTGATTCGGAATACACGGGAGGAGCGGATCAGCGATACGCTAATCTGCTCGTTCGCGGATGTATGGAAAAAATACGACGCAAAGGCCCTTGGGCGCATTTACTGTGAAGAATTTCATATAGCCTGCTATGAGGCATTTAGCTTTGGAAAGGCGAAAATCAACCTTACGCGTACCCTAACGCAGGACGGGGACGACCGCTGCTGCTTCTATCATACGTTTCGCCCGGAAAATTTGACGGAGGAAGAAAGGAAACTCTGCTTTGAGGAATACGATCCGGGGTATCGCAAACCGGAAACCGCTATGCCGAAACCGCAGGGAAAAGAGGGCTTTAACATGCTGTGGATCAAAATGTATTACTATCTTTTGGAATGTGCAGATGAGGCATTCCGGGAGGATGGAATCGCAGCCGTAGCCTTCGGCCTTACACAAGCGGCCGCCGCGCAGGGAAGGGAGTTTCGGGAGCGTGCGCAGGCGACGGAGCAGTTGATTGACAACAATTTTCTGGAAGGCCATCTGCCGATTCATATCCGACCCGACGAGGAACCTCTTTGGGAAACCTATGGGAAGCACCGGGCAAAGGAACTCATCCAAAACTGCTTTTTAAAGCCACTGTTAAAGGAGGTCGGATATGCAGGATAACGGGCAATTTGCGGCACTTTATCTCGCTTTTGCGAGGACACTGACAGAAACAAATGGAATTAAAGGGAAGGCGGCCATCCGTGAAGCAGTTCGGGGATACGGAAAAAGGCTTGGCCAGCTGAAACGGGAGCAGATGCTTCAAAGCGGCTATAAGCCCAATCTTAGATTTATAATGGACAAAAACTGGGGAGTTCCCTGCGGCAGGGGAGCGGTCCGTGAATGGCTGTGCCGGGAGGAGGAGGAACTTTTTGTGAACATACTCTCCTGCCCAATGGCAGCCGTATGGGAAACCGAACCGCTTCTCGGGCAGATGTATTGTGAGGAATTTTATCCGGCCTATGTCAAAGCAGCAGTGAGCGAAAAGGCGCAGATTAATCTTGGAAAAACACTTTTGAATGAAGGGGATGAATTCTGTCGTTTATCCGTTTACCTGCGGCCGGCAAATCTCTGCGAAAAGGAACGAAGGGAACTGTTTCCAAAGTTTGATGCGGCTTTTTGCAACGATGATAAAAAACCGCTTCCAGAGCTTACGGAGGAGGTTAGGTGCCGCCTGTTTTTGGAAGCGGCAAGGGCAGCCTGTGAGGCGACAGGGACAGACGCCGCCTTTCTCCACGGTTACGATAACTACGAGGGAGAGCAAAAAAGCGGAAGATACTGCCTTTGACGGCGGATCTCGGCCGTTCTGGTGAGAGCTGTGGCGGTTCGCTCCCTATTCATGAGGATTATGGCAGAGAGGATGCCGCAAGAGTCAGCATGCCTGATTGAACTGAGAAAGATGCTTCCCGAATAAACAGAGATCCGGGCCAGGTCCATCCGGCGCAGAAATGGGAGATCCTCCGTATGATGACGAATTGGAATGAAATAAATGCTTCACTGCTTTGAGTGTGAATCGTTAATTTCCAGGGAGATAAGCTGCTTATCTCCCTTTTTAGCGCTCTTGTTTATTTTTTACAGAAGAAACACATCCGGGCGCAGAAGCGGGAAATACTGCCTTTGACGGCGGATTTCTGCCGTGCCGGCCAGATCCATGTCGGCAAAAAGCAACTGCTCCGTATCGTCCGCCAGGGCAAGAAGGCTGCCGTCGGGGGCGGCCATGAGAGTCTCCCCACAAAAATCCATGTTTCCATCCAGACCGATCCGATTGCACATAATCAGGTTTACGCTGTTCTGGAAAGCGGCAATGCGGATTTCCCAGCGGAAGATTTCAGTCGGCTCAAGCTTTTCGTTGGCGACCGGAACGAGAATCAACTCCGCCCCCTTGCGCACGCAGGCCCGATAGCTCTCCGGAAAATGGCGGTCATAGCAGACGATCAGGCCGATTTTCCCGATGGATGTGTCGATGACCTGGAATCCGTCGTTCCCGGCCGTAAAGTAGTCCTTTTCATAAAAATGTTTGGCGCGGACGATGTGCTTTTTCTTTTCAATGCCGAGGATGGAGCCGTCCTCCGAAATCAGCGCGACAGTCGCGTAGACATGCTCGTCAAGTTTCAGACAAAGTCCCAGGGCCGCTAGGATATGATTTTCCCGGCAGGCCGCGCAGAGCCCCTTCACAAAAGGATGCGTAAGCTCTACGGCAAAGCCGTCCGTGTCAAGGCCCTCGTACTGCGGAACATACTGGGAGAGCTGTCCCTCCGGGAAACAGACAAGTCTTGCTCCCTTTACGGCCGCCTCGCGGATATAGTGCAGAGCCTTTTGATAATTGGCCTCCATGCTGTCTGACATGGAAAACTGTGCCGCCGCGATTCTGGTTTTCTGATTCATGCTATGCCTCCTGCTGCACTGGAATCTTTATGTTGCCTTCATATGGGTTTCAAGAGCCGCTTCAGAAATTTCTTGAAAAAAGCATAGCATGTCAATATACTTTGTGTCAAGCAGCAGAAAGTCAATGAATACAGCAATCATGGGAAACAACCGGACATGACAGGGAGGATATGGCAAAGGTCCGTGTGCTTGACGGGGGCCTGATTGAGCTGGGAAAAGTATTTTCCGAATAACGGCCAGGTATATTTGGCGTGAAACACACGCGTATTTTCCTTGCAAAAACAAAGGTTTTATGTATAATAGAAGGTGCGGCCATAAAACGTGAAAACAGGAGAAGATTGAGGGTTAGAACATGATCAGTGCAAATAATGTTACATTGCGGGTGGGGAAAAAGGCGTTGTTCGAGGACGTAAACATTAAATTCACCGAGGGAAACTGCTACGGGTTGATCGGCGCGAACGGCGCTGGCAAATCTACTTTTTTAAGAATATTATCCGGGCAGCTTGAGCCGACGAACGGCGAGGTGGCAGTCACGCCGGGCCAGCGCCTGTCCTTTTTGCAGCAGGACCACTTTAAATACGACGAATATCCTGTTTTGGATACGGTCATCATGGGGAACAAACGCCTCTATGACATCATGAAGGAAAAGGACGCCATCTACATGAAGGAGGACTTTACGGATGAAGACGGCATCAAGGCTGCCGAGCTGGAGGGCGAATTTGCCGCCATGAACGGCTGGGAGGCAGAGTCCGATGCGGAGAACCTCTTAAACGGCCTCGGTGTTGAGACAGAGATGCATTATAAGCAGATGAAGGAGCTGACCGGCCCCTTAAAGGTAAAGGTGCTCTTAGCGCAGGCATTGTTTGGCAACCCGGATATCCTGCTTTTGGATGAGCCAACAAACCATCTTGATCTGGATGCAATCGCCTGGCTCGAGGAGTTTCTGATCAATTTCGAGAACACGGTGATCGTGGTCTCCCATGACCGTTACTTCTTAAATAAGGTATGTACGCAGATCGCGGATATTGACTACGGAAAGATCCAGCTTTACGCCGGCAACTATGACTTCTGGTTCGAGTCCAGCCAGCTGATGATCAAGCAGATGAAGGAGGCGAACCGGAAGAAGGAGGAAAAGATCAAGGAGTTGCAGGAATTTATCCAGCGCTTCTCGGCCAACGCCTCCAAATCCAAGCAGGCTACCTCGAGGAAGCGTGCGCTGGAAAAGATCGAGCTCGATGAGATCAAGCCGTCGAGCCGGAAATACCCATATATTGATTTCCGCCCGTTCCGCGAGATCGGAAACGAGGTCCTGACGGTGGAGAACCTTTCCAAAACCATAGACGGCGTAAAGGTTCTGGACAATCTCTCCTTTACGCTTGGGCGTGAGGACAAGGTGGCGCTGGTCGGTCCGAACGAGCTTGCGAAGACGACGCTTTTCAAGATTCTGTCCGGCGAGATGGAGCCGGATTCTGGCAATTACAAATGGGGGCTGACGACGACACAGGCGTATTTTCCGAAGGACAACAGCGCCGAGTTTGACAATGACGATACGATTGTGGACTGGCTGACACAGTATTCCCCGGAAAAGGACGTGACGTATGTCCGCGGCTTCCTCGGAAGAATGCTGTTTGCGGGCGAGGATGGCGTGAAGAAGGTAAAGGTTTTGTCCGGCGGCGAGAGAGTACGCTGCATGCTTTCGAAGCTTATGATTTCCGGTGCGAACGTGCTGCTTTTGGATGAGCCGACCGATCATCTGGATATGGAGGCAATCACAGCCTTAAATAAAGGTATGCAGAAATTCTCAGGCGTTATGATCTTTTCCTCCCGTGACCATCAGATCGTACAGACCACGGCAAACCGCATTATGGAGATCATAGGCGGCAGGCTTGTGGATAAGATTACGACCTATGACGAATACTTGGACAGCGACGAGATGGCGAGAAAGCGCTTCACCTTCACTGTCACCGAGAGCCAGGAAAACGACGACTAAAACCGCGTGATGCGCAAGGCCCCTACCGTTTCTGTTTTTCCAAAGATTAAACAGGAACGGCAGGGGCTTTTAAATTGAACGGAAATATGATATAATCTTTAGAAATCGTTTGTCCCGGGAAGGTTTCATGTTCGCATCCGGGCGTGAAAAACAGGAGAATATGGATGAAAGAGAAAAACAAGATCAAGAGCGGTCTGCAAAAATATTTACAGTGGCCGCTTGTACTTTCGGTTTTCGTGCTTTGTGCAAATGTAGCGGTGACGATGGTTTCTTTACAGGCCGGTATCGCCATGACGGTTTTTTCCGCTTTGTATCTGATCTGTGCCGGTGTACTGTTTTTTTATGGGAGAAGGAAGCTCGCCGGCGGGCTCGTGTCCTTTGCGGCCAAGTACAGCCAGAGCCAGAAAAAGCTTCTGGAATCCATGGAGCTTCCTTACGGGCTTGCCGATGTGGACGGGCGGCTCCTGTGGGTCAATCAGGCGTTTGCGGCCGTCATCAAAGAAGAAAAAAACTCAAGAAAATCGCTCACGGCGCTGTTTGCGGAGCTTACGCCCGAGGTGCTTTCCGGGATGGAGGAGTCTTTAGAGACACACAGCGAATACAGGGAAGCCCGTTACTGCGTCCGCATAAAACGTGTATGTCTCGGCCAGGACCAGAATGTGCTGGAGACAATGGAGGATACGGATATGGGACAGCAGGTCCTGGCTGTGTACCTCTATGACGAGACGGAGATCTATACCTGTAAGCAGGCGATCAACAATCAGAAGATGGTGGCGGGGTTAATCTACCTTGACAATTATGATGAAGCCCTGGAGAGCGTCGAGGAGGTACGACGTTCGCTTCTGACGGCCTTAATCGACCGGAAGATTAACAAGTATATCTCTGCGGTCAACGGAATCGTGCGGAAGCTGGAAAAGGACAAATATTTCTTTGCGATCAAGCAGCGCTACATGGAGCGGCTGGAGGCCGAGCGTTTCTCCCTCCTTGAGGATGTAAAGACGGTCAACATCGGAAATGAGATGGCCGTGACCTTGAGTATCGGCATCGGCATGAACGGCGAGACCTACGTGCAGTGCTACGAGTACGCACGGACGGCGATCGACATGGCACTGGGCCGCGGCGGCGACCAGGCCGTAGTCAAGTGTGGGGAGAGGATCCAGTATTTCGGCGGAAAGTCCCAGCAGCTTGAGAAGACGACGCGCGTAAAGGCCCGCGTAAAGGCACACGCCATGCGGGAGCTTTTGGAGACCAAGGACCGCCTTTTAATCATGGGACATAAGATCGGGGACATCGACGCTTTGGGTTCGGCGATCGGCGTGTATCGGATCGCTGTGGCATTGAATAAAAAGGCTCACATCGTAATCAACGAGGTCACGTCGTCCGTGCGCCCGATGCTGGACCGGTTTGTGGACAACAATGATTATCCGGCCGATTTGTTTTTAAACAGTGAGGCGGCAGCCGATATTGCAGACGCCAATACGGCGCTTGTGGTCGTCGATGTCAACCGGCCGAGTTACACTGAGGCGCCCGAGCTTTTAAAGCTGGTGCGCACGATCGTCGTCATCGACCATCACCGCCAGTCGAGCGAGGTCATCTCCAACGCGACGCTTTCCTATGTTGAACCCTATGCCTCCTCGGCGAGCGAGCTGGTTGCGGAGATCTTACAGTATGTGGCGGATAATATCCGGATCAAGTCGGCGGAGGCAGATGCCATGTATGCCGGAATCGTGATTGATACGAATAATTTCACCAATCAGGCCGGTGTCCGCACGTTTGAGGCGGCGGCGTTTTTAAGGCGCAACGGCGCCGATGTGACGCGGGTGCGCAAGCTGTTTCGGGATAAGATGGAGGACTACAAGGCGAGAGCCGAGGCGGTCCGGCAGGCCGAGGTCTATCACGGTGCGTTTGCGATCAGCGTCTGCCCGTCCGAGGGCGTGGAGAGCCCGACAGTCGTGGGCGCGCAGGCGGCAAACGAGCTTCTGGATATTGTGGGAATCAAGGCGTCCGTGGTCCTCACGCCCTATGAGGGGAAGATCTATGTCAGCGCCCGCTCCATTGATGAGATCAATGTGCAGGTCATGATGGAACGGCTTGGAGGCGGAGGCCACAGGACGATCGCCGGGGCGCAGCTTCCCGGTATGTCGGTCGGGGAGGCCAGAGAAAAGATCAAGGAATTAATTGATGCAATGGAGGAGAAAGGAGAAATCTAAAAGATGGAAGTCGTATTATTAGAGGATGTAAAGGCACTGGGAAAAAAGGGCGAGCTTGTCAAGGTCAATGATGGGTATGCGAGGAATTTTATTCTGCCCAAGAAGCTCGGCGTCGAGGCGACGCCCAAGAACTTAAATGATTTGAAGCTCCAAAAGGCGAATGAGGCCAGGATTGCCGCCGAACAGCTCGCGGCCGCAAAGAAGCTGGCAGAGGAGATCGGGGAAAAATCGGTGACGGTTACGATCAAGGCGGGAGAGGGAGGCCGGACGTTCGGCTCCGTGTCCACAAAAGAGATCGCCAAGGCGGCGCTTGATCAGTTAAACCTGGATATTGACAAGAAAAAGATGGTGCTGCCGGAACCGATCAAGAGCCTGGGGACCGTCGAGGTCCCGGTAAAGCTCCACAAGGATGTAACCGCAAAGCTTCGTGTGAAGGTAGTTGAGGCATAGAAAGCATGGATGAAGCGTTAATCAAGCGGGTCCTGCCGCACAGCATCGAGGCGGAGCAGTCGGTCATCGGCTCCATGCTGATGGACCGGGATGCGGTGATCGCCGCCACGGAGATGATCCGGCCGGAGGACTTTTATCAGAAGCAGTACGGCGCCATGTTTGAGGCCATGGGAGAGCTGTTCAACGAGGGGAAGCCGGTCGATCTGGTAACGCTTCAGGACCGGTTAAAGGAGAAGGACGTCCCGCCGGAGGTATATGACCTGGATGCGATCCGTGAGATAGTGGCGACCGTGCCGACGTCCGCCAGCGTGCGCGCCTACGCGCAGATCGTATATGAAAAGGCGGTTATGCGGCGGTTGATCCGGCTCAATGAGGAGATCGCCAATACCTGCTATGCGGGGAAGGAGAGCCTGGAAACAGTTCTGGCGAGTACGGAAAAGCAGATCTTCGATCTCTTGCAGAACCGGCTTTCTTCCGAATTCGTCCCGATCCGGCAGGTGGCGCTAAATGTTCTCGATAAAATCGAGCAGGCGAGCCGGTCGAAATCAACGGTCACGGGGCTTGCGACCGGCTTTCTCGACCTGGATTACCGGACGTCCGGCCTGCAGCCGTCAGATCTGATTTTGATCGCGGCCCGCCCGTCGATGGGGAAGACCGCATTCGTGTTAAACATTGCCGATTATATCGGGGTGAGGCGGGAGAAGACCTGTCTGATCTTCAGCCTGGAAATGTCGAAGGAGCAGCTTGTGAACCGAATGCTTGCGATGGAGTCCAATGTGGATTCGCAGAAGCTTCGGACCGGGACGTTGACGGACGCGGACTGGGATGCGGTCGTTGAGGGGATTGGGACGATCGGGGATTCCAAGCTGATCATCGACGACACGCCGGGAATTTCCATTATGGAGCTGCGCTCCAAATGCAGAAAGGTGAAGCTGGAATATGGACTGGATCTTGTGATGATCGACTATCTCCAGCTTATGACGGGGAGTGCTGCAAGGAGTAGCGAAAGCAGGCAGCAGGAGATTTCCGAGATCTCCCGTTCCCTAAAGGCGCTGGCGCGCGAGCTTCAGGCGCCGGTCATCGCCCTGTCCCAGCTCTCCCGTGCCTGTGAGACGAGGACGGATCACAGGCCCATGCTGTCGGACTTGAGAGAGTCCGGTGCGATCGAGCAGGATGCCGATGTGGTTATGTTCCTGTACCGGGACGATTATTATAACAAAGATACGGATACGCCAAACGTGGCTGAGGTTATCATTGCCAAGCAGAGGAACGGCCCGATCGGCACGGTCATGCTCGGCTGGAAGCCGGAGCTGACAAGGTTTGTGAATATGGTAAAGGAGCAGTGAGTTCCAGGCATATTTTTCCATCCCTTCGCATATAGTGTTAATAAGGTGTGACAGAAAAGACAAAAAACCTGTTGCAGACAAGTAAATTTATGGGAAAGGATGAGGACAACCATGTCAGAAACACATTATCTGATTTCGGATGCCTCGAAAAAGGTTGATGTGGAATCGCATGTCCTCCGCTACTGGGAGGAGGAGCTGGAGATGAGCATTCCGCGCAATGAGATGGGGCATCGCTATTACACGGACTTTCATATCCGGCTGTTTAAGCAGATCAAGGAGCTGAAGGAAAAGGGCTATCAACTGAAGGCGATCAAGGCGGCGCTTTCGAAATCACTGGATTCGGAGGATGAGGCGGTTGTCCCGACCGATGTGTTAGAGGAGGATATGGCGGCGGCGATCAAGGAGTGTACCGATAAGGAGGAGAGCCGGCTCAAAAATTTAGACGACAGAGAGCTGACCACGTTAATTGCCGAGGAGCGGGCCGAGCAGTTTAAGGTCATGCTGAGCCAGATGATCGGACAGGCCATCGAGGAAAACAACGAGAAACTCAGCCAGGACATCAGCCGGCTGGTCAACGATAAGGTGATAAAGGAAATGGATTATCTGATGCGCGTGGCCGACGAGCGCGACGAGGAGCGGTTCCGCCAGCTTGACGAGACGCTTCGCCTGTACCAGAGAGAAGGAAAGGGAAGGGCCGAGGCGGCCGCCGCAAAGCTTCCCTTTTTCCCGTTTATGCTCAGTCGGAAAAAGAAGCCCGGAAAGAAACAATAGATCTGCTTTTTTATAACAAAAAAGCTGCCGCACACTCGTACGGCAGCTTTTATGTATGTTTTTTATCAGCCCTCACTGATCGCGCCAGTGGGACATACGCCTGCGCAGGTACCGCAGCTGATGCAGGTATCCGCATCAATCTCGTACTTTCCGTCTCCCTGGGAGATCGCGTTTACCGGACACTCGCCGGCACAGCTTCCGCAGCTAACGCAGGTATCGTTGATTACATATGCCATGATCATTGCCTCCTTTAATGTTTTGATGGTATCATTCTATAATAAACAAAGGAAATATTCAAGGGTTTTTTCAAAGGTATTTAAAAGAAAACATGGAAAGAAAAACCGCTTTATTTTCTTAAATACGCCGCATGCGGCCTCTTTTCAAGAAAGGCGGTCGTCGCCTCTAAATGGTCGGAGGTACCGAAACAATCGCCGAACAGGCCGGTTTCCTGTTCCAGGGCTTTATCCAGGCACAGAGTCAGGGAACCGTTGATCGACTTTTTCATGCTTTCAATGCCAAAGGGCGCCATATCGGCGATATCGGCGGCCAGCTTCATGGTAAAGTCCATGAGTTCCCCGGGGGCCGTAACATACTCCACGACACCCAGTCTCAAAGCTTCCTCGGCGCTTAAGCTGCGGCCGGTGTATAAAAGCTCCTTGGCGCGGGAGTGGCCCACGATGCAAGGAAGCAAGACGGTGCAGCCCCAGCCGGGGATGCCGCCGAGCTTAATGGTAGGAGTGCCGATCTTGGCGTCATCGGCTGCCACCGTGATATCACTGGCAAGGATGATTTCCATGCCGCCGCCGAGCGCGTAGCCGCGGACCGCGCAGAGGACCGGTACCCGATGGTGCAGGATCGAGAGCGTGCAGCGTTTTCCGCGCTCGGAAAACTGTCTGGCCGTCTCCGGATTCAGCTTGACCTCCTCCTTGATGTCCCCGCCGGCCGTAAAAGCGCGTTCCCCGGCGGCGGTGATGACGACACAGCGGATAGACGTATCGGCTTCGGCCTCGGCCAACGCCTCTGTTAACTCGTCTAACATTTGTGAGTTGAAGGCATTCAGCGCCCGCGGCCGGTTGATGGTTATGACAGCGATGGTATCCTTCTTTTCATAGAGCATAAATTCCATTTTCTTCACCTCAGATTTTGATAGATTTTATGAGTCGGCCGGCAGATTCTTATAGAGCGTCTTTCCGGCTTCGTTTTTGGGAATCTCGTCGATCGAAAGGAAGCGGATGCCGCTTATGTGCAGCCCCGTTTTGGCGGACAGCCATTCCTCAGCCTGCCGGCAGAAGGCGGTGTCTCTGCAGACAACGAAGATCCGCATATGATCGTCTTCCCCGGTACAGGCCACGTCTAAGCCCTCATATTCCGCCTTCAGGAGCTGCTCGATCTCATCCATGTTGACGCGCTTGCCAAAGAGCTTCAGGAAGCGCTTCTTTCTCCCGGTGATGTAATAATATCCGTCGGCGTCCCGCTTTGCCATGTCTCCGGTAAACAAAACTCCGCCGCGCTCGTCTCCCTTTTTTAAGTCCTCCCGACACTGCGCGTAGCCCATGGTGACGTTGGGTCCTTCATAGACCAGCTCGCCTACCGTCTCGGGCACGAGAACCTCTGTCTTTTCATCCTCCATCAGCCGGAAACGCCCTCCGGGGATCGCGATGCCCATGCTGCCGCATTTTCGCAGGGCGTCCGCGGCGGGGAGATAGCCCATGCGCGCCGTGGCCTCGGTCTGGCCGTACATCACGATAAAACGTCGCCCGGTTTTCGCGGCATACTCCGCAAATTCTTGGTGGAGCCTGGGGGAAAGCTTTCCGCCGGCCTGCGTCATCGTCAAAAGGGACGGGAGCTCCATCCGGAAGAAGGAGAGGCGTTTCAGCATCTCGTAGGTATAGGGGACGCCGCCAAAGGAGGTTGCGCCCGCCGCATTGAAAAAGTCCCAGAATTCCTTTTCAAACAACGTACGGTTGGTGAGCAGTACGGCAGCCCCCACGAGGAGGTGGCTGTTGATGATCGACAAGCCGTAGGTATACTGCATCGGGAGAGAGGTGATCGGCCGTTCCGCGGCCGAAAGCGCAAGATAGTCTGCGATGGAGGCCGCGTTGGCCGTGATATTTTTTTGGCTCTGGCGTACCAGCTTGGGGCTGCCGGTGCTGCCGGAGGTGGTTAAGAGAAGCGCCAGATCCTCATGGAGGCCCCCGGCCCGGTCTTCCCGCTTTGCCGCCGGATTTTCATATACCGCATAAGAAAAGCCCTCTGCACAGGCGAGAGCCCCCCAGGGAGCAGCCCGCCGCCCGGGCAGGGCGATATAATCCGGCGTATAGGTCTCAACGAGCTGCCTGGCCAGTATCTGATCCATATTTGCATCAAGCAGAAGCGGGACCAGGCCCTTATTCAGACAGAGCAGATAGAAAAAGACAGAACCGATCGAGTTCTCACAAAACAGAAATAAAAGGCTCCTTGTCCGCAGGTGGCTCTCCGTCTCTGTATAAAAGGCGGAAAAATCATCGTAGGTCACACGGTTTCCTGCATCATCGAGAAGCATGAGATTGTCCGCATAGGCGGGATTGATTTTATAAAACTCCATGGAAACCTCCTTTCGGCCGGCGGCCGTCTCAGCCGATGGTCCTGGACAAGCAGGCGATCAAATCTTTTCCATCCCAGGTAAGATCCATAAACAGCGCCTGTCCGACGGGGACAATCCGCTGGATGCCCCGGAGTCGTTTTTCCCGAACGGTCTTGAGGAGACAGTCTCGTTCGACGCCGAAAAAAGTAAGCGTCTGTACCTTTTCTGAAACCGCTCCGGTCCATTCGTCATTTTGTTTCATGTGATATTCCAGAAAGCTTCCGAATTGCATCCGGGATTCGGAAAAGCCTTCTGAAACAGCACCGAGCTCCAGCACATACAGGCGGTTGCTCCAGCGCCTGATCTGCCGGATGTCGGCATCAAGCCCTACGCGCTCCCAAAGCGCGCCGTATTTCTGGCTCACTTTTATTTCTGAAAGCGCATAGCGCTTTGATGCTTCTGCCACTGCATCCCAAAACCGTTTGGAGGCATGCTCCCTCCTGGCCTCCTCTGCCGTTTGCCAGCACACAAGCTTCGGGCAGGAGCATGCGTTCTGGTCCATGCCATAGGTGTCGTTATAAAAACGGATGGCCAGGTTTGTAAGCGCCTCGTCCGAGAGGGCGAGAAGGGCTTCCGGATTCATCACACAGAGCGAGGTGCGGTCGGGAAAGGCTAATTCCATAGCCTGGGGCCGCAGCGGGATTGCCCGGATCTCCTCAACCGTCCGGTCCCCGCCCCAGATCACACGGGCGTCGCACTCCAAGGAGAACTGCCTTGTTAAGTCCGTAAATGCCCTGTCATAGCTGAGAATCGAGATCCGCCGCCGTATGAAAAGAAAGCCTTCTTCCGAAAGCAGTTCCCCGATCAGGCTGCAGAGCCGCTCGCAGTCCGTATTCCTGCGCCCGGATACCCGGACTCTGCAGGCATTTCCTGCCAGGAGCCCGATTGCGCAGCTATAGGCAAACAAAAGCGGCACGTTGGCGGGGGCAATGTGGAAAACGATTCCCAACCCCAGCGCGTTCTCCCGCCCGTAGGCCCTACGAAGCTCCAAAAGATGTGCGCGCCGCAGCCAGAAGCCGAGCGCTTTCATTTCCTCCGAAGCCTCCCGGCGCGGGATGGCGCGTATTTCGTCTGAAAGGCGGCTTAAAAAGTCCATTACGACCGGGGCAAAGGGCTCCATGGGAGCGGCCTCGAGCTCGTATCCGCCGGCCAGCCGCGTGACGCCGTCCGGTATTCTTTCCTCATTCCTCATAGGTATCGCTGCACCCCCTGACCTCCGCCTTCGGAATCCGGCCCGTGATTTTTATGTATTTTCCCTTCCGTCCGCAGGGACAATCGTCAACGCCGAGAATCGTTCCCTTATCCTCGGTGAGGATCGAGTGGCCCGGATAGGACCAAGCCATGGGCGTGAGAACCTGGATCACGCCCTCTGTCCCGTTTTTGCAACAGGAGAAATCCTCCATATTTCGAATACGCACGTCGGAATAGCTGCTCACATGCAGGCTGCCGCATTCACACTCCATATAGATACAGCCCGTCTGCTCGGCCATCCCATAGTAGTTGCGGACTTTTGAGATCCCGCAGACATTTTTCAGCCCTTTTTTGAAGACATCTGCAGAAACGGCCTCGTTCTGCAGCTTTTTCCAGCCGCCGCCGTGGATCAGGAAGCCGTTTTCCAACGGCAGGGTCTTTCCCAGAGCGGCCAACGCCTGATAAAAATGTTTCCAGATTATGTAGGTAAAGCCGAATACGAGCACCGGCCCGCCTGCCGCAGTCTCTAAAAATTCCAGCACCGCATCGTAATCGAGCTCCATATCCGCTGTGAGCGCATAGCGGCGTTTTGTCCCGAAAATGGAAAAACCCAGAATGCCGGCTCCTCTGGCGGAGAACAGGTTCCGGTCCCGGAGCACATTGGGCGAATCAACGATCAGCATGGGGATGCGGCGTTCTCCGATGAAATCCCGGATGATCCGCTCTAACGTTCTCTGCTGCCAGGCAGCCGTCTGCTGATCCAAAAAAATTTTGGAGGTTTTTTGGCCGCTGGTCCCGGAGGAGGTCATGGTCTTGAACACCTCCTCGGCCGGCACGCTACAAAGGTCAGCCTGCTTAAAAAGGGAGACCGGTGTCATCGGGATCTCCTCGACCGTGCGCGTCGTACCGGGCAGATCGCCTAAAAGATTGCAGACTCTGTCATAGAGTTCACAACGGGAACGATGTCGGTCGGTAAGACGGCTTAAGAGTTCCCCGTAGATCCGGTCTTTTTCTTCCTCCCCGAGCTCGTAAGGGCCGATTTGTAACAGATCTTCATAATTCATGAAATTCCCGCACCTTTCCACACATCTGAAATTCCCTGCCGTGCCCCGGATAGATCCATGTTCCGTCCGGGATTGTACGAAGCCACGGCCTAGCGCAGGCTTCGTAGGTTTCTTGGCTCCCCCCCGGAAGTCTCGTAAGGACCTGCTCGCCGGGAAGCAGATAATCTCCGCAAAACAGCCTGCCGCCGAAACGGATCACCGAGCAGCCGGGCGTGTGGCCGGGCAGGGATTTCATTTCAAATTGTTCGTTGCCAAAGGGAAGACGAATCTCCCCGTCAAAGCACAGATCCGACGGTTCGCAGCGAAAGGGAGTGTAGGGGGTAATGACCGTCTCGCCATTTTTGTAATAAAGAAAGGTTTCCATGAGCCGCGACATGTTGAGCCTTGTGTCTTGAATCCCCAGGCTGCAGTCCCGGCTGGCCACGGTGATCGTGTGAAACCGTTTTCGGAGCGCATTGAGTGCACTGATGTGATCGCAGTGTTCATGCGTCAGAAGCACAAGAACAGACGCAGGGTTCCATTCCCGCAGAACGGGAAGGAGCCTTGAAAAGCAGTTCGGGTCGATAACCACGCAGGCATCTTCCCGTTTTAACAGATAACAATTGCTGTCCGTCACCGGGTCGGTGACGGAGAACAGGGGGACGGTCTCACAGACAGGCCCGGTGCAGGCTCTGAGGCCGGTTTCGTCATTCAATGACAACGCCATAGCGTCCGAGTACCTCTTTCCCCTTTTCATAGGAGGTAAAATCCAGGACATCCTGTGTGTCGATGCGGATATCGAAAGCCTCCTCCAGTTCCCCCATCAGATCCATGTGGCCAATGGAATCCCACAGCGCGATGCCGCGGTATTTTAACGCCGGCAGCTCCTCATCCGTTTTGCGGAACATGCTGCGGAAAATTTTATTATAAGTCTCTAAATTGCTCATATGCTTGATCCCTTCCCTTTCTATTTCCAAAATTCGTCCGTCTCAGGATCCGAAACCATATCTGCCGGATTCAAAACCTCAAACAGTTCCTTTGCCATAAGCTGCCTGCAGCTTGCCGCCGCGACGATTTCCCCGTCTTGATTTTTACAGACGCCGGAGAAGGTGCCGACATACTGCGTGTTTGCCTCTCTGCAGGAGAGGAAGCGCACGCTTGCGGTTACCGTATCCCCATAGAACACCGGTTTCAAAAACCGTACCTTTTCCTCCACAAAAACCGTGCCTTCGCCCGGGAGCTGCATGCCCATGACCGTGGAGATGAGGCTGGCGGTTAAAACACCGTGTACGACAGGCCGCCCATAAACAGAAGCCCCGGCAAACTCTGCGTCGGTGTGAAGCCGGCTGTAATCACCGGTCAGGGCGGCGAACTTATCAACGTCATCTTTAAAGAAGGTCTTTTTCATCGAGGCCTCCTGGCCGATCTGAAGTGGTTTCCGGCTTTGTTTTGGAACCGCCATCTCTTTCTGTTGCGTTTCTGCAACAGCGCGTTCCGCCGCCAGATATTCCCGTACCTGCACAAAGCTCCGCTCCGTGGGCAGAATAAAGCAGCGTTTCTCGGCGATCAGGCCCTCTGTGGAGGCACAGGCCCGCATACAGCCGCATACTACAAGCCAGACGTCGCAGGTATTCCCGGCGGCAGCCGTTCGGAATTCATGTTCGGGAAATTGCTCCTTTAAAAGCTCTACCTGCCTGCCCCTGTTGTAGATGGAATTACAGCCGCCGCAATATTTTACTCCGATTATCATAGTATTCACCCTTCAATCTGGTGATTCAGAAGCTTTTTTGCAAAGTCCAGGAGCTCAGGGTTGACCTCGTTGACTAAAACGACATCCTTTACCTCCGGGACCTCCTCCTTGATCTCTTTTGCAATCAGCTCCTCGGTGGTCAACTGAGCCGACGGGCAGCCCGAGCACTGCCCGGTCAGGCGGATCTTCAAAACTCCGTTTTCAAATTCCAGAACCTGTACGTTTC
Source organism: Lachnospiraceae bacterium (assembly GCA_910575275.1). Taxonomy (GTDB): domain Bacteria; phylum Bacillota; class Clostridia; order Lachnospirales; family Lachnospiraceae; genus CANQGL01. The sequence continues at coordinate 815,923 of CAJTEE010000001.1, read as the reverse complement.
CTTCGTGTGCGAGGAGCGAAGGGCGGACCTTTTCCTCCAGCACGGCTTCAATTCGTTTCAGCATGTGTCAAATCCTCCTGATTTCTCTCTGCATATTTTTTAAAAGAGCAATTTTCATGCCAAAGCACGCATATTCTGTATTGTACATGGCAGGGGGCGCCGGCAGGCTCAAATTGGCCGGTTTTCCTGCGGCCTTGCCGAAAGACGATGGAGTTTTCTGTTGCGTTTCTGCATCAAAAATGGTTTCATCCCATTTTTGCAATGAAATATCCTGAAAAATCGACTCTCCACAGGCGGTTCTTTGTCCATATTTGACAAAATAAGAATTTTTTTTGCGGCGTTTGGATGGCTCTTTTCCTTAATTATAAAGCTTCATACGAACCCGTCAAGCCTCCTTTTTCGGGAAAACAATTCGAGGCTCCATCTGATTTTGGCACATAAGTTGCTTTATATTTAAAACAAATCCAAAAAATTATTCACAAGAAAGGAAAGATGTATTATGTTAATGACAGGCGAGCAGTATGTAGAGAGCATGAGAAAGTTAAACCTTCAGGTTTACATGTTCGGAAAGAAGATCGAGAGCCCGGTAGACGATCCGATCCTCCGTCCGTCCTTAAATTCCGTGAAGGCGACCTATGATCTGGCTCAGATGCCAGAGTATGAGGATCTGATGACGGCCAAGTCCTGCATCACAGGCGAGAAGATCAACCGTTTTGCTCATATCCATCAGAGCACCGAAGACCTGATTAAGAAGGTAAAGATGCAGCGTCTCTGCGGCCAGAAGACGGCTGCCTGCTTCCAGCGCTGTGTGGGTATGGATGCGTTCAACGCTGTCTACTCAACAACCTATGACACCGATGAGAAGTACGGAACGCACTATCATGAGAACTTCAAGAAGTTCTTACAGTATGTACAGGAGAAGGACCTTACCGTTGACGGCGCTATGACGGACCCGAAGGGTGACCGTTCCCTGGCTCCGCACGCACAGGTAGATCCGGATCTGTATTTAAGAGTCGTTGAGAGAAGGGAAGACGGAATCGTTGTACGTGGTGCAAAAGCGCATCAGACCGGTTTTGTAAACTCTCATGAGGTCATCGTAATGCCGACACAGTCCATGGGCGAGGATGACAAGGATTATGCGGTATCCTTCGCGGTTCCGACCGATGCAAAGGGTATCTTCATGATCGTTGGCCGTCAGTCCTGTGATACCAGAAAGTTAGAGGGCAGCCAGATCGACGTCGGCAACTCCGAGTTCGGCGGCACCGAGGCTCTGGTTATCTTTGATGACGTATTCGTACCGAACGACCGTATCTTCTTAAACGGCGAGCATGAGTTCGCAGGCGTTCTGGTTGAGCGTTTCGCCGGTTATCACAGACAGTCTTACGGCGGATGTAAGGTTGGTGTGGGCGATGTCCTCATCGGTGCTGCTGCAACGATCGCTGATTACAATGGCGCACAGAAGGCTTCCCACGTAAAGGATAAGCTCATTGAGATGACCCATCTGAACGAGACCTTATACTGCTGCGGTATCGCATGTTCCGCAGAGGGAACTCCGACCAAGTCCGGCAACTACTTAATCGACCTGCTTCTTGCAAACGTATGTAAGCAGAACGTCACCAGATTCCCGTACGAGATCGCACGTCTCGCAGAGGATATCGCAGGCGGCCTGATGGTAACGGCACCGTCCGAGAAGGACTTAAAGGATCCGTTCCTCGGCAAGTATGTGGATAAATATTTCCGCGGCGTAAACAGCGTATCGACCGAGAACAGACTCCGTATGATGAGACTGATCGAGAACCTGACTCTTGGCGCAGCGGCCGTCGGCTACAGAACCGAGTCCATGCACGGTGCAGGTTCCCCGCAGGCACAGAGAATCATGATCTCCCGTCAGGGCAACATCGCCATGAAGAAGAAACTGGCGAAGGCAATCGCAAAGATCGAGGAATAATCTCTTACATACAAGGAAGATGGGGCGCGGTTGTCCGTGCCCTCTGTCTCCCTCCTATATGACAGAGCAAGGCCCGTATCTTAAGATTTCAGAAACGGAGGAATCCCTCATGAGTTGGGAAAAAGAATATCAGAGCAAGTTAATGGATGCCGAGAAGGCCGTAGATTTTATCAAATCCGGTGAGCGCGTCGTAATCGGCCATGCATGCGGTGAGCCGTCCTATCTGGTAGAGACGATGGTGTCCAAGGCAGAACAGTACGAGAACGTAGAGATCGTTCATATGGTGGCGATGGGCAAAGCCGGCTATGCACAGCCAGGCATGGAAAAGCATTTTCGTCACAATGCCCTTTTCGTGGGCGGAACCACGAGAAAGGCCGTCGAGGAAGGCCGCGGCGACTATACGCCCTGCTTCTTCTACCGCATTCCGGAGCTTTTCACAAACGGAAGCCTTCCGGTTGACGTGGCAATGATCCAGGCGACCGCTCCGGATGAAAACGGAAACATGAGCCTGGGCATTTCGGTTGACTATACCCTTCCGGCAGCTAAGGCCGCCAAGAAGGTGCTGGTTCAGGTTAACAAAGAGATGCCGAGAACGGCCGGCAACAGTTGCATCAACGTAGCCGATGCGAATATCGTTGCGATCGTCGAGCATGACGCTCCGATCATCGAGCTGGCTCCGCCGAAGATCGGCGAGGTCGAGAAGGCCATCGGCGCCAACTGTGCATCCCTGATCAACGACGGCGACACTTTACAGCTTGGCATCGGTGCGATCCCGGACGCTGTGCTTCTGTTCCTGAAGGAAAAGAAGGATTTGGGCATTCATTCCGAAATGTTCTCAGACGGCGTTGTCGAGTTGGTCGAGCAGGGCGTGATTACCAATCAGAAGAAGACCACACATGTGGGCAAATTCGTGGCGAACTTCCTGATGGGAACCAAGAGACTTTACGATTTCGTAAACAACAATCCGGATGTGGAGATGTACTCCGTAGATTACGTCAACAATCCGCTGGTTGTCATGAAGGAAGACAACATCGTCTCCATCAACTCCTGCGTCCAGATCGATCTGATGGGCCAGGCGGCTTCCGAGACCGTCGGCTACAAGCAGATCTCCGGTGTCGGCGGTCAGGTGGATTTCATCCGCGGCGCTGCGATGTCCAAGAATGGACGCTCTATCCTGGCATTCCCGTCTACGGCTGCAAAGGGGACTGTCTCCAAGATCGTTCCGCTGCTGGATGAGGGCGCTGCCGTTACCACCTCCAGAAACGACATTGACTACGCTGTGACCGAGTACGGCATTGCGAAGCTGTCCGGAAAGACCTTAAAAGACCGTGCCCACGCCCTGATTGAGATTGCACATCCGGATTTCCGTGAGAGCCTCAAGCAGGTATATGAGCAGCGGTTCCATTGCAAGTACGAATAAACCTTAATACTACATACATGATAGGAGTTACAACATGGCAATGAAACGTGAATACGGACAGGAGCAGCCTTATATTCCTGCCGGTATATTTAAGATTCGTCTTCCCTTCATTCATTACAGATGGGAAATATCAGAGTGCCTTCAGGCAATTCTGATGTGTGCGACCTGCCTGGGCGCGATCCCGGTACTCGAGGAAGTGCTCGGCGTTCCCTATGAGGTTGCATGGAGCATGGTTATCATCAACGGTTTCTTCTACAGCATGCATGCGCTGTTAGGAGACCCGGTTGTACCCGGCTGGATTACACCGGCCATTCCGCTTGTCACCGCGTTCCTTACGCTTTCCGAGCAGGGACCGGCGCGTACGCAGAGCCTGATCGCTTTGCAGCTTTTAGTCGGCCTGATCTTCCTGTTCATGGGAATCACAGGTCTTGCGAGCAAGGTCATCGGTGCGATCCCGAACGCGATCAAGGCGGGCGTCCTTGTCGGTGCGGGTTTCTCCGCCATCATGGGCGAGTTTAAGGACGGCGGCCGTGCCGGCTTATATCCGGTTACCGTGCTGATTGGCTCTGTGATTGCTTATTTCCTTCTTTTCTCGATCCTGTTTAAGAAGATGAAGGCAAAGAGCAAGCTGTGGTACATGGTCGGAAACTTCGGTATGTTGCCGGCAATCATCATCGCTGTGATCATCGGACCGCTCTCCGGCGAGCTTCCACCGCCAAACCTTGTGCTTGGTTCGATCATCAAGATCCCGGAGTTTGGTGCAATTATGAGCACCTTGAGCCCGTTCTCCATCGGTTTCCCGAGCATTGGCCAGTTTATTGCGGCCATTCCGACGGCGATTTCGGTTTACATCATCGCATTCGGTGATTTCGTATCCAGTGAGCAGCTTCTTCATACCGCGGCTGAGATCCGTAAGGATGAAAAGATTGACTTCAACGCCAACCGTTCGAATATTGTCAGCGCGATCCGTAACCTTGCGCAGGCGCTGATCTGCCCTTACGTGGCTCTTTGTGGACCGTTGTGGGCGGCAGTAACGGCTGCGGTTGCAGAGCGTTATAAAGACGGCAGAGATTCCATGGATTCCATCTTCAGCGGCGTCGGTACGTTCCGCTGGATGACCTTCATCTGTGTGGCGCTGGTTCCGGTTGCCTCCTTCGTGCAGCCGATTCTTCCGGCGGCTCTGTCCCTTACCCTGATCGTACAGGGCTATGTATGCTGCCAGATCGGTCTTGGCATGATCAAGTCCGACGCAGAGCGCGGCATCGCAGGCGCGATGGCCGGCGTCCTTGCCATCAAGGGTGCGGCCTGGGGCCTTGCAGTAGGTGTTATCGTTTACGTCCTGATCTACGGCAACTTTAAGAATCCGGTAGAGCAGAAGACTGCAAACGCATAAACATAATACATGACTTTCCTCTCGCTAGATTGCGGCAGGTCCTTTGAGACCTGTCGCTTTTAGCAATTGTCGGCCGCCGGCCGCATTGGGGACCGGTTGAGATTTTTTTAACAATATGCTATAATCTCGATAGAGGTTATAGCTGTGCTGATCTACGGCCGTCTGGCGGCCGTAAAATATTAGAGGAGGGAACACCATGGGGAACAGAAAAGGGTTTGCCAAGCCTTTAAGCAGCGAATACCTGGACGCGATCATAGAGCATTCCTTTGACGGAATCTATATAACAGATGGGCAGGCCAACACCATCAAGGTGAACCGCTCCTACCTCACGATTACAGGTTTGAAAAAGTCCGAGGTAATCGGTTATAATATGCGGGAGCTGGTCGGGAATAAAACAATTTCTGCTTCGGGAACGCTGATGGCGCTGGAGCAAAAACGCCCGGTTACGATCCAGCAGGAGTTTAAGACAGGAAAACGGGCGCTGATTACCAGCAGCCCGATTACAAACAACAAGAATGAGGTGGTGCTGGTCATCACAAACGTCCGTGATATTACAGAACTGTACCGCTTGAAGGAGGAAGGGACACAGCTCAGGCAGGAGGAACAAAAGCTCAGGAAAGAGCTGCAGCATATGCAGACGAGTGCTCAGGAGCAATGCAGCCTGATTGCCGAGGATGCGAAGACCTCAGAGATCATTTCTCTGTTAAACCGGGTCTCGCCGTTAGATACAACGGTCATTCTTCTTGGAGAAACGGGCGTAGGCAAGGAGGTTTTCGCAAAATATATTTATCAAAACAGCACGAGAAGCGATAAGCCCTTTATTAAGGTAAATTGTGGAGCGATTCCGGCAAATCTTGTAGAGAGCGAGCTGTTCGGTTACGAGAAGGGCGCCTTTACGGGGGCCGACCGAAACGGGAAAATGGGCCTTTTTGAAGTGGCAAATAATGGGACGATCTTTTTGGATGAGGTCGGGGAGTTGCCCTTGGACATGCAGGTAAAGCTTTTAAGAGTTCTGCAGGAGCAGGAATTTGAGCGGATCGGGGGGAGAAAGCCGGTCAAAGTAAACGTGCGTGTTCTGGCTGCTACCAACCGGAATCTCGAGGAGATGGTGAGCCAGAAGACCTTCCGCGAGGATCTCTATTATCGCCTGATGATCTTTCCGATCCATATCCCCCCGCTCAGGGAGCGGACGGAGGACATTATCCCGTTAGCGAGCCTGTTTTTGAGCCATTTGAACAAAAAATATGATTTCAAGAAATACTTTGCGCCGATTTCCATCACCATGATGCAGGACTACAACTGGCCCGGGAATATCCGCGAGCTCCGAAACATCGTAGAGCGCGCTGTCATCATCAGCAACGGCGACGAGATTACGCCGGATACACTGCATCTGTATCCCGTTGAGGAGCGGCCCAAGGCGGCCTCCCACATGCTGGCGCCTGTTGGTGATCTGAAAAGCGCGATGGAGGCATTGGAGCTGGAATACATAAACCGCGCCTATGAGCTTTACGGCAATGTCCGTGAAGCCGCCGCGAGCCTCGGCATGACGCCTTCCACATTCGTGCGCAAGCGCCAGCGTTTCAGCGAGGAAACACAGCAAGAGACGGAAAAGGAATAAAATAGTAATAAAAAACAGTACATGGCAGCAATTCCATGTACTGTTTTATGCCATTTTTATGGATAAACGATTCAGGGCGCTTCGTCTTCTGGAGCCGCCGTTTTTTCTACCGGGACTTGTCCGGACTCCAGGAGCAGACTTTTTAAGGGCCTTTCCGTTTCCGGGAGTGTTTCATCTTCAACCGTCAAGGCGTCTCCAGTTTTTGGAGGCATTTCTTTCTTTTCCGTGAAGGCCTCCTCCGACTCAGAGGCTGTTTCCTCCGGCTTGGTATGTTCCGATTCCACCGATTCCCCGGCATCCCCTGCGCCTAAAAACAAGGAAACCGTAATTCCCGTTTCATCCGTCCTTGCCAGGATGGTCAGCGGCCTTTTGTATGGATTTATAAATTTCAGATCTTTGCGCCCCTCCGAGATGGTAGCATCTAACCCCACAGGCATATAAGAGATCCGGGAGGAATGCGGATAACGCTCCGTCGCGGGAAGCATCGCGTGACACATGGCGGCGTACAGAGTGGAGGACACCTGGCAGATGCCGCCCCCGTACTCCATCCCCCCGATCGCAGGAGCCAGCACATAGCCGTTTTCGGGCGTTCTGGGGAGGACTGCCTCGCTGAAGGAAAACGGCTCCCCCGGCTGCAGTACAATCCCATTGATCCTGGCTGCAGCCAGAGCGATGTTGGAGGCCCGGGGAAGGGTCTTGTCGTAATCCGTATGATAGAAGCCGATGAGCGGGTCCTCCTCCGGCTGTGGGAGGCATCGCCGTCCCTCGGCCTTTCCTGCCAGGATATAGTGTCCGCAGTAGGAGGCCCAGTCCGTCTTATAGACATCAAGGAGCTCCGGATTATAACGGACATATGCCTTGATGCTGAATTGCTCGCTTCCGGCACGCCCCTCCCGAAGCCCTGCATTTACGAAATGTGCGAACAGCGCCTCCGGGTCATGCCCGATCTGCTCCTGCAGATCCGGGTTTTCATTATAATAATATTCGGCGTCAAACACGGAGCGCAGTATCTCATCTTTCTCCGCGCCGTAGCTCTTAAGCGACAGTAAGAGCCCGGCCAAAAACGCCAGTGCCACCAGGCAGGCGACCCGAATGTGTAATACTCTCATCCTAATTCCTATCTTTGGTATTCTACCAAGCCGATCCAGATTTTTCCTCTCAGCAAGAGAGTAAAAGCCCAGCAAAAGCTGAGCCCTTTTTAAGCACGAGACGGGATTCGAACCCGCGACCCTCGCCTTGGCAAGGCGATACTCCACCACTGAGCCACTCGTGCAAACGATTAATCTTTTAAACAAAAATATTATATATCGGCATCCTTGAAAAGTCAAGAGGGTTTTTGAGAAAACCTTGCGGCGGCAGAACGCAGTCGTAACAGTTTCTCTGGTTTTTTCTTCCAATTTTTGGTGAAATAAATAAAACGACAAAAATCGACAAAAATGGTTGAGCAAAAAAGGAGAAAACGATGGCGAATGCATATGCGTATGCCCGCGTCAGCACGCGGGAACAGAACGAGGACCGGCAGATGAACGCACTTAAGGAGTTGCCCGTTCCGAAAGAAAATATTTTCCTGGACAAACAGTCCGGCAAGGACTTTGAGCGTCCGTCTTATAAGCGCATGGTGCGGCGCATGCAAAAGGATGACATTCTCTATATCAAAAGCATTGACCGTCTGGGGCGCAATTATGAGGAGATTCTTGAGCAGTGGAGGATTCTTACAAAGGAAAAGGGAGTGGACATCACCGTTTTAGACATGCCGTTACTTGACACCAGGAGAGGAAGGGATCTGATGGGGACGTTTATCAGTGACCTGGTTTTGCAATTATTGTCCTTTGTAGCGGAGAATGAGCGGACGAACATCCGGCAGAGACAGGCGGAGGGAATCGCGGCGGCGAAAGCCAAAGGAGTCCGCTTCGGGCGCCCGGAGCTCCCTTGCCCCGATAATTTCCAGGAAATCTGCAAGGCATGGAAAAAGAAAAAAATAACGCTCCAGCAGGCAGCCGAAGCCTGCGGGATGGCCAAAGGGACGTTTTATGGAAAGGCCAAAAAGCTTGAGGAGACACATTAATGATAGGAAACGACGAATAAATCTGTCGTTGGGGAACACCAAAAACAAAAAGTTTTATTATTCCCTATAAAACCCAAGACACATTCCCATCCTTTGGCAAAATCGAAATAACAATATAACTGTTGGAGCGATTATATATGTTATTTGTACGGAATTCGGCAGAAGAACAGTAGTTTTCTATATGATCCCTATGAAAACCTTGGCATGGAGGGGGAAATGACAGATGTGCGTTTCCCTCCTCCGGAAGTGTCTCAATAGTGTTTTTAAAATAAGCATCGGAATAGATGAGTTCTGTGGGATCGTTAAGAGACATAAATGGATATATCATATTTGATCGAACGCTATTTACTGAAACGGTTATATCAATTTTTTAGTTGGCCAATGAAAACAGGCAATTCTTCAAAAACAACCTCCACAATAATATTCCAATTCGTGCCTCCATAATCATGAACGAGACGATGCCTGAAAGCAGCTAAGATTTTTCCATTATGATATCCCACGATACGACTGCCTCGAAACACGTATATATACAGTGATAAACAAGCATTTTGTTTTTTGATTTTTCAGACGGGCTGTTCTTAGGGGGCTCCTGCAGGGCAGCTGTTCAAACAGATGTTCTGAATTGCCAAAGAATAACACAGATTGTTGAAAAGCTCAAGAAATTTCTTGATGCGGGGACGCTGACCCGTGTCTCGGACAAAGAGCCGGATCATTCCTGTTACATTCGAAAAAACGGCTGCGGGCGTTGCTATGTAGTTTATAGGATACAAAATTACCCGGCGGCCTTGCAGCGGCTAATCAGGCCAAAATGCCGGGAGAACAGAAAAACAGGGAGCCTTTTGGAACTGTAGGATCCAGAGGCTCCCTGTTTTTTGACGAGCTTTCATTTTACCGGCCGGGCAAGAAACACAAGTACTCTGACTGCTGGCCGTTTACTCTCCGCTCGTCTCATATACGTACAGAGAAAACCGGTCTCCGTTGATAATCTGCACGCCTGCGTACAGCGGCTCACCGGTCTGGTCGAAAGCAGTGCTGCGGACAAACAGCAGATAGTCCCCTTTCTTCATATCCAGCAGGGACGCTTCCTCGGCGGTCGCACGGCAGAGCTCGATGATCTTTTCAGAGGCGGCGACCCGCATGCCGTTATGCTCGTTTAAAAAGTCCAGCAGGGAATTATCGTCAAAATTCGCATCGAGAAGGGACGCGTACTTCAGAGGAAAATAATTCCGCTCGATCTGCACGGGCTCCTGGTCGGCAAAGCGCAGGCGCTCGATATAGATCACATTACTTCCGGCGGCAAGCCCGAGCCTGGCAGAGATTTTTGAATCGGCCTTTATAAGGCGGTTCTGCAACATGCGCGCGCCCGGCCTTACTCCCATCTGCCTGCACATTTCACTGAAGCTCTGGAGCTTTTTCATATTTCTCGAAAATTTCGGCTTCATAACGAAAGTGCCCTTACCCTGCTTACGCACCAGAAGTCCTTTTTCCGTAAGTGAGCCAATCGCCTTGCGGACGGTGATCAGGCTGACGCCATAGGTCTTTGCCATCTCCGATTCCGTCATAATCCGGTCACCGGGCTTGTAATCCCCGCGCTGGATCGATTTTTCCACTTCCTCCATGAGCTGGACATACAGCGGCGTCATGGCCTCCTGATTCAGCATACAGGCTTCCCTCCCTGCTTTTTTGGATGGAACGCGCCGATAGGGCGCATTGCTCCTGATAATCTTCTATCTTGATATATTACATTTTAATATGAAACGAAAAAAATGGCAAGCAGAATCCGGAAAGCCTGCCAGCCAAATAAAGCGGCCCAAAGTTTGGCAGCGCAGTTGCACACCTTCGGGGCGAACGGCAGCGGATGCTGACCGATTTCCGGCCGAAAACGGGATGATCTGACCGAAAAACGGACAACATCCGGATAAGGACGGGGTATATGGAACTTGCCTTTACTTCTGATAATCCAGAAGAACGGTTCCGTCTTCGTTGTACACGACGGCCTCCTTTGTCATGTCAAGCTGGTCGATCGCCTTCAGATATTCCTCCTTGGAGGAAAAAAGCGGCTTGCTCTCTGCCAGTACCTTTTTGGCCAGGGCAGCATCGTCAGAGAGGAGCCGGTCCGCCATGATAAACAGGCATTTGGCAGGCGCTACGCAGGCGCGCTCCGGGTCGGTGACCTGGAAATCCGTCCCGTGCAGGATGCCGGATGCGCCTGCTCCGTACGGATGGACAACGGGCATGATGCAGGAAACGTCACCCATGTCGGTGCTGCCGGTATCCCAGTGGTCGGTGACAACCACACTGTCCGGGCCCGCGATGTCACGCATGACCTCGGCGGCCAGATCCAGCAGATTTTTATCGTTGTTGAGCGGGAAATAGCCGGGGCGGTCCTCAATCAGAAGGCCGGCTCCAATGGCGGCGGCCGAGGCAGCCATCGCGCGGTTCAGCTTCTTATTATATTCCACGATCGACTCGGAGGTTGCGCCGCGTACGTAGGATTCGACCTTGACCTGCTCGGGGATCGCGTTCACGACGGTCCCTCCCTCGGTAATGATCGGATGGAAGCGGATATGCTCCTCGTCGACAAACGTCTCTCGAAGCGCATTGGCCGCGGAAAGGGCCGTGTTGGCCGCATAAAGTGCATTTACGCCCTTTTCGGGAGAGCCGCCGGCATGAGCGGATACGCCTTTGAAGGTGATGCTTTTGGCGACCAGGCCGTTGCAGCCCGGGTTGAGCTTTAAGTACTGGCCTTCGTCCATGACGCCGGCATGGATCATCATGGACATGTCCACACCGTCAAAATAGCCGCGGTAGATAAATTCAACCTTACCGCCGAGATAATGGATCGTCCCCTGCTTGCGCAGCTCCTCGCGGAAGCCGATCTGGATCATCTCCTCGGCCGGGACCGCCATCAGGCGGATAGAGCCGCAGAGCCCGTCAAGAGCGCCCGGTTTTTTTAATGCCGCGGCAACACCGGCCAGGATGGCGCACTGTACGTTGTGTCCGCAGGCATGGACGGCTTTGGTTTTTGGGTCGGCGTCCGGATGTGAAGCCACCGCGAGGGAGTCAAGCTCCCCGAGGATCGCAAGCCTGGGACCCGGCTTTCCGGTATCCAGGTCGGTATAGAAACCCGGAATATCTCCTGCCTTTACGAGGCTGTAGCCAAGCTCCTCAAACAGCTTTTCCATGTGAGCCGTGGTCTTCCATTCCTTGTAACCGGTCTCCGGACAGGCCCAGACAGCGCGCTCGGTCTTTAGGATCAGGTCACGGCATTCGTCTACGATGGCCTTTAATTGTTCGGTTCGTTCCATAATTGATAGCCCTCCTTGCATATTTATAACTTATATGTAGTATACATTCTCCGGGAGGATTTGTCTATTGACTTTTCCCCGGTAATCCGGTATAATCAAACCACGTTTTGAGCGTATGCGGCTGTGGCGGAACTGGCAGACGCACCAGCCTTAGGAGCTGGCGGGTAACCGTGGGGGTTCAAATCCCTTCAGCCGCATTGAATCCGGGAGACTCATCTGCCCCTACGGCAGGTCAGTCTCTTTTTTTAAAAATAAAAAAGATGCATAGGGGGAACTCATATGGGGCTTCCAGAACTGTTTATGATCGCCGTGGGCCTGTCTATGGACGCCTTTGCCGTATCGGTCTGTAAGGGGCTTTCGGTGCAGAAGCTAAAGCCGGTTCATGCACTGACGTGCGGCGCGTATTTCGGTGGCTTTCAGGCCCTGATGCCGCTTATCGGCTACCTTTTAGGCAGCCAGTTCAAGACGGCAGTCGAACAGCTGGATCATTGGATCGCATTTCTTCTCCTGCTTATCATCGGCGCCAATATGATTCGTGAATCCAGAGAGACGGAGGAAGAAAAGCTCGACGCGTCGTTTGGGGTACAGGCTATGCTTCCGTTAGCCATTGCCACAAGCATCGACGCACTGGCCGTCGGTGTAACCTTCGCATTTTTAAAGGTACATATCATGTGGGCGATTGTTTTTATCGGCAGCGTAACCTTTATCCTCTCCGCCCTAGGAGTAAAGGCGGGCAATGTCTTCGGGCTTCGTTATAAGGCGAAGGCCGAGCTTGCGGGCGGCCTGATCCTGGTTCTTATGGGAACAAAGATATTGCTGGAACATCTGGGGCTTATGAGGTTCTGATTCCGATTCCGAACGAACAGAGCAGACAGCGATGCCCGAATTTTCTTGCGGCATGCCGGCGGATATGATAGGATAGAAGACAGGAGAGATTCCGGGAGTATATCAGAAAAGCAAGGAGGAATCGACATGAACGGGAGACTTCAGAGTATTTTTGAATGTGTACAAAAAAAGGTGTCTTTCAAACCGGAGGCGGCGCTGATTCTGGGCTCCGGGCTGGGGAACTACGCAAAGACGGTAGACATCGTGGAGACGTTAGATTACCGTGAGATCGAGGGCTTTCCGGTATCGACCGTACCGGGGCATGCGGGCCGTTTTATCTTCGGCTATGTAGGCCGTGTGCCGATGGTGATCATGCAGGGCCGTGTGCATTATTATGAGGGGTATTCCATGGAGGAGGTCACGCTGCCGATCCGGCTGATGAAGCTTATGGGAGCGAAGCTTCTGTTTCTGACAAACGCTTCGGGCGGCGTCAATCTGAACTATCACGCCGGAGATTTCATGCTGCTGTCCGACCACATCAGCTGCTTTATTCCGTCTCCGCTGCTGGGGAAAAACGAGGACGAGCTGGGGCCGCGTTTCCCGGATATGAGCGATGTATACAATCAGGAGATACGGACGATTATCCGCCGTGTGGCGAAGGAGGAGAAGATCCCCCTGCAGGAGGGCGTTTACCTGCAGTTTACCGGCCCCGCGTATGAAACGCCTGCGGAAATCCGCATGGCACGGACGCTCGGCGCAGACGCCGTGGGCATGAGTACGGTATGCGAGGCCATGGTGGCGAACCATATGGGAATGGCAGTCTGCGGGATTTCCTGTATTACCAACATGGCAAGCGGGATTCTGCCGCAGCCGTTGAGCCATAAGGAGGTACAGGAGACGGCCGACCGGGTGGCGCCGCTTTTTGAGCGGCTGGTTACAAAAGCATTGACGACCGTCTATAAAGAGTATGTATCATAAACGATAAAAAATGCTGTTTTCGATAGCGCTTCGGGGGATACACACACGCAGAAAAAACGGCGTAGGAAATGTTTTAAGAAAAAATGCATGACGTTTCCTATAAATAATGAGATAAATTTACAAAAAGACAGTCACGAGTAAAAGCGTGACTGTCTTTATTTGTTTAAGCGGGGGGGATAGATAGTGATTCATATAGAATGTCTTGACAAATAGAATATAATGTTATATAATGACTTATGATAAAATATTGTATTATGAAAGAGAAGATAGACGGGGAAAGGAAACAGGTATGAGGGACAGAAGCTATTTGCTGGAGGACGGAAAGGATCGGGAGTTCTCTTATTACAGGCGTCCGGGGATCGTAAAAGGCCCGCAGGGGCTTTTGATCGCTTACTATGAGGGGCAACATTTCGAATACCCACGTTATCAAAAGCTGTTCTGCCGTGTAAGCCGGGACGGGGGAGAGACATGGGGCGAGAGAGTTACGCTGGCGGCCGGAGGGGAGACCGGCATGCTGCACAATATCATGATGGTCTATGCGGACGGAGTGCTGCACTGCCTCTGGAATGTCCAGTACCGTCAGCTTTGGCATCGGACGAGCCGGGATGGGCTTTCTTGGAGTGAGCCAAGGGAGTTGACCCGGGCGCTCTGGCGGGCGGATACGAACTATCCGTGGAACGCGTTTGGAATCGGCTCGGGTCACGGCATCGTCCTGCGGTCGGGCCGAATCCTGATTCCGACTTGGTTTACGACCGGCGGAGACGGGCATAAGCCGTCCGGCTTTGCCAATATGTATACGGACGACGGATTTCAGACGCTTGGAATCGGCGCGGTGCTGAAAAACGATGCAGAACATGACAATATCGTCAATCCCAACGAGGGCGCCGTCGTCGAGCTGCCGGATGGGACAGTCATGGCCACGGTGCGTCACGACTGCCCGCAGAGACAGCGGGCAGTGAGCTTCAGTAAGGGGGGAACGAGGGAATGGAGCCGCCCCGAATATCGCTCCGATCTGCCGGATCCGATCTGCCATGCCTCTCTGGAACGGTTTGGCGAGGAGGGAATTCTGTTTTGCAACTGCGCGAACGCGGATGAGGGGGTCGAGGAGAAGGTCAAAAAGGGCTTATGCCGGTATAACTGGAGCGACGACGCAAGAAAAAATCTCACGCTGCGCGTAAGCCATGACGGAGGGAAGCATTTTTCGAACGGCATTTGTCTTACATATAAGGGCGGCTACAGCGACATAGTGGCTGGAGAGGGCCGGATCGTATGTATCTATGAAACGGGCTGGGACGAGAAAACGGATACCTGTATCTTCCCTAGACAGCTCGGAATCACGTTGGTGGAGCCCAAGGCGCTGGAATAACCATTCGGGATAGATTTTTGCTTGTAACCGTGAATGCATCAGAACTGTTATGTCGGGGGAGCACGAATGAAAAAAGAGGAGATTCGAAGCCGGTTCGCGGTCATGAACAACGCCTACGCAAGCTATTCCTTTCCGTATTTTCTGGAGAGTATGAGCCGGCTCGGGCTTTATAAAATCGACCTTTGGGGCGGTGTGCAGCATTTTGATCCCTATGAGGCAGATGTGGCCTTAATCAGGCAGTTTAAGAAGACTTTGAAGGAGCGTGGTCTTGAGATTGTCTCCTACACGCCGGAGATACTCGGATATCCCTATAATTTTGCCAGCCGTTATAAGGAGGTTCGGGAGGCCAGCGTGGAATATGCGAAGAAAAACATCCGGATTGCCGCGGAGCTTGGCGCGCCCGTCATGCTGATTTCCCCGGGCTGGGGCATGTGGGATGATCCGTACGAGGAAAGTGTCAGGTATTCGCTGGATTCCATGCTGCAGGCGGCCGGGGAAGCCGCCCGGGCCGGCATCCGGCTGGCGCTGGAGCATTTAACGCCACAAAGCTCGAACCTGCTGACCTCGGTGGAACGGGTCGCAGATATGGCGGAAGCGGTTGACAAACCGGAATTTGGCGTCGCGCTGGATTTGGGGCAGATGAGCGTATTCGGGGAGACGATCGACCAGTATTTTGACCGGCTGGACGCGAAGATTCAGATCGTACATATGATGGACGGGGCTCCGGGAGGTCATCTGGCATTCGGAGACGGGATTCTTCCTCTGGAGAGCCTTTATAAGAGGCTGACAGAGCGGGGCTATCAGGGGACGATCACACTGGAGATCAACGACGGCAGATACGGCAAGACACCCCATGAGGCGCTCGCGCAGTGCCTGAAGGCAATGGAGGCGTGGGAAGGCCGAGGATAACGGCTCGGGCAGGTCTATGCAGTGCCTGACCCAGCGAAGCGAGGTCACTTGCCGCGCTGACCATGCGAAAACGCAGAAAGCCGGAGGGATACAGAATGCAAAGAGAAGATTTCGCGGTATTGACGAATGGCTTTAGCCGAAGCTCTCTCGAATATACCCTGCAGTGCATAAGAGAGGCAGAAATCCGAAAACTATGTCTTTGGGGCGGTGTGACGCATTGCTTCGCAGGATACGGGAACGGGGAACAGCTAAAAGAAGCGAAGAAACGGGTAAAAGCTTTGGGCCTATCGGTGCTCTCCTTTTATCCGGAAATCCTGTCCTATCCTTATAACCCGGCCGACAGCAGTAAGGCCGTGCGGGGACGGACAAAGGATTACTATTTGCGCTGTCTGGAGGCGGCAGAGGAAATGGGGGCTTCGTTTATGACGCTGCATCCCGGCCGGGCACTTTTGGATGAGAAACCGGAGAGAGCACTTTTGCAGGCGGCCGAAATTTTGAGGCGGGTGGCAGAGGCCGCAGAAAAAGGACCGGTAACACCGCTTCTGCTCTCGGGCGCCGCAAATTATGCACCGGGCCTTGAGGGGACAAAGAGGCTCCTTTCACAGATCGGCTGCAAAGGCCTGGGTGTGGAGCTGGACGCCGGGCGTCTGCTGGCAGAGGGGGCAGATGATGCAGCGGGAAAAGACGCTGCTGCGGGAGGAGGCACCACTGTGGAAGAAAGCATTGCAGAGGCATTTTTCCGCTTCAAGGGAGCCATCCGCCTGATCCGGCTGTATGACGGGCCGGGAGGGTGCCTGGCCTTCGGAGATGGAAAGTGGCCGCTTACGCAGACGGTGAAGGAGATAGAAAAACAGGGGTATCAGGGGGCCATAGCGGCGGAGTTTCAGGACCGGCGTTACGTGATGGACCCGAAGCGGGCTCTTCTGGCCTGCGTAGAACATATATCGTTATGGTGCGGATAAAGGAGGTTACAGGATGGCGGATGAAAAGGCATTGGAAATGCAGCATATTTTCAAGAGCTTCGGCGGCGTGCATGCATTAAAGGATGTCAGCTTTTGCGCATACCGCGGCAAGGTCAATGTTCTCATGGGCGAGAACGGAGCCGGGAAATCGACGCTGATGCGCGTTCTTGCCGGAGCCATTACCGGGGATTCGGGTGTGATCCTGGTAGACGGGAAAGAAGTACAGATTTCACGCCCGCAGGATTCCAAGGCGGCCGGAGTCGCCATGATCTATCAGGAATTAAATCTGGTGCCGCAGATGACGGTGGAAGCAAACATGAACCTGGGGGATGAGTGGATCAGAACGGCGGGCTTTGTACGGATTAAGGATTCCGTGAAGCGTGCCCAGGCGCTCTTGGACGAGTATGACCTCGACATTGACGCGAAGGCGGAGGTCAGCTCCTTAAGCATCGCCGAGCAGCAGATGCTAGAGATCGCCAAGGCCCTTGCCTCCGACGCCAAAATCATCGTTATGGATGAGCCGACCTCCTCCCTGACGACGAAGGAGGTAAACAGCCTGTTTAAGATTATAAACCGGCTGACCTCGGAAAACCGGACCGTCATCTATATCTCACACCGCATGGAGGAGGTCTTCCAGATCGGAGACTATGTATCGGTCATGCGTGATGGGACCTTTGTGGGCGTTTGGCCGATCGCCGAGGTAACGCAGGCAGATCTGATCGCCAGCATGGTGGGCCGCAATATCAACAACATGTTTCCCAAAGAAACGGTTCCGATCGGTGAGGAGGTCTTAAGCGTCAGGAGGCTGACCCACAAGGGCCTGTTTGAAGACGTCAGCTTTACGGTCCGGGCGGGAGAGATTCTGGGCTTTTCCGGGCTGGTGGGGGCCGGGCGGACGGAGGTGGCGCTTACGATCTTCGGGGCGCTGCACGCGGACGCGGGAGAGGTATTCCTGCACGGGGAAAAGATACAGATCCGCTCGCCCAAGGATGCCATCGACAAAAAGATTGTTTACATCCCGGAGGACAGAAAGACGCTGGCATTGGATCTGCGGGCCAAAATTTCCGACAACATCGCGCTCGGTGTACTGGATAAGCTGTGCAGCCGTTTGGGCTTTGTCGATCAGACGGCGGAGAAAAAGCTCTGCGAGGAGCAGAAGGTCAGATTCCGGATCAAGACGCCGGACATGTCGCTGCCGGCCAACAGCCTATCGGGCGGGAACCAGCAGAAGGTCGTGCTAGCCAAGTGGCTTTCCAGGGACGTGGATGTGCTGATCTTAGATGAGCCGACCCGGGGAATCGACGTGGGCTCAAAGGAGGAAATCTACCGCCTGATCGTGGAGCTTGCGAGGGAAGGAAAGGCTATCATCATGATCTCCTCGGAGCTGCCGGAGGTCTTAGGCATGTCCGATACGGTCATGGTTATGTATGAGGGCCGCAAGATGGCGGAGCTTCCGATCGTAGAGGCGACCCAGGAACGTGTTTTGGCGTATTCATTTGGACATAAGGACGGGAAATAAGGAGGACGCAGGAAGATGAAAAATAAACATGGCAGGCTTTTATCCCTGCTGGAGGCGCTCATCAAATGGCCGCAGACAGGAATCACACTGGCGCTTATCATTCTGTACATGATTCTGGCATTCGCGCCCACGGAGGCGAGGAACACTTTCTTCCTTCCGGGCAATATCGTAAACGTAATCCGTCAGTCTGCAATCAGCATTGTCATCGGAATCCCGATCACCTTTACGATGGCGGCCGGGCTTTTAGATCTGTCCATCGGCTCGCTGGCCTGTCTGGGCGCGATCGTGACCTGTGCCTTTATCACGGGCCATTCCAGCTCCACGCTGGAGATCTGTCCGCAGGTTCCGATCTGGGCGGCCGTGCTGATTGGTATTTTTGTGACCTCTGTATTCGGCTGGATCAACGGGCGGGTCATCACCTCTTTAAATCTCCCGCCGTTCATCGTAACGTTAGCGATGCAGGAGGTGGCCAAGGGAGCAGTGCTCTCCTTCTCCCGCGGCTTTCCGGTATCCAATCTGCCGCCTGTTGTGATGGGCATGGGGCGGGGGACCTTGCTTAACGTCCCCTACACCGTGTACCTGATGCTGGTGCTTTTGGCCGTCTTCTGGGTGATTTTAAGCAAGACCAAATTCGGGCGTCATGTGTACGCCATCGGCGGCAATACAGAGTGTGCTCGCTTGTCCGGTATCAACGTAAAGCGGACCAAGATCATTATTTATGTGATCAACGGCGCGATGGCATGTATCGCCGGCCTGATGGTGTCCTTCAGGCTCGGCTCTGCACAGACGGATCTGGGCGCCACATACGGACTCGACGCGATCACGGCCTGCTGCCTCGGCGGAACGGCTATGGGCGGCGGCAAGGGCTATATGTTCGGTACGATTCTCGGCTGTATCTTTTTGACCTCTCTTTCCACCGGCTTTAACCTGATGAACGTAAACGCCTACTATCAGCAGATCATCAAAGGCGTTGTCCTAGTAGTCGCGATCGCCTTTAACGCGCGGAACGGAATCAGCTTCAGACGGAAGGAGAAGGAGGAGGAAAAGGCATAGCAGAGCACAAAAGGCTCTATGCAGGCCGATTGGAACGATTATGAAGGGATTCATAAATAAAAAAGAAAAAGGAGAAAAAACGATGAAAAAAACACTCGCGATTCTTATGGCGGCAGCAATGCTCACCGGTCTGACCGGTTGTCAGAGCTCCGGGGGCTCCGCCTCCACGACGGCCGCCGCAGAAACGACGACAGCGGCAGCAAACGCAGGTACGGAGGCTGGAAAGGCGTCTGAGGCGCCTGCAGAAAACAGCGGCGGAGTCGTTGCCGACATCAACGGGGACGGCAAGACGACGATCGCCTGTGTACACAGAAACCTTTTGGGTGCATCCGGTGTCAATTTCCGCGCTTCCTATTATTACAGTGCGGCACAGATGGAGAATGTGGAGCTTCTGTTCTTCGACGGCAACCAGGACGTGACCAAGCAGTGCAACTACATCGAGGACTGCATGGCTTCCAAGGCAGCAGATGCATTTATCGTATGGACGTGTGACCCGGATGGCATCGCCGGTACGGTACAGGCGGCTCATGACGCCGGCTATCCGATCATCGTAATTGACATTTCCCTCCAGTGTGACCAGGAGGCCTTTGTGGCAGCCGGCAACGAGGAGATGGGCGTCATGACTGGTGAATCCGCTGTAGAATACTTAACAAAGAAGAACGGATCTCCCTCCGGAACCGTATATGTGATCACGGCCTCCAATCAGTCAACGGCACGTGACCGTGTGGCCGGCTTTTTGTCGGTCATCGAGAAATACCCGGATATCAAGGTCGTCGATACGTATGATATGCCGACCTCGAGCGTGGACGACGGCGTGGCGTTGGCGGACGACCTGATCCAGAAGAACCCGGAAGGGACGATTGATCTGTATTTCTGCATGAATATGTCTCCGATGTTAGGCCTGATCTCCTCGGCGGCCACCGCAAACCGCACCGATTTCGTCGTGGTGGGCGGCTTCGATTACAACGATACCTTTGTCGAGGAGCTGCAGAAGGGAGAGGGAAATACGATCCTCTGGTCCTTCGCGGCGCAGGACTGCTTTAAGATCGGCAGCCAGGCATTCGAGCTGGCTGTGGATGCGGCACAGGGAAAGCTTCCGGAGCAGAAGGAATTTTCGGTTCCCGGCGATCTGGTCACCGTGGACAATCTGGATGAATATTTGAAGAATTACAACTTCTACCAGGAGCAGATCTTACAGTACCAGTAGGAAACCTGGCTCTCCCCGCGGTACTGCCGCGGGGAGAAAGCAAAAAGCAAAAGAATGGGGCAAGAGTGATGATAAAATTTGCAGCCGTTGGGTTTACCTGTACCGACGTATACAAGAATCTGGGAATCAGCTATCCCACGGGAAACGGCGTAGACCTTTTGTTTAATCTGATGGAGCTTACACCTTCCATAGAACCTTCCGTGGTCACCGCGGTCGGGGACGACGCCTATGGAGAGAGATTTATAGAGACATGCAGCGCGCGGGGAGTGGACATAAGCCACATTCGGGTCGTCCCGGGCGGCAGATCGGCCGTGATCGAGATGCAGTTAAACGGAAGGGACCGCGTGCATCACAGAGTGGAAAGGGGCGTCATGCCTGAGTATCAGCCGGACGGCGCGGACATGGACTTTATCCGCTCGCAGGACTATATCCACACGGATCTGTCCTGGAACGTGACGGGACTTCTGGGGGAGATGCGCAAAAAAGGCGCGAAGATTTATTTTGACTTTTCGAAACGGTACCAGCATCCGGAGGTGCCGGAAATTTTGAGGAACATAGATTACGGGATTTTTTCCTTTGAAGAAGAAAATAATGAGGTTCGGGAGCTTTTAAAGACCGGCTGCGGGCTGGGAGCGAAAATCCTTTTGGCGACCTTTGGCGAGAAGGGCTCTCTGGCGTACGACGGGAAGGAGTTTTACCGGCAGCCGTGCATGCCGGCCGGGACGCTTGTGAATACCGTAGGCGCCGGCGATTCCTACGGGGCCGGATTTATGAGCGGGCTCCTTTTGGGAGAGGACATTCCCTCCTGCATGCGGCGGGGGGCCAGGAAATCCGCGGAAATCGTGGGAATTTTTGAACCGTACCATTTGAAATAGAAGAAAGGGGATAGGACATGGTTATTGACGTTCATGCGCATCCGGTGTTGTTCGGCCCGATCTGTACGGACCCGGAGCGGGTAAAATTCAGAAAACAGGCCTTTGGCCTATACAAATCTTCACCGATCTCGATGGAGCAGGTGATGGCGGTGATGGATCACGCGGGGCTAGATAAGGCCGTGCTGCTGGCGGAGGACTATTCGGCCTCCATGGGACAGCCCATCGTCAGCAATGAGGAGATCCGTCTGATCATGGATACGATCCCGGATCGCTTTATCGGCTTTGCCAGCGTGGATCCGAGACAGGAAGGGGCCGAAGAAAGGCTGGAGCGTGCCTTTAAAGAATTGAAACTTGCGGGCCTTAAGCTGAATCTTTCCCATCTTCAGATGGAGCCCTCCGATGCGCGCTTAAAGCCCCTGTACGCGTGCTGCGTGAAGCATGATAAGCCGGTGATGTTCCACAGCGGATTTAGTTGGGAGCCGGACTCCCCGTCCAAATACGGCCGGCCGATTCTATATGAGGACGTGGCGGTGGAATATCCTGAACTTCGGTTCTGCCTGTCGCACCTTGGCTGGCCGTGGGTGGATGAGCTTGTTATGCTGCTCTTAAAATACCCAAACGTCTATACGGACACGGCAACGGTCTTCATGGACAGCCCGAAGAACTATTATGAGCAGATCTTCATGAAGAACATGGCGCCCGGCTGGCTCCAAAACAACCTGATGGACAAGGTCATGTACGGCTCCAACCTGCCGCGTTTTCGCCAGGTACGGACGAAGACCGGTCTGGAGAGTCTTTCGCTCCGCCCCGACGTTATGCGAAAGATACTGGGGGACAACGCGAAGGTGTATCTTGGAATGGAGGTAAGAGGCTATGCTTATTAAATCGTATACCCATGAGATCGCCAGCCGCCAGGAATTTGAGATGGTAAAGATCACCGATCGGGTAAAGGAGGCCGTGGCAGAGAGCGGGATTCAAAACGGCCTGGTCTTCGTGATCTCCCTGCATACGACGACGGCCATTATGATCAACGAGAGCCTGCCCTGCGTGGAAAAGGACATCGAGACGACTTTAGAGCGCCTGGTTCCGACGGACGGCGATTATATCCATACACATATGCTGCCCAGCTACGGGACCTGCAGCGGCAACGCGCCGGGACATCTGAAATCCATGCTCTGCGGCAATCACTGTGTTCTTCCGGTGGCGGACGGGAAAATGGCCTGCGGCAGCGCGCAGGACATCTACTTTGTAGAATTTGACGGCTTGAAGGTACGCAAATATACCATCCAGGTGATGGGTGAATAGAAAAAGGAGGCTTGTTGGAAATGAGTTACATGATCGGAGTTGACGTAGGCGGTACCTTTACCGATTTTTCCGTCTTTGAGCATGAGACGGGGCGGCTGTTCCATTTTAAGCACAGCTCGACCAATTATGATTCCTCGGTTGCCATCGTGGACGGGATTCAGAAGGTTCTGGAAATGGAGCATGCGACAACGGACGCCGTGACCTATCTGGCGCACGGCACGACGGTCTCCACGAACGCGCTGATCGAGAAAAAGGGAGCCCGCGTGGGACTGATCACCACGGAAGGCTTCAATGATATTATGGAGATCGGGATTCAGAAGCGTCCCTTTATGTACGATACCCTGGGGCAGAAGCCCGAATCTCTGATTCAAAGCGGCATGAACTGCGGCGTGCCGGAGCGCATCGCGCATGACGGTTCGGTCGTAAAGGAGCTTGACGAGGAGGAGGCCAGGAGGCTGGTGCGGTATTTTAAGGAGAACGGTGTGGACTCCATCGCGGTCTGCACCCTGTTTTCCTTCGTAAATCCGGCGCATGAAAAACGGATCAAGCAGATCATTGAGGAGGAAACCCCTGGCGTATACACCACGATTTCCAGCGAGCTGGTCCCGGAGTTCCGTGAGTATTCCCGTATGAGTACCACGGTCTTAAACGCCTATCTGGGGCCGGTCATGAAAAAATATGTCAACAATTTCCAGGCCTCCGTAAAGAACATCGGCGTCAAGGTCGAGCCCTATGTGACGCAGTCCAACGGCTCCATCATTTCCATTAAGGAGACGATTGAATGCCCGATTAAGACGGCTGTCTCCGGCCCTTCTGCGGGCGTAATCGCGGCGGCGAATATCGGACGCCAGTGCAAAGCCAATAAGATCATTACCTTCGACATGGGCGGTACCAGTGCAGACATCAGCCTGATCGAAAACTTCGAGGCGCAGATTTCCAACGAGCGTCTGGTGGAGGGATATCCCGCGCGGATTCCCATGATCAATATCATCACGATCGGTGCGGGCGGCGGCTCCATCGCAAAGATTGATGCGGGCGGTGTGATGAAGGTAGGCCCGGAATCCGCGGGCGCGGAGCCGGGGCCGGCCTGCTATGGGCGCGGCGGCAAGCTTCCGACGGTTACGGACGCGAATATTTATCTGGGGAAGCTGAACCAGGAGAAGATTCTGGGCGGCCGCATGGAGGTTTATCTGGATAAGGCCGAGGAGGCGATCCGGACGGAGCTCTGCGACAAATCCGATCTGACCATGAAGGAGGCCGCCAATGGCATCATTTCCGTCGTGAACTCTAACATGATGCGTGCAATCCGCGTGGTGTCCGTGGAGAAGGGCTACGATGTCCGTGAATTTAGTCTGATGGCTTTTGGCGGGGCCGGGGCACTCCACGCCTGCGAGGTCTCCGAGGAGCTGGGAATCAAGAGCGTATTGATCCCGCCGTCTCCCGGAACCCTGTGCAGCCTGGGCCTTTTGATGGCGGATACGAAATTTGATTTCTGCCGGACCCGGATCATGGACTGCGCCACGGAGAGCATTCCCGCGGCCGCGGAGATCTTTAGGGAGCTCATGGCCGAGGGCGACGCCATGCTCACGAAGGAGGGAATTGCGGCGGACAGCCGCGCCTTTACCTGGGCGCTTGACATGCGCTATGACCGTCAGAATTATGAGATCACAGTCTCGTTAGAGGGAACCTCCTTAAGCGAGGAAATACTGAAAAAAGCAATCGGGGACTTCCACATGGCGCATGAGAGGGCCTACGGCTATCGCAACGACGGCGCCAGAGTGAAGATCGTAAGCTTCCGCGTGTCGGCAATCGGTATCATCGAAAAGCCGCAGCTCAAGGAATATCCGGCAGGTCCGAATGTAGAGGCGCCAAAGCCCTTCGCGAAGCGAAATGTCCTGTTTGTGGGCCAGAAGGACTTCATCGAGACCGGTATCTACAACCGGAACGATTTTGTACCCGGCACACGTCTTTCGGGGCCGGCCGTGATCGAGCAGATGGATACGACCATCGTGATTCCGCCGAGATGGTCGGTGGAGACGGACGGCTTTATGAATCTGAAGGCAACGTATAGCGAGGTGAAATGACATGAGTAAAAGAAATGCAGATCCGGTAACCGTAGAAGTAGTCCGCAATCTTCTGATGTCCATTGCCGAGGAAACTAATACGGTCATCATTAAAAGCGCCTATTCGACCAATATCAAGGAGCGCCGCGACAACACCACCGCGATCATGGATCCGGCCGGCAACGTGGTCGTACAGGTGGAGTCGAGCATCCCGATGCTTCTGGCGGCCCTTCTGTTTGCGGCCCGCAGCGTGGTCGCGGAGTATAAGCCGGAGGACATTCATCCGGGCGACATGTTTATCGTCAACGATCCCTACCACGGCGGCGGCAACCATCTTCCCGATATCACGGTCGTGGGCCCGGTGTTTGCGGGCAAAAAATTGATCGGCTGGGTCGGCAACACGGCCCATCACTCCGACATCGGCGGCAAGGTGCCGGGCTCCACGTCGGGCGACGCGGACAGCCTGTTCCAGGAGGGGATCCGGATCCCGCTCGTAAAGATCTGTAAGGACGGGGCCGTCAACGAGGACGTTTTGAAGCTTTTGCTCGGCAATACGCGCACGCCGGATGAGCGACGCGGGGATCTGACCGCGCAGATCAGCGCGAACCTGATCGGGGCCCAGAAACTTTTGGCGGCGTATGACAAATACCAGGATACGCTGTTAGAGTGTATGGCGGAAATGTTGGCCTACACGGACCGGCTGATGAAGAATGCGATCCGGGAAATCCCGGACGGCGAGTACAGCTATGTGGACTATGTGGACGGCTGCGGAAGCCTTTATCCGGATCCGATCCACATCTGCGTGAAGGTCGGCGTGGCCGGCGAGAAGATGACGATCGACTTTACGGGAACGCACCCGCAGGTGAACGCGCCCATCAATATTCCCTACCCGGCCATGCTGGCTTCGGTGCTGTTTTGCATGAAGGCGTTGATCAACCCGGAGCTTCCGACCAACTGGGGAATCTTGAATCCGATCGAGATCATTGCGCCCAAGGGGATACTCGTGAACCCCAACGAGCCGTGTGCGGTCGGCCTGACGATCGACGCCAACCAGCGCGTCCCGGACGCGATCTTCGGAGCGTTAAACCCGGTGCTTCCGAAGCGTGCCCTGGCGGCCAGCAACGGGGCCTGCACGACCTGCGTCTTCTTCGGAGAAACACAGGCAAACGGAGCCGACCAGTATTTTATCTGCCATGAGGCGATTGCCGGAGGCGCGGGCGCAAGCCATATCCATGACGGCTTAAGCGGCGTGCAGATCTATCTGACCAACACCTCAAACATGCCAATCGAGGCCACCGAGGGCGAGTTCCCGGCGATTATGATAAAGAAATACGTGCTGCGGCGGGATTCCGGAGGAGCCGGAAAATACCGCGGAGGCTTAGGAATCTGGAGAGAATACACGGTTATGAACGACAATGTGGCCGTCAACTGCTTCGGCGACCGCCAGCGCTTTGCCCCCTGGGGCATGGAGGGCGGCATGGATGGAGAGGCCGGCTCCTTCTTCCATATTTCCGCAGAAGACAATAAGGTCACAAAGCTGTCCGGAAAGACGACCGGCTACCCGCTTAAAAAGGGAGACACGATCCGCGTCTTCACACCGGGAGCAGGTGGAGTCGGAGATCCGAAGGAGCGTCCCGAGTCTGAGGTGCTGCGTGACGTGCGGGAGCGTAAGGTGTCCGCAGAGGCGGCCGAAAAGCTGTATGGCGTGAAAATCAAAGAAGGGAAAAACGGCTTTGCGGAAGCGGCAGAGCGCATTTGACAAGGAGAGAGAAATGGAAGTAAAAGAGATCATTTGTGAAATCAAACAAAAGCTCGATCAGGCAGGCGGCTTAAAGCACGTATTTTTTGTCGCCTGCGGCGGCTCCAAGGCGGCGATTTTCCCGGGACTGTATCTGCTGCAGTCGGAGGCAAAGACGTTCGGCGCCACCACCTATACAAGCAATGAATTTGTCCATGCCCTGCCGAAGGAGCTGGATGCGCGCTGCATCGCCGTTATCTGCTCGTTAAAGGCCACGCCGGAGACCGTGGAGGCGGTAAAAGCGGCCAATGCGGCCGGAGCCATCACGATCGCCATGACCGGCAGCATGGAGACGGGGATGGCCAAGGTCGGACAGTATGTCGTCACCTATTCCAACGGGGACGAGCAGGTGTACAGTGATTCGAATCAGGCAAATTCGCTGCGGATCGGCTTCGAGCTTCTGCATCAGATCGAGGGCTGGGACAAATACGACAAGGCTATGGAGGCGTACCGGTACATAGACGAGATCGTGGCGGAGAGCAAGCGGGATTGCCTAAAGACGGCAAGGAAGTGGGCCGAGAAGGAAAAGGATGAGCCGATCTTCTACGTGCTGGCCTCCGGCCCGAACTACGGTGTGGCCTACTCGATGTGCTGCTGCCATTTCATGGAGATGCAGTGGAAGCACGCGGTCTGCCTGCATACCGGCGAATATTTCCACGGGCCGTTTGAGACGACGGATAAGGCGCTTCCCATGGTGCTGATCATGAGCGAGGGACGTACCAGGGCGCTTGACGAGCGGTGCCTGAAGTTCTTAAAGACATATGCCGAAAATTATATCGTGATCGACTTTAAGGAGTTAAATAAAGGACGCATCCATGAGAGTGTTGCCGAATTCTTCAATCCGGTCGTGCTGGTGCCGCTGGAGCGGTACTATGTATCGCAGATGGCAGAGCTTCGCGGGCATTCGATGGACGACAGACGGTATATGTGGAAAGTGGAGTATTAACAAAAAATGCAGCCGGGAGGCTGGCCTGCCGGCTGCAAAAAGCACTTGGAAAGCGAAGGGGGCAGACAGGATGCTGGAGGGCAGCTCCGCGACGCCGCTGTATGTCCAATTGGCGGATGAAATAGAGGGTAAGATCTCGCGCATGGAATACCAACCCGGGGACAGGCTACTCCCTGAGCTGGAAATGGCCCGGGTATACGGAATCAGTGTGATTACGGTGCGAAAGGCGATCAACGGGCTCGTCGAAAAAGGGTTAGTGGAGCGCAGGCAGGGGAAGGGCACGTTTGTGACAAAGCCCAAATATTCCCGGAATATGAAAAAGCTACAGAGCTTCAGCGAGATGTGTTTCCAGATGGGCGTCCGGCCCGGCGCAAGAGTGCTGGAGGAAAGGCTCATACCCGCGGATGAGAATGTGGCAAGGAGGCTTGGAGTGAAGGCCGGCAGCAGCGTGATCTACATCTCCCGTCTGCGTCTGGCCGACGAGGAGCCGGTGCAGATCGAGAAAAGTTTTTTTCCCTTAAAGTATGCGTTTCTTCTGGATGCAGAATTTGACGATAACTCGTTGTTCGATTATCTGCGTGAGAAGTGTGGGGCGAAGGTATGCAGCTCCGAAAAGGAGATCGAGCTCTGCCGCGCCACGCCGGAGGAGGCCGGGCTTTTGGAAGTGAAACGGGGGGATTATCTGCTGCTGATCCGCAGTACGGCGTATGATAAGGACGGGGAGCCGTTTTATGCGGGGGTTCAGATTATCAACGGGGATCGGTTTTCTTTGTATGTGTATGAATCGGAGGAGTGATCCGAGGGGATCACGCAAACGGAAAGGGACGGCGATTCGCCGTTCTTTTTTATTTTATAAGAAATTCCTCCGGCGAGCCGCGCTTCGACGCGAATGTGCGCTCCGCGCACACTTTATGGGGAGAGCGGCTTTTGACCAGCTTGGTATTTTCACGAAACCGCCTGTACCAGGAGATGGACGAGGCAAGCGCGATCCCGAGTTTTTCGGAGACGTACTTGCGGACAAAATAGGGATCGTCACAGATATAGGGAATATACGGCTCAAAACCCGCGAGCCGGAATTGGCTTGTGACGATCGCGTATAAGGAGGTGTTTTGAGTTCCTCGAGCTCCACATAAGCGCGTTTTGCCAGGCGATGCTTCTCATGGACGACTAATATGATTTCCTCTTTGATCAACGGGATGTAGGAACGAATCTTGGCATACCGCTTCTGCGGAGAAATGCACAGGTCGTAGGCGTTTGTCTGGGCGCTGTAATAGACATGGGAGATGGAAAAGTTGACTTTGGGATACAGGACGGCAAAGCTGGAAACACACTGTAAGACAAACCGCCTGTTTTCCAGCACAAGAAGGTGAATCGTACCTGTCAGCTCCTGGTGGCGGGAGGAAAAATCTGGATTTTTTAATCCGTATAAAGAATAACCGTTCCGCAATGAGGGAAGTGGCACATCTCTCTATGTTGGAACTGGATACGGTTATCCGTTTTACCGTCAGTATCACGCAGACGAAAGAGGATAAACAGAAAAAACATATCTTCCTTCAAGTGCCGAAAAACAGCAAAGAAGGAAGCAAAACACGCCGGGGACGTTGGGATTTTCCCAGTCCATATCCCATGTGTCTGAGGATTGTCCGGTTCCAGCTGGACAGCGGTGTGTTTGAGACGATAGCCACATCTCTTCCAAATATGTTTACCCTGGAGGATATCCGTGAACTGTACCATTTACGCTGGGGGATCGACGGCGTATACCCGTTAGACAAGAGCTTTCGGAAAGCGTATCGGGCAGGAGTGACCTGTGCCTGCGTCAGGCCCGGCAGTGTGGACTGTATATCTGGTACGCATCTCGCCATGAAAACGTACGGAAGGCGGATTGATTCTATGGCGATGAAGAATCCGGCCTCCATGAAGGCAGTGTTTGGGGAAAATTCCAAAATTCATTTAAAAGACAGGCTTACGACGCGGATAAGCATTGCGGCGGCGATTCGGGATACCCTGCTGTTCGCAAAAGAATACTGGGAGGAGAAAGAGTACGCCGAGCAAACACACACGAGAAAACCGTGCTTCGACCCGAAACTGGAGGCGCTGCGCCCGATCATCAAAAAGGAAATCCCGCTGAAAGCGTATGTACTGTGTACGGACGATATTTTTACGACGATCCGCATTGCCGGGGAATGCGATGTACGTCTGACACTGGAGCATGTGACGGAGGGAGGCCTGATTGCGGATCTGCTGGCAAAGGAGGGCTGAGTGAGTTCGAGGCGCTGAAGACGATCACGATTCATCCGGCAAAGCCGGAAGCAGCTTTTATAGCCGGAAAACGCGTGTGGCCACTCGGATAGAAAGCATTGCCCTTTCTTACGTAGATTTGCGCAGCGCGGCCCGGGCAAAAATAAACATTTTAAGGGATTGAAAATTCGGCGGATTTGTGAAATAATAAAAAAGCTGGAATAGGGTATATGATTTTATAAACAGACATGGAAAGAGCAAATTGGATACAATCGATATGGTAGACATGGAAAAGCTTGCCGAATTTGGTGTGGTACAGGAGCGGGGAAAGTCTCTGACGGAGCAGGTGGCGGACCGGATTTCGGATATGATCCGGGAGCAGGCCATACATAACGGCCAGAAGCTGCCGAACGAGTTTGAGCTTGCCGCTATTTTAAACGTGGGGCGCGGGACGGTCCGGGAGGCGGTGAAGCTTTTGGTGAGCCGCAATGTGCTGGAAATCAAAAGGGGGAAGGGCACCTATGTGAAGAAAATACCCGGCGTGGTGGATGACCCTCTCGGCTTTTCGTATATCCGGGACAGGAGACAGCTTTCAAAAGACCTTTTGGAGGTGAGGCTCCTTTTAGAACCGCAGATCGCGGCGCTTGCGGCGGTCCGGGCGACGGAGGAGGATATAAAGGAGATTACGGCGCTCTGCGACGAGGTGGAGGCATTGATAAGGAGCGGGGATTCCCATCTCGGAAAGGATGTGGAGCTTCATTCCAGAATCGCTAGGAGCACACGCAACCAGGTCATGCCGAATCTGATCCCGATCATTACCAAAGGTGTAAATTTTATCGGAGGGGTCGTCAAACGGGCTCTGGTGGAGGAATCAATCGAGACACACCGGCAGATTACAGAGGCCATTGCCGCCCATGACCCGGAGGCGGCCAGGGAGGCGATGCGCCTGCATCTGGTCTATAACGTAGAGGCGCTGAAGCGGCAGGAGGAGCAGGAGAGGCAAAATTAAAGCAGCAGGGAGAAGATTGCATGGAAGGGACGGCGAATCGCCGCTCCTTTTTTCTTTTTTACAGAAAAAAGGTCAAGAAAATAAGGATTGTCAAAATGCATAAAAATTGAAAAAAAAATCAAGGAAAAAATACAAAATGACGAAAAATGGATTGACAAAAAAGAGGAAGACATGGTATAGTGAATGCACAAACATATGACGTATGATGTCGTACTTTTGTGAGTAAAAGTATAGATCCGCGCCATAAAGAAACGGAAATTTTTGTTTAAGAGAGGAGAAGAAAATGAAAAAACGTTTTTTGGCAGTAAGTGTATCGTTGATGCTGGCTCTGGGGCTTACGGGTTGCGGACAAGGAGCGAAAGACAGCGGGCAGGGCGGCAACGACAGTACGCAGGCGACGACGGACCAGGCGCAAACGGAGGCGGCCGGCAGCCAGGAACAGACAGAGAAAGCAGAGCTTAACGGGGCGCCTTTAAAAATCGTCTATTGCGGGACAAGCTTAAGCCAGGAGAACGGGGACCGTGCGAAGCAGGTGCTTGAGATCGCAGCAAAAGAATGCAACGCGGCGGGTGGTGTAAACGGAGGTGAGGTCGTCATAGAGCTGATTGACGGCGGAAACGACCAGCAGGCGTATATCGACGCGGTATTAAAGGCCTTGGAGGTAGAAGGCGTATCGGCGGTAATCGGCACGTTTTACAGCCAGTATGCGCTGGCATGTGCCGATTATGTAAATGAGGCCCAGATCCCGGTCTTTAATGTGGCGACGAACTTTGAGATGGCCAATGCCAGTGACTACTATTTTACAAACCGCTGTGTGGATACGGCCTTTTCCAATACGATGGCGCAGATCGCAATCGACAACGGCGTAAAAAATCCGGTGACCTTATTTTACAATACTTCCAACGGCTATAACGACAGCGCGTTTATGAAGGCGTATATGGAGGATAAGGGCTTTTCCGTCGCCGAGGAGATCGCGTTTGATAACACCACGACGACAGACTATACCTCGATCGTCATGCAGGCGATGAACGTAGCCGATTCCGACGGTATTCTGCTGCACGCGACGGCAAATACGGACGGGCAGTCGATCATTGCCCTTTTGCACCAGTACGGATATGCGCATCCGATCATTTCAAACTCGAACCTGTTTTCTGACAGCTTTGTAAAGAATGTGGGCGTGGACGCATGCGCCGGTATGATCGGTTTTGCCGAGTATACGACAACGCAGGAGAACGAAGCGAATAAGGCGTTCCAGGAGCTTATGTTTAACAACAGCAGCTTTTCCTATGACACGGTATCCTGGATTGACGCTTCCTTCTATGACGATTTCTCCCTGATTGTAGAGGCGGCGCGCCTTGCAGGCGGAAACGACAAAGATTCGATCTTGGACGGCTTGACAAAGATCAAGGGCTACGACGGCATCATGACGAGCTACAGCTATCATGAAGATCATTCCTACGCCGACTATATTTATCTGGCAGTGGTGCAGGAGGACGGAACCATTGAGGTTTCCGACGCCGTGGAGGTTACGCACTAAAAATAAAGGAGGAAACGTAAATGGCATTGTTTTTCCAGCAGACGCTCACAGGCGTCTCGGTGGGGCTCGTGTACGCAACGGTTGCCATGGGGCTCATGCTGCTTTTGCGGGCGGCGGGAGTTATGAATTTTGCACAGGGAAACCTGTTAGCCATGGGCGCGTATCTGTCATTCCTGTTTATGGAAAAGCTGCAGCTTTCCTCGGGCCTCCTCATGGTGATTTTGGCCCTGGCGGTTTTCGTCGCCGTGGGCTGCGTGTTCTGCAGTGTCTGTTTCCTTCCGTTTAAGCATGCCAAATGGCCGCAGGCGATGATGATCTGTACCATCGGAGCAGGCACGGTGATCCAGGAATGCTGCCTTTTGTTCATCACGGCGGAGACGAGGAGCGTGCGCCCGATTCTGGCGGGCTCCCTGTCGGTGGGAGGATTCGTGATCCCGTATCAGTATTTTTTTATCTTCGGAGCCATGCTTTTTATGATGACCGGGCTTTTCTTCCTGTTTGAAAAAATGTACTGCGGCCGCGTGATGAGCGCGGCCGCCCAGAATAAGTATGCGGCGGATCTCTTGGGTATCCCGACCAACCTTACGACCATGGTAACATTTTGCATCGTAGTCTGTATGGTTGGCTTTTCCGGCTGGCTTTTAGCGCCGGTTTACCGGGTCAGCGCCTCACTCAGCAATTTCCAGGCCCGTGCCTTTGCGAGTGTGGTCATCGGCGGCTTCGGAAGCCTGAAGGGAGCGATTATCGGAGGGATCCTGGTGGGCCTGATCGAGGCGTACAGTACATACTTTACGACGACCTATAAAGACGTGGTGGTATTCGGCTGCCTGCTTCTGGTACTGGCGTTTTGCCCGCAGGGAATTATTCCGTCCGGCACGAAGAAGGAAAAGGCATAGGAGGTACAGGATGAAAAAAGAAACGTTGCGCGTACTGCTTTTTGCCCTGAGTGCCCTGTTTGCCATCGTGCTTTTGGATCAGCTCGTGATCACCAATCTGAAAAATTCGCAGGTTAATATCATCAACGTGGCGCTGATCTTCTTCTTTTGTGTCAGCGGGATGTATTTGCTTTTGGGACTAGGCGGCGTATTGTCGCTCTGTTCGGTCACGATGCTGGGACTCGGTGCATTCGTCTGCGGCTTTTTGAATACGAAACTGAACGTTCCGATTCCGGCAGCGATGCTCCTTGGGGCGCTTGCCTCCGGTGTGCTTGCCTTGTTTTTAGGGCTTCTGCTTTTAAAGCTTGAGGGGCCGTGCTTCGTATTCGGAACGATCGGAGTCACCTACATCGGCCAGTCGGTCTTTCAGAACTTTGCCGCCTTTACAGGGGGGCCGAACGGGACGGGCGGGATTGGAAAGCTCGTGTTGTTTGGCTATACCTTTAAGACCTTTAAGGACTGGTTCCCGCTTTTAGCGGTGTTTGTACTGCTTTTGATTCTCCTCCTTCACAGAATCAAACAGACCACGTTCGGCCGGAGCCTGATGGCGGTGCGGGATGATGCGACGGCGGCGTACTGCATGGGTGTAAACGTATACCGGACGAAAGTGGTCGTCTTTGTGCTGGCCGGTGTGCTGGCCGGATTCGGCGGCTCTCTGTATGCGGTCCATAACGGGACCATCAGCGCCTCCCTGTTTACGTTCAATACGCAGTTAAAATTTGTAATCATGCTGATGCTGGGCGGTGTGATGAGCCCGATCGGGGCGCTGTTTGGAACGGTCTTGGTGAATTACCTGCCTGAGCTTGCCAGGTTTGCAAACAGCTATCTGAATCTTCTGTACGGCTGTTTGATCGTGCTGTTGATGATCTTCATGCCGATGGGCCTGGCCGGGATTTTAAAAGAGGCCGTCGTCAGGTATAGGGTTCAAAGAAATAAACAGCTGCCGGGAGACGGCGGGAAAGGAGGCCCATCGGATGTCGTGTCTTAGAGTAGAAGAAATCGGGATCACGTTCGGAGGCCTGGCTGCCGTCTCGGATGTCTCTTTTACGGTGGAGCCGGGGGAAATTATGGGACTGATCGGGCCGAACGGGGCGGGGAAGACCACGACCTTAAATTTAATCAGCGGCCTATACGAGGCAGACCGGGGACGCGTATATTTAAACGATCAGGATGTGACGAAGAAAACGGCCTATGAGCGCGCGCGCCTGGGGCTTGGAAGGACGTTCCAGACGCCGCATATGCTGACGCGCTCTACGGTCAGCGATAACATGAAGCTGGGAACGGATCTGGCAGATCAAATGGGCTTTTTGAAATCGTTTCTGGGCTTTAAGGGCCATAATTTCCTGGATGAGGTGGACGGCCTGATGGAGATCGCGGATCTCAAGGTGGACTGGAAGGCGGATATTTCCTCTCTGGCCTACGGCCAGCTAAAGCGCCTGGAGATCGTAAGAGGGCTTCTGGCTCATCCGAAGACGCTTTTGATTGACGAGCCGGCGGCCGGGTTAAACGCGAAGGAGCTGGAAAAAAGCGTGGCATTAATGCGACACGCGGCCAGGGAAGGCGTCGGGATCGTGCTGATCGAGCACAAGATGGATATGATCATGAACGTGTGCGACCATATCGTCGTTTTGAACTTCGGAAAGATGATTGCCCATGGGACACCGGATGAGGTGTCGGCCGATGAGGCGGTGATCGAGGCATATCTGGGGAGGAAATAGCATGTTACAGATAGAAAATCTGCACGCCTGGTACGGGGCCATCGAGGCTTTGAAGGGCATTGATATTTCGGTTCACGACGGCAACATCTGCTGCATCATCGGGGCAAACGGGGCGGGAAAGACCACTCTTTTAAAATCTGTCTCCGGCATGGTGCGCCATACGGGCACGATCCGGTGGAACAAAGAGGATATTTCCAAAGCGAGCCCGATGGCGGTCAACAAGCACGGCATCATCCATGTACCGGAGGGGCGTCTGGTGTTTCCGGGGCTTACGGTATATGAAAATCTGGAGGTGGGAACCATAAGCTGGCACGGCTTTATCGGACGAAAGCCCTATGACGAGGATATCCGCAAGGTATTCGATCTGTTCCCCAGACTTGAGGAGCGGAGGGATCAGCAGGCCTGGAGTCTTTCCGGCGGTGAACAGCAGATGCTTGCGATCGGGAGAGGGCTGATGGCGCGGCCAAAGCTCCTCATGCTGGACGAGCCATCCATGGGCCTGGCGCCTCTGGTGGTGGAGGAGGTCTTTAAGAAGATCGTGGAGATCAATAAGCAGGGGATCCCCATTCTTTTGATCGAACAGAACGCACGCCTGGCACTTGAGGTATCCGATTATGCCTATATCATGGAGCAGGGGCGGATCAAGTTTGAGGGCGTCTCCAAGGAACTTGAGAGCGACGAGAGGATTTTGCAGGCGTATCTGGGAAATTTCAAAGAAGAAGCCTGACAGCAGGAGGGAAACGTTTATGGCGCTGATACAGATGAAATTTTATTCGCCGTCTTTGCAGACAAAGACCAATCTAAATGTGTTGGTTCCGACGCCGGAATCGACGCTTGTGGGAAGACAGGAGACGTTTGCGGACTGTAAG
This sequence comes from Lachnospiraceae bacterium, assembly GCA_910575275.1. Taxonomy (GTDB): domain Bacteria; phylum Bacillota; class Clostridia; order Lachnospirales; family Lachnospiraceae; genus CANQGL01. The sequence continues at coordinate 780,059 of CAJTEE010000001.1, read as the reverse complement.
AAGACGAAACCGCTGCCGGTGCTCTATCTTCTCCATGGAACCTCCGGGGATGAGGGGGACTGGCTCCGCTTTTCACGGATTGAGGATTATGCGAGAAAATATCGGCTTCTGGTGGCGATGCCGAGCTGTGAAAATAGCTGCTATCGCGATACGCCGGCCCAAAAGGCGTATTATACCTATGTGACAGAGGAACTGCCGCAGCTCCTTGGCTGGCTGTTTCCGGTGTCCGGGAAACGGGAGGATACGTATATTGCCGGCCTTTCCATGGGCGGAAGCGGCGCCTTTATGCTGGGGATGAGCCGCCCGTCCCAGTACGGATATGTGGCCTGCCTATCGGGAGGCTTTAATCTGCCCGAAAAGGCGAGGACAGAGCCGAAAAACAGATGGAGCTGGGCGTTCGGGCCGGATGAAACGCTTACCGGCACCAGGGATGACGCGTTTTGGCTTTCCTCCCACCTGGTGGAGGAGAAGATCGACTATCCGAAGCTTTATCTTTGCTGCGGGACGGAGGATTTCCTGTATGAGAAGAACCGTGAGCTGAAACGGCATCTGGATGCCATCGGCTTTCGGCACGTCTATCACGAGCAGCCGGGAGTTCATGACTGGAACTTCTGGGATGACGAGATTCAGAGGATCCTGCAGTGGCTGCCGGTGAAAAGGAAGGATGAGACAGAGTATCTGTAAGGGTTTGACAGCAGCCGCTTCCCGTGCTATGATAGATGTTATTCGTGCTAACCCCAAAGGGCAGGACCTGCTTTCTGCGGGAGAAGGCGAAAGAGATTTTGTACGGGCAAGATTTAAAAACAGGGCCGGTACGCTCCTTCGTGTGCGTACCGGTTTTTTGAGCTTATAGGAAATTCCTCCGAAATTTCCTATAAGACAAAAAGGCCCTGACGGGTCGGGATGCGCACTTTTTTATTGGAAACAGGAAAGGAACGCGGTATGGAGACAAGGGTCGCTTTAATCGGCATTATGGTGGAAAATCCGGATTCGGTGGAGAAGCTGAATGCGCTTTTGCATGCGTACAGCCCCTGGATCATCGGGCGTATGGGTGTCCCGTACCGGGAAAAAGGCATCTCCATTATCAGCGTCGTCCTGGACGCGCCCATGGACAAAATAAGCAGCCTCTCCGGGAAGCTCGGGATGCTTGACGGCGTCGGCACGAAAACCATTTATTCCAGGAGGGATTAAGATTATGAAAAAAAGATTTCGTATGCTTTTAGCGGCTTTCATCGGGGCGGCGCTTCTTTCAGGCTGTGGCCAGGGGCAGACGGCCGAGACCGCCAAGGCGCAGACGACAGAAGCACAGATGACGGCGCCCCGGACAAGTGAGGCACAAACCGCGGACACGGCCGCAGAGGCAAAAGCGCAGGCAGACGCCCCAAGCACCGCGTCCGGCCAGACGGGCAGGGACGACACAGTTATCCGCGTAGGCGGGCTCAAGGGCCCGACGACCATGGGGCTTGTCAAGCTGATGGATGACGCAGAAAAGGGCGCTTCCCAAAACCACTACGAATTTACGATGGTTACGGCCGCCGACGAGCTGACCGCCATGATCGCAGGGGACAAGGTGGACATTGCCCTCCTTCCCGCGAATGTTGCCAGTGTCCTTTTCAATAAGACCGACGGCGGCGTGACGGTCATCGACATCAATACGTTGGGGGTTCTCTACCTGGTATCCGCTGATTCTTTTGTCACCTCCGTCGACGAGCTGAAGGGCAAGACGGTCTATCTCCCGGGCAAGGGGACGACGCCGGAATATACGCTGCGCTATCTGCTCTCTGCAGCCGGCCTTTCCGAGACGGATGTAACGCTGGAATTTAAGTCGGAGGCCGCGGAGGTCGCAGCGCTCCTCGCCGAGGATCCGGCTGCCATCGGCCTTCTGCCGCAGCCTTTTGTGACGGCTGCTCTCGCGCAGAACGATACGCTCTCTATTATCCTGGATCTGACAAAGGAATGGGATGCGCTTCAGGATGAGGGGGGGAAAAGCCGCCTCGTTACCGGTGTGACGATCGTAAACACGGAATTCCTCGCCGGGCATGAGGAGCTTGTAAAGACCTTCCTTGACGAACACCAGCAGTCTGCGGAATTTACCAAAAAGGATGCGGATACGGCAGCCGAATGGATTGCAAAGGCGGGGATCGTCGCCAAGGCACCGCTTGCAAAGAAAGCCCTGCCCTACTGCAACATCACCTGCATCACGGGGGAGGAGATGAAGGAGGCCCTTTCGGGCTATCTGAAGATTCTGTTTGAACAGAATCCGGCTTCGGTCGGCGGGGCGCTTCCCGAAGACAGCTTTTACTATATTCCGTAATCGAAGGAGTGTGCGGCGTTTATGAAGAAACCGGCGATCCTTGCGTTCTGGCTGCTTGTCTGGCAGGCGGCCACCATACTCGTCCACAACCGGCTTTTGCTTGTGGGGCCGGCCGATACGCTCCTGGCATTTGCAGGACAGCTCGTAAACCGGGCGTTTTGGAATGCCGTGGGTTTTTCCGTCCTGCGGATCGGGTTTGGCGTCTGTCTCGCGTTTTGCGCCGGGCTTTTGACCGGCTCACTGGCCTTCATAAAGCCGTTTGTCGGCGAGCTTCTGGCGCTGCCGGTCCGGCTCATGAAGTCGATCCCGGTAGCGTCGTTTGTGATTTTGGCGCTGATCTGGACGGGCTCTGAAAATCTGTCCATGTTCGTCTCGTTTCTGGTGGTGTACCCGATCATCCATGTGACTACGGAGTCGGGGCTTGCCGGCGCGGATCCAAAGCTCCTTGAGATGGCGCGGGTATTTCGGCTTCCGGCCTGGAAAAGGGCTCTGTATCTGTACCGTCCGGCCCTGGGCCCGTATCTGGTATCCGCCTGCCGGACGGCGCTCGGGATGGGCTTTAAGTCGGGGATCGCCGCAGAAGTCATCGGGGTTCCTTCCGGTTCGATCGGCGAAGGGCTTTATACGGCGAAAATCTACTTAAGCACTGCGGAGCTGTTTGCGTGGACACTTACGATTATCCTGGTCAGTGCGATGTTTGAGAAGGTGTTTCTTCTTATTTTAAGGGAATGTATGGCGGAGAGATGAGAGAATATGGCGATCGAATGGAAAGATGTGTCAAAACGATTCGGGAAGGAGACCGTTCTGTCCCATGTGAATGTACGGCTGGAGGATGGGGGGATTTACTGCCTGGCCGCCCCGTCGGGAAGCGGAAAGACAACGTTTCTGCGGCTTTTGATGCGCCTTGAGGAGCTGGATGAAGGCACGATCCTGGGACTTGGGGAAAAGCGGGTATCGGCCGTGTTCCAGGAGGACAGGCTGCTTGAGAACAGCTCCGTGCTTTCCAATCTCCGCCTCGTGACAGGGAAGCTCTATTCCGGGGCAGAGCTCACTGCGGTCGCCGGGAGGCTCCTCCCCGAGACCGCCCTCCCCAAAAAAGTCCGTGAATGCTCCGGCGGCATGAAACGGCGTGTGGCGCTCCTTCGCGCTCTGCTGGCCCCGTCGGAGCTGCTGCTGTTAGACGAGCCCTTCGCGGGCCTCGACGAGGAAAATAAGCAGCGTGCGGCCTGTATGATACAGGAGTACGCCAAGGGGCGTACCGTTGTCCTGGCTGTTCATACAGAGGAGGATGCGGCTTTGCTGAACGCCAGACTTCTGCGGTTTTAGAGCCTGTTTTTTCCTTAACATACCAGACTTAAGAAAATAAAGAGGAAACCGGTAAAATTGTTAAAAAAAAAACAAAAACAATCTTGCAGCCGGAACCGGGATATGCGATAATTAGGGTCGTAAAAAGAGGAACAGACAGGTTTCAGGAAAGGTCAGGAGGAAAAGTCATGAGAACAAATGATGAGGCATTGCTTAAGATCAAGTACAATGTCTTGCATGAGGTTGCACAGATGGCATTTGAGGGTCGTCTGGATGAAGAAAAGGATGAGATCCCCTTTAAGCTGATCCCGGGTCCCAAGGCCCAGTTCCGCTGCTGTGTATACAAGGAGCGGGAGATTATCCGCCAGAGAGTGCGTCTTGCAGAGGGAAAATGTCCGAGCCATATCCACAGCGACAATATAATCCAGATCATTTCTTCTGCATGCGAGGAATGTCCGATTACCCGTTTTGTTGTTACCGATAACTGCCAGAAATGTATGGGCAAGGCGTGTGAGAATGCCTGTGCCTTTGGCGCGATTTCGATCGGCCGCGACCGTGCGCACATCGATCCAAAGAAATGCAAAGAATGTGGAAAGTGCTCACAGGCTTGTCCGTATAACGCCATCGCAGAGTTAATCCGTCCCTGCAGGCGCGCCTGCCCGGTGGATGCGATCACGATGGATTTAGAGACCGGTATCTGCCAGATTGATGAAAAGAAGTGTATCCAGTGCGGTGCCTGCGTGCGGAGCTGCCCGTTCGGTGCACTTACAACAAAGGTATACATTGTACAGGTGATTGAAGCCATCAAGGCGGGCAAAAAGGTCGTCGCGATGGTGGCGCCGGCCGGTGAGGGCGAGTTTGGCCCGGATATCACGATGGGAAGCTGGCGGGCTGCCCTCAAAAAGGTTGGTTTTACCGATATGGTCGAGGTCGGTGCAGGCGGCGATATGACTGCGGCCTACGAGGCGATGGAATGGGCGGAGGCATACAAGGAGGGTAAAAAGATGACGACCTCCTGTTGCCCGGCGTTTGTCAACCTGATTAAAAAGCATTATCCGACCCTGATCGACAATCTGTCCACGACGGTCTCCCCGATGTGCGCAGTCTCCAGAATGTTAAAGGCAAAGGACCCGGAGACGGTTACAGTATTCATCGGGCCGTGTATGGCGAAGAAGGCTGAGGCGGCGGATAAGAGCGTTGAGGGGAACGCGGACTATGTCCTGACCTTTGGAGAGGCGATCGAGCTGATGCGTGCCAAGGAGGTTGAGCTTTTGCCGGAGGAGTACGACAGCCAGCAGGCCAGCGTCTACGGAAAGCGCTTTGGAAACGGCGGTGGCGTGACCGGCGCGGTGCTGCAGTGCCTGAAGGAAAAAGGAGAGAATACGGACATCAAGGTAGCCCGCTGCAGCGGACCTGCGGAGGTAAAGAAGGCGCTCCTGCTCATGAAGGTCGGCCGCCTTCCCGAGGACTTTATCGAGGGAATGATGTGCCAGGGCGGCTGTGTGGGAGGCCCGAGCAATTTAAAACAGGAAGCAGGCTTTAAGAAGGACCGCGATAACCTGATCGCAAAGGCAGATGACCGCGGCGTATGGGAGAATCTGAAAAACTACGATATGGACTCGTTCTCCATGCACCGTGAGCACACGAAATAAAACAAAAAACACAGACAAAGACCGCAGGCCTCCGGTAAATCCGGACCGCTTGCGGTCTTTAAATTGCTCCTCATACCTGAAGCCCGCGTACCTGCCGGGCCTGCAGGGTTTTTAAGTGTTCCTGAGTGGCGGCCGCCAAAAGCTCCGCGTCGTTCGGTTCATTGGCGAGATTTTTCTGGGCGGTCGTCAGCATGAGTTTAATGCGGTTCAACTGGTTTACCTCGCTTGCACCCGGGTCGTAGTCAACGGCAATGATATTGGCCCCCGGATAGTGTTTCCGAAGCTCTTTGATCACGCCCTTTCCTACGATATGGTTCGGCAGGCAGCCGAAGGGCTGGACACAGACGATATTGCCGACGCCGCTTTTTATGAGCTCCAGCATCTCGCCGGTCAAAAACCAGCCTTCGCCGGTCTGGTTGCCGAGAGAGACAAAATCGTTGGCCATTACGGCTAACGTCTTGATCCGGGCCGGCGGCGTAAAGTGCTCACTCTTTTCAAGAGCGATCCGGGCCGCTTTGCGCAGATACTCCAAAAGGGAGATTCCCATGTTGCACACATAGGCGATCGAACGCTTGGTTCCCAGATGTTCGGCCTTGAAATTGCTGTTATAGAAACAGTACAAAAGAAAATCCATCAGATCCGGCATGACCGCCTCAGCCCCTTCGGCTTCCAGAAGCTCGACGATATGGTTGTTGGCAGTCGGAGAAAACTTTACAAGGATCTCGCCGACGATGCCGACCTTCGGCTTTTTCACGGACAGCCTAGGAAGAACGTCAAAATCATGGATGATCCCACGGATATTACGGGTAAAATCCATCATACCGAGCGAGCGGCAGGACAGGGCCTTAATGCAGATTTTCTTCCATTTTTCATGCAGCGCGTTGGCAGAGCCTGGGTCGCGCTCATAGGGCCTCGTAGCATAGAGCACACGCATGAACACATCGCCATAGACGATGGCCTGCATCGCCTTTGCGATCATCGGAGCCGAGTAGGTAAAGCCCGGATTTGTCTCCATACCGTTGGCGTTCAGGGAGATTACCGGAACCTGCGGCATTCCGGCCTTTTCGAGCGCCCTGCGGATAAAGCCAATGTAGTTGGAGGCACGGCAGCCTCCGCCGGTCTGCGACATGATGATGGCTGTATGGTCCAGGTCATACTGACCGGATAGGAGCGCATCCATGAGCTGCCCGATTACGATCAGAGACGGGTAGCAGGCGTCGTTGTTGACGTATTTGAGTCCTGTGTCCACGGCCGATTTGTCGTCGTTTTGCAGGATTACAAGGTTATAGCCAAAGCTGCGGATGGCAGGCTCTAATAGCTCAAAGTGGATCGGCGACATCTGCGGGCAGAGAAGCGTGTAGTTTTTCTGCATGTCTTTTGTAAAGACCACACGGTTGTAGGCACTGGAGACGATGGTCCGCGTGTAGCGGCGTTCCTCGCGCACACGCAGCGCAGAGATCAGCGAACGGATGCGGATTCTTGCGGCGCCAAGGTTGTTGACCTCGTCTATTTTCAAGACCGTATAGATCTTTCCAGAGCCGGTCAGGATATCACTTACCTGATCGGTCGTCACGGCATCCAGGCCGCAGCCGAAGGAATTTAACTGTACTAGGTCGAGATTATCCTGTTCTTTTACAAAGAAAGCCGCCGCGTATAGCCGGGAGTGATACATCCACTGATCCGTTACGATTAACGGGCGCTCGACCTTCGCCAGATGGGAGACCGAATCCTCCGTGAGGACCGCAAAGCCATAGGAGGTGATCAGGTCGGCGATGCCATGGTTGATTTCGGGGTCAATGTGGTACGGCCGTCCGGCCAGGACGATGCCGCGCTTCCCTGTCTCCTTCAAATAGGCGAGCGTTTCCTCCCCCTTTTTCTGGACGTCAAGGCGCGCTCTCTCAAGTTCCTTCCACGCTGCCTTTGCGGCGGCCCGGATCTCGGCCTCGGGAATCTGGAATTCGCGTTTAAACTCGATGACGAGCTGCTTCGTGAGCGCATGTTCGTCGGTAAAGGGAAGGAACGGATTCATAAAGCGAATGTTATGCTCCTCAAGCTCCTCCATGTTGTTCTTGATGTTTTCGGCGTAGGAGGTTACGATCGGGCAGTTGTAGTGATTGCCGGCTCCCGGAACTTCTTTTCGCTCGTAAGGGACACACGGGTAGAAGATAAACGGTACGCCCCGCTTGACGAGCCAGGAGACGTGTCCGTGGGCGAGCTTAGCCGGGTAGCATTCGGACTCGCTGGGAATCGTCTCGATGCCAAGCTCATAAAGCTGGCGTGTGGACTGGGGCGAGAGCACAACGGAAAATTTAAGCGCCTTAAAAAACGTGGCCCAAAACGGATAGTTTTCATACATATTTAAGACGCGCGGAAGTCCCACGGGCCCGCGGGTGGCCAGATCGGCGGGCAGCGCCTCGTAGTCGAACAGACGGCGGTATTTCCAGGTAAACAGATTCGGAATGTCGCGCTTGGCTTTCTCGACGCCCAGCCCGCGCTCGCAGCGGTTGCCGGAGATGTACTGGCGCCCGCCCTCAAACCGGTTGATCGTCAGGACGCAGTGGTTGACACAGCCGCGGCAGCGGCTCATGGTCGTCGTGTAGGTCAGACCGATGATTTTGTCAAGGGAGAGCATCGACGTCTTTTTGGGATTGTGCCCATAGCGCTCACGGGCGATTAGGGCGGCGCCGAATGCGCCCATAATGCCGGCGATGTCCGGCCGGATGGCCTCTCCGCCCGAGATCTTTTCGAAGCTCCGTAAGACGGCGTCGTTGTAGAAGGTGCCGCCCTGGACGACCACGTTTTTTCCGAGATCGGAGGCGGTCGTGATTTTGATGACCTTAAAGAGGGCGTTGCGGATCACGGAATAGGCTAACCCGGAGGAAATATCAGCGATCGACGCGCCCTCCTTCTGCGCCTGTTTGACATTGGAATTCATGAAGACCGTGCAGCGGGTCCCCAGGTCGATCGGGTTTTTGGCAAACAGGGCTTCCCTGGCGAAATCCTGGACGCTGTAGTTTAAGGATTTGGCAAAGGTTTCGATGAAGGAGCCGCAGCCCGAGGAGCAGGCCTCGTTTAACTGTACGCTGTCCACGGCGCCGTCCTTGATGCGGATGCATTTCATGTCCTGGCCACCGATGTCAAGGATGCAGTCGACATTCGGGTTAAAGAATGCGGCTGCATAATAGTGAGAGATCGTCTCCACCTCCCCCTCATCGAGCAGGAAGGCGGCCTTTAAGAGCGATTCTCCGTAGCCGGTCGAGCACGATGAGGCGATGACTGCCGTTTTGGGCAGCAAAGACCGGATCTCCTTGATCGAGGAGATTGCAGTCGCAAGCGGGCTCCCGTTGTTATTATCATAAAAGCTGTAAAGCAGGGAACCGTCCTCGCCCACGAGAGCGACCTTTGTCGTCGTGGAGCCGGCGTCGATCCCCAGAAAGCAGTTCCCCGAGTAGGAGGCGAGATCGCCGCGGCGCACTTTATGGAGATTGTGACGCTCAGTGAAGGTCCGGTAGTCCTCCTCGTCCTCAAAGAGCGGCTCCATGCGCTTGACCTCAAATTCCATACGGATCCCGTCGGATAAGTCGGAGATCAGCCGGTCAAGAGAGAGGACCGGAGTCTCCTTTGCGTTCATGGCGGCGCCGACCGCAGCAAACAGATGGGAGTGCGCTGGGGCGATGATCTGCTCCCCGCTCAAATTGAGAGTGCGGATAAAAGCCTCTTTAAGCTCCGTGAGAAAGTGCAGCGGGCCGCCTAAGAAAGCGACGTTGCCGCGGATGGGCTTGCCGCAGGCCAGGCCGCTGATCGTCTGGTTGACGACGGCCTGGAAAATAGACGCCGCCAGATCCTCCCTGGTCGCGCCCTCGTTAATTAACGGCTGAATATCCGATTTGGCGAACACACCGCAGCGGGCCGCGATCGGATAGACAGCCTTGTAATTCTTTGCATATTCGTTGAGACCGGCGGCATCCGTCTGCAAAAGAGATGCCATCTGGTCGATGAAGGAGCCGGTGCCTCCGGCGCAGATCCCGTTCATGCGCTGGTCGATGCCGCCGGTAAAATAGATAATCTTTGCGTCCTCGCCGCCGAGTTCGATCGCTACGTCGGTCTGGGGCGCGTAGTCCTGGAGCGCGGTGGCTACGGCCACGACCTCCTGGGTAAAGGGAATATGTAGATGGCCGGAAAGCGTGAGCCCGCCGGAGCCGGTAATACTCGGCTTCAGAGAAATTTCTCCGCATCGTTCCCGACATTTTTTTAAAAGCTGCGCCAGTGTTTCCTGGATATTGGCATAATGTCTGGCGTAATCCGAAAAGAGAAGCCGGCCGCCGTCGTCGATCAGGGCGATCTTTACGGTGGTGGAACCAATATCAATTCCGAGTCTGTGGCATGGATTCATATGAGTGGGGAGTGTCACCCCTACCTCCTTTGTATGATAACACTATCGTATAATTGCTGCGGACAAAGTATACCATAATTTTTTCAGAAATACAATCGACAGGTCGTGGAAACTCATGTTAAAAAAGGTTAAAACAATGTAAAAAAAATGTAAAGTTTTCGGGAAAGAAGGGAAAGACGGCCGATCCATCCAAAACGATATGCGGATATTCCGTTGAAATGTTGTAAAAATCAAAGAAAATTCATCATGCAGTTATGGAAATTTGGCGGGGATGTGATATAATGGAGACACTGCAAATTTACACAGGGAGGATACCGGATATGTATCATTGCCATCTTCACTTTTATTTGATTGGCTGCCAGCGCAGAATCTCTGAAAGGATAAAGGAAACAATCCCGCTGGAGCATTTTACCCATGAGTTTTCTGAGAGTGTGGAGCCGGAGTGCGCATTGGCGGCAAAAGCGGATGTGATCGTGGCGGATGTACATGAAACGGATGCAAGAAGGAGCGTGCAGACGTTAGCCGGATGCAAACGCGCGGATGCGGAGCTGATTCTGCTTGCAGACAAAGAGCAGGTCCGCGGGCTGATTGACGCCTTTCCGGAGATTGAGGACATATGGATGCTGCCCATGTCGGATGCAGAGCTTGCCTTTCGCCTCGCGAAATGGCAGAGGAGGTGCAAGCTGGGGAAGGACTTCTGGCAGACCAGCCAGTATCTCGAAGCGACGATCAACAATATCCCGAATCTCGTCTGGTATAAGGATAAGGATGGCATCCATGAAAAAGTAAACGACAGCTTCTGTAAAACGGTCAATAAGACCAAGAAGCAGGTGGAGGGACGCGGTCATGCCTATATCTGGGATGTGGAGCAGGATGATCCCGCCTGTATCGAGTCGGAGCGTGTCGTGATGAGCAGCCAAAAGACCTGCGTTTCGGAGGAAACGGTGCAGACAGGCGAGAGTGTGCGCCTTCTGACCACCTACAAGTCTCCCTTGTATGACCTGGACGGAAGTGTCATGGGAACCGTGGGTGTGGCCATTGATGCGACGCAGGAGCGGGCCTATGAGCAGGAGATCATTAAGAAAAATCACACGCTGGAGACGATTTTTACCACCATGGACTGCGGCGTCATGTGCCATACGCTGGATGGCTCGAATATATTAAGCATCAATAACGCGGCGCTTAAGATCCTGGGGTATGAGTCTCAGGAGGAGCTGGAGGCGGACGGCTTTGATATGATTGCGGCGTCCGTGATAGAGGAAGACCAGCCGGCGTTAAGAAAGCTGATCCGGGAGCTCAAAAAAGAGGGGGACAGCATAAGCGCCGAATACCGCGTGCGGCATCAGGATGGGAGTATCCTTCACATTATGGGCAATGTCAAGCTCATAAACAGAAACGGCGAGCTGGTCTATCAGCGTTTCCTTTTGGACTGCACCGCACAGAAGCTGGAAGAAGAAAAGAACAGACGGCGTCAGATGGAGTTGGTGCAGGCCTTAAGCATTGATTATAATCTGGTCTGTTCGCTTGATTTGGATACCGGAGAGGGAGTCCCCCTGCGGCTCGAAGACTGTAAATCACATAAATTGAGCGCCGCCTTTTCAGGAAATCAGCCGCTGGAAAACAGCATAGAGAAATACATACAAGGCTGCGTGTACTCCGAGGACAGGGAGATGCTCAGAGAGGCCCTGTCCCGTGCCACGCTGAAAAAAGAATTGACCGAGAAAAACATTTATTATGTCAGCTACCGGACGGTATGCGACGGAGATATGCGGTATTTCCAGATGAAGGCCGTGCGGGCCGGGACCTGGGAGCAGAGACATGTGGCGGTTTTGGGGCTTCGGAGCGTGGATGAGGAGACCCGCAGCGAAATGGAGAAGAAAAATCTGCTGGAGACCGCACTTTTACAGGCAAACCGGGCAAGCAAGGCAAAGAGCGTATTCCTCTCCAACATGTCGCACGATATCCGCACGCCGATGAATGCGATCGTAGGATTTACGGGCCTGGCTCTGACACATATTGACCATAAGGAGCAGGTGGAGGAATATTTAAAGAAAATTATGACGTCAGGGAACCACCTGCTAAGTCTGATCAACGACATCCTGGATATGAGCCGGATCGAGAGCGGCAAGATGCATCTGGATGAGAAGGAATGCAGCCTGCCGGAGATATTGCATGGGCTGTACAGCATCGTACAGGCCGATATCCACGCCAAACAGCTGGAGCTTTACATGGATGCCGTAGATGTCCTGGATGAGGAGATCTACTGCGATAAGCTGCGCCTGAATCAGGTGCTTCTGAATCTGCTGAGCAATGCGGTCAAGTATACGGGAGCGGGCGGCTCGGTCAGCTTGCGGATCACGGAAAAGCCCGGGGCGCCGGAGGGCTTTGGGCATTACGAATTCTGTGTGAAGGACACTGGGATTGGGATGAGTGAGGAGTTTGTGTCCCATATTTTCGAGCCCTTTGAAAGGGAGCGGACCTCCACGATCAGCCGGATCCAGGGAACGGGCCTTGGAATGGCGATCACAAAAAATATCGTCGATATGATGAGCGGCATGATTGATGTAAAGAGCGAGCTGGGTGTCGGCACGGAGGTTACGGTGTCCTTTACCTTCCGTCTGCACTCGGGAGTGAAGGAGTCGCAGGCAATTCCAGAGTTAAAGGGCTGCCGCGCCCTGGTCGTCGATGATGATTTTAACGCCTGTGACAGCGTATCCTATATGCTGCAGCAGATCGGAATGCGCGCGGAGTGGACGCTTTCGGGTAAGGAGGCGGTACTGCGCACGAAACAGGCGGTGATGCGCAAAAATGATTATCAGGTCTATATCGTTGACTGGCTGCTTCCCGATATGAACGGCATTGAGGTTGTCCGCAGGATCCGTAAGGAGACAGATGAGGATGTGCCGGTGATCGTCCTGACCGCATACGACTGGTCTGACATTGAGGAGGAGGCAAAAGAGGCCGGGGTATCGGCATTCTGCAGCAAGCCGCTGTTTTTATCAGAGCTCAGGCACTGCCTGCGGTCGATCGTACAGGCAGATAAGACCGCGGAGCAGGAGACAGAGAAAGAGCTCAAGAGGCACCGTACCGGGCGTATCCTTTTAGTGGAGGACAATGAGCTAAACCAGGAGATCGCTGCGGCGATCTTAAGTGAGGCGGGCTTTTCGGTCGAGATAGCGGAAAACGGCCAGATGGCCGTGGATATGCTGAAGCGCTCCGTGCATGGGTATTATCAGCTGATTTTGATGGATGTTCAAATGCCTGTCATGGATGGCTATGAGGCGACAAAGGCAATCCGTAGCCTGGAGACAAGGGCACTGTCGTCCATCCCCATCATTGCCATGACGGCTAACGCGTTTGAGGAGGATAAACAGGAGGCACTCCGCTGCGGGATGAACGGCCACATAGCAAAACCGATCGACATAGAAAATCTGCTCGGAACACTGGATCAGATACTGACTTAAGCCCCGTTTGACTTTGAGCGGTACGGGGAATGCTACTATGAGCGGCGGCTTGCAAAGAGGAAGGTCGGGCAGCCCGGTTTACATGAGAGTTTTAGAAAGTAGGGAAAGGAATGCCGTTACATGAAATTTTTTAAAAAGCTTGAGCAAAAATATGCGCGGTATGCGGTTTCGGATCTGATGCGCCATATCGGCATGCTTTACACGATCGGAATCCTGATACAGATCTTTATGCCAGGGGTTTATGAGAATTATCTCTGCCTGAACGCGCGGGCAATTCTGCACGGGCAGGTGTGGCGGATCATCACATTTCTGATCTGGCCGCCAATCAGTGTCGGTTCGCTCGGAATGGGGGCTTCCTTTGCCGGTTCGCTCAATATGATGTTTAATGTGATGCTAAACATGCTGCTGATCTACTGCTATCGGAATCTGGGACTCATGCTGGAGCGCGTTTGGGGGGCATTCCGATTTAACGTTTATTTTATCCTGGGCGTGATCGGCCATGTGCTGGCGGCCCTGATCCTCTATGCGGCATTTGGGAAGTTATATATTCTGACTACGGATTACCTGAATTTTTCGCTGTTTTTTGCGGTTGCGATCGCGTTTCCGGAGATGCAGTTTTTTCTGTTTTTTGCGATTCCGATCAAGGCGAAATGGCTGGCAGTGTTTAACGGCGCGTTTTATCTGTACGGGTTCATTGCCGGCAGTGCGGCTATGCGCGTGACGATCGCGATGTCTCTGCTAAACGTTTTGATTTTCCTTGCAATTTCCGGCGGGACGAAGTATAATCCGAAGGAAATCAAGAGAAAGCACGAATTCAAGGCGAAGATCAATGAGACTGCAAAGACCGTCCGGATGGCAGGACGACACCGCTGTGTGGTCTGTGGGCGGACGGATCTGGACCATCCGGATCTGACTTTCCGCTATTGTTCGAAGTGCGAGGGAGACTATGAATACTGCCAGGATCATTTGTATACGCATCAGCATGTGACCCGCGGCGGCATGGACCCGCGGCAGGCGGGAGGGAATGTCATGCCGTTTGACAGGCGGCAGTAAATGGCAGCAGTTTGGCAAAAAACGAAACGGCAGCCGATGAACGGAAAGGCAGGAGGAATATGAAGAAGACGAAAATTATCTGCACCATGGGACCTACAACGGACGACAGAGAAGTGATGAGGCAGTTGATTTTAAACGGCATGGACGTGGCACGTTTTAATTTTTCCCACGGTGACTATGCCGAACATAAAAGGCGGCTTTTACAGCTTCGCGAAGTGGCGGAGGAGGTAAAGATCCCGGTAGCCGCACTTCTGGATACGAAGGGGCCGGAAATCCGTACCGGGCAGCTGAAGGAAGGAAAAAAGGTTACTTTGAGGGAGGGCCAGGAGTTTACACTGACCACCGAGGAGCTTGTCGGCGACGAAGCTATGGTGCACATCAATTACAGCGGCCTGAATGAGGACGTAGCGTCCGGAGATCGAATCCTGATCGACGACGGGCTGATTGAGCTTGCCGTTAGGCGTGTGGAGGGGGCCCGGATCATCTGTGAGGTGATAAACGGCGGCGAGCTAGGCGAACGCAAGGGCGTGAATGTACCGAATGTAAAGATTAGGCTGCCGGCATTAACGGATAAGGATAAACAGGATATCTGCTTTGGCGTCGAGGCGGGATTTGATTTTATCGCGGCTTCGTTTATCCGGTCCGCGGAGGCGATCGAGGAGATTCGGGGGCTTTTAAAGGAAAAAGGTTCGGAAATGGGGATCATCGCGAAGATCGAGAATGCAGAGGGCCTGGAGAATCTGGATGCAATCATCGGGGCGAGTGACGGGATCATGGTGGCGCGTGGCGATCTTGGCGTTGAGGTCGCGCCGGAAAAGCTTCCTTATTTACAGAAGATGATGATCGAAAAATGCAGCGAAGCATGTAAGATCGTAATCACGGCTACGCAGATGCTGGATTCCATGATACGCAATCCGCGGCCGACCCGTGCCGAGGTGACGGATGTGGCGAACGCCGTTTATGACGGGACCGACGTGGTCATGCTGTCTGGAGAGACGGCAAACGGCAGATACCCGGTTGAGGCGCTCAAAATGATGGCACATATCGTGGAGGAGACGGAGTCTCATCTGGATGATTCCTATTATAAGAGGCGGATTGTCTCCGATACCCTCAGCCATAATATTTCCAATGCCGTCTGTTTTTCATCCGTTTCGACCGCGAGGCATCTGGAGGCAAAGGTGATCATTGCGCCGAGCATCAGCGGCCATACGGCTCGCCTGCTCTCCAAGTGGCATCCGCAGACAAGGCTCATCGGCATGTCCCCGAGTCTTACCGCAGTGCGGAAGATGCAGCTTTACTGGGGCGTGACGCCGTTCCAGGCGAAACGAGAGGAATCAACGGACACACTGATCCGGAATTCGATCGACCTTCTAAAAGAACAGGGGATTGTGGCCGAAGGCGATCTGGCTGTCGTGACGGCCGGCGTGTTAAGCCATTCCAGAAGACATGAACCGGCGACGGATACCAATATTATGCGGGTCGTGCGGGTAGACTGATAAGGAGAAGACATACATGGAGAAGAAACCGTTTGTAACGAGACAACAGATCGAGGAGATCGCAAAGACGTATCCGACGCCGTTTTATCTGTATGACGAGAGAGGGATTCGTGAGAATGCACGGGCTGTCGGGGAGGCGTTTTCATGGAATCAGGGGTTTAAGGAGTATTTTGCAGTCAAGGCGACACCGAATCCGTTTATCCTGAAACTGCTGCAGGAGATGGAGTGCGGCACGGACTGCTCGTCAAAAACCGAGCTCTTACTGTCAAAGGCCTGCGGCTTTTCGGGCCATGAGATCATGTTTTCCTCGAACGACACGCCGGCGGAGGAATTTACACTGGCAGAGGAACTCGGAGCGATCATCAATCTGGATGACTTTACCCATATCGAATATGTGGAAAAAACGCTGGGAAAAATTCCGGAGACGATCTGCTGCCGGTTCAATCCGGGGGGCCTGTTTAAAATCTCCAATGCCATTATGGATAACCCCGGGGACGCGAAATACGGGATGACCGAGGAACAAATTCTCGAGGCATATAAGATTCTACACAAAAAAGGGGCGAAACGCTTCGGGCTTCATGCGTTTCTTGCCAGCAACACGGTGACGAATGAATATTATCCGATATTGGCAAAGGTTCTGTTTGAACTGGCCGTGAAGATCAAGAAGGAGGCCGGTGTCAGCCTTTCATTTATCAACCTGTCCGGCGGCATCGGTGTTCCCTATCGTCCCGACGAGGAGCCGAACGATATCCGGGCAATCGGAGCAGGCGTACAGAAGGTCTATGAGGAGGTTTTGACGCCAGCAGGGCTTGGCAATGTATCAATTTTTACGGAGCTTGGCCGGTTTATGCTGGCTCCCTATGGCGTCCTGGTGACAAGGGCGATCCATGAAAAGCACACCTATAAAGAATACATCGGTGTGGATGCCTGTGCGGTCAACCTGATGCGCCCCGCGATGTACGGCGCATACCATCATATCACGGTCCTCGGAAAAGAGAATGCGCCCTGTGACCATATGTATGACGTGACAGGTTCACTCTGTGAAAACAATGATAAGTTTGCCGTTGACCGGATGCTGCCGGAAATTTCTAAAGGTGATTATCTGATCCTGCACGATGCCGGGGCACACGGCTTTGCAATGGGATATAATTATAACGGAAAATTAAAGAGTGCGGAGCTGCTCCTTAGGGAGGACGGGAGCGTTAAGCTGATACGTCGTGCAGAGACGCCGGCAGATTACTTTGCGACGTTTGATTTTTGTGATATTTTAAAAGATGTGAGATGACGGCAGAAAGCGCGGGGGGATGAAAAAACCCCGCGCTTTTCGCACGGGGATTTGTCATTTAGGATTTCAATTTCAAAAAGGTTAGGATAAAGGATTTCAAATAGTCTCATGCATTTCTTATGTTCCCAGTATACCATGTTGTTCCAGGAAATGATTGTATATTCTCTGAATAAATCCTTAAGGATTTATTAATATTGCTGTTTCTCTGCACACGCATCAGGAACCATATCCGGTAGGCAAGCTTACACTATAGTGTACAAGATGTTTTAGTTTCAGTTGGAGGAACAGATGTATGGGAACATTGGAGGGATTGATTAAACGGGAACTGGCAGATGAAGGGTATGTGGAAAAGGCCAGCAATATGGATCTGGATTCCAAAACCGGCAATAAGGGCAGCGGGAATTATACAAAATATTCAAGAGATGTAAACGCCTGGGGACTTAACGGCTGCCAGGGCCAGCCATGGTGCTGTACGATGCAGTTCGCCCACGAGGGCTATGAGTTCGGCGTGGAAAAGGCGCTGGAGCACTGGAATATGACGCGTAAGACGTATGTGGGTTACAATTGCTTTGCCACGTACAATGCCTTTAAAAAGGCGGGAAAGACAGGCACGGAGCCAAAGCCTGGGGCAGTTGTGATCTTTAACTTTTCTCATGCGGGCCGCGTGGTTCGGGTGTATTCGAAAAACGGCCGGCAGTGGTTTGATTGCCTGGAGGGGAATACGTCGGCAAACTTATCCGACCGAAACGGCGGACAGGTAAAGTTAAAGACCCGCGCCTGGAACGATCCGACGGTTAAGGGCTTCTGTTATATTGACTATGCGGCAGAGGAAAAGCCCGGATGGGTACACGATGCAAACGGCTGGTGGTACAGGGAGGAGGATGGGAGCTATCCGCAGATGGTATGGAAGCAGATCAACCACCACTGGTACTGCTTTGGGAGGTCCGGCTACATGCTTACCGGCTGGATCCGGTGGAACGGAGAACAAACCGGCACGGGAAACTGGTTCTATCTCGAAGAATCCGGGGAATTTGCAGGAGCCTGCTGGCATGAGAAGCCAGGAGGGAACGGAGCGCTGGAGCGTTGGTACGTGTAAACGGGCGTGTGAATATCCTGTTAGTAAAAGGCTACGAGGGAAGAACATGTGGATCATGTAAAAAAACAGATTCATTGTCAGGATACGTACACGACGGGGCTTACGGGCAAAGGCGTGGGAGTCGCGGTCCTGGATACCGGCGTTTTTGCACATCGGGACTTTGACGACAGGATCATCGCCTTTACGGATATGGTCAGTCGCCGAAACAGCCCCTACGACGACTGCGGCCATGGAACGCATATCTGCGGAATCATCGGCGGAAGCGGCGCGGCCGCCGCCGGCCGATATCAGGGTATGGCGCCGGGCTGCAATCTGGTTGCGGTGAAAGTCCTAGACCGCAAAGGGAACGGCTACGCCGCCGATGTTCTTGCAGGAATTGCCTGGCTTTTGGAGAGAAAAGACAGACTTGGTGTACGCATCGTAAACATCTCGGTCGGCTCCTACGGCAAAAAGGGGATGAGTGAGAATTCGGCCCTGGTAAGGGGGGTAAACGAAGCGTGGGATGCCGGCCTCGTCGTCGTGGTCGCGGCCGGCAACAACGGGCCTCGCCGCATGAGCATTACAACCCCGGGAATCAGCCGTAAGGTCATCACCGTAGGCTGTTCGGATGACGATACCGAGGTGTTAGTCGGCGGAAGCCGGATGGTGGATTACTCCGGCCGCGGACCGACGGCCGCCTGTGTGTGCAAGCCGGATCTGGTGGCGCCGGGCTGCAGCGTAGTGAGCTGCGCAAGCCGCCCGGACCGCTACACGATCAAAAGCGGCACATCCATGAGCACCCCGATCGTGTCCGGGGCCATCGCGCTTTTGCTGGAAAAATACCCGGATATGACGAATCGGGATGTAAAACTGAAATTGATGGAGAGCGCCAGAGACATCGGATTGGCAAAGAACCAGCAGGGCTGGGGGCTTTTAGATGTCGAAAGGCTCTTGCTATAGAGACGAAAAGGGCCCGTCATCGGACAGAGAAGCTGTTTTTAGATGACGGGCCCCGGCATGTATAAAACGCAAAAATTTACATAGATTTTACATAGAGACATCGGGCCCTTTACATGGTGATGCTATTCTGATAAGGCAACAGGAAAAAACGGAACGGTACAGGGAGGAATGTATGGATTTTTTTGCTTTACTTACGATGCTCGGCGGCCTGGCGCTGTTTTTATATGGAATGGAGACGATGGGGCAGGGGCTTGAAAAGCTGTCCGGCGGCCGTTTGGAACGAATTCTGGAGAGACTGACGAAAACCCCTCTTAAGGCGGTACTTTTGGGGGCCGGTGTGACGGCAGTCATTCAGTCCTCGTCGGCCACGACGGTTATGGTCGTCGGGTTTGTCAATTCAGGGATCATGCGGCTTTCACAGGCTGTGGGGATCATCATGGGAGCCAATGTCGGGACGACGGTCACGTCCTGGATCTTAAGTCTGGCGGGAATCGAGAGCGAAAACTTTTTTGTGCGGCTTTTAAAGCCATCCTCCTTTTCCCCGGTACTGGCGCTTCTTGGCGTGATTCTTTTGATGTTCTCAAAGCGGGAGAAGAAAAAAGACGTGGGGACGATCCTGATCGGCTTCGCGATCCTGATGTTCGGTATGGAAACCATGAGCGGTGCGGTGAAGCCCCTGGCCAGGGTACCGGAGTTTACAGGGATCCTGACGATGTTTTCCAATCCGCTTTTGGGTATTTTGGCAGGGGCACTTTTAACGGCGGTCATCCAAAGCTCATCGGCCTCAGTCGGTATCTTGCAGGCGCTTTCTGCGACAGGGGCCATGAACTATGGAAGCGTGATTCCGATCATTTTGGGACAGAATATCGGAACTTGTGCGACGGCTTTGCTCTCGGGAATCGGCGCGGGGAAAAATGCGCGCCGGGCAGCCCTGGTGCATTTGTATTTCAATTTGATCGGAGCCACTGTGTTTATGGCGGTATTCTATACGGCCAACAACGTGTTTCATTTCGCATTCCTGGAAAAACCGGTCGATGTCATGGGCATCGCGGTTGTTCACAGTCTGTTTAATGTGGCCGCAACGCTTGTTCTGCTTCCGTTTTCGGGGGGACTTGTGCGCCTTGCCTGCCTCTCAATTCCGGATGCCGCAGAGCGGGAGACGGCCGGGGAAAAGGAGAAGGATCCGGAATTCCGTCTGCTGGACGAACGTTTCCTGGAAACGCCCGGCTATGCCGCAAAGCAGTGCCAGCTGATGGCAGTGCGCATGGCAAATCTGTCCCGAAGCTGTATCCTGACGGCTGACAGACTTTTCAAAGAGTACGACGAAGAAAAGGCGGCAGAGATTGCCCGGATGGAGGAATTGGTGGACCGCTACGAGGATGCACTCGGGACCTATATGGTGAAGCTCGGCGCCCGCAGCCTTTCTGCCGGAGACAGCCACACGGTATCACTGCTTCTGCATTGCATCGGGGATCTGGAGAGGATCTCCGACCATGGGAGAAATCTGATGCGGGCTGCGAAAGAGATGCATGAAAAAAAGCTGGAGTTTTCCAAAAAGGCAAAAAAAGAGCTCGACATTTTAATGCGTGCAGTGGAGGAGAGCCTCATGCTGGCGGTGGAAGCGTTTGAAAAAAATGACAGAAAAAGAGCGGCGCTCGTGGAACCGTTAGAGGAGGTCGTGGACGGTCTTATTACCTGCTTAAAGGCGAACCATATCAAACGTCTGCAGAAAGGGAAATGTACGATCGAGCAGGGGGTTGTGCTGTCTGATATTTCGACGAATCTGGAACGCGTATCCGATCACTGCTCCAACATTGCGGTCAGTGTGATTGAGATCGAGCGCGACGGATTTGATGCACATGGCTATCTGGAGCATCTAAAGAAAGGGAATGATCCACAGTTTACGGCGCTCGTGGAAAGTTATCGAAGAAAATATGCACTTCCCGGATGAGCAAAACGTGTGCTATAATGCAGAAAAAGGCAGAGGAGGGTTTACCTTGGCTCTTATTTACGCCGTAGAGGATGACAGCAATATTCTGGAAATCGAGACCTTTGCCCTGACAAACAGCGGCCATCAGGTGGAGGGCTTTTTATGCGCGCGCGACTTTTATGAAAGGCTGGAGGCAAAAAAACCGGATCTGGTGCTTCTGGATCTGATGCTGCCGGATGAGGATGGGCTTAAGATCCTGGAACGGCTGCGCCGCCTGCCGGAGACTAGACGTCTGCCGGTCATTATGGTGACGGCAAAGTCAACGGAGCTTGACAAGGTAAGGGGGCTGGATCTGGGGGCGGACGATTATCTGACGAAGCCGTTTGGCGTTATGGAGCTGATTGCCAGAGTGAAGGCAATGCTTCGGCGGACCCTGCGGGAGGAAAAATCGTTTTCTCTGGGCGATTTGTTTCTGGATGACGAAAAACGCATGGTCTATGTCAAGGATGCACCATGCAGCCTGACATTCAAAGAATATGAGCTTTTGAAGCTTCTGCTGCATAATACCGGGATCGTTGTGACGCGGGAAAGTATTTTGGAACGGGTCTGGGGGATCGACTTTGAGGGCGAATCCCGGACCCTGGACATGCATATCCGGACGCTGCGTCAGAAATTAGGCAGGGCCGGCAGCATGATCCGTACCGTGCGGAACGTAGGCTACAGATTGGTGCCAGGGAGGGAATATGAGGGCGAAGATCCATAAAGAGCTTTTGGCTACCTCGGCGTTAGCCACACTTCTGACGCTTCTGCTTTCTATGTTTGCATTTTATGGGATCTTTAAGGAGCAGGTGATTGCGGACTTAAGAGCCGACGCCATGCTCTTAAAAAGCATGCATGTGTTTGAAAAACCCGAGACTCTCCATCCGGACGGCTATGAGCTTGAACCAGACAAGCTCCGCATCACCGTGATCGCAGCGGAAGGTGCGGTTTTGTTTGACACCAACGCGGCGGCGGCCTCGATGGAAAGCCACGAGGGGAGACCCGAGGTACGGGAGGCGCTTTTACAGGGAGAAGGATATGGAAGCAGACGGTCAGAAACGCTTGATAAAAAGCTGTTTTATTATGCGCTGGATCTGGGGAACGGCTCGGTGCTGCGGATCTCCAGGGAGGCGCGAAGCTTTTTTTCGGTGGCCGGGAATCTCCTTCCGATGGCGGCGGCGGTAGCTTTGTTTTTGTTTCCGCTCTGCTTGATATTCGCTAATTATTTTACGAAGGGCCTGATGAAACCGATCGAACAGATGGCAGAAAACTTGTCGGATACGGACGTGGCAGTGGCGTATAAGGAATTTGTGCCGTTCGTTTCCACGATCCGCAGGCAGCATGAGGCCATCCTAAAAAACGCCGCACTGCGCCAGGAATTTACGGCAAACGTCTCGCATGAACTAAAAACGCCGCTCACTGCGATCTCCGGATATGCGCAGTTAATCGAGCACGGTATGGCTGGCGAGGAGAACACCGCACGCTTTGCGGGAGAGATTCAAAAAAATTCCAAACGGCTGCTCTCCCTGATCAACGACATCCTTCAGCTTTCCCGGCTCGACGAAAAAGAGCAGGAGCTGGAGGATACGGACGTGGATCTGTATGGGTTGGCAGAGGACTGCATCCGGCAGCTTGAGATGGCCGCCAGGCACCAGGAGGTCACGATCCGCCTGAGCGGAAAAACGGCCGTGATCCGTGCGGACAGGCATCTGATCGAGGAGCTTGCCTATAACCTCTGCGACAACGCGATCCGCTACAACAACCGGGGCGGCCGGGTCACGGTCACGGTATCGGAAATGGCCGGCCGGGCATGCCTGTCCGTACAGGACTCCGGCATCGGGATTCCCAAAGAGCATCAAATACGGGTATTTGAACGGTTTTACCGGGTAGACAAAAGCCGCTCGAGGGCTACCGGAGGCACGGGGCTCGGGCTTGCGATCGTAAAGCACATTGCGGCGCAGTATGGGGCGGAGATTTCTTTAGAGAGCGAGGAGGGCCAAGGCACAAAGATTCGGGTGTGTTTCCCAGTTAAATAAAGCTTGACAGAAGGAGAACCTGCGGGGTATGATAGGGATATCCCGCAGGTTTTTATCTGTCCGGCCATTCCGCCCCGGACAAAAGCCTGTCTTTTGGCTTTCAGCCCGGAATTTCCCGGAGATTTCTCACAGGAAACAGTTGACTTTTTCCCGTTGTTGTATTATGATAGCAGCAGAAAGAACGTTTGTTCTAATTTGGGGCGTGTTTTCACAGGAACACTTTTTAGCAGGGAGGAAAAAATGGATAAGAACGATAAATTAAAAGCCCTCGAGGCGGCTCTTACACAGATTGAAAAGGCATACGGAAAGGGCTCTGTGATGAAGCTCGGCTCCTCGGGTGCGAATATGAATATCGAGACGGTGCCGACCGGGTCATTAAGCCTGGATTTGGCGCTGGGGCTTGGCGGCGTCCCCAAAGGGCGTGTGGTCGAGGTCTACGGACCGGAGTCGAGCGGTAAGACGACCGTGGCGTTACATATGGTGGCGGAGGTACAAAAGCGGGGCGGAATCGCGGGCTTTATCGACGCAGAGCATGCGCTGGACCCGGTCTATGCGAAGAATATCGGCGTGGATATCGACAATCTCTACATCTCGCAGCCGGACAACGGCGAACAGGCGTTAGAGATTACCGAGACGATGGTGCGTTCCGGCGCGGTGGACATCGTAATCGTAGACTCGGTCGCCGCGCTGGTGCCCAAGGCGGAGATCGACGGAGATATGGGTGACAGCCATGTGGGCTTGCATGCGCGTCTGATGTCGCAGGCGCTCCGGAAGCTGACCGCAGTGATCAGCAAGACGAACTGCATCGTGATTTTTATCAACCAGCTCCGTGAGAAGGTCGGCGTCGTATACGGAAGCCCGGAGGTGACAACGGGAGGCCGGGCGCTTAAGTTTTATTCGTCGGTGCGTCTGGAGGTCAGAAAGACAGAGTCCCTGAAGCAGAGCGGCGAGATCGTGGGCAACCATGTCCGTGTGAAGGTTGTAAAGAATAAGATCGCGCCGCCGTTTAAAGAGGCGGAGTTTGATATCATGTTCGGAAAGGGCATCTCTAAGGAAGGAGACCTGATAGATCTGGCAGTGGACGCGAACATCATCGAAAAAAGCGGCTCCTGGTATGCCTATCAGGGAACCAAGATCGGACAGGGACGGGAAAATGCGAAGCAGTATCTTCACCAGAATCCGGCCGTCTGCGAGGAAGTCGAGAATAAGGTCAGAGAGCTGCATGGTCTGGGCGCACAGCACCTTGTAACACCTACAGAGCCCGCGGAGGCCAAGCCGAAAAAAGGCAAAAAAGAACCCGCCCCGGAAGCGGCAGAGCCCACAGAACCGGAAATCTCCGAGGCCCAAGAGGCATAAGCCATGGATGAAAAAGAGCTTACGGCGGCGAAGAATAAAGGCCTCTATTATCTGCAGTTTTCTGCAAAAACAGAGGCCGAGATGCGCAAAAAGCTGGCAGAACAGGGATACGGGCCGGCTTCCGTCGATGGTGCGGTCATGTTTTTGAAAGAATACCACTATCTGGATGATACGGAATATACAAGGCGCTTTATCGAGCGGAACCTGAAGAAAAAGAGCGTAAGGCAGATGCGGCATGAGCTTTCCAGAAAAGGCGTGGCAAGAGAAGTGGCGGATCCGGTATTCGACGAAGCCGGGATCGACGAGGTAGGCCAGGTGATGAGCCTATTAGAAAAACGGCGCTATTCCGGGCGGGAGGCGTCGTTCGAGGAGAGGAGAAGACAGGCGGCATACCTTTCGCAGAAGGGATTTTCAGGCGAGGCGATCCGGACGGCTTTTGCGCGCATGGAGGAGTAGCAGGGGTCCGCAGAGCCCGAGCCGGGAGAAGGGGGGCTCTGTAGCCAGTTTCAGTGCTGGAAACTCTAAGCCAGCAGCGGTGCAAAAATGGGGGCAGGACTTTGCTATGCTGCTTCGGAAATAGGAGAAGAAATTTTTTCTTCCTCTCCTGCAAGCCAGTGCAGCAGCCGTTCGAGGGAGCGGGGCATCCCCCCTATGAAACAGACAAACGTGAAAAAACTGGAGCATTGAAAACCTATACACTTGACATAATGTACAAAACCGTTTAAAATTGAAGTGTTGTACAATGAAAACTAAATAAAGGAGGTGCTCCTGTGTCACCAATAATAAGCGCGTTATTAGCAGCAATTATTGTGGCTCCTATTACCTGGCTTATGGCTGTCGCTTACCGGAAGAATAGTTACGAGAGTAAAATCGGAAGCGCAGAAGAAAAATCCAGAGAAATAATAGATGAAGCATTAAAAGTCGCAGAAACCAAGAAAAAAGAAGCTCTCCTGGAGGCGAAAGAGGAGAATTTGAAAGCGAGAAATGAGCTTGAGAAGGAAACCAAGGAGCGTCGGGCGGAGATTCAGCGGTATGAGCGCCGCGTACTGAGCAAAGAGGAGAACCTGGACAAAAAGTCCGAGCAGATGGAACGAAAGGAAGCCGGCCTCGCGTCCAAGGAGGAGGCTCTCAAAAAGCGTACCGCCGAGGTGGAGGAGCTGTTTACAAAGGAACAGGAAGAACTGGAGAAGATTTCCGGTCTCACAATCGACCAGGCGAAGGAATACCTTTTAAGGACCGTTGAGGAGGACGTCAAGCACGATACGGCTAAGCTTGTAAAGGAGCTGGAGGGAAAGGCCAGAGAGGAAGCGGACAAGAAGGCCCGGGAATATGTGGTGATGGCGATTCAGCGATGCGCCGCGGATCATGTGGCGGAGACGACGGTTTCGGTCGTTCAGCTTCCGAGCGACGAGATGAAGGGCCGCATTATCGGACGAGAAGGCCGCAATATCCGTACCCTGGAGACGATGACCGGCGTGGAACTGATCATTGATGATACGCCGGAGGCAGTCGTTTTGTCCGGCTTTGATCCGGTGCGGAGAGAGGTTGCGAGAATTGCATTAGAACGGCTGATTGTGGACGGGCGGATTCATCCGGCCAGAATCGAAGAAATGGTGGAGAAAGCGCAGAAGGAAGTCGAGAACATGATGCGCGAGGAAGGCGAGGCCGCCGTGCTTGAGGTCGGCATCCATAATATCCACCCGGAGCTTGTCAAGCTCTTAGGAAAAATGAAATTCAGAACCAGCTATGGACAGAATGCGCTGAAGCATTCCATTGAAGTTGCACAACTGGCGGGCCTTTTGGCATCGGAGGTTGGCGTGGATGTAAGAATGGCGAAGCGCGCCGGTTTGTTACATGACATTGGAAAATCCGTCGATCATGAAATGGAGGGTTCCCATATCCAACTTGGCTCCGAGCTTTGCAAGAAGTATAAGGAGTCTGCAACCGTTATCAATGCGGTGGAATCCCATCATGGCGATGTTGAGCCGACGAATCTGATTTCCTGCATCGTCCAGGCCGCGGATACAATTTCCGCCGCAAGGCCGGGCGCCAGGAGAGAGACGTTGGAAACATACACGAACCGTCTGAAGCAGCTTGAGGATATCACAAACTCCTTTAAGGGGGTTGATAAATCCTTTGCGATTCAGGCCGGACGCGAGATCCGGATTATGGTTGTGCCGGATCAGATCAGTGACGATGATATGATCCTGCTGGCGAGAGATATTTCCAAGCGGATCGAGAACGAGCTGGAATATCCGGGCCAGATCAAGGTCAACGTCATCCGTGAATCCAGAGTGACCGATTACGCAAAATAAGTAACAGTTCAGACGAGGTCCGAACTGTTACAGCATACGACCATTATGTTTTCGTACGGTCAGCGCAGTAAGTGCGCAGACATGTCTGAACTATTACCAAAATAATACAAAAACTGCTTGACGATTTGAAAAATGTGTTGTAGAATCTGATGTAAATTAAAACCGGAGCTCATAAAGGGGCTCGGGAGGGGCAACGATGAGAAAGACAAATTCATTCCAGATGAATATGACGGGTCTGATGTGCGGCATGTACATGTGCGGCATGGCTTTTGACGTGGAAAAAATCAGATTACGGAAATCATGGTATGGATTGTGTAAAGAGTAGCGTTCTCCGCATATATCAAAGGTGATAGTGGGAAGATTGAGAGGAACACGGTCTGTATAGGCCGGTTCCTCTTTTGCTTTCTTATAGGGAAAGGCCCTTCCGGGCCAGGATGCGCACACTTTTTTATATTAAAAGGGAGAAAATCTGTATGGAAGAAAAGAAACCGATCATCCGGCTGACGGAACTAAAAAAAGAGTTTACAGGGAGCCAGGGACGCGTTCGGGCGCTTGAGGGAATCAATCTGGAGATTATGCCCGGAGAGATCTTCGGAATCATCGGCTTGTCGGGAGCGGGAAAGAGTACGCTGGTGCGGTGCATGAATTTTCTGGAGATTCCGACGGAGGGCGAGGTCTATTACGACGGGCAACCGCTCTCGGCAATGAAGGACGCCGAGCTCAGAAAGACACGCCGGTCCATGGGAATGATTTTTCAGCAGTTTAATCTGCTGGCACAGAGGACCGTTCTGGGGAATGTCTGTTTTCCGTTAGAAATTGCAGGCATACAAAAAAAAGAGGCCGTAGACCGGGCGCGGGAGCTCTTAAAGCTGGTGGGGCTTTCAGACAGGGAAAAGGCCTACCCGTCGCAGCTTTCCGGCGGACAGAAGCAGAGAGTGGCGATTGCTAGGGCCATGGCGACGAATCCGAAGGTGCTTCTGTGTGACGAGGCCACAAGCGCTCTCGACCCGAATACGACAAAGTCGATTCTGCAGCTTTTGAAGGAAATCAACCAAAAGCTGGGTATTACGGTTATCATCATCACGCATGAGATGGCGGTGATCGAAGCGGTCTGCGACAGAGTCGCAATCATTGACAAAAGCCGGATCGCAGAGATCGGAAGCGTCACGAAGATTTTCGCGGGCCCGACTTCAAAGATCGGCCGGCAGTTGATTCTGGGGGACGCGGCCGAAAAGGTGGAGTTCGGCAGGGGGCGCCTGTTTCGGATTACGTTTGACGGCCTGGCTTCCAATGAGCCCGTAATCTCCAACGTGATCCTGGCCTGCAAGGTTCCGATCAATATCATGTATGCGGCTACCCGTGACATAAAAGGGATGGCGGCCGGGCAGATGATCGTCGAGCTGCCGGACAGCGAGACGGATATCGAACGCGTCCTGCATTATCTGGAGCGGGCCAAAGTACCGTATGAGGAGGTAGGAAAAGATGACCTTTGATTTGGCAGTTATGTTTGCAGAGGAGCTGGGAAGCAGCCTGGTTATGACGTTTGTGTCTTCCTTTGTGGCGTATGTTTTGGGACTTCCGCTGGGAATCCTGTTGGTTGTTTGGGCGGCCGGAGGAATTGATCCGAGACCCAGGGTACAGGAGACGCTTGGCGTGTTGATTAATCTGTTTCGCTCCGTACCGTTTTTAATCCTGCTGGTGGCGATCCTGCCCTTCACGAGAAAGATCGTGGGGACGACGGTGGGGACAAAAGCGATCATTGTACCGCTTACGCTGGCCTCCGCCCCGTATGTGGCGCGGATTGTAGAAGCGTCTTTAAAGGAAGTGGATGCCGGAATCATTGAGGCGGCAAAGTCGATGGGAGCCTCTACGTGGCAGATTATCTGGAAGGTACTGATTCCGGAGGCGAAGCCGTCGCTCCTTGTAAACGCAGCGATCGCAGTGACGACGATTCTCGGCTATTCGGCCATGGCTGGCTTTGTGGGTGCAGGCGGGCTCGGGGCCGTGGCAATCAATTACGGCTACTACCGGAACCAGGTCGGCATCATGTGGGTTGCCGTCGCGCTTCTTGTGATCGTAGTCCAGTGCATCCAGTCCCTCGGGATGTGGCTGGTCAAAAAGGTAGACCGAAGACAACGGTAAAGGATTTCAGTATGTCAGTCTTTTCAAGTGGGGTCTGGCGCGCGGGCAGCACGGAGAAAAGATTTACATAAATAAAAGGAAAATTCCGAAAGGAGAAAAGGAACTATGAAAAAAAGAATATGTGCAATACTTGCGGTAACGCTTGCCGCGGCAGCGCTTGCGGGCTGCGGCTCCAAGGCCTCAAATGAGGCAGATAAAAAGATCGTCGTGGGTGCGAGCCCCTCGCCGCATGCGGAGATTTTAAACGAGGCCAAGGCGCTTTTGGAAAAGCAGGGCTATACGTTGGAGATCAAGGAGTATAACGACTATGTGCAGCCAAACGTGGCGCTTGACGCGGGCGATCTGGATGCCAACTACTTTCAGCATCAGCCGTATCTGGATCAGTTTAACGAGGAGCGCAAGATGGAGTTGGCCTCGGCGGGGATGATCCACTACGAGCCGTTTGGGATCTATGCCGGAAAAACGGCGTCCCTGGATGCGCTTTCAGACGGAGCACAGGTAGCGGTTCCCAACGATGCGACTAATGAGGCGCGTGCGCTTCTGCTTTTGGAGGCCCAAGGCGTGATTACTTTAAAGGAAGGAGCCGGAATCAACGCAACCAAGCTTGATGTGGCAGAGAATCCGAAGAACATCGAGATCGTCGAGATGGAGGCGGCGCAGCTTCCGCGCTCCCTGCAGGATGTGGACATCGCGGTTATCAACGGCAACTATGCAATCGGCGCCGGTTTAAAGGTGGCGGATGCGCTGGCGATCGAGGATGCGGATTCTATTGGCGCGACGACGTACGGCAATATCGTGGCCGTGCAAAAGGGGCATGAGAACGACGAAAAGATCAAGGCGCTCGTGGATGTGTTAAAGGGCGACGAGATCAAGAAATTCATCGAAGAAAAGTACGAGGGCGCGGTGGTTCCGCTGTCCTGAAATACGTTTGAAAATATGCGGGGCTGTCCGGAAAAATATTCTGGACAGCCCCCATATTGTCTGCTATAGTGTACGAAGAAGGAGGAGAAAAAATGGCAAAATTCGGTTTTATCGGAATGGGAAATATGGGCTGTGCGATCATGAAGGGGCTTTTAAAGACATGTGCTCCGAACGAGATCCTGTTTTCGTCGGCCCACGAAGAAAAGATGGAAACGATTACGAAGGAGACGGGTGTTCCCCACGTTTCCTCGAATGCAGAATGCGCGGCGAACGCCAAATATCTGGTGCTTGCGGTCAAACCGCAGGTGCTCCCACACGTGTTTGAGGAGATCCGAAAGACAGTGACCAGGGATCAGGTCATTCTTTCGATCGCGGCGGGCTATACAATCGCGGATCTGACCGAGGGCCTGGGGGGAAATGTCCGCGTGATCCGCGCCATGCCGAATACGCCGGCCATGGTGGGAGAAGGGATGACGGGGATCTCGTATGACGAGAGCCTGTTTTCCGAGGAGGAGAAGAAGGAGGTCGAACATTTCTTTACCTCGTTCGGCAGGCTGGAGCGGGTCGAGGAACGGCTTCTGGACGTGGTGGCCAGCGCAAGCGGCTGTTCGCCGGCCTATGTGTACATGTTCATTGAGGCGCTGGCCGATGGCTGTGTAAAGAACGGGCTTCCCAGACAGGCGGCGTACCGGATGGCGGCCCAGGCGGTTCTCGGGAGTGCAAAAATGGTCCTGGAGACGGGTAAGCATCCGGGAGAATTAAAGGACATGGTGTGCTCGCCGGGCGGTACGACCATTGAGGGCGTGGCGGCGCTTGAGGAGGGCGGCTTCAGAAGCGCAATCATCAAGGCGTGCGACGCCAACTACGAAAAAAATAAGAGACTGAAATAGGCGGAAATAAGAATATGGAACAATCAAATCGTTTAAACAGAGAGCTCGCGTATACAGGAACGATCTTGAAGGTGTACCGCGATACGGTCGTCACAAACGGAGTTCAGAAAATCTATGATTTCATCCATCATGACGGGGCAGCCGCCGTTCTTCCGGTACTGGAGGACGGCCGGATCCTGATGGTACGGCAGCACCGGAACGCGCTGGACCGTTTTACGCTGGAGATTCCGGCCGGCAAGCTCGACGCACCAGATGAGCCGATGATCGAGTGTGCTGCTAGAGAGCTCGAGGAGGAGACGGGCTACCGCTCGGACAGCCTCGAGTATCTGATGACGATCAACACGACGGTTGCGTTCTGCAATGAGCGCATCGGAGTATATACCGCAAAAAACCTGATTCCCTCCAAACAGCATCTGGACGACGACGAGTGTATCGACGTGGAGCCCTGGGAGGTCGGCGATCTGTTGGCGCTCATCTATGACGGGAAGCTTTGCGATGCCAAAACCGTGGCGGCGATTACGGCCTATGCGCAAAGAGAGGGGATTCGTTAAGAATACCGCATGCCCTTCGTTCATATAGTGATACAAAGCTGTATGCGCGGGGGATACCATGAAAGGATTTCGAAGCCGTGAGGACAGCCTGAAGCTTTGGCTGTCCTTTTTTTTGCTCGCAGGAGCCGTTTTGGGAACCTTGTTCTGCAACCTGATGGACGAGGAGATGAAGGGGGAACTCTTGAACCTCGAGGGAAGCATGGTTTCGGCCGCGGCACTCCAGAGGAAAAGCTTTTCGGAGCTTTTTGTCCAAGTCGCGGCCGAACGGCTTTCCACGCTGTTTTTGGGCTTTTTGTTTGCGATGACACAGATTGCGCCGCTTTTGTTTCTCGGAGCCCTGGGTTTTCTGGGGTTTTCTTCGGCAGTGGCCGTGTGTGCCCTGACGATGGACGCGGGGCTTTCAGGCGTCCTTCGCTATGCCCTTTTTATTCTTCCGCACTGTATTTTTTATGTGCCGGTACTCTATGTGCTAACTTGGTGGATGCCCGTATACGGAAAAAAGCTGAAACCTGCCGCGGCACTTGCACTGACGGCACTGACCGTTTTCGGCGCCGTGGCGGAAAGCTTTTTCAATCCGTGGCTGATGGCATATGCACTTTGAACACGAGACATGCATGGAGCTTTGCGTCTGCTGCACCATTTGAAACGGATCAGACGTCGTCTGATCCGCTGCCAACATTTTGCAAAATAGAGGGAAAGTGGGTAAAATATGTTTGATTTTACCTGCAAATAGGGCTATAATGTAAAAACACAGAGGATTTACAGGCAAAAAATGCTTTGACCGGGGGATAAGGGAATTAACGATGAAAGAGGAAATAGTAAATTTTACCGAATATTTACGGACGGAAAAGGGAGCATCGGAGAATACATGTGTTTCCTATCAGAGAGATCTTTTACAGATGGCGGCGTTCCTGGAGAAGATGGGGATCAAAGAAACGGCAAAGGTTACAAAAACCGCTTTGAATTCTTATATTCTCTGCCTGGAGAAGGAGGGAAAGGCGTCGGCAACCGTTTCCCGGATGCTAGCATCCACGAAGGCGTTTTTTCATTATGAATTTAAACGGGGTCTCCTGAAACGCGACCCGGCGGAATCCATTCATGCCCCGAAAATCGAGAAAAAGATTCCCGTGATCCTGTCTGTAGATGAAGTAAAACGGCTTTTATCGGAGCCTTCCGGCGAGAGCGCGAAGGAGCTGCGTGACCGTGCCATGCTGGAACTTTTATACGCGACCGGAATCCGTGTCTCCGAGCTGGTCGGCCTGAAGCTTTCGGATATTCATATGGGCGTGGGCTATATTGTCTGCCGCGACGGACAGAAGGAACGCATGGTACCCTTTGGCTGGACGGTCAGAGAGGCGTTAGCCTGCTATTTAGAAAAGTCCAGGGGCTTGCTTTTAAAGGGAAAGGAGACGGACCGGCTGTTTACAAACTGTAGCGGAGGGGAAATGAGCCGCCAGGGTTTCTGGAAAATTATCAAGCACTACGGGAAGCGGGCGGGGATCGAGGCGGCCATTACACCGCATACGTTGCGCCATTCCGTTGCCGCTCACCTGCTGCTCAACGGCGCAGACGTGAAAGCGGTTCAGACCATGATGGGCCATTCCGATCCGGCGACGACGCAGGCGTACGCCGCCTGCATCGGAGAGGGCGTGGCGCGCGGGATCCTCCCAAGAAAATGAATATATATATGGGATGCAGCAGGGCAGAAGGGGGTCAGGCTGCTCTGTTTTTATATGAAAAAATTTGGTACAAAGAGCCGCCGGTGCATGGGCGGCGCAGACAGGGACAGGAGGAATCGGTATGAGGCAGATCACGGAACAGCAGATTTTGGCGTTTGCGCCCAACCCGGCAGCGGCCGCAAACGGCCGCAAACTATCGCAGAAGGACAGCTTTGTGAGAAGGGAACGTTCTGCTGACGATACGTTTTATTTGGGAGAGTGCACGGGAAGCGGAAAAAACAATTATATCACGACGGCCGATTTCCTTACAGCGGTTTCACCGGTTTTCCGATGCTCCTGCCCAAGCAGGCAGTTTCCGTGCAAACACAGTCTGGCACTGCTGTATGAGATCCTGGCGCAGAAGAATTTTGCGGTCTGCGAAATTCCCGAGGATATAATAAAAAAGAGAGAAAAAAAGCAGGCAAGGGACGCAAAGGCCAAAGAGACGAAAGAGAGCGCCGAAGCCATCAAGCCGCCTTCCGTCTCAAAGGCGGCGAAGACGGCGAGGGCAAAAAAATGGAAGAAACAGCTTGAGGGCCTAGAGCTTGTCAGGCAGATGGTTTTTGACCTGGTAAACGCAGGCGTGGGAACCATAGGCGGGACGGCGCTTCCTGCATACAGGCAGCTTTCCAAGCAGCTCGGCGATTATTACCTTCCGGGTCCCCAAAGGCTGTTAAACCGACTGACGCTTGAGATCGAAGCGTTTCAGAAGGATGCCGATGAAAGGCATTATGAGACGGCCATCGACACGCTGCAAAGACTCTGGGCGCTGGTAAAACAAGCAAAACAGTATTTGACAGACAGGCTCGAGGCCGATAGCATGGAACAGGAGCCCAATCCGCTCTATGAGGAGTTAGGAGGGATCTGGAAGCTCTCGGAGTTGGCGGCGGCCGGAAACAGCAAAAAAGACCGGGAGCTCATCCAGGCGGCGTTCTGGGTTGTGTATGACGAGGCCAGGAAGGAATTCATTGATACAGGCTGCTATGTGGATCTGGAAACCGGTGAGGTCTGTCTGACGCACAACTACCGCCCTCTGAAGGCGCTTAAATATGTGGCGCAGGAGGACACACGGTTTGGAGTGATGCAGGTTCCCGAGGCCTGCTTCTATCCCGGGGAGGGAAACCGGCGCGTTCGCTGGGAGGGCTTTAAGCTGCGTGCAGTGACGGCTGGAGATTTGGAAAGGCTGCGTTCCTTCGCAAACGCAGATCTGGCAGTGGAGGCGAAGACGGCAAAAAACTATCTGAAAAATGCGCTGGCCGCCCCCATGCTGCTCCGTTTGATCTCCTATGAAGAAATCGGGCTGGCTGATGCGGGTCCGGTCCTTCGCACAAGGGATGGGAAAACGATCCTTCTGGGAGACATGCCGGGGCTGGAGGCGACAACAGAGAGGCTTTTCCTGCTCCCGGACGGAAGCCTTTTGAAGGGGCAGATCCTGCTTGGCGCTTTCTACTATGACAAACGTACAAGACGTCTGATGCTTAAGCCCGTCAGCATTGTCACCCAAACGAATCTCATCCGGCTTTTGTATTGACGGGAAGGAGGGAACGGATCATGGATATTTCTCCGTTATATAAGCTTCAAACGAGGCTGACCCATATGATGCTTTCGGGGTGCGGCCTGCTGGAGGAGGATTTTCGGCTGAAAAGGGCCGTCGAGGCGATGAAGCCACTGGAGACCGCATCGCCTGTGTTTGCAAGGATCGGCCAGCTTCTGGGGAGGCTGTCGGCAGCGGATAAGAAGGAAAGGCCGGGGGCGCTTTTAGACGCGCTTACCCTGGTGGATGCGGTGATTTTGACACAGGGGGCGGTCGATGTCCCAAGCAAGATTGAGGAGATCCAGATCGCCCGCTGGGGGAGCGCGGTGATGAACGCCCCCTATTCGGTTCTCCATGCGCTTTTGGATGCATTGGGAACCTCCGGCGGCGGCCGCTACAGCTTTGTTATGGAAACACATAAGGAGCATCCGGAGCTTTTTGAGGACTACCGGGTGAAGCCGGCGCTTGTAAAGGCGCTTGGCTCCTCGTATCCGGAGCTCGCGGAGCAGGTCATGAGGTGGTTAAAGGAGAGCGGACCTGAACTCCTTGTACTTCTTAGCAAGGACTTTGACCCGAAAGGGAAAAAAGAAATGGTGCGGCGCGTTGCGGTCATAGAGGACATCGCGGGGCCTGCGGCCAATGTGTTCTACCGGGAACAGCTTGCGGAGGCGGAAAAAGAGGTAAGGACGGCTCTGATCTATGCCCTGCGCCACAGCCAGGAGAACGAAGAACTTCTCCTGGAGCTGGCAAAGACGGAGCGGGGAGCGCATAAAAAGGCGGCTCTCTGGGCGCTGGCTTTGATGGACGGAGAGAAGACGGCGGCCTTCTGGGCGGATTTTGCTGCCCAAAAGCCGCAGGAGGCGTTCTCTTATCTGACAGAGACGACAAGAGACTGGGCCTCAGCGTTGACGGCGGCGGCGTTAAAAAAATGGTTCATGCCGTGGGCCGGCTCCGACGCGGCCTTCGGGCAGACGATTTCGCTCACGAAGGAGGAGGACGCGTCTCTTACCGCCTGCTTTCGGGCGCTGCGGGGAAAGAGCGGCTGGGAGGCCGGGGAGTGCTGGCGGCTTGCGGCCGGGCTGGAAAAGCGGTTTGCCCGCCCGGACCGGAAAGAAGGAGTGACGGGAAGAATGGACACGATTCCGGGATTCTTTCTGCACTGCCTGCTGTATCGGTCAGAGCCGGAGCTTGGGAGGCTCGCCGTCTCCTGCTTTGAAGACTATGGAGAGACATGGTTTGCGGCAGCGGCAGCGGCAAAGCTTCTGTTTGCGCCGGAGGAGGAGTGTATAAACTGGCTGGACCGCCATCTGTACAAGAGATTCGTGTTTGGAGAAAAAAGGAACGGAGAGCGGATCGGCCGTCTCCTGGAGGTATTCAACAAGATCGTCTGGAATGAGAAAACCGCTTCCTACAAGCTGCGGCTTTTGTATGTAAGTGATGCAGACGGGAGGCAAAAGGAAGCCGCCCATCGCATCCCCCAAGGGATCGTGGAGGGGTATCTGACAGAGCTTTTGACGGGGAGCCGGGACAGCCGGCTTGACGGGATCCTGTTTGGCTGGATTCAGCCGGGCAATCGGGAGTATTGCGGAAAGCTTTGCCAGTACTTTTACAACCAGGCACGCACCGTCTCCGATAATCGGGTGTATCTGGAGCCGTTAAGGCAGTGTGGGGCCGGGGAATGCGGCGGCCTGGCGGTAAAATATTTCATGAGCCGCGGCAATATCCAGGCCTGGGAGGCATGGAACTATTTAAACCGTCTTCCGGGAAGCTGGGACAGCCGGCTTAAAGAGGCGGAGGCGGTCCTCGGACTGGTAAAAAGCGGCCGGGTGAAGGAAAACAGCTACTTAAAGGAACGAATTGAGGAATATATCGGCTATGCCCGGACACAGGCGGCCATCCATGCAGGAGAAGAAAAAGGAGGGGGAGCAGGACAATGAGCGAGCAGGTATTGCGGCTGCCGGCGGAGCAGCTGTTTCAGAACGAGATCGAGGCATTGATCGCCGCAGAAAGGGATGCGGTTCCGGCCGGCTGGCGCATGTCGCCGCGCTCGGTACGCACCTATATCTGCGGCGGAAAAGCGGGAAACACGGTGATCACACCGAAGTATATCGGGCACGAGCGGCTCGTGGAGATCGCCATCGCGACGCTCGTCACGGACCGGGCCCTGCTCTTAATCGGGGAACCCGGCACTGCAAAGAGCTGGCTTTCCGAGCATCTGGCAGCGGCGATCAACGGGGATTCCACAAAGGTCATACAGGGAACGGCCGGGACAACCGAGGAGCAGATTCGTTATTCGTGGAATTACGCCATGCTGATCGCGAGCGGGCCCTCGCAGGAGGCGATGCTAAAAAGCCCGGTTTTTCACGCCATGGAGACCGGGACGATCGCGCGCTTAGAGGAGATCTCCCGCTGTGCTTCCGAGGTACAGGATGCGCTGATTTCGATCCTGTCAGAGAAGCGGATCTCCGTGCCTGAACTTTCCATGGAGGTGGCGGCCCGGAAGGGCTTTTCGGTGATCGCGACGGCCAATACCCGGGATAAGGGCGTCAACGAGATGTCGGCGGCCTTGAAGCGGCGGTTCAATATCGTTGTCCTTCCGGCACCGGCCGATCTCAATACGGAGATGGAGATCGTGAGGACGAGAGTGGAGCAGCTTGCGGGGAATCTGGATCTGCATGCGGCGCTCCCGGAGAAAGAGACGATCGAAAAGGTCTGCACGATTTTCAGAGAGCTGCGGAGAGGGGAGACGCTGGACAAAAGCCAGAAGGTAAAGACGCCGGGAGGGGTATTGTCCACGGCCGAGGCGATTTCCCTTCTCTGCAACAGCATGGCGCTTTCCGGAAGCTTTGGAGACGGAAGTATTACGGACGAGGACTTGGCTGCGGGCTTGCAGGGGGCCGTGGTGAAGGAGGAGGAAAAGGATCTGGTTGCCTGGAAGGAATATCTTGATAACGTGATGAAAAAACGAGGCAGCCGCTGGGCCGGGCTGTACGGAGCCTGCAAGGAGTTGAACCGCTGATGGGAGAGCCACATTTCTTTGGGATCCGTCATCTGTCTCCGGCGGGGGCGTTTTATCTGAGAGAGTTCCTTTCAGAAACGCATCCCCGCCTGGTCCTGATAGAGGGGCCGAGTGACTTAAATGACCGGCTCGCCGATCTCGTCCTGCCAGAGACAAAGCCACCGGTTGCCATCCTGGCCTACACAAGGGAGGCACCGGTGAAAACGATCCTGTATCCGTTTGCCGTGTATTCTCCGGAGTACCAGGCTATTTTGTGGTGCCATGAAACTGGAACGGAATGCCGTTTTATGGACCTGCCCTCCGAGGTTTTCCTCTCGCTGCCGCAGGGAATGGCGAACGTAGAAAAAGGGGAGGAAGGCCGAAGCTACGTTTATGGAAAACTGGATCAACAGGCCGGCACAGGCGGCCATGAGACCTTTTGGGAGCGGGTCATGGAACATACGGACAGTGTCCTTGGTTATCAAAAAGGCGCCGCAGAATTCGGGGCGCGGCTTAGGGAGCTGACGGCGGGAAGGGATGCCGACTGGGCCGAGACCCTGGTGCGCGAGGCTTATATGAGGCGGCAGATTTTTGAGGCGGTCAGGCAGGGGTTCGCGCCGGAGGAGATCGCCGTAGTCACGGGGGCCTATCACGTGGAGGGCTTGAAGGGCTGGCGGACGAAGGAGGGTCAGGACGGCCCGATGACGGATGCAGAGCTTGCCGCGCTGCCGTGCATACCGGCAAACCATACGCTCATGCCGTACTCCTATTACAGGCTTTCGACGAGAGCGGGATACGGTGCGGGCAATAAAGCGCCCGCCTATTATGAGCTTCTCTGGGAGGGCTATTGTGCGAAGGAGCCGTTTCTGGCCGCCTACAGCTACCTTTCGAGAATCGCCGGCTGGCAGCGGACGAACGGGAATCCGGTGTCCACTTCCGAGACGATCGAGGCCGTCCG
Source organism: Lachnospiraceae bacterium (assembly GCA_910575275.1). GTDB lineage: Bacteria > Bacillota > Clostridia > Lachnospirales > Lachnospiraceae > CANQGL01. The sequence goes on along the minus strand of CAJTEE010000001.1, from coordinate 741,674 downwards.
GCTGGCGGAGTCTCTTGCAAGGCTTTCGGGCGGCCGTCGGCCGGCTCTTTGCGATTTGAGAGACGCGGCCGTGACCCTTATGGGCGGCGGAAGCTTCGTGGCAGTCAGCCTCGCCGTGGCGGATACGGAAATCGGAACCAGGATCGGAGAGCTGCCGGAGGGAGTGAGCAAAACCAGCATTCAGGAGGATTTTTACCGGCAGGTGAAGGAACTTAGGCTGGAGCGCTACCGGGATCTTACTGCCCAGGAGCTTTCTCTGGATCTGCGTGAAAACCGAAACGTGAAGACCGAGCGCGCCGCATTTTTGGATCTTTCCCGCTCCTTTTTCCTTCATCGGCTTCGGGTCCTTGGAATCGGCTTTGCAAAACCGCAGGCGGTCAGTCAGGATAACGCGACATGGGCGGAAAAATGGATCGCAAGATGGACGCCCGAGGCAGAAATCGAGTTGGTGGAGGCCGCGCTTAAGGGAGACACGGTGGCGCAGGCCGCTTCTTTTGCCATGAAGGAGCAGGTAGAGCAGGCCGGTTCGATGGGGGAGATCGCCAAGGTGATCGAGGACTCCTTTTGCTGCGGCATGGAAAAAGCCGTACAGGATGCGACAAGAGCACTGCAGGCGATGGCGGTGGATGCCGCTTCGTTAGAGGAGCTCGCAGAGACGGCGGGCCGGCTCTCGGCGGTGATCCGGTACGGGACGGTCCGGAGGCTGGACCCTGCTCCGCTAAAGCCGATTCTTACACAGATCTTTTACCGTGCCTGCCTGATCGTAACCGGCGCCTGCTCCTGTGACGACCAAGCGGGAAGGGGGATCCTGGAAGCGATGGAGAGCTTAAACCGTATCTCACTGGCCCATGACTTTGTGGACGGGGAAGCGTGGCTTTCGGCGCTTGAGGAGACGGCAGAGCGGGATGACTTAAACACAAAGCTCTCCGGCTTTGCGGCAGCGGTTCTTTTGGAACGGGGGCTGTTTGACGCCGAAAGGCTGGGGAAGGAAGTCAGCCGCCGCCTGTCGAAGGGCGTGCCGGCCGATCTTGGAGCCGGCTGGTTTGAGGGTCTTGCGATGAAAAACCGCTATGGACTGATTGCCAGGCTTTCGCTCTGGCAAAGCCTCGATGAATATCTGGATACGCTTGATGACGAGGAGTTCAAGCGGGCGCTTGTGTTTCTGCGGCGGGCGTTTGCGGATTTTTCGGCAATGGAAAAGGATGGGATCGCAGAAAATCTCGGTGAGATCTGGGGCCTCAACGGGCAGCAGGTCAGCGAGACGGTCAACGCGGCGGTGAACGAGGAGGAAAACAAGCTTTTGGAGAGCCTGGAAGATTTTGATTTTGATATTTGAAAAGAGGTCAAAATGCATACAGAAATATTGAATCTGGAGAGGCGGCTTAGCCGGTGGAGACTCATTCTCGGACAGGAAAGCCAGGCCCGGTTTTCTGAAATGGGAGGAAAAGAGCCGGTCGGAGACATGGATTTGATGGATCAGGCGCTGGCGGCGATCTACAATCGTGTGGAGAGCGGGGGATTCGGCCTCCAGACAGGAGGCGGGGCGGGAAAAGGACCGTCGAATCCGACGATTACCCGCTGGCTTGGAGACGTGAGGAGCCTGTTCGACAAGGAATTGGTGACAGTGATCCAGGGGGACGCCATGACCAGATGCGGGCTGAAGCAGTTGATTTTTGAGCCGGAGCTTCTGGAAAACTTAGAGCCCGACATAGGCCTGGCATCGACGATCCTCCTTTTAAAGGAGCAGATCCCCAAGCGTTCCAAGGAGAGCGTCAGGGCGTTTATCAAAAAGATCGTGGATGAGGTCAATAAGCTGTTGGAGCAGGACATCCGACGGGCCGTGACCGCGGCGGTCAATAAAAGGCGGCATTCCCCGATCCCGTCAGCATCCGCCCTGGATTATAAAAGCACGATATCGCGCAATTTAAAGCACTACAGCCCAAAGCTTAAAACCATCGTGCCGGAGCATTTTTACTTTTTCGACAGAACCAGCACAACGGCAGCAAATAAGTGGAAAGTGATCCTGGACATTGATCAGAGCGGATCTATGGGAGAGTCGATCATCTATTCCTCCATTATGAGCTGTATCCTTGCGAGTATGAACAGCCTGCGCACGCATGTGGTTGCCTTCGATACAAGCATTGTGGACCTGACAGAAAGCTGCAGCGACCCGGTGGATCTTCTGTTTGGCTTTCAGCTCGGCGGCGGCACGAACATTGATCAGTCGGTGGCGTACTGTGAGACACTCATAGAGACCCCCTCCAAGACGCTGTTTTTTTTGATCTCGGATCTGATGGAGGGCGGGAACCGGGCGGCCTTTGCCAGACGGCTTCAGAATATGAAGGAGTCCGGCGTTACGATGGTCTGCCTCCTTGCTGTAGTCGACGGCGGAAAGCCGTACTATGACGCACAGATGGCGCAGCGGATTGCGGGAATGGGGATTCCCTGCTTTGCCTGCAGCCCACAGATGCTGCCCGAGCTTCTCGAAAGGGCGTTTAAAGGGCAGGATCTGTCTGCGTTCCGGAAGGAATTTGAGAGACGAAGATAGGCCCGCAGCTCTCCCGCGGAACGTATTTGATTTTCAGCCTTTCTTGTGTGACCGGTGCGAACGGAGCTGCCAGGATCTCTAACAAGCGATCCAGGCAGCGGGAGGCCATCTGCTCCATCGGCAGGGCGACAACGGAGAGGCTGGGAACCGCATAGATCTCCTGTTCCTTGTCTCCGTTTCCGACGGCAATCAGCTCCACCTGCCCCGGAATGGAGACTTTTTTTTCATAAAGAGCACGCAGCACGCCTAAGGCGATCGCATCGGAGCCGCAGAACAGGCTCTCCGGGAGAGTCTCCACGGGAAGCAGGCGCATGGCCGCCTCGTAGCCTCCGGCCATGGAATTTTCACACAGAAGCGTCTCCCGCAGCTCCATGCCGAGGCGCTTGGCCGTCTGCGCAAAGACCGTCCGTCGGGTTTCCATGCCGGCAAACGCGGCCAGCGAGGTAATGACCTGTGTGGAACGGCGTTTGTGGGAGGCAAAGGCCCTGGCCGCGATCTCACCGAACTGGGAATCCTCCACGACGACCGAGTTATATCTGGCGCTGGAACGATTGTACAGGACGGTCGGGACCGAAAGCCTGGCCTCCTCCAGAAAGTCCATATCCTTCTGCGAGGCATTACAGATGATGGCAGCGTGGTAATAGCTCGCGCTCTGCAGCCCGGGCTCCTCACAGAGCCTGTCATTATCGTAAAAATTGATGACAAATTTAACATCACGTCCACTGGAACGTGATTCTATGTTCTGGCGCAGACCTTTTAAAAAGCGCAGCATCATCGGTGCACGGAAGTCCTGGGACCAGAAAAGAGCAATCAGGATCATCCCCTGGTTGTCATGGTCGCGCAGGGCGCGGGCCGCTATATTCGGCTTATAATTTAACCGTGAGGCGGCTTCGAGAATTTTTTTCTGCGTCGCCTCCGGAATCCCGCGCTGTGCGGCTTTCCCGCCGAGAACGACAGAAACCGTACTGACTGCATAGCCCGAGAGGCCGGCGATTTCTTTTAATGTAGACATCTAGCATCACCTCTGAAAATTGCCACGCAAAAGCCTGGAAAAACAGGCTACGGCGTGGCTGCCATTATGAAAAGTATAAGCGAAACAGAGAGAAAAAGCAAATAGATTCGGATCGGAACCGTTACGAATTCTCCCTGTACTCCAAGACTGCCTGAATCATAATGGCGGCGATCTTTTGCTGGCTGGGAGACGCTCTCTCCCAAAGCTCGGCCAATTCTCTGATTTTGGTGACTTCATTTGATTCCAAAGCATCCTGAAGAAGATAGTCCGGGGAAATTTTCAACGCGTTGCATATGTTTATAAATACGGGCAGACTGGGCATTTTCATGCCGCCCTCGATCTGTCTTAGATAGGTTGCGTTGATGTTGCACAATTCTGAAAGCTTTTCTGCTGTAAGTCCCCTGCATTTTCTCGCCGTATTGATCCGTCCGCCTAATCCTTTTCTTTTCATACTCCTCACCTAAATTATAAGCTATCAGCATTTATTTTATTCACTTTTAGACTATACCATGAATCGTGATTGTAACAGCTCCTAAAAGACTATATAATATTAGCTGATAGAATATAAACACAGACGGAGGAAACAATATGAAGAAAACATGGAACAGAATGAAAGAATCATGGCAGAGATTTTGGGAGACAGATGTGTGTTCCGGGGAAAAGAAACACTTAAGCCAGTCGGACAGGCGCTGGCTTTTGTACTGGAATTTCACAACCTGTATCACAATGCTGTCGTTTGTCATTCTGATTACGGGAATGAACACGTTCTGGGTAAACCGTGCGAACAACAAAAACGTTGAGGAGATTCTGAACAGGATTGGCGCCTATATGGCCTCTGCCACAGAGGATGAATATGACAAGATTACGGAGAGTCTCAGACAAGAGCTGGTATTCGGTGCGTATAGCAGAGACATGGAAAGTTTTATCGAGTATATCCCGAATACAGCCGAGAGCTGCGGTACCTGCATGGAAAGCTATCCGGCGAGCGTGTTTCTTGTCTGCACCAATACGGGGCTTCTTTATTCTTTGGATCTGTATGAAGGAGGAAGCAGCCCAGACGAATACGAGGGTATGACGTGGATGACATTTGGTTACGATGAAGTCGGCCAGACGAGCCTTTCTGTTTTTAAGAGCCCGGGGCAGGGGGAAGGATATGCAGAAATAGACTATGGCAGCGGCATAATAAGCCTCCACAGGATGAAAAGATTGTTTTGCGATGATTGCATCCGCAGCATTCTGAACGTGGCGGAAGGACATCTGCTAAAGGATTTTGTTCTGTTTGATGCCAGGGAGAGAGTATTCTATCCGATCGACAGCGGCATAGTGATTGAGATCGGAAATTACAGGCTGGAGACGGAGTATGCGGACGGCAATTATAAAATAACGATTCAGGCCCTCTGACCGGACAGGTCGAAAAAGATATTGCTTGACAGGAGGAGGAAGAAACATTATAATATCTAAAACGTTGTAGTAAAACGTTATAGCAAGCTTGCAACCAATTTTTTACAGAAGGAGAGGGATGAGATGGAACGGATATTGAAGGATCTGAAACCTGAAAACGTATTTTTCTTCTTTGAGGAAATCTCCCGAATTCCAAGAAACAGCGGCGACGAACAGGCGGTCAGCGATTACCTCGTGGAGTTTGCGAAAAAGCGGGGACTAAAGGTCCGGCGAGATGCAGCGCTTAACGTGGTGATCGACAAACCTGCCTCCCCTGGCTACGAGGATCGCCCGAAGGTCATTTTGCAGGGTCATATGGACATGGTCTGCGTAAAAAACCCGGGTGTGGAGCATGATTTTAAGAAGGACCCGATCCCACTTGTGATCGACGGGGAATTCCTGCGGGCGAACGGGACTTCGCTGGGGGCGGACGACGGCAATGCGGTTGCACTCTGTCTGGCGATCCTTGATAACGAGGAAGCGCCGCATCCGCCTCTCCAGGTGATCCTTACGACGATGGAGGAGATCGGCTGTAAGGGCGCGCAGGCGCTTGACGCTTCGATGATGGACGGGGACTACCTCATCGGCCTGGATTATTCCCAGGATACGAACATCTTGGTTTCCTGCGCCGGAAGCACAACGCATTTCTTCCGGGTGCGGGGGGAAAAGGAGGCCGTTGAGGAGCAGAGCGATAAAAGGGCACTCCTTCTTAAAATCGGCGGGCTCACGAGCGGCCACAGCGGCATCGAGATCATAAAAGGCCGGGCAAACGCGAACCGTCTCCTGGGAGAGCTTGTGAGTGCCCTGGATCCAAACGGGACGGCAAGATTCGCCGCGATTTCGGGCGGGGACAAAAAGAATGTGATCCCGTTCTGGGCCGAGGCCTCCGTGGTTCTTTCAAAGAAGGAGGCCGAAGCGGCTCTCAAGGCGTTTGAATCGCTTTCCGAGGAGGTCAAGAGGGAATACCAGGAGACGGACCCGCTTATGACGTTAAGCCTGTGTGAGACGAAGCTGCCGGAATTTGCATGGTCCCAAAAGACCACACAGACTGTCCTTGCCCTGTTGGACCTGATCCCCAACGGACTCCAGAACTACCTGGATGCCGAGCGGACGCTGACAAAATGTTCAGGCAATCTTGGCATTGTGCAGGAGACAGAGGAGGGGATCGAGCTGATCTCGATGGTCCGCAGCAACAGCGAGTACGAGCATGACCAGATCATCCGCCGGATGAGCCGTGCGGCGGCACTTACAGGGACCGAATACCACAATGAGGGCCGGACGCCTGCCTGGGAATACGATAAAGAATCCGGCTTCCCTGCACAGATCCAGGACATCTGGGAGAAGGAGAGAGGCAGCAGGCCACCGCTCAACATTATCCATGCGGAGGTTGAGACGGGGCTGTTCGTCGGAAAGGTCAAGGCACAGAAAAGGAAGCTGGAGGCGGTCAACTTAGGGATCCGGAATTATGATGTGCACACGCCCAGAGAGCGGCTGGAAATCGCATCTCTCGGAAGGGCCTATACGCTTTTGCTGAAGGTGCTGGAGGAGATTCACTAAGACAAGAAAAGGAGACACGGCATGGAGAAGAAAAAAGAGGGAAGCTTTAAGTTTTTGGATACGGTTGAGAGAATCGGAAACAAGCTGCCGCATCCGATCGCGATGTTCGGGATTCTGGCCATTGTTACGGTGCTCTTATCCTGGGTGCTCTCGACGATGGGGGTATCGGTCGTAGGCGAGGTCATGAATAAGGAAGGCATGCTGGAGGAAAAGACCTTCACAGTAGTAAACCTTCTGTCGCGTTCGGGTATCGCCTGGATGCTGACGAATGTGGTCAGCAACTTCACAAGCTACGCGCCGCTCGGCACCGTATTGATCGCGATGGTCGGCATCGGTATGGCAGACGGCTCCGGTTACATCACGGCGCTTTTAAAGAAGGCGTTAGCCTCCACGCCGCCGAAGCTGATCGCGCCGATGCTGGTGTTTTTGGGCGTTATGGCGAATGTGTCCAGCGATGCAGGCTATGTCATTGTCGTTCCCATCGGTATGATGATTATGCACTCGGTCGGCAGGCATCCGCTGGCAGGCTTTGCCGCTACCATGGCCGGTGTTTCCGGCGGTTACAGTGCGAATCTGATCGTCACCTCGATCGATCCGCAGTTAGCGGCTCTTTCCACGGAGGCCGCTGCGATCGTCGATCCGAATTATGTGGTGAATCCGACCGCAAACTGGTGGTTTATGATCGTATCCACATTGCTTTTGGCGGTGGTCGGAACGCTGGTGACAGAAAGGATCATAGAGCCGCGGCTTGGAAAGTATGAGGGAGAAGCGACCGCCGATGCCGGTATGGCAGACTTGAGTGAAACAGAGAGCCGTGCATTAAAGAGTGCGAATATCGCCCTCCTCCTGACGGTAGTCTTTGTCGTCGCCTGTGCGATTCCGCAGAATTCGTTTTTAAGAAACGAGAAGACGGGCAGTCTTTTGATGGGAAGCCCGTTGATGAACGGCGTAACCCCCTTGATCTCGATCGCGTTTTTCATCGTGGGCGTCGTTTACGGAAAGAAGGCCGGTTTGTTCCACAACCATCGCGATGTCTGCAAGGAGATGGGGAAGACCATGTCCAGCATGGGAAGCTATCTGGCTCTGGCTGTCGTTGCTTCTCAGTTTATTAAGTATTTTAACTATACAAATATCGGCAATCTGATCTCCATTGCGGGTGCGGATTTCCTCTCGAAGATGAACGTGAATCCGATCCTTTTGATTCTGTGCTTCATCCTGTTCTGTGCGTTCATGAATCTTTTGATGGCGTCTGCCACCGCAAAATGGACGTTATTGGCCCCGATCTTTGTGCCGATGTTTATGAAACTCGGCTTGAGCCCGGAGTTAACACAGGCTGCTTACCGTGTGGCGGATTCTTCCACCAATATTATCTCACCGGTTATGGCGTATCTGGCAGTTATGATTACGTTTGCGCAGCGATATGAGAAGAACGCGGGAATCGGTACGGTGTGGTCGCTTATGCTGCCGTACTGCATCGGCTTTATTGTTTCTTGGGCTGTCCTTTTGATTATCTGGATGCTCGGCGGATGGGAGCTCGGACCGGCGGCTCTGCCGTTTTTAGCCGGTTAAAAGATAGAGTAAAATATGCCCATAGCGGAAGCCTTTTTCTGCTGTGGGCGTTTTTTGGTGTAGGGGACGCAGAGTCTGGGAGACGCACTTCTTCTTTTTCCTTTTTTCTCCTTCAGATTTCCAGGAAAGTAGCGGAGGCGGGCTGGGACGGCCGGGCTTTGCGAACCCTCATGAACAATCCCTCCCTCACGGCTCCGGCAGCTTGAAAAACACTCAGGTTCACCCTTGTAAGCGGGATAAGAATCTGATAGAATAAAGACCCGGGGGACTTGAAAAAGGCCCCTTAAAGGCGTGCATCATGGTGAAAGAAGGGGGAGCATCCTGAATATGTATATAATAGTGGGGCTCGGGAATCCGGGGAAGGAATATGAGAATACGAGACATAACGTCGGCTTTATGGCGCTGGATGCGCTGGCGGATCAGTTGGGGGCAGATGTTTCGGAGCGAAAGCATAAGGCGCTTTGCGGGCGGGCCGTGATCGGCGGGGAAAAGGTGATTCTTTTAAAGCCGCAGACCTATATGAACGCGAGCGGTGAAAGCCTGCGGGCGGCGGCCGATTATTACAAGCTGCCCCCGGAGCGTGTGCTGGTCATCTATGACGACATCAGCCTGGAGCCGGGACAGCTTCGCATCCGCGCCAAGGGGAGTGCCGGAGGCCACAACGGGGTCAAGAGCATCATCGCCCATTTGGGAACGCAGGAATTTTTGCGGATCAAGATCGGTGTCGGGGCCAAGCCGCCGCGGATGGACCTGGCGGCTTATGTGTTAAGCCATCTCGGGCAGGGAGAGAGAGAGACTTTGGAGAATGCCGCAAAGGAGGCGGCCCAGGCGGCCTGTGAGCTTTTGACAGAGGGAATCGAGCCTGCGATGAACGCGCATAATAAAAAGAAGACAGAGGGGTGAGTATGAGCGGGATTTTTGCGAATCCGCTGACAGAGCTGGCGGAATACACGGATATCAGGCGGGATATAGACGGGGAGCGCGGGCCTATTCAGCTCTGCGGCCTGACGGACTCCCAGAAGGTCCATGTGATGCATGAGCTCTCTGCGGATCGGACCTGGCGGTTAGTCGTGACATACGATGAGACCCGGGCGAAGGAGCTCTACGACGATTTTAGCTATTTTAATAAGAATACATGGCTGTATCCGGCCAGAGACCTTTTGTTTTACAGCTCGGACATCCGCGGAAATCTCGTGACCAGACAGAGGATGCAGGTGTTTTGGCATCTTTTGGAGGACGAGGGGGGTGTCGTTGTCACAACGATTGACGGGCTGATGGATCACCTTCTTTTGCTTCCTATGCTGCAGGCTGCCTGTGTGTCCGTGGCGGCCGGGGAGGCGCTTGACGTGGAGCATATGAAGGAGGCCCTGACGCAGCTTGGCTATGAGAGGGTCGGCCAAGTTGACGGCATGGGGCAGTTTTCTGTCCGCGGCGGGATCCTTGACATTTTTCCGCTGACCGAGGAACTGCCGATTCGGATCGAGCTGTGGGATGACGAGGTGGATTCGATCCGTACCTTTGATCCGGAGAGCCAGCGCTCCGTTTCACAGCTCGATTCCGTGCGCCTCTATCCGGCCACGGAGCTTGTGCTGACGAAGAAGCAGGCAAGGGAAGGGGCCTTTCGCATCGAGGCGGAGGGAAAAAAGCAGGAGAAGACGTTTCGGGAACAGGGAAAGCAGGCGGAGGCCCGCCAGATCCGGATGCTGGCGGGGGAGCTGTGTGAGGCGCTTTTGGAAGGAGGCAATACGGTCTCGCTTGATGGATTCATCCGCTATTTTTGTGAGGAGACGGCGTCCTTTCTGGATTATATGAAAACGGCCGCGAAAAGTGCGGCCGGGCTTTCAATCTTTCTTGACGAACCACAGCGCCTTGAGGAGAGAGCAAAGGTCGTCGAGCTGGAATTTCGTGAGAGCATGCTGCACCGGCTGGAAAAGGGGAGCCTCCTGCCGGGGCAGGCAGATGTTTTGTTTTCTGCAAAGGCTGTACTGGCGGCGGTCCAGGTTCCGGCGTGTGTGATGCTTACGGGCCTTGACCAGAGGCTGCCCGGCATGGTCGTGAAAAAAAAGTACAGCCTGACGGGAAAAAGCGTTAATTCGTACCAAAACAGCTTTGAGACGCTCATAAAGGATCTGACGCGCTGGAAAAGGGAGGGCTATCGGGTCGTACTCCTGTCGGCGTCGCGGACCAGGGCGAGCCGCCTGGCAGGGGATTTGCGGGAATACGAGCTTCGCGCCTACTGCCCCGAGGACCCCGGCACGCCGGTAAAGCCGGGGGAGATCCTTGTGACCTATGGAAAGCTCCATAAGGGCTTCGAATATCCGCTGATTAAATTTGTCGTGATCACGGAGAGCGACATGTTCGGCGCGGAACGCCGGCAGAAGAAGCGGAAACGCTATCATTATGAGGGAAAGAAGATCAGCAGCTTTTCCGAGCTTTCGGTCGGCGATTATGTGGTTCATGAGAGCCATGGGCTGGGAATTTACCGGGGGATCGAAAAGATCGAGCGAGACCACGTCGTTAAGGATTACATCAAGGTAGAATATGGAGATGGAGGGAATCTGTACCTGCCGGCCACACGTCTGGACGGGATCCAGAAATATGCCGGCTCCGATGCGAAAGCGCCGAAGTTAAACCGCCTCGGCGGAAGCGAATGGGGAAAAACAAAGACGAGGGTGCGCACGGCCGTGCGGGAGATTGCGAGGGAGTTAGTGGAGCTCTATGCGGTGCGTCAGGACGCAGAGGGCTTTCAGTATGGCCCGGATACGGTCTGGCAGCGGGAATTTGAGGAGCTGTTCCCCTACGAGGAGACGGAGGATCAGCGGACTGCCATTGAGGATACGAAGCGCGACATGGAGAGCAAAAAGATCATGGACCGGCTGATCTGCGGCGACGTAGGCTATGGGAAGACAGAGATTGCGCTGCGGGCGGCCTTTAAGGCGATCCAGGAGGGGCGGCAGGCCGTCTATCTGGTTCCGACGACGATCCTAGCGCAGCAGCATTACAACACCTTTATCCAGCGCATGAAGGACTTTCCGGTGCGCGTGGATCTTCTATCGCGCTTCTGCACGCCGGCAGATGTGAAAAAGACACTGGAGGGTCTCAAAAAGGGGTTCGTGGACATCGTCATCGGCACACACCGGGTACTCTCAAAGGATGTCGAATTCAAAGACCTGGGGCTTTTGATCATTGACGAGGAACAGCGCTTTGGCGTGGCACACAAGGAAAAGATCAAGCAGTTAAAGAAAAATGTCGACGTGCTGACTCTGACGGCGACACCGATTCCGCGCACGCTGCACATGAGCCTGATCGGAATCCGCGACATGAGCGTTTTGGAGGAGCCGCCGGTGGACCGGGTGCCGATCCAGACATATGTGATGGAATACAATGACGAGATGGTGCGCGAGGCTATCCAAAGGGAGCTTGCGCGCAACGGACAGGTTTACTACGTGTACAACCGCGTAAACAACATCGACGAGGTGGCTGCGCATGTGGCGGCCCTTGCACCGCAGGCGTCGGTGGCCTTTGCGCATGGGCAGATGCGGGAGCGTGAACTGGAAAAGATCATGCTGGATTTCATCAACGGTGATATCGACGTCCTGGTCTCGACAACGATCATCGAGACGGGGTTAGATATCCCGAATGCGAATACGATGATCATTCAGGATGCCGATCGTTTCGGGCTTTCACAGCTCTACCAGATCCGCGGCCGTATTGGGCGCTCGAACCGGACCGCTTATGCGTTTCTCATGTATAAAAGGGATAAGCTTTTGCGGGAGGATGCGGAAAAGCGGCTTCAGGCGATCCGGGAATTTACGGAGCTTGGTTCCGGCATCCGCATCGCCATGCGTGATCTGGAGATCCGCGGCGCCGGAAATATTTTGGGTGCGGAACAGCACGGCCACATGGAGGCGGTCGGGTATGACCTGTACTGCAAGATGCTAAACGAGGCGGTTTTGGCGCTTAAAGGCGGGCTGCCGGAGGAGGAGCGCTTTGAGACGGTCGTGGACTGCGACATGGATGCGTTCATTCCGGAAGGCTATATCCGAAACGAATATGTAAAGCTTGACGTATACAAACGGATCTCGTCGATCGAGACGGATGACGAATATATGGATATGCAGGATGAATTGATCGACCGCTTTGGTGAGATCCCGAAGCCGGTGGAAAATCTTCTGCTGGTAGCAGAGCTAAAGGCAGCGGCGCACCGGGCGTATGCGACAGAGGTAAACATCAATAAAAATGAGGTGCGGATCGAGCTGTATCCGAAAGCGAAGCTTGACGTTTCCGGGATTCCGGCGTTAGTCGGGGAGTACCGCAACGCGCTGCGTTTCGTCTCCGGGGAGAGGCCGATGCTTTTGTATCAGGACAAAAAGGGAAAAAATAAGGACTGCGGGAACATGCTGGAAATGGCAAAGGAGCTCGTGAGAAGACTGGGGGAGCTTGCACGGTAACGTGAGGCTCCCCTACTCTGCGTTTTGACGTACTGAAACGCTATAGAGCACGGCAGCTTCCTCTCTTTACGATCGTATACGGGAACTGGACCGTGACATGGGAGGTATGCCCGCCGTTTACGCGGTCCAAGAGCATGACGACTGCCATCTTGCCCATCTCCTCGAGAGGGACGCGTACACTGGAGAGCATCGGGTCTGTATATTGAACGTTTTCCACGTCGTTGACACCGATCAGGGAGATGTCCTCCGGGACGCGTACGCCCCGGTCCCGACAGGCCTTTAATGCGCCGATCGAGACCATGTCGTTGGCGCAGAAGACGGCTGTCACGTCAGGGGCGCTGTCTAAAAGCCGCAGCATCCCCTGGTAGCCGCCCTCCATGGAGAGAACCGTATCGTCGATGATATAGCGGCTGTCTGTGGGGAGTTTAAGATCTGTGACCGTCTCCTGATAGCCGCGTAGACGTCCCTCCGCGCTGCCGATGAAGCCGATGTTCCGATGATTCAGGGAATGCAGATAGCGGACGACCGTCCGGGCGATCTCGCGGCTGTTGCAGACGATCTGGTCGCAGGGGGCATCCAGGAGATTGAGGCCGATGTAAATCGTCTTCTTAAAATATACCTCCAGCCGCTTTAAAAGTGCGGGCTTGAACCGGCCGATGATCACCAGATAGTCCGAGGGCGTGGCGGAGAGGATCGGTGTGAGGGCGCCGGGGACGTCCAGGGCCGTGGCAGAGAAGGTGTATTGAAGGATATAGTTGTGCTTGAAGGCTTCCTGTTCGACGCTTTCCAGAATTTTCGTGTAGAAGGGGTCGTCTTTGGATTCCTGAGGTGCGACGGCGAAGACGCAGTACAGGGATTTTGGCTCAGGTGCGTCCGGTATGGCGCTTTCGCGGAGCTGGCGTGCGGCCTGATTTGGCATGTAGCCCTGTTTTTTGGCTTCTTCCCAGATTTTTCGTTTTAGCTCTTGGCTGGCAGCCGATGTGTTTTCGGTGTTGAGGACTCTGGATACGGTGGAAATGGAGATGCCTAATGCGGACGCGATATCTTTTAATGCCATAACATTCACCTCGGTTTTTGTATGAGACAAGGATAGCATAAATGGAGGGAAATGTATATGTTTTTTGCGTGGCGGGCGTGAAGAAAGTCGTGGGGGCCGCCTCACCGGCCCGACCTTCGCTACGGTATCTCGTGAGCGAGGAGAGGGCGGCCATGCATTTCCGGTGGGGAGGGAGCGGTGCCGTCTCCGTATGGGCACTTGAAAACCGCCGGTACTTGGGCGCCGTATTTTGGCGCTCTATGTACCGCTGCGCTTTTCCGTAGCGAGAGTGTGCCCACTAGGAGACGACACCGCTCCCGTTTCCGGCGGACCCTTGGAAAGGATACAAACGCTTGTGTATAGCAAATAACGCAAAATTACACAAAAAACAGCAAATAACGCAAAACGGATTTACAGATACATGAGAGAATATAGTCAAAAAACAGATTAGAATCTACAATTTACGCAATAATATTGCCAGAAAGACCAAACGTTTGCGAAAATAATTGGCCATTTTTTACTCAAAATTGTTGACGCTTCCAGGAGAGTATGCAATAATGTAGAAGAAAAACGACAACAAATAAAGCAAAATTGCATACATTCTTATGCAATGTGACGGAGGAATCTGAGTTGAAACACTTTGAGTTTGAGTATGGAGAGGGGACCATGGGGGCCGAGCTGCCGGACAGTGTGGATGTGTTTATTCCCGGTGTGACGGTTCCGGATCCGGATTTTATTCCGGAAGCAGAGCTTAAGGCCGCATACCAGGAGAGCCTGACGCATCCGATCGGGATGCCGCCTGTGCGGGAGCTGGTAAAAAAGGGAAGCCGGGTGGTCTTTATCATTCCGGACCGTGTCAAGGGAGGCGAGCAGCCGACGAGCCACAGAAAGCTGGCGGTCCGATATCTGCTTGAAGAACTGTATGATGCGGGAGTCGAGAAAAAGGATATTTTGTTTATCATCTCCAACGGCCTGCATCCGCGCAGCACGGATAAGGATGCATTGGCGCTTTTCGGGCCGGAGATTTATCATGAATTCTGGCACAGCGGACAGATCATCAGCCATGATTCCGAGGATCAGGAGCATATGGTGGACTTAGGGCTCACGGACCGGGGCGATCCGGTGTATATGAACCGGTACGTCTATGAGGCGGATCTTCCGATTCTCATCGGCCATGTGCAGGGGAATCCCTACGGCGGCTATTCCGGCGGCTATAAGCACAGTGCGACCGGGATCAGCAACTGGAAAAGCATTGCCAGCCATCATGTTCCTTCGGTTATGCACCGGGACGATTTTACGCCGGTCAACAATACGAGCCTGATGCGGAATAAATTCGATGAGATCTCCATGAAAATGGAAGAAGCGATGGGTCATCCGTTCTTCTGCTGCGACGCGGTTCTGGATTCCAAGAGCAGGCAGATCGCAATCTTTTCTGGGTATGCGAAGGTCATGATGCAAAAGTCCTGGGAGATCGCGGATAAACGTACTTATGTACACTGGGCGGAGAAAAAGTACGATGTCCTGGTATTCGGGATGCCGCAGAAGTTCCATTACGGCGACGGTATGGGGACGAATCCGATTATGATGATGCAGGCACTGTCTGCGCAGGTGCTTCGGTTTAAGCGTGTGATGAGCGACCGTTGCGTAATCATTTGTTCGAGCCTGTGCAACGGCTTTTTCAATGACTTCCGCTGGCCGTACCTAAGAGAGTGTTATGAATGGTTCCAGCACGACGGGATGAACGAGCTGCCGGATATGAACCGCCTCGGCGAATATTTTGCGACCAATGAGGAGTACATACGGAAATATCGGTTTGCCAACGCGTTCCATCCGTTCCACGGCTTTTCCATGATGAGCTGCGGCCACATCGCGGAGATGAATACGAGCGCGATCTATATCGTGGGCGCAAAAGAGCCCGGCTACGCCCGTGGGATGGGCTTAAAGACGAGGGCCACCTTTGAGGAGGCGCTGGAGGATGCGAAGAAGAAATATGTGGGGGATGAGCCCAACATCCTGGCGCTGCCGCTTACGTTTAAGCTTCCGGCGGTCCACCTCGGGATGAAGAATCCCGCAGAGGATGGGATGGACGCTTACGGCCATACGCCCTGTGCGTGTGGCTGACTGACAGTTTAAACATGCATCTTTTCGCATGCCGGGGCCGGGGGATTCTCCCGCACGGCGCGAGAGACATAGAAGCATAAAAGAAAAGGAGAAAATGATATGAGAAAAATCTTGAATCGACAGATCCTCGCAGCGATCGCTGCGGCAGCAATGGTAGGTTCCTTAACCGCCTGCGGCGGCTCTGGGAACTCCGCACAGACGACGGCAGCGCCGACAACAGCGGCGGCCGGAGCAGAAAGCGCCGGCACGGAGGCGGCGAAGGAGGACGCGGCCGGTGGTGAGGCCACAGGAGAAACCACGCTTGGAATCACGCCGCTTGCCGAGAGGACGACCTTAAGCATCGGTTTTTTCGCGGGCTCCGCGCATTCGATGCCCTGGTATGTTGCCGATAAGATGGGCTTCTTCGATGAGCTGAATATTGATGTGGAGTACCAGTCCTTTACCGGCGGCCCGGCCATGATGGAGGCCAGTGCAGACTGGGATGTCGCAGATGTGGGCGCACCGGGCGTATTAAACGGGATGAAGAACTATGATATCAACATGATCGGCATCAGTGACAACGAGTTCAATACGGCTTTATTTGTCCGCCCGGATACCGATCTTGCGAAGGAGCCGGAGAATCCCGAGAACTGGCGCGGCAAAAAGGTTCTTTTAAACCGCGGAACCACGCTGCAGTACATGTTCATGCAGTATATGACGAGCATCGGCATCACGGATCTGGAAGCGTATGATATCGAGATCGTGGATACGGCCGTGGGCACCTGCCTGACCGCCTTCCAGACCGGCGAGGGCGACGCGATGTGCGTATGGAACGCGTTTGCGTGTGCCGCCGAGGAGGATGGAGACGTCCGCGTGACGGATATCGGAAAGATGGGCTTAAACAACATTTCCGGCCTCTGCGCGACCAAGGATGCGATCGAAAACAAGACCGAGCTTGTGAAGGCGGCTTATCAGGCTTACTATAAGACCTGGGAGTGGTGCCAGGCGAGCGACGAGAACATGGAAAAGGCGGTCGAGCTGTTTATGGAATCCTGTGACGACGAGGGAATCGCCGTGACGGAGACTACGGCAAAGCGCCTGATCGAGGAATATCAGTGCATGAGCTTAGACGAGATGATCGCCTCCATGACGACGGAGGAGGATGACAGAAACGGCAGCGGCACGAAGGTGACGAATGCAACGAACCAGTTGTTCGAAACGCTTGATTTCTTCATCACACTCGGCAACTACACGGAGGAGGACCGCCAGACGATCCTGGATAAGGGACTGGTCAACGCCTCGATTGCAGAGAGCTTAAAGTAAACCTGTATGCGCCCGGTAGCGGACGCACCACTACATACGAAGGTCTGGTGGGCGCACTGGGCATATCTGAATTGATGCCGCCTGTTCGGCGGAGGACTTTTAAAGTAAACAAGCCTGTAAAACAGGAAAAAGGAAAGGAGGGGGCCATAAGCGTTTGCGGATTGGCCCCTCCTTTTCCTTACATAAGGAGGTTATCAGCATGAACGACAGCGAAAAAGCGGTGCGTCAGCTTACCAACGAGGAGCGGATTGCGAAGGTGCAGAGCGAAAAGCGGAAAACCACGTTTCAGCTTGCCATGCTCTCGTTGATCGGCGTATTGGCCTTTCTGCTCATCTGGCAGCTCGCTGTGGCGAGCGGCTTCCTCCCCAGCCGGTATGTCCCGATGCCGTCAAAGGTGGTGGAACTGTTTTTCTTAAAATGGACCGACCCGAATCCGGACGGAGCGGTTTTGGGAGCCCATATTGTATCGAGCCTTCAGGTGGCGCTGTCCGGCTTTTTCCTGGCGATCGCCATCGGTGTGCCGCTCGGCCTGACGATGGGCTGGTTTAAGGGCTTTGACAGCTTTATGCGCCCGATCTTTGAGATCCTTCGCCCGATCCCGCCCGTGTCCTGGATTCCGATTACGATCATCTGGCTTGGCTTGGGATTAAAGGCGAAGGCGTTTATCGTATTTTTCTCGGCTTTCGTTCCCTGCGTTATCAACGCCTACACGGGCATCCGGCAGACGAGCCAGACGCTCATCAACGTCGCGAAGATCTGTGGGGCCTCCAACTTTACGACCTTTCGAACGATCGGGATTCCGTCGGCCATGACCATGACCTTTGCCGGGATCCGCGTGGCACTCGGAAATGCCTGGGCGACGCTCGTCGCCGCCGAGATGCTGGCCGCAAACCTGGGGCTCGGCTACATGATCCAGCAGGGCAGGCAGTTTGCGAGGCCGGATATCATTATTCTGGGAATCGTCGTGATCGGAACGCTCGGCGTGATTTTCACCTGGCTTCTCGGCCTTGTGGAAGGAAAGGTTCTGGGGTGGAAGAAATGAAAAAAGAAAAAGAAGAACTGTTTCTCAGCGAATACGAGCGCAGAGAGCTTTTGCAGAGCCGCATATACAGAGTGCTTCCGGTGGCCGCCATTCTTTTGCTGCTTCTTTTGTGGGTCGCAGTCTCACGGGGAGAGGCATCCAAGTTTCCGTCCCCGACCGCGGTGTGGGAGCGCTATTTAAAGCTTCTGGACCGGCCGATCAAGAACCTGGGGCTGTTCGGCCATATCTGGGCCAGCTTACAGCGTGTATTCATCGCACTGGGTGCCGCCTGGGTGATCGGGATTTCCTTTGGCATTTTGATCGGCTGGAATAAAAAGGCCAACGCGCTTTTGGGGCCGATTTTCACGGCGTTCCGCGCCGTGCCGCCGCTCGCCTGGGTGCCGCTTGTGACCATGTGGTTCGGAATCGGCGAGTTCCCGAAGGTGCTCATCGTCTTTGTCGGTGCGCTAATGCCGGTCGTCGTCAATACGCAGGCGGGCATTGCCAACGTACAGAAGGAGTACATGGACATCGGAACGATCTTTCATGCAAACGGCAGGCAGATGCTTTTGGAGATCGCGATCCCGTCGGCGTTTGACGCGATTTTTGCCGGGATCCGGAACTCGACGTCGGCCGGCTGGATGGTTGTTTTGGCCGCGGAGATGTTAGGCGGGAAATCGGGTGTCGGCTTTTTGATCGTGCGGGGGATGGACTCGGGAGATTACCCGCTCTGCCTGCTCTCAATGATCTGTATCGGCGTAGTCGGGTATCTGCTTGCGATTGTCATTCAATTCTTAGAAAGGATCATTTGCCCATGGACAGCGAAAAAGTCAAACTGAAACTGGAACATATCTCCCAGAGCTATATTGTCAACAATCAGGTGTTTGACGCGGCAGTGGACGTGTCAATGGAAGTGCGGGATTCGGAGTTTTTGGTCCTTTTAGGGCCCGGCCGTTGCGGAAAAACCATTCTTCTCAACATGATCGCCGGCTTGGAAAAGCCTGTGGACGGCCGCATCTTGTTAGACGGCGAGGAGATCAAGGGAAGCGACGAGCGGATCGGCATGGTCTTCCAGAAACGGGCGCTGATGCCATGGAAGACAGTCATGCAGAACGTGGAATTTGGGCCCAAGATTAAGGGGATGGCAAAAGAGCCGCGCCGGGAGATCGCGCAGAAATACATTAACCTTGTCGGCCTCCAGGGCTTTGAAAAGAGCTATCCGGACGAGCTGTCCGGCGGTATGAAGCAGAGGGTCAGTATTGCCAGGGCCTATGCGAACGACCCGGAGATCCTCTTAATGGATGAACCCTTCGGCGCTCTGGACGCACAGACGCGCTACGCGATGGAGGAGGAGGTCCAGCGGATCTGGGAGACCGAGAAACGGACCGTTATTTTCGTCACAAACAACATCGAGGAGGCCCTGTACCTTGCGGACCGGATCGTGCTTTTGTCCAACTGTCCGGCTCATGTAAAGGCGGTCTACGACGTGAAGCTGCCGCGGCCGAGGAACACCATAGATCCGGAATTTCTACGCCTGCGCCGGGAAATTTCCGACAATACGGATTTGGCGCTGTAAGACGGCGGGAGGGAATAACATGAGTGAGAGCCAGTACAAAGTAGAAGTACATAACCTGACCAAAAATTTTGGCAGCCTGAAGGTGTTAAACGATATTTCCTTCAACATAAAGAAGGGGGAGTTTGTCTGCATTGTCGGTCCGACGGGCTGCGGGAAAACGACGTTTTTGAACCTGCTCACGCGCATCTACATGCCGACGAAGGGGGATCTTTTGATCGACGGAGAAAGCGCCGACCCGAAAAAACACAACCTGGCCTTTGTCTTCCAGGAGCCGTCGGCCCTGCCGTGGAAGACGGTCGAGCAGAACCTGCGCTTCGGCTTGGAACTAAAAAAGCTCCCGAAGGAGGAAATCGACAAGCGCGTGGAAACGATTATCAAGCTGATGGGTCTGGAGTCGTTTCGGGATTCCTATCCGCATCAGCTCTCCGTCTCCACGGAGCAGCGGATCATCATCGGGCGTGCGTTTGCGATGAACCCGGATCTGCTTTTAATGGATGAGCCATACGGACAGATGGACATCAAACTGCGATTTTATCTGGAGGATGAGGTCTTACGGCTGTGGAAGGAGACAGGAGCGACCGTGCTTTTTATCACGCACAACATTGAGGAGGCGGTGTATCTTGCAGAGCGGGTCCTGATCCTCTCCAACAAGCCGACGACGATTAAGGAGGATCTGGCAATCGACCTGCCGCGGCCGCGTGACGTGACTGCACCGGAATTTATCGAAAAGAGGCAGTATATCACGGATCAGATCAAGTGGTGGTAAACAGGAAGAATGGCTATGCCGGAAAGGAGTGGCAGAATGTTTGACGTACTGATTGTCGGATGCGGCGTGGTGGGCGCAGCCGCGGCGTATCAGCTTTCCAAAAATAAGCTGTCTGTCTGCGTGTGTGAGCGCTACAACGACGTGGCAAACGGCTGTACCAAAGCGAATACGGCGATTCTCCACGCGGGCTTCGACTGCCCGCCGGGGAGCTTGGAGGCGCGGTTAAACCTGCGAGGAATTGAGCTTGCGGAGGAGATCTGCGAAAAACTCGACGTGGAAAGGGTCCCGATGCCGACCTTCATCATCGCCTACGATGATCCGCATGAACTCGCTTATATCGAGGAGCTGTATCAGAGAGGCGTGGCGAACGGAGTGAAGGGCGTACGGATTGTAGATCATGACGAGGCGCTTAAACTGGAGCCGGGGCTGAATCCGGCCGTCAAGGCGGCTCTGTATGCGCCGGGCTCCGGAATTATCAATCCCTGGGAATACTGCATTGCGATGGCGGAGACCGCGGTGAAAAACGGCGCAGAGGTAAAGCTTGAGAGCGAAGTGACGGCAATTGAGAAACGGGATGGACATTTTGTGGTGACGACCACGTCAGGCGTCTATGAGGCGAGGTACGTGGTAAATGCCGGCGGAGGCTGGTCGGCCCAGGTGTATGGCCTGGTCGGCGGAAGCAGCCTTTATCAGACGAATTTTGCGGGGCAGTACTATATCCTTGATAAGAGCCAAGGGGAAAAGCTGCATTCGATCGTGTTCCCGTGTCCCGATGAGCACGGCTTCAAGGGAATCTGCGTGACTCCGACCGTGCACGGGAACCTGCTTGTGGGTCCGGACTGCTATGAAGTCAAGGACGGAGATCATGTGGGCACGGACCCGGCGACGCTTGAGAATTTAAAGGTCGAAGGGCACCGCTCCGTGCCGGGGATCGACTTTCGGGAGATCATTCATGAATACGCAGGCGTGCGCCCGAATACGCAGATCCCGGATTTTGTGATCGGCGAGGCGCCAGAATGCCCGCATTTTATCAATCTGGCAGGCATCAAATCCCCGGGACTTTCGAGCGCGCCGGCGATCGCGGAGGAGCTGGAACGGATTTTAACGGACTGTGGGCTTGTGCTTGAAAAAAAGGAGAGCTGGATCGATAAGCGGAGCCGGATTCGTTTCCGGACGCTTACGAACGAGGAAAAGTGTGCGGTCATTCAAAAAGATCCCCTGTACGGGCGGATCATCTGTCGGTGCGAGACCGTGACAGAGGGGGAGATCGTGGAGGCCATTCACCGGCCGATCGTGCCGCGCACGATCGACGCGATCAAACGGCGCTGCAACGCCGGAATGGGGCGGTGCCAGGGGGGCTTCTGCGGGCCGCGTGTCCATGAGATCCTGGCTAGAGAGCTGGGAGTCGATGCAAAGGAGATTCTGATGGATGAGCAGGGAACGTTTCTTCTGACGTCTGCGGTGAAGGAGGTGGCGGCCGATGAGAACGGAATATGATGTGATCGTGGTCGGAGGCGGCCCGGCGGGGCTTGCAGCCGCCTGCAGTGCAAGGGAGTCCGGGGCAGAAAAGGTCCTTGTTATCGAGCGCGATAGGGAGGCCGGCGGAATCCTGAACCAGTGCATTCACAACGGTTTTGGCCTCCATTATTTCAAGGAGGAGCTGACGGGACCGGAATACGCGGGGCGCTTCATCAAGCACGCGAAGGAGCTCGGCGTCTCACTCCTTCTGGATACGATGGTTCTGGCGGTGGAGGAGCACACGGTCACGGCCTGTAATGTGAAGGATGGCCTCCTTATGCTTGGCGGGAAGGCCATCGTGCTGGCGATGGGCTGCAGGGAGAGGACCCGCGGGGCGGTCGCGATCCCCGGGGACAGGCCGGCCGGCATTTTCACAGCCGGGACGGCGCAGCGCTACATTAATATAGAAGGCCAGATGGTGGGCCGCCGGGTCGTCATCCTGGGAAGCGGGGACATCGGGCTCATCATGGCGAGGCGTATGACTTTGGAGGGGGCAAAGGTTTTGGCATGCGTGGAGCTCATGCCTTATTGCAACGGCCTGAACCGAAATATTGTACAGTGCCTGCATGACTATGGGATCCCGCTCTATCTCTCCCATACGATCACAAACGTGGAAGGGCTGCACCGTGTGGAACGGGTCACGGTTGCAAAGGTCGGTGCAGACAGAAAGCCGATCCCGGGGACGGAAATGTACTTTGACTGCGATACGCTGCTTTTGTCGGTGGGGCTGATCCCGGAGAATGAGCTGACGAGAAATGCGGATATCCCGCTTGACCCTGCGACAAGGGGGGCCATGGTCTACGAAAACATGGAGACGGGAAGCCCCGGTATTTTTAGCTGCGGAAACGTGGTGCATGTTCATGACCTTGTGGATTTTGTCACGGCAGAAAGCCAGAGAGCCGGGGCGGCCGCGGCTGCCTATGCGGCCGGGAAGGGCTGCGCGGAGAGCAAAAGAACGATCTCGATCGAGCGGGGGGCTCATGTGACCTACACGGTTCCGCAGGCAATCCGCATGGAGAACGTTTCGGACAAAGCAGAGCTTTCGTTTCGGGTCAACCAGGTGTTTGGAGACAGCGAGATCCGGGTCACGGATGGGGAGACCCTGCTCTGCCGGTATACGAGAGAACACATGGCGCCCGGCGAGATGGAGCATATCACGATCCCGCGAGTGCTTCTTGATAAGGTCAGGGGAACGTCCCTGAAGGTTTTCGTGGCGGCAAAGGAGGTGCAGGCATGACGGAGTTAATCTGTATCGTTTGCCCAAAGGGCTGTCATCTGCATGTGGATGAGGAGAACGGCTTTGCGGTAACGGGAAATTCCTGTGACCGCGGTAGTGAGTATGGAAAAACGGAGCTTCAGAATCCGACGCGGGTACTCACAAGCATCGTACGGATTGAAGGGGCCGCCGGGCGCTGCTGTCCGGTAAAGACGAACCGGGCGATTCCCAAAAAGGACATCTTTCCTGCCATGGCGGCGCTGCGGGGACTTACCGTGCAGGCCCCTGTAAAGACAGGGGATGAGGTGTGCACGGAT
Organism: Lachnospiraceae bacterium; assembly: GCA_910575275.1. Lineage (GTDB taxonomy): Bacteria > Bacillota > Clostridia > Lachnospirales > Lachnospiraceae > CANQGL01. The sequence goes on along the minus strand of CAJTEE010000001.1, from coordinate 718,224 downwards.
GTCTGCGGTACGGGCGCGGACTGGGTCGCCACGAAGGATATGGAAAAAGGGACTTGACAAATGTCCTGATTCTTCCTATAATATGCCTCAAGCCAAGCATTATTTGCCTCGTCCTTTTGCAAAGAGGGCGGGGCTGTTTTTGTCGTATGGGAAATTTCGGAGGGATTTCCCATACGACAAAAGGCCCTGACGGGCCGGGATGCGCAGAGCCTGACCCAATGGGGTGCAGCCTCGCACGGAGTGAGGCCACTTCGGCGCGAGTGTGCGCTTTGTGCACTCTTTTTCTTATAGAAAACGAACGGAACAGAAAGAGGAGATGACGATGGGAGTTTATGAGGAGCTGGAAGCACGGGGCCTGATTGCCCAGGTGACAAACAAGGAAGAAATCAGAAAAATGGTGAATGAGGGGAAGGCCGTGTTCTATATCGGCTTCGATCCCACGGCGGACAGCCTGCATGTCGGCCATTTTATGGCGCTGTGTCTAATGAAGCGGCTGCAGATGGCGGGCAACAAGCCGATTGCACTTTTAGGCGGCGGCACCGGCATGGTCGGTGACCCGTCTGGCCGGAGCGATATGCGCCAGATGATGACGGTAGAGACCATTCAACACAACTGTGAGTGCTTTAAGAAGCAGATGAGCCGGTTTATCGACTTTTCCGAGGACAGGGCGCTCATGGTCAACAACGCCGAGTGGCTTTTGGATCTGAACTACGTGGATTTCCTGCGGGAGATCGGTCCGCACTTTTCCGTCAACAACATGCTGCGCGCCGAGTGCTACAAGCAGAGGCTGGAAAAAGGCTTAAGCTTCCTTGAATTTAACTACATGCTGATGCAGAGCTATGACTTCTATGAGCTGTTTCTGCGCTACGGCTGCAATATGCAGTTCGGCGGCGACGACCAATGGAGCAACATGCTGGGCGGTACGGAGTTAATCCGCAGAAAGCTCGGCAAGGACGCCCACGCAATGACGATCACCCTGCTTTTGAACTCCGAGGGCAAGAAGATGGGAAAGACGCAGTCGGGTGCGGTATGGCTCGACCCGGAAAAGACCAGCCCGCACGATTTCTACCAGTACTGGAGAAATGTGGGCGATGCGGATGTCTTAAAGTGCCTGCGGATGCTGACCTTTCTGCCGCTTCACCAGATTGACGAGATGGATTCCTGGGAGGGCAGCCAGTTAAATGAGGCCAAGGAGATCCTCGCCTATGAGTTGACTGCGCTCGTGCATGGCGAGGAGGAGGCGAAGAAGGCGAAGGAGAGCGCGAGGGCTCTGTTCGGAGGCCAGAGCCAGTCTGCGGATATGCCGAAGGCGGAGCTTTGCGGGGACGATTTCGCGGAAGGAACCGTTGATATTCTTTCGATCCTGCAAAAGTCCGGTTTGTGCGCATCCCGCTCCGAGGCGAGACGGAACGTGGAGCAGGGCGGTGTCTCTGTGGATGGGGAGACGGTAAAGGATGTAAAGACGGCTTACACAAGGGAACAGCTCTTGGGCGAGGGCATCGTTGTCAAGCGCGGGAAAAAGAATTTCCGCAGGGTCGTCGCGAAATAAAAAAGCGCCGCTGCCGGCGCAAAAGGAGACGGATATGGATATTTTAAGCGAGGCAAAAAAGAATCTGGATTATACGGTGCGGCTGCGCCGCCAGATGCACATGTACCCGGAGGTGACGGGGAAAGAATTTGAGACCGTTAAATTTGTCGATGCAGAGCTGACAAAGCTCGGGATCGAGCATGTGGTCGTGGAGGACGGAGGCGTCGTCGGCCAGATCCACGGCAAAAAGCCGGGGAAAACCGTGCTTTTGCGGGCCGATATGGACGCCTTGCCGGTTGAGGAGAGCGAGGAAAATTTAGGACATAAAAAGGTATGCGTCTCCAAGAATCCGGGCGTCTGCCATGCGTGCGGCCATGACGCCCACACGGCGATGCTCCTGACCGAGGCGAAGATTTTAAACGAGCATAAGGAGGAGCTGAACGGAAACGTGGTGCTCTGCTTTGAGCGCGGCGAGGAGGCCGGCGGGCAGATCAAAAATCTGCTTCCTTACATCGTGTACACAATGAAGCTTCCGATTGACACCTGTATGGCGACGCATGTGAAGTGGGATGTGGAGACGGGGAAGATTTCCGCCCAGCCTGGCGCGGTCATGTCCGGCGGCTATGGCTTCAGACTTCGCCTGCACGGAAGGGGAGGTCACGGCTCCCGCCCCGATATCGCGCACAGCCCGCTCGACTGCTTCCATGCGATCTACAGCAATATGAACATGCTGCGGATGAAATATGTGGACCCCTCCAAGCTTTTGACGTTTTCGATCGGCCATGTGCAATGCGGCGAGGCGTTAAACGTGATCCCGGAGGACCTGCTCTTTGAGGGGACGACGCGTACCTTTGACGTCGAGGGCGCGGGCGAGCCGTTCATGAAGAAATTTATGGAGGTGGTCAAGCACGAATGCGAGCTGTTTGACTGTACCTACGAGATCGTTTCCATGAAGGATCCGCTGTTTGAGTGCTACAACAATCCGGCCTGCAGCGAGATCGCCCGGAATGCGGTAAAGAAATACATCGGTGAGGACGCGCTGACCGTGGCGGAGCCGTGGATGGCCTCCGAGAGCATGCAGGCGTATCTGAAGTTCTGGCCGGGCGTCTTAACATTCACGGGGATCAAAAGCAGCGCGGTCGGCTCCGGGGCCAACCACCATACGCCGGAGTTTGACGTGGACGAGGACGGGCTTCCCTACGGCGTTGCCGCGGCCATCGGCTACGTGGTGGACTTTTTGAATTATGAGGGAGAGATCCCGTTTAAGCCGTTTGCCGGTACGCTTGAAAACCTGGTAAACAGAAATCTGTAAATTTGACAACCAAACAGGAAAAGCTAGGGGTGCTAAAAGCTGAGAGTGGCCTTCGGGCCAGAACCCTCATTACTTGAACCGGGTAATACCGGCGTAAGGAAGCAAAAAAACGGAAAATTCCGGGTAATCAGCCAAAGCACCTCCTTGCTGTTTGACGTAAAACGTCTTACGAAGGAGGTATTTTTTATGTATCATTTTATGGTGACAGAGGACGGCGGCCTGACAAGGGCCGGCTATGGAGTGTTTATTGGGCTGGGCGTTTTATTCCTGGCGGCGGCCGTATGTCTGGCAGTTCATGGAAGGGAAAAAGAAAAGGCCCATATGGGGGCCAGGGAGCTAGTCTTTTGTGCGGCGGCCGTGGCACTGGCATTTTTGACGTCGTATATCCGCGTTGTTAAGATGCCTTGGGGCGGCTCGGTCACGCTTTGCAGTATGCTGTTTGTCTGTCTGATCGGCTATTGGTACGGCGTGCAAACCGGGATCATGGCAGGCCTGGCTTATGGGATTCTGCAGTTTTTGCAGGAGCCGTACGTACTGTCGTTTTTTCAGGTGTGCTGTGATTATGTGTTTGCTTTTGCGGCACTGGGGCTTGCCGGTGTATTTGCCGGTTCAAAAAAGGGACTGGTGAAGGGGTATCTTCTGGGCGCGTTTATGCGCGGTGTGTTTCACTCCGTCGGCGGGTATCTCTACTGGATGGAATACATGCCGGACAGCTTCCCGAAGTCTCTGACTGGCGTCTATCCGATCGTTTATAATTACTCTTACATCGGGGTAGAGGCTGCCGTCACCGTTCTGCTCTTAAATCTCCCGGCCGTCGCCGCCGCCATGGAACGGGTAAAACGCCAGGCCAGGCAGTAGCAGTTGACACGTGCCCGGGAATGTGATAGAATCAGCCTGATTCATATTAATTTAGAAACAGGAGTTGATTTTTTTGGATTCAGGGCAAGCCCTGCAGATTGTGATTATTCTTGGGCTGCTGGCATTATCTGCATTTTTTTCATCATCGGAGACCGCGATGATGACCGTAAACAAGATTCGGGTCAGGACGCTGGCGGAGGCCGGCCTGGGAAACGCCCAGGTCCTGATGAAGATCCTCGACAATCAGCCGAAGATGCTGAGCGCGATCCTGATCGGAAATAATATCGTCAATATCTCGGCGTCGTCTCTTTTGACGGTTCTTGTGACGCGTACGTTCGGCGATATGTATGTAGGCATCGGCACGGGAGTCCTGACGCTTCTCGTCCTGATTTTCGGGGAAATTACTCCGAAGACCTCTGCGACCCTCTATTCGGAGTCGCTTGCGCTGCGCTTTGCAAAGCCGATCTATACGATCATGCAGGTGCTAACGCCGATTATTTTTGTCGTTGATAAGCTCGCGCTCGGCGTGTTGAAGCTTCTCGGGATTGATCCGAATAAAAAGCAGGAGGCGATCACCGAGGATGAGCTGCGCACGATCGTGGAGGTCAGCCACGAGGAGGGGGTCATCGAGTCGGACGAAAAGAAGATGATCTACAATGTGTTCGATTTCGGCGATTCGGTCGCAAAGGACATCATGATCCCGCGGATCGACATGACCTTCATGGACGTTGAGGCGAGCTATGAGGAGGTCGTCGAGGTCTTCCGGCAGGAGAAATATACGCGGTATCCGGTCTATGAGGAGACCACGGACAACGTGATCGGCATCATCAACATCAAGGATCTCATGCTGGTGAAGACCGTAAAGGACTTCAGCCTGCGGGATTTCCTTCGTGAACCGCTTTACACCTACGAATTTAAGAAAACCGCGGAGCTGATGGTGGAGCTTCGAAAGACACAGAATAACATCGCGATTGTCCTGGACGAATATGGGGCGACGGCCGGCCTGATTACGCTGGAGGATATGCTGGAGGAGATCGTCGGTGAGATCCGCGACGAATATGACGAGGAGGAGGAAGACCTGCTTCGCAAGGTGGGGCCCAAGGAGTACTTGGTCGAGGCGGCGATGAAGCTTGACGATTTAAACGACCAGCTGGGGCTTTCGCTGACCTCCGAGGATTATGATTCCTTGGGTGGCTTTGTAATCGGCCTTTTGGATCATCTGCCTGACGAGGGGGAGGAAGTGACCTTTGAAAATCTGCGGTTTGTAGTGGAGCGTGTCGAACGAAACCGGATCGACAAAATCCACCTCTATCTCCTCGAACCGGAGAAAAAATAAAAAATTTGTGCTTGACATTTTCGAAAAGAGCGCATATAGTAGAGACAACCAAAAAGGGAGTAGTTGAAATTGTATCGTCAACATACGCGGCGGAGACGTCTGGCGGTACATACCAAAAAAAGGTAACGAGACTTTTTGCAGAAACGGGTTATTTTCTGCAAAAAGTCTTTTTTGTCTTATAGGAAATTCCTCCGAAATTTCCTATAAGACAAAAAAGTCCCTAACGGGCCAGGATGCACAGAGTCTGACCCAACGAAGTGCGGACTCGCACGAAGTGAGGTCACTACGCGATAAGGAAGATGGCTGCTGACGCAGCCGCGCTCCGGCGCGAATGTGCGCACGCCTTTTTATTTCACAAGCCGCTACACCTTTGTATGAGAAAAGGGGTATCTGCGGATACTCTATAGAAGGAAGGAGACTTGAGTATGGAATTTCTATGGAACGGTTTGCTCTCGATTACGTGGCAGGAGTTGGTCATGTATGCGGTGGGCCTTACACTCATCTATCTGGCGATCAAAAAAGACTATGAGCCGGCGCTGCTTTTGCCAATGGGCTTTGGCGCGATTCTGGTCAATATCCCGCAGAGCGGGGCCTTAAACCAGATGATGACCGGTGTCGGAGAGACACAAGGGATCATTCAGTGGCTGTTTGAGACAGGAATCGAGGCGTCGGAGGCGTTTCCGCTTCTTTTGTTTATCGGAATCGGAGCCATGATCGACTTTGGTCCGCTGCTCTCGAACCCGAAGATGTTTTTGTTTGGCGCGGCCGCCCAGTTCGGTATTTTTTTTACAATCGTTTTGGCGGCGGCCCTGGGCTTTGACATCCGCGACGCTGCATCCATCGGGATTATCGGCGCGGCAGACGGCCCGACCTCGATTCTGGTATCCCAGGTGTTAAAATCCAAATACATCGGTGCGATCGCCGTGGCTGCCTATTCATATATGGCGCTGGTGCCGATCATTCAGCCGATCGCCATCAAAGCGGTGACGACAAAAAAGGAACGGATGCTACACATGCCCTACCAGCCCGGAAAAGTCAGCCGCACGACCCGCATCGTGTTCCCGATCCTTGTGACCTTTGTGGCCGGCCTTGTGGCCCCCGCCTCGGTCTCTTTGGTCGGCTTCCTCATGTTCGGCAATCTGATCCGTGAGTGCGGGGCCTTAAACAGCCTCTCGGAGACGGCCCAGAACGGGCTTGCAAACCTGATCACGCTGCTTTTAGGCATTACGATCTCATTTTCCATGCGTGCAGAATACTTCGTAACGCCGCAGACACTCATGATCATGGGGCTGGGCCTCATTGCCTTCGTGTTCGACACGATCGGCGGCGTTTTGTTCGCGAAGCTTTTGAATCTGTTCTCCAAAACGAAAATCAACCCGATGATCGGTGCAGCCGGGATTTCCGCGTTCCCCATGTCTGCAAGAGTCATTGAAAAAATGGGCGTCGCAGAGGACAGCACGAATCACCTGCTGATGCATGCGATCGGCGCCAATGTCTCCGGCCAGGTGGCATCTGCGGTAGCCGGAGGCATCATTCTCGGATTCTTTATGTAGGAGGTGGCAAAATGAGTGCAAATATGATGCTGGCCCTTGGGATCATGTGGAAAGGCATGCTTGGAATCTTTGTGGTGATCGGCCTTCTGGCCCTTGTGGTCTACCTGCTCTCAAAACTGGGATAGGCTTCACACGCCCCACGCAGCCCGCTTTATCAGCTCAACATCCCGCCTGCCATGCCGCTCAAGGCACACATGCCCAGGACGGTGAGAATCTGCATGAGGCTGTCCTTAAGCTGTCCGTCCTGCGCGAGCGACATGAGAAGCAGAAACGCAAAATACAAAAGCCCTGTGAGAAGCCCCCAGAGGAAGCGGCGGCTCTTTAACGTCTTCCCAGCCAAAAAACCGCCGCCGAGACAGGACAGAATATAGACGGCATTCACGCCCGCGTTTATCTGTGCCTCGGGAAGATGAAATTTGTACAACGCAAAAGAAAGCGCAACCAAAAGAAACGCCGAGATCAGGTAAGTAATAATCAAAGTACGGACAATGAGCCATGGGGTCTGCTTAGACATAGAAAGCTCCTTTCATGATGGTTTTATAGTATGACGAGAGAGAGGGGAGTTCAGAGGGTCCGCCGTCCACGGGAGCGAGAGCGTGCCCACTAGGGGCCACTCCCGCTCCCGTGGCCAGCTACTAAACTGGCCGGCCGAAGAAAGAAAAAGACTTCTTTCCATCCCCCTATCTTTTGTACAATGTATTCGAAAAAGCCATGAATTATCCCTATTGCAAGATTGCCGCTGTTATGATATAATCGCATACGAACCAGGCTTTTTAAAGGATTTTTGCCCAAATGAGAAGAAGAAACAGACAATCGGAGGAGAATTTGAAATGAAGCATGTAAAGACATTAAGCTCCAGTACATTAAAGAACAGTATGAAAAAAGGCGGCTGCGGCGAGTGCCAGACCTCCTGCCAGTCCGCATGCAAGACCTCCTGTACGGTAGGAAATCAGAGCTGTGAGAACAGCAGCCGTTCGTGAGCCAGGCAAAGCTTTGAGCACAGAAGCCCCCTACGGTCGTATGACTGTAGGGGCTATTGTTGTAGAATGGGAAATTTGTGTACGATGGGAGAAGCATTTTGATACACCAATACAAAAATAACGGTTATTTCCTGATTCTCGATGTCAACAGCGGGGCGGTCCACACAGCAGATGAACTTCTCTACGACGCGGTGGAGGCGCTTGCGGCCGTTGTGCCGGATATGGAGAAGCCGATGCCTTTAAGCGGCGATCAGAAGGCTGCGGTTTTTTTAGCCCTTTCCGGGAAATATAAAGAGGAAGACATAAACGACGCCCTATCGGATATACAGGAGCTGATCGACACGGGGGAGCTCTTTAGCGCGGACGTGTATCGGGAATATGTCGTTGATTTTAAGAAGCGCCAGACGGTCGTGAAGGCGCTCTGTCTTCATATTGCGCATGACTGCAATCTGGCCTGCCGCTATTGTTTCGCTGAGGAAGGCGAATACCATGGGAGGCGTGCGCTGATGAGCTTTGAGGTCGGAAAAAAAGCACTGGACTTTTTGATCAAAGCTTCAGGGAACCGGGTAAATCTCGAGGTGGACTTCTTCGGCGGTGAGCCGCTGTTAAACTGGGAAGTGGTGAAACGGCTTGTGGAGTACGGCCGTTCCCAGGAAAAGCAATATAATAAGAAGTTTCGCTTTACGCTCACGACAAACGGCGTCCTGTTAAACGATGCGATCATCGAATTCTGCAACCGGGAAATGAGCAATGTTGTTTTAAGCCTGGACGGTCGGAGAGAGGTCAACGACCGGATGCGCCCCTTCCGGAACGGGACGGGGAGCTACGATTTGATCGTACCAAAGTTTCAGGAGTTTGCGAAGGCCCGCGGCGATAGGGATTATTTCGTGCGCGGAACGTTTACGCGAAATAACCTGGATTTTTCCCGGGATGTGCTGCATTTCGCCGATCTGGGCTTTGACAAGCTTTCGATGGAACCGGTCGTCGCGTCAGAGACAGAGGACTATGCGATTCGAAAGGAAGATCTTCCCCGAATCCTGGATGAATATGACGAGCTCGCGAAGGAATTTATCCGGCGTCAAAAGGAAGGACGCGGGTTTAAATTCTTCCATTTTATGATAGACTTAGAACAGGGGCCCTGCGTCGCAAAGCGGCTGTCCGGCTGCGGCTCCGGTGTCGAATATCTGGCCGTAACGCCCTGGGGCGATCTCTATCCGTGCCACCAGTTTGTGGGCCGGGAGGAATTTTTGCTTGGAAACGTGGACACGGGCGTCGTGAATACGGCCGTGCGGGATGCGTTCAAGCTCTGCAACGTCTACGCGAAGGAGAAATGTAAGGACTGCTTCGCCAGATTTTACTGTAGCGGCGGCTGCGCGGCGAATTCCTACAATTTCCACGGCAGCATTACGGATGCTTATGAAATCGGCTGCGAGATGCAGAAAAAACGTATCGAGTGCGCGATTATGATAAGAGCAGCCCTTGCAGATGAACGGCAGGCGGCGGCGAATCTTTAAGAATTAAGGAGAATGAAGCATGAAGAACAACAAAGGAAAGGGCCTTCTCGGTCTTTTATGTCTTCTGATTGCCATCGGCCTGTTCGGCTGGTTCGGTTATGATACGCTCCAGAAAAGCAAGCTGGTAACTGATGTAAGCGGTATCAGCTCGTATCAGGAGGGCGGGATCAAGCTGGGCCTTGATCTGGCAGGCGGTGTCAGCATCACGTATCGGGCCGTCGAGGACAACCCGAGCGCGGAGGACATGTCAGACACACGGTATAAGCTTCAGCAGAGAGTGCAGAATTACAGCACGGAGGCCGAGGTTTACCAGGAGGGCAACAACCGGATCAACATTGATATCCCCGGTGTTTCCGACGCGAATAAGGTATTAGAGGAGCTTGGAAAGCCTGGCTCCCTGCAGTTTATGGATGAGAGCTTCCAGACGGTCTTAGAAGGAACTGACGTGGCGAGCGCGAGAGCGATGAGCTACAAGGATCAGCAGACCGGCGCGGTCAGCTATGAGGTCGCCTTAACCTTTACCGACGAGGGCGCAAAAAAGTTTGCCGACGTGACGGCGGCCAATGTGGGAAAACGCATTGCGATTGTCTATGACAATATGCTCTACTCAAACCCGGTCGTGCAGCAGGCCATCACCGGAGGACAGGCCTCGATCACCGGACTGTCCTCCTTCGAGGAGGCCGATCAGCTTGCGGCGACGATCCGCATCGGTTCCTTGTCTCTGGAGTTAGAGGAGCTTCGTTCCAACGTGGTCGGCGCAAAGCTCGGTGAGGAGGCGATCTCCACGAGCTTAAAGGCGGGGGCGATCGGCTTTGGAATCGTCTGCGTTTTCATGATCGCGGTATATCTGGTCCCCGGCCTTGCGGCATCTCTGGCTCTTTGTCTGTATGCCGTCCTGATGATTATTCTGCTGGCCGCCTTTGAGGTTACACTGACGTTACCCGGCATCGCCGGCATCATCCTTTCGATCGGTATGGCCGTGGATGCGAATGTGATCATCTTTACACGTATCAAAGAGGAAATCGGTGTCGGCAAGACCGTGAAATCGGCGATCAAGACGGGCTTTTCGAAGGCCATGTCCGCCATCATCGACGGCAACGTGACGACGCTCATCGCGGCGGCTGTTCTGTACTGGAGAGGCTCCGGTACGGTCAAGGGCTTCGCGACGACGCTTGCTATCGGTATCGTGCTCTCCATGGTGACGGCACTGTTTATCACGAAATTTACGCTGAACAGCCTGTACGAGATGGGCTTTACGGACAAGAAGTTTTACGGTGTGCGGAAAGAAAAAACGCCGATCAATTTCCTCGGTAAGAGGACGGTATTCCTTGCCGTTTCGGCGGCGGCTGTATGCATCGGGTTTGTGGGTATGTTCATGAACCGATCTTCGATCGGCGGTGCGTTTAACTATAGCTTGGATTTCCAGGGCGGCACCTCCACAAACGTGACCTTTAATGAAGATATGTCTCTGGAGCGGATCTCTGCCGAGGTGGTCCCGGTTGTCGAGGGCATTACAAACAGCGCAGATACGCAGACCCAAAAGGTTGCAGGCACCAATGAGGTCATTATCAAGACACGTACCTTAAGTGTCGAGGAGCGGCAGGCATTAGATGCGGCGCTTGCGGAAAAGTTCGGTGTCGACGAATCGACCATCACGGCTGAGAGTATCTCCGGGGCGATCAGCGACGAGATGAAGCGGGATGCCGTCGAGGCGACGATCATTGCCACACTCTTTATGCTGCTTTATATCTGGATCCGTTTCAAAAATATCCGTTTTGCGGCCAGTGCGGTAATCGCTCTGCTTCATGATGTTTTGGTTGTGCTGGCCTGCTATGCGCTGGCGAAATGGTCGGTGGGCTCGACCGCGATCGCTTGTCTGCTCACGATTGTCGGCTACTCGATCAATGCAACGATCGTTATCTTCGACCGGATCCGTGAGAACTTACGGCTCGCGGAGCCGAAGAAGGATCTGGTGCAGATCGTCAATGTGAGTATCACAGAGACCTTTACGAGAAGCATCAATACGTCTCTTACGACGTTTATCATGGTATTTGTCCTGTTTATCATGGGCGTGTCTTCGATTCGGGAGTTTGCGCTTCCGTTAATGGCGGGCATCATCTGCGGCACCTATTCGTCCGTGTGCCTAACCGGTGCACTTTGGTATATCTTAAGCATGAAGCAGGCGAAAAAGCCTGCGGCCCAGAAATAAGGGGCGTGGTATGCAATACCGGATTTTGACAAAGGACGGACGTGCCAAGCGGGCCGTCATGGAGACCGTCCACGGCACGATCCAGACGCCTGTATTCATGAATGTGGGGACGGTGGCGGCAATTAAGGGCGCAGTGTCCACGGATGATCTTAAGCAGATCGGCACACAGGTGGAGCTTTCCAATACGTACCATCTGCATGTGCGGACCGGTGATACCGTGATCCGGGAGCTGGGCGGGCTGCACCGGTTTATGAACTGGGACCGGCCGATCCTTACGGATTCCGGCGGATTTCAGGTGTTTTCCTTAGCGGGCTTAAGGAAGATTCGTGAGGAGGGCGTGTATTTCAACTCGCACATCGACGGCCATAAGATTTTCATGGGGCCGGAGGAGAGCATGCAGATCCAGTCGAATCTCGGCTCGACGATCGCCATGGCCTTTGACGAATGTGCGCCGCATCCATGTACAAGGGAATATATGGAACATTCCGTCGCGCGGACAACAAGGTGGCTGGCACGCTGTAAAAGGGAGATGGAGCGGTTAAATGCGCTGCCCGATACGATAAATCGGGAACAGCTCCTTTTTGGGATCAACCAGGGCGGGACCTTTGAGGATATCCGCGTTGCCCATGCAGAGGAGATCGCTGCGATGGACTGCGACGGCTATGCGCTCGGCGGCCTAGCCGTCGGAGAGAGTCATGAGGAGATGTACCGGATTCTCGACGTGACCGTGCCGCATCTGCCGGAGAACAAACCAACGTATTTGATGGGCGTGGGGACACCGGCCAATATTTTGGAGAGCGTAGACCGCGGCGTGGATTTTTTCGACTGCGTCTACCCGACAAGGAACGGCCGGCACGGACATGTCTATACGAACCACGGAAAGCTGAATCTGTTTAACGAACGGTTTGCAAAGGATATGCGTCCGATCGAGGAGGGCTGTCACTGTCTGGCCTGCCGTTCGTATGGCAGAGCCTATATCCGCCATCTTTTAAAGGCGAAGGAAATGCTCGGTATGCGCTTGTGCGTGCTGCATAATCTGTATTTCTATAATACGATGATGACAGAGATCCGCGAGGCGATCGGGCAGGGCCGTTATGCGGAATATAAGGCCAAAAAACTGGCTGGTGTAGCGGGAAATTATAAAGACAGAGAATAGGAGGAGTGAGTTCATGAAGATGTGGAAGGGGAAGGGCCTTTTGGCTGCATTTGCCGTTTGTCTGTGTCTGTTTTGTGGAACGGTCCCGGCCGGGGCCGGCGTTGCGTATGGTGCGTCCGCCGAAGGCCAGGCGGCGGAGGCGGCTGTGGAGAACGCGGCCGGGACGACAGAAAATACCGGTGATGCAGATGCGTTCGTATTCATCTGTATGGGCGGACTTCTCTTGGTTTTGATCGTCGCGGTCGTGGCGGCTGTGGGAACGGTCTCCGCGGCGTCTGGGATCGGCGAGGAGATCGAGTAAGTGTAAGGGATACTGATAACAAAGCTATTTATAAAACGGAGGTACAGCAATGACAAACAGCCCGGGATTTTGGATCGGATATATCGTACTGATCTTTGCGTTCATGTATTTTATCGCGATTCGTCCGCAGCAGAAGGAAAAGAAAAAAATGCAGGAACTGATGGCGAGCATCGCGGTCGGTGACAGCGTCTTGACGTCCAGCGGCTTTTACGGCGTCATCATCGACATGACGGATGACACCGTGATCGTGGAGTTCGGCAACAACAAAAACTGCCGCATTCCCATGCAGAAGCAGGCGATCGTCCAGGTGGAGAAGCCAGAAGTGTAAAACCATAAAACCATCCTGTCAATCAGACAGGGTGGTTTTTATTTTCTTATAGGAAATTCCTTCGAATTTCCTATAAGAAAATAAGGCCCTGCTGGATTAGGATGCGCACTACGCGCTAAGGAAATAAGGCTGCTAAAGCCGCCGCGCTCCGGCGCGAGTGTGCGCTTCGCGCACACTTTTTATCACAAAAAAGATCAGTTTTTGGGGCTGATATGCGTTACGGGAAGCATAATTTTGGTAATCAGCATTTCCGGCTTGAGACATTCAGTGGGGAGATGATAAATTGCTCATATGTCGGGGGCTGGGCCTCGTAGCCGGTTGTATTGATCCATTGGAGCAGCCGGATATAGGTATTGATGATAGACAGATAGCTGCCCTTGTGGATCGCGGTAGCGACAAGGAAGCCTCTATGTCTGGAGATTTTATCGCAGCCCTCCTGCTGCTCAACAGAAAGAGCAAAGGTAAACTCGCAGTCCCTCATGATAAACTGCCCTAAAAGCTCTGTATGGAAAATCGCAAACGGAGGGCCGGATACCTTGGGCCTTAACCGTTCACATTTTCGGTAGAGGGAGGCCCAATGTTCAAGAGAGGTAAAATAAATATTATAGTTCGGATGCTTTTTCCTTTCACAGAACAGAGAGACAGAAGAAAATTCTTCTAATTTCATATTCTGATTTTCTGCTTCCGGGCCTTCCAGGTTCCGGGCCTTCCAGGTTCCGGGCCTAATAAAGGCGGTTGATCAGCTCGCCGTTCTTATGGATGATAGACTGAATATGAGCGATCTCATGCTCCAGCTTGCGATTCTGTCTGTCGAGAAGCTCGTAGAGCTTATCCAGTCTTTTTTCATTTACAATCATACGAATATCTTCAAGGCTGCATCGACTGTCTCTGAGACGGCGTATGATCATGAGAAGAATCACCTGCTGCTCGGTATAATATCTGTAGCCGCTGGAGGAATCCCTGTTCTGAGGTACAATCAGCTTGATGGAGTCATAGTACCGGAGAGCCTGGTGCGATAGACTTGTCAGTTTTGCAACATTCCCGATGAAATACAGGTTCTTATCAGCCGCCATACGTTTCCTCCTTTTTCTGTAGAGCACTTTCGGAATCGTCTCTACGCCGTCTTTGTGGCTGATTTTCTGCCAGAAACACCCAAATTTCATCCAAGTATATTCCATGTATGTCCGAGGTCCTTTTGCGTCTGCTTTTGTGAGGTCTTTAGAGGTATATTTATTTTATATCCATTAAAAAGAGCTTGCCAAGCAGAGATATGGGAAGCAGCACGAATAAGTCTCAACCGATATAGGGTTTTGAATTGGCTTGTCCGCCGGGAGAACAGGAATCGCGGTTTATGGGATAAAACTCTGCAGTGCTGTAGAGAATCGCATCCAACCGATAAAAAACGGCAGATGAATGAGACGGACAGCGACAGGGCGATCCTGCTGGATACGTATCTCGCAAGGCATAAGGGCTGGTAACGGGAAAGGGTCGTCACACAGGAGATGACGAAAAATGAAAATTATGGATTGTACCCTGCGGGACGGGGCGAATGTGATCAGAAACGGCTTTCCGGGGGAACTGACAGAGGTGATTCTGGACGGTCTTACAAAAAACGGCATTCCAGCCATTGAATTCGGGAACGCAAAAGGGATCGGGGCTTATGAGGTGAGTGGCGCTGTGGCCCCTCTTACCGATGAAGAATACCTTGAGCTGGCGCATCCGTTTTTGGAGCGCGCATAGCTCGGGATATTTTTAAACGCGAAGCGGTTTCGAAGGGAGAACGTAAAAAGGCGGCGGACGGGGAGCTTGCGGCAGAGGCAGCGAGGCTGGAACGTCTGGGCGTTGACGAGGTGACGATCATGGATTCGGCCGGAACGATGCGCCCCGGTGCCGTAAAGGAGTACACGGCGGCGCTCAAACAGGCGGTTCAGATCCCGGTGGGCTTCCATGGACATAACAACCTGGGCTTTTTGGAGCAGGAGCTGATTCCACGGATGGAACAATACGGCTACCATGCGCCGATCAAACCGTTAGACCTAGCTTTGGGGTATGCAGACTGCCATTCGAGCTTTTTGGAACGCTTCAAGAGGGCAACCGCAGAGACGGGGACCGATCTGTTCCGTCTGATCTGCAAGGTGTCGGGAGAGAATCAAAAAAACCCGGATGACGAGCTGATTCAAAGGATCGCAAAAGCAATCAAACGCAGAGGATGACCGGCGCTCATTTTGGCGATCTGCGTAACGGGCAGTTGGATGAGGAGACGCATTTTGCAAGCTCGCACAGGCCGTTGTCACGCAGATAATCCTGCAGGATCCAGACGGCCTGTGTAGACTCCGGCCCTATGATGATCTCTGCGATCAGCTCCTCAAGACAGATGCCGACCCGTTTACACATGGAGGCGATATTGAGCGGGTAATATTTCTTGATGCGCTCCGTAGTGATATGGTAATAGGGCTTCACGTCAAAATTCTCCCTTTCAAAAGGGAAAATCACCAGGCGCACCTCCTTTTCGGAGGAGAACGACGGATGCTTAAAGGCTACGGAACAGGTCCAGGCGTCGTTCATGACCTTTCGGATGGCAGGATTTTCAGAGGACAGCTCTACGCCGTCTGAAACCAGGCGGCAGAAAATGTCAACAAGGACATGCTCTGTCATGTCATCCTGATAAAAAACAGTCCGGAGGGCGAGGTCGCCCTCCGCCATTTTTTGCAAAAATTCGCCCCGAAACGCGATGCAAACGCCGCGCCCCCTGTTCCCATAGCGCTCCCACTGGGCGGCATCATCCCGGTAAAGCGAAAAACAGGCGGCATAGGCGGAATGGGAGAACTCCTTTTTTAATTCCTAGAAAAACAGCTCCCGGACCTGCCCGGCGCGTTCTGCCCTGCCCTCGGCGTGCAGGCGTTTTACGATGGCGCTGCACAGGCCGCCCATAAAATGGCGCATTTCGGCGGCATCATTCATATTGAGGACATTGTTGACCCGAAGCTGTGCGTGGCGCAGGATCCCGTCGAGAGCCTGGAAATCCGTGTAGTGGTAGAGAATTTCGTCATAATGTCCGGTCATTGTAGTCGTTCCTCCTGTTTTTATAGGAAATGTCATAAAGCTTTTTCTTCGGAAAAGACAAAATTTATTTGTCGTTTCCTATAATAAAGTCCTTCAGAGAGGCGAGCTCTCTGGTATACTGTCTGGACCGCATAGAGGGGTTGGCGGAAAAGAGCTTCCGTCCCAGCCGGCGTCTGCCGGAGAGAAGGGCGGCAATCCGTTTTTCCCGGTCGTGCAGGAGTTCGGTGAGCTGCTGCTCGGTCTTCTCGTGGAGGCTTTCGAGGTGCAGCTCGGATCGGCCGCGCAGGCGCGCAAGCTCCGCCTTGACCGTATCAATATGTTCCCTGGCTTCCATACGCAGCAGAGAGGCCTGGAGCTGAAGCAGGTCGAGATCTTGGTGGAGCCGTTTTAATGCCTCCAGCGCCTTTCCGAAGGCCAAAGCCTCCCTCGTGGAGACCACCGCGTCATATAAAAATACGGCAGAGAGCAGGCTGACAAGCAGATTGTTCCAGAAAGAAGGCATCGAGAGGACGGCACGCTCGACAGGTCTGTGGATGCCGTGCGTCATAAAGATAGTCAAAAACCCCCAGGCGATCGAGGAACTTAAGCAGATGTAGCCGTTTAGATTAAATTTCTGGTCGGAGTAATCCCAATACCGCACCTTAAAAAGCAGCTCCATTCCATAGCCGGTGCTATATTCGAGGAGTGTCGCACCCACGACCCCGGCGCACCAGGTTAAAAACAAATTGTCCCGGACCGGGATCGAGACGACAAGCATCATGACGGCGCCGCTCCCATAAAGGGGTAATAGTGGCAGCCTGAGAAAGCCTCGGTTTACAAAATGTCCTTTTCGAAGCGAGACATAGCAGGTTTCGAATATCCAGCCGAAAAAACAATACAGATAGAAAAAGGCCAGCCATTGATACCAGGTATATGCATACATATGTTTCCTCCAGCCATACAAAAAAGCTTTACAAAAACAAAGACACTGTAAAAACCTCCGCATTGGTTTTACAGTGTCCTCATCAAGGATTTTAAGGGGGGACCCGTTGAGAGCTTACTCCCAACAGGTATGAGTATGAAAAAGCTTTTGTTCGCTTACATGATATAGGATACTATAAAAATGTGTTGAAAGTGTGGACGATTTCTAAAATGTTAGTAAAAATTATTATCAATAAATGAAGGAAAACGATCGAGAACGACAAAAAATATTAGTTCTGATAGCGAAAATCTCTGAGACCAGTATAGAGGATATTGCGGGAGAAGGCAAGGGAAAAGCGGTTTTTGCTTGCTTTTTTCCGCCCCAGACGGTAAGATAAACAAAAAGACCGGTGAGAGGACAGGAGAGGAGAAAACATGAAGAAGGAAAATATGAAATGGTATGACCGAAAAAGGCTCTGGTGCGGACTGCCCTGGACGTTTACAAAGTACGGCTTGAGTGAAGACCGGCTGTTTGTGGAGAGAGGATTTCTCAATGTAAAGGGGTATGAGGTCCGGCTCTACCGGATTCTCAATGTCAATATCTCACGGAGTCTGTTACAGCGTCTGTTCGGCTTGGGAACGATCCATCTTGATTCGACGGATCGGGATCTGAGCTGCTTTGATGTTGTAAATGTTAAAAACAGCGAGGAGGTAAAGGAGCTGATTTCGGAGTCGATCGAGAAGGAACGCCTCCGCAACCGTGTAAGCTCAAGGGAGTACATGACAGACGGAGAGCATGAGGGGGATGAAGACGGCGACGGGCTTCCAGATGAAACGAATGAGCATTAAAAAGGAGTCGGCAGGCGGGAGTGGGCCGCTCTGCCGGCTCGTTCTCTGCGCTTTCAGGTGGCGGTTCCCCTCCGGATCAGCACGGGCGTAACCACCTTATGGATCGGTGCGGGGAGGGGCGAGGGATTCCGTTTTTTTCGCTCGTTCATCTGCGCCACCAAAAGTGCCATGGCTTCTCTGGCGATTACGTCGATCTGCTGGCCGACGGTGGAAAAGGGGATGATGGCTTCGCTGGAGATCGGGGAATCGTCAAAGCCGACAATCCGGTAATCCTCCGGAAATCGGCCGTATTTTTGAAAAATAAGATTCAAAAGGATATTCGCATACGTATCATTGGACATAAAAATGCCCTTCCGCTTCTTGCGGTACTTTGCCTCGAGAGCGTCCAATACCTTTTTTGTGCGGTCTATGGCCTCCGAATGACTGGTTCCAAGATCGGTCAAAATGAGCTCATGTTCCAGCCCGTGCTCCCGGCAGATATCAAGAAAGCCCTGGATCCGCCCGTAGGCCGGAGTTTCCGGAGGGACATCCGAGTTGACATGGATGAGAATGTCGCAGCCGTTTTTACAGAGAAGGCCGGTGGCCTGGGCGCCTCCCATGTAATTATCCGTGTTGACGCTGCTGGTATAGCGGTCTTCCCGTTCGATGGTCACAAGCGGCAGATCGTAGGAAGCAAGCTCCTTCGAGGAGATCGTATGGCTTAACACGATGATCCCCTCGATTTTATAGGCCAAAAGCTCCTGAATATACTGGCGTTCCACGCTTTCGTTTTCGTTTCCAACAAATACAAGAAATTTGTATCCATAGGTCTCGTAGGTAGAAAGAATTTGATTCAGCATCTGTGAATAATAATGCAGGAATAAATTGGGAATGATAATTCCGACAAATTCCGTCTTTCCGTTTGCCAGGATCCTGGCGACCTTATTTTCCTTATAATCCAAAGCCACAAGGGCATCGGCGATCTTTTTCTGATTTTCCAGCGTCAGGGAGTCCGGGTTATTGAAATACCGGGAGATGGTGGTCTTTGAAAAATGCGTATACCGTGCAATATCATTGAAGGTGATGTTCTTTTTTTCCATTGGCGGCCTCCTGCTTTCGGTAAAATTCTGTTTTATTATAGCAGAATTCCGAGAGGAAAACAATGAGAAAATAACTGGTTACGTAACCGGTTATGTACAGACTGCACAAAAAAGAGGACGGCAGATTGTGATTTATGCTGAAAAGAGAATTTGATGTTGACGCACTCGTAAAAAGGTGGTAGTCTTAGCTTGTAAAATAACCGGTTACTTTACCGGTTACACGAAATAAAAAGCGAATATAAAAAGAAAAATGAGGAGGGAACCAATGAAAAGAACGGGTGTGGGAATCGTAGCGGCATTTCTTGCCGCAGGCTGTCTGACCGGCTGCCACAAAAAACAGGCATTGCCCGGCGATGTGCCAGGATACGATGCCGGTGAGCAATATCTGTCCTTATGGGTCCACACGATCGAGGACACAGAAGAAGGCGAGGCCTACAGACAGTCCGTCGAACGTTTCAATGAGGTGTATAACGGAATATATTTTGCGGACATTGAATTTGTCCCGCGAAACGACAGCGGCGGCGGCTACTCGGATAAGGTAAACGCCTCGGTGATGGCGGGCGGGCTCCCCGATGTACTGACGGTAGACGGGCCGAATATAGCAGCCTATGCGGCCAACGGAATTATCCAGCCTCTCGCAGAGCTGACAGAGGACGAGAGAAGCGAATATCTGGAGTCTATTCTGGAGCAGGGAACCTACAACGATACGCTCTATGCGCTGGGAGTCATGGAATCGAGCGTGGGCCTGTACTATAATAAGGAGATTCTTAAGGAGGCCAAAATCAACGTACCGGATGCGGAGCATCCGTGGAGCTGGTCGGAATTTCTGGAGATCCTAGAGCGCCTGAAGCCGCTCATGGCGGAAAAAGATGGTTATCCGTTGGACATGACCTTTCCGGTGGGTGAGGCGAGCATTTATTATTACGCTCCCTTTGTCTGGTCCAACGGGGGCGATCTGGTGAGTGCGGACGGCCTGCAGGCGGAGGGAAACTTTAATTCGGAACAGATGGCAGAGACGATGGGCTTCTTTAAAACAGTCGTGGATCAGGGCTACATGGCCAAGGCCCCGATCGAGCATCTGTTTGAGAGCGGCCGGGCGGCATTCAAATTTGACGGTGCGTGGGAGGTCAATACGGTCTATCAGAATTATCCGGATATCGAGCTGGGCGTCGCGCCGTATGTGGTCAGCAATCAATGGGATGGCGGCCGCTACACACCGACCGGCTCCTAGGCCTACGCCGCCTCCTCCGATACGGAAAACATCGAGGGGGCCACGGAGTTAGTCAAGTGGATGAGCGGCATAGAGAGCGGAATTCGGATCTGGGAGCTCTCAAAGACCTTCCCGTCTACCTACGAGGCGTTTGATCAGATCGACATCTTCCGGACGGATGCCAACTACAGCGCACTTTACGACCAGCTCCGCCAGTACGGACACCCGAGGCCCAAGACGCCTGTCTATCCGCAGGTGAGCACCTCCTTCCAGCAGGCGCTTGAGGGAATCGCCTTAAGCGGGCAGGACACGAAGGAGATTTTGGATCAATCTGTAGAAAGGATTAACGCGAAATTAGAGCGCTATACAAGGGGAAAATGAACAGAAAAAAATCAAATTCATTGCTGGGAATGACGTTTTTCGGACCTGCGCTGGTTCTGCTGACGATCTTTTTATTCGTGCCTATGGTCCTGACGCTTTTGTTCAGCTTTACGGACTATTTTGCGCTGAATCCGGATCTGACGCGCTTTGTAGGCCTGGGAAACTACTTTAAGATTTTCGAGGATGAGCTGTTTGTACAGTCCTTCTTTAATACGGTTGGATTTGTGCTGATCATTCTGCCGTGTCAGGGGCTTGGCGCTCTCGGGCTGGCGCTTTTGATCAATAAGGTGACACATTGTAAAAAGTATTTTAAGGTTGCGTTTTTTGTGCCTGTGGTCATGTCACTGGCGGTCGTGTCCACGCTCTGGATGCAGATCTACAGCCCAGAGGGAATCCTGAACACGCTTTTAAAGAATGTCGGGATCACTCCGCAGCCCTTTATCCATAGCGCGAAGCAGGCGCTTCCCTCTATCGCCGTCATGAGCGTATGGCAGGGCGTGGGTTATCAGATGATCATCTTTTTAGGCGGCCTGCAGGCTATCAATCCCGGCCTTTATGAGGCGGCCGAGATGGATCATGCAAGCGCATGGCAGAGATTTAAGGACATCACGCTGCCGGAGTTAAAGCCGCTCTGCGTATTTGTCTTTATCACCGTGACGATCGGGGCCTTCCGCATGATCGTCCAGCCGATGGTTATGACAGGCGGCGGACCGTCACATTCGACTTATACGATGGTCTATAACATTTATGAAACAGGTACGGTGAACTGGGAGATCGGCCTTGCCTCGACCATGGCGATCGTGTTCGCGGCCTTCGTCATGATTCTTACGATTATACAGACCATCCTGACCAGGGATAAGGAGGAAAAGCATGCGGACAAAAAGTGAAAAAAGATTTGACTGGATTCTGACGATCCTTCTTCTTGTGTTATCTGTGTTTTTCCTGTTTCCGGTTGTCTGGATGCTGGCGAACTCTTTTAAGACGGATGCGGCGATCACAGCAGACATGAACACGATTGCGGCGTTTATCCCGCCGGTTCCGGGAGGGGGCTTTTTTGAAAATTATATCTCGATCCTGACCAATACAAATTTCCTGCGGTATATGCTGAATACGCTTTTCTATGCAGCGATCCTGATCCTGTGCGGGATTGTCGTCAATGGCCTTGCGGGCTATGCGCTGGCAAAGATCCGGTTTCCGTTCCGTGAGCGGTGGGTACTTTTGATTCTGCTTCTCCAGATCGTGCCCATGGAGACGATCATCACGATCCATTTCCTGATGATTGCGAAGGTGGGGCTTTTGAATACGGTGATCGGTTATATTCTTCCGATGATCGTGAATCCGTTTAATATCTTTCTGTTTCGCCAGGTCTTTATAAGCCTGCCGGATGACGTGTACGAGGCGGCCCAGCTTGATTTCTGCAGTCCGGTCAAATATTTCTTTACCATGGTGCTGCCGATGTCGAAGACGGTGGTTGCGACCGTCAGCGTTTTCACCTTTTTAAATGTGTGGAATGACTATCTGTGGCCGTCACTTGTGTTTACCTCAAGCGACCTACTGACCGCACAGATCGGCTTAAATTCCATTACCTCCAATGACAATACGACCATGGGGCAGACGCTTGCGGTTATCACGATGGTGACGATTCCGGTCATTATCATTTACTCGCTGTTTTCAAAACAAATTGTCGAAGGCGTAACATCAACAGGTTCAAAGGAAGGATAAATGTATGAGCTTTATAGAGTTAAAACATATCAACAAGAAATATGAAAATGCCGAGAGAAATTCCGTCACAGATTTCACACTCTCGATTGAAGAAAAGGAGTTTATCGCGTTTGTCGGCCCATCCGGCTGCGGGAAATCCACGACGCTTCGTATGATTGCGGGTTTTGAGGACATCACAGGGGGAGACCTCTACATAGACGGCGTGCGCGTCAACGAAACAGCACCGAGAGACAGGGGGATTGCCATGGTATTCCAGAACTATGCCCTGTATCCCCATATGACCGTGGAGAAGAATATCGCCTACGGACTCATGAATATGAAGGTGCCGGCCGGAGAGATCAAAAAGAAGGTCGATTGGGCTGTTAAGATCCTGGGGCTGGAGGAATTCCGTTACAGAAAGCCGAAAAACCTTTCCGGAGGGCAGAGGCAGAGAGTCGCGCTCGGACGGGCGATTGTAAAGAACCAGAAGGTATTTCTGATGGATGAGCCCTTGTCCAACTTGGATGCCAAGCTGCGTGTGAGCATGCGCAATGAGATCAGCAGGCTGCACCGCGAGCTTGGGACGACAACGATCTATGTCACTCATGACCAGGTGGAGGCGATGACCATGGCGGACCGCATCGTCATCATGAAGGAGGGCGTGATGCAGCAGGTGGGCAGGCCGATGGAACTCTATGAGCATCCGGTTAACAAATTTGTAGCAGGCTTTATCGGCTCGCCGCAGATGAATTTCTATCCGGTTGTCCTGGAAGATAATCTTCTGAAGTTTGCCGACGGAAGCCGGATTGCGATGCCGGATGTCATGCTGGAGAGACTGGGAGACAGGCGGGGCGAGATGATTATGGGAATCCGCGGAGAAGATATAAAGCTTGACGAGCAGAATATGGAACTGTATCAGAAAGACAGGCAGCATGCCGTTGTGGAGAATACGGAGGTCATGGGGAACGAGAACAATCTATACTTTACGTTCGGAGGCAGCCTGACCGTGGCGAGAGTGTCGAAATACGAGATCAGTCAGATCGGGGATGCCATTGATTTTGTATTTTCTCCGCTTAAGATGCACTTTTTTGATAAAGATACAGAAGAAAGCATTCTAAAATAAAGACAGGGAGCAAAGTTGTACATGACACAGAGAGGACATTTAAAAGCACCGGCAAACTGGATCAACGATCCGAACGGCTTCATTTATTTCAAGGGGCAATATCACTTGTTTTATCAGCATTTCCCGTATGAGCCGCGGTGGGGGACCATGCACTGGGGGCATGCGGTGAGCCGGGATCTGGTAAACTGGGAACATAAGGGGATCGTACTGTTCCCCAGTAAATATGGGGATCAAAACGGCTGTTTTTCAGGAAGCGCACTGGAGCATGAAGGACGATTATACCTGTATTATACGGGCGTTCACTATCATCGACCGGATCCAGAGGATATTCATAGCTGTCTGGACGACGCATTCGAGTCCTGTCAGATGATGATTGCCTCCGAAGACGGAATGCGGTTTGATAACAGAAACGGAAAGCATGTGGTCATTCCGCCGGTCTTGGAAAAGCAGATCGGGGATGTTACACATACGAGAGATCCAAAGGTATGGCGCGGCCGGGACGCCTGGTACATGGTGTTAGGGAGCCGGGATATGGCCGGAGTCGGGAGCCTGCTTTTTTACAAAAGCAAAAATCTGACCGATTGGAGCTATCTGAACCGGATCGCAGGGCCAAAGGGCTTCGGCTGGATGTGGGAATGCCCGGATTATTTCGAGACAGAGGGCGGGAATGTCCTACTGATTTCTCCCATGGGCTTTCTGAAGGGCAGAGGGACGGAGGAGAATCATGCCATATGTATGCTGGCGGATTTTGACGAGAAAAGCGGCGCGATGAAGCTTGCAGACTCCTGGCAGTTTTTCGATTACGGCCTTGACCTTTATGCTCCGCAGAGCACGTTAGACCAAGATGGCCGCAGAGTTGTTATAGCATGGCTCAGGATGCCAAAGCCGGTGGAGGGAGGCTGGCGCGGGATGTTTTGCCTGCCGCGGGTTGTGGAGGTAAAAAACGGACATATCTATTTTCGGGTCCATCCCGACGTGAAAAGGCTGTATTCGAAAGAAATCACCTCCGTGGCAGAGGCGAGGGAGGGCTGTTACCGCATTTGTATAGAACTTGCGGACCAGGAAACGCTTGAGATAGGCGGCTTTCGGATCCGGAGAGACGGTGACCGTATCCGCACGGACCGCTCCAAGGTGTTCCCCGGGCAGAAACAGTTTGATGTCCGGTTTGAGACGCCGGCAGTCTGCGAGGGAAACCGTTTGGATATCTATGTGGATCCGAATCTGATCGAGATTTATATAAACGACGGTGAATATGTCGTCAGCAACGCCGTGTATGGCCTGAGACAAGAGCTTTGTTCCGGGACGACGGGCAGGCTGAAGCTATATACGTTTGAGGACCGGAAAACAGAGGAATTCGAGGAGGAATAGCATATGCAGGAAATAAGAGTTCAATTAAAGGCAATCAACGATGTCAAGGATTTTGTGGAAATTGTTTCCCGTTTCCAGGGGGAAGCTGTGATGAAAACAGGGAAATATGTCATCGATGCAAAATCGATCCTAGCCATCTATAGTCTGGATCTGTCCAAGCCGGTCACACTGAGTCTGGAAAATCCGGGCCGGGAGGAATTAGATTCTCTGCAAAGGTTTATTGTGGAGTAAAAGAATCTTTGTAAAGCGGAAAGACAGCCTATACGCAGACAGATAACTGAAAGGGGGACCTGCCGGAATTGCTTCCGGCAGGTATGAGTATGAAAAAGCTTTGCGTATTCAAGTGTACCACTTGAAACAAAGGCAGGTTATCCTTTCGGATAACACATCATGTATTATACGCGTAAATTGTGTCTAAATTGTGTTGGATAAATTAAAAAAAGATAAAGGAAACGGCGGCGAAAAACTTACAGAATCAGTTTTTCGCCTGTTTTTAAAAAGAAGCAGGAGCCGGAGTAAACGCCTTCTTTATAAAGCTGTGTCAAGATTTCCCTCATGCGCGGAGTCAGCCGGTGGTACATACAGACAGGCTCCCAGGGGATGCCATTTATATAATCCTGCTGCCGTTCGTCAAGCCCTGTGAGGGCGGAGGGCCAATCATCCCTGTGAAGCCCAAAATCACAGGACATATAGGAAAAGGAAACCCCGTTTTCGGACAGCTTTTGTTCAAGAAATGCAGGAAGGGGGCCCAGGACATCGGGGAGATACGGGAGGTCCCTCCACGCGGGCTTTGAGGATGCCGCTTTAGGGGCTTTGAGACGGAAGCTGGTTTTCCCAAAGGGGCCATATTCAAGAATAAAATCCGGCTTTTCTCCCACACAGGCAAAATCCGGCTCGTTTTTTAAAAGGATGCCGCCGGCAAGCAGATGCTCCAGGAGCACGTTCTGCACCTGCTCACGGGAAGCCGGATAATCAAGCCTTTCCATGATCTGACGAAGCGTATAGCCGTTGTCGGCCAGATGCCTGATTGCACCGCCGCAGGCAGCCTCAAAGGTGAAATTTGCAAGCGCCTGTTCGAAAAATGTCCGTGATCCCATACAGCCTCCCTGCTATGCCGTTTTAGATTTATGCAAAAAATTATATCGTTTGCAAAAGGCCCTGTCAAGCGAAGGCGTGTATTCTGACCGCATTCGCAGTTTAGTATGGATTTTTGCATATTGCTGTGAACGGAGTGAACCGGAACGTCTGCCGGCGGACAGGACCGTATTTTGCCTGGACTTTGCCGAACTTTTGCCGATAAATAGCGGTTTCGGCCCGGAAAAATTTGTGGTATGCTCTTATTATGACAAAAAAGCAGAAAAGGAGCGGTGGATATGCGGTTGAGGAAAACAGGCGCCATTTTGGCGGGGGCTTTGATTCTGACGGCGGTGACGTCGTTTGCGGCGTTGGCCGATACAAAGGAGAAAATAGAGGAGATCTCGTTTTTCCTGGAGTCCAGGATTGCGGTAGGAGAGACGGACAGTGAGGAAAGCATTGAGATTGAGCTGGATACGGACGGCTGCTATCTGGCCGAGGATGCAATTACAATTATTAACGAGCCGGAAGACGGCTGGGGCGAGGAAGATAAGCCGAAAATTAAGATTGCCATACTGGCCGAGGATGGGTATATGTTTAAAGCCGGGCTCGGGGAAGATGATATTTATCTGGACAGGGACTCCGGGGTGGTGACAAGCGTCAGCCGTTCTTCCTCCAGAGTGACGATCTATCTCACACTTCCGGAGGTTGGAGAGAGCGATCATTCCTATGAGGATGACGAGGAGTACAACCTGGATATCGACGAGGAGAGCCTGGCCTGGGATGCGGCTGTCAGCGGTCTGGCCTGCTGGGATGGAAACGACTATGCCAAACGGTATGAGCTGCAGCTTGTCTGCAACGGGGAGGAGCTGACCTCCTCCGTGATTACGACTGTCAATACGACCTATGATTTTTCTCCGCTTCTAAAAAAGGAAGGGGAGTACCGCTTCCGCGTCCAGGCTGTCCGGAATGAAAATGACAAGGGGGGCTGGCAGGAGTCGGAACCCCGTTATATTTCAGAAAAGGAGGCATTGTCGATTTCGGCTGACAGCCATGTGAATCAACCGTCTGCGGGGACCTGGATCAAGGATGGTGCCGGCTGGTGGTGGTGCAGGACAGACCGCACCTGGCCGAAAAACCAGTGGGAACGGATCGGAGGCTTTTGGTATTGGTTTGACGAAGGCGGATACCGCCTGGAAAACAGATGGGTTATAGTGGACCAAAAAAACTATTATTGCGGAGAAAACGGCCGGATGCTCTCCAATACCCGGACGCCGGATGGATTTTTTGTCGGAGCAGACGGGGCCTGGGACGGGGCACCTGCGAGGCAGTAGAGCGGCCGGTTCGGCCGGCCTTTTCGCAGACTCACCGGAGGCGTAAGACATCTGCCTGTAACCGGCCGGTCATCCGGAAGGAGGACGGTGAAATGCCCAGCCAGATCGTCCTTGTTCAGAGCTCCATTGTCTACTGTATGGTGCATATGTACATTCTTCTGCTCCTGGTCTTTGAGCATCGAGGGTCCCGAAAGATTTTCCTCCTTTCTTTTGCGTCTC
Source organism: Lachnospiraceae bacterium (assembly GCA_910575275.1). Lineage (GTDB taxonomy): Bacteria > Bacillota > Clostridia > Lachnospirales > Lachnospiraceae > CANQGL01. Next base: position 690,848 of record CAJTEE010000001.1, on the reverse strand, counting down.
TTTTTGGCGTAATTGGTGCAGTCTGCCTGTGGCTTTTGTTCACGCAGGGCGTGGCCGTCATGGGACAGTGGGGGGATTGATCGGCTCGGTTCCTGCTTTGCTTTTCTTCTTTTTCTTTTCGCGGCAGCGTAAGGCCAAGTTTGTTTTTGCGTTTTGTCTGTCCGATACAGTATGTATGTGGACTGAGCTGTCTACCATACTCATCGACTATGCCGTGAAAGGAAACGGGGTGGTGACCTTTACTCTGCGCCTTGCGGCGTTTCCTCTTTTGGAATATGCCGTGAGGCGCTTGGCGTTTACCCGTCTGCAATCTATGAACGGCCCACAGACATTCCCCTGACGGTCATGGTGTTGGTTCTTATCGCCTTGGCTTATGAAACCATTTTCCTCGTGCTGTTTGAGCAGACGAATGCCTTTGCGGCCTAGGCAGCTTTGGATGAGACGAGCCGCCGTCGCTTCTTCCAAAACGTCATTTTAGATGTGGCTTTGTCCCGCTATTTTGAGCAGGCAAGAGGATTGGACATCGAGGTGAAAGCGTGCCTGACGATTCCGGATGAGCTGCCGGTAGCTGCCGCGGAGCTCTCCACTGTGTTCGCCAATGCCCTTGAAAACGCTATCCATGCCTGCAGTGCGCTGCCGTAGGAGAAGCGGCGTATTGTCTACATCTGCGTCGTGAAGCCGCGATTCATGTTTGAAATTGCCAACACCTATGAAGGGACGATCGAATTTACCCGTGGAGGTTTGCCGGTCTCGAATCGGGACGGCCACGGGATCGGCATGCACTCCATCATGGCCTTTGCAGAGAAGCACAATGCGGTTTGCTGCTTCCGTGCGGAAGGCGGCTGGTTTAAGGTGCAGATTGCTCTGTAAGCCTTTCCCGCTAATTTTTTCAAAAACCCCTTTAAAAACCCTGTATCTTTGTATATAATAAAATTGAAATTTTATGTTTTAATGGAAAATAAGGAGAATTGCAGGAAAACAGGAGGGAAAAGGCAATGATGATGTCAAACGACATTGGAATTGATTTGGGTACAGCCAGTATTCTGGTATATATTAAGGGGAAAGGTGTGGTCTTAAAAGAACCATCCGTGGTGGCGTTAGACAGGGATACGACAAAACCGATTACTTTCGGCGAGGAGGCCCGCCTGATGATCGGCCGCACGCCGGGGAATATCGTGGCGGTGCGGCCGCTTAGGAAGGGTGTTATTTCGGATTATACCATTACGGAAAAGATGTTAAAATACTTCATCGACAAGGCGGTAGGGAAGCGCACGTTAAGGAAGCCGAGAGTCACGGTCTGTATCCCAAGCGGAGCCACGGAGGTGGAGAGGAAGGCCGTTGAGGATGCGACGTATGCGGCTGGGGCGCGCGATGTCTATACGATTGAGGAGCCCGTGGCGGCTGCGATCGGGGCGGGCATCGACATCTGGAAGGCCTGCGGCAACATGATCGTGGACATCGGAGGCGGAACTGCGGACATTGCGGTCATCTCGTTGGGCGGACCGGTTGTCAGTGCGTCGATCAAGACGGCCGGGGATGACTTTGACGAGGCCTTGGTGCGTTATATGAGGAAAAAACACAATCTTCTGATCGGCGAGCGGACGGCCGAGGAGATCAAGATTAACATCGGAGCGGCTTACCGCCGTCCCGAGCTGGTGACGATGGAGGTGCGCGGGAGAAACCTGGTGACAGGGCTCCCAAAGACGATCGTCGTGACCTCCGACGAGACGCTTGAGGCGCTTCAGGAGCCGGCCATGCAGATCGTGGATGCGGTCCACAACGTATTGGAGCGTACGCCGCCGGAGCTGGCAGCAGATATCTATGACCGCGGGATTGTTCTGACTGGCGGCGGTTCTTTGATTTCCGGTCTGGACGCCCTGATTGAGGAAAAAACAGGCATCACGACCATGATCGCCGAGGAGCCGTTAACCGCAGTGGCGATTGGAACCGGCAAATATGTGGAATCCTACAACGGGAGAAGTTTGGACAAGTAACCTATGGCGACTGTGATGGGCTATGTGGAAAAAATTAAATTCCGCAACGAGGAAAACGGCTACTCGGTTTTAAGTGTACAGGACGGCAGAGAGGATTATATCCTGGTGGGAACCTTTCCGTATATCAGCGAGGGCGAGCGCATTGAGGCCACAGGCCGTATGGTGGAGCATTCCCTGTATGGCGAGCAGCTTGCGGTCGAGCATTATGAGATAAAACCGCCCGAGGATGCGGCCGCAGTCGAGCGTTATCTTGCCTCCGGTGTGATCAAGGGCGTCGGGGCCGCTCTGGCAAAGCGAATCGTAAAAAAGTTTAAGGCAGATACCTTTCGGATCATGGAGGAGGAGCCGGAGCGCCTCTCCGAGGTCAAGGGCATCAGCGAGCGCATGGCATTGGAGATATGCGCGCAGGTCGGAGAAAAACGGGATATGCGTCAGGCCATGGTGTTTTTGCAGCAGTACGGTTTGACGATGAATCTTGCACTAAAGATATACCAGCAGTATGGGCCCCGCCTGTATTCCGTGATCCAGGAAAACCCCTACCGGCTTGCCGACGACATTCAGGGTGTGGGATTTAAGATTGCGGATGAGATTGCGGCCAGGGTCGGCATATTTACGGATTCGGATTATCGGATTAAAAGCGGCCTGTTCTATACGCTTTTGCAGGCGGTCGGAAACGGGCACACCTGTCTTCCGGAGGATGCACTTTTTAAAAATGCATCGGAGTTACTTGGCGTCGAGCCGGCGCACATGGAAAAGCATCTGATGGATCTGCAGATGGAAAAAAAGCTGGTCGTAAAGGAGAAGGCCGGGGACCGCTTTGTCTATCCGGCCCGTTTTTTTTATATGGAGCTCAACGCGGCCCGCATGCTGCATGATTTGAACATTGAGGCCCCTGCTCCCGAGGAAAAGCTGAAAAGGCGTCTGGAGGAGATCCTGGCCGGAGAGAAGCTTTCGCTGGATCCGTTACAGGAACAGGCCGTGAGAGAGGCGGTCAGTCACGGGCTTTTGATTGTGACCGGTGGCCCCGGTACGGGAAAGACGACGACGATCAATACGATCCTCCGCTATTTTGAGAAGGAGGAGATGGAGATCCTTCTCGCAGCGCCGACCGGGCGTGCGGCCAAGCGCATGACGGAGGCGACAGGCTATGAGGCCCGGACGATCCACCGGCTTTTGGAGATTACAGGGATCCCCAAGACAGATACGGGGCGGCCGGGCGCAGAGGATAAAAACGGTGGTATAGAAGGCGGGCTTGAGGGCATGCATTTCGAGCGCAACGAGCAAAATCCTCTGGATGCCGATGTGATCATTATTGATGAGATGTCGATGGTGGACATTACGCTTTTGCATGCGCTTTTGCGCGCGGTCAATGTGGGGACGAGGCTGATCCTGGTGGGGGACGTCAATCAGCTTCCGAGCGTGGGGCCGGGAAACGTACTGCGGGATATCATCGAGTCAGAAAAGTTTCCGGTCGTAAAGCTTACAAAGATCTTCCGCCAGGCGGCGCAGAGTGATATTATCGTAAACGCTCATAAAATTCATGCAGGCGAGAGAGTCACGCTTGAAAAAAGAAGCAAGGATTTTTTGTTTATCCGTAGGGCACAGCCGGCCGATATTTTTAGGGACATGCTTACGCTTGTGCGGGAAAAGCTGCCAAATTATGTGGACGCGGAGATCTCTGAGATCCAGATCATGACGCCGATGCGAAAAGGCCTTCTTGGCGTGGAGCAGTTAAACAGACGTCTCCAGGAGTGCTTAAATCCACCTGCCCCGGATAAAGCTGAGAAGGAAAACGGCGGGACCGTTTTTAGGGTTGGGGACAAGGTGATGCAGATTAAAAACGACTATCAGATCGCATGGGAGATCCGCGGACGTCATGGAATCCCGGTGGAGCGCGGAGAGGGCGTTTTTAACGGGGATATGGGCGTGGTCCGCGAGGTGGATCCGTTTGCCGAGACCCTGACCGTTGAATTTGACGAAGGCCGTATGGTAGAATACAGCTTTAAGCAGCTTGAGGAGTTGGAGTTAGCCTATGCGATTACGATTCATAAATCGCAGGGGAGCGAGTATCCGGCGGTTGTGATCCCGATCTACCCGGGCCCTCATATGCTGATGACGAGAAATCTTATCTATACGGCAATCACCCGGGCCAAAGCCTGCGTCTGCCTGGTGGGGATCCCGGAGGTTTTCCATGCGATGGTGGACAATGAGACCGAACAAAAACGTTATTCCGGCCTTAAGGACCGGATTCTGGAAATTCTATGAGAGAGACCATTCTAAACCTTCTGTTTCCCCGCCACTGTCCGGTGTGCGGGGAGATCGTACAGCCGGCCGGCAGGAGGATTTGTCCCTCCTGCCTCAAACGGCTTTCGTTTGTAAAAGCCCCTGTCTGTAAAAAATGCGGGAAGGAGATTTCCGATGATACCGCAGAATATTGTGAAGACTGTCTGTCGAGACGCCGCACGTTCGAGTACGGCGTGGCGCTTTTAAATTATGACGAGACGGCCAGGCGTTCGATGGCACAGATCAAATACAGGAATAAGCGGGAATATCTGGACTTTTACGGGCCGGCCCTGGCCATCCGGTATGGGAAGGCGATACGCCGCATGGGGATCGACGTAATCGTTCCGGTACCGGTTCACGCATCGAGAAGAAGGGCTCGGGGCTTTAATCAGGCTGAGCTTCTGGCGGATATTCTCGGGAGGCAGCTGGGTATTCCCGTGCAGCCGGAGCTTCTTGTCAGAAAAAAGCGGACACTGCCGCAGAAGGAGCTGACGGCAGCGGAGCGGTTTAAAAACCTGTCAGGAGCCTTCCGAGCCCCAAACCCCTTTCCGAAGCTTCGGTCCGTGCTGCTGGTTGACGACATTTATACGACCGGAAGTACGATCGAGGCGTGTACCCGTGCGTTAAAGGAGGCGGGAGTGCCGTGTGTATATTTTGCGGTTTTGTGTATGACGGGAGGGAGGTAAGGGAGGGAAAGGGATCCGCACGCCCCAGACTCCGCTGCGCTGTTTCGGGAGTGAGAGAAGGGAGGGAAAAAGAGTGACCGTCTTTGAGCAGGAGGTGATAAAAATGAATTTTTATGCAAAAAAATCTTATATTTATACTTGCATTTTCCGGCGGGGTATGGTATAGTAATATCCATCTTGGAGGGAGACCTCGGGAATGGAAGACAAAGAGGAGGAAATCATTATGAAAAAAATGCTTGTGTTTTGTATGACGGCGGCGCTGGCGGCGTCCGCGATTACCGGCTGCGGAGGCGGAGCGAAGGAGACGACGGCGGCTGCGACTACGGCAGCGGTGGAGACGGAAAAGGCGGCTGAGGGAACGACCGCAGGGAGTGCGGCGGAGACAACAGCGGCACCGGATGAGGCGGCAGGCGCGACGAAGGTGATTGATATCGACCTGACTGACGAGGAGTATGCATTCGGTGTCGATAAGGATCAGCCTGAGCTTTTGGAGCAGGTCAATGCGTTTGTAAAGGAGATCAAGGAGGATGGCACGCTGGATGCCATCTGTGAGAAGTATTTCGGAGACGGTGAGCCGACTCCGGTCAAGTCTGCGGCTCTGGATGAGTCCAAGGACCAGCTCGTTGTGGCGACGAACGCGGCGTTTGAACCGTTTGAATATATGCAGGGCGAGGACTATGTAGGAATCGATATGGAAATCGCGGGTCTTATGGCCGAAAAGCTTGGAAAGGAGCTGGTAATCCAGAACATGGATTTTGAAGCGGTCTGCCTTTCCGTAGGCCAGCATAAATGTGACATCGCAATGGCAGGTCTCACGGTGAATGAGGAGAGGACTGAATACGTGACTTTCTCGGAGTCTTACTATGCGGCGTCCCAGAAGCTTATCACGCTGGGGACGGATACGGCCTTTGACGCCTGTACGGACGTGGCTTCGGTTGAGGCGATTCTTTCCGGACTGGACAGCTCCGCAAAGATCGGTGTGCAGAGCGGTACTACGGGCCAGTATTATGTAGAGGGAAGCGAGGACTGGGGCTTTGCCGGCTTTGCCGCACAGTGCGTCCCGTATAAGAACGGCTCCCTGGCAGTTCAGGATCTGATCAACGGCAACGTAAATTATGTGGTCATCGACGCGGCTCCGGCAAAGGCGATTACGGAAGCGATCAATGCCATGCAGTAAACGATCGTTTGGAGACGACCGGGCGGACAGAAGTGTGCTGTCCGCCCTTTCCGTATAAGAGCACGCATAAATAAAGGTGGTACAATGGGAAATTTTGGAAATAAATGGAACAAGTTTGTGGAGATCTTCGTGGAGCGCAACGGTTATGTAAAGGTTGTGGAGGGGCTCCAGAACACGCTTTTGATCGCGGTGTTCGGCATGCTGATCGGAATCCTGATCGGGACACTGATCGCCACCGTCCGCGTGATCCCCAAATATAAGACGCTTCCGCGGGCGTTAAACGCGGTCTGTACCTTTTATGTAGGGCTGTTCAGAGGGACGCCGATGGTCGTGCAGCTTCTGGTCTTTTACTATGTTCTGCTGCCTCTTATGGGGGTTAAGATGCAGGGCGTGCGTGTGGCCATGTTTGTGTTCGGCCTAAACAGCGGTGCGTATATTTCGGAGATCATGCGCAGCGGTATCCAGTCCGTGGACGCGGGGCAGCTTGAGGCGGGCCGTGCGGTGGGACTCGGCTTTGCGCCGGCCATGATCAAAATCGTGATCCCGCAGGCAGTCAAGAATATTCTGCCGACGCTCGGCAATGAATTCATCGCCCTGATCAAGGAGACCTCGGTCGTCAGCTTTGTCGGTGCGGCGGATCTCTATGTGGCCTTTAACTACATAGGAAGCAACAGCTATGAATTTATGGTGCCGTATCTCGTAATGGCGGCTATTTATATCGTGCTTGTCATGTTCATCTCACTGCTTGTAAAAATAATGGAAAGGAGCCTGAAAAAGAGTGATAGACGTAATTGATCTGAAAAAGAGCTTCGGCTCGCTCGAGGTGTTAAAGGGCATCAATGTGACTGTCAACAAAGGGGATATTGTCGTCGTCATCGGCCCATCCGGCTCCGGAAAAAGCACCTTTCTCCGGTGCTTAAACTGCATGGAGGATCCTACCTCCGGCAGCATCATTTTTAACGGCGTGGATATCGCCGATATGCGTGTGGATATTAATGTCCACAGAAGGCATATGGGGATGGTATTCCAGCATTTTAATCTGTTTAACAACAAGACCGTGATCGAAAATATCATGCTGGCTCCGGTCTATGTGCGGTGCCAGGAGCTCAAAAAGCGCAGGCGGCAGCGGCTGTTTGGCAAAGGCGGCCAGGAAGCGGCTCCTCAGGCTACCAAAGCGCAGATCAAGGAGCAGGCGTATGGGGAGGCGCTGGCCCTCCTTAAGAGGATCGGTCTGGAGGACAAGGCGGATGCATATCCGTCCACCTTATCGGGCGGGCAGAAGCAGCGTGTGGCGATTGTGCGTGCGCTGGCGATGAACCCGGATGTGATTCTGTTCGACGAGCCGACCAGTGCCTTGGATCCGGAGATGGTCGGGGAGGTCCTGGACCTCATGAAGGAGCTTGCAAAGGAAGGCATGACGATGGTGATCGTGACCCATGAGATGGGGTTTGCCAAGGAGGTTGCGAACCGCGTACTTTTCATGGATGAGGGCGTGATTTTGGAGAGCGCGCCGCCGAAGGAGTTTTTTGCGAACCCGCAGCATGCGAGGGCGAAGGAGTTTCTGTCCAAGGTGCTGTAAAAGGCATGAAATTGTCTAAAAAGATAAGAGAAAGACCTGTTTTAAGCGGTAAAATGCTTGACGCGGCCGGCTTCTTGTGTTACAATGAGCGGGCGAATGGAAGATGACAGGTCTTTTTTTTATGCTCAAATTTTTGGGCCAACGGGCAGGAAAAAGGGCCGCCTTACAAAGAATTTAAACGGAGGTGGAAGTCGTGCGCACAAGAATTACATTGGCATGTACGGAGTGCAAGCAGCGCAATTACAACATGACGAAGGATAAGAAGACGCATCCGGACCGCATGGAGACCAAAAAGTACTGCAGATTTTGTAAAAGACATACGATGCATAAGGAAACAAAGTAATCCGGTTCGTAAGAAGGGCGTGAATTTATGGGAGAAACAGTAAGTAATGAGAAGGCCCCCAAAAAGGACTTTATCAAAGGCTTAAAAGCTGAATTCAACAAGATTATCTGGCCGGATAACGAGACCCTGAAAAAACAGTCGGCTGTCGTCATCGTATCGACTCTCCTTCTAGGGATCGTGATCGCTGTCCTTGATCTGATTATCAAGTTCGGTCTGAATATTGTGATCGGCTGAGGATGAGGTGAGAGTATGTCAGAAGCACAATGGTATGTTGTACACACTTATTCCGGATATGAGAATAAGGTAAAGGTTGACATTGAAAAGACGATCGAGAACAGAGGGCTTCAGGAACAGATCTTAGAGGTCTCCGTTCCCCTTGAAGCGGTGATTGAGCTGAAAAACGGTGTCCAGAAGCAGGTGGAGCGTAAGATGTTTCCGGGCTATGTGCTGATTCATATGATCATGAATGACGACACATGGTATGTGGTCCGAAACACGAGAGGAGTGACCGGCTTTGTAGGGCCCGGATCGAAGCCGGTGCCTCTGACAGAAGAAGAAATGAGGAATCTTGGCTTTAAGACAGCCGGTGTGGTTGTTGATTTTGCGGTCGGAGATACGGTTGTCGTCATGTCCGGCGCATGGAAGGATACGGTCGGCGTGATCAAAAGCGTCAACGAATCCAAGCAGTCCATTATCATCAACGTCGAGATGTTCGGCCGGGAAACGCCGGTTGAACTGAGTTTTGCGGAAATAAAGAAGATGTAGCCGGCAAAAGGCCGGACAGGGCTTCATACATCCGCTCGCGTGGGAGGGAAATCCCCGCCATTACCACATGATTTAGGAGGTGCCAAATTATGGCAAAGAAAGTAACAGGTTATATCAAATTGCAGATTCCGGCAGGCAAGGCCACCCCGGCTCCGCCGGTTGGTCCGGCTCTCGGCCAGCACGGTGTCAATATTGTACAGTTTACCAAAGAGTTCAACGCAAGGACTGCCGATCAGGGAGATATGATCATTCCCGTTGTCATCACCGTATATGCGGACAGAAGCTTTAGCTTCATCACGAAGACCCCGCCGGCTGCCGTCCTGTTAAAGAAGGCCGCCAAGATTAAGTCCGGTTCCGCAACCCCGAACAAGACGAAGGTGGCGAGCCTTTCCAGAGCCGAGCTCCAGAAGATCGCCGAGCTCAAGATGCCGGATCTGAACGCGGCCAGCATCGAGGCCGCGACGAGCATGATCGCGGGAACCGCGCGTTCCATGGGCATCACCGTGACGGATTGAGCAGATTTTAATATCGTGGGAGGGAGCACTCCCGACAATACCACAGGAGGTTATTTAGAATGAAAAGAGGAAAAAAATACCTGGAGGCGGCGAAGGCCATCGACCGCACCACTCTTTATGATACGGCAGACGCCATTGCGCTGGTAAAGAAGGCGGCTACCGCAAAGTTTGACGAGACTGTTGAGGCTCATTTACGGACCGGCTGTGACGGCCGTCATGCGGATCAGCAGATCCGTGGCGCGGTTGTTCTCCCGCACGGAACCGGCAAGACCGTTCGGATCCTTGTATTCGCGAAGGGCCCGAAGGCGGACGAGGCGCAGGCTGCAGGCGCGGACTTCGTCGGAGCCGAGGAGTTGATCCCGAAGATCCAGAACGAGGGTTGGCTGGACTTTGACGTTGTCGTTGCGACCCCGGATATGATGGGCGTTGTCGGACGTCTGGGCCGTATTCTCGGACCGAAGGGATTGATGCCGAACCCGAAGGCCGGCACCGTGACGATGGATGTCACCAAGGCGATCAACGACATCAAGGCCGGTAAGATTGAGTACAGGCTCGACAAGACAAATATTATCCACGTGCCAATTGGTAAGGTTTCTTTCACAGAGGAACAGTTAGCGGACAACTTCCAGACGCTTATGGATGCAATCATTAAGGCAAAGCCGAGTACCGTTAAGGGCGCTTACTTAAAGAGCGTTACGCTGACCTCCACGATGGGTCCGGGCGTAAAATTAAATGTTGCCAAGCTTTTGGGCTAAAAGGATTGACAATCCAAATAGATTATGTTAGAGTAATCGAGTATTGAATGCCGAAGACAGCAGGTGCCGTAAGGCGTAAGGAAAAAACGCCTGCCGAGGAACATACAAAACTCACAGCAGAATTTTGTAAACCTCTCTGTCTTTGCGGGCAGGGAGGTTTTCCTTGTATGACTGGCTTTCCAATACAAAACTAAAACAGGAGGTAAACCATTCATGGCAAAAGTTGAATTAAAGCAGCCGATCGTTGCCGAGATTGCCGGGCTTTTCGACGGAGCGAAGTCTGCCGTAGTTGTGGACTACCGCGGCCTGACTGTTGAGCAGGATACAAAACTCCGCAGACAGTTAAGAGAAGCGGGTGTTTCCTATAAGGTATACAAGAACACCATGATCCGCTTTGCGGCAAAGGGAACGGCGTTTGAGGCGCTTGAGCCGCATCTTGAGGGACCGACTGCGTTGGCTGTATCGAAGGAAGATGCGACTGCTCCGGCAAGAGTGCTTGCTGAGTTCGCGAAAACGGCTGACAAGCTGGAATTAAAGGGCGGTATCGTAGAGGGAAACTACTACGACCAGAAGGGCATCAATGTAATCGCGACCATTCCGTCGAGAGAGATCCTTCTCGGAAGGCTGTTTGGAAGCATGCAGTCTCCGATCGCAAACTTGGCCCGTGTGCTCAATCAGGTTGCAGAGAAGCAGGGCGGCGGCGAGGCCGAGAACGCGTAAGTCTTTTTGCGGCGGAATGCCGTATGACGTACCAACTAAAAGAATCATTTATAAAAATTTATATGGAGGGAAACAGCAATGGCAAAATTAACGACTGCTGAATTTATCGAGGCGATCAAGGAATTATCCGTATTAGAGTTAAACGAGTTAGTAAAAGCGTGTGAGGAAGAATTTGGCGTATCCGCGGCAGCGGGCGTTGTTGTAGCGGCAGCAGGTGCAGCAGGCCCGGCTGAGGAGGAGAAGACCGAGTTCGATGTTGAGCTTACCGAGGTAGGCCCGAACAAGGTTAAGGTTATCAAGGTTGTCCGCGAAGTCACCGGACTTGGCCTGAAAGAGGCAAAGGATGTTGTCGACGGTGCTCCGAAGGTTGTCAAGGCCGGCGCTTCCAAGGAGGAGGCAAACGACATTAAGACGAAGCTCGAGGCTGAGGGCGCGAAGGTTACTCTTAAGTAATTGTTATGTAAAGCAGGACGAAGAAATCCGCAGACAGGGAGACCTTCTGCGGATTTTGTGTTAGTAACGATTTTGTACGTTATGTCCCCCTTGCGGATTGCAGGTATCAATGATAGAATAGGAGTACAGTTTAGCGAATGGCCAAACTGTGTCGGGACAGGCCCACGGCGCGGGGCATGCCGAAAAGAGCGTCGGAATACAGAACAGATAAAGGGAGCGGCTATGGTAGAGGAATTGATCAGACGGTATCCGGTTTTGGGAAGCATACAAAAAGAGATAGAAGCGGCATACGGGCTTTTGGAGGCATGCTATGCAGCGGGAGGAAAGCTTCTGGCTGCGGGGAACGGGGGTAGCGCTTCGGATGCGGAGCATATTGTCGGTGAGCTCATGAAGGGCTTTGTGAAGCGCCGTCCGGTTCCGGACGCTATGGCAGGCGCGCTTAAGGAGGCGGGCGGCGACCGCGGGGAGTATCTGGCCGGAAAGCTGCAGGGGGCGCTCCCGGCGATCGCATTGACAAACCATGCGGCTCTTTCCTCTGCCTTTGCCAATGATGTAGACCCGGTGCTTTCCTATGCGCAGCAGGTGAACGGCTACGGCATGCCGAAAGATGTATTCCTCGGAATCAGCACGTCAGGCAACGCGGAAAATATCCTGTATGCGGCGGTGACCGCGAGGGCCAGGGGAATGAAGGTTCTTGCGCTCACGGGGAAGACCGGCGGAAAGCTGGCGGCGTTTGCCGATGTGGCAGTCATTGCGCCGGAGCAGGAGACTTACAGGATTCAGGAGCTCCATCTGCCGATCTATCATACGCTGTGTCTGATGCTGGAGGAGCGGTTTTTTATATAAAACAAAAAAACTGCCGGGCGGAGGGGGCGCACCACAGAAAATACGTTTGAGAAAAGGCACGAAGGGGAATACAAATGGAGATAAAGGACAGGATCGCAGAGGAGTTTGAGCGGAGGAAGGGGGAGCTTTTGGTCTTCGCACTCCTGCTCGGTTTCGGATTCTTCATCAATCGGGGCGTGGAGTTAAAAGGGCTCTACATGGATGACCTGTATCTCTGGTCGTGTTACGGGGAGCAGTCCTTCACGGAATTTGTCTTTCCGATGGGAAGCTCGCGATTTCGCTTTGTTTTTTATCTGGCCGCCTGGCTGGAGCTTTTTCTGCTCGGGAATCATATCACCTGGATGGTGCCGTTTAACATTGTGCTAAACGTGCTGATCGCATACACGCTTTACCGGATCGCCATGCGTATGAGCAAAAAGCGCGGGCTCATCAGCCTGGCGCTGGCGGCGGCCTATCTCCTGTCGCGGTTTGCCTACTACCAGATCGGACAATTTTATGGGCTGATGGAAAGCCTCGGGCTCTGGGCGGCGCTTGGGCTGTTTTACTGCCTGTACCGCTATGTGAACGGACGGAACTCAACCGCATTTTTGTGGGGCTGTCTTCTGTATTTTTTGGCGAGCTTTATCCATGAACGCTATCTGGTCCTGTTTCCGGTTCTGCTCCTTGCGTTGCTTTTAGGAACGAGGCAGGAGAGCGGCAGGGCGTCCCAGGATGAGACGCTTCGCGGGAGAAGCCGCCTGAGGGGAAAGCGCCTGAAAGACCAGGGCCGCAGGGAACTCGCCAAGTGGGTGCTTTTTTTGATCACCGCCGGCGTTTTGGCCCTGATCCTCCTAATTCGCTTCCTCACGATCGGGACCCTGTCCCCGGCCGGAACAGGCGGGACCGATGTGGCGGATACGTTTGAGCTGTCAGAGGCAGTCGGACATGCGTGGACACAGGCGGCATTTGTCTTTGGCCGCAATTCGGGTCCGGACTATCTCTGCCTTCTGCCGTATGAGGACTCCCCGTCTGGAATCCGGAGGCTGATTCTTGGTACGAACCTGATCTTAGCCGCCTCAGTGGCCTGCTTTATCGCAGGCATGCTGCGTGACCGTGGGCGGCTCCTGGTTCATGTAAAGAATTCCCTGCTGGCCTTGTCCTTTATTGCCCTCTGCATCGGCTCGTCGAGCGTTACGATCCGTGTGGAGATGCGCTGGATCTATGTGGTGTACGCCGCGGCGCTTCTGTTTCTGGCGTATATGTCCCGGATCATGGGAAGGGCAGGTGTCCTAGTTTTTCTTTATCTGGCTTTTTTGTTCCCCGTGGAGACCTTTTATCGGGGACAGTGGGAAAACCTGTACTTCTGGCCGAACCAGCTCCGCTATAACTCCCTGGCGGAGGAAACGATTGAAAAGTATGGAAGCGGTATTTATGACAAACAGGTCTACATCATCGGGAACGGCTACGAACTGAGTGATTTTACGGCAGAGACATTCCTGAAGGTCTACGATAGGAAGCGTGAGGAAACGCAGACAACATTACGATTTATTGACAGTGACTTTGACCTGAAGGAGATTACCGATGACATGGTCATCCTGAGCGAGGACCCGGCCAATAACGCATATCAGGATGTGACCGATTTTTTGAAAACGCAGCGCTTTAATCTGGCCTATGGAAGCTACAACGACGGCTGGATTGATAAGCATGCAAAAATCGTCTTTTTAAACGGCAATTCAAGAAGGCTTGTATTAAGCTGCTATTATCCGGGAATCGTGACAGGGGACCAGGTATGCGAGATCAAGATGAACGGGAGGACGCTGCCGAAGCTGGTGTTTACGGACAATCTCATGCACTATGAACTGGAAGCGGCGCCATACCAGATGATTTCCTTGGAGTTTTCCTGTAATTTCCACGTGGCGAATGCCCAGGAGACGAGAGGCGATGAAAAAATGGCGATGATCGTAAAGATCGAAGCCGATTAAATAAGGAGAATTTGATTAAAATGGAAGGACAATATCAGACAGTCCTTTGGTTGATTGCGGCGCTTGCGGTGTTTGCCGTAGGCGGCTGTCTGTTTCTTAAGGTCAGGCGGGCAGTCTATTTGAACCCTGTCCGGCGTGAGATGAAGAAAGAGAAGCAATGGCTCCGACGCGGCGAGTATAACGCGGCTATGGTAAAGGGCCGACAGAATCTGGAAATGCTTTTGAATCTGGTGGCCGGCATGAACGGGATTCAGCTGGACAATACAGCGCAGGCTGTTGCCAATGCAAAGAGCGCGCAAAACGCCTATGGGGGCGGAAACCGGGGACGAAAAAGAAAAAATATTATGACCTACCAGCAGTTTGGCTGGTGGTTAGACGAGAAGGGCTACCTGGACCGGGTGGCAAAATGGGAGCTGAATCAGATTCGGCTTCTTGGAAATAAGGCGGTACACGAAAATTATTCGTCGAAGGAGGAGGCATGGAACCAGTACCGATACTTGGAGGATGTGCTGAAGGTACTGTCAGACTGGAATCCGTCGCACCAGAAGCGCAAACAGGTGCGGGGGGCGCAGACGGAGCGAACGGAGCCTGCTCAAAAGCCAGGAAAGCGGGATAATAGAGAAAGGTCCCGGCCTGTGGCAAAAAAAAGGCAGGAGCAGAAAGCAAAGGGGCAGCAGGGGGCCAAAAAGCAAGGGGACGGAAAAAGGCAGACTGAGGCGAAAAAGCAGGAGGAAGTGAAAAGGCAGGCCGAGGCGAAAAAGCAGGAGGAAGCCAAGAGGCAGGCCGAGGCGAAAAAGCAGGAGGAAGCCAAGAGGCAGGCCGAGGCGAAGAAACAGGCAGAAGCCAAGAGGCAGGCGGAAGCGAAGAAACAAGAAGAAGCCAGGAGGCAGGCCGAAGCAAAGAAGCAGGAGGAAGCCAGGAGGCAGGCCGAGGCGAAGAAACAGGCGGAGGCAAGAAGGCAGGCCGAAGCGAAGAAGCAGGAGGAAGCCAGGAGGCAGGCCGAGGCAAAGAAGCAGGAGGAAGTGAGAAGACAGGCCGAGGCGAAGAAGCAGGAGGAAGCCAGAAAACAGGCCGAGGAGGAAGCAAGGCGGCAGAAGGCAGAGGAACAGGCCGGGATGCAGGCTTCCAAACAGGAGGAAGCTTTGCAGTCTGTCGGGCAGAATGAGCGTTCTGAAAAAAAGACAGGCAGACGAAGCCGCAGCCGCGGCCGCCGTAAACCCGGGCGGGGGGCGACCTCCTTGCAGCCGCAGGCCAATCAGGCAGCGGCCGCCTCGCTTGAGATCCGGGAGGACAAGCCGGGGGATTCCGGGACTCAACCTCCTCAAACGGTTGAAAAGGATGCACACACCGTTCCCTCGTCGGTAAAGAAAAAGCGGCGCAGAAGGAAGAAAAAGCCGGCTTCGTCTGCGAAGACTGCGCAGCAGGAGGCTGTTGTATTGCAGTCTGTTGTCGGGCAAAAGGAGCCGGAAAAAGAGACACAGGAGGCCGGGACGGCCACACCGCAGCCCGCAGGCCAAAAGGAGCCGCCGTCCAAAAAGAAACGCAGACGCCGCCGCAGGCCAAAAAGATCCGTGAACGCCGCCGCAAAGCAGGTGGCACAGGAGCAGATACAGGCTCCGGCGTAAAGGAAAGAAACGGACTAGACAGCCGGACTGCTGCCAAAGAGGAGCGAATGGATGAGAAACTGCAAAAAATACGTCTACACAGGGCTGCCTCTCCTTGGGGTTCTGTTTTATCTTTTATATCTTCATGCTGCAACGATCGACATTATTTATTCGGACTATATTCGGCTGATCAATTCGTATCTGCCCGATATATGGAATCCTAAAAAGTTTTTCGTTCCGGATCTTTTGACAAGGATTCCGGTCAATTACCTGGAACGGGCCGTTAATGTACAGTTTCTTGGATATAGCGTGACGTTCGACCGGTTCATGGGCGTATGCAGCTTTGGCCTTTCGGCGCTTCTGGTCGCGGGCTACAGCCGGAGGGAATCCATCGGCATCGGCTGGTATTCCGGTATGATGGTGTTTATGTTCAGCCTGAATAAGTGGGAAATGCTGTACAACGGAACGGGCTGGGTACATTTTTTGGCATTTGCCTGTTTTTACTATCACTATCTGGTCTTAGACCGGGTATACGGCCAAATGGGGAAGAAGGGAGATGCCCTGCGCCTGGCTCTGCTTCCGGCATGCGTTACAATCTTGGTTGCAGGACCATATTGTGCGATCTATATCGTGACGCTGGTGCTTGCCTATGGCTTCATCTATCTGCGCGGCCGATTCGGCAGTGCCGGACACTGCGTGTTAGACGCCGGGAGGCTTGCCGGCCTTCTGGTGCTTACAGGAACGCCACTGCTTCTTTATCTGTGGAGTCATTCCAAGGCGGTTTATGAATACTCGGGGGCGAGCGATGCACCGTTTCTCGCCACATTTTTGGAGCAGCCGCTGTACTTTGTAAAATTTTTCCTGAAATCCTTTGCGTCGATGGTATTCGGAACGGAATGGATCACCCGGCGTATGGACTGGGTTCCGGGTAAGGTTTGGTGCCTGGTGGGCCTTCTTGTCATCGGCGTGTATGTTCTGGCACTTTGGATGAATTTCTATTATGGAATCGTAAACAGGACGATTTTTCCGCTGATGCTCCTGGCGGGCGGCGGCATGAATCACCTGATGATTCTCGTGACCCGCTGGATCTTTATTCCAAAGGACATTTATGGCATGAGCTCGCGGTATGCGCTACAATACCAGATCGGAATTGTGGGGATATTTTTGACCTTTGCGCTGGCCGCAAAGGAATTCCGGTCCGCACGGCGCTTAGAGAGGGCCCTCAAAAGGCTTGCAGTTGCGGCAGCCGTCGTATTGATCGCAGGGAATGTCTTGACGACCGCAGAGGAATTTAGCTTTGCAAAGCACAGGAAAATCCATAACCAGCATGTCCATGTCACGGTCTGGAATTTTGAAAACGAAACGGATGAGGCCCTTGCCGAGGCCCTCGAATACAACAAGGAAGGGACCCGGGAGGCGCTGACGCTCATGAAAGAGCATCGCCTCAATATCTTCAGAGAGGAAGAACCGCCGTTTTATCCGGCGTTTATGGAAGAACCACTACAGCTACAATAAAGGAGAAATCATATGAAAGTCGTAATTCTGGCCGGCGGCTTTGGGACGCGGCTCAGTGAGGAGAGCCACTTAAAACCGAAGCCCATGGTGGAGATCGGAGAAAAGCCGATTTTGTGGCATATTATGAAAATCTATTCCCAGCATGGGTATAATGAATTTATCATCTGCCTGGGCTATAAACAGTACGTGGTGAAGGAGTTTTTTGCGGATTATTTCCTGCATACCTCGGATGTGACCTTTGATCTGGCTGATAATTCGATGAAGGTCCACAATAACTATTCCGAGCCGTGGAAGGTGACGTTGATCGACACGGGGCTGCACACCATGACCGGCGGCCGTGTCCGGCGCATCCGCGAATATGTGGGGGACGAGCCGTTCATGCTGACGTATGGCGACGGTGTGGCCGATGTTGATTTAAAGGCCTTGGAACGCTTCCACAGAAGCCATGGGAAAATTGCGACTATTACGGCGGTCAACATCGGTCAGCGTTTTGGAGTCCTGGACGTGGCGGAGAGCGGCAGCATCCACGCGTTCCGTGAAAAGAACGACGACGACGGGGGGCTGATCAACGGGGGGTTCATGGTCATGAATCCGGGCATTTTCGAATATCTGGAGGATGATACGACGGTCTTTGAGCAGGGGCCGCTCCGTAGCCTTGCGAGAGACGGGGAGCTGATGGCATACCGTCATGAGGGCTTCTGGAAATGCATGGATACGCAGAGAGAACGCGAACAGCTGGAGAAGATGTGGCAGTCCGGTGCGGCGCCGTGGAAAATATGGGAGTGACAGCATGAATTTGACAGAGGTATTTGAGTTTTACCGTGGAAAGCGTGTCCTTGTGACCGGGCATACCGGCTTCAAGGGAAGCTGGCTTTGCAGAATTCTGGTAAAAGCCGGTGCACAGGTCACGGGCTATTCGCTGAAACCGCCCACAGCTCCGGCTCTGTTTTCGCTGGCCGATTTAGAGAGGCATATGGACTCGATCACGGGCGATGTCCGCGACCTGTCTGGCTTGAAGGCGGCGTTTCAAAAAGCAAGCCCTGAATTTGTCCTGCATCTGGCGGCGCAGCCGATCGTCCGGGATTCCTACCGGGAGCCGGTCCTGACCTATGAGACGAATGTGATGGGGACCGTGAACGTCCTGGAATGCGCAAGACAGTTCGGATCCGTGCGCTCGGTTGTCAATGTGACGACCGACAAGGTATATGAAAATGTGGAACAGGATTACGGCTATCGGGAGGGAGATCGTCTGGACGGATTTGACCCCTACTCGAACAGCAAATCCTGCTCGGAGCTTGTGACGCACAGCTATAAGCGATCTTTTTTTACAGATGGGCGCTGTGCCGTCTCAACCTGTCGGGCGGGCAACGTGATCGGCGGCGGTGATTTTGCGAATGACCGGATCGTGCCGGATTGTGTCCGGGCCGTAGGGAAGGGCGCGCCGATCGTGGTGCGCAACCCGAACTCCACACGCCCTTATCAGCACGTGCTGGAGCCGCTTGCGGTCTATCTGATGGTGGCAAAGGCGCAGTATGAGGACCGTGCCCTTGCGGATTCTTATAATGTGGGGCCGGATGACAAGGACTGCGTGACGACAGGCGTGCTGGCGGACTTGTTCTGCGATGCCTGGGGCGGCGGGGTACATTGGATTACACAGAATGACAACGGACCGCATGAGGCCAATTTTCTGAAGCTTGATTGCGGCAGGCTAAAGGAGACCTTCGGCTGGCAGCCGCGCTATGGCGTAAAGGACGCCGTCAAAATGTCCGTGGAATGGTATCAAAGCCATGCGGCAGACGGCGACACGACGCTTGTGATGGACCGTCAGATCGCGGAAATGTTTGGAGAGGGGAACAGCCATGTTTGAATCAAAAACAGAAGCCCAGGCAAGGCAGGAAATTCTTGCGATGGTGGCCGAATATGCAGACATGTTTCATAAGCAGGGGCAAGGCTTTCATGAGGGGGACAGGATTCCGTATGCCTCCCGCGTGTACGACCGGGCGGAAATGGTCAATCTGGTGGACAGTGCACTGGAATTCTGGCTGACCTCGGGGCGTTACACGGACGAGTTTGAGAAAAAGCTCTCGGACTATTTAGATGTGCGTTTCTGCTCACTGGTAAATTCCGGTTCCTCGGCGAATCTGCTGGCGTTTATGGCATTGACCTCACCGCTTTTGGGGGAGAGACGGATAAAGCGCGGCGACGAGGTGATCACAGTGGCCGCGGGCTTCCCGACAACGGTGAATCCGGCGATTCAGTACGGGGCGGTTCCGGTGTTCGTGGATGTGACGATCCCGCAGTATAATGTGGATGTGACAAGGCTTGAGGCCGCTCTCTCCGAAAAGACCAAGGCAGTCATGCTGGCACATACGCTCGGAAACCCGTTTGACCTTGAGACGGTCCGTGCCTTCTGCAAAAGGCACGGTCTCTGGCTCGTGGAGGACAATTGTGACGCTTTGGGAAGCCGCTATACGATTGACGGCGAGGAAAGGCTCACGGGGACGATCGGCGACATCGGGACTTCCAGCTTCTATCCGCCGCACCATATGACCATGGGAGAGGGAGGCGCGGTGTATACGAATGACCCGCTTCTGCATAAGGTCATCCGGTCGTTCCGCGACTGGGGGAGAGACTGCTCGTGCCCCTCAGGGCATGACAACCTGTGCGGGCACCGTTTTGACCGCCAGTATGGGGAGCTGCCCCTGGGATATGACCATAAATATGTATACTCGCATTTTGGATACAATCTAAAGGCCACCGACCTCCAGGCGGCGGTCGGCTGTGCACAGCTCGACAAGTTCCCGGCCTTTGTCGAGAGACGGCGCCATAACTTTTCGTATCTTAAGACGGCGCTTGCGGGAACGGAGGACAGGCTGATCCTGCCCGAAGCCGCAAAAAATTCCGTACCGAGCTGGTTTGGCTTCCTGATCACATGCCGGGAGGGCGTAGACAGAAACAGCCTGGTCCGCTATATCGAGGAGAGGGGCGTACAGACCCGTATGCTGTTTGCCGGCAATCTGACAAAGCATCCCTGCTTTGACGAAATGCGGAAAGACAAGGAAGGCTATCGCATCGTGGGAGGGCTTTTGAATACGGACCGCATCATGGCGGATACGTTTTGGGTGGGCGTATATCCTGGAATGACCGACGAGAAGCTTGCCTATATGGCAAAAATGATTAAAGAGGGTTTGGCACAGTGAGCACAGAAAAACATGCAGGCGCCGAAAACGGCCTGGAAAAGGTGCATGCGGTCAATTTAACGCTCTTAAAGGAGATTGACCGCATCTGCCGTAAATATAAGATCCGGTATGCCCTGGACTCTGGGACGCTTTTGGGGGCGGTCCGACATCAGGGCTTTATCCCCTGGGATGATGACGTGGACGTCGTGTTTACGCGGAATCAATATGAGCTGTTTGTGAAGGTGGTGCGGCGTGAGCTGCCGGATACCATGTCGTTCGTGGAGCCCTGTGAGTACCATGGGGGCCGGGCGTTTTATGACTTTGTCTCCCGTGTGACGTATGAGAAAAGCCAGAAGTTTGTGGAAAACGAAAAGACGGCATTTTATGACGAGAAGATCAGCCGCTTAAACGTCGATCTGTTCGTCATGGATGCACTTCCGGACGGAAAAATTGCCGCTTCCTGCACGAAGCTTCTGCACTGCATCGTTTACGGCTTGGCGCTGGGGCACCGCTGGAGGCTCGACTATTCCGATTACAGGGGGGCAATGAAAGCGGCGGTCTTCGTGCTTTCGCATGTGGGAAGGCTGATTCCGTTTCCTTTTATCTACCGGATATGGCGTCTGCTCTGTAAAAAGGACCGAAAAAAGAAGACGCGGCGCTATTTTTATACGAATTATGCGCCCGATTATTTCTACGTGGAGATGGATCGGGGATGGGCCGACGAGGTGAGGGAGGTTCCCTTTGCAGATACAAAATTTTTCATTCCGGCCGGCTGGGAGCCGTATTTAAAGCAGATATACGGGGATTACAGGAAGCTGCCGCCAAAAGAAAAGCAGGTTCCGGAGCATTCGGACATGGAGATCAAGATTTATGAGTAAGCTGCTTTCAGTGGTCGTGTCGGTCTACAACGAGGAGCCGGGGCTGCGGGATTTTTATTCCGAGGCCACGGCCGTTTTGCGGGCGCTTCCCGCTTCATGGGACTACGAGCTCGTGTTTGTCAATGACGGGAGCAGTGACGATTCGGGGCGCTTGCTGCGCGGGCTTGCCAGAGAGGATAGGCGGGTCAGGCTTGTCGAGTTTTCGCGTAACTTCGGCCACGAAGCGGCCATGATTGCCGGGATTGACTATGCAGACGGGGACGGGATCGTCTGCATGGATGCGGATCTGCAGCATCCGCCAGAGCTTCTTCCCGAAATCGTGGAAAAATTTGAGGCGGGCTGTCAGGTCATAAGCATGGTGCGTGTCAGAAACAAAAGCGCCGGCCTGCTAAAGAATGTCACATCGTCTGCCTTTTATAAGCTGATTAATCGCCTTTCCGACGTAAAGTTTGAGCCAAATGCCTCCGATTTTTTTGCGGTAGACAGACAGGCGGCCGAGGTGCTAAGAAGGAATTACCGGGAAAAGGTGCGCTTCCTGCGGGGCTATGTGCAGAGCATCGGCTTTGCGAAGACGACGCTGTCCTACGAGGCCAGGCCGCGGGTGGCGGGGGAGAGCAAATACAGCTTAAGAAAGCTGTTCCGTTTTTCCGTCAATACGATCCTGTGCTTTTCGGATCTGCCGTTAAAGCTGGGGATCTATTCGGGCGCGGTGACGGCGCTTTTCGGTGTGCTCATGGTGCTTTACACGATCCATACTTGGGCCAAATACGGTGCGCCAAGCGGTTATGCGACGATCGTGGTCCTGATTTCGTTTATGTTCGCGATGCTGTTTGTGATCGTCGGGATCATCGGGGAATACATCGCGATCCTGTTTGCGGAGCTGAAGGACCGCCCGGTTTATATTGTAAAGGATACGGTAAACATGGAAAAGGGCGGGGGAACCGCTCAGGAATCCGGCCGTGGCAGCGGAAGTTTGGCGGCGGAGGAAGTTCCTTACAAAAAAATAAAAAATTTATGATATTTTATAAAAAGGGGTACAAAAATTTGGGGGAATCGTTTATAATAGGCAGGTGCGCAAAATCAGTAAGCAATTTTAGGAGGAGTTATAATGAGAATATTGAAAAGAATGGCTGTCCTGGCGTTTGCCGTACTGGCCCTTAGCGGCTGTACAAAGAGCAGCATTTCAGATGAGACGCCCGCTGTCATGGATGAGAATGTGGGGGCAGGGGACGAGGAAATCGATCCCGCGAAGTTTGAGGGAGATGACGATGACGAGACCCTCCCGCGGGATCAGAATATTCTGATCGACGACGAACCGTTTGAGGAGTCCATGTACGACTGGGATCAGGTCCGGCACGATGCCACGGAGGTGTTTACCAATACGGAGAACTATCCGCAGTCGGTTGCGTTTGACTTTACGGCCGATGAGGAAGCCCTTACAATCGCCTTGAACTGGACCGTAAAGGCGGATACGAGCGAAGCGCAGGCGATGGAATACGCGGCCGAGCTTGTGAAGCTGTTTAACGATATGGTTGCCGTTCAGTCCCTGGAGATCGAAAATTCCTCGGCAACCTCGTTCGGGACGCTGTGGGATACCTTTGCGCTGAATGTAAAGATCACAGAGGATGGCGGTGCAGCCATTCTTGACAAGAGCTACAAGGCCGGTGAGGCGATCGACTTAAAGGGAGCCGAGAGCAGCACCGAAGCTGGCCCAGAGGAAGTGCCGGAGGATGTGCCGAAGAAGGTCTGATAATAAAAACAAAAAACGCTGTGCAGCCGGATCGCCCCTCTGCACAGCGTTTCTTTACGCGCACCTTTTTATGGTCATTTCCGGCACTGTCCGATAAAATACTCAAAGATCGGCAAAGAATCCGCACAATTTTTGGGGTTCGTTTCCGGGCCAGTCATGCGCTCTGGGTGCCACTGGACGGACCAGATGGGAAGGGATTCATGCTCGATGGCCTCCACGATCGGATGGCCGCCTGCATCGGACCAGCCTATGGCGATGAGACCGTCCCCGAGCGCGTCAAGCGCCTGATGATGGTAGCTGTTGGTCTCTAACGTCCCGCCGTAGAGACGGCCGAGAATCGAATCGGCCTTCAGACGTACAGGATGACAGACGCCCTTCGCATGATCCCCGCCGAGCTCGGCGGGAATATCCTGATACAGGGTGCCTCCGAAATAGGTGTTCAGGATCTGGATTCCGCGGCAGACTCCGAAGATCGGCTTTTTGCGCATAACAAACGCCTTGATTAAGCCGTATTCCAGATCGTCGCGCTGCGGGTCTGTGATGACGAAGTCGAATTTCTGCTCCTGGCCGTAGCGCGAGGTTGCGACGTCCTTTCCGCCGCTTAATAAGAGGCCGTCTGCAAGCTCGGCATATTCGTCTGCACAGGCATTATCTACGGCGAGGAGCGGGAGTCCGCCGGCACGGCGTACGTTTTCTGCGTAATTCTGATTCAGGGTCCAGGTCGGGGTCCCGTTGGCGGCAGCTCCGGTGCCGCCGGAAAGTAGGATCAAAGGTTTCATCATGTGACATTCCTTTCTCTGTTATATTCAATTGCTCCGCCGACATCCAGGCCGCTGTGATAGGAGTAATTTCCAAGCTCGGAGAGAAATTCCCCCCAATCCTGTTCTCCAAGGGGCGTTTCGTCGGTCAGCATAGCATTCAGCCGATAGTAGACCAGACTGCACTTCTGCAGGGTTTGCCGGTAGAGCTCCAAAAAGGAGGCACGGGAGGCAAGTGCCTTATTCCAGGGGTTCGTCCAGACCTCATGATCGAGATTCAGGATACTCCGAATACCGGCAGGCGGTGCATCCGTTACGAGCTTTTTGGAGGCAATGGGCTGGCGAAGGAGCAGGGTCTCGAAAAAACGGATCACATTCTGCTTGCGTCCAGCCGGGTCGGAGAGGAGACGTCCGCCAAAACGGATTGCGAAGATGGACCGGCAAACCATCCCCTCCGTCACCTGAAAATTGTTGCTTTCCGTGATCCGGTAATACGTTTGATTGATACAGCGGCTTAAGAACCGCGAAATAAACTGCGTCTCTTGGCCGTTCAGGCAGATGGTTGCCGCCTGGTTGAATTCGGACGGCTTTTTTTGTTTGAATTTACGTAAGAGCAGCATGTCGATATCATTTTCAAGCTGTGCATGAAGACCGTGAAATTGTGCTCCCTTCCCTTCCGCCTCATATTGAATTCTTCCATATACATAGGGATGGCAGATGGAGTCGGCCACATAGTGGCAGAGGAAGCCGGCGTAATAGGAAACGGCCTGTTCGCGCTGCTGGCGGGAAGAAATTTCCGAAAGCCCTGCTAGATAATGGTAAAAAAAGGCGTTTACGTGATGTTCGTGCATATAGGAACCGACGTTTCGGTAGTCACGATGGCGCAGGATTGGGATATTGTAGAAGAAAATATCCGGTCCCTGGAGCCCGAGCTGGTAGAGCCAGCGGTATTTGGAAATTACATGCTTTAAATAGGCATTGGGCAGATTGTTATAGGCCTTAACACCAAAAAGATAGTGCGTCGTAAATCCCGGCAAGTAATTCCCCCCCCTTTCACTCTTGTATTCTATGCAGCAGCTTTGTGTGATCTGCACACCGGCTGAATGACACGGTTTGAATGATAGTTATTCTTTTTTCAGTATAGCATATCTCGCGCAAAATTGGAATAAAACATAATGAGAAAATACTGGGAGTGCATATGCTTCAGACGCTTCATGAAATAATCTGGGGACCGGGCATGCTGGTTTTGTTTCTGGCTGCCGGCCTTCTCTATAGTGTGCGCCTGGGCTTCTTTCCCATCCTAGGCATTCGTACATGGTGGCAGACGACGGCGGGCAGCCTTTTGAGAGGGAGTAAAGACCAAAAGGAGGGAGGCATTTCCGAATTCCAGTCCGCCTGTACGGCACTCGCTGCGACGATCGGGACAGGAAATATTGCAGGAGTCGCGACCGCGCTGCTAGCCGGGGGCCCGGGAGCAGTGTTCTGGATGTGGCTTTCGGCATTCCTTGGAATGGGGACTGCCTACGGGGAAACGGAGCTTGGGATCCGTTACCGGAGACGTGATAAAAAGGGAAAGTGGCTGTCCGGCCCGATGCTCTACCTGGAACAGGGGCTGAAACTGCCCGGCCTTGCCGTACTGTATGCCGTACTCTGCATTCTGGCCTCGTTCGGCATGGGGAGCATGGTGCAGGCCAACGCGATCTCGGAAACGCTGGAATTTACGTTTTCTGTCTCACCGGCGCTTATTGGTGTGCTCTTGGCCATGCTTGCGGGGCGCATTGTCACCGGAGGCATAGGGCGGATTGCCAGGGCTTCGGAGCGGCTGGCCCCGGTTTCTGCCGCGATTTATATCCTGGCGTCACTTTCTGTGATCGCATGCTTTTGGAGGGAGCTTCCGGCTGTCTTTGCGATGATTTTTAAGGATGCGTTTGCGATCCGCAGTGCGGCCGGCGGAGTTTCGGGCTTTGGTGTCAGCCGCTGCGTGCGGTACGGGATTGCGCGCGGCGTATTCTCCAATGAGGCGGGCCTTGGAAGCCTGGCTGTCTTAAACGGAGGGACCGATCGGGTTTCGCCCGGCGTACAGGGTCAATGGGCGATTTTTGAGGTGTTTGTTGACACGATCGTGTGCTGTACCTTAACGGCTCTGGCGATCCTTAGTGCCACTGGCGGGGAGCTTGGGGCGGCCGCAAAGAACGGAGCGGCGCTTACGAGTGCATGCTTTACGCGCGGGCTCGGCAATCTGGGCGGATATGCGGTCTCTGTGTGCGTCGTACTGTTTGCCTTCGCAACGATTCTTGCATGGTATTATATGGGAAAACAGGCTGTAACGTACCTGGAGGAGAAAACGGGGCATGACTTTTCTTATCTGTATCTCGCAGGCTATCTGACAGCGGTATTTTTGGGAAGCCTCGGGCCGATGGAACAGGTCTGGCAGCTCTCGGATATTTTCAACGGCCTGATGGCCATGCCGAATCTTTTGGCGCTTGCATTTCTTGTGCGGGAAGTAAAACGGCCGTAAGGGAAAAGAACATGTGGGAAAAGTCCGGGGATGGAAAAAACACCCGATCCGGGTGTTTTTTCCAACAAAATGATTATTTGAAAAAGGGAGGAGAGCTGATAATTTCTTATCAGCCCGAGTATTATGAAAAAAATCTTATAAGCAGCATCTTTAAGATGTTTATCTTATGTCTATATAATACGGGGGAAACATGAAGAAATCATGTGAATTGTGTAAAAGAATTTTGAAAAGACTTTGAACATTTTATGAACGTATGAAACGCCCTGCATCTGCTTGACTTCCCGCAGATTAAGACGTATAGTAAGAAAGGGAAAAAGAGAAACCGATTTTTGTATCAATAAAGGGGAGAGTCATGGCAGAATATTTTTTGATCAGCTTTCTGGCCAGCATTGTCGGCGCCATCTGCGGCATCGGCGGCGGAGTCATTATTAAACCGGTCATGGACCTGTTCCGCCTGGAGACGGTCAGCACAATTAACTTCCTCTCCTGCTGTACGGTTCTTTCCATGAGCCTTTATTCGGTAGGCAGGACCATGCTTGCAGGAGAAAAAAAGGTGGAGCTGCGCACAGGGACACCGTTGGCGCTGGGGGCGGCCGTCGGAGGTGTGATTGGAAAAGAGCTGTTCCAGCTTGTCAAGAGCGCGTTTGCAAACCAAAATACAGCAGGCGCAGTGCAGGCGGGCTGTCTGGCGGCTGTCACGGTCGGGACGTTAGTATATACAGTAATGCGCAGCCGGATTTGTACCAGAAGGATAGAGAATCCGGCGGGCTGCATCGGTATCGGGCTGGCTCTTGGCGTCATGTCCAGCTTTTTGGGTATCGGCGGAGGCCCGATCAATCTTGTGGTGCTCTATTATTTTTTCAGCATGGATACAAAAACGGCGGCGGCCAACAGCCTGTATATCATCCTGTTCAGCCAGGCGGCCAGCTTTATCAGCACGCTTATGACGCACAGTGTTCCGGCGTTTCGAATCGGCTCCCTTGTATGCATGGTGGCAGGCGGCATCGGCGGCGGGATCGTGGGCCGCGCTTTTAATAAGAAACTGGACAATCATGCCGTGGACAGGCTGTTTATCGGTCTCATGGCAGTGATTATCGGAATCAGCCTCTATAATGTACATATAGGTTTGACAGCATAAAAAAGCCACGCGATAAATGCATTTTTTACTGTAAAAGTATTGACGGGCGGCGGTTGCGGGAGAGCCAAAGGCGCGAAGCAATCGACTTTTATATTCGGTGATGCCTGCGTCAGCAGACATGTCTGTTTCGTCATGAAAACGTAAGAGAAAAGAAACGGGAAAGAAAAAAACTCCTGCTATAATAGGATTATTAGAAATTGGCAGAAAAAGGAGGAGTTTATTTATGAAGAAACGATATGTTTTGGCTATGATCGGTATGCTGACTGTGGGAAGCATCGCCCTGTCCGGCTGTTCGTCGAGAATCACGGTGGATGAACCAATTCAGGTGACAGGAGTGGAGGCGTCCGCGAACCGGACGATCTCGGTCGAGAGCAGGGAGACCGTGGAGGTCGTGCCAGATATGGCGCAGCTTACGTATGGAATCCGGACAGAGAACGCAGATGCCGTGCGCTGCCAGCAGGAAAACACGGAGAAGCTGAATGCGCTGTTAGAGTACCTAAAAGGGCAGGGCTTTTCCGAGGAGTCCATTCGGACGTCCGATTTTTCGCTGGATCCCCGCTATGACTGGAGCGGCAACACGCAGCTTTTAGTCGGCTATGAAATGAACACGCAGGTCACGGTGACGGATGTCGCTCTGGATCAGGTAGGCAGCATGCTCTCGGACGGGGTGGCAGCAGGCGCAAACGAGATCCGTTCCGTCTCTTATTTTTCAAGCGAGTATGACAAGGCATACCACAGTGCCTTGGAGAAGGCCGTGGAGCTTGCGAAAGAAAAGGCAGGCGCTCTGGCGGCGGCCGGAGACAGCACGCTGGGCCAGGTCTTAAACATTGAGGAATATGGAGATGCACAGTACGGGCGGTATGTCAATTCCGGCATGAGTATGGCGGCGCGCACAGAAGGAGCCGGAAAGTTTGCGGCCGCGGAAGATCTGGCCGACATGGGCGTTATGCCCGGCAAGATGCAGGTGACAGCGAATATCCGCGTGGAGTTTGAGCTGTCACAGCCGTAAAAGCGGTAGACATTCTCCGGCGCGTCCGGTATAATATAGGCAGCGGCAGAAAGTTTTTTATCGTTGCCTGTAAAATAAGATTTCAAAGCTAAAGGAGATTGTCAATATGAAAAACCCGATCATTACAATCACAATGGAAAACGGCGGGGTCATGAAGGCGGAGCTCTATCCGGAGATCGCGCCCAATACGGTTCGTAACTTTATAAGCCTGGCCAGGAAGGGGTTTTATGACGGCCTGATTTTTCATCGTGTCATCAAAGGCTTTATGATCCAAGGCGGCTGTCCGGATGGAAACGGAATGGGGGATCCGGGCTACTGCATCAAGGGCGAATTTTCCCGCAACGGCTTCCAAAACGATCTGGCTCACACGCCGGGTGTTCTGTCGATGGCGCGTGCGGCGAGCCCCGACTCGGCAGGCTCTCAGTTTTTCATCATGCATGCGGCCGCGTCGTATCTGGATGGGGAATATGCGGCGTTCGGGCAGGTGATCGAGGGGATGGAGGTCGTAAACCAGATTGCAGAGGTACGCACGGACCGGGGCGACAGGCCGATGAAGGAGCAAAAGATCCAGTCGATTACCGTTGAGACCTTCGGCGAGGAATACCCGGAACCGGAGAAGTGCTGAGCCATGCAGCTCATAAAATATGCGAAGGTGAACGGCCGGAGAATTCCGGTGCTGATTTCCGACGACAGTGAGGTCCTCCTGGCCGCGAAAGCGGCCGGGAGGGCTGTTGTTGGTTTACAGGGGAGCTTTGAGATCAGTGCGGCTTCCTATGTGGTGGAGTCGCTTGAGGATCTGGATGACGAGTTTTTGGAACGTGTGGCAAGAAGGCATTTGGGACTGCCCTGGAGGATCCGTGAGACGAAACGGCTCGTGATCCGGGAGCTGTTTCAGGGAGATTTTGATGAACTTTGGGAAAATCAGGTCGGATCCGGCTTCGAGACGCCGGAAAAGCTGGAGGCCTATACGAGGCGCCAATATGCGCTCTATGAATTCGGGTTTTGGGCGCTCGTCGAAAAGGAGAGCGGAGAGCTTGTGGGAGTGGCCGGGCTTACGCTGCCGCGCGAGGAGGAAAGAGATACCCGTATCACTCTCACGCTTACGTTCCCGGAGGGTGAGGGAGAGCTTGAGCTGGGCTACCATATATTCCCCATATACCGGGGACAGGGTTATGCAAAGGAGAGCGGCGAGGCTATCCTCCAATATGGGAGAGAGAAGATCGGGGCTGGCCGGTTCCTTGTACGGATTAAACCCCAAAACCGGGCCTCGCTTGCGGTTGCAAAGCGACTGGGCTTCCGGTGAAAATAGGGGATTGCAAAATCTGATGCGATACAGTATACTAAATATTGTATACAAAAAATGATTTTGCCGCCGTTTCACGGAGGGCGGAACAGGAATTACAAAAAATAAAACAGGTCTGTACCTGTGTACATAGCAGGAGTGAGATATGACAGAGCACTTGGAGCTCAGGGCCTACGGGAAGATCAATCTGGGGCTTGACGTGGTGAGAAAACGGGAGGATGGCTATCATGAGGTTCGTATGATTATGCAGACGGTCGGTCTGTATGACCGAATCATCATGGAAAGGCGAAACCGGCCGGGGATCCGGGTGGAGACGAATCTGCCCTATGTACCGTCAGGGGAGGGAAACCTGGCATGGCGTGCGGCAAAGCTTTTGACAGATGAATTCGAGCTGGAGAACGGCGTATATATTTCCATCTGGAAAAAGATCCCGGTGGCCGGCGGGATGGCCGGGGGGAGTACGGATGCGGCGGCGGTCTTAGTGGGTATGAACCGCCTGTTCAGACTAGGGCTTTCAAAGCGTGCGCTCATGGAACGGGGCGTAAGACTGGGAGCCGACGTTCCCTACTGCATTCTGCGGGGAACAGCGCTGTCGGAGGGGATCGGGGAGCGCCTGACCCCTTTGCCGCCTGCGCCCGATTGCTGTGTGCTGCTCGCAAAGCCGCAGATTTCCGTGTCTACAAAGGCTGTTTATGGGAATCTCAAGGTGGATGAGCTCCTTCCCGCGCAGCATCCTGATATTTCCGGGATGGAAAAGGCGATCCGGGATGGAAGCCTGGACGGGGTGCTTGAAAGGCTTGGGAATGTGCTGGAGACGGTGACGATCCCGGCGCATCCAGAGATCGGACGAATTAAGGAGTTCATGCTTCAAAACGGGGCAGCCGGCGCTTTGATGAGCGGCAGCGGGCCGACTGTTTTCGGGCTTTTTAAGGGGCAGGAGGCCGCCAAAGCCGCTTTTCATGCACTGCGTCAGGCAGAGGAGGGGCGGCTGGCCCGACAGGTCTATCTGACGAGGCTGTTCCGGCCGGGAGGAAATGACAGGAGAGAGGGGAGGAGTCGGTGAAAAACCAGTTTGAGGTGAACATGGATGAGTATCTGCCGCTTCGGGATGTGGTTTTTAAGACCCTGCGTCAGGCAATTTTAAAGGGCGAGCTGGAGCCGGGCGAGCGGTTGATGGAGATTCAGCTCGCAGAGCGGCTGGGAGTTAGCCGGACGCCGATCCGCGAGGCCATACGAAAGCTGGAGCTGGAAGGGCTCGTGCTCATGATTCCCAGGAAGGGCGCAGAGGTGGCACGGATTTCAGAGAGCAATCTGCGGGACGTCCTGGAGGTACGCCGGTCGTTGGAGGAGCTGGCGATTGATCTGGCGTGCCAGCGCATGACAGGCGAGGAGTTAGATGCGCTTCGGGCAACAGAGGATGCGTTTGCCCGTGCCATCAAGGAGGGCGACACGATGAAAATCGCCCAGTTGGATGAGCAGTATCACGAGAGCATTTATTCCAGTACGAAAAACCAGAAACTGGTGCAGATCTTAAATAATCTGCGGGAACAGATGTATCGTTATCGACTGGAGTATATCAAGGACGGAGACAAGCATCAGATCCTTGTGGTCGAGCACGAGCAGATCTTAAAGGCGCTGCGCCTGCGCCATGTGCAGGAAGCGAAAATGGCAATCCGGGAACACATCGACAACCAGGAGATTACGATCCTGAAAAATTTAAAGGAGCAGGAGAGCCTGCGCGGGAAAGGAGTGTAGAGCGATGGCGACAGTGACATTGGGGAGGACCGGGATTACGGTCAACAAAAACGGGTTCGGCGCGTTGCCGGTACAGCGGGTGACAAAGGAGGAGGCCGCGGCGCTGTTTCACAGGGCCTATGACGGCGGCATCACGTTTTTTGACACGGCCAGGGCCTATTCGGACAGCGAGGAAAAGCTTGGCTATGCGATGAGCGGGGTCAGAAACCATATCTATATCGCAACAAAAACCGCGGCGAAAACGGCGAAGGACTTCTGGGAGGATTTGGAGACGAGTCTTACGCTCTTAAAAACGGATCATGTGGATCTCTATCAGTTCCACAATCCGGAATTCTGCCCGAAACCGGGAGACGAAAGCGGACTTTATGAGGCGGCTTTAAAGGCCAGAGAGCAGGGAAAGCTACGCTTTATCGGGATCACGAATCACAGGCTGGCGGTGGCCCACGAGGCCCTGGATTCAGGGCTTTATGACACGCTTCAGTTTCCGTTTTGTTATCTATGCAGCGAGAAGGATGTGGAGCTGGTAGAAAAATGCCTGCTGGGAAATATCGGTTTCATCGCCATGAAGGCGCTGTCGGGCGGCTTGATTACCAATTCAGCGGCTGCCTATGCGTTTGAGGCACAGTATGAAAACGTGCTGCCGATCTGGGGAATCCAGCGGGAAAAGGAGCTTGACGAGTTTTTGAGCTATGTGAAAAATCCGCCCGAGATGACGGAGGAGTTTCAAGCGGTCATCGAGGCGGACAGAAAACAGCTGGTCGGAAGCTTCTGCCGCGCATGTGGCTACTGCATGCCGTGTCCGGTTGGAATCGAGATCAACACCTGCGCGCGCATTTCCCTGCTTTTAAGGCGTGCCCCGGTAAAGGCGCAGCTTACGGATGAGATGCAGGAGAAAATGAAACGGGCAAAGGAATGCCTGCACTGCGGCCAGTGCATGAGAAAATGCCCCTACGGACTGGATACGCCGGCCCTGCTTGAACGGAATGTGAAGGACTATGAGGAGATCCTGAACGGAAAAGAGATCCTGCCCGATAATTTCTAAAAAAAATACCGCGCCCGGTAAGGATTGCCGGGCGCGGTATTCTTTTTAGAAATTAACCTTCAATGGCAATGTAATTCGGTGCGGCGACTTTTTTCTGTTCGTCGACTTTGGGGATAGACAGGTTCAGGATGCCGTTTTCAAACCTGGCTTTGATATCCTCCTGCTTGACGGCTTCTCCGACATAGAAGCTTCTGCTCATGGAGCCGGAATAGCGCTCTCTGCGGATATAGCGGCCGTCGCTCCCCTTTTCATCCTGGTCAAAGCTTTTAGAGGCATTGATCATCAGGTAGCCGTCTTTTAACTCGGCGCCGATCTCCTCCTTCTTAAAACCGGGCAGGTCGATGGCGAGCTCATAGGCTTTGTCTGTCTCCTGAATGTCGGTCTTCATGATCTGTGCGGCATTTTTCCCATACAGAGGGGAGCGTTTTGAAAAGAAATCATTCTCAAACGGAAACCGCATCATCTCATCAAATAAATTTTCTCCAAAAATACTGGGCATCAACATAATCCATTCCTCCAATCGTTTTATGAAAAGCTTGTAGTGTGTAATTTGTTATAAATAATATATTTGTTCTACGATTTATATAATAACATGAATTATTAGCAATGTCAAGAGTTGAGTGCTAATTTTTTGAAAAAATGACGGTTACATTTTTTAATCGGAAACCGTTGAGATACGCATGAATATTTGCCGGCTTGACAGCAGTCCTATATGTCATTATACTTGCCACAACTGCCGTTTGTTTTACACTCTGTTTTTACTGCTTTACGAAATCTTAATAGGTTTTAAATTTTTATAAAATTCTTTTGTTCCGGCTTGACAACATGACAGAGTGTCACTATAATGATGACGAGTTGTCACTTTTACGTGGATTTTTTATGGAAAAGGATGGGTTGTCATGCCGACAGAACGATTTTTCCGGCTGCCGAAGGAAAAACAGGAGGCGATCCGCAGGGCCGCATTTAATGAATTTAAACGGGTCCTGCCGGAGGCGGCCTCGATTAACAAAATTATCCGTGAAGCGGATATATCAAGAGGGAGCTTTTATACATATTTTACGGATAAGGAGGAGCTTCTGGAGTGGCTGATCGAAAGCCAGATCAAGGCGCATCTGCAGTTTTACCGCGAGAAAATGAAGGAGTGCGACGGTGACGTCTGGCAGATGCTGGATGCGCTTTTGGGAGCCAGTATTGACCGGGCGACGGATGAAGGCTTTTTGGAGATCATCGGCAATCTGATCAAGAGCAGTTCCTTTGCCGAATATTTCAGACGAGGGCTCGATGCGGGTCCGCCGGGCTGCGGACAGATGGAGCGGCAGTTAAAGGAGCTTTACGACGAGTGTAATAAGGAAAAATGTCCATTAGATTTTGAACGTTTTCAGGATTTGATGGAGATGAGTTCGCATGAACTTTTGTATGCACTAAAGCTCTTTTTTACGGATAAGCTTCCGCGGGAACAGGTGGAAACGAATTACAGGAGGAGACTGGACATCCTGCGCTATGGCGCATGTCAGAAGTCGTGAAACAGGCAGGAGGAGACAAAAAGGACATAAGGGCACTCATAAATGCAAGGAGGAGACATGAGCAAGTTAGGAAAGATTATGGCCGGGGTGATTGGCGTAGGTGCTGTGGCGGCGCTCGGAGCCGTCGTATATATGAGAATCAACAAGCCGGAGGAGCCGGTGGAGGAAATTCCGCTGCCGGCGGTTCAGATTGATGTGCCGGCGTCCGGCAGCATTGAGCTGCGCACGGAGCTTACGGGAACCGTGGAACCGGCGGATGTGGTCTATG
Source organism: Lachnospiraceae bacterium (assembly GCA_910575275.1). GTDB lineage: Bacteria > Bacillota > Clostridia > Lachnospirales > Lachnospiraceae > CANQGL01. Next base: position 656,531 of record CAJTEE010000001.1, on the reverse strand, counting down.
TGATCCCGAAGGGGGCCGGGGAGGTCCTGGAGGTCTATGCGAATCAGGGCGATCGTGTGGAAAAGAATCAGAAGCTGTTTCGGATCGACAACAAACAGCTGGATGCGGCCCGGATCACTCTGGACCAGGCGCGGCTCGCACTGAACGACGCGCAGACCAGCCTGAACCGGATGCAGGTATTATATGAAAGCGGGGATATTTCGGCCCAGTCCTATGAAGCGACGGTAAACGGCGTATCACAGGCGAGTTTACAGGTGAAGTCGGCGAAACTAAACTATGACATTCAGCTTGAAAACAGCACCGTAACGGCTCCGATCGCCGGCCTTCTCGAGCAGTTTGACGTAGAGGTCCACGACATGGTATCGAGCGCCGGGGCAGCGGCAATGATCTCGGGCGAGGGGAGCAAAAGTGTCTCCTTTTCGGTAACGGAGCGGGTCGTAAACGGACTTGCAGTCGGAGACGGCCTTGTGATCGAGAAGAACGGCATGGAGTATACAGGCGCAATTACGGAAATCGGGACGATGGTCGATGCGGCAACAGGACTATTTAAGGTTAAGGCTTCCCTGGCGGAGGCGGATGGCCTGGCGACGGGGACCATGGTAAAGCTTTACGTTATCGCACAGCGGGCTGAGAATGTGATGACGGTTCCGGTGGACTGTGTCTCCTATGCGAACGGTGATGCCTTTGTGTATACATACGATGAGCCGACGCAGACCGCAAACAAGATTCTGATTGAGCAGGGGCTCATTGATGCCGAGAAGGTCGAGGTGCGTTCCGGGCTGTCCTGGGATGATCAGGTCGTAGTGACCTGGAGCAAGGAAATCTACGACGGTGCCGCGGTGCGTCTTGCGGATGGAGGGAGCGGCATAAAAGAGACAGAGGCGGCCGGGACCGTTGAAGAAACGGCAGAGACAGAAAAGGACGCGCAGTAAGGAGGCTTTTAGATGGGTTTGACAAAACAGGTCTTAAGAAGGCCGGTTACAACGCTGCTTGTTGTGCTCTGCCTGATCGTATTCGGTATTACCTCCGTCTTCACCTCCAAGCTGGAGCTGATGTCGGATATCGAGATGCCGATGCTAATCATCAGCGCGGTCTATCCGGGTGCAAGCCCCGATGATTTGGAGGAGCTGGTGGTAAAGCCGATCGAGGACGAGGTCGGAACGCTTTCCGGCGTGGACAGCGTGACCAGCATGTCGGCGGAAAACTTCGGCATGGTGCTTTTACAGTACGACTATGGGCAGAATATCGACAAGGCATATGATGATTTAAAGAAAAAGATCGACGGGCTCGCGAACGATCTGCCGGAGGATGTGGATACGCCGACGATCATTGAGATGGATATCGACTCCATGGCGTCTCTGACCCTGGCGGTCAACAACGACAGCGTGGAGAATCTTTATAATTACGTCGATACGACGGTGATCCCGGAGATCGAGAAACTGAGCTGTGTGGCGAATGTGGATGTCAGCGGCGGGCAAAAGCATTACATACGGGTGGAATTGATCCCCGAGAAGCTGAATCAGTATCATCTGAATATGAGTGCAGTGGCCGGGGCGATCGGTTCGGCAGATTTTTCTATGCCGATCGGGAGTACAAAGGTCGGCGGGAAGAAGCTCTCTGTGACTTCGGGCGTGGATTTTGATACGCTGGAGCTCTTAAAGAGCATTCCGATCACGATGGGCAACGGCAATATCATATATATGGAAGACATTGCCAACATCTACAGTGCGCTTGAGGAGAAGGATTCCATCGGCCGCTATAACGGAGTGGACACGATCTCGGTCGGCGTCAAAAAGAACCAGGACAGCACGGACATCGAGGTATCGGATAAGGTCATGAAGGTCATGGACGGCTTACAGGCGGATGACCCAAATCTGAAGGTGGTCGTCATCAACGACAACAGCGATTCGATCCGGAGCTCCTTAACGAGCGTGGTGCAGACCATGGTGATGGCGGTCATCGTGTCGATGATCATCATTTTCATCTTTTTCGGTGACATAAAAGCCTCCCTGATCGTCGGGACCTCGATCCCGATTTCCATCCTGGCGACCTTGATCATGATGAAGCTGATGGGCTTTTCCTTAAATGTGATCACTTTAAGCAGCCTGGTGCTCGGCGTCGGTATGATGGTAGACAACTCGATTGTCGTACTGGAAAGCTGCTTCCGCTCGACCGGAGGAAAGGGCTTCGTCGAAGCGAGGAACGCGGCGTTAGAGGGGACGAGGGTCGTGGTGCAGTCGATCATCGGCTCCACGGCGACCACCTGCGTGGTGTTTCTGCCGTTGGCGTTCCAGAAGGGTATGAGCGGCCAGATGTTTAAGCCGCTTGGGTTTACGATCGTTTTCTGTATGGTGGCTTCGCTCGTTTCGGCCATGACGCTGGTGCCGCTCTGCTACACCTTCTATCTGCCGAAGGAGAAGACGAATATACCGGCAAACTGGCTGCTCGAGGCCGTAAAGAGAGGTTACCGTTCGACCATGCGGGGCTTTTTGCGGCATAAGGTGCTGGTCCTTTTGACCTCGGTGCTTCTCCTTGTCCTGTCGCTCGTGATGGCGACGCAGCTTAAGATGGAGCTGATGCCGACGGATGATCCGGGGATCATCGCGATCTCGATCGAGACGCAGCCGGGTCTCACGATCAACAATGCCGACCAGGTCTACAGGCGCGCAGAGGAATACGTGGCGGCGGACCCGGATGTGGAGGATTACTTGCTTTCTTACGGAAGCAGCGGACTGTCTATGTCAATGGGCGGCTCAGGCGCGACGCTGACGGCGTATCTGCGGGATGAAAGAAGCCGCGAGACGGATACGGTGTTAAAGGAATGGAAGGAGGAAATGCAGGCGTGGTCGGACTGTGCGGTCTCCCTGGAGGCGCAGAGCTCCATGGGCAGCATGGCCATGATGGGCTTTGACGAGATCGAGTATATCCTGGTCAGCACGCAGTATGAGGAACTAAAGCGGATCTCCGATCAGATCGTCGATGAGCTGCGGGCGCAGCCGGAGACGGCAAATGTCCATTCCTCTCTGGAGAACGATGCGCCGCTTGTAAAGATTTTCGTGGATCCGGTCAAGGCGGCCGCCGAGGGGCTGTCTCCGGTGCAGGTTGCCCAGCAGGTATATATGATGGTCAGCGGGACCGAGGCGACGACGATGAACGTGGATGGAGATGAGATCAGCGTGAAGGTGGAATACCCGGCTGATCAATATGACAGCATCGATAAGCTGCAGGGAATCGTGCTTCCGACTGCCACGGGCGGCTCCGTGGCCTTGATGGATATCGCCGAGATCGGCTTTAAGGACAGCCCGCAGAGCATTATGAAGACGGATAAGCAGTATCAGGTTACGATCAGCGGCAATTTAAAGAACGCGGAGGGCGTTACGGACGCAAAAAGTGCGATGGCGCTGAAGCAGAAATACCAGAAGGAGATCGTTGACAAGTATTTAAACAGCACGATCGGCATGCAGGAGAACAACATGACCGAGATGATGAATGAGGAGTTCGGCTCTTTGGGGATGGCGATCGGAACCGCCGTATTCATGATCTTCGTCGTCATGGCGGCACAGTTTGAATCGCCGAAGTTTTCGATCATGGTTATGACGACGATCCCGTTCGCGCTCATCGGTTCATTCGGCCTTTTATGGCTGGCGGACTGCCCGATCAGCATGCCGACGCTTTTAGGTTTCCTGATGTTAGTCGGTACGGTTGTAAACAACGGAATTCTCTATGTGGATACGGTCAATCAGTACAGGACCGAGATGGATCTGGATACGGCTTTGATCGAAGCCGGGGCGACGAGATTGCGCCCGATCCTCATGACGACGCTTACAACGATCGTGGCGATGATCCCGATGGCGATGGCTTACGGCGATGCGGGAGAGATGATGCAGGGCCTGGCGCTCGTGGATGTGGGCGGCCTGACGGCCTCGACGCTTCTGGCGCTTCTGATGCTGCCGATCTATTATAAGGTTATGACGCCGAAAAAGAAGGTACAGGATTACGACTGACCAAGACAGGGGCCGCATAGGCCTGCACAGAATCGAAAGAAATCGTAAGAGAAATGTTATTGTGTTTGCGGACGGAAAGGGGTATCCTGGAAAAGGAGGAAATGCCAATGAGACATAGAAAGATAAAAAGAAAAGCGGCATCGCTTATCCTAACGGCGTTTTTTGCGGCGGCTCTGAATCCGGGCCCCCTTTCTGCGCAGGCAGCGGCAAAGTCTCCGGTGACGGAGTACGATGAAAAAACGCTGGCGAAGTTTGCCGACGATACCCTGGAATATTGGGAGATTCCGGGCCTAATCGAGCAGTATAACAGTGCGTTCCGGAATCAGCTTGCGAGCTTTTATGACAGCCCGGATGGCGGCTCGATGGGACTTACAAAGGAGCAGATGCTTTCCCTGGCCGCGGAGCTTCGGGAGGAAGCAAAGGAAGTCGATTACGATGCCGAAGACATGAAGCCCGATCTCACGCGGGCCGAATATAAAGAGTATAAAGCGAATGCAAGTGCGTTAAGGAATTATGCGAAGCAGCTGGAGGACGCTGCAAACGGTAAATCGGCGGCCGGTCTCTCGCAGATCCGGGAGCTGCGGATCCTGCGGGAAAAGCAGACCGTTTCCGCCTGTGGGAAGATGCGGGAGTATGAAAAGCGCTTGGCGCAGGCCCGGATCGCAGAAAGAAAGCTGGAGCTCGCCGGTCTTACTCTTGAGTCGGCAAGGCGTCAGCAGGAGCTTGGACTTTATTCGGCTGAGAATGTGTTAAAGGCCGAGGAGGAGAAAAACGCGGCGCAGGCGGCGTTTGCGTCTGCCGAGGCGGCAGCGCAGAGCGGGAAGCAGGATCTTCTGGTGATGCTCGGCTGGCGGTATGATGCCAATCCCCATATCGAAAAGGTGCCAAAGCCGGATACGGAAAAGCTTGCCAGGTTCCATCCCGAAACGGACAGTGCCAAGGCGATTGAGAACAATTACACATTAAGCGCGACAAGAAGAACCGCCTCCACGGCGCAGGGCGGCGCAGTTGCCAAGGCGAGGAAGCTTCAGGAACAGGAAAACCAGGTGCGGCAGAGCCTGGACGCGCTGTATCAGGATGCACTCTATAAGCAGTCGGTCTATCAGTCGGCGCAGACGGAGTTTGATGCGGCAGAGGCCGATAAGGCGGCGGCCGACCGCAAACAGGCGCTCGGCATGTTAAGCCGCCAGGAATCCCTTTCGGCGGAGATCGCGTATCTGACCGCTTTGGCGGATTACGAGGCCGCGGCTCTGGATCTGACGGCGGCCATCGAGCAGTACGAGTGGGCCATGAAGGGCCTGATGGAGATCGGAGGTCAAGAATGAACATAAAAAGAAAACTTGCCGTTTTTACGGCTCTTTCCCTTTCGATGGCGGCGGTTCCCGGTACGGTATTTGCAGATGAATTCGTTGCGGAGCCGGGGCAGAGGTACGACGCAGAGACACTGGCAAGGATGAAGGACAATGTGCTGGAGTATGAGGAGATCGAACTGCTGATTGATGAATACAATCCAACGCTTAAAAACCTCCGGCAGACGTATCAGGATAACCGGGAGAACGTGGGAAAGGATGCGGCGCGTCTTAAGGAGCAGGTGTTTTCGGGCTCCGGGGCGATGGCAGAGCAGGCCGGCTTCATGCTGGATCAGGCGAATTCGATTGAAGGCATGATTGGATATGGAGGCGCCGCCGCTTATGCGCAGCTCGTATACGCATCGGAGGTGCTGTCCCAGCAGTCGGAGCAGATGCTTCTGTCTGCGGACAGCATCACACAGATGACGCCCCAGATGCTGCGGCTTCAGACTGTGGAGACGCCCAAGGCGGCCCTGATCGCGGGTGCGCAGAGCGCGGTGGTCGGTTACGAACAGCTTCTCCTTGCAAAGGAAAATCTGGAAAACGGAATCGAGCTTTTGGAGCTGGTGTATGAGTCCACGCAGACGCAGGCAGCGGCCGGGTTGGCCACCCAGAACGATGTGCTGAAGGCGAGACAGAACCTGGAGTCCACACAGGCCACCCGGCTCACGATTGACTCCAATATCCAGAAGACGAGGCAGTCACTCTGTACGATGCTTGGCTGGGAGTATACGGACACGCCAGAGATACAAAAGGTCCCTTCTGCAGATCTGACGCGGATCGACCGCATGAATCCTGAGACTGACAAGGCCGCGGCGGTGGACAATAATTTTACAAGACGCTATAACGTCTTAAGCTACGAGACATTGACGGACGGCTCCGTTCAGCAGCAAAACATGGTGCGGACTTTAGAAAACGAGGCGGCGGAGATTGCTTCCGAGCTGACAAACCTCTACAATCAGGTTTTACAGAAGCGAAACGAATATCAGACAGCGATCGCGGCATACGAATTAGAGAAGACGAAAATGGACACAGCCGAACGGAAACATTCGGTCGGGATGATCGGCAGGCTGGAATACAAACAGCAGGTCAACGCATATAAGACTGCCGAGATCAATATAAAAACCGCTGACCTGGCACTGTTTCAGGCGATGGAGACGTATGACTGGGCGGTGAAGGGGAATTTGCAGATTTCGCAGTAGAAAAGCGAGTGGGAAACGTCATAAAGCTTTTCCTTATGACGCTTCCTGCGCTGACTTTTGCTGCGCGTAAACGCAGAACCCGCCTCGCAAAAATCGTGCGCATCCCCCCGAGGGGCTATAGGAAACGGCAAATTTGCTTGTCGTTTCCTATAAATATTTTTTCAACTTGTAAACGACGGCCTGAATATCAATCGGTTTTGCCAGATGATCGTTCATACCGCATTCTAAACATCTTTGGATATCTTCCGAAAACGCATCGGCAGTCATCGCGATAACAGGAATATCCGCGTCCCCGCGTTTCATCTTCCGAATGGCCATAGTCGCCTCGTAACCGTCCATAATGGGCATTCGCACATCCATAATAATCGCATCATAATACCCAACGGGGGATTCCTCAAATTTTGCAACACAGATCTGGCCGTTTTCGGCCCAGTCCAGTTCCAGCTCAAGGACAGAAAGCAGTTCCCTTGCAACTTCCCAGTTGAGCTCATTATCCTCTGCCAATAAAATACGTTTCCCTCGAAGGACCAAATCAACCCCGCTTTCGGCAGCCGAAGCTTCATCAACGGCGGTACCGGCCGCCGTCTTCAGGGCATCAAACAGAGTGGACTTGAACAGTAGCCTGGAAATGAAGACGGAAATCCCCGCTTCTCTGGCCGCCTCCTCCATTCCGCTCCAATCGGAGGCTGTAAGCAGCAGAGTCGGATTGTCCTCCCCGTCGCGCAAACGAATTGCCCGGGCAGCTTCAATTCCGTTCATGTCCGACAAGTTCCGGCCCAAAAGAATCAGCCGATACCCGTCATTCAGGCGGGCGCGTTTTGCAATTTGTTCCATTGCCTGTTTGGCGCTCAGACACCATTCGGCGCGGACGCCGATAGACTCTAAAGCAAGAACCGTATTGACACAGAACCGCTCATCGGCATCCGCCACCAGTATATTCCAGTCGGGAAGCACCGTATCCGTCTTCCGCTCTGCCGCTTTTGCTAAGTCAAGCACAACATGGAACTCGCTGCCCCTGCCTTGCTCGCTGCGGACCGAAATGGTACCGCCCATGGCGTCTACGATACACTTGGTAATTGCCATTCCGAGCCCGGAACCCTCTGTCTTTTGTACGCAGGTGTTGTCTTCTCTGCTGAAGGATTCAAATATTACTTTTTGATACTCTTTTGACATACCAATTCCCGTATCGCTCACCAGAAAATGAGTGCGGACCTGGGAAGTATCCTCCGGCAATGCCTCTTGATACACAGTTACCTGAACAGATCCATTCTCCGGTGTGAATTTGACGGCATTCCCCAGCAGGTTAATCAATACCTGATTCAGTCGCACACTGTCACAGCATACATCTTCTGAAAGAATTTCGTAAGCAATCGCGTTGAATTGCTGGTTTTTCGCCTTGACCTGGGGCTGTATAATATTGACAATGCTGTCCATCGCCTCTCTTAACGATACCGGTTCAACATTCAGCGTCATTTTACCGCTCTCAATCTTGGATATATCCAATACGTCATTGATAAGCCCCAGAAGATGCCTGCTGGAAAGCGCAATTTTACGCAGATAATCCTGAACCTGTTCCGGATTGTTTGTATTGTCTAAGGCTAATGCGGTCATACCGATGATGGCGTTCATGGGAGTACGTATATCGTGGCTCATGCTGGAAAGAAAATCCTGCTTTGCTGCATTGGCGTGTTCTGCCTCTTTCCGTGCCGTATCCATTTCTGCGTTCATGCGCTTCAATTCAGATACCTGTATTTTGAAAAACTTTTGATACTGAAAGAACAGGCAGAGGAGCATGGCAATTACTGCCAAAGAAGCGGCATAAACAATGGCAAGCCAATGGCTGCCCATGCCTGAAATTGTGCGGTCCAGGCCCTCAAAAGGGAGAACCGTCACCAAATACCATTCACAGTAAGGGAGATTGGTACAATACAAATGATGGCGTGATTCTCCGTTTTTCAAGATAACGGAACAATCTTCGCCCGCGTCTATGGCGGCCGTCAGTTGTCCGATATAGGAAGCTGCCTCCTCGCTTTGACCGTCAAAAATGCTGGAAAGCCTGTCAAAATAATTATCGTGGACATCGCCCTCGTTTCCGACAACATAGCTGCCATCCTTTCGTATGACAAAAGAATACATCAGCGAACTGTCTTCATCAAGAAAGAGGACCTCGCCCATATATTTGGTAGAAAGGCCTACAACCATAGCGACGCTGTCGTCTCCATCCGACATGGGATATTCACAGGGTACACCAAACAAAATTACACCGTCTCCACTGCTGCCGGATGCAGACGCCACTTTGCGTTCCCCATTCCTTAAGCTCCCCAAAAACGACTCGGGGTGGTTGGGCTCCACAGGATCCCCGTAAATCATTTCAATTTCGCCATCCGAGGAATACAGGGCGGCGCATAAAAAATGCCTTGCCCTTGCGCCATACTCGATCTCCTCTTTCGAGCCGTAGCCGGAAGCTTCGTCACCTGCCGCAATGTGCGCTATAGACTCCGCCATTGTCAGGCGAAGCTCAATAATCGTTTCAAAGTGTAAAGATACCTGCTCATTCATCCCGTCCATGTAAGCAGTGCCGATATCCTCAATCGTGCTTTCACTCATATTATGAATGGTTATTCCAAGGAAGGAAAACACGAAAACAGTTAAACAAATGATCACCGCTATACTGATTTTTAAAGAACGCGGCAAAGCCTTGTTTTGCATACTTTTTCCATCTCCACATTTTTCCATTTGCAGTGTCTGAGTGCCGGGCGAAATCCGATTTATGCTCCTAACGGCGCCTCAGCCGGTTCATGACCCGGAACATTTTGTGGATATCCACTGGCTTTGCCAAATGCTCATCCATTCCGGCGTCCTTTGCCAGTGCGATATCTTCTTCAAATGCGTTCGCCGACAGCGCTATGATGGGCACAGCCTTCGCATCCGTCCGGTCCAGACCGCGGATCACCCGCGCCGCCTCATATCCACTCATGACCGGCATCATCAGATCCATAAGTATGCAGTCAAACGTTCCCGGAGCCGACACTTCAAATGCGTCCACGGCGGCTTTTCCGTCATTGGCGGTTACGACCTTCACATCTGCGTCCCGCAGCATGAATTCCACAATTTCACAATTGATTTCGTTATCCTCCACCAAGAGGACGTGCATCCCGGCAATATTGCCCCGCACATACGAATCGTCTTCCACAGGCTGCGCTTTCCAGGCCTGATCCACCTGAAGGGGCAGGGTAATCCGGACCACGCTTCCCTTGCCGATCTGGCTGTCAACTGCAACCGTTCCTTTCATCTGGTCTACTAACTTTTTTACGATGGACATACCAAGCCCAACGCCGTTATAGTCGGTTCTCGCGCCCTGGTGCTCCTGTGTGAACGGCTCGAAAATTTGATTCTTGAAGTCCTCCCCGATGCCGATCCCGGTATCTTCAATAACAAAACGGCATCTGGCAGTCCCGTCCCCAAAGGCGGTCTCCTCCGCCCGGACAAATACAAAACCATGGGGCCGATTATATTTGAGGGCGTTGTCGATGACATTCATCAGGATTTGCTTCAAATGTAGCGGATTGCCGATTACTTTGTTGTGCCGCAGTCCGGATTTCTCCAGCTCCATACGGATTCCACGTTCCTCCGCCAGCGGGGACAGGATCATGATGCAGTCTTCCAACGCAGCAGAGAGGTCAAACGGTTCCTCCACAGCCGTCGGCCTCCCGCTTTCCAGCCTGCTTACCTGAAGAACATCTTCTACCAGGGACAGCAGATGTTCCGTTGACACACGGATTTTTCTCCGGCATTCGCTCTGCCGCTTTGGATCATTCTGACTTTTTTCCAGGATGGCTAACATCCCCAGAATCCCGTTGATCGGCGTTCGGAGGTCGTGAGACATATGGGAAAGAAACTCGCTTTTTGCCGAATTTGCCTGGCGCACCCGCTCCAGGAGCTCCATAATGGACTGCTCCTGTTTCTTTCGCGTCACCATAGTCTCCGTGATGTCCTGATGATATCCGTTCAGGCAGGCTCCCGGTTTTTTAAAGGTTTTGTCCGGTACTCCGCCGCAGCGGACATAAATTTTCCCAAGCTTCGGATGATTCCAGGGATAAATCACCTCGGAACGCCCGGCTGCCAATATTTCCCGTACCGTTTCCTGTACCATCTCCACATAGTCCGGTTCAATACGTTCAAACCAGCGCCGATAGCACTCCTCCGGCCCGGTCTCATCCGGTACGCCCAGGAGAATCCGCATGGTCCGGTCCGCATACAGCCTAGGCTGGCAGCCCTCCTCCAGCTCGATCGTCCAGATGCCGGTCCGGGCCCCCTCCAGAATGTCCTCCAAGCGCTGCCTTGCCTCCAGTTTGTACTTTTCCTCCTGCTCTACCAGGGCGTTGATATCCCGTTGTGCAAAGATCGCACAGTTCTCCGCCCCCGTCTTATCAGTGGCAGAAAAATGCATCTCCAGGTGCTTTAATCCCAGGGAGCCGTCTTTGATCTGATACCGGACAGAGAACTTCCTCTTGGTTCTGAGCTGAGCCAACACATAGTCTTTTTTTGTCATGGCACGCAGACGTTCCTGGTCCCGGGAGACCACGCACTCGGAAATATAGCGCTCCATAGCCGCCTGATAGCCATCCTTCTTAAAATTGGCAGCCCAATCCGCACCGATCTGTTCACTGTTACGATAGATCTCGCATTCGCCTGTGTTAAAATTTACCTGATAGATGCCCAGGTAGTCCACGCTGAGGGCATGGAGCACGTTATAGCTCCGCTTTTGAAGCTCCCGGAACAGATTGCGCCGTTTCAGAGAGGATACGATAAAGTATGCCGCAGTCTGAAGCATATTCGAAGCGTATTCCAGCGACTTCACAGGGGGATTGTCCACACCGTAAAAACCGATGATTTCTTTACCGGCATAAAGAGGGACCACCACAAGGGAATGGATGCCCTGCCGTTTTAGGTTTTCATACTGAAGGGGTTCGGTCTCCCGGATATCTTCCAGGCACTCAATGACGATATGCTTGCCGATACCAAACTTCCGGTACCAGCTGGCGCATACCTCCGGAGGGACATTTTGAAGGTTTTCCTTTTCCGGCTCCACTCCTTCGGCCGTCCACTCATAGGTGTTGTCGTCACCGCCGGACTCGTTCTGCTCAAATATGTAGGTACGCTCCCCGTTCAGCGCTTTACCCAAGTGCTCCAGCAGTACCTCCAGCGACTGATCCGGCGTTTCCTCTAACAGGGCGACACGAAGGCCTTCGTTGATGACGGCCTCCAGATTCTGAACGCTTTGCATGCCGCTGTGCTGCTCATGGGCCTCGACAGCCAGAGTGCCTTCTCCGGCCCGTTCAAAAAGCCCCCCTGAATAATCCATATGCCTGTCCTCCATACTGACCGCTTCCCGGCCATAGTTACCACAGCGGATCCCGGTATACAGAGGCTCTTTTCCGGAAAACGCTATTTCGGAATGTTGGTATTGCTTGGCTTTGTTTCCGCATTTTTACTGCAAAAGTCGGAAAATCCTTGTCATAATACCATATGCGTCCAATCGCGTCAATGATAAGTGGTAAAAATTGTACACGGTGCCCCGCTAAAAAGCATTTTCCTCACAGAAAATCCACAAAAACGGCATAGCCGCAGGCTATGCCGTTTCAGAGAACACAAAAATCGGATGGAGATACAGGCGGACAGCGCCGAATCCGGCGGTTTTAGCCAAACGGCGGAAACATGAGCGGCATCCAGAGCATATACAGGGCAAAAAATACAATCGCTACCGGGATGCCATGCTTGAGATAATCGACAAATTTATACTGGCCGGGCTCCATGATCAGTGCCATGGGGGCGCAGGCCATAGGCGTACATACGGCAAGGCATGCCGCGGCGGTGACGGCGATCATCGGGCCGCGGGGATCCATTCCGAGCTCAACGCATACGACGGCGGCCAGCGGGCGGAGAAGATTATCGACGGCGATATTGTTCATCACCTGCGTCATTAGAAACGGGACAAAGAAGAACAGGGCCGAGACGACGTATGCATTCATGGCTGTTCCCATTGTCGCCTGCATCCAGTTTGCGATCGCTTCTCCGGCTCCTGTGCCGGAGAGCGCCGTTGCATAGCTGAGCATGCCGGCGAAGATGCAGATGGTCTGTACGTCGATTGCCTTAAAGGCCTCCTTTCCGTCGAGAATGCCAAAGATTACCATGAGAGCCGCACCAATCACGGCAACATCGTAGACGGGCCATTTGGTCCATGTGGAGGCAGCCATGCAAAGCACGGTGCCGAAAAAGATCGCAAGTCCTAACGTATCCTGCCACGGCTTCAGCCCGGAAGAACCCTTCGCAGAAGCGTTCTTTGCGGCGCCCTCTACCCGCGTGACGGTTTCCGGATAATCCGGAGCCAGCTTACGGGAAACAAAGAAGACGAATGCGGTGGTCAGGATTAAAATGGGAATCCGGGCAACGGCATTATCAAAAAAGCCGAAGGTGCCGGCCTGCCCCATTGCCTCGAGAATGGCGTTATTCTGGGAGAAAATGGAGGCGCCCATGCCAAAGGGCAGAACGCCTACCCACATAGCTGCGACGGCCGTAACCGGCATTAAAAGGCGGCTGCGCGGAATCCGGCTTCCGGCGCTGATGGCAGAGATCATCGGCAGGAGTGCAGCGGTGGCAGAGGTTGCATTCATAAAGATGGCCAAAACAACGGCCATGAGGATGCAGACCAGAGAAATTTTTGTCTCGCTTCCGCCGAGTCCGTCAACGAGCTTTTGAATATTGGCAAGAAAACTGGTTTTGGAAAGGCCGGCGCCTAATACAAAAATTGCCGCAAACAGAAAAACGGTATTGTTGGAGAAGCCGCCCCAGGCCTCGTTAAAGGACAGCACGCCCGTAAGCTGGAGGGCCACCGCGCACAGCACGGCGGTTAAGCCGTATGGGATTCTGCCCCAGATAAAACTGATCACAACAAGCACTCCGATTAGTAACGTAATTGTCATTGGACTCATGATTGTTCCCCTTTTTGTAATTGAATTGTCTTTTTTGCCTCCTCTCCTGTAAAAGAATGCTGCGTTTTACTATAGAGCAAAAAGTATGCCAGTTCGGTTTGTATGGGTTTATCCATACGGTATGTCACAAAAATGTTTGGATAGAACAAAATATTAAAACAAAATGTCTCATTTCGCTTGCGATTCCTTTGCGTGTCTGGTACATTTATGAGGACAGGAGGGAAAAAGATGTCCAGTACGATCTGTTACATTACGGCAGATGATTCCGAGACCTTTGAGAAAGCCAAACGGCTTTTTGCGGAGCATCAATATCCGATCGAATGCTTTCAGAGCCAGGAGGGGCCCCAGGGCTGTGATGTGCTTGCGCATGAGCTGATTGAGGGAGGAACGAGGATTTTTATCGCCCGGGGAGGCCAGGCCGTCCGGCTCCAGGGGCTGCTTCCAGCGCTAGTGATTCCGCTGTACTATGATTTTTTTGATTTTTATAAGCCGATTATGCAGGCCTGCCGCGTGACGGATCAGGTAGCAGTGGCGGGGTGGTTTGAGCAGCTGCTCTTATTTCAGGAATATAAAAAGATCTTTCCCGGCAATGTGCGCTATTACGAATTTGCAAAAACACAGGCGCCGAGCTTGTTTATTGTACAGGAGGCCGTGAGGCGCATGAGGCAGGAAGGCATACAATGCATTGTGGGAGGCTCGACGGTCACGGCGGAGGCCAGACGCCAGGGAATGCAGGCATTCCGGGTGGAGGTATCGCAGGAAGCGCTTTTTCAGGCGGCAAGGGAGGCGATGGACTATGAGAGAGTCTTAAAGGAAAATGAGATATGGCAGAATACGTCCAATACGATCCTTTCCAATATCCATGAGGGATACCTGTTCTGCACACCGGATGGAAAGGTGATAAAGCGAAATGCGATTGCCGAGAATATGCTGCATATCCCGGAAACACAAAAAGGAGGGCCCTTGACCCTGCAGGAGCTGGGGCTGCAGGAGAGTGTGCTTGCGCCGCTTCTGCACGCGGGAAAGCTCCTGAATAAGACGGTGAACAGCAGGGGATACCGCCTGTTGTTTAACGGAAACGCAATCTTATCTAATAACCGGATCGTCCGGCTGCTTTTAACGGTTGAAAGCCTGGACAGTGTTCGCAGCATGGAGAACAGCCTGCGCAAGGGGATTATAAAGAGCGGATACTATGCCCGCTACAGCTTTTCGGATATTGTGGGAAAAAGTGCAGCACTCCAAACTGCGGTTGAGACCGCAAGGCTTTACGCGGAGTCTTCCTCGACGGTATTGATTACGGGTGAAAGCGGAACCGGGAAGGAGCTGTTTGCACAGAGCCTCCATCAGGCGAGTCCCCGCAGCCAGGGGCCCTTTGTGGCAATCAACTGTGCGGCGCTGCCGGAGGACATTCTGGAAAGTGAACTGTTCGGGTATGTGAAGGGGGCGTTCACCGGTGCGAGAAACGAAGGGAAGGCAGGCGTTTTTGAGCTGGCCGATAAGGGCACGATTTTTCTGGATGAAATCGGCGAGGTATCTTTAAAGCTGCAGGCGAAGCTTTTAAGAGTCCTCCAGGAAAAGGAAATTACACGGGTCGGAGATAACCGAACCATCTCGATCGACGTACGCGTGATAGCGGCTACGAACCGGAATCTGATGGAGGCAGTGCGCGGCAAAAGCTTCCGGGAAGATCTATTTTACCGCATCTGTGTACTCAGCCTCGATCTGCCTCCCCTGCGGCAGAGGAAAGAGGATATCCCCCTTTTGCTGGACCGGCTGCTTGAAAAAAACGGCAGACCAAACAGCCATTTTTCCGACACAGCCATGCAGGCTCTTTTAAGCTACGACTGGCCGGGCAATGTACGCGAGGTTGGAAACTTCGTGGAGCGTCTGATTATTTTGGAAAAGAACACTTTTTTTGAAGACACGATCGTTCGCAGGGCCATGCTGCAGCCGGGAACGCCGCCTTCGGCAGCACATTATATAGAAGAAGACCCGGACGAGCAGATCCTGCAGATGCTGCGCGAATGCATGGGAAACCGGCAGGAAACGGCTAAGAGGCTGGGGATCAGCAGAAATACCCTGTGGCGGCGCTTAAAGGAGATCGAGGCGCGCAGAGGAAAATTGGCATAAGATTTGCTACATTTTAAGATAGATCCTGTAAAAGAATCGCTGCAAGTATTTTTTAGAAAGGATCCTGTCAGGAAATGAAGAAAATCATAAAAGAGTCTGTAGAAGAAACACAGAAGCGCCTGCAGGCGCTGACAGAGAAAATAAACAGATACATGAAACAGCCGTGGAGCATTTACCAAAAGCCGTTCCAAATCGCGGATCATCTGTATTACGTGGGAAACAGCTATGTGGCGAGTTATCTCATAGACACAGGGGACGGCTTGGTGCTGATTGACTGCGGCTTTTGCGAGACGCTTTATCAGTTGATCCACAGCATCCATTTGCTGGGGTATTCGCCTACGGATATCCGGTATCTGTTTCTGTCTCATGGGCACTTCGACCACTGCGGGGCCGCAGGCCCTCTGCAGAAGCTGTCAGAGGCAGAGGTCTACATCGGCCGGGAGGACGTATTTTTCTTTGAAAAACGACGCGATCTGATCCACTTTGAAGACCATACGCCCGAATTCCCGATCCATGGCTGCTACGATTATGAAAGGCCCTGGCGGATCGGCAGCACCGTATTCCGCTTTGCGCATACGCCTGGACACACGCCCGGCTGTACATCATTTTTGATCGAGACGACCCACCATGGAAATCCGGTCGTCTGCGCGATGCACGGGGGACTCGGTATCAACGGGCTGACGTATCGGGAGCTAGATGAGGCAGGGCTGCCGCGCTCTCTCCATCAGGCATTTTATGAGCAGCTCCAGATGTGCAGGACATGGAAGGTGGACATTCCCTGCCCGAGCCATAATCATGATTACGACATTTTATCTCTGGCAGCCCGGGTTGACGAAAGCAGAGACTGCTTTGTAAACCCTGACGGATGGAGCGCTATGATCGAGCGCAAAATTCAGCAATATCTGCCACTTTTATAGGAAACGACAAAGCAATCTGTCGTTTCCTATCTCCCTCTGGGGGATGCGCGCGATCCCTATATAAGCGGAGGCGGCATGAACCATTCGGCCTGTCAGCGCGGCGAAGGCGGATCCGAACGGCTGCCGTCAAACAGCTCTGCCAGCCGAAAACGGATCTTGATTTTGCCGCGTCCGAGCTGTCCAGCACGCAGGAGGCTCTGAAAATCGTCCTCTAAAAGGAGGGATTTCAGGGTCTCTTTCGACCGGTCGGGGACGATAGCGTGCGTGCTATCGAGATAGCAAAGGGACGGGTAAAGCACACACCAGAAATTTTTACCGCGGCCGCTACCCAGAATCACACGCACCGCCTCGTATTCTCCGGCAGGGAAAGTCATGTCCCCATAGGTTTTTTCAGGGAATTCATATACCCCGAGGCTGATTCTGGCGCAGTAGGGGAACCCCTGTGAAGCCAGATATGCGGAGAGCTCCTTCTCCAGCATGTCCTGATTTTCCAGGATGTAGCGGTATACGGCATCTTTTGAGTCGGGAAGGCTTTCCTTCCTGAGTCTTTCGAGAAACAAATCCTTTATTTCCAGCTTTATGGCCTGGTCCGCGGCCGAATCACTGTGCGCGATCACATGAAAGCGAAGAATCTGTGGCGCAATCCGTGCGGCGAGGGCGGCATCATGGCGTCGCAGGCCGGACATGGCGGTCAGGAAAACGGTCAGAAAAAGGCTGGCAGCCAGGCATATCCTATACGTTCTTTTCATAGCATCCTCTCCCAATTCTTTGTATTTGGTATTTGTAATTATTCCCAGTTGTGCTATAATTAAACGAAAGCCCGGCTTTGACCGGCTAGAAAGCTGCAGAAAGGAAACAAATATGGAAAGGAAAAATCTGGTTGCTCTTTTTGGCGGACAGTCCTCGGAGCATGAGGTCTCCTGCATGTCCGTCCGAAATGTTGCTGCCAATATTGATAAAGAGAAATATAACGTGCTCCTCGTAGGTATTACAGAGGGGGGGCGCTGGCTGAAGGTGGAATCAGCAGAGGAGATTGCAGATGGCTCCTGGGTAAAGAGCGGGACGAGAGCCGTCCTCTCCCCGGATGCACAGGATCAATGCCTGCTCGTCATAAATGGCAGCTCGGTGCAGAAAATCCCGGTTGACGTGGTGTTTCCGGTGCTGCACGGCCTTTACGGGGAGGATGGGACGGTCCAGGGGATCCTTGAGCTTGCAAGAATCCCGTATGTGGGCTGTGGTGTCCTGGCCTCCGCCGTGTCCATGGACAAATTGTCCACAAAGATCCTTGTTGAACGTCTCGGAATCAGGCAGGCGGCCTATGTACCGGTCATGAAGGAGGAGCTTTCGGATCCGGAGGCCGTGTGCAGACGCGTGGAAAGAGAGCTTTCCTATCCGGTTTTCATAAAGCCGTCAAACGCCGGCTCGTCGCGCGGCGTATCCTGTGCGGAAAACCGTGCCGCATTAGAGAAAGGACTCTTAGAGGCGGCTGCACACGACAGGCGGATTCTCGTCGAGGAGAGGATTGTGGGGCATGAGATCGAATGCGCGGTGTACGGAAGCGGAAGCGAGCCGGTGCAGGCGTCAGGAGTCGGCGAAATACTGGCGGCGGCTGATTTTTATGATTTCGATTCCAAATATTATAATTCCGAATCCAGGACCGTGACCGACCCGAGCCTTCCGGGCAATGCGGCCGAACAGGTACGCGAGGCTGCGGTGAAGATTTTTAAGGCTGTGGACGGCTATGGCCTGGCACGCGTGGATTTCTTTGTGGAGCAGGAGGGCGGCGTCGTTTTTAACGAGATCAATACGATGCCGGGCTTTACCGCCATCAGCATGTATCCGATGCTCTGGGAAGCTAGGGGGATAAGCAAGGCGAAGCTGATCGACGATTTGATCACCCATGCATTAAAGAGATACGGCAGGTAGCGGCTATGGATAAAAATGCACCAATCGGAGTCTTTGACTCCGGCATCGGCGGGCTCACGGTAGCCCGCGAAATTATGCGCCAGCTTCCCGAGGAGCGACTGATCTATTTTGGCGATACGGCCAGGCTTCCTTACGGAAGCAAGTCCAGAGAGACCGTGATCCGGTTTTCCAGGCAGATCATCCGTTTCTTACGGACGATGGAGGTAAAGGCCATCGTGATCGCCTGCAATACGGCGACTTCCTATGCACTCGACGAGGTGCGTAAGGATGAGGATATTCCGATCATCGGGGTGATCAATGCGGGTGCGAGAGCCGCGGTCTCCGCGACAAAAAACGGAAAGATCGGTGTGATCGGGACGAACGGGACCATTGACAGCGGGACATACGAGGAGGTCCTGCGGGAGATGAAGCCGTCTGTTGAGGTCTTCGGAAAGGCATGCCCGCTCTTTGTCCCGCTCGTGGAGGAGGGGCTTTTGCATGACACGGTCACGGACGAAATCGCCTCGCGGTACCTCTCCGTGCTCAAGGAGAAGTATATCGACACGCTGGTGCTGGGCTGTACCCATTATCCGCTGATCCGATCGACAATCGCACGGATCATGGGAAACGAGGTGCACTTGGTGAATCCTGCTTACGAGACCGCCGTTCAGCTAAAGACGCTTTTAAAGTCCATGGAGATGAACCGCGACGAGGGACAGGAGCTTTTGCAGAGTGAAAAATACCAATTTTTTGTAAGCGACATGGCAGAAAAATTCCGCGGTTTTGCGATCTCGATCCTGCCGGATGAGGTAAAGGAGACCGTAAAGATCAACATAGAAGAATATTGAAAGCGGCCGGTACGGCGCGGGAAGGGAGGTCCTTTTTGGGCAGGAGAAAATATACGATAGGAATTGATTTCGGAACGCTTTCCGGCCGCGCGGTACTGGTGGATACGAAGGACGGGAGCACGGCAGCCTCGGCCGTCTGTGCATATGCACACGGGGTCATGGAAACGGCGCTCCCGGACGGGACCCCTCTGGGAGCGGACTGGGCGCTTCAGCATCCGGGCGATTATCTTGACGTGCTGTTTGAAACGATCCCTGCCGTGCTGAGAGAGAGCGGCGTCCGGGCTGAGGCTGTGATCGGCATCGGTGTGGATTTTACCTCCTGCACCGTCGTTCCCGCAAAAAAAGATGGAACCCCGCTTTGTATGCTGGAGCCGTACCGGAGAAATCCGCATGCTTATGTAAAGCTGTGGAAGCACCATGCGGCACAGAGGCAGGCGGATGCGCTGAACCGAATCGCGAGGGAGCGTGGTGAACCGTTTTTGGCGCGGTGCGGAGGGAAGGTGAGTTCCGAATGGATGCTGCCGAAGTTAATGGAGATCTGCGAGGAAGCGCCGGAGGTTTATCAGGCTGCCGATCGGTTCCTGGATGCCGCCGACTGGGTCTGCCTCGTCCTGACGGGAAAGGAGAGCCGAAGCGCCTCCTCGGCGGGCTATAAGGCCCTGTGGCACAAAAGGGATGGATATCCGTCAGCGGAGTTTTTTAAGACTCTGCATCCACTTTTAGAGCATGTGCCGTCAGAAAAGCTCGGGACCGATATCCTGCCGCAGGGAGCACGCGCCGGCTGCCTTTCTTCCGAACTGGCAAGGCGCACAGGGCTTTTGCCGCAGACGGCGGTCAGCGTCGGAAACATTGACGCACATGTGGCTCTCCCTTCCGTGGGAATCACGGAGCCCGGAAAGCTTTTGATGATCATGGGCACCTCGACCTGTGACATCGTATGCAGCGAAACGGAGCGTCTGGTCCCCGGGACCTGCGGTGTGGTGGAGGACGGCGTGCTGCCGGGATTCTACGGCTATGAGGCGGGCCAGCCTTGTGTGGGAGACATGCTGGCCTGGTTTGTGGAAAACCAGGTTCCGGCTTCCTATAAAAAGACGGCTGCAGAGAGGAATATAAGTGTGCATGCCCTTTTAAGCGAGCTTGCCGCCAGGCTTTCTCCCGGAGAGAGCGGGCTTTTGGCGCTGGACTGGTGGAACGGGAATCGTTCGGTGCTTGTGGACTCGGAGCTCTCCGGCCTTATTTTGGGCCTTACGCTTGCCACGAGGACGGAGGAAATTTACCGGGCCCTGATTGAGGCGACGGCCTTCGGCCAGCGCGTGATCCTGGAGGCGTTTGAGACGGCCGGAGTTTCAATCACGGAGCTTTATGCCTGCGGCGGGATCACGAAAAAAAATCCGCTTATGATGCAGGTCTACGCCGATGTATGCGGGCGCGAGATCCGAATCGGCAGCGCCGGGCAGTCTCCGGCCTTGGGAGCGGCCATGTTCGGGGCCGTTGCGGCCGGATCGGAGGCCGGCGGCTATGATACGATTTTTGATGCGGCCCGGGCGATGGGGCAGGTGGATGAAACACGCTTTTGTCCGGATGCGAAACGTGCGGCGATGTATGAGCCGCTGTTTCAGGAATATAAAAAACTGCATGAATATTTCGGGCGGGGCGGAAATGATGTGATGAAGACGCTGCGTGCCTTAAGGAGCAGGCTATGACAAGGGATGTGCTGGTGAGCGTCAGGGGAACTCAGCTTCTGGAGGACGATCCTGATACAATTGAGGTGATCACGACAGGAAGCTATTATGAGCGAAACGGGAAACACTACCTCCTCTATGATGAGGCGGCCGGGGGAACGGATGCGTTTGTGCACAATCGGATGAAGGCAGCGCCCGGCATCGTGGAGGTGACGAAGTCGGGAGCGGTGGACTGCCGCATGATATTCGAGTGCGGGAAGAAACATACGGTCAGCTATATGACCCCGTTTGGCCTGATTTTGCTGGGAATCACGACCTCTGTCCTAGACGTTCAGACAGAAGAAGACAGGCTCTGCCTTCATATAGAATATGCGCTTGAGATGAATGGGGAGTTCGTCTCCGGCTGCATCATGGAGATCCGCGCGTGCCCACGCAGAAGCGGAGCGCTTCAATTAACCAGAGAGGAGTAAGAGAGGGATGGAAAGTTTTTTTGTTGCGGTCAATGCAGTGATTCCGTTTTTCTGCTATATCGCGTTTGGATATGTGATGAAACTGAAAGGGGTTGTAAAGGAGGACTTTTTACAAAAACTGAATAGGATGGTATTCCAGGTCATGTACCCGTTCATGACATTTTATAATATCTATAAGGCGGATGCTGATTCCTTGCCACGGCCGATCCTTCTGATCTACGGTGGGGTCAGCATCCTGGTGGTCGAGGTGCTGCTAGTCCTGATCGTACCGCGAATCATCAAGGAAAACCCCAGGCGGGGGGTGATCATCCAGGCTATTTACAGGAGTAATTTCGTACTGTTCGGCCTGCCGCTCACGATCTCTGTGTTTGGCGATTCCGCGGCATCGGTGGCTGCGATGATGGTTACAGTCGTAATCACGATCTATAATACGACCTCCGTGGTGATCCTGGAAATGTTCAACGGCGATGGCAAATCCGACTTTAAGACGATTGCCATTAACGTCGCGAAAAACCCGCTCCTCCAGGGCGCGGTGACAGGGCTTGCCTTTTTCCTCCTTGGAATCCGGGTTCCCAAGAGCCTTTTGACGCCGATTGCCGCCTTCGCGGACATGACTTCACCGTTAGCCCTGTTTGTGCTCGGGGGAACGCTGCATTTTAATGCGATCCGAAAGAATCTGAAGTACCTGGCGCCGGTGTTGACAATCAAGCTCGTTTTTCTTCCGGCCGTTATTGTCGCGATCGCTTATGCGCTTGGCTTAAGAGAGCTGGAGCTGTTTCTGCTGATCGCAATTTATGCGACCCCGGTGGCAGCGGCCTCGTACCCGATGGCACAGAATATGGGCGGCGACGGCGAGCTTGCGGGCCAGTTCGTGGTGATCAGCACTGTGGCGTCCGTGGTTACGCTGTTTTTATGGATCTTCTTTATGAAGTCGGTTGCTTTGATTTGAGTGTGCGCGTTTAAAAAAGTGTGCGCTTTGCGCACACTCGCGCCGGAGCGATCTCACTCCGCACGAGGCCGTGCTCCGTTGGGTCAGGCCCCGCGGCCGCGTCAGCAGCCATCTTCCTTAGCGCGGAATGACCTCACTCCGTGCGAGGCCGCACTCCGTTGGGGCAGGCTCTGCGTATCCTGGCCCAGAAGGGCCTTTTATTTATAGGAAATTTCGAAGGAATTTTCTATAAGATAAGAACTCCGATCGGCCGGGATGTACCCGCGATCGGAGTTCTTTTGATCTGGCTGTTTATTTTTTCTTTCCGCTTTCGTCGGAATCCTTTTTGAAGAAACCCTTGACCCGGCCGAAGAAAGTCTTTTTGGGCGGCAGGGGCGGGATTCCGCCGCGGACGCTTTTGATCTCCGTTATGTAGAGGCCGCTGATCATGACCTTGGCCTCGGTTCGTAACGGGAGCTGTAAAAATACCTTCTCGTCGGCAATCATCGTCATGATCTTCGGGCCGATCTTGACCTTGACGATCGGCAACTTTGCGCGTTTGGCGTACCAGGGCGTCTGTTCGAAGACGACGGCCGGAAGCCCGGAATCCTTGAGCTTGAGCTTCTTTTTATCAATGGCCATGATCGTGGCGACCTGCTTGGCCGCGTCAATGGCGTTCTGCTGTTCAATCTGGCGTTTTTCGAGCTTTCTTCCCCAGAAATAGAGGGCTGCTAAAGCGGCGACAAGAATGACGAGGATCACAATCACCACATTTAAGACGATGCTCCAATTCATGTAAGTACCTCCAACTATATTTCACGTTTGCACACCGCCAATTATAACATTCCTTATTTAAAAGCGCAAGCAGAAACTTGCCCGGGAAAGGCTAGGGCGTTTCATACCGTAAGCATCCGTTTGATCCGCATGAGAGTCATCCGGTTGCGGACGGTCGGGGAGTAGGTGAGCAAAAGCTCCAGCCTGTCTTCGGGGACCTCGATATCAGACAGGGACTTTTTGGCGCCGAGCCTCTCATAAAGCGTTAAAAGCTCTCCCTGTGTCGGGATCTCGGAGATGATTTCACGGATTTTTGGCCACGCTTTGCTTAGCATCTCGGGAGTCACGCCATCCATGCAGTTGTTTTTATTTTCTTCTAACACCGCGGGCACGAGCCGGCTTCCGTAGAACTCGAAAAGCTCGTCCTCGCCCGGGAAGACATAGGGCTTTACGAGAGCGGAGATGTCGGTGAGCTCTGCCAGTCTATGATAAACGCCGGAAGCGATGGCCGTGCCGACGCCGACCTTTTCCCCGTGCAGCGCCGATGAACGGACGGCCAGCTTTTCCGGCTGCATCTCAATCAAATGGGAGATGTGGTGCTCGGAGCCGGAGGCCGGGCGGGAGTTGCCCATGAGCTGCATCGCGAGCCCGGAGAGCAGCAGGCCGTAGGTAAGCTGTTCCATGGCCTTCGGATCCCGTTTCGGCACCTGTTCGCAGCACTCATATACGGCCCTTACAGCGTCACGGGTCATGCCCTCAATTGTCGGGCAGAAGAATTCGCCGGTCAGGGCATGGGCGATCTTCCAGTCCGCCAGAGCCGTATATTTTCCGAGAATGTCGCCCACTCCGGCGAGAGCCAGATAGAGCGGCGCCTCTTTTATCACATCGACATCCGCCAGCACAAGCTCGGGCGCAACGCCGGGCATTGTTTTTTTATAGCCGCCCCAGGTCATGGCGGAGACCGTCGAACAGAAGCCGTCCACGCTCGCGGCCGTCGGGCAGGCGACGAAGGGGATGCCAAGTTTATGGGCACAATAGCGTGTCGTATCATGGATGGTCCCGCTCCCGACGGCGACGAGCAGCTTTACGTCGGCGTCAAGCCGTCTAAGAACCTCCCCGGTGGCTGCCTCATCCGCATGCAGATGTTCGGGGTTTAAAACGATCTCCTGCCCGGCACGCGGCCTGACGAGGTTTTTCGCGTGATAGGTGTTTTCGTCATAAACCGCGCAGCGCGTTCCCGAAAGGCCGTATTCGGAAAGATACCGTTCAAAGTCCGCCAAAACGCCGGGTTCGATGACGGCGGCCCTGGTATTCATCGTATGGTCTCTGCCGCAGGAGCAGGGGCCGTTTAGTTTTTTACTGTCAATTCGCATACAAAAGTCCCTCCTTTTTCCCGATTATACACCGGAAGCGGGCGGATGTCCATACGATACGGAGAAAATCGAAACCAAAATCAAAACCTAATCGAAACTCCCGTTTGGAGGGAGGGGAAGATGCGCAAAATGTGAAAAAAACAGAATTTAATTTTATGATTTTGTTGACAATAGATAATAACTGGAGTAAAATATAACCGTTCAATTTGGAAACAGAAGGGAATTTGTACAAATGGCGGAAGCAGAATGAGACAGGAAGAACGCAGAGATTACATACTGAGACAGTTAAATGAGAAATCATCCGTTACGGTTTCGGAACTGAGCGAAACCTTCCGGCTTTCCGAGGTTTCCGTCCGTAAGCTTCTGGTCTCCATGGAGCAGGAGGGCGTGTTAAAACGGACCTGGGGCGGTGCGGTCAGTGCCTATGGCTCGCTGCGGGAGTTTTCACACAAAGAAAAGGAAATCCGCCACCAAGAAGAAAAAAATGCGATCGCTCGCGCGGCCTATGCGCAGATCGGCAACGGAGAGGCGGTTTTTTTGGACAGCGGGACGACGACGATCCAGCTTGCGAGGCTGATTGTGGCAGGGCCGAAGCGGGATATCATGGTCTGCACCAACAGCATCCACATCGCGATGGAGCTCGCGAAGGCGGGGGACATTCAGACAATCGTTACCGGCGGGGAGCTCAGGCCGAATATTTATTCTTGTGTCGGTTCGTTTACGGAATATGCGATTGGCCGGATGTATTTTGACAAGGGCTTCGTAACGGGCAATCATTTTACATTGGAGCATGGGTTTTCGGCTCCGATCCTGGCAGAGGCAGAGGTGAAGCGGCGCGTCCTGGAGGCCTCGAAGGAAAAGTTTATTCTGATGGATACCAGCAAATACGGGGATGATTCCCTGGTGGCGATCGCACCGGCGGATGGGATCGATGTCCTGATCACGGACTGGAGGGCGCCGGAGGATTTATTACAAGGCTTTGCTCAGAAGGGCGTGAAGGTGATTGCGGCGCCCGGATTATCATCTATACAGGAGGGACAAAACAGATGAGTGTAAATATTACCGTGAATCATGCGCTGAAGAAATACGGCGAGAACGTGATCATTCCGGACCTGAACGTGAAAATAAAGGAAGGGGAGTTTTTTACGCTCCTAGGGCCTTCCGGCTGCGGAAAGACGACGCTCCTTCGCATGATCGCAGGCTTTAACTCGATTGAAGGCGGCGATTTCTATTTTAATGAGAAGCGGATCAACGATCTGGACCCGGCTAAACGCAACATCGGCATGGTGTTCCAGAATTACGCGATCTTCCCGCACCTGACCGTGCGAAAGAACGTCGAATTCGGTTTAAAAAATAAACATTTCCCTAAGGAGGAGATCAAGGAAAGGGCCGACAAGTTCTTAAAGCTCATGCAGATCGATCATCTGGCAGAGCGGCTTCCAGATCGGCTATCCGGCGGCCAGCAGCAGCGCGTGGCACTGGCCCGGGCCCTTTGCATCGAGCCGGATGTGCTGCTGATGGATGAGCCGCTCTCCAATCTGGATGCGAAGCTGCGTGTGGAGATGCGTACGGTGATCAAGAATATCCAGCACAGTGTCGGCATTACAACCATCTACGTCACGCATGACCAGGAGGAGGCAATGGCCGTCTCCGACCGGATTGCGGTCATGAACGGCGGCGTGATCCAGCATATCGGAACCCCGAAAAATATCTACCAGAGGCCGGCAAATCTGTTTGTCTCCACGTTTATCGGGCGCTCCAACGTTTTAAAGGGGAAGCTTGTCATGAAGGATGGCGTGCCGCACCTGCGTTATCTGAATTACGACGCTCCCATGCCTCATGTGAAAAAAGAATATCAGGATGACGCGGATATCGTCCTTTCTGTCCGCCCGGAGGAGCTTCTTATGCACCGTGAAGCGGGCCTGGGAATCAAGGGAGTTGTGGATGACTGCGTCTTCCTTGGACTGAATACCCACTACTTCATGCACCTGGATGACGGTACGGAGGTAGAATCCATTCAGGAGTCCACGATTGACAGCATTATCGCTCCCGGTACGGAGATCTCTCTGACCATCAATACAGAGAAGGCAAACCTGTTCGCCGGAGACGGAAGCCATAACCTCCTGGAAGGCGTCCAGAATGACTGTGAGATCTAAGGAAAATCCGAGGGAAGGGAGGAGACGCATCCTAATGAAATCAAAAAAATTTGAGCTGTGGACCGGGGTTACGATCCTGTTTATGGCCATGTTTCTGCTGTTTCTGGTCTATCCGATGTTCGGCATCCTGCAGCAGGCCGTCATCTCCAAGGAAGGGCAGTTTACATTCAAAGAGTTTGTGAAGTTTTTCTCGCAGAGCTATTACAGTAAGACGATCTTAAACAGCTTTAAGGTCAGCATCGCGATCACGGCCGTAACGCTTTTGATCGGCATTCCGTTTTCCTATTTTTATTCGTTTTACCGGCTCAGAGGAGCCAAGTTTTTGTTTGTTGCCAGCATCCTCTGCTGCATGTCGGCCCCGTTTATCGGTGCGTATGCGTGGATCCTGCTTCTGGGCCGTTCGGGGCTGATCACGCAGTTCTTAAAAAATGTATTTGGCATTAAGATCGGCAGCATTTATGGCTTTCAGGGCATCCTGCTTGTGCAGGCTCTTAAGCTGTTCCCGCTGGTATTCGTTTACATGAACGGCGCCTTTAAAAACATTGACAACACGCTCATGGAGGCGTCTGCCAATATGGGGTGTACCGGATTAAAGCGCTTTTTCCAGATCGTCATGAATCTGTCGATGCCGACGATCCTGGCGGCTGCGTTGCTCGTATTCATGCGGGCGTTCGCGGATTTCGGCACGCCGCTTTTGATCGGTGAGGGCTACCGAACCTTCCCGGTTGAGATCTACAACCAGTATCTGGGCGAGAACGGCACGGACCATAATTTTGCGGCCGCCATCAGCGTGATCGCGATTCTTGTGACGGCGCTTGTGTTCTTTATCCAGCAGTATGCCACAAGCAAATACAAATTTTCGATCAACGCGTTGCATCCGATCGAGAAGAAAAGGCCGAAGGGGATCCGCGGTATTTTCATGTATCTGTATTGTTATCTCCTGATCGGTGTCTCGCTGTTACCGCAGATTTATATCATTTACCTGTCCTTTAGAAACTGCGACCAAGCCGTATTCAAGCCGGGCTATTCCCTCGCGAACTATCAGCTTGCCATGAAGAAGCTCCTGGTACGCTCTGTAAAGAATACGATGGTCCTGGGTGTCGGTGCTCTGGCTTTGATCATTATCTTGGCGATCCTGATCGCGTATCTGGTCGTGCGCCGCTCGAGCTTCTGGAACCACACGATCGACACGCTGTCCATGCTGCCGTATATCATGCCGGGTTCTGTCATCGGTATTGCATTAGTCATCGCGTTTGGCAAAAAGCCGATCGCGCTTACGGGGACCATCTGGATCATGCTGATTTCGTTCGTGATCCGACGAATGCCCTACACGATCCGCTCGGCCACGGCGACGCTCATGCAGATCCCGATCAGCATTGAGGAGGCAGCCATCAGCCTGGGGGCCTCGAAGCTTAAAACATTCATCAAGATCACGGTCCCGATGATGTCAAACGGCATTATTTCCGGGGCGATCCTAAGCTGGGTGTCGATCGTGACCGAGCTTTCAAGCTCGATCATTCTCTATAACAATAAAAACATTACGCTGACCATGTCGGCCTACGTGGCGATTTCCCGGGGCAACTACGGACTGGCGGCGGCGTTTTCGGCAATCCTGACGGTCGTGACAGCGATTTCTTTGATGGTCTATCTGGCAGTCAGCAAGTCCGAGGACATCAAGCTGTAACCAAAGACGCGGCTTATTGGCATACCGTCAGACGGCGGTGCCAATGTAATAAAAAGCTTAGAAAATCAAAAGGAGAGATGCTATTATGAAAAGAAAACTTGCAGCAGTCATGGCAGCGGCTATGGCAATTTCACTGACTGCGTGCGGAGGCGGTTCCAATGCACCGGAAACCACGGCGGCGCCTGCAGAGACCACGACGGCGGCAGCGGCCGCAGCGGATACGACAGCGGCGCCTGCAGAGACCGAGGCCCCCACAGAGACAGCGGAGATGGAGGACAGCTTAATTTTGTACTCCAGTATGACGGAGAACGATCTGAACAACCTGATTGATCTGTTTAACGAGAAGTATCCCGACTGCGAGGTTGAGGTCGTAAACGGCTCGGCCGGTGAGCTGACCGCGAGAATCGCAGCAGAGGCGGGCAATCCGCAGGGCGATCTGATGTGGGGTGGCTTAAGCAACAGCGACGGCGATACCTACAGCGATATTTTTGAGCACTGGCTGTCCGATTATGAGGGCGATGTCATTGCGGATTATAAGTCCAACAACGGCTTCTATAACCTGGACCACCTTTCCACCTGCGTGTTCTGCATCAACACCGAGCTCGAGAAGGAGCTTGGCATTGAGATCAAGGGCTATGCGGATCTGCTGGATCCGAAGCTGGAGGGAAAGATCGTCTTCTCGGATCCGAACTCCTCGTCTGCGGCATGGAACAATGTCTGCAACATCATGTCCGTATTCGGCAAGGACAGTGATGAGGCATGGGATTATATGACAAAGCTGATGCAGAACGGCCTGGTCGTTTCCACGTCTTCCTCGGTTTGCTTCAAGTCCGTAGAGACCGGTGAATATGTGGTCGGCATCACCTATGAGGATGGCGCCTCGACGCTTCTTAAGTCCGGCGCAGACAACATCCGCATGGTGTATCCGGAGGAAGGAACCTCTGCTTCCGCATTTGGCTGCGCTGTCATCCAGGGAGCTCCGCATCCGAACGCCGCAAAGGCGATGGTGAATTTCCTGATGAGCGAGGAAGGCCAGAACGCGCTCGGCTCCGCACTGGGAACGTTGCGTATGACCAACTCCAAGGCGAACTTCGAGAGCCCGTACCTTCCGAAGACCGCGGATGTAAAGTGGGTAACCCGCGATGTGGACTGGATGATCGAGAACAAGGAGCAGGTTCTTGAGCACTGGAATCAGATCTACGCGGAGATCAACAAGTAAATTCGATTGGAATGCCAAACGGGGCTGCTACATTTGTAGCGGCTCCGTTTTTGCCATGTCCGGCTGCCATAAGGACATATGCCGCACAGCCTGGCAGCATTACGGCTCATATAGACCAAAGATGCTATCTTGAGCAATAAGGAGAGAGTGTGCTATAATTTAGAAAATTGTCGGAAGAAGCAGAGAAAGGACAGGAACATGGAAAAGGACTGGCGCGTTGTTTTTGGCGGGATCGAAAAGACAGGCAGGCACTTGAATGAAGGGCTCTTTTTCGGCATGATCCTGAAAGGGGAAATTTTGCTGGAACAAAGCCTGAATGCCACGAGTATGCCGGCGGATTCCTGCTTTGTGATCGGTGACGGGGAGGTCTATGGCATGGAGAGCAAGGAGGCAAATCTGTTTTTGGGAATCCGTGTCCGGGCCGCGTACCTGGAACGAGAATGCCCGGAAATGGCGTTCCATGCAATTTCATGTAATTCCGTCCATGCAGGAAAGGGGCTGGAGCAGCCGTTTGCCGAGCTGAAGAAGGGGATCGTACAGATGGTGTTTTTATATCTCGGGAAAAAGGAAGGCTGGCAGTTTTTGTTCCGGGCAGAGCTCTGGCGGGTGTTAGGCTGCCTGTACAGAAACTTTTCCCGGCAGGAGGCTGAAAAAAGGGAGGAAAACGAAAAGCGATTATCCGCTGTTTTGGAATTTATCCGCAGGAACTATCGGCGCAAGATCAGCCTGAACGAGCTGGCGGAAAAGGAATTTTTTTCCACCGCGTACCTTTCCCGGTGGTTCCACAGGGAAATGGGCGTCTCCTTTACGAAATACTTGTCATCCCTGCGCCTGGAAAGAAGCGTAAGAGAGCTTTTGGATACGGATCATACGATTTTGGAAATTGCGCTTAATCATGGCTTTGCGAATGTCAAAGCATACAATCGGCGTTTTAAGGAGACGTATCAGGATACGCCGGCTTCCTATCGGAAAAAAGCCGGAAGGCTGGGGGGAGAGGAGGAATGGTTTTATCTCCCGGAAAGCGCAAAAAAGGAGACGATGGAGGTGCTGGTGCAGTATCTGAAAACCTACAGCCAGGACAGCGGCAAAGGTTTTGCATTTCGGGAAACGATCGACGCCGGACAAAGGGAAGAAAAGGCAGTTTGGCAAAGCGCCAAGATATTGAATATCGGTTCCATGGCGCAGGCGCTGCGCCACGATGTGCGGTGCCAGCTTATGGAGGTACACAAAAAGCTGCGGTTTCAGTATGTGTATTTGTGGAAATTTGTGAGCGACAGCTACGAAACGATCGGCTATAATAACTACCTGCAGTTTAGTGATTATTATGATCTGTTTGACACCATATACGCGGGCGGCTGGCAGCCGTTTCTGCGGATTGAGATCGACGAGCTTTTGGATTCGTCTCATTTTGGCGGACTGGAGGAGGCACTGGTGTATCTGAAGAACCTTCTGGAACGGCTGCTTTGGAAATATGAGCGTATCTGGTGGAACCATTGGAAATTTGATATTGCGGGCACGAGCGCTCAATTGGAGGAATCCTATTCCAGGATCTGTGCGGCCATTCATGAGGTGCTTGACGGGGTGGAGATCGGCGTCTGTTTGGGGACGCTGGAAGAAGTCAAATGGGAAGAACAAGATAGATTTTTAAAGGATCGTGTGCCGAAAAGGGAGGTCGCATTCTTAACCTTCGCCATGGATCAGAATTGGGAAAAGGAGAAACAGAAGGAGGATAGGGGGTTCGAAACACACAGCAAAGCACTGATCGGAATCCTGCGGGAATTTATGAGAGAGATCGGCGGAGGGGATGTACGGTATTATTTATTGGATTGGAATGTCTTGGCCGGCGGCGATCACATCACGAACGGAGAGTTTCACCGGAGCGCTCTTTTGGTCGATCAGCTTCTGAAAAATATGCCGTTGGCAGACGGGCTGGGCTTCCGTCTGAATCTGTTTGTGCCTTCGGTGGAGGAGCGCTCCCTGTACGCGACCTATTTTCCCAGCCTGTTTCTCTACGGGCAGATTAAACGCCCCTCCTTTTTTATCTGCTGGATGCTGGAAATGTGCAGGGAGAGGGTTTTGCATCTGTCCAATCGTCTTGTCGCAACCTGGGATGGGGAAGACGGCTATACGATGCTGCTTTTTAATCCCAAATACATCGAACCGGAGGAGGTGCTTGGAGACATCGTAAGAGAGATCTACAAGGATACCTTCGAGATTACGCTACAGGATTTTAGGCCGGGGCATTACCGGATCCGAAAGATGACGCTGGACAAGGAGCACGGAAGCATTTATCATGGGATGCGCGGAATCGACAAGACGCGCTCCTTAAACGTCGGGGAGGTGGATGAATATCTGGAAAATACGACATTCCCGGACGTAACCATTTATGAGACGGATATAGACGGAGTCTACCGGATCCATCAGAATCTGCTCTTAAATGCGGTTGTATTTTATACACTGAAGCGTTTATATTGAAGCGGGAATCTCCCTGACCGGGACAGGCAAAACAAAAAATGCCTGTCCCTTTTTGCTGCCCGATTAAAAAAGGGAAAAACAGGAAAAAAGACGGCCCGGATATGGAGAAAAAACTCATATATGCCTTGCTGCCCGTTCGATATAATAAAAAAAGAAGACCAAAGAATCCGGCCGGATTTGAGGATAAAAAACAAAGGAGGAGATTTATGGGACCATATGCATGTATTCCTGAGCAGTCGCTTTGGGGGCTGATTCCCATGATCGTTTACATCGTTCTGGCGTTTATGCCCAGGCTCAGCAGTATTGCAGCCGTATTTTTGGCCTGTGTAGTCGGATTCTTCCTCACCGGACAGACACCGGCCATGTTTGGCAGCCTGATCACAGAGTCCCTGGGGTCTACGCTCGGCCTGATCGGTCTGATCATCATGATGGGAGCCGGCCTTGGGGAGCTGATGACGGAGAGCGGCGTCAGCCATACGCTGGTCTGCTGGGTAATCAATGGGATCGGAGTCAAGACACAAAAACGCGCAATTCTTGCCCTGATGGTCGTAACAGTGCTCGTGTGCGGGCTTTTAGGGACGCTGGCCGGCGGATGTGCGATCATTGCGCCAATCATGATCCCGGTCGTCGCGGCTGCCGGAATCAAACCGGCCACCGTCGGCGCCGTGTTCCAGAGCGCGGGAGAGACGGGTATTATCTGGGGGCCGTTCAGCGGGCCTACTGTGACGCTTTTAGCGTTAACAGGGCTCGGCTATGGCGGGATGATGCTCTGGGCCGCACTTCCTTACGGCATTATCTGGCTGATCGTGATTTATTTTGTGGCGCTTCATATCCAAAAGGACCCGAAATATGAGGAACAGTATGAGCTGTCGGACGGAGAAAAAGAGGCGATGCAGATCACATCGGTCATGAAACGGACGACACTCGCGTTTCTGGCAGTCTTTCTGGGGCTGGTGATTTACAGTCTGGTTACCAAACAGGGGACTGCGTACACCATATTTGTCATGATCGTCCTGATGCTTGTGGTTTCTGTTTTCTCAAAGAAATCACTCGGGAGCAGCATGAGAAGCTTTTCATCCGGCATGGCCTCCATGGCAGAGACCTTCTTTATGTTCCTTTTGCTGAACGTATTGATGGAATATGTAAGCTATGGCGGCGGCTTTGAGGCGTTGGGCGAGCTGTTTTTACGGTTTGTCGGAGAGGGGAGCAGGGCTCTGGTCGTCGTATTCGGGACGCTGGTCGGTTCCTTTGGAATCAACGGCGGAGCGGTGGCACAGTTACAGGTGACACACGATCTGTTTAAAGGGGCTCTGGAGCTTACAAAAGTCCCGATGGAGGTATGGGCGATCGCGCTGATCTGTGGTTCGCGCGTTACCAGCTCGATCTATCCGGGCTCCAACATGCTAGCACCGATGGGCCTGGCAAGGAGCAAGAGCTTAAAGGCGATGCTTTTGGGCGGCTGGGCCGTATCCATGGTGTCCCTCCTGTTTATCATTCTTTGGGCGTATATTGGCATGCCGGTATTTTTCCCGGCTTAATTCAGGGAATGACAAAGAAACTTGTCGATTCCGGTCAGTTTGAAAAGGAGAACAGTATGAATCATACAAAAAAAATGACATTTACGGCGGCGGGGGATATGCTGGTGCAGAGGCGCCTTCCGGTCGGGTATGACGGATTTGAGGAGCTGGCAGACTTTATTAAACGAGGAGATGCGCGGTACTTTAACCTGGAAACAACGTTGAATCACGGCGAGGGCTGGGGAAACCAGTACGGAGGAGGTTCCTGGCTGCGGGCGGACCCGGCAGTCTTAAAGGATGCGAGAGAGTACGGGTTCAATCTTCTTTCTTTTGTCAACAACCATTCCCTGGATTTCTCACATTGGGGACTTTTAGAGACGATCAAGGCTGTCAACGAGGAAGGGATTCCACATGCCGGCTGCGGTGCAAACCTGTCTGCCGCCGCGGCTCCGTCCTATCTGGATACGCCGAAAGGGCGGGTCGCTTTGATTGCTGCCACATCCTCCTTTGAGGCGCCCTCCATGGCCGGGGAACAGTCGAGACGTTTAATTGGGCGTCCCGGGGTCAACGGGCTGCGGCATGAAGAAATTTACCAGGTCACAAAGGAACAGATGGAGATGGTAAAGGAGATCGCGCGGGTTACAAACATCAATGCCATTGATGACATCAGCCGGTCCGAGGGGTATCTTCCGGCACTTGCAGAAGGCCGTTTTGTGCTGGGAAAGCTTCAATTTGAGGAAGCTGACGAGGCCAGACGGGTCACGAGAGTCCATAAGGAGGATATGGAGCGGATCGAGAAAGCGATTTATGAGGCACAGTTCCAGGCGGATTATATTATGGTTGCGATCCATTCTCATGAGCTGCAGGGGACAAAGAAGGAGACGCCGGATGACTTCCTGGTTGAATTCTGCCGCAGATGCATCGACTGCGGCGCAGACGCGGTGGTAGGACACGGGCCGCATCTGCTTCGCCCAATCGAGATCTACAAGGGCTGCCCGATCTTCTATTCTCTTGGAGATTTCATGCTGGAAAATGAAAATATTCCCTATGCTCCGGAGGAATTTTATAAAATGTACCATCTGAATTCGGATGGAGCACTGCGGAGGCTGTTTGAGACGCGTTCCAACGGTTTTAAGCGGGGACTGCAGACGGACAGGAGAGCATTTGAAACGGTTGTCCCCTACTGGGAGATCCAAAACGGAAAAATGGAAAAGCTTTTGCTCATGCCGGTTGAACTGAGATTCGGCGAGAGCAGGGCGATGGGCGGCCTTCCAAGACCCATGAAGAATGCGCCGTTTATGCAGAGGCTGATCGAGATGTCCAAGCCATACGGGACGAAGATCCGTATGACGGAGGAAGGACTCGGAGAGGTCGTGCTGTAAAAGATTCCCCGTGTTCGATGACAGACATGAATTTTTGCCGATTGCCCGGAGTGTGTTTGAACCATCCTCTTGCGTATCCGGCGGAAGGGATTTTTCAAATACACTCTAGGCAATGGAGGGAAAAAATGGTATAATCTCCCTATAGATCATACAAGTCTAAAATTAAAACGGGAAAGGAGCTTTTTATGGGAAAACAGACGGCATGGGATGAGATTGACAGAAAAACCGCAGAGATCTTTGAGGCAAGCGACGAGATCTGGGGATGCGCGGAGACTGCGTTTACGGAGGAAAAGTCCGTAAAGATTCTCTGTGACCTTCTGCGCAAGGAGGGCTTTACGGTCGAGGAAAACCTGGCGGGCATCAAGACGGCCTTTAAGGGGACCTTCGGATCCGGAAAGCCGGTCATCGGATTCCTAGGAGAGTTTGATGCGCTTTCGGGGCTTAATCAGGAAGCGGGCCTTCTGGAGAAAAAGGCGGTTGTCTCCGGCGCCTCCGGCCATGGCTGCGGCCATAACATGCTGGGCACGGCTTCCTTATCGGCGGTCATCGGCATGAAACGCTATCTCGAGGAGACCAAAAAGTCCGGGACGATCGTGTACTTTGGCTGCCCCGGCGAGGAGGGAGGCTCCGGCAAGGCGTTTATGGCGAAGGAAGGCGTGTTCTCCGGCCTTTCCGCGGCAATTACCTGGCATCCGTGGGACGCGACGATTGCCGATACGGGAAGCTCTCTGGCCAATTATCAGGTGGCGTATAAGTTTTACGGGACAAGCGCTCATGCAGGCGGAGCGCCGCATCTTGGCAGAAGCGCGTTGGATGCGCTGGAGTTAATGAACATGGGCGTGCAGTTTTTACGTGAGCACGTGATCCCCGAGGCGCGGATTCATTATGCGATTACGAACACCGGCGGTTATTCTCCGAATGTGGTACAGCCGTATGCGGAGGTGCTCTACCTGATCCGTGCGCCGAAGAATAAACAGGTCGAGGAGATCTATCAGCGTGTCAACAAGATCGCCGAGGGCGCGGCTCATATGACCGAGACGCGGGTTGAGATCGACTTTGTGAAGGGCTGCTCGAATCTCATCAGCAACCATGTGATCGCAAAAAAGATTTGGGATAACCTGGTCGAGGTTGGCGTGCCGGAGTATTCGGACGAGGAGATGGAATTTGCCAGGGGAATCAGCGAGAATGTGGGCCCGAGCCGCTTTGAATCGCTGGAGAAGATCGCGGCGAATTTTGATAAAGAGACGAAAAAAGAAATTCTCTCCCATAAGGGCGAGTCGCTGTACCGGTTTGTCACTCCGTTTGATCCGGTCGGTGTGATGTCGTTCGGCTCCACGGACGTGGGCGATGTGAGCTGGAACTGTCCGACGGCGCAGGCCTACGTCATGACCTGGGCAGCCGGGACGCCGGGCCATTCCTGGCAGGTTGTGTCACAGGGCAAGAGCGGGCTGGCCCATAAGGGCTTAGTCTGGGCGGCGAAGGCCATGGCCGGGACGGCGGTGGATATGATCGAGGATCCGTCCATCATCGAGGCGGCCTGGGAGGAAATGAAGGAAACCTTGGATGGGGATACCTACCACTGCCCGATTCCCGACGGCTGTAAGCCGAGGGCAATCGGGATGACGAAGTAGGCCGGTACCGGTCAGGGGAGCGAAGCCTTGGCGGCTTTCGCAATTTTAAAGGCTTTGGCAACGGAAAAATTGTAGCCGCGGATCGTGAGTGCGGCAGAGGAAAGCGGGAGGGCGCGGTCTGTGTCCTCCCCTTCGTATGGGCAGAACGCATACAGAAGCTCGCCGCGCGTTTTCCCGAAATGCCGTTCTAAATAGTCCGAATCGGGCAGATACCGCTCAAGCGCCGGGGCGGCATCGCAGGAGAGCCCGAGTAGATAATCCAGGTCATCCGAATCCAGGCTGCCGGGCGCCGTGAGATTGTAGCGTGCGATGACGGCGTCGGGCCTTGCAAGGGAGAAGCCGGTATAGAAAACAGACAGCACCACGATGCAGTAGCGGCAGAGCGGAAAGCGCTCCTTAAAGATCAGGAAGAGGATGCCGGCCATCAAAACGGCAGTCATGGCCAGAAACCAGAGGACCAGGAGACGTAAAAAGGTCAGGCGGTAGCGGCCGATGTATAAAAGGATCCGGTAAGCAGCGGACGCGATCATGACGTACGTGCAGCCGCTTACGAGCGCGAGGGCGAGCCGCAGAAGTCGGCTGGACCGAAAATACTTGAGGCAGCCGAGCACAAGAAAAAGATTGAGAAAGACCACGAATACGAGCTGGAAAAATCCCTGACGGGCATACTCGGAGTAGGTCATATGCGCCGGGAGCGTTCCCTTCCCGAGGAACAGATAGAAAATCTGGATTCCGCAAAACAGGAGGTAGACCAGGGCAGGGAGAGCCAAAAAGCTCACGGCGGCCAGAGGGTTCCCGCGTCTTTTGTCAGGCACTTCGACGGAGAGTGTGCGCAGATGGCAGGTACAGAGGACGCAGTAGAGGAACACGGCGGAGAGGCCGGCCTCAAACAGGATGCCGAACAGAGTGCGCAGATTCAGAACGGTCTTAAAAAGGCGCGAAAGAAACGCAAGGAATACGGCATCCGCCCCGCAAAGGAGGGCGGCGACGACCAGAGCGAACGGAAGCGAAGCGCAGACTCCGGCCAGGGCGATGAGAAGGCGGCGGCTTTTTTGGAAGCGGCCGTTTTTGGTATACCGGGACAGATGGCGGAAGGGAAGCGGCAGGGCCATGAAAACGGAGGCCGTATACGAAAGGATGGAGGCTGTGTATTTTCCAATGTTCCAGGTTCGGTCGTCATAGAGCTGATGGATCAAAAAGACCGCAAGCAGCAGAAAAAGGCCGAGCCGGTTGTAAAAGTGCAGGATCGGGCTGGCGGTCAGGCACATGGACAGACTCAGAAGGAAGGAGGCTCCGACTAAAAAGCAGGAGTCTTTTTTGACGGATACTCCGGCATGGTGAAAGAGCGTGCAGAGCAGGGCAAAGCCCGCGGCGGTAAAGAGGGGCCAGGTGATGCCGATCGGGTTTTTATAAAAACAGAAGGTATAAAACAGGCCGAAGATGAGGCAGGCCATGCCGTAATAGCCGAAGGAATCCGCCAACGGCAGGGCGGGAAGCGGGAGCGGGGACGCATTAGGAGCCGGCGCAGCCTGCATACGCGGGCCGTATGGGTCGGCCGGCCTTGCGGTTTTTTCGTGAGGATCATTGGTTGGGACGGGTTGTGTCATGGTTTGCTTCCTCCTTTATAAATTCCAGAATATCTCCGGGCTGGCAGTCTAACTCCCGGCAGAGTGCCTCGAGTGTCGAGAAGCGGACGGCCTTCGCCTTGTTGTTTTTGAGGATGGACAGATTGGCGGGTGTGATCCCTACCCGCTCGGATAATTCTCCTGCGGAGACCTTCCGCTTTGCCATCACGACGTCAAGATTTACAAGAATCGGCATGGGAACGTCTCCTTTCTAAATGGTAAAATCATTTTCATCCTTGAGCTCCTTGGCGTGGACAAACACGTTTTTGATCACGCGGATCAGGAGGCACATGAAGACCATGCAGCCGCCGATGATGCCCCAGAACGCATAGTAGAGCATCGACAAAAGGCACAAAAACCCGATGAGGCCGCACATCCAGGAGATGAGACGCAACCTGCGGATATTGCCGTCGGTAAAAATCTCCTCGCCGCCGATCGCCGTGATTAGGCCGTTTAGGTGAAACAGGATCACGCCGACGGGGGCGGCACAGACATAGACGGATGCCGTAAAAAGGCGGTAGTCGAGCCGGGAGGCCGTATAGCTGAAGCGGACAAAATTTTTCATCAGAAACGGGCAGAACAATAGGGTAAGCAGATAGCCCGCGATAAAAAGCCAGATACAGACCTTTGTCAGGCGGACCGATTGGCGGTTTGACCAGTCCATAGGGAGTCTCCTTTGCAGCATTGGATTTTATGTTTGTATCATCATACTGCCAAAATCAATGATTGTCAATAAAAAAATATCGTTTTTCAATAAAAATGAATCCTTGCCACATAGAACTTTATCATTGACGATGTCTTTGCCTGTTTTTAAATCGAGGATACATAAGTCTTCCTATCGCCGCCGCGGCAGAAGTTTCCAGCCGCATCTTTTGTCAGAACTTGCAAAAAAGGATAAAAAATGGTACGATACCCTCAGTGAACAAGGGTACGACAACAATTTACAGACAGGAGAGCAAACGAATTGATGAAGCATGGGAAACGACTGCTGGCAGCGGTATTGGCCGGTGTTCTGACGCTGGGGACAGGCTGTGTGGAGGCGAGGGCCGAGGCGCCCGAATATTTAAAGTCGGTGACGTACTTCGGCGACGAATGGCCAATCAACTATTGGGGCAGCGAGGATAAGGACATGGATGCGAATCTGGCGCGGATCGCGGCGGATGGCTTCAACAGTATCATTCTCGTCGTGCCCTGGCGGCAGTTTCAGCCGAATACCAGCTCAACGCTGTTTAATGAGGAGGCATTCGACCGCCTGGAGGAAATCCTTGCATGCGCCAAGATGCATGGACTCTGGGTCACGCTAAGGATCGGCTATAGCTGGGACTACTATGGGGATGCTGCTCTCCCGGCTCGTTTTGAAGATATTTTTATGAACGACCGGTATGACCGGAGCGCATGGCTTTCCTACTGCAAAAAGCTGTATGAGACGGTTTCCACACATGAAAACTTTTACGGCGCTTTTCTGACCTGGGAGGATTTCTGGGAGTTTTCCTACAGTATGAGCCGGGATGTGATAAAGTCCAGCCGGGTCCGCCTGGCAGAGCGCTGCGGATACACGGAGTATCTGCGAACCCACTATACGCTCGAGGAGGTGAGCAGGCGGTATCGGGAGGAATTTTCGGATTTTTCCCAGGTGTATATCCCCTTCCAGGACCGGATGTCGGCGGAGCTTTTCTATGAATTCTATGACCAAGCGCTGATGGAGCTTCTTTACGAGTCACAGCAGGTGTTTCCGGGGCTTTCCATGGAGGTGCGCGCCGACGCGGACAAGGTGTATAATGCAGACGGAAGCCACGAATATTATTCGCACAGTGTGACCTATTCCTGTGAGGGGGCGGAGTATCCGGCTCTCATGTACAGTGTCTCCATGGGACAGAAAAATGTGGGGGACCGGATAACGGCGGCCGAGGCTCTTGCCGGGATGGAGAGGAGCTTAAAAGGGCTGTGTGCGCAGAGCGGGAAAAAGGTTTATATGGAGCAGTTTCTCTATATGGACAGTACCGAATCGGTTGCACAGAATACAAAGATCTACGATGAGGAGGTAGAGGAGTTTGTCCTCCA
The DNA here is from genome assembly GCA_910575275.1 of Lachnospiraceae bacterium. Taxonomy (GTDB): domain Bacteria; phylum Bacillota; class Clostridia; order Lachnospirales; family Lachnospiraceae; genus CANQGL01. Next base: position 616,207 of record CAJTEE010000001.1, on the reverse strand, counting down.
ATCGGCTCCGATCCTGAAGGAGACGACGATGGGATACGGGCTGTGGGTGTATCGAAATTATGTAAACAATTGTGTCTACAACGGACAGTTCGGGCTGGGACTTGAAGGCTGGGAGCACACCGGCTCGGTCGCCGTTGAGGGGGTAAACGGTACGCCGATGGCCCTTTTGGGACGTACCGGGCGGCTTTCGCAGAAGCTTGAGGGGAGGCTTAGACGGGGAGAGCAGATCCATATTCGGCTTTATGCTGAGCCCAAGATCCATCCGTCGATGCTAACGATGCGGATTGGAGAGAAAAAGGTGAATATCCGTGTCACGGAGGCGGGGGTGTATACGGCCTCGATTCCATGGACAAACAGCTACAATCTTGAAATCTCGACGAGCCGGAGTGTATATCTGGACGATCTAAAAATCTATACCTATGAGCAGGAAGGCCGGATCTACGGGACAGACGGGGAGGAACTTGATCTGGCGCCCGCGTTTCGAAAGCTGAACGAAAATCTGGATCTGAAATCTGACAGGGAATAAAAAAAGCTTGCTTTTTGCAAAAAACCTGTTATACTGAATTTCATCAAACAAAAACTGCATAAGAAAGCAAAGGGAGCTTGCCGCGGCAGGCTGAGAGGGAATGAAGGAACGATTCCGACCTGTAGAACCTGATACGGATAATGCCGGCGTAGGAAACTTGTGAAGCAATACTGGGAGCTTATCTGAGAGGGTAGGCTCCTTTTTGTCTTATAGGAAATTCCTTCGAATTTCCTATAAGACAAAAAGGCCCTGACGGGCCAGGATGCGCAGAGTTTGACCTAGCGGAGTGCGGCCTCGCACGGAGTAAGGTCACTCCGCGCTAAGGAAATATGGCTGCTAAGGCAGCCGCGCTCCGGCGCGAGAGTTCGCGGAGCGAACTCTTTTTTGCTTTGGCAGAGAGAAAGGAGACAGACATGGGCTACACAACGCAGATGGATGCGGCAAGGCAGGGGATTGTCACAAACGAGATGGAGCTTGTGGCAAAAAAAGAACGGAGAACAGCGGAGGAGATCCGCACGCTGACGGCGAAGGGACAGGTCGTAATTCCGTGTAACCGGCTGCATGCCTCGATCGATCCCAACGGCATTGGTTCGATGCTGCGGACAAAGATTAATGTAAATCTCGGCACCTCCCGGGACTGTAAGGACCTGGACCTGGAAATGGCAAAAGCGGACAGCGCGGTCAGGCTGGGGGCGGAATCCATCATGGATCTAAGCTCCTTTGGGGATACGAGGGTGTTCCGCAGGCGGCTGACGAAGGAGTGTCCGGCGATCATCGGGACCGTGCCGATTTACGATGCGGTCGTCTACTACCACAAGGCACTGGGGGAGATCACAACACAGGAATGGCTGGATATCGTCCGCATGCACGCGGAGGACGGAGTCGATTTTTTGACGCTCCACTGCGGCATCAACCGGAGCACGGCCGGACGTTTTAAGAGAAACGGGCGGCTGATGAATCTTGTCTCCCGCGGCGGCTCCATCATTTTTGCCTGGATGGAGATGACGGGAAATGAAAATCCGTTTTATGAGCATTATGATGAGATCCTTTCCGTCTGCCGGGAGTATGACGTGACGATCAGCCTCGGCGACGCCTGCCGGCCGGGCTGCTTAAAGGACGCGGGCGACATTTCCCAGATCGAGGAATTGGTGACACTCGGCGAGCTGACGAAGCGCGCCTGGGAAAAGGATGTGCAGGTGTTAGTCGAGGGGCCGGGCCATATGCCGCTCGACCAGATCGAGGCCAACATGCGGATCCAGAGGGAGCTCTGCAAAGGCGCTCCGTTCTACGTGCTCGGACCACTTGTCACGGATATTGCGCCGGGATATGACCATATTACGGCAGCGATTGGCGGGGCCATGGCTGCGGCATACGGCGCCTCGTTCCTCTGCTATGTGACGCCGGCGGAGCACTTAAGGCTTCCGGATCTGGAGGACGTAAAGGAGGGAATCATCGCTTCGCGGATTGCGGCGCATGCGGCCGACATCGCGAAGGGGATTCCAGGGGCCATGGACTGGGACAACGAGATGAGTCTGGCGAGGAAAAAGCTGGATTGGGACGGCATGTCTGCGCTTTCGATTGACCCCGAAAAGGCGAGACGCTACCGTGCTTCGGCAAAGCCGGAGAAGGAGGATACGTGCTCGATGTGCGGGAATTTCTGTGCGGTGAAGAACATGAACCGGATTTTAGACGGGGAGATTGTGAGTATTTTTGACGAATGACAAGCAGGAGGGAGTGGTTTTGATGAAGCTTTCAGTCAGAAAGACAGCGACGGCGGCCATGCTGGCGGCGCTGGCGGTAGCGATGTCGGCGTTTTCGATCCCGATCGGGGCTTCGAAGTGTTATCCGATTCAACATATGGTAAACGTGATCTGTGCGGTGTTTTTAGGGCCGGGCTATGGAGTGATGTCGGCGTTCTGCACGGCGCTTATCCGAAACCTCATGGGCACGGGGAGTCTCCTGGCATTCCCGGGCAGCATGGTGGGAGCGTTCTGCTGCGGAATGCTGTATCGGAAAACGGGCCGCCTTTGGCCGACGTATTTTGCAGAGATGATCGGCACCGGTGTAATCGGCGGAATCCTGTGCTTCCCGGTCGCGACGCTCGTCATGGGGAAGGAGGCGGCCGTTTTTACATACGTCATGCCGTTTTTCATGAGCACGGCGTGCGGGACCGTGATGGCGGCGCTCCTTGTGGGCGCGTTGCAGCGAAGCCATGCGCTTGACTATTTACAGGGGGTTCTCAGCCGGCCATGAGGGCGGTGCTCACGATTGCCGGCTCCGACTGCTCGGGCGGGGCCGGCATCCAGGCGGATTTAAAGACGATCACGGCATACGGGATGTATGGGATGAGCGTGATTACGGCGCTGACGGCTCAGAATACAAGGGGCGTCTACGCGGTCAGCGAGACGCCAAAGGACATGCTGCGCGGCCAGCTCGAAGCCGTTTTCTCAGATATCATGCCGGAAGCGGTAAAGATCGGGCTATTGCCGTCGCGTGCGGCGGCGCTGCTTGTCTCGGAGTTCCTTTTACAATACCGCCCGGCCTATGTGGTTATTGACCCGGTCATGGCTTCGGCGAGCGGATGTCGGTTTATGAATCAAGATACCATAACGGCCGCCGGGGAGAATCTGTTTGAGAAAGCGTCTTTACTCACGCCCAATGTGCCGGAGGCGCTGGCACTGCTTGAAGGAGAGAGGCACAGAGAGCATTTGGAGAGCCGGGCAGAGACGGAGAAGGCGGCTCTTGCGCTCCAGACCCGCTATCGGACTGCAGTGCTTTTAAAGGGAGGCCATCAGGCGGGCGGAGCTGATGACTGTCTTGCAGCGGACGGGAACCTATACTGGTTTGAAGGGGAGCGGATTCACGCGCGCGGCTCGCACGGGACGGGCTGTACCCTTTCTGCGGCGATCGCCTGTGGCCTGGCGGCCGGCCATGGTCTGGAAGAAGCCGTACGGCAGGCAAAGCGTTATGTGACCGGAGCTCTCCAAAACGCGCCGGGTCTCGGGGGCGGGAATGGCCCTCTGAATCACTGCTTTACAATCCCGGAGGCGGGCAGAATATTCTGAAGTGAGGGTTGCACGGAATGGAGAAAGAGACAGAGAAGCGGGCAGAGACGATTCTTGCGATGCTTGGCGCGGTCCGGCGGGAGCGGCCGCTGGTTCACATGATCCCGAACCAGGTGACGGCGGCCTTCTGCGCGGATGCAATTGGCGCGGTCGGCGGCCGCCCGCTGATGGCCCAGGCCCCGGAGGAGATGGAGGAGATCACGGGACAGGCGTTCGGGCTGGCTGTAAACATGGGACAGCCCGGAAGGGAAAAGGAGCAGGCCTGCCGCCTTGCGATGGAGACGGCGGCAGGAAACGGCCTTTATACGGTATTTGACCCGGTCGGAGCGGGGGCGTCAAGCTATAGGCTGGCTATGGCAAAACGGCTTCTTGCCATTCCGTGGGCGGGCGTTGTGAAGGGGAACGGAGCGGAGCTTCATGCGCTCTTTGACGGGGCGCTTTCCCATACCGGCGTAGACAGCCAGGGGCAGTATGAGAATGAAAAGGCCGCGGGGATTTTTTTAAAGCATGTGGCTGACGCCGGGCGGACTCTGGCGGCGGCGGAAACGGGAGAGACCGATCGGATTTTTTGGTTTGACCGGGGAAGCAGGCGGATGCGCCGACTTTTGCTGGAGGGAAAAGCGAGACGGGAGCAGACGATCGTGGGAACCGGATGTGTGGCCGGGGCCATCCTGGGAGCGATTCTGGCGGCGATGCGTGCAGAGGGGCAAAGAGGAAAAGACGGCGGGGGCCTTGGGCCCCAAACGGATAGGACGGCTTTGCCGCAGGAAGAACAATTTGCGCTTGCGGCGGCCGGAGCCGTGTCCCTTGTCTCATTCTGTGGGGAGAGAGGGCCGGGGAAAACGGGGTACGGAAGCGGGAAGACGGCCTTTCTCGACAGACTGAGCCGGCCTGACGAAACGGCATACCGAAGGTATCTGGAAACACACATAAGAGAGGAGTGGTAGGAACGTGAAAAAATGGGGAATCCTCTATGCAATTGCAGACCGAAGAATGGGGGATGAGAAGATTCTTGAGGCGCTTTTGGCGGGAGTAGACATGATCCAGCTTCGGGAGAAGGGGCAAAGCGCAGCAGAATATCTGAGAGATGCGAAATGGATGCGTGAACAGACAGACAGGACAGGGACGCTGTTTCTCGTAAACGACCGGCTGGACATTGCCCTGGCAAGCGGTGCGGATGGGGTCCATTTGGGGCAGTCGGATCTGCCGGTGCAGGAGGCAAGACGAATCGTACGCGCGATGGGCCGGCCGGATTTCTTGATCGGGGCGACGGCCAGGACGGCCAAGCAGGCAGGTCTGGCGTTTGCGGCCGGGGCGGATTACATCGGGAGCGGCGCGTGGTACGAGACGAGGACCAAGGAAGATGCGAGCCTGTTATCTGAGGAGACGTATTTAGAGATTCGAAAGGCCGCTCCGATCCCGAACGTGGCGATCGGCGGGCTGACGCCTACAAACTGTCTTCGGCCGCTCCGCCTGGGGGCCTCCGGGATCGCCGCGGCCGGAGGGCTGTTTGGGGTCGATTCGGTGACGGGGGCAATCCGGGCATTCCGCGAGAGGCTGGAGCGCGCCGAAGGGTGATTTTCAGACGTACTCCGGCGTGCACGGAATACGGAATAAAAAGGTACCTTGTAAGCGGCCAGGGCTTTGTAAATCAGCCGGGTACGATAAGGCCGCAGTCTTCGAGAAAATAGAGCATCAGACTGACGGCCAAGAGGTCGGCGCAGCCGCCGGGGCTTAGGTTTCGGCGGATATAGGCGTCATCCAGGGCGGTCAGCTTTTCTTTCAGGTCTTCTCCTTCGGCGGCAACCTTTAAAAGCCTGCGCGCCTCCTCCTTGCTTTGCGCCGCCAGCTCTCTGCCGCCCCGGTGGAGCATATTGGTATCATCGACTTCTCCGAGGAGCGTGAGCAGAGTGAAAGCCGCGGAATCGTTTAAAGAATATCCGCGGGAGAGCCAGGCCTTCAAAGCCGGAAGTCCGACGCGCAGGGCAGACGGGAAGCCTGCGGCGGCCTCCCCGCGTGCGCCGGGAATGCCGTACAGGGCATAAAGCTGTTGACCGGGAGTCAAAAGAGCCGTGCCCGCGATGCCCGGATCCGTTTGGTGCGTCAAGCCGCTCCATGCAAAAAAACCGAGGCCCTGGCATACCCGGATCACTTCTCCGGCTGCAGACGGGGTACCCAAAGACGCATGCAGCTTTCCGAGTGCGCCGCAGAGAATGGCAAATGAGAAAATCAGGCCCTTGTGTGTGTTGACCCCCCCGGTGGCAGAAAGCATGTCCCGCTCGGCAGAGAGCCCGGCATGGCGCAGGCGGTCAAAGAGCTGCTCCTCCGTTTCCTGTGCATACTCCCAGCCCAGGCAGTAAAATTCCCGAAACCACGGGATCAGCGCGGCACTGCTGTCTAAAAAGGTAAAGAAGTCCATATCGCGATGGGAACCGGAATTATTTCGGTCGACAAGGCCGGGCTTGGGGGTCGCAGAGACCTCATAGAGCAGCGCGCGGACTGCACAGGAAGCGGCGGCATCAGCGGCGCGGCCGCAAAAGAAATCGTCGAGCAGCCGGGCCGTACACCACAGAACCACCTCCATGGAATGCGCCTGGCTTCTGGCGCAGCCCTTGGCTTCCTTTTGGCAGACCAGACAGGCGCGCGGGGGGAGGCCAAACTGCTTTCGGGACAAGGAAAGACCGTCGCTTCCGAGGACGTCAATGTCAAACAGGCGTCCGAGCGGATGGCTTTCTTCGAGGGCAGTCATACTCCGTTTGACGGCTTCCGGCCCCTTTCGCAGCAGAAAGAAGGCCTGGGGGCCTGTTCTTTTTCGGCTTTCTTCAAAATGAAGCAGCACATCTGCCGGGATCCGTCCGCGTATCTCGCGCAGTCCTTCGTCAAAAGCGGCGAGTGCCAAGGGAAAGCTCTTGACTGCTCCGGCTATGTTGAGGGAGAAGCTGATTAAGCAGCAGGAGCCGTCTCCAAGGGCCAGGAGCTCTCTCTGCCTTGCGGCCCGTTCGCTGCGGGCGAAAAGGATTTCCGGCAGAGAGACGGCTGTGCCGTCCAGGATCTGTTCGAAACGCATGTGAGCACACCTCTTTTATGATTCTTGATAGGTTTCTTTTAAATAGGCTGCCGTGCAGGGCGGAACAAGGGACAGGACGTCATCGGTTATGCCGCCCTCCTTGAGCAGCCTGCGGACGCGGGAGGCACTGATCGGCGCGGGTGCCCTGCCCGGACCGTCGGAGGAAATACGGTCGATTTTGACGAAGGAAATGCCATAATCAGGAAGGATCCGCTCCATGGCGTCGTTATAGCTTCTTGTGACAGGATCAAAGGGTTCTTCTCCCACAAAGCGCACGGTAATCTTGAAAAGTGGCGCAATCCGCGAGGCAAACAGCGTGATATCCAGCTCGCTCTGAATTTTAGCGGCATCTTCTCCTTCTTTTAAAAAGTAGGTCGGGAAGGTAGCGGACGAAATCATGTAGGGGCCGGAGGGGCAGACGCGCACATTCGGAAGATGGGCCGCTCCCTCCTTTACAAGCGCAAGGCGTACGGCGAAGGGAAACTGCGAGCGATCCTCCTCGACGACAAAAATATACAGCAGGTCACATCGGGCCGCCGCGTAGGTGATTAGCGCCAGGTGGCCCTTGGTGAAGGGGTTGCAGTTCATGACGATTGCGCCGACGCGCGGGTCTGTACCCAGTTCGGGAGAGCCCGCAGGCGTGGAAGCGGCTGTCGTTTCAGAGTGCAATCCGTCAGCGGCCTGTTTGGGAGCGCCTTCCCTTCTCTCCGGGCTGCCGACCATAAGTCCGGAATAGAAGCGCGTCAATCCCTCCCTTCGATTTTCCAGCATCAGAACGTCGGCCGTCCTTGCAAGCGTGTAGAAGCCGCAGGACGTGAACAGGGTCTCGTTTTTGGGCCGCGTAATCACGAACAGATCATAAAGACCCGCGGAGAACCGGTTTTCAACCAACCGGGAAATAAGGCTTCCAAGAGCGTTCTGCCCCCGAAGCGATTCATTTACGGCAAAGCATTTCAGGAGCTTTTTGGCACAGCAGCCGCAGCCGACCAGCACTTCTTCTGAATCGAATATGCCAAAGGCGGCCTCAATATCCTCCTCAAAGGAAAGATGATGCTCTGCGAGAAAGCGGATCAGTAAGTCCTTGTCATGGGGAAAACGCAGAGAGAGTTCGTGGATTGAAAATTCTTCTGTCATGACTCCTCCTCGGTTATTTCATGATGCCAAGCCCTTTGGCGACGATAGCGATGAAGTCCTGCACGTTGGTTACGATGGTCGTGGCGGCCAGGCTGCCGCGGTCTAAAAGCTTGTTGACGACGAATTCGTCGGCATCCACCGTGTAGAGATAGAGGGGGCGGATCTGCCCATTCGGCATGACGCGGAAGGAAGGGGTCATGTTCCCGACGGCGATCGTGTGAAGCATCGTAGCTAGGCAGATCACGCAAGTGGCATTTTTGACCAGGTCACGCATGGAGATCTGCGCCTCGTAGACGTTTCCGATGACCTCGGGCATGGGCCCGTCGTCGCGGATGGAGCCGGCGAGGACAAAGGGGATCTCCTTTTTCACGCAGCCGTATAGGATGCCGTTGTCAATTTGATGTTCTTTGATGAAGCGGGGGATGGAACCGCTTCTTCTTACCTTATTTAATACGTCGAGATGATTATAATGGCCGCCGGGCATGGAGGCTTGTGTGTAAATGTCCTGTCCCAGTGCCGTATGCAGATGGGCCGCTTCCAGATCGTGGGTCGCAAGGGCGTTGCCGGCCAAAAGACCATGCGCATATCCGCCTTCGATGAGGGACTGCATGGCATTGCGGGCGTCATAATCAAAGGCGAGAGCGGGGCCCAGCACCCACAAAATATTTCCGTGTTCCTTTTCATACTTTAAAAGCTCAAACAGACGGTCGTAATCGCGGGCGTAGGAGGTCTCACGGCTTCGGCCCTGCCGGAAGACAAAACGGTCTGCGATTGCCTCCTCGCCAGAAAGGAAACCGGTACAGTGAACATAGATTCCTTCCTCGCACTGCTCGCTGCGGCCGAGAATCACACGGTCTCCGGCTTTTAAGCGCCGGTTCTCCACAACGGAGAGCAGCCCGTCCGGGCAGATGACGACACTTGCATCCATCCGGCTTTCCTCTGCCAGGAGCCATTTTCCATCAATTTTAAAATATTCCGGGTACATGGAGGTGCTGTGATAGCCCTCCGGGGCGACACCATCTGTTTCGGCCACGGCCCAGTGGACCTCCGGGGCGTTTATAAACTGCGGAAGCGTAAAATCAGGATGACGGTATTCGGGTAATTGAAATGACATGACGGGTTCCTCCATTTTCTTGTAAATGAACTGTATGCTGCAGGGCGCCTGTATTAGAGTATATCATAAAAGGCCGCGGCGGGGAATGGGGGTTTTCAGAAATTATCGGATTGGTAGCAGAGGAGGAGAATAAAGAAGAAGGGAGCTGAATTGCGCAATGTTTTGGGCTAAAAATGTTGTATTTGCAAGAAAAATGCGTGTATATGGCGCCAATCTGACGAAAAAAGAAATATAAATCAACATGGCAAGGACAGTGCTGTTTTTATACTTTCAGTTTTAGAAAAATGGAGAGCACCGATATGGATACGAAGGCTAGATTTGAGAAGCTACGGAGTCCGATGACTGGAAAATGTTGGACCTTTCTGCTGGTAGCTGGGACGGAGTCGGCTATGATTGCCCTGTTGAATTTTGTTATAGACCCATATAATTCTTTTCGTTTTCCAAAAGAAAAAGGAGAAGTATATTCGGTGCCAGGAAAAACCTATAATCGCAGATTATTATTTTAAAGTCTATGCGGCCGATTATGAAGGAGTAATCTTAGGCGGTTCAAAAGGAGCGCGTGTCAGTGAAAAGCATTTGAGCGAGTTGAATGGTATACCATACTACAATTTAACCGCAGAATTTGGGAATTTTTCTGATTATTTAGACTGGGTAAGAAGGCTAACAGAGTACACAAATATAAAAAAGATTTTTTTAAATATTAGCACATTGGAGGTAGATGCTTATTCAGGAAAGAGTGGGAAATAGAGATGTATATAGGTATAGGAAGCCGAAAAGAGGATCCAGAGACAACAATTAGTTATGTGAACAAGGACTTATCCTATGGACTGGAATTTGCTACAGAAGGTGTGCCTCGTACGATGCCGGCTATCGAACGTAATATAAAGGCATTAAAAGAAATAAAAGAAATAAAAGAATGATGCGATCATGCTTATGGACAGACTCTAAACCGCATGCTCAACCAGATATACGGAAAAGAAAATCTGGAAGATTTTGGCGTCTATGTGACGGCAGACAACGTTGACGAACAGATTAAAGAACGGGAGCGCCGTTTCTACGCCCTGCTTGCCGAATACGGAGAAACGGGGGAGATACAATTAGGCAAAGCATACGATGAGAGCTATCTGATGGACGCCCTGATTTTTCCGGCCCTGTCCAATATGTTTGTTCCGCAGACATCGCTTCTTTTTGTTGGCGAATATTTATATATGACGCAGCGTTTTTATGCCGGATTTGGTCGGCTGCGGGGAGCAGGGAATGGTAAAAGAGATTTTGCTGACTTTAATGCCTGGAATTGTGTCTATGCTTGTGTGGAGAAGACTACACAAAGAGCAGGTCTTTTCTGCTCTTGATTATTTGGAAGGAGGAACCGTATTTGACCTGGCTGTTTATTTGGCAAATGTTTTTTTGATCTGGTCAAGAAACTGGGAATATGTGGATATAGCCGCCATGGGATGCAGCGGTACGTTTAAATATATTGTATCAAGTCTTGCTTTGGCCGTATGCTTTCCGGTGCTATTTGCAAAGCTGGCAGCCGAATCTCCAGACCGTATTGCGGTACAGTCCGGAGATTCTTCTTTGATTCCTGGTGCCATGCAGGTAGAGTGACATTTGTTTTGATACGCTCATTATTCTTTTTCATACGGAATAAATCCGGATAAATTGTAATGGGCATTATAACATTTCCCGCTGTATCGTCTTTGGGCAGGTTCACAGATGGAGTGGGAATTCCTCGTTGTCACATTCCATACTGTAAATATGGAGACTTGCTGCTTCTGATGCCATACGAGCCGCTTTCTCCAGATTATCTCCAACGCTGAATCCGGTAAATCAGGGAAGTGTAAATGCTATATGAGCCGTCTGATGATGGTTCAAAGACAGCAAGATAAGTTAAATTCTGCATGAATTACGCTCTTTTCTAAGAGAACTACAGGCAACGGGGCTATTTGTAAATGCTGTTTAGAGTTCACGGTTTTAGGTCCCCGCCGTGGTTAGGTACTGTGACTTTTCCAGGCTTGGTTGGGTGTTTTAGGCTTATGTGGGCGCCCTCCTGACCGGTGGCGTACCAGCCAGCCTTGCGAAGCAGCTTTAGTACTTCCCGAACTGTCATATTGTGCCCTCCATATACTAGATAATATGCGCCTTTTTTATGCACATATCAATCGCTTTTGTGCATAAATTATGTACATTTTTTCCTGACGAATTTTACAATAATTTTCCAATACCAGGATTGTCCCCTCACGGCATTGAATACATTGTCCGGATTATATCGCCCTTGTAGCCGTCATCAAGACATTTTCCCCCAACCCCACGATTGCAATCCCCCCGCATCTATGGTATGATAAGAAGCAAATTAAGCAAATCCTGGAAATTCGGAAGGAGAGAAAGGGACTATGAAAAAAACTTCGCTTGTGATCATGGCGGCGGGGATTGGGAGCCGGTTTGGAGGCGGAATCAAGCAGCTTGAGCCGGTCGGGCCCGGCGGGGAGATCATCATGGACTATTCGATCCACGATGCGCTGGAGGCCGGCTTTGATAAAATTATATTTATAATAAGGAAGGATCTGGAAAAGGACTTTAAGGAAATCATTGGAAATCGGATTGAGCGGATCGCACTGGTGGAGTATGCGTTCCAGGAGCTTTCCGATCTGCCGACGGGCTTCTCGGTCCCGGAGGGAAGGAAAAAGCCCTGGGGGACGGGACAGGCGATCCTGGCGGCCAGAGAGCTGATCCATGAGCCGTTTCTTGTCATCAATGCCGATGATTATTACGGAAAAGAGGGCTTTAAGAAGCTGCATGATTATATGGTGAATGAGATGGATGAGACCGGTTCGGTCATGGAAATGTGTATGGCCGGCTTTATCCTGTCCAATACGTTGAGTGAAAACGGCGGCGTTACCCGCGGGGTCTGCTCCGTGGATGCAGACGGATATCTCACAAAGGTTACGGAGACGTATGATATCTATCGGACGGCAGACGGCGTACACGCGGCCGATCAGGCGGGCAATCCGGTGACCGCTTCAGCCGGACAGCATGTGTCAATGAACATGTTTGGGCTCCCGGCTGCGTTTGTGAAGGAGTTGGAGAACGGTTTCCCGAAATTCCTTGCTGGAATCGGGGAAGGGGACATCAAGGCGGAATATCTGCTCCCTGCGCTTATTGATTCGTGCATCCAGAGCGGCCGGGCCCGTGTACGTGTGTTGGAAACGCGGGATAAATGGTTCGGTGTGACCTATAAGGAGGATAAACCCTCGGTTGTCGCTGCGATCCATGCATTGGTGGACGCCGGCGCATATCCGGAGAAACTGTTTTAAATGTGACATTCCCGTCCCTTCCTGCATAGAATACATGCAGAAGACTCTGTTTGGAAGGGACGGGAATTTTATGGGAATGGTTTACAGAGGGTATCCGCAGGCCCTGCAGCCATATATGCTGTATCGGAGAGAGGAACAGACACCGGAATTATTTGCGAAAAGCCCCAGAGAGCGGCGCAGGCATAAAAATGAGGTGGATTATTTTAAAGGGCTTTATCCGGCTGCGGTCCGGTTTTGCGAACAGCTCGTCGAGGAGCTCTGCGACCGGCTGGATTATAAGGGAAGCCCGATTTATGATGAATATCCGGATCGTGAGACGATCTGCCGGATGCGCAACAGGATTGTCAGGCGTGCGAAGGAGCTGGGAAGGGATGCAGACGAGGATATGACGTTGGTCCTGCTTCTGAACGAATTGCTCCGAAGAAGAACGTTCCACATAGATTAAACCGCCGATTTTACGGCAATGCTAGAGCGTGTTTGAAAATCCATTCCTGCCATCTGCATGTCCTGCTTCGCGGTATATTTGGCCCAAATTCACTTAACGCAGCCCACTGCGCCACGTTCATTTGAGCCAAATCACCCATGAATTGTGACGTACAGCTGCCCGAAAGCAATTTTCAAACATGCGCCAGGAGAGAAAACAAGGAAAAACGAAAAGAATGAAAGCCGGAAAAAGAATCGGAAAGAAGGCACTTGTGCTGCTCGCTGTATTTGTCGTGGCAGCCATCTTTTATTTTATTTGGCCCATGCGGCAGGGAAAGGAGAGCGGGGCCGTTTCCTACACGGCCATGGCACAGCCGACGCTGCCTGTCGTGTTTCCCCGAATGCTTGGACGTGAAATGGCGCCTTTATTTGGACATAAGGAGGAGAGGGCTGTTACGGCAGATCGTGACAGTCTTCTTGTGTTGCCTGCGGACAGGCGGCTTGCGCTGCGGATCGAGAGCGCGGGGAGTGTGGCTGCAATCAGCTATGAGATCAGAAGCCTGGATATGGAGCATCTGGTGGAACGGACGGAACTCACGGATTGGAAACATGCAGACAAAACGATTGAGATCCTGCTTCCGATCCAGAATCTTCTGGAAAAGGAACGAGAATATTCGCTGGGGCTGAATGTGCGTCTGGCCGAGGGAGACACGGTTTGGTATTATGCGAGAATCGTGGATACAGACAATGAACATGTGGAGGAAATGCTGACGCTGGCCGAAGAATTTTCTGAGAAAAGCATGGATTACGAGGCGGCGCAGTCTCTGACGATGTACATGGAGTCATCAGCGGGGGCGGATAACAGCACATTCGGAACCGTTACTCTGAAAAATAGTTTTACACAGATCACTTGGGGGAAGCTTGGCGTCGCCCGCCCGGACCGGGTTTTTTTGACGCTAAAGGAACTTTCCGGAAATCTGGCGAATGTTCAGTTGGAATATCGTGTGCGGCGCCAGAATGAGGAGGGAGACAGGACAGAGCTCTATACGGTCACAGAGAATTTTACGCTCAGATGGGCCACACAGCGTATCTATATGATGGACTTTGAACGGGAAATGAACCAGTTTTTTACCGGAGAGCGGGAGCTTTTTTCGGGACGCCGGATCCTTCTCGGCATCAACAGCGGGCGTTACCTGTATGCGAAGAAAAGCGCGGATGAGCAGGTGGTCGCGTTTGTGGTAAATCGTGAACTATGGGCCTTCGACCGACGTAAGGAGGCAGGAAGCGAGGGCTTCTTTTCCCACAATAACGGCAGAAGCATTCGGGTCTTTTCGTTTGGCGGCGCAAATGAGGCGGATCTGCGGGCGGCTAACGATGCGCATGGAATCGAGATTCTGGAGGTGGCAGAAGACGGAAGCATTGATTTTTTGGTGTACGGTTATATGAATCGGGGAACGCATGAGGGAGAGACCGGTGTGTCCTACTATCGCTACCACGCCGACGATAACGCACTGGAGGAAAAATTTTTCCTTCCGGCCTCTGTGCCTTTTGGACAGCTCAAGCTGGATGTGGAAACGCTGGCACATAGAGGGGCAAACGGAATTTTGTACCTGTATATGAATGAAACCGTGTACGGGATTGATTTAACAAGTTATGAGTATGTGGTGGTTGCCTCTGGGCTGACAAATGATAAGTTCTCGGTCAGCCAGGACGGTACAAGGCTTGCCTGGCAGGAGGATACAGGAGTCTATGATTCGAGTGTTCTTCATATCATGGATCTGGATACCGGGGAAAAGACACAGCTTGGCGACGAAAACGGGGCGATATGCCGGATTCTGGGCTTTGTAGGGAACGATTGCGTCTATGGCATCGGGGATGCAAGGGATTATATCATGTCGAACGGGCGGATCAAGGGCATTTTTTTAAAACGTCTGGAGATTGTAGACCGGGCCATGGGCCGTGTAAAATCCTACGAGAAAACGGATTCCTGGATCCGCAGTGTCTGGGTGGATGAGAGCCGGATCCATATTGAAAATGTATATGATAAAGACAGAGGATTCTTTGCCCCGACCGTGTCGGACACGTTGGTCTGCAATGTAGACGCGCTGCCCGGTAGAATGGATGACATAGGCTGGTATGCATCGGAGGAAAAGGGACGGGTTTATTTTGTACAGCTTTCTACGGATATCGCTGCTGACGATAAGCTGCGCCTGCTTTCGCCGGAGAAACTGGCGGCTGAGGAGACGGCAGTACTCACTCTGGAGGCGGCCAAGCCTGCGGAGGTTATGGAGTTCTACGCATATGGTCGCGGACGTTATCTGGGGCGCTTTGTGGACTTCTCTGAGGCGGCAGCCACGGCATATGCCTGCATGGGCTTTGTGAGCGTCGGGAAAAACGAAGTGATCTGGGTACGCGGCAATAAGGCAAACTCGTACCACATCCGTGACATTTCGACGGCGCTTAAGCGGATCGAACGAAATCGTGAAGGCTTTGTGGGAAATGCCTGGGCCGAGGACGAATGCCTTATGCTGGAGCTTTCGGGCTGTACTTTAAATCAGGCATTGTATTTTGTCGGACGCGGAATGCCGGTGTTGGCATATACGAGCGAGGGACAGTATTTATATCTGACCGGCTATGACCAGGCAAGCGTACGGATCTATGATCCCGCAGCATCGGGGAGCGAAACATGGGCCATGGAAAGCGCGGAGGAATATTTTTCCGGAGCTGGAAATGATTTTATATGCTGCCTGTTTACCAATTAGAGAAAATGTCCGCCGCCATAAAAATGTTCGTAAATTTGTCATGAATTTTTTAAATATTTCTTATAAAAAAGAGAAAAAATGCGATAAAATGTGAACAAATTATTAAGACAACCTTAAAACGATGCTTTACAAATTTTCAATCTATGGTATAATTATCTAATCGGATGTAATGATTTATAAAAAAAGGGGCTGTCTTCCAGAAAGTTGGGAGACGGTATAATCGGATATAGAGGTGCAGCATGGGACAATATATCATGAAGGGCGGCAATCCGCTTGCAGGTGAGGTGCTGATAAGCGGTGCGAAAAATGCGGCTCTGGGGATACTGGCGGCGTCGATCATGACCGATGAGGATGTGACCGTAGACAATCTGCCGGATGTGAGCGATATTAATGCATTGATTGATGCAATCCGCGGACTGGGTGCAAAAGTGGAACGGCTCGACCGTCATACGGTACGGATCAACGCGAAGGAGATTCATGCGGTCACGGTCGAGGATGAGCATATGCGCCGCATCCGTGCGTCCTATTATTTTATTGGCGCGCTGCTCGGGAAATATAAGAGCGCCGAGGTGCCGCTTCCCGGAGGCTGTACGATCGGGAGCCGCCCGATTGACCAGCATATGAAGGGATTCCGTGCACTAGGAGCCGATGTGTCGATCGTTCGCGGTGCGGTCTGTGCGCATGCGATTGATTTGGTGGCGAGCCACATTTATCTGGACGTGGTTTCCGTCGGCGCAACCATCAATATCATGATGGCGGCCACAATGGCGGAAGGGGAGACCATCCTTGAAAATGTGGCGAAGGAGCCGCATGTGGTAGACGTGGCGAACTTTTTGAACAGCATGGGCGCAAAGATCCGCGGAGCCGGCACGGATGTGATCCGTATCCGGGGCGTCAGGAAGCTCCATGGGACAAATTATTCGATTATTCCGGATCAGATCGAGGCCGGTACGTTCATGTGTGCGGCAGCCGTGACTCGGGGGGATATCACGGTAAAAAATGTGATACCGAAGCATCTGGAAGCGATCTCCGCAAAGCTCGTGGAGATCGGCTGCGAGGTCGTGGAATTTGACGAGGAGATCCGTGTGGTCGGAAGGCCGAGACAGCGCCATATGAACTTTAAAACGCAGCCGTATCCGGGATTCCCGACTGATATGCAGCCGCAGATGACGGTTGCCCTCGCGCTTGCGGAGGGCACCAGTGTCGTGACAGAAAGCATTTTTGAGAATCGTTTTAAGTATGCCGGTGAGCTGTCGCGTATGGGAGCCAATATTCAGATCGAGAGCTCGGTCGCCATCGTGGATGGGGTCTCGCTTTTGACGGGAGCCCAGGTGGTTGCACCGGATCTGCGCGCGGGAGCGGCTCTGGTATTGGCAGGTCTTGCTGCAGAGGGCTACACAACGGTGGATGAAATCGGATATATTGAACGCGGGTACGAGAATTTTGATGAGAAGCTTCGGGCCCTTGGCGCAAACATTGAACGTGTTGATACGGAAAAGGAAGTGCAGAAGTTTCGTTTGAAGGTAGGTTAGCTGAGTGGGGCCACTTCTTTTAAAGAAGGGGCCTTTTTGTCTTATAGAAAATTTTTTCGAATTTCCTATAAGACAAAAAGGCCCTGATGAGCCAGGATGCGCAGAGTCTGACCCAGCGGAGTGAGGTCGCTCCGGCGCGAGAGTTCGCGAAGCGAACTCTTTTTTAAAGATGGAAATACTTTTTTGCGAGGGGAATGGATGGATGAGAAAAGGTTTTTTTGCATGGGCAGCGATATTTTTCTGTGTCGTATCGGCGGCTGGCTGCACGGGCAGCGCACAGCCGGAGGGAGAGCATGCTGCAAAAAAAGATAAGAAAACAGTGGAACTGACGGTTTGGGGAGCCGAGGAGGATGAGGAGCTTCTGGGTCAGTTGATCCGCAGCTTTGAGCAGCAATACCAGGGGGAGGCAGATTTTCGGATTACCTTTGAGGCGCACAGTGAGTCTCAATGCAAGGATAATCTGCTGATAGATCTGGAGGCGGGAGCCGATGTGTTTACCTTTGCTGACGATCAGTTAAATGCATTGGCGGCGGCCGGAGCGCTTGAACCCGTTGAAAATTCCGGAGAGATCACGGGAGCGAATCTGTCGAGCACAGTGGAGGCGGCCTCGGTTGCCGGGACGCTGTATGCCTACCCGCTGACAGCGGACAATGGATATTTTTTGTATTTTAACAGACGGTACTTTTCGGACGAGGACGTTGAGACTTTGGACCGCATTTTAAAGATCGCAGCAGAAAATGAGAAATTGTTCGTCATGGATTGGACATCTGCCTGGTATGTATATGCATTTTTTGGCAATACCGGACTGGAGGTGGGGCTGAATCCGGATGGAATCACCAATTTCTGTACCTGGAACGGACAGGAGGGAGAAATTCGCGGAGTGGATGTCGCGCAAGCCATGTTGGATGTTGCGGCGAGTACCGGATTTGCGAGCCGGACGGATGTAGAATTTATGGAAGGAGTGCGGGCTGGCTCCGTCATTGCGGGTGTCAGCGGCGTCTGGAATGCAGTGGCGTTGGAAGAAATCTGGGGAGAAGATCTGGGAGCCGCGAAGCTTCCCACCTATACCTGCCGGGGACGGCAGATCCAGATGGCTTCCTTTTCGGGCTGCAAGCTGGTTGGCGCGAACGCTTATTCGAAGAATTATGAATGGGCGATTCGTCTGGCAGAGTGGCTGACGAAAGAACAGAGTCAGGAGCTTCGATTTGCGATGCGTGGACAGGGGCCGTCCAACAGCCAGGCGGCAATGTCTTTAGCGGTACAGGGATCACCGGCGATTGCTGCGCTTCTGGCACAGTCGGAATTTTCAGACCTGCAGAGAGTAGGCGGCCATTTTTGGGACCCGGTTGCTGTTTTTGCGGAGAATATGGCGGCAGGCAATCCGACGGGAGAGGACCTACAGAAACAGCTGGATAAAATGACAGAAGATATTATAGCCAGATAAGGAGAATGGAATATGAAAAATGGGCTCAGTATCCAGAAACGCCTGCTTCTTCCGATCATCCTTTTAGGAGTTGTGGCGCTGATCTCCAATATTCTGGCGGTTTTTAGTATTCACAATGTAAATGCAAACGCCGTGAATATTGTGGATAATTACATGGTCGGAGAGACGAAGCTTGCAGAGATCCGCCGCTCTATTCTGAATATCCATAAGATGGCGCTGTCTCATATCGTCGCCACGGATTACAGCACGATGATTGAGGTGGTTGCAGAAATAAAAGAGGAGGAGAGGGCACTCGATTGCGCACTCGCGGAATACGAAACGTATGTTGTGCAGACTGAGGTCTATCAGGCGCTGCTCGCGGATTATGACTCGTTTAAGCATGCGCTGGTCCATCTTCTGTGTGCCAGTGCAGACAGCAAGACACAGGAAGCGTATGCTCTCGCCAATGGGGATGTGGCAGGCTACGGGGCGGCCGTCGAGCGCAGGATCGACGAGCTGTATGCGTCTATCAGCGCCCGGACGGCGCAGGCAAGGCAGCGGCTAATGATTGTCTATGCAACGTCGCTCATAATCAGTGTTATTTCTGTTGCGGCAGGCATTCTCTTAGTGCTTCTTGCCGTTAAAATGATTCAAACCTATGTCATCCTCCCTATCAAAGGTACAATACAAACACTTCAGGGAAGCTCGGAGCGCATTAATGGCGTTGTGAGCGAGGTATTGCAACGTGCCAGAACCTCCGATAAGAGTACAAGAGAGCTTTCGGCCCTTGCGCTGGAACTGTCCGCAGCGATTCAGGAGGTGGCCGGGAATTCCTCCGTTATTAACAAAAGTGCTGCAGACATTAAAGGAGACGTTAACGATATGGCGGAGGAATGCAGCACGATCACACAATATTCGATTGAGATGCGGGCGCGGGCCGACGAGATGGAACGCACTGCGCAGGATAATATGAAAGTGATCAGTAAAAAGGTCACAGATATTCTATCTGTGTTGAATGAGGCGATTGAAAAGAGCAGAAGTGTGGACCAAATCCACACGCTCACAAAGGACATTATGGGGATTTCTTCCTCCACGAATCTGATCGCGCTAAACGCTTCTGTTGAGGCGATGCGCGCCGGAGAGGCGGGAAAGGGCTTTGCAGTGGTAGCAAGAGAAATTCGTCAGCTTGCGGATTCCTGTGGGGAGACGGCGAGTCGTATTCAACAGATCAACGAGGTAGTCACAAATGCGGTCTACACACTCTCCGGACATGCGCAGGCATTGGTGGATTATCTGAACGAATCGATTCTGACAGAATTTCAGGATTTTGTGGATTCTGGAAGACAGTACAAGGAGGACGCGGCGTATATCGAGCAGGCAATGGATGCGTTCAATGACCGGGCAAACCGTCTGCGAAATTCCATGGCCGAAATCGCCGGTTCAATCGAAAGCATCACAAAGACGATCGACGAGAGTGCATCGGGCATCACAGGGGTTGCGGACAGCACACGCAGTCTGGTGGATGATATGGCAGATATCACGGGCCACATGGACATCAATCAGGAGATCGTCGGAGAACTGCAGAAGCAGACAGAGGTGTTTGCAAATCTGTAGAGGGAATCGTTTGAGTGGCTTTGCGAAAAGCGCATAGACGGCGGGAACGGTAAGGAAGCGAAAAAAACGCTATTGACATTCTGTAAGGAATCAGATAAGATAATAGTTGTAACAATCAAATAAAGAAAAGTTCGCAATATCCCTTATTCAGAGTGATGGAGGTACATAGGACCTGTGAAGTCACGGCAACCCCGGTTCATCGCAGTCGCGAGAGGACAGGAAGGTGCCAACCTGAGCGAGTAATCGAGCAATAAGAGGATTTGATAGCCATGTTATGTCAAGTCCGCTTATGTAGATGAGCGGACTTTTTTCTTGCCAGGGCATGCTGCCATAAAAAAGGAGCGGCAGGCCCAAACCTGATTCACGAAAGGAGAAGCGATGGAAAAAAGATTATTTACTTCTGAGTCGGTAACGGAAGGCCATCCGGATAAGATGTGTGATGCTATTTCGGATGCGATTCTAGATGCGCTGATGGCGCAGGATCCGATGAGCCGCGTGGCGTGCGAGACCTGTACGACAACAGGAATCGTCATGGTGATGGGAGAGATCACCACGAAGGCTTATGTAGACATTCAAAAGCTGGTTCGCGAGACGGTCCGCGAGATTGGCTATGACCGTGCAAAGTACGGCTTTGACTGCGAGACCTGCGGCGTGATGGTCGCGATCGACGAGCAGTCCACAGACATTGCGATGGGCGTCAATAAGGCGCTTGAGGCGCGTGAAAAGACCATGACCGAGGATGAACTGGATGCGATCGGGGCGGGCGATCAGGGAATGATGTTCGGCTATGCGACGAATGAGACCGAGGAATATATGCCGTATCCGATCGCACTTGCCCACAAGCTTGCCAGGCGCCTGACCGAGGTGCGTAAGAACGGGACGCTTCGGTATCTGCGTCCGGATGGAAAGACACAGGTGACGGTTGAGTACGATGCAAACGGGAAGCCCAGCCGTCTGGATGCAGTGGTTCTTTCAACCCAGCATGACGAGGAAGTGACGCAGGAGCAGATCCACGCGGATGTGAAAAAGCATATTTTTGATGTGATTCTTCCGCAGGAGCTGGTGGACGCGAACACAAAATTTTTCATCAATCCGACCGGCCGCTTTGTGATCGGCGGCCCGCACGGCGACAGCGGCCTGACCGGGAGAAAGATTATTGTTGATACCTACGGCGGCTATGCGCGCCACGGCGGCGGCGCTTTCTCAGGGAAGGATTGTACGAAGGTAGATCGTTCCGCTGCCTATGCGGCCCGCTATGTGGCGAAGAACCTCGTTGCGGCCGGTCTGGCGGAGAAATGTGAGATTCAGCTTTCTTATGCAATCGGGGTAGCGCAGCCCACTTCCGTGATGGCAGATACGTTTGGAACCGGGAAACTTAGCAATGAGAAACTTGTGGAGATCATCCGTGAAAACTTTGATCTCCGGCCAGCCGGGATTATCCGCATGCTGGATCTGCGCCGCCCGATCTATAAGCAGACGGCAGCGTACGGCCATTTTGGGAGAACCGATCTGGATCTGCCGTGGGAACGCCTGGACAGAGTGGAGATGCTGAAGAAATATCTGTAATCTATAAGCCGGAAGCCGTTAAATAACAAAATAGACGCCGCATAAGCGGCATAGAAGGACGTCGTCCCTGTGGTAAAGAGATTTGCCATGAGGACGGCGTTTTTTGGCAGAAAAAAGAGATTGAGTTGCCGCGATATTTTGCGTAAATCGAGGAAATAAATACGGCAGGGCAGGAATATTTTTCACGGTTTTACCGGTATCTGACTTACCCGATTGTGCACAGGCCTTCGGCCGGAGGAAAGCATGAAGGAGGCTTTTTCTTAGCATCCTTTTCCGGCTCATCCCGATAATTTTTTTAATCTGCCAAATCCATTCTCGGCATTTCTTCGCCATATCCTGCAGCCTGTCTGCCGTCTCAATCTCGATGATAAATGCCTGCCCGCGAACGCTGGGTGTCTTAAGTATCAGGTCCGGACGGTGATCAATTTGTTGACTAGGGCCTCGCAGTTTCTTTCGTTTACAAGGGCGGAGGTCGTCCAGGTGCTCCAACGCGTGGAGGAATTTCATGCCTATAACCGGAAGCCGTACAAAAGGCGGCGGAGCACGGCAGCTATCTGCTGCGGATCAAGTTCCGGGCCGCCGAGTTTTTTGATCAACTCTATCAGTATGGGGAGAGCGCGAAAACGAAGGTAGGGGAATTGGAGATGGAGAGGTTTGCGGAAGCGCCCCGAACTGCCAGGAAAAAGAAGACTGGTGGTTTGAGACCTGTTTTATTTTGGGAAAATGGGAGACGAGGGGGAGATTAGCTTGTTTGTTTTTTGGCGATTTTTTGGAGAGAGTGGGGGAGGGGAGCTTCCGATAAGTACGATTATCCAGCAGGGAAAAAACTAGCAAGAAAGAACATATGTTTCCACTCTGAACACCATTTGTAACGTGCCGGAAAGGCTGCTATAATAGGAATCACAAGGAATCGCCTTTAACAGCCGGTAGCGGGAAGGGGTATAGCGGATGAAAATAAAATCCGTCCCAATCGGGATTGATAACTTCGAAAAAATGATACGAGGAAATTACTATTATGTAGATAAGACCTGGCTGATTCGCGAGCTTTGAGAGAAAAAAGCGAGGTAAACCTGTTTACCCGCCCCCGGCGATTTGGAAAGTCGTTGAACCTGAGCATGCTGCAGCACTTCTTTGAAAATACCGGCGCTGCCGTGCTCAATGAGGAACGCCAAAAGCTCTTTGAAGGCTTAAAGATTATGGACGCGGAGAAGTCGGTCCTTGAACAGATGACAGGCTATCCGGTCATTCTGCTGTCCCTGAAGTCCGCGAGACAACCCACCTTTGGCTCCGCCTATTATCAAATCCGCGAGGAACTTCGAAGGGAATATGAGCGGCACGCCTATGTGCTGGATTTTTTAACCGGTAAAAGGCAAAGGGACTTCTAGGCGATTCTGGACCGGACTGCACCAGAGGAGGCATACCCAGGAGCGTTGCGCTTTCTGAGCGATGTCCTGAGAGACTACTTTAAAGCAAAGGTCATGATTCTCATTGACGAGTATGACGTGCCGATGGAAAACGCGTATTTCAACGGCTTTTATGAGCAGATGAGCCAGTTCGTGCGCTCCTTGCTGGAGACCGCCTTAAAGACGAATCCAGGCCTGGAGCTGACTGTAATGACAGGCTGCCTGCGCATTTCCAGGGAATCTATATTTATGGGTCTCAACAATCTGCATGTTGTCTCCATTTTAAGCAATCAATATCACGAATATTATGGCTTCAACCAGCAGGAGGTAGACGCGCTGCTTTGTCGATACGGAATCGAGGCGGACTCTGCCATTGTGAAGAACTGGTATGACGGCTATGTATTCGGAGAATGCCGGATCTACAATCCCTGGAGCATTTTGAGCTATACGGCGGAGGCAATCGCCGGGAAGCATTCTTTTCCCAAGCCCTACTGGGCCAACACCAGTTCCAATGCGATCGTAAAAAATCACGTGCGACAGTCGGCTCTCTCTGTGAAGCAGGAGCTGGAGGAGCTGTCGGCCGCGTTGCATGAAACAATCAGCTATTTGGATACGAGAGAGCTGTTTTATCATGGCTTTATGGTTGGAATTCTGGGGAATTTAAAGGATTATTTGGTAAAATCAAACCGGGAGACAGGAGATGGGAGAGCCGATCTTGTGATCCGAAGCCTAGATGTAAGCTGTACGCCGGTCATTCTGGAATTAAAGGCAGCCGATACCTTCGTGGGCATGGAGGCGGCATGCGAGGAGGCGCTGGCACAGATTGAGGAAAAACGGTACGACGCCTGGCTGCCTGAGGAGGGATATACGGATGTCCGGAGATATGGAATCGCTTTTTTCAAGAAGCAGTGCCGGGTCAAGACGGCATATCATGTCTTCTAAACGGAAGCAAATCTGCAAAATTTCCGAGAAATAGCCAAAATCATTTTGCTTATTCCTTAGCTTATTTGCGATAAACCTAATTTTTTACTTGCATTTATCAAAAGAAACTACTAAAATAAAGGGAGATTGTAACAGAAAGCAGAAAGGCAGACAGCACATGATTGAGCTGGAATTGGCAGAATTAATCAAACGGGTTCGGGAAATGAAAGCAGAGGGGCAGACATTGGAGATCAAGGCGGCGCATCAGGGCTGCCCGCGGCGGCTGTATGATACGCTTTCCGCCTTTTCGAATCAGGACAGCGGCGGAATTCTCCTGTTCGGGCTGGATGAAGCCAGGGATTTTGAGATCGTAGGCGTGTACGATGTACAGGATTTGCAGAAGAAGGTCAACGAGCAGTGCAAACAGATGGAGCCGGCAGTCCGCCCGCTCTTTACCACGCTGGAGTATCAGGGCCGTTATGTGGTCTCCGCGGAGATTCCTTCCGTCGATGTGGCAGAGCGGCCGTGCTATTATGGCGGCGTCGGGCGTGTGAAGGGCTCCTATGTGCGGGTCGGGGATTCGGATGAGCCCATGACCGATTATGAGATATACAGCTACGAGGCTTTTCGCAAAAAATACCAGGATGATATCCGCGTCAATGAAAAGACGGATATGCGGGCAATTGACAGGGACGCATTAGATGCCTATATCCGGACCATCTGCGATAAAAATCCCAATCTCGCCAGACTGCCCGGGGAGGATATCGAGCGTTTCTTAAACATGACTGTAGAGGGCCAGCCGACACTGGTCTGCACACTGCTGTTTTCGGTCTACCCACAGATGTTTTACCCGCAGTACACCATCAATGCGATGGTGGTGCCCGGCTATGAAAAGGGGGATGTGGGGCCGGACGGCTCGCGTTTTACGGACAACCGGAGAATCGAGGGCACGATACCGGATATTCTCGCAGAGACGCTGAAATTTTTCTGCAGCAATCTCAAGCTCAAAACGATTATCGACCGGCAGACCGGTATGCGCATGGACCGGTTTGAATACCCGATGCTGGCGCTGCGCGAGGCGGTTTTAAACGCCCTGATACACAGAGACTACAGCATGCATACGGAGGCAATGCCGATCGAGGTTATTCTTTACAAAAACCGGCTGGAAATCCGCAATCCCGGGGGACTTTACGGCCGTTTAACCTTAGATCAATTGGGAAAAATGCAGCCGGAAACGCGAAATCCTGTGCTGGCACGCGCGCTGGAGACATTGGGAGTCACGGAAAACCGGTATTCGGGAATTCCGACAATTCAACGGGAACTGAGACATGCGCACCTGCCGGCGGCCGTATTTGCCGATTCTCGGAATGAATTCTGCGTTACCTTTTATAACGGAGAGCCTGAAAACGCATTTCTGGCAGGGCCTATGCGGCCGGCGAATTCCAGACAGGAGGAGCTTCTGGAATTCTGCCGCAAGCCGCGCACAAGAAAGGAGATTGCCGACTTTCTTGGTTTGTCTACGATTTTTTATGCCAGCAAACAGTATATTCTGCCATTGGTGGAGGAAGGACGGCTGAAAATGACGATCCCGGAGCATCCCAAGAGCCGGAATCAGAGATTCTTCCGGGCATGAACGCCTCGCGCCACACAATACGGAGGAGCGATGAAGCCGGACGGCAGGCAGATTCGGAAACCTCCGGCAGGCGAGGGGGCCAGCAGCATGGAAATCAACCCTTTGCACTCTGCCGTTGTGACAGCAAGGCATCCGCCAGCCGATATAAGTACATCTGTCCATTGCACCATTCCGGTGTCTGTAAAAGCGTCGCACAGTCCTCAGAGGCGGCAACCCGGGTGCTGATCTCTCTCAACTTCCCGATCAGTTCTTCTGTCTCCGGCTGTGTAAGGTTAAGCGTCTCTGCCGGGTACTGTCCGCATATCTGCAAAACCAGGTGGGCAAAGTCCTGCCCTTCCCACAGCTCGGGCTTTGCCCCGGTATTGGCCAGTAATCCGGCATACGCACTGAGATTTTTAAGTGTCGTTTCGGCTGACCTATAGGAGCTTAAAAGCAGCTTCCGGTCAGGTACGGCCGCTTTTTTAAGCTTGTCGGAAAGCTCCGGCCGCTCCTCCCATGCGGTAAGCCAGCTCACGGCGCGGGCCAGACGTTTCCTGTATAGCTCGGGAACGGCCGGAGCCAGCAGGCTATAGTTCGCTTCATCCGCATAAAAGATTTCTATCTGTTTATTTACACGCCGAAGCGCTTCCCTTACGACCTCTATGTCCTCTTGCGACTCATCAAAGCTATCCGGCGGCCAGAGAAATTCCCTGCGGCCAAGCCAGGTTTTGAGCGCGTTCAGACTTTGGAAATTCTCCGGCGTTTTTTCCGACCACGGTTCATGATACAGGACTGGAAGCAGCATGGAAAAGTCAAAGTGCATCTGTGCAATCAGATGATCCTCTAGGTTCGCACAGCATATCTGGTATGCCTTTTTCGCTTCTTCCGATCCAGCCGTCAGAAGCTCCTCCAGCAGACACCGGATCCGCCGCAGCACCGAGAGATACTCCTCAAATCGTGTTGTGCTGTCCGGATAGTACTGTGACGCATAGGTGTTGGCGAGATGAAGAATCGCATTCATGCGCTCCGTCGATGCCCGCGATACGGGACTTTCCAGCCAGTCCAGCATCGCCCGCGGATATGAGAAATTCGTCTGAATCCGTGAGCAGCAGGACAGGTACTTGCCGATATGTGTATCATCGAAGTTCTCTCTCATCTCATGCAGGCATTGGAGCTGTACACTCCTGTCCGTCCGGGGATCGGCACGGTAAAGGCCAAAGACCAGCATATTCAGGAAATGAAGTTTGGTATCGTCCTCATATCGTTTACTCAGCTCGGGGAACAGCAGCGGAAGGATCTCGTCCTCCGGAAATCGGGACCGATAGGAAAAAATGCTGGTGCACTGCTCAAGCCGCGCGTATTCCTCCGGCAAAAAGCACTCGATAAACGAAAGGGAGGCCAGTGTTTTGCCCCAGTCAAGGCCGGAGTAATCGCTGTCGGAGGAGTTCGGCTGGGAAAACCAGCAGTTCTGCGCCAGATAGATCCGTTTTTCGAGAAATTCAAATAAGAAACGTTTTACCTTGCGGGGATTTTGTGAGTAACCCTCCAAATCCTGAATGATTTTCTCCAGAGTCGCTTTCTTTTTTTCCTGCTCCTCGGAAAGCGGTTTATCGGAGGCGTTAAGGCGTGACATACTTTGCAGGCTGTATGTAAGGAGCTTGCTGATTTCGGCCTCCATTTGGGGAAGCGCTGCCTTTAATGTGCGCACCTGCTTGCTCAAGAGCTCCTCAAGCCGGGAAAGCGTCGGCTCCGGAAAAAATTCCGGAAGGTAACAGGCCACAATTTCGGCAAACCCTGCCCGGTCAAGAACAATCCGCCGATTGATGTATTTCTCCATGTATGCCTTCGTCAGCCGTTTCGTCTGAAGCGTTTCGTAATCCGCCAGGAAAAACACGCGGCAGTAACGCAGAGACAGGCACTGGCGCATGACGTCAAAAAACAGCTCCCGTTCGGCCTCCGAGCTGCGGTCGATGTCGTCGATTATGATATAGATCCGTTTTTTGTGCTGCTCGCAAAACTGCACAATCTGTGTGTTGCATTCTTCTTTATGCGTTTCCAAATCCAGCAAGCTGTCCGAAAATATATGGGATACGTACTCCGTAGCGTTTGTATAACGCGCACTTCGCATCAGGCTTTCGATATGGCGAACATATCCCTTCAGGGCATCATTTCCATGCACCCAGAACCCATTCTTTTTAAAAATGGAGCAAAGCTGGGCGGATATATCCTGCAAAAATCCGGAAAGGCTGGGGTTGTAGCCGGCATTTACAGTTATGAACTCACCTGTCCCGTTTTCGGTAAGCTGTTTTTGGAACGCGTGGATGAAGCTCGTCTTTCCGAAGCCCCAGGGAGCGGACAGCAGAACCGCATAGGGCTCGTCTGGCCAGTCCTTACATTCTTTTACCAGGGCCGTCAGCTGTTGGTTTCTGGAGGCAAATAGTTCTGAACCGTCTTCAACCGGCAGATCGTTCCGCAATCCCGGCTTTAAAGCAGGCGGCCTGCAGCCTGCCCCTTCATGCTGCTGCGCGTTAAGAGAAAAAACCAGCCCCTTACAAAGTGTGATAAGTGCCAGCCCGGCCAGGAATTCCAGCAGGTCGAGCTGTCCGAGCGCGCTCAGAAACAGCAGGTCAAGAAACAAAAGAACAGAATAATTTTTAAAACGCTCAGTGAGGATTTCATAGCGTCTGAAAGGATAACAAATAAACTGCCAGACTGTAACCGAGAGGAGCACCAGACTCCCATATAAACCGACCAGCAGAGGAAGCAGTGTGCATTTGGCCGCCGGCAGCACCTGTAAAAGATACAGAACGCCCCCTCCGAAAAAGACAATCCCACTTTGCTGCAGCAGGGAACGAAGCAGGGGTATCCGTTGTTTCCGAAAAAGCTCTCTGCGGGATGGATTCCGTCCAAATAAAAGGAGCAGCATCAGGGCTGCCGCTGCAAGAACTCCCCAAAGAAGAAATTGCTTGTGGATATAATACATCTTTGTCAGGCCAAAACATGTCCTAAAGAGCTCTGTGCTTGTTGTATGCAGGACACCAGAAAGCCAATTTTTCACGGGAAATCCCCCTTCCTAATCATAATGTGCTTTTGCTTGACATTCCCGGAAAGATACAGTATAAGTAAAAATAGATAAAGCAAAAAAGAAGGCGCGCCATGAAACGGATCAAAAAGCTATCCCCCAAACAGCATCTCTGGTATGACATTATCATCAGCGTTCTTGCCGTCGCGGCCGTTGTCCTAGCCGTAATCGACATCGCGGAGGGGCTGCGCCCATGGCAGCAGAAGGCGGACAGTTTCATTTTAAGCATATTTACGCTGGACTATTTTGTGCGCCTTTTGATCGCCCCTAAAAAGGGAACGTTTTTTACACATAATATCTGTGACCTGATTGCAATTCTCCCGTTTCACACAGTATTCCGTGCATTTAAATTGGCAAGATGGGGGTGGATTGCAAAGCTTGGCAAGCTTCCCCGTATCTTCGCTTTCCTGTATCGGCCGTTAAAGAAGGCAAAGGTCTTTTTTAACACAAACGGGTTTAAATATGTTGTATTTGTAACGATTCTGATGATCCTCACCGGCGGCTTTCTCATCCATTACGCAGAAGGGATGAGCATTACCGACGGAATCTGGTGGGCGTTTGTCACGGCGACCACGGTCGGCTACGGCGACATCTCCCCTGGGACCTTCTACGGCCGTTGCATCGCCATGGTGCTTATGTTAGTCGGCATTGGGTTGATCGGTACGGTTACCAGTACACTCACCTCCTACTTTTTAAATGCCAGCAAAAAGAGGACAGTTTCGGATGAGACCCTGGATCTGATAAAAAAACAGCTCGATGATTTCCAGGCGCTGAGCCGGGAGGATGTGGACGCCATCTGTAAGCTTTTGCGGGCTTTAAAGGATAAGTGATCTTGAAATGATTGATCCCGGCCGGGATAAGTTACGTTTTTCGTCCGACATTCCGGCTCTCCTTTCTGCACATCTTCTTGAAACGTGTTTTTAATGGGGGATTTCTGACAGAATATATCGAAAAATATCCCCGATCGTTCCAGTGTGGATCTTGTTGTTTTTGGGCGCAGTCGAATATTTGCGCAAAAATGACAGGTCACGAAAATACGTGTGACTCGTCTTTTCCAATTCTTTTAAGCTTCCTTCGTCAATCTCATAATACTCGGCCGTTTTACAGGCTTTCATAAAGCGATCAATGAACTCCGGTGACAGGCTCGCCTCGGCGCAGACGGCCAGGAAGTCTTTCTTCAGGATCATGATCGAGGAATGGTTCAGCTTGAGCTGTCCGCGAATCTGCTCCTCTGCCTCCGCGGTGAGCGCCCTTCGCGACAGAAACATGCGGTGGATCGTCGGGCGTCGGCTGTCCGCGCCCGAGGAAACCGTCGCGGCTACAGCCATGGTACACTCCAGACGCCGCCTTTTTGCCAGGATTGCCTGATGGGGATAGGAGAGGAAGCACAGCTCGCTGACGTCGTTGCCTGCAAGGAGAATGTACACCGCCTTCTGCTTGGAGGAGATGACCGCAAA
The DNA here is from genome assembly GCA_910575275.1 of Lachnospiraceae bacterium. Taxonomy (GTDB): domain Bacteria; phylum Bacillota; class Clostridia; order Lachnospirales; family Lachnospiraceae; genus CANQGL01. The sequence goes on along the minus strand of CAJTEE010000001.1, from coordinate 586,192 downwards.
GCCATGATAAAGCTTTTTCTCCCCCTGCTCCTTGGTCGGCTCTGCCTCGGCAACCAGCTCCAGGCTTGCAGCGCAGCGGCCGTATTTTTCCTCCAGCCTTAAAATTCCCCTTACACAGGAATCATCATAGCGATTGGTTGCCAGAAAATACGTGTGAAACTCCCCGGCCTGCCCATGAAACTCCTCTGCTCCGGGATCCGTGATAAAGCCGTCCAGGCACAGCAGTCGGTCCAGAGGTGCGGGGCCAGTTGGTTTCGCATCATATGCCAAAGAATCGGGGACAGAGGCATCGTCGATACAGTCCGCCAGCACTTTTAGCGGTTCCATGTCCAAAAGCTCCATGAGAGTAAAAATTTCTTTTATGGTCGCCTCCTTTTTCCCGCTTATCATGTTTGAGACGGTAGACTGGCTCAGCCCGGCCTTTGCGGCCAGCGCCTTCTGCGTCATGCCGTTATCATGCATAGCCCGATTGATCCTGTCACGAAGCGCCTCCATGAGCAGTCCGTAAGAATCCCGTTCCTGATTGATCGACAGCCCGTTTTTCACTTATTCAACCTCCCCCTCCAAAATATCCCATCCTTTTTTATCATTATAGCATGAAAATTTAAAAAATTTAATAAAATAACCGAATAAAATGTCGACATATTACGTGATTTCATGAGAGTAATAAACGCGACAAAATATTATGCTGCCGAATAAAAAGAGGGCAGTTGAACTGCATATTTTTACTTTTTCTGGGATTTTTATTCAAAAATAACCGCAAAATTACCCAGGACTTTTCCGGCCTGTTCGTGTACAATAATCCTTGTCAGCAAGGAACGGGAAAAGACTCTTTATGATTGGGGGAAAGGTAACATGGCACGAGTCAAATCAGGGAAAACGGCGAGCGGGCACCAGCGCACTCTGAAGCTGGCCAAAGGCTACCGCGGTGCACGCTCCAAGCAATATAAGATCGCCAAACAGTCGGTCATGAGGGCGCTGACTGCCTCATATTCCGGCAGAAAGGAACGCAAACGCCAGTTCCGCAGGCTGTGGATTACGCGAATCAATGCGGCGGCCCGGATCAACGGCCTGTCATACAGCCAGTTTATGTACGGTATCAAGCTTATGAATGTCAGTCTGAACCGCAAAATGCTGTCCGAGCTGGCGGTCAACGATGCTGTCGGCTTTGCTGTCCTGGCCGAAAGAGCCAGAAAGATTATTATCGAATTTCCGGACTGGCCCGACGGGGATGAAGCCGCCATTTCGGGTACAGAAACAGCCATTGTCTGACCACAAAAAAGGAGAAGTGCATGAAAGAAATTCTGGAGACGATCCTGCAAAACTTTGTGTATGTGTATCCCGGCGTGATCTTTTATGTGATATATCTGTACATATCCGGAGGTAAAAGGGAAGATGAGGAGCTGGTCTATTTGAAAATTTTCTGCATCAGCTATGTGCTGGCGCACAATACCAGAATTGCTATGACGATTGTCTGTGAGCGTATGGGACTTTCTGATAGGAACATGATCGAGCTTTTGACAAACGCGGCCCTCTTGTGCCTGTCGGTCGTCCTGCCGCTCCTTCTCTATCGGCTCCTCCAATCCAAGTGGCTCGACCGGTTTTTAAAACAGCTAAAAATTCCGATCAGCACCAGCCGGAATATTTTTTACATGATCGAACAGAAGCGTCCGGAGGGGGCGGCTGTCTACGCTACCGTATATCTGGAGAACACGGCGTACTCAGGAATCCTGGTCAGCGCGGAGTCCGAGGAGGGGGGATTTCTCTGTCTGAGCCACTGGAAGAAATACAGCCTCACACCGGAGCACCAGATCGATCCCGCCAGCGGCACAGAGCAGAAGAAAGCGCTCGCCGTCATACCGGTGGCGAGCGCCAGGCATTACTATTACACGTATGTGCCCCTGGAGGGAGGGGCACTGCCAGGAGTGGTGTGAAGTCTATAAAATTTTTCCTTGCATTCTTCTGCCTGCCGGTGTATACTAAGTATATACATCGGGAGGGAGACATTTTATGCAGATACAGCTCAAAGAGTGGGGCAACAGCCAGGGTGTTCGTATTCCGAAGGAAATCCTGCGAAGCGCAGGAATTTCTTTAAATGAAATTTTGGACATCCGAGTTTCAAACGGAACCATTACGCTTGCCAAGCAGTTCAGACACAAAACACTGGAAGAACGCGCCGCAGAATATGAGGGACAGCTAAATTTGGATGGCGAATATGATTGGGGAGAGCCCATTGGGAGGGAAGGATGGTAGGATTGGAATTTCCGCATCAAGGAGATATCCTTAAGGTTGAACGGATTTCTCATCCCGTTCTTGTCGTGAGCAAGGATTTTTTCAATTCCTCTGGAGAGATCATAGGCTGTCCCATCTATGCTGACTCTACGAAAAGCCCGTTGCACATTGCAGTCACGACAAACGGGCAGACGCGGGGATACGCCCAGTGTGAAAAGCTTGCCCTGCTGGATCTTCGCGTGCGGGGTTACAAAAAGACGGACAGTCTTTCTGTTAGCGAGCGGATGAATATTTCAGATGCGATTCAGGGAATCTTTGATTACATCTGAGACGATTTTCAGGGCCGTCTTTCTGTCCTTTCCACGGCCCTGGTTTTGTCACGGGATCGGTCAGATTTGTCCCCCGGCTTCTGATGACGGTCTGATCCGAAACTTAGAGCGTATTTTTTCATAAGACTTAAAAAACCGCTTTTCCAAATCTTCGGTCAATTTCTCCTCTATCCTTTCCGCCATGTCTCTGTTCCCGGCGCTTACCGAAAAATATGCCTTTAGCTTCGGCTCTGTCCCGGAAGGCCGGACCACCACGGAGCAATCCTTCTCCAGCCGAAATTTCAACACATCAGACTTTGGCAGGCCGTCCAGCCCCTGGGCATAGTCCAGACATTTCTCTACCTGAAGCCCGCCAAGCTCACGAATCCCCCTGCGGAGCACCTCCATGATCGCCTGCATCCTTGCAAACCCGGCAGCACCCTCAAATGTATAGGAGTGCAATGTATTCAGGCAGTATCCATATTGCTCATACAGCTCCTGCAGCTTTTCCCACAGGCTGATTCCATGAGCCTTATAGTAGGCAGACATCTCACAGATCAGAAACGCTCCGTTTACTGCGTCCTTATCGCGGACATAGGAGCCGCTCAGATACCCGTAGCTCTCCTCAAATCCCAAAATATAATCCTGCGTCCTCCCCTGCTTTTCCAACAGGCCGATCTGCTCGCCGATGTATTTGAAGCCCGTCAGGACATTGACGGTTGACACACCATACGCCTGCGCGATCCGCTCCGCCATATCAATGGTGACAATGGTCTTTACTATAACTGGGTTTTCCGGCATTGTATGGCTGGCCCTTCGGCGGGCGCAGATATAGTCTAACAGCAGCATTCCTGTCTCATTTCCGGAGAGCAGAACATACTCTCCGCCGGTGTTTTTTACCGCGATCCCGACACGGTCGCAGTCGGGGTCGGTTGCGAGCAGAAGGTCGGCATTGTTCCTTTTCGCATATTCAATTCCCAGTGTCATGGCCTCCTTGATCTCCGGGTTCGGATACGGACAGGTGGGGAAAGCGCCATCCGGCTGCTCCTGTTCCTTTACGATGGTGAGATTGGTAAAGCCGGCCTCCTGCAGCACCCGGCAGACCGGTTTCAGGCCGGTTCCGTTAAGCGGGGAATAGACGATCGCCATATCCCGGTCAATATGGTCCGACGATCCCAGGACGCTTTGAGCCCGTACCGCCGCGATAAATTCGTCTTCTACCTCTTTCTCAATATAACGGATCGTTCCCTCCACGATTCCCGCCTCAAAGGGCAGGCGTTTTATATCGCGGAACAGATCCAGTTTCTCGATTTCCGTCAGGATTTCCGAGGCCGCTTTCGTCGTAATCTGACAGCCGTCCGCGCCGATCACACCGCGGAGTCCCCCGGTGCCAAACTCCAAATTCCGATAGAATGCATCCTGAAGCTTTTCCTCGTCTGCGGCAAGGGCGCATAGCTCCTCCTGCAGATCAGGATCCTCCACTGCCAGCTCCATCCAGCGCCTGTATTCTGTTTGTATGAAATTCTTATCCATTTTCAAAATCTCCTTTATATGGTAAAGCAGCCTGCGAGTCGTTCAAAGCCCCATTCAAATTGCACACAATCAACACCGGACATTCAAAAACTTCGCTTTCCCATGAAACCGCATCGACATGGAATCCGCCGGCACAAACAGGCAGTCCCCTTTAAAGAAATTCAGGCAGTCATCGTCCTCCATGAACACGACGCCGCAGCCCTCCAGGCACAGGAACACCTGAAAAGAACTATGGTCCGTCTGGAAACGGATCAGCTTTCGCGAGGATTCTGTATTCAGCAGATACCGCTCTACCTGGAAATACCGGCATCGGCACAATAGCTCCGCGGCCGCCCCCTTTTTATACTTTAAAAGGCGCAGCGGCTGCTTGGGCTTTGCGCTCCCTTTTAGATTCGCCACGGCCAGCGCCTTATCAATATGAAACTCTCTGGGCCTTCCGTTTTTATCGAGACGGTTGTAATCATAAAGCCGGTACGTCAGGTTGGAGCTTTCCTGGATTTCTGCGATCAGCGCTCCGGCTCCGATCGCATGGACGGTCCCTGCTTCAATAAAAAAGACGTCATCTTTTTTTATGTTTACCTTTTGCAGATATTTTTCCACTGTCCCGTCCGCCAGGCTGTTAAAAAGCTGCTGCTTCTTCATGTCGTGATGGAAGCCGCAGATAAGCTGCGCCCCCGGTGCGGCGTCCAAGACGTACCACATCTCTGTCTTCCCAAGCTGTCCGTTTTCATGCTCTTGTGCATAGGCATCTGTTGGATGCACCTGGACGGAAAGATTCTTCCTGGCGTCGATGAATTTGATGAGGAGCGGCAGCTCTCCCTCCACGCCGGGATGGCTCCCGAGGTACTCCGGATGCTCCCTCAGCACCTGGTTTAAAGACATGCCTGCATACTCTCCGCTGGCTGCAATGCTGGGACCGTCCGGATGCGTTGAGCACTCCCAGGTTTCCGCCAGCGGAGTCAGGGGAATTTCTTTATTAAATTCTGTCTGAAGGCGGTTCCCGCCCCAGAGATAATCCTTTCCCGCGGGCCTTAAAAGGAAGGGCTTAACCTTCCGGCTCGTACTTATGCTTGTCATGGACATCAATCTCCTTACCCAGCTGAACCTCTATAAGCTCCAGCTTCGTATCGGCAATCACCATGTGCTTGCAGCCGGCTTCCATGGTGATCACGTCGCCGGGACCGACCAATTCCTCCATTCCATCCACAACCGTGCGTCCGGTCCCGGAAATGACCGTCCATACCTCGTCGCGGTAGTCATGGCTGTGGTAATTCATGCGATAGCCGGGATTCAGCGTCGCTTTTACGGTCATGCTGCTGTCCCCGACATCCAGAACCCGAAATTCTCCCCAGGATTTTTCCGCAAACATGACCCGTTGCTCCATCTGCTCTACAAACGGGGCAATCTCCGTGGATTTCCCGCTATCCGAGACAAGGATCCCCTCCGCGCTGGCGGAAATCACCAGATTTTTAAGCCCCATGCAGAGAATCGGCACGTTGAGCTCGTTGATCACATGGACGGCTTCACAGGAGCTGTCGCAGATGGCATGTCCGATGGAGGTTTCCGTCATTTCCGCGCTCAAGGCCTGCCAGGTGCTGATGTCCTTCCAAAGGCCCTCGTAGCGGATCACACGCATGTCCGGCTCCTTCTCGGCTACGGCACGGTCAAAGCTGACGCTAGAGAGCCCTGCATAGCGGTCATACAGGTCCTCATAGTCCGTAAAGCCGATCCACTCACGGGCCTTGTCCAGCACGTATCCAAGCCGGAACGCAAACACGCCGCTGTTCCAGAGAGCCCCGTTTTTTAAGTAGGCCTCCGCTTTTGCCGCCTTTGGCTTCTCCTCAAAGCTTCGCACGCGGCTGATACGCTCCCGGGTTTCCGGAATGATATAGCCATACTTTTCATTGGCGTCCGCAGGGACGACGCCAAGAAGGGCAAGCTTGGCCCGCCCATTTTCGACAATGTCCGCCATCTGCCGGATTGCCGCAAAATATTCGTCACCAGCATAGACGTCGACCGGGCAGACCGCCACCACCTCGGTGTCCGGAACCTGCTGCAGATCCCGCAGATAGGCGGCGGCCAGGGCAATGACGGAAAACATGCTTTTACGCTCCGGCTCCAGGCAGATATTGACCTTTGTCCCCATCTGGTTTTGAATCACGGAGGCCTGCGTTTTCGTGGAGGCCACCGTGATTTGGGCATCGGCATCGGCCTTTCGGATCTGCCGGCAGGTCCGCTGGAAGATGGATTCATAGGTATCGTTTTCGGTTTTTAAGATTTTGATAAACTGGCTCGACCGAAGGCCGTTGGTCAGCGGCCAGAGCTGGTTTCCGGATGTGCCGGAGAGGAGGATTATTTGCATTCACGATTCCTCTATTCACTGTTCCGTAGTCGTATTACAATTTATCATTTCAATGGAATTACCTCTATTTAATAGGATAAAATTCTCTGATACATTAAATAGTTTAAATTCTGTATCTTGGAATGATTGAGATAGGGCTGTCGCATATGTAATTTGGTTATTGGATTCCTCTATTTTCCAAAACCAGCCATACCCTGAAGAAGCTGTGCTAGTGCCTTGTAAAGTCTAAAACTGTACCAAAACTTTTCCGTGTGGGGCTTAGTTCCACATGAGAAAATGGAAAATCAGTCATTAAAGAGTGGCTTTGGATATAATCGGTACAGCTTTGCCCGTGCATCTGCCGTTTTAAAATGCCATATAATTCCCTTCTGCTTCCGGTTACGGGATATTTCCCATGAACTTAGCAGTTCATTTAAATGTTCCACATCCTTAATCCTCTGGTTACCGAGACACTGGAGGGATAACGAACTCAGTTCGGTTTCCGCCATATTTAACCAGCTTCCGTGTTTTGATGTGCAGTGAAATTCGTATTTTGGCGACAGCCAGCAGGCTATGGACGGTTTAAATGCTTCATAAAACAATGTCCGGCTGTGCGAGTTAAGGTTATCTGCCACTAAAATAATCCTTTTTACATCAGGGCAGTATTTTTCAGCGATACTTAACATCATCTGCGCAAAATCTCCCCGATTCCGGTGGGCTTTTGCCAGCACGTGCCGCCATCTGCCAAGTGGTTCGGTAAACATGAAGATGCTTGCCGCTCCGCACCGGCTGTATTCCGAATCTATCCTTTCGCAGCAACCTGGCTGCGGAAGCTGGGTATCCGGGCTGATATGGCTGGATTTTGCCTGTATCCGTTCACGGATTTCGCCTAAAAGCTGAACCGACTTTTCATCCATACATATCACGGGTATTTCTGGATAATATGGCATTTCATATATGGTAAGAACCTCCTCCATGTTATCTACAAAAGCGGCATCATTTAATTTGGGGATACCGTTCGTAATCCACATAGTTTTTCGGGTTAATTGCCCAATTCAACAGATATAACTGTGCAACTGCCATCAGGTTACTGGAGATCCAATATAGGGCCACACCAGCAGGAACAAACCAGCCCAGATATACCGATAAGCCTACCGAAAGAGCCAGTGTCCCGTATTGATTAGCCTTTGGCTGCTCAGCTTGCAATACATTGCTGGCATTTTGGGCGACGCACATGATCAAGGCGGATAATCCTGTCAAAACAGGGGATAGCACCATACTGCCGCCGGTCTCGCACGGAATCAGACTCAAATCAATACCAATAAAACTCATATTAATCTGTGGGTCTGCTATTCCTGCCTTAATGACGTCAATAATACCCCTTAACAGCAGAATCTGGATTGTCAATGGAATAATGGAAGCCATCGGATTGTACTTTTGTCGTTTAAACAGTTTCGATTCTTCTTCCGCAATCCTGTCCTTATCTCCAAAAAACTTTGCTTTGATAAAGTTAATATACGGCTGCATTACCACCATTTTAATCGAATTTTTATGAACCCATATGGATAAAGGGAGGAGTATAAGCTTGCTAAGGAAAGTAAAAAGAAAGATAGCCAAACCGTAATTATGGCATAGGGCGTAACTACCGGCCATGGCGAATTTCAAAATATAATGCACTATGTACATGGAATTATGACCCCTTAATTTTAATCTATAATTGCTACAGATATCACTTTACGGATCTTATCTCTGCCAAGCTCAAACTCAACGTTATAAAAATAATTTCCCTCCATACGATACCCATATAGCGGAAAATCGAATTTACAGTTACTGACAGGCATCGTAATCGGGGCAGCATGATAAAATGTATTATTTCCCGAATCACTATAATAGCTGTTTATGGTCAGCTTTTCTTCATCCTCCGCCTTTTCTGCCGATATTTTGATTTCAAAAGGAATCCACACAAATCCGTTTTTCTGAAGAATTAGATATTTGGGAGCAGTTAATTCTTTCCAATCTCTGTGTAAAAGGAAATCAAAGCTTACAAGCTCTCTGTATTCGCAGACATACATTTTGGAAAAAAGATCGAATTCCTTCTGATAGGCCAAATAACGCATCTGACGGTCAGCAAATTTTTGAATCTTTTCAATATTCTCCACTTCTGTATTGTCTGTCAGTGTTGTCGAATACCCTTCAAAAATAGAGTCCTTTTGATAACTTTCCTCATAATAATTTTCAAAAAGGTATTCATTTGGATATACCTGTGATTTCCAATCGGTAGGATTTCCGGGCCAACACATAGATTTATATGGGACTGCCAGCACGCTGTCCGGATAGTGGTATTGCAAATAATTAAAATACGTATTCCATTCGCAATACCCGGCCGTTTCGATTCCCGGATGGGTTTCCAGCATTTCCAAAAAAAGCCGTTTGTCAATAATCTGTGGCATATGAGAGGCAAAATGTCTGCATGGATAATGATTTTTCTTCAAGAACGCGGCAGTCTTTTGCATACCGCGGTCAAAGGAGGTCGGCTTCCAGGCCGTTCCAACCCAGTCAGCCAGATCAAAGCAGTAATATGCCTGATACTTTCCGTCCTTGTAATGGACGTTCAAATTGATTATCTTTAACGGCCGATAATCATCATCACTCATTATGAAAACATCATCTATTTTGGAGTTTTTCATCGCCATACATCGTAAATACATATTCCGGGTCTGATGATCCTCTGGCAGGGCAGCGCCTTCAAGCGCCTCCTCATCTGTTAAAATAAGGAGGTTTAAACGGCCTCTATATTTTTCTTTAAAAAGAGCAGCCTTTTTATCCGGGCAGCATACCACAACTTCTGTGATGAAAGGCATAAATTTTTCAATATAGGGAAGCGTTGAAAGGAGCATGTCGGTCCGTGCGGATAAAATTACCATCTGCTTTACTCTCGGAGGGACGACCTCATTTTTATGGTTTTGCGTTTTCAAAGCCATTATTATCTTATTCGCCACCATATCCCACTTTACGGGAATATAATCTTTTAAGTGCTCCTTCTTTTCATCGTACAAAGAAGGGGCGGCTTAAATACTTTTTTATAAGAGAAATTAGCTCTCCCGAATCTTCCGGATTAAAATAATCGCAGTAATCTCCTCCCACCTCTCTTAGTACGGGGATATCGGAGGCAATTACCACGCTGCCTCGTTCAATCGCCTCTATGACCGGGAGCCCGAAGCCTTCTTCAAACGTGGGAAATGCCACGAGAAACGCGTTCTGATAGAGATAGTGTATGGCTGCGTCATTAGGGCTTTCCAAAAGATAGAGCCCCTGTGCTTTTCTTGGATGCTTTTCGATTCTTTCTTTTATATCCTCAACATTCCAGCCAATCCTGCCCGCGAAAACCAGATCAATCCCCATATCCGCAAGCCCGCCATCATATGCCTCCAATAAAAGCCTGTGGTTTTTCCTTGGTTCAATTGTTCCTACACAAAGAATATACGTTCCCTTTTTTGCAATGTGTTTTGCTTTTGGCGAAATTTGCCTGTCTTTACCCGGCACGGAAGTGAAATCAGAGCCCAGCCAGGTGACACAACCCTTTCTCGTTGGGAGCTTTAATTTGCACAGCAGTTGATTTACCTGGTCCAAAGTGCTTTGCGTCGAGGTAAAAATAAGATCGGCATATTGCAGATACGCAGCCAAGTAATTCATGAAAAAACATTGTATTCTCATGGCAATATTGTGGATATGTAACAGGAATAATATCATAAATATAAACAGCCGATTTTAATCCTTTGTTTTTCAGCTCTGGCAATAACGCGCTTCTTCTTTTGTGAGAGCTCCACACGCTGTCTATATCAAAAAAGACGGCTCCCGGTTCTAAATCATTTACAGTGCATGCTATCTCGCTTACTATTTGCGATTTTTCACCGTTTCCATAGGAAAAATACTCCAAAAAACTTTTATTATTTAATACATAAAATTTCTCTTGTCCCCTGTTCCCGGACCACTCTCTGAATGCCTGTCACAAAATCCACCATTAATAAATTGCTTACGTCTATATATATCTTCATGATTTCCTTCCTCCGAGCAATCGTTTTGCGGCATTCTTTAAAGGCATTGGCAGTCTGCGGTAACAGGAGTACATCCTTTCCACATAGGGATTCGCTTGATTGGTCTGCGCAGAAGCCGCCGCGATCTGAACGGAAGCGTCGGTAAAAATATTGTTGCCGACGACTGTCCTGGATCGCAGGTATTCCGCCGAAGAAGAAAGCACCTGAAAACATTTTTTCTGGAAATCCTTTTGGGGCATACCGGCAAGCTTTCCCCAGCTGACTCTCGCTCCTTGTTCCGGTGTCCGGTAAAATAAGGCAATATACAAAACCTGCAACAACGTTTCATTGTCATAATCAACCAGATCAAAACAATTTACATACTGTAAATCACAGTCTGCGGAATATAAAAACGCTTCTTTCGTAAAAACCATTTCTTTCCCAACGGATTCTAGTGTATTTTTTGTTATATCGTATATCCGGGCATACACCTGCGACTTGTTTTCCATATTTTTAATCCTTCTGTGCAATTACAGCATAATCCTGACTGCCAAAAAGCATGTCAGACGCTTTTTGTATTGCATGGTTAAATTCATTCAGATTCTCTATTGCTTCGCCTTTTAACGAAGGCATCCCCGCAAGGCGGCTTTTTTCCGTATAAACGATCCGGATATTCCGGAATCCGCTCTTTCTTAAAAAGTACTCCAATGTTAACGGATGAACCGGCCTGGTATGCGACGGATCCACATAAAAGGCATTGGCATATATCGCAAGCGAGGTTGGGTTCGGCGTTTCAATCACAATATATCGGCTACGCTCCAGCTTTTCATACGCCAGATCACATAATTCCAGAATTTGTTCGATCGTCAAATGCTCGACTACCTGCCCCAGAAACAAACCGTCTGTTCCGTTTACTGTCTTAAGGTAGTGAATTCCGTCGTCTAACACCGCATTCAGACCAAGTGTATGGCAATACACTACAAAGTCCTCATAGGTATCAACCCCGCCCCCCACAATGTCATTATTCTCAAGAAGTTCAAGGAATTCGCCGCAGCCGCAGCCAATGTCGATGACGTTTTTACAGCCCTTGTAATAAGAAAGGTATTGCTTCTGCCGTTCTGTAATTTCAAATCGCGAACCACGGAAATGGCTCTCAAAGTCCAAATAATCGATGGAGCGATACTTTAAAGTCTCCGTTTCCAAAGAAGCCTGTACAGGCTTGTCTCGACGCGTGACACAGGATGCCTGCTCATTCCTGCTATATTTCTTCTCCAGATTTATTAATCCGCGTTCCAAAAAATCCATTTGCTGTTTCAGCCCGGAAACACTGCTTTCCAACAGCTGCATCAGTTGATTATTATTTCTCAGATTGATTGTATAGCTCTCAAATGTCCCGATATGGCTCTGCATGAGATTATTGTTGTTTCTCAGGTTAACGGAATATGTGTCTATCTTCACGTTATTGTTTCTGATATTCTCGGTAAACTTATCCATCAGCTGTTTCTGACGCTGCATTTCTGCATGATTATTTCTAATATCCTCTTGCCATATTTCCATATCATTTTCATACTGTTCGAATTTCTTTTCTAATTGTTCTAAGCGTTCACAAAGTGTTTTTAATTCTTTGTGAATAAATTCTATCTCTCTGTCAATATCCTTCCATTTATCGTCAAAAAACTCCGCTACAACCTTCCGTATATAATTTTTCATGTGCCTTCAATCCTCCATATATGCTCTAAGCGAAACATTCCAACATCCGCATACTCAGAAAAAACCGTAAATTTGTATGCCTTTGTAAAATAATCAACCGGTACGCCATAACCGGCTTCTATCGCAAAGTCCGCATAATATTCACCGGGTAACAGCATATTTTTGTTTATCACAATCTCGACACATCCATCCTTTTCCAAATCGAATCTGGCAAATTTATCCAGTCGTATATTCGTTCCGTAACACTGAACTCCATCATTTCTAAAAATTCCGATTCCAAAAACGGCATCTTCCACGGTTCCCTTTACTTCGTAGCGGAGCTGAAACCGAAACGCCTCTCCCGTTTTAAACGCTGTATCGGACTCATTTTTTTCATTGTATCCGTTTATTGACAGGATTCTCGCCTTCTCATTTCCCCATCTGGAGGGTGTCGAAGATACGGAGGCTTTTTTAGACAGACATTGTTTCTCGCCCATAAAATCAGAATACATCAAATGAATTTCATGAGGCACGCTCTCGGCGCGTCTCTCCCCGTTGTGGATCCAAATACTTCTGTCACAGATTTGTTCTATCTGGGCAAGCGAATGGGAAACGAGTACAATCGTGGTCCCGGAAGCTTTTATCTCCCGTAATTTATTAAAGCATTTTGCCTGGAAGTTGGTATCTCCGACAGCCAAAATCTCATCGATCAGAAGGATATCCGCGTTAACATTGATTGCCACTGAAAATGCCAGACGCATATACATTCCTGACGAATAGGTTCGCACAGGCGTATCAATAAACTTTTCCAGCTCCGAAAATTCAATAATCGCCGCCAAGCGACTATCTATTTCTTTTCTGGTGAGGCCGAAAATGGAGGCGGTGATGTATATATTTTGACGTCCACTCATATCGGGATGAAACCCGGCTCCCAGTTCAATCAGGCTTGAAACCCGTCCCTTCATTTGTACGCTGCCCGAGTCAGGATACATAATACGTGTCAATAGCTTAAGCGTTGTGCTTTTTCCGCAGCCATTTTGCCCGATCAGCCCGATTGCTTCCCCTTTCTTTACCTCGAAACTTATTCCGTTCAAAACGGTACGGTTTTCATATTTGCGCCGATTTTGAAACAGTGCCTTTTCCTTTATCTAAATATACTTTAAAGCTTTTATAGACCTTTTCTACTGTAATTACAGTCTCTCTCCATTTAAAGCTCCTCTGCAAAACGCTTTTTTAATATCTCAAATATATACAAGCCAAGCATTAAAAAAACCAAACCAAAGAATACTGCGCCCATATACATTTTGCTCCCCCTGCGACACAGGTGCTGAAAAAAATCCATGGAATTAACGCAACAAACAGGTGAAAATAATACTGCTCAATCCCATTCTGCATGATGACGGAAAAAACAAAGGTGTATACGCACAGCTGTAGCAAGGGATTTAAAAAAGTCCCCCAAAAGCCGAGTACGGAACCCTTATAACGGCCCTTCAGATCCCTTCTGATAAGACTAAAAATCATTTCCCTGTAATTCGTACAATTCTCTTATCAACTTCATCCTTCCCGCTCTCCAACAGCCTCCTCAGCCGCTTTGAAATTCTCTGTTTTGATTTCTCCAGAATTCCAGTGTTTCCCGTAATGTATCTTCTAGTTTTATCTCCGGCATCCAGCCCGTACAGCTTTGTAGCTTTTCTATGTTTGCTTCTATGATTGGTATATCCACTGGACGAAATCGTTTTGGATCAATCTCTACGCCAATTTTTTCAGGAGAAAGTTTCAAAATTTCCTGAAGAATTTCTCCGATGGAAATCGCACGTCCCGAACCCACATTATAGGTTTCTCCGCCTTGGCCATGCTCCATCAGCAGCATATATGCCCGCACTATGTCCCGGACATCCGTAAAATCTCTCCGGGCCGACAGGTTTCCCACACAAATAGCGGATTTATGCGCGCCTCGCTCAATCTCAACCACCTGCTTACAGAAATCGGCCACTACAAAAAGCGGCTCCTGATTGGGACCGATATGGTTGAAGGACCGCACGCTTAAAACATCCAGCTGGTAAGCGTCGCTGTATATTTTTCCGATCATATTTTGGCAGACTTTTGTCACCGCATATAAATTGCCCGGCTTCAAATCGACTTCTTCCCTGATCGGAATATCCTCCTCTTGTATCGTTCCGTATTCCTCTCCTGAACCAATCAGCAGCAAACGGGGCCTCCAGTCCAGCCGCCTTATCGCTTCCAGGACATGCAGCGTTCCCTTTATATTGACATCCACTGTCAAATCAGGGTTTTTCCATGAAAACGCAACGGAGCTTTGAGCAGCCAAATGAAAAATATAGTCCGGACGGATTCGATTCAATCTTTCAAGAAGCATCTGCGCGTCTAAAATATCCAAATCATAAACCGTCGCCCCGGTCCCTTGTATTTCCTCGCCGGGCATCTTTGTCGCAAAGAGCTCCCAGCCCCGTTCTCGTTTCATTTGTTGCAATTACATAATCCGTCGGGGTCTTTTGCTGAAGCATCAGCCACATAGCGCGGACATAATCCTGTGAATGCCCCCAGTCTCTCTTGGCATCCAGGCTTCCCAGCTCTACATTCTCCTGCATGCCAAATCGTATTCTTGCTGCCGCATTGGTAATTTTCCTTGTTACAAATTCCAATCCCCGCCGCTCGCGCTCATGGTTAAAAAGAATTCCGCTGCACGCAAACATGCCATAGCTCTCTCGGTAATTTTTTGTAATCCAATGACCATAAACTTTCGCGACTCCATAAGGGCTTCGCGGATAAAACGGTGTCTTTTCTGTTTGGGGCATTTCCTGCACCTTTCCAAACATCTCGCTCGTCGATGCCTGATAGAAACGGGCTTCCGGCTTTACGGCCCGAATCGCCTCCAGCATATTTACTACTCCAATAGCGTCAATTTCTGCCGTCGCCACTGGTTGTTCCCAGCTTGTGGCCACAAAGGACTGTGCCGCAAGATTATAGACCTCATCTGCCTTGGAAATCCTCATTGCATGAATCAGCGAGGCCATATCAGCCATATCTGCATAAATGAAATGAATTCTATTTTGAAGATGCCGCACATTTCCATAATCAGCCATGCTTTTTCTGCGCATAATACCGAAAACGCTATATCCTTTTTCGAGTAATAATTCCGCCAGGTAGGAGCCATCCTGTCCAGTTACACCCGTAATTAATGCGTGCTTCATTTCCTCACACTCCATAAATTGTAATTATTTTTTCAAGCCTTACAGATATCTTTCACGCCCACTCTCCTTCAATTTAGAAAGAATCTGGCGAATATGTTCCGTTTCCCCCCTACTGCAAATCAATGTAGCATCCTCTGTATCGACGACAACAATATCCTTTAAACCTACTGCAGCAATCAATTTTTCATTTCCTTGAAGAATACAGTTATACGTATTAACAGCCAGGACATTCCCTGCCAGGACATTTCCTTCTTCATCTGTTCCCTGAATTCGTTCTGTTGCCAGCCAGGAGCCCACGTCATCCCAGCCAAATTCTCCCGGTACTGTATAAACATAGGGAGATTTCTCCATAATTCCATAATCAATCGACTGCGCTTCCATAAGTGAAAACTCCCTTTGCAGAATATCTTCTTCATTTGGCGTTGCAAGCGCCGACCGTATCCGCATCAATCCTGCAAATATTTCAGACAGAAATTCTTCAATGGCATTCAGGATGGAAGATGCCTTCCATATGAACATTCCGCTGTTCCACAAATAGCCTCCAAAATCCAGATATTGCTTCGCCCGCTCTAAATCCGGTTTCTCTATAAATTTATCCACCGGATATGCCTCTCCAATCTGGTTGTTGGTATTGTATTTAATGTAGCCATATCCGGTTTCCGGCCGTTCAGGTTTAATACCTATCGTGACTAGTGTGTTTTCTACAAGGGCCGCCCTACAGGCACTCTTAACCGCCTTTAAAAACTTCTCCTGAGATTCAATCAGGTGGTCAGAGGGCAGCACAAGCATCAACGCATCCCCAAAATGCTTCACGATATGTGTTGCTCCCACTCCAATACATGGCGCCGTATTCCGAGGAACAGGCTCGCAGAGAATATTTCGCTCATCTAGCTGCGGCAGCTGCTCTTTTACTAAAGCTTTATACATCTGGTTTGTCGCTATATAGATGTTTTCGATCGGAAGTAGTGGAAGTATGCACTCAACAACCAGTTGCAGCATCGTTTTTCCGTCGCCTGTGAGTGATAGAAACTGTTTCGGCATAGTTTTGCGGCTCCTGGGCCAAAACCGTTCACCTCGCCCTCCCGCCATAATAAGCGCTGTAATCTCCATTTGATTCATCTCCCCGTTATTTTTCTTGCATCATTAATCGTCGATAAATCTGCACCAGCCTACCCGCTGATTTTTCCCACGTAAATTTCTATGCCTGTTCAAAGCCTGCATCCCGGCATGTTTTCCAAAGCTCCTGATCTTCCAAAAGTCGGCGCATAGCGTTTTCTATCCCTTCAATATCTTTCGGGGAGACCAGCAAACCCGCTTTTCCAACAACCTCCGGCAGGGAGGAGACATTCGAAGCCACTACCGGAATTCCGCATGCCATCGCCTCCAATGGTGGAATTCCAAACCCCTCATACAAAGAAGGAAATATAAAAATGCGGGCACCACAAAGAAGCGGCACAATATCTTCCTCTTTTACATATCCCGTAAAAATGACTTTATGTTTGAGTCCATAGTCCTTTACCAATTCAAAAATAGGATCGTACATCCAGCCTTTTTCTTACCTGCCAGCACCAACATCGGAGCTTCTGGTAGCTCCTTTTGTAACTTCCAGTATGCAGTAAGCAAAGTATCCAGATTTTTCCTGGGCTCCAAAGTACCAAGATAAAGGATATAATCTTTGGTAATTCCGTACATTTGTTTTGTCAATTTTATTCTACTTGTTTCACAATCCGGGCGGAAATATTTCAAATCCACGCCGTTATAAACAACTTCAATTTTTTCCAGAGGAATGTCAAGATATCTATGAATTTCTTGGCGACTAAATTCAGATACGGTTATCACGCAAGCAGCTTTTTGACAATATTTTTTCAGATTGTTCCCTAGCCATCTGCGAGTATGCGCTGTAACTGTTTCAGGATAAGCCTGGAATGCCATATCGTGGACGATTGTAACCGCTTTACCGCAGACGCCAGCCGGAAGCGTGTAGTTAAAGAACTGTGTAGTATCTGCTTTTGAACCAAATATCCATTGATAGGGGACTGGAAAAACGCGCTCTAAATGATTATAAATTCTCGCTGGTAGCCAATAGTTTTGCTGTACATGACATCCCTTCTTTCGATAAGATTCCAGAATCCCTTCCGTTCTCTTTGTATCCCGCATGTAAAAGCAGTTGAGAGTACAGTCTATATCAGAATACTCACATAAACAGTCAATCAACATCTTCGCATTTCTTCCGATACCGGTTTTCTGCTTTTCAAACAAAAGCTGTGCGTCAAATACAAGTTTCATTACCGCCTCCACAACACGATTTAAAAAAGCCGGCCAGCCTTTCTCCTGCCATATCGGCTCCATAAAGTTTTTCAATCATTAACTCAGGAATCTGGCATTGTACCTTCCAATTTTCCCGTAGCATAATGCCCGCCAGTTCTTCTGCCTGCTTTCGGCGGGAATTATTAAACGAAAAGGTTGTCACTGGCATCGGAAGCGTCTCTAAGAACACAGGAAGGCTGCTTGTAATAACAGGTTTTCCGTATGCCAGTGCTTCCAAGGGGGGGGGATACCAAAGCCTTCCGCACAAGATGGAAATAAAAAGCAGGCGCAGGAGGATAACAAATCATACTTTCTTTTCTCCTCTACATAGCCTAAATAGCGTAGCTCCGGAAAATCTGCCGAACAGCACGTTAACAAATACTTCACCTTTTTCTCTCGAATATTTCCGCCAATTAAAAGACGCCGTTTACCGCCACACTCGCGATATATACGATAAGCCTCTAATAAAATATCAGTTCCCTTTCTTCGCTCCAAATTTCCAATATACAAAAAAAGCCGCCGTCATGCCTGGCTCTGACCGGAGGCTTACGCACAATCGGGTAAGTAAGATGCCCTTCTTTTTTCCACATTTCCGAGAAAAATTTTTTAACCTGTTTCTCCGTTTCCTTTGAAGCGAACAAAAGCATATTCGCCCATTTTATGGAACCATGCATTCCAAAGTAAAAATACAAACGATAAAACCACGAAAAATATTCTTGCTCTGTTATTGGAAACAAGTCATGGATAGTGACTGCAACTTTACCTTTGTATCCTTTTAAGGAAAAAGGAAGAAGATTATTTGGTTCCCAAAACAAATCCGGCTGCTGACATGTAAGAAAATGCCGCATAAATTTAAAATAACGATACACTTCTCCGCTGCGAAACACCGGTAATCCATAACAATGAACCGGAATCCCCGTCTTTCTCAAAGAAGAAATTTGGCTACTACATGCAACATCCGTTAAAAGTTCAATTTTGAAATCAGCTTTTAAGGCTAATTCTTTTACAAAGTCATATGCATAAACTCCAACTCCACTTGGGCAATTTCCAAAGGCTCTCGCATCGACCGCAATCTTCAAACGATACTCCTTATTTCCGAACTGTTTCATTTCGAGACTCCTCCGATAATCGTACTTCCTGGAAGTCTCCATCCACACTCCGCCTCACCATGCATAAAAGGATTGTCATCGCCATAAAAAAATGGTATTCTTAAAATGAACAAACAAAAAACCTCAACAAAGTGATTCATCAAACAATAATGGAAGTGATTATGGAAACAACAGAAATTTTGGTGTCGGTGATCATTCCGGCGTATAACTGCGAGGCGTATATTGAAAAAACAATCGAGTCGGCCCTCATACAGGAGGTTCCGCTTGAGGTGCTGATCCTCAATGACTGCTCAACGGACAATACCGCAGAGCGGGTTAAAAAATATCTGGCGCATCCGGCAATTCGTTATTTCCAGAATGAGAGCAATCTGGGGGCGGCCGGCAGCAGGAATAAGGGAGTCAGGCTTGCGAGAGGAAAATATGTTGCATTTTTAGATGCAGATGACTGGTGGGAAGCGGGGAAGCTAAAAAAGCAGCTCACACTTCTTGAGGAGGAGAGGGCGGTACTTTGCTGTACGGCCAGGGAAATTGTGGATGAAAATGGTGTGCGGACGGGCAGAGTGATTCCGGTCAGACAAAGGATCACGTATAGGATGCTTCTGCAGCATAACAGCATCAACTGTTCCTCCGTCGTGCTTTTGCGTGAGGCAGCGCTCGAATTTCCGATGGAGCATGAGGACAGCCATGAGGATTACATCACCTGGCTTAAGATACTAAAGAAATACCGATATGCTTGTGCGGTGAACGAACCGCTTTTAAAATACCGGTTGAGCAAGAGCGGAAAATCCGGCAGTAAGCTTAAGTCGGCAAGAATGACGTTTAAGGTCTATCGGTACATGGGATTTGGTTGGTGTAAATCGCTGATATGCTTCTGCAGCTATGTGCTGAATGGTATATGGAAATATAGATGGGTCGATATAAAATGGGAAAATTTGGAAGAATTTTGGGGATTTTTGTCACAAAAAGTCGTATTTTGCGATTTCTTTTATATAGATAAATGGAAAGGAGCAAATGCGATGAATCAAAACACATTAACGGACACAGTGCTGGAGGGGCTTGGCGTTCATAGAGGATATCAAGGCTATGCATATGTAAGACATGCGATTTCATTGGCAGAAAAAGATGGTTCCTGCCTGAAATGTATCACAAAGCGGCTGTATCCTCAGATCGCAGAGGATTTTGGGACAACGCCGGCGTGCGTGGAGCGCAATCTGCGTACGGTGGCGAAAGTTGCAGTCAGGGGAAGTGACAGTGAGTTGTTCCGCACCGTTTTTCGCGGCCGGGGAGCTTCGATGCTGTGTAATAAGGAGTTTTTAAGCTGTTTGTATGAGTATGTAGGAACACAGGCAAAGCGCCCATGAAACCGAGCTTTATCGACTGACAGATGGGGGAGGGCGACAGGAGAACAGAGACGAAAAGGCCAATTATGGCTAATGGACAAACGCAGTTAATCTATGCTTATATTATGATAAGGAGGGATGATCATGGTAAGATACACGCGGCTATGGGATACGATGAAGAAAAAAGGAATCAGCCAATACCGATTGATCACTTATTATAAGGTAAGCGCGGGTCAGATTGGACGTTTGAAGAAAAATATGCATGTCTCTACCCACACGTTGGAAATGCTATGTAACATCCTGCAATGTCCGGTTGAGGACATTATGGAGATTATCGTGGATGCACCGGCAGAGGAGCCTGCGAAAAAGCAATCTCCGGCAAAAAATCCTCCGGCAAAGAAAAACAGCCGCGAAAAAAAGAGCGGCGATACAAAAACCGCGAGAAAAACCAATACAGCAGACTGAAAACCTGCAGCCCATCCCTAAAATCAGACATGAGACCCCTGTACAGAAAAACTGTGCAGGGGGTTATTTGTTTGATAGGAAATGGTTCCGAATTTCCTGTCAAACTATACATGAGAATTCATCTCCTTTTCCCAACGATAAAGTGTCGAATTTTCCGCAGGACAATAAGGAAGATCACCGGAGAGGGCGCGGTTGATAACGTCGCGGGAGTAATGCTTATGTGGAAGGAAAATGTCAGGCAGTTCCTGATGGAGACTGCCGCAGGATGAGCATCGCAGGCGGCGAAGCAGGAAGATGCGGATCGTTCCGTTTGCGAGAATCATCTGGCGCCGTCTGCTGTCGCGAACCTTTAGAGGGGAGCCGCAGACCGGACAAACAGGCCTTTCCGCTGCCTTTGCATAGTATATGCCGTTTTTGACTGTTATCTGATATTTTTTGAGAATTATCATAAGTACACCCGCCGATCCACTTTGGATTTCTTGATTCTGTTGTACTTTACGATGAATCCTTAAGAAATGCAGAGCAGGTGTGCTCTTGCTCAAATAAACGAAAAAAACAGTTAAATTTAACAAAATGTCGAAAAATATCGAAAAAAGTATATTAATTTTCCGCTTTATGGAATAAAGTTCCTTATAAAGCAAAAAAGGCCGCTTGTGCGGCCCTCAGAATGCTATTCCTCTTTTTTATCATCCCACAGCTTTACAGGAATGCCGTTTACTTCCACATGCTCCTCAATGGCGATGACCAGAAAACGGCGGCCTTCGAGGAGCCTCGTCTCCACGAGATCGAGCCGGTTTGGGTTGATTCGAATGTCTACATCGGGTGTCTTTACTGCAAGCTTTCCGGAGCCGGTGATGGCCGGGACAAGGATAGCCGTATCTTCCCCGGCCGCCCCCTCATAGACCTGATCAAAACGCTCAAGACGTTCTGGTTCGACTCCGCTTTTTTCTAAAAGTCCTTTGACTTCAGGGCGTCTGAGGCAGAGCGGCTCCATGTCTTCCTTATGTTCCTCAGAAAGCTCTGCCAGATTTTCATGGATCTGCCGGACGATCCCATACTCGCATTCCTCGCCGAGCGTATCGGTCAGGATGCTCTGAAAGACCTCTTTTTGTGATTGGAAGGAAACGGGAGGGGCGGCGCCCAGGCAGGCATCAATGAATTCGTAATGGAGCTCCTCCGGATTCTTGGAAAAATACAGGAGGCTGTGAAGATCAGTGCTCCTGTCATTGAACGCCGGAAACAAAAAACCGGTCATCGGCGGCTGTACCCACCAGTTACGTGGGCGTTCCTCAATTACATTCGCGGCCTCGTTGTAGGAGAGGCCGGGCTCGGAGAGCTTAACCGGGCAGATGCAGCAGAGAATATGATTGTAAACTTCATCGGAGGCATCAAAAAGCTCTGTGTGGTCGGCGGCCCTGCCGGGAATGTCATAGGAGCCATGAATCAGGATGATGTAGTAGTTTTCGCCGTAGTCATAATTTTCGATTACTTTATTATAGAAGGAATTCACCGTTTCATCATCGACGAGCTTGTCATCCCGCAGCTTCATGAGAAGCGAGAACGCACTGCCCTCCCCCTCATCATGAATGGAATACTCCAGGTTATGTAAGTTTTTTCCGAGTGAACCGGATAGGGTTTTGCGGAAAAGCTCGTAATATTTAAAGATTTCTTCCTCGGACAGAGCAAAAAATGCTTCCTTTAGCGTTGTCCGGATCTGCTTGTCTGCATCGACATAGCAGCCGCAGATACGGGAGATAGCGTTGCCGTCTTTTTTAAATTGTTTCTTAATTTCAGAAATTTCGCGTTTATTCATGGGATAAAAGTCTCCTCAGTGATAAGCAGAGGGCCAGTTTGCCCTCATTAACCAATGTGTCCAAGCTTCTGCTCTGCATAATACAGGGCGGCAACATGGACGGCCTGTATTATGTCGCCCTCGTCTAAAAGCATTCGCAGTTCCCCCGCAGAGAGGATCACGACTTCCAGATCCTCGGAAGCATCTAATGCCTGTTCCCGGACTTTTTTACAGCCGGTGATCAGATAGCAGTGAGCAAAGTTGCTTAGGCTGGTGGCATTGGGAGCCACCTTACAGAGAAAAACAGGGGTGTCCCCGACATAGCCGGTTTCTTCAAGGAGCTCTCTGACCGCACCGGATGCAGCGCTCTCATCCGTCGGTTCTAGGCAGCCCGCAGGAAGCTCCAAAAGAATCTGACGGGTTCCATGGCGGTACTGACGCACAAAAATAAAGTCTCCACTTTCCGTGACAGCGACTGCCACGACAAAATCCGGAAGCGTATTGACGTAAAACGGTGAAATCGGAGTACCGTTGGGAAGTGTGCAATCGTCGGCATGAAGGTTGATCCAGCGGTCTTTAATGATGGTAGTCGAGCCATTGCAGATCCAGGGTTTAATCGCCATAGAGAAATTCCCCCTTGTGAAAAAGTTTTGCAGGCGTGGATTAGGATGCGGCAGTCAAGGGACTGAACTGCTATTATTTTACCCGCGTTTTGGGGGATTTGCAAGCAAAACGTATATTTTTTGCTTTATATGCAAAGGCTAACGTTACTGTTCACATAAGTCTGCGCAGGGTCTTCTGCACTCCGTTTCGGTCGTTGCCAGACAAGTGCCATCGGCACTTGGCAGCCCAGCGCAGTGAGGTCATTTCCTGCGCGGATCGTAAGAATGCGTGGAACAGCCGACAAACCTCCATCGCTGCAGGCGATTTAGCATGGAGATTTGCATGCTGCTGTGAACGGAGTGAACCGTAGCAGACTAACAGAGTCTTGTAGGAACAGGTGTCCAAGGTGAAGATAACCAGAAAGTGAGGAAGAAGATGAGCCGATTTATTCAGTGCCCGGATTGCCATGGGGTTGCTTTGGTGATTTACGGAGAAAGTGACGCGGGCTGCGGAAGCTATGACAAGCTTCATGCAAACACAACGGAGGCTGCAGTGGAAAAACACCTGCCGGTGGTGAAGGTTAAAAAGGATATGGTGGAGGCCCGGATCGGAGAAAACGACCATCCGATGGAGGACGGCCATTATATTACCTGGGTGTATATAGAGACGACGCGGGGCGGCCAGCTTCGGGTTTTAAAGCCCGGGGATAAACCGGTAGCGAAGTTTACAATGAGTGACGGAGAGAGGCCGTTGGCAGTCTATGAATACTGTAACCTTCACGGCCTCTGGAAAGTGGAAATTTCGCAGGCCTAACGCTTAACAGAGTGTCAGGATGGTTTTGTCATCCGGGACAAACAGATTGCCATGGTAATAGAGCCGCCCCTCCTGCAGATAGAGTGGCTGACGCTGATTTGCATGGCTGTCCTCTGTGTGCCACAGAACCAGATTGGGAATCTGCATGGCTTCGGCCAGCATGCAGGCTTCCCTGACGGTGCTGTGGCTTTTTTCGTAGGGCTTCCAGATCTCCCTCTCCGCATACAGGCAGAAAGCCTCGTGAAGCAGCCAGTCACTGCCTGACACGTAAGACTCACAAAACGGATGATACGGCTCGTCCCCGGCGCAGGTCAGTTTTTTCCTGCTTTTTAAAAAGATTGTAAAGCCATATTGTCTGGCTTTTGTGGAGTGAATGTCAAAGAACGTCACATCGTGTCCGAGAACCTGCTTTGTCTCTCCATCTGAAACCGAAACCAGATGGATGCGATCACCGATCAGCTTATAAAATTTTTCCTGGATCGTCAGACGGCAGAGTGTTTTGATCGTTTCTACAAGTCCATCGTGACAATACAGATACACATCTCCTTCGTATGAACCCTGCCGGATTTTGGAGGCCAGCATGCGGATAAGCCAGACAATGCCGAGAATATGATCGGTGTGCGCGTGCGTGACGAAAATATGGCGGATGTCTGTAAGCGGAACGTTCATGTCGGCAAGGATTTTTAAAATGCCGTTTCCCCCGCCGGCATCGACCATGAAATAGTCTTTGCCATCCCGGATAGCAAAACAGGTATTATAATAGTTAACCGCCTGTGCGTTTCCGGTTCCAAGTACATATAAGAGCTCGTGTTCCATGAAAATCCGTCCTTCTTTCTGCCTATTTTGTTGTCAATCCCTTGCGAATATGATACTATTAAATGGAAAAAAATGCAAGTAACCGGAGCGGTTACGAATACAATTCGTAACAGTTCGGCCTGCGGCTTTTCTGTTACAAAAGCCGCTCTCGTTTCAAGTTTGCCTGCGGCAAGAAGGGGCGGGTTCATGGCCGTTTGGCTTTATTGGCTGCTATCTGCGCAGATACAGGCTGAGCCGTTGCTACAATACTCTTATGGGGTGGGAGGAACTGTATATGAGAGATTTGTCGTATCTGAAACTGTTGGCGAGGGAATACCCGACTGTGAAGGCTGCGTCAGGGGAGATCATCAACCTGATGGCGATCCGCGGGCTGCCGAAGGGGACCGAATATTTCTTCAGCGATCTGCATGGGGAGTATGAGGCGTTTATTCACCTTCTGCGAAGCGCCTCCGGCATCATTCGCGAGAAAATTTCGGAAACCTTTGGCTATCTGATTTCCGATGAAGACGAGATCGCGCTTGCAAATTTGATCTATTATCCGGAGCGCATACTCAGGGCGATGAAACGAGAGAGGGGATTCAGCGAGGATTGGCAGCGGATCACGGTTTATCGCCTGGTACGAATCTGTAAAGAGGTTGCCTCGAAGTACACACGTTCGAAGGTGCGAAAAAAAATGCCGCCGGCTTTTGCATATATCATTGACGAATTGATTCATGTCGATTATAATGACGAGAACAAAAAGATTTATTACGATGAGATCATTCACTCTATTATTGACAGCAAAATGGGCTCGGAGTTCATCAAGGCACTTAGCGAATTGATCCAGAATCTCACGATTGATAATCTGCATATCATCGGCGATATTTTTGACCGCGGTCCGCGTGCTGACATTATAATGGAAGAATTGATGCATTTTCATGATGTGGATATTCAGTGGGGCAATCACGATATCTCCTGGATGGGAGCGGCTACCGGTAATCTGGCCTGTATCTGCAATGTACTGCGGATCGCGATCCGCTATAACTGCTTTGATGTCCTGGAGGATGGCTATGGGATTAACCTGCGGCCCTTGTCCATGTTTGCGGCCCGGATCTATAAGGATGATGCGTGTGAGCGATTCCTGCCGAAAATTCTGGATGAGAATATCTATGACGCGGTGGATCCGGGCCTTGCCGCAAAGATGCATAAGGCAATTGCAGTCATGCAGTTTAAGGTTGAGGGACAGATTACAAAACGTCATCCGGAGTATAAGATGGACAGCCGCCTGCACATCACGGCAATCAACTTTGAGAAGGGAACCGTGGCGATCAAGGGCAAGGAATACAAGATGCTGGATATGAACCTGCCGACTGTAGATCCGAAGGACCCGTTAAAGCTTACGAAGGAGGAGGAGGAGCTTCTGCATACCCTTTGTCTCTCCTTCCGCCACAGCAGCCTTCTGCATCGCCATATTAAATTTATCTATTCGCACGGCGGGATGTATCGCTGCTGTAACTCCAACCTCCTGTATCATGGATGCATTCCGATGAAGGAAAACGGAGAATTTGACGAGTTAAGCATCAACGGGATCATCTATTCCGGAAAACGCATGCTGGATTATATCGAGGATGCGGTGAAAATGGCTTACTTCCTGCCGGATGACGATCCCTCCAAGGAGTGGTATCGCGATTTTATGTGGTATCTGTGGTGCGGTCCCAAGTCACCGGTCTACGGCAAGGATAATATGGCAACATTTGAAAATTATTTTGTTGCGGATAAGGCTGTTGCAAAGGAGAACATGAACCCCTATTATAAATTGAGTGCAAAAGAGGAGCTCTGTGACAAGATTTTAAAAGAATTTGGTCTTCCGATCGAGGGTTCGCATATCATTAACGGCCATGTGCCTGTAAAGCTGAAGGACGGAGAGAGCCCGATCAAGGGAAACGGAAAGCTCTATGTCATCGACGGCGGCCTGTCCAAATCCTACCAGCCAAAGACCGGGATTGCCGGCTATACATTGATTTTTAACTCGCGCCATCTGGCATTGGCAGAGCATAAACCCTATGACAGGGATCATGAGAACACGCCCAAGGTGACGATCGTAGAAAAAATGAAAAAGAGAGTCATGGTGGCGGACACGGATACCGGGAGGGAGCTAGAGATAAAGATTGCCGATTTAAAAGAATTGGTTGCGGCATACCGGGGCGGTATTATTAAGGAAAAAGTAGAGTAGCAGAGACAACAAACGGCGAGGAGAACGACATGAGCAGGGAAGAATTTTTAAAGGGTCTGGGGGAGGCGCTTGCCGGCGAGGCGCCGGAAGCGGTGATCCGGGACAATCTGAGTTATTACAGGGAGTATATCACTCAGGAAATGGCCAAAGGCCGGACAATGGATGAAATCGTCGCGGAGATCGGCGAGCCCAGAATCGTGGCAAGGACGATCATTGATTCCTGTGAGGCGTCCGGCGAGGCTTTAAGCGGGACAGGCTCCTACGGCGGCATGGGCGGCTATCAGGACGACGGGGCGTCCGGCTACGGATCGAGGCAGGGCCAGGGGCCCAATATCCATTATTTTAATTTGAATAAGTGGTACTGGAGGATTCTTATCCCGATCCTTTTTATCATAATCCTTGTGACGGCCCTGAATGTGGTCGGGGGCCTTTTTTACCTTTTGTTCCGGTTTGCCGGGCCGATTCTCGTGTTCTGTCTGGTCTTCTGGTTCCTCCGAAATTTGAAAAAATGACGGCGTCGGCTTCAAAGCGTGCCCTCGTGCCCGATTCTTCTCCGGGAATCGTGCAGAGGGCACGTTTTCTATAAGACAAAAGGCTCTGCCGGGCCGGGATTGCAGAGTCTGCCCCAACGGAGTGAGGTCGCTGCGGCGGAAAGGAATTATGCCGCAGGATTTTTTTCTGTTAAAAAGTTTGAAGGAAATTCGAAGGAAATATTAAGAAAATATTAAATCAAAAAATTTGATTGACAAAGAAGGAAGAAAGAAATATAATCTATTTGTAACAAGATTTAACATTTTTGTAATAAATGAGAAAAACACTTAAAAAGGGAACAGGGGATCGTATGACAAATAAATTATATAGAACATTCAGCCTTCTTATTTTTTGCGCGGCCTTTGCTGCGTGGACACCAGGGAAAGCGCAGGCTGCGGAAATGAAAGACCAGGCGGCCTCTGCCATGCTGATCCGGGTCGATGATATGAATCCAAGCCTTTATGCCGAACCGGCCGTCAGCTCTTCGGTGATCGGACAGGCTGAGCTGGGGAGCACATATGAGGTGCTGGAGCTGCTCGACGGAGAATGGATTAAAATCCGTACCGGAGAGCAGGAGGGCTACTTAAACACCGTAAAATCGGCGGCGGCGATGGCCGAGGCGGCAAAAGAAACGGCCCTCCAGGCGTCGGAGGCGAAGCGCGAGGAGATCGTAGCCTACGCGAAGCAGTTCGTTGGCGGTCGTTATGTCTATGGCGGGACGAATCCGCATAGCGGCGTGGACTGCTCTGGGTTTACTTCCTATGTGCTGGGCAATTGTGCGGGAGTGAGACTGGCCCACTCCTCAAGCACGCAGGCAACACAGGGTCGCCAGATCAGCATGGCGGAGGCAAGGCCCGGCGATCTGATCTTCTACGGAAGCGGACGGCGGATCAACCACGTGGCATTATACATCGGTAACGGCCAGATCGTCCATGCGTCAAACGAACGGACCGGAATTACCATCAGCTCCGCAGGCTACCGGGCGCCGGTGAGCGTTGTGAATGTACTCGGGGATTAAACGTGACAGGATCCGGAATGTTCAAAACTCTATGATAAAAAAATAAGCGGATCGCAGAAGAACTTGTTTCTCTGCGGTCCGCTTCTCTTATATGCGTTTATGTATGAGCCGGAACAGATTTGCGCGTTCCAGTGCTTTGGCCACGAGACAGAACAAAACGGAATCCACGGGCCATTGCAGCAGATTCTTAAGGGTTCTTTGCGGCAGAAGTGCGAGAAAGCCTTTTCCCACAAGCAGGCTGCTTAGGTACGTACCGATCAGGATATTGCAGAGCACGACAACCGTGAGCTTTGCCGCAAGCATCCGTGGCAGGCTGATGGGGCGTTTGTAGAGAAACAGGCCATAGATGAAGGCCGCCAGCATGGCGTTAAGGGTATAACCCGGCATGAAGCTTCCTTCGGGCCGCAGCATGAATTTGACGATGTCCATGGAGCCGCCGAACAGTGCGCCGACCACCGGGCCAAACAGAAAATCAACGAGTTCGTTCGGCAGAGCGCCGAAACCGACCTTTAAATAGGGAGTGATGCGGATAGACGCGACCTGTCCAAGGATGATAGAAATTGCGCCAAACATGGCGCAGACCGTGACTGTGCTTACATTCTTGAATTCATGGCAGGATTCAGAAATCAAAGCAAGTAATTTTCGCATAAAAATACCTCCTTTGCAGAAACCATGACCACAACAGGAGATAAAAATCTATCTTCTGATGCAGCGGGATGCGGCGTTTGCACCGCGGGCCAAAGCCCTTCGTCCCACCAGCAACTCCCTGTCTGACAGGCACTTGACGCGCATACGCCTACTCTGCATATTTAATGGGGTTATCATAGCATGCTTTTGACGGAAAGTAAAGGGAAAAATTCTTCATTTTTCTCTGTTTTTCAGTATATACAATTTCCGGAGCGGGCGCTATAATAAAAACTCAATTTCAGGGAAAAGAGGCGGGTGGTATGAAAAATCAGCAGGGAAAGGATCTGACTGCGGGACCGTCGGCAAAGCTGATCTTCGGTTTTGCGGTTCCGATGCTCCTTGGTTTCCTGTTTCAGCAGTTTTATAATATGGTGGATACGATCGTTGTCGGTAAATGCCTTGGCGTAGAAGCGCTTGCGGCGGTCGGTTCAACAGGTGCCATTAATTTTATGATTAACGGCTTTTGTATCGGTGTGTGCAGTGGGTTTGCGATTCCGGTGGCGCAGAAATTTGGTGCCGGCGATTACAAGGGGCTTCGAAAATTTGCGGCGAACGCCGGTTTTTTGTCTGCGGTTTTCGCGGCGGTCATGACTGTGGCTGTGGGATTCCTCTGCATGGATATTCTGCGCTGGATGGGGACGCCAAAGGACATTATCCAGGGGGCCTATGACTATATTTTTGTAATTTTTATGGGAATACCGGTCACATATCTCTACAATCTGCTGTCCGGCATTATTCGAAGTCTCGGGGACAGCAGGACGCCGGTCTATTTCCTTTTGCTGTCTTCCGTGATGAATATCGGATTGGATTTCTTTACGATTCTGTGCCTGGGCATGGGGGTTGGCGGCCCGGCAGCTGCGACGGTGGTGTCTCAGGGAGTTTCGGCGCTTTTATGTCTGATTTATATGGTAAGGCGTTATCCGATCCTGCGGATGACCAAAGAGGAGAGAAAGCCCGATGCAGCCATGCTGAAGGTGCTTTGCAGTATGGGCATTCCCATGGGACTGCAGTACTCCATCACGGCAATCGGCAGTGTGATCCTGCAGACGGCAGTCAACTCCCTGGGGGCGCTGGCAGTGGCGGCCGTATCTACGGGGAGTAAGATCAGCATGTTCTTCTGCTGTCCGTTTGATGCGCTTGGTGGGACGATGGCGACGTTTGCCGGGCAGAATGTGGGAGCGGGAAAACTGGAACGGGTCCGGGAGGGCGTTTGGGCCGCATCGCTCATCGGCTTCACATATTCGTTTGTTTCTCTGGCGATTCAGTATTTCTGTGGGAAACAGATTGTACTTTTGTTCCTGGACGCGGGCGAAACCGAGGTGATTGGGCAGATCTATCAGTTTTTGCTTGGAAATGCGCTGTTCTACTGCGCCTTGACGCTTGTAAACGTTGTGCGGTTTACGATCCAGGGGATGGGATTTGGCATGTTTGCGATTCTCGCCGGGGTCTGCGAGATGGCAGCCCGCGCAGTCGTGGGGGTTTTTCTGGTGCCGCGCTACGGCTTTTTGCCGGCCTGCTTTGCCAGCCCGCTTGCCTGGGTCTGCGCGGATTTGTTTTTGCTGCCAGCCTTCTTCCATTGTCTGAAAAAATTAAAAAAACTGCTGGGCAGCGGATAAATAATGAGAAGCGGTACATACTAAAGCGTGTAAGAAAAAAGGCAGCCGTGCGGCCGCTGGCAGCCGGCGCCATAAACACATTTTAGGAGGTACTTTCAAATGTCCAAGAACAGCTATGATATGGAAAACAACATGAGAAACAACTCTCAGAACAATTCCCAGAACAACAGCCAGAATAACAGCCAGAACTGTGGAAAAAACGGTTCTCAGAATCATTCTCAGAACAATTCTCAGAACAGCAGCAAGAACAGCCAGAACAACTACTAAGCCACACAGACGGCCATGCGGCAGGGACATTTTGCTCCCTGCCTCTTTTTATATCATAGGAAAGTGCGTCCCATGATACAAAAAACGCTCCGCGAGGATGCACAGAGTCTGCCCCAACGGAGTGCGGCCTTGCACGGAGTGAGGTCACTACGCGCAAAGGAAGATGGCTGCTGTCGCGGCCGCGCTCCGGCGCGAGAGTCCGGCTCGCCGGACTCTATTTTATACAAGAGTAACCTGTCCCGCCTTTGCCGAATATGTTGGTATAAGAACAAAACAGGAGAGCTTTATGTTCCAGACAATTTCCATGAAACAACTGGAAGAAATTTTAAAGCAGGGGGGACTGTTTACCCTGTTGGATGTCAGGCCGGAGGAGCAATTTCTGGAGGGGCATCTGGCCGGGGCCAGGAATCTGCCGCTTGCTCTTTTGGCGGATGAAGATCTATGTATCTGTATCCCCAGAGACCGCCCGGTCATCGTATACTGCGCTTATGGCGGACAGAGCATGCTGGCTGCGAGAGCCCTTTCTTCCATGGGCTACGAGGTCCTTAATACGTCAGGCGGTCTTCATTCTTACAGAGGAACACATTTCGTGAGAGAAACCATTTGACAGCGCGAAGGGCAGCCATTACAATATGAAGAAGAATCAGGATCCTCCTGTTTGGGAATTCGGATTCAATACGGTAGAAAACCGGAGAAAAGCAGTGGAGAAATTTGAACTGATCGCGCCCTGCCATTTTGGTCTTGAGGCGGTGATGAAAAAGGAAATTACAAATCTGGGCTATGAGGTGAACCAGGTAGAGGATGGCCGCGTGACCTTTTTGGGGGATGCCGAAGCGGTGTGCCGCGCCAATGTGTTTCTGAGGACGACGGAGCGGGTGCTTTTAAAGGTCGGAGAATTCCGTGCAGAAACCTTTGAGGAGCTGTTTCAGGCGACCGGAGCGATTCCGTGGGAAAGATATTTCCCCAAGGATGCAAAGTTCTGGGTCGCCAAGGCGTCCTCCATAAAAAGCCGGCTGTTCAGTCCGTCCGATATTCAGTCTATCATGAAAAAGGCCATGGTGGAGCGCATGAAAAAGGCGTACGGGCTTAGTTGGTTCCCCGAAGACGGAGCGGCTTATCCGCTACGTGTGTTTTTGTACAAGGACATGGTGACAGTCGCGATTGACACCTCGGGCGAGTCTCTGCACAAACGGGGCTACAGAACGCTTACCAGCAAGGCTCCGATCACCGAGACGCTTGCGGCGGCGCTCCTCATGCTGACGCCGTGGAAGAAAGATCGGATTCTGGTAGATCCGTTTTGCGGAAGCGGCACGTTTTTGATCGAGGCAGCCATGATGGCGGCCAATATGGCCCCGGGCATGAACCGGGAGTTCCTTGCGGAGGAATGGAAAAGCCTGATTCCGCGCAAATTTTGGTACGCGGCAATGGATGAGGCGAATGAGCTTGTGGATCATACGGCGCAGCCGGATCTGCAGGGCTATGATATAGACGGCGACATTATTCGGGCAGCCAGGTCCAACGCAAGGGCAGCGGGCGTCGAAGCCATGATTCATTTTCAGCAGCGGCCTGTCAGCGGGCTCAGCCATCCCAAAAAATATGGGTTCCTGATTACAAATCCACCCTATGGGGAACGGCTGGAAGACAAAAAGAATCTGCCGGAGCTTTACCGGACGCTCGGAGAACGATTTGCAGCTCTGGACTCCTGGTCGGCTTATGTAATTACGGCGTATGAGGACATGGAGCGGCATTTCGGACGGAAGGCAGATAAAAACCGCAAGATCTATAATGGCATGATGAAAACATATTTTTACCAGTTCCAGGGGCCCAGACCGCCCGCGAGAGAACGCAGAGAGAAAGGAAACGAGTAGAGCATGGAACATACGATTGTTTTTGCAACCTCCAACGAGGGAAAAATGCGGGAGATCCGCGAGATTTTAAAGGATCTTCCCGTAAAGGTGCTGTCCATTCCCGAGGCAGGGGTTACGGTTGATATCGTGGAGGATGGAGAGACCTTTGAGGCCAACGCGCTTATCAAGGCGCGCGCTGTGTGGGCCAGGACGAAGGGGATCGTGCTGGCCGATGATTCCGGCCTGGAAGTCGACTATTTAAACGGGGAACCGGGTGTCCTTTCGGCCCGCTATATGGGGGAACATACCTCGTATGAGATTAAAAACTGGAATCTGATTCACCGCCTGAACGGAGTGGAGGAGGAGAAGCGGACCGCCCGTTTTGTCTGCGTGATTGCGGCAATACTTCCGGATGGGCGTGCCGTGACGACAAACGGGACAATGGAGGGCTTTATTGCCCACGAACCGGCTGGATGCGGCGGCTTTGGCTATGATCCGATCCTGATGCTCAAGGAATACGGGAAGACCTCCGCAGAGATCACGATGGAGCAGAAAAATGAAGTCAGCCATCGCGGAAAGGCGCTCCGGGCGATGAAGGAACGCCTGAAAAGGGAGATTGGGGAGCTGATATGAAGATTTTGATTGTCAGCGACACACATAGACGGGATGCAAATCTCAGGGAAGTGATCAGCCGCACGGCACCGTTTGATATGCTGATCCATCTTGGAGATTCGGAGGGAAGCGAAACGTATTTTCGCGAGTGGGTGAACAACGACCTGTGCGTGATCCATGTCATACAGGGAAACAATGACTTCTTTTCGTTTACAGACAGGGAGAAGGAGTTTTCGATTGGAAAATACCGTGCGTTTTTGACGCACGGGCATCTGTATGGAGCCACGCTGGGGACGGAAGGGCTCAAGGAGGAAGCAAGATCACGGGGGGTCGATATTGTGATGTTTGGCCATACGCATAAGCCGTACCTGGAATACTGCAAGGATGGCCTTGTGGTTTTAAATCCGGGAAGTCTTTCTTTCCCGCGCCAGGATGGACGGAAACCGTCGTACATGCTGATGGAGCTGGATCGTGCAGGAGAGGCACATTTTACGACGGCATATCTTGAATAATTTTCAAAAAACAGTTGACAAGTGAGAGCGGTTGGGCTATAATAATTGCGTTGCAGATGAGCAGCCGGGCGGCAGTAAGCCTCACTTGAAAACCGGGGTGTGGCTCAGTTTGGCTAGAGCGCCTGGTTTGGGACCAGGAAGTCGCAGGTTCAAATCCTGTCACCCCGATGCTTTTTTATAAAATTTGATTTGATCTGATATGCAGGTGTGGTTCAATGGTAGAACACCAGCCTTCCAAGCTGGATACGTGGGTTCGATTCCCATCACCTGCTTTTTTGTTGCAAAAATTCGACGGAAAGCGGAGAATGGCGCTACAAAAATTTGAAAAATCACTTGACAGAATGGCAGTTTTAGGATATACTATCTCTGCTGTCATGGAGAAAGGACAGCTTTTGCTTGAGTCTGTAGCTCAGCTGGATAGAGCAACGGCCTTCTAAGCCGTGGGTCGGGGGTTCGAATCCCTTCAGGCTCGCTGAGGCTTTTATGAGGTCTCATAATTAATATTATGTATGGTGGGTATAGCGCAGTTGGTTAGCGCGCCAGATTGTGGCTCTGGAGGCCCAGGGTTCGAATCCCTGTATCCACCCTTAACAAAAAGAATCCACAGCGGATACATGCTGTGGATTCTTTTTGTTGGCAAAAACTATTTGTTCATAGGAAAAGCTGGGCCAGTTGGATTCGAACCAACGACTGCAGGAGTCAAAGTCCTGTGCCTTACCGCTTGGCGATGGCCCAACAGGGAAAACGTAACAGTCCGGATATTCTGAACCGTTGCGAACAAACAGTATCTTACCATATTTTGGGACAAATTTCAATAGCTTTCGTTGGGAAACTCATCAGGAACGGGCGTAGTGGCATTTGCGCTTCCCGGAAGATCAATTTCAGGGGCCGGCTCGCTGGCCTGAGAGCCGGAGCCCTTTCCTGGAAGTTCAATGGCCGGGGCGTTGGTGTTATCACGTATTTCATTCATGGTGGATCCTCCTTTCGTTTTTTGAGTACTCTTTTTGTGGACAGTATGTGCAGACTTGCAGAAAAAGATGTATGGGAAAGAGGAAAAGCGATCTTGTGGCGGCTTAAAAAACCTGATATACTGATAAAAAAGTGTAGACGATTCAGGAAACGTCTGCCAGAAAAAACGGGAGGAAAAGGATATGACACGTGAGGAGAAAGCAAGGAAGCTGTTTCTGGAAGGGTATAACTGCTGCCAGGCGGTAGCAGTGGCATTTGAGGAGGAGCTGGGGCTTGACAGAGAGACGATTGCGAGAATGGCTTCGGCCTTCGGCGGCGGTATGGGAAGGATGAGAGAGGTATGCGGCTGCTTTAGCGGAGTGATTATGACTGCGGGAGCGCTGAAAGGGTATTCCGACCCGAAGGCAAAGGAGGAGAAGGCAAAGCTTTACGCATGGATCCAGGAGCTGGCGGCGGAGTTTAAGAAGGACAATGGAAGTATCATCTGCAGAGAGCTGCTTGGCGGAAAGATCGCAAAGGATACGAGTCCGGCCCCGGAGGAGCGCACGGAGGAATACTACAAAAAGCGCCCCTGTCCGGAGCTTGCGGGCTATGCAGCGGGGCTCCTGGAACGGAAGCTGAAGGAGGAAACTGCAGAGGAAAAGAAGTAAAAGAAAATCAGGGCAATAAAAACCGGCTCCAAATGGAGCCGGTCATTTTTATTTTGAGCAAAGATGTATGCTTTAAAGAACACTTGCAGGCAGATAAACGCCCGTGCCGGATCCGATCAGAATCCCTGCTATTACCCAGATTACCAGGAAGATAATCCAGATGACCTGCAGGATTGCCGCGATCGGGATTATGTTGGCAACGATCGTACCGATCTTTAAGTTGGAACCGTACTTGGTCTGTGCCACACTTAAGATCATCCAGATATACGGAGACATCGGGGTGAAGCAGTTTTCCGGAGAATCGCCCAGGCGGTAGCAGAGTTGCGTAAACGCCGGGTGATAGCCGAGAAGCATGAACATCGGTACGAAAATCGCCCACTTCGCGGAATCGGAGGATACGAAAATGTTGATGAACGCGGAGATCAGGATGAAGACCACGCACATGGGAATGCCCGTAAAGTCAACATTCTCTAAGAAGTCAGCGCCTGCAATCGTAAGCATTGTGCCGAGCTTGGTCCAGTTAAACAGGGCCTGGAACTGTCCGCAGAAGAAGCAGAACAGGACGTAGGAGCCCATACCGGCCATCTGCTTGGACATGGCCTTGTTTACGTCGGTTGTATTCTTAAAGGAACCAGACGCATAGCCATAAGCCAGACCGCAGATCGAGAATAATACGAACAAGATCGGGATCAGCCCTTTTAAGAGCGGGGAGCCGACGAAGGCGCCGTTCTCACCGGCCAACGGACGGCTGAAGGCAAAGAAGCCGACTAACAGGACCGCAATATAAACCAGTGCGGCGATACCGGTGGCATTCAGTCCCTTTTTCTGCTCGGGAGTGATATCTTCCGCTTTTTCGTCAGCACTTCCCTCGCATTTGGGAAAACGCGGCTCAGCGACCTTCTCGCAGACAAAACCGATGACAACTGCGCAGAGGAGGGTAGAAGCCATCATGAAGAACCAGTTACAGGGTTACGTCAACCTCGAAGGTGGAACCCGGGATAAAGCCCTGCATTGCCTCGTTGGTAAGGCCCCGTAACAGGGAGTCCGTACCGGCGATCATGAGGTTGGCGGAGAAGCCGGCCTGCGCACCTGCCAGACCTGCGATCATAGCGACAACCAGATGCTTGCCGACGCCCATGTAGATGATACCGGCCAACGGCGGGATCACGACGCAGGCCGTATCAGAAGCGATGTTGCCGAGCGTTCCCATGAATGCGATGATGTAAGGGATCAGGGGCGGAGGAACGTTTTCAGGGTGTTCTTTAACAGGAACATGATCAGTCCGGATTCCTCACAAAGGCCGATACCTAAGGTCATCGAGATAACGAGGCCGAGAGGAGCAAAGCCTGTGAAGCTTTTGACCATGCTGTCGAGGAACCAGTGAAGTCCGTCGGCCGAGAAAAGGTTTGCCGAAGCAACGACCTCGCCCGAAGCGGGGATGGTAAAAGCCCCCCTGTTATAGTGGAGATCACACCGATGATACCGGTGGTGAAAAACAGCCAGAAGAACAGGAGGGCGGGCGGCGGGAGCTTATTGCATACACGTTCGATACCGTCAAAGAACTTGTTGCCCCAAGTTTTTTAGCGGTTGTGTTTTTGCTCATAAAATCCCGCCTAATATGTAGGTGTTATATTACAGAATACCTGCCGGTAATGTCATGCCGACGCCAGGACCGATTGGAAGTCCGGCAACCGCCCAGATAATCAGGAAGATGATCCAAATGACCTGAAGAATTACCGCAACGGGGATCATGTTGGAAATCAGTGTACCGATCTTGATGTTTGGATCGTACTTGGTCTGTGCCACACTTAAGGTCATCCAGATATACGGAGACATCGGGGTGAAGGCATTTCCCGGAGAGTCGCCCAAGCGGTAGCAGAGCTGTGTAAAGCCGGGATGATAACCAAGGAGCATGAACATCGGAACGAAAATGGGTGCGAAAATTGCCCATTTCGCGGAACCGGAGGATACGAAAATATTAACAAACGCAGAGATCAGGATAAATACCACGCACATCGGAAGACCTGTAAAGCCAACGTTTTCCAAAAAGTCTGCGCCTGCGATCGCTAACATCGTGCCAAGCTTGGTCCAGTTAAACAGGGCCTGGAACTGTCCGCAGAAGAAGCAGAACAGAACGTAGGAGCCCATGCCGGCCATCTGCTTGGCCATCGCCTTGTTTACATCGGTCGTATTCTTAAAGGTGCCGGACGCATACCCATAGGCAAGACCACAGATCGAGAACAGAATGAACAGGATCGGAATCAAGCCCTTCAAAAACGGCGAACCGACGAAGGCGCCGTTTTCACCGGCTAATGGACGGCCGAAACCAAAGAAGCCGGCCAATAAAATCAGGATGTAAACAATGGCGGTAATACCGGCAGCACGAAGCCCTTTTCGCTGCTCCGGCGTGACTTCCTCCATTTTCTCCGCAGAGCCTCCCGAAAACTTTGAAAAACGCGGTCCGACGATATGTTCGCAGACAAAGCCGATTACGGCGGCGCAGAGGAAGGTAGAGGCAATCATGAAAAACCAGTTACAGGTAACATCCACCTGGAACGTGGAATCCGGCAAAAAGCCCTTGATTGCGTCATTGGTAAGGCCCTGAAGCAGGGAATCCGTACCAGCGATCATAAGGTTGGCGGAGAAACCGGCCTGCGCGCCCGCATAACCTGCGATCATACCGACAACCGGGTGCTTACCGACGCCCATGTAAATAATGGCAGCCAACGGAGGAATGACCACACAGGACGTATCGGAAGCGATATTGCCGACGGTTCCGACAAAAGCGACAATATAGGGAACTAGGGTCGGGGGAACATTTTTCAGGCTGCTCCTTAACATGGACAAGATCAGCCCGGATTCCTCACAAAGACCGACGCCCAAGGTCATCGAGATAACAAGACCAAGCGGGGCAAAGCCGGTGAAGTTCTTGACCATATTGTCAAGGAACCAGTGAAGGCCTTCGGTCGAGAACAGATTCGCCGAGGCGACTGCTTCGCCGGAAGCGGGGTTTACAAGGGTGACACCTGCCATGGTGAAAATCGCGCCGATGATACCGACGAGGAAGAACAGCCAGAAGAACAGGATGGCTGGCGGCGGAAGCTTGTTACATACGCGTTCAACACCGTCCAGAAATTTGTCAACCCAGGTTTTTTTTGCGGTTGTGTTTTCGTTCATAAAATCCCTCCTAAATTATGATTTTTATATTACAGGATGCCCGCAGGCAGGCTCACGCCGACACCAGGTCCGATTGGGATACCGGCAACGGCCCAGATTACCAGGAAGATGATCCAGGCAATCTGAAGAACGACTGCGACCGGGATCAGGTTGGAGATCAGGGTGCCGATCTTTAAATCGGGCATATACTTAGTCTGCGCAACGCTTAAGGTCATCCAAATATACGGAGACATGGGAGTAAAGCAGTTTCCCGGAGAATCGCCCAGGCGGTAGCAGAGCTGCGTAAAGCCGGGGTGATAGCCGAGGAGCATAAACATCGGGACAAAAATCGGTGCGAAGATCGCCCATTTTGCGGAACCGGACGATACGAAAATGTTAACAAACGCAGAAATCAGGATAAAGACCACACACATCGGAAGGCCCGTAAAGCCAACATTTTCCAGGAAGTCTGCACCTGCGATCGCCAACATTGTGCCGAGTTTGGTCCAGTTGAACAGGGCCTGGAACTGTCCGCAGAAGAAGCAGAACAGAACGTAGGAACCCATACCGGCCATCTGTTTGGACATGGCCTTGTTTACATCGGTCGTGTTCTTGAAGGTGCCGGACGCATAGCCGTAAGCGAGACCGCAGATCGAGAACAGGATAAACAAAATCGGGATCAGTCCCTTTAAGAACGGGGAGCCGACAAAGGCACCGTTCTCACCGGCTAACGGACGGCCGAAAGCGAAGAAACCGGCCAGAAGGATCGCGATGTACACAAGGGCCGTGATACCGGTGGCATGAAGTCCCTTCCTTTGTGCAGGAGTGACATCCTCAAGCTTTTCTCCGGCCGCGCCCTCATATTTTCCAAAGCGTGGTTCAACGATCTTTTCACAGGCCAGACCGATGACAATCGCACAAAGGAAGGTGGAGGCAATCATAAAAAACCAGTTACAGGTCGTATCGACCGAAAAGGTGGAATCTGGTATGAACGCCTTGATGGCATCATTGGTGAGGCCCTGGAGCAGGGAGTCCGTACCGGCGATCATCAGGTTTGCAGAGAAGCCGGCTTCCGCACCTGCATAGCCTGCAAGCATACCGACGACCGGATGCTTTCCGACGCCCATGTAGATGATGGCGGCCATCGGCGGGATCACGACGGCGGCCGTATCGGAAGCAATATTGCCGAGGGTTCCGACAAAGGCAATGATGTAGGGAACCAAAGACGGCGGAACGTTTTTCAGGCTGCTCCGTAACAAAGAGATGATCAACCCGGATTCCTCACAGAGACCGATTCCCAGGGTCATCGAGATAACGAGACCGAGGGGAGCAAAGCCTGTGAAGTTTTTGACCATGTTGTCAAGGAACCAGTGAAGCCCTTCGGTTGAGAACAGATTCGCCGAAACAACTTCTTCACCGGATGCCGGATTTACCAGAGTGACGTCTGCCATGGTAAAAAGCGCGCCGACGATGCCGACGATAAAAAACAGCCAGAAGAACAGGATGGCCGGCGGCGGAAGCTTATTGCATACACGCTCGACACCATCCAGGCATTTGTCAACCCAGGTTTTTTTAGCGGTGGTGTTTTCACTCATTCAATCCCTCCTATAAAAATAATCAACGGAATCAAGCGCAGGATTCCATATCCATTCTTATCATACTACAATTTGCACAAAAAATCCACCCTTATTTTATAAAGTTTTTACATTATTTATTTTTCGATTATAAAATGTGTTTGAAAGAATCAAATGGTAGCACTTAACAAAAATTGTTCCCGCATTATAGTATAGCATGGAAAAGGGGAGACTTGAAATGAAGGCTGCGGTTTGTGATGATGAGAAACAGGTCAGGGAATAAGTCTGCCGAATGGTAAATGAGATCCTTGGCAGGGAAGGCTGCCGAATGTTTGCGGATGAAGAAGAATTATTTGCAGAGTTGGATGAGGAGCAGAGCTTTCATGTGGTCATTCTGGACATTGAATGGAATGGGGAAGAAAAAGGAATCAGAACTGCGGAAAAAGTCATGCGTATGAGCCCGGATATGCAGATCCTTTATCTGACAGGATATACACAGAAGTATGTGCAGAAAATTTTTTTAAGCCTGTCGAATTTGAAGGGGTTTTAATGAAACCTGTTGACAAGAAGCTGCTGCAGTTACGCCTGCCGCAGAAAGAAAAAGAAGGAAGAACCAGGGCGTGGTTATATGGAAAGAGATCTGGCCGGCTCCTGGCTGGGCGTTCTGGCTGCCCGTCTCTTTTTCCGGGAGAGAAATTACATACAGACAGAATTTGCCGTCACCACCATCCTTGTGTACACGATTTTGGTGACCTTGTATTTATTTTGGACCGGCGTATTTAATAAGAAAAGAAAGCGGGCGGAGTACCGGCTGGAGACTTTAAAATGCGAGAATCAAAACCTGAATGGTTCTTTTGGAGAAACGGATGAGCATAACCGCAGACTTCACTGCCTTTGGTATGATTTTCATAACATGTTGTCGATAGCCTGTGGGCTGGCGGAAAGCGGGGAAATGGAAAAAGCAGAATTGCTTTTAGAAAAATTGGAGCAGCAGCTTACAGAAAAAGAGGAGCGATGAGCCCGATGAAGGATAGGGAGAAGGAACGAAGGGACCGGAGCCTTTGGCTTTTATGCATGCTTTTGCTACAGATGGGGATGCTGTGGGCATTTTGAGGGTTTTCGGCTGCGGTTAAGGATTCCAGAAGCCGGTTCCTTGATTACAGTCTGGCAGAGGTAGTTGTACAGTATTAATTCAATCGTTTGTGTTTATGAGCCGTGAGTCAGGCGTTTCTGATTCCCGGCTTTTTATATTTCTCGCTTTTCCATCGCTTCGTCCCCCATTTTTTGAGTCGCATAGGAGGGCTAATTTTGGCGGAAAGCCTCCAAGCTCTGAAGAACCGCCGAGATAGGATAGATTCTATGCTATACTGGGCGGAGCGGAAGTGAAATACAAAGGAGGACCTTACAGGTATGAAATTGACAAAATGCAGCAACGGGCATTTTTATGACGGCGATGCCTATTCGTCCTGCCCTCATTGTGCCAACAACATGGAGCCGGTTAATCATACGGTCAGCTATTACACTCCGCCGGCGGAGGCGGCCGGCCGTGAGGATAATCCGACCGTGAAGCGCACGGAAGCGGGTGCTTTACCGCCCAAGCAGGATGACGATCCCAAGACGATCAGCATCTATACGAGTGCCAAGGCTGCGACGCAGAAAAAGGCTTCGGTTGTGGGCTGGCTCGTGTGCACGGAGGGGAGCTTTTATGGGCAGGATTTTGCATTAAGAAGCGGGAACAATTTTATCGGCAGGGCAACAGACATGGAGGTCTGCCTGGAAGGAGAGAATACGGTTTCCCGGAACAGACATGCAACGATCACGCACGAACCAAGGCAGAATGTTTTTACTGCCCGACCGGGGGAATCCAGGGAGCTGTTCTATGTAAATGGGGATGTCGTGCTGTCCCCGGTCCAGCTCAAAAAGAACGACGTCCTTCAGATCGGTAAGGTCCGGCTCATGCTGATCCCCTGCTGCGATGCAAATTTCCAGTGGGAGAAGGCAGAGGACAGAACAGAAGACTAAAGAAAAGGGAGATGGGAGATTATGAGTATGTGGGAGATCAGTGATTTAGTGGAAGGCCTGTTTTTGCTTGTCCAGGATATGTCGATGCTGTGTATGACGGTATTTGGCCTCAGTGCAC
The DNA here is from genome assembly GCA_910575275.1 of Lachnospiraceae bacterium. GTDB lineage: Bacteria > Bacillota > Clostridia > Lachnospirales > Lachnospiraceae > CANQGL01. The sequence continues at coordinate 543,807 of CAJTEE010000001.1, read as the reverse complement.
TGCTTACCTATTTCGTGTGGGGCTATACAATTATGTGCACAGGGCGGAAGGCTGACGTAGAAGGGGATTTCCTTCCGTTTTTGCCGATTGGATCTATCAGATGAGAATTGCAGGCTGCCCGTGGTGGTACGTGTTTTTTTGGCTGTACAACGATTACGGTGGGCTCGGCCGGTCTGATTCTCTTTTTGATCCTGAAGCTGACAGGGAGCGTTGCCGTCCCTTCCGTGCTTTTCATCGTTTATTTCATTGCCAATCTGGTGTTTACGTTCCTTTATTATTATAGAAAGTATTACGCCTCCTTCAGTTTTAATCCAAATACGGCATGGTTAAACGCCGTTCCCAGCTTTGGAATCGTAGCGTCTGTCTTTGTGTTTTTGATTGCCTTTTCCAATTCGATCCACTATGGGAAATACGTGGATGCACCGAAGCCGAAGGACGAAACCGGGGCGTGATTGTCGGCGTTGCCGGGGCGTTTAAGGATGCGAATTTTGATATTGTCGATGACGAGGAGATTGTACTCGGCCGTTCGGCACAGGAGGCAAATGTTATTTTTGGCCAGCTGGAGACGGATGTGAGCCGGAAGCACTGCTCGGTTCGATTTGACGGGAGGGCGAATCCGTATATCGTAACCGATTATTCCAGCTCCGGCACAGGATACGAAAGGGCACGACGGTACGGAGGAAAGGAAATGACGGACAGACTATGCTTAAGCTGTATGAGAAAATATGACGGGCAGTTTGGGATTTGCCCGTATTGCGGCTACGCGCACAACACGCCGCCGGAGCAGGCGTATCATCTGACTCCGGGCGTGATCCTTCAGGGGAAATATATTGTGGAACGCGTCCTCGGATTCGGCGGTTTTGGTGTTACCTATATCGGCTGAGATTTTGTAATGGAGCGGAAGGTGGCAATCAAAGAATACCTGCCGGGCGATTTCGCGACCAGAGCCCCAAAGACGGAGAAAGTGACGATTTTTTCTGGCGAGAGTGAAGAACAGTTCTAGGCCGGAATGGAGAAAATGATGGATGAGGCGAGACGCTTTGCCAAGTTTGAATCCGTGCCGGGGATCGTCCGGATTTTTGACTGCTTTGAGGCAAACGACACCTCCTATCTGATTTTAGAATACCTGGAGGGGATGACGTTAAAGAGCTATTTGAAAGAAAACGGGCCGATGTCCGCCGAACAGGCGATTCCGATTGTTTTGGAGATCGCGGCGGCGATGAAAAAGGTACACAAGGCCGGGATCCTGCACCGGGATATTGCCCTGGATAATATTCAGATATTAAATCCCGGGGAGAAAGAAGCGCTGCGGGCAAAGCTGTTTGATTTTGGAGCTTCCCGTTATGCGACGACGAAGCACAGAAAAAGCCTGTCCGTGATCATAAAGCTTGGCTATGCAACGGAGGAGCAGTATCGGAGCCGCGGGGATCAGGGAAGCTGGACAGACGTGTATGCGCTTGCGGCCACGTTATATACGATGCTGACCGGAGCCGTTCCGCAGGATGCGATGGAACAGGGGGTCAAGGATGAGATAAAGCGGCCCTCGAAGATGGGAGTCAAGCTTTTAAAGCCTGTTGAAACGGCCCTGATGAACGCCCTGAATGTCAAAATCCAGGATCGCACGCAGACGATGGAGGAGTTTGCAGGAGAGCTCATGGCGGCCGAGGTAAAGGAACGCTCCATTACCAAAATGAAAAAGGAGGTGGGGCGATTCCCAAATGGGTCTTTGCCGTCGAAGGAGAGGGGATTGCTCTGGCTGCGCTTGTTGCCGTTTTGATGGCGGCGGGTGTGATCCGGACGCACATCAATTCAAGGAAAAGCCAGTTGGAGCGCAATATGGTGCGTGTGCCCAATGTGGTAAATGGTGAGGCGGATGCAGCGGAGTCGCTTTTACAGGAGACCGGCCTGGGGATGTCCAGAGATAAAATGGTCTACTCGGAGGAGATTCCGCTAAATATGGTATCGTATCAGGGAATCAAGGAAAATACCCCGGTGGAAAAAGACACAATGGTCACCGTATGGATCGGCAAAGGTGTGGAAAAAGAATATGAACCACAATCCGCTTTATTCCCATCCCCGGCTGACAGGCTTTCGCCAGCTGATCGACCGGAACGCGCAGGAATGGCCCGGCCAGACCACATTCCGGTTCCGGCGAAGCGGGGAGATTGTCAATATTACTTACATGCAGTTCAAGCGCGAGGCAGAAGCGCTGGCGGCCTATTTTAAGCTGCAGGGCTTTCATCGTTCCAGGATCGCCGTACTGGGTGAGAACAGCTATGAATGGCTCCTGACCTACTTCGCCGCGGTTTTGAGTGACAATAGCGTTGTCCCCATTGACAAAGCGCTGTCTGACGAAGATATGGCGCAGTTTCTGGTTTTTTCCGAAACGGAGCTGCTTGTCTATGCAGACGCCTACACCGACGCGGCTTGGAAGCTGGCGGAAGGAGAGACGGTAAAAATGGTTCTGCCCATGGAGGCATTCTCCACGATTTTAGCGGGTGGAGGCAGTATTACGGCCGAGACGGATGAAAGCGAAATCTGTTCCATTATTTTTACCTCAGGCACCACCAAAAGTCCCAAGGGCGTCATACTCTCTCAAAAAGCGCTGATGACGGATGCGGTCGGGGCCTGCCAGAATGTCTATATGGCCGGCCTTTCATGCTGACCCTTCTGGTTCACCACACCTTCGCTTTTACGGCCGGCGTGCTGGAGGCCGTGGTCTCTGCCACGGAGGACGTCATCACTGCGGAAATTTTTCCGGGCAGGAAGAACAGGAGTTGGTCCGGGAGCGTGTGATGGCGTTAAACAGGGCCATGCCGTCCTACCAGCATATCCAGCGGGTAAAATTCCGCAGCCAGGAGTTTGAAAAGACCAGAACCAAGAAAATCAAGCGTGGAAAATAAGCGCAGAGAGGGGATTCCTATGCATCAGTTGTCCAATCCGCAAAGGCTGATTTATGAGATGGAGAAGTACGCCGGCGGCGCTGTGACTGTCATCTGCGGCAGTATGCTGTTTGAAGGGCAGGGAGAAACCAGACCCGCATTGTGAGGCGGGAGGCGAAATTCTGCAGGAGAGTGAGGAATTTCGGGAGCAGGCCCTCTGGGTCCGCCGCTTTGACAGCAAGGACGCTCTTGCCGCCTTTGCAAAAAAATACGCCAAAATGCCGGTAACGCTTACCGGCCCGCTCTGTGAAATTCAGATTGTGCGCTTGCCACAGCATTACGGTCTTTTAGTAAAATGCCACCACATCATTGGCGACGCCTGGACGCTGACGTTAATCGCTTCCCAGCTCTGCGACCTTCTGGCTGGAAAAGGGCCCGCGGCCTATCCCTATTCGGATTTTGTGGGGGGAGAGGCCGCCTATGCGCAAAGCGGCCGCAGGGAAAAAGACAAGGCGTTTTTCCTGGAACGGTTTAAAGCCTGCCCGGAGGCCGTCTATTCCTGTCTGCGCTCCGGAATGAGCATGGTTTTGCCGAAAAACTCTATGATGTGCTTGTAAGCTACCAGAACGCCGTCGTCACTGGGGCGGAGCGGGAGGTGGAAACCACCTGGTATCACAGCGGGACGCAGACGGAGAGTCTGCAGATTCACATTGACGACCGGGACGGGAAAGGCGTTTTCCGGATTCATCTGGACTACCGCACCGACAAGTTTACCGCGGCAGAGATACAGAGACTGTACGGACATCTCCTGAACCTGCTTTGGGACTTTAACGACACCGCCGTTTCCTATCCCCGTAACAAGTGTATCCATACCTTGTTTGAGGAGCAGGCCGGGCGTACTCCCGATAAGACGGCGGTCATCGCCTGTGACCGCACGCTGACCTATCGGGAGCTGAACGAGGAGGCCAACCGCATCGTGCTTGCAGGTTAGAGGAGCGGGGAGTGAAGCCGGGGGGGCTCGTCGCTTTCGCGCTGCCCAGAGACAGTCATCTGATTCCGACTATGCTTGGCCCAGAGGATCAGGGGGATCGTACAGCTTGGGATTGTACTGGACTACTTAATCAGGTCGGATATGTATGTGGAGTTTACGCCCGTCGATGAGGCAGCCCGGGACGTGCTGCTTTTGATCTGCCATTTTGACCCGGAATCTTCCATATTTGAGGATGAATTTCAAATCGAAATTCCCGATCAGACGCTCCGGACCTTCATTATTGTGAAAGATATTGTGAGCTATTTGGAAAGCAGAGTCTGATTCTTATGTGACAATTCGGCCTGCATCTTCGCATTTGCGGCACAGATAGCAGCCCGAAAAGCTTATTTTTCTGCTACAATCTCCTCCTTGCGTTTACACGTGTTTCATGGTAGAATTAACTATATTATTTTTTACGAATCAAAGATACGAGGAGGAAGTCGATGAACTTTTTTGGCAATGACTTTCAGGCATGGAAGCTGCGCACACTGAACGACTATTTGATGTTTTTTTTCTTTATCTTTGCGGGGGCGCTCATCTTTGTTCTGATCACGAAGCATATGAACCGCCAGCGGAACCATGGAAAGGCAGTCAGGAAGGTAGCCAAAAAGCTCAGAAAACTTGCAAAAAAACCGTATTTATTAAAAGAAAATGTGACGCTCCGTCTTCCGGCTGGAGATATGACGTTTGATGCACTTTTGGCTGACAAGAGCGGAATTTATCTGGTGCATGCGTTCGGCTGGGGAACCAAGATCTACGGAACGCCGGATGGGGAGGTTTGGCGCCGGGAGGATCCAAAGCGCAAGGAGGAATTTCCCAATCCGCTTATTCTGCTGAAAAAGGGCGCGGCAGAGCTTGCTGCGGTCCTGGAAACGAAGGGGGTTACACGTGTAAAGATCATGCCGATGGTAGTGTTCGCTGACAACTATCAGACGCCGGAGTTGTATCTCGGCTATGGTTCGTTTTCGACGACGTATCAGGAGTTAAAGGGCTGGTATCGAAAACAGTCGGGTGTGAAGGAAGCCCAATATGATTTCAAACGGGTTTCTTCTATAATAATGGGTATTATGTAACCAATGCAACTGTAAATATTTTATTTAAGAAAGGGGTATGCTATGATTAACGAAAAAAGGCTGCTCGATACGTTTTTAGAGTATGTACAGATCGACAGCGAGACGAAGAATGAGAAGGCAATGGGGGAAAAACTGGTAGCGGATCTGAAGGCCCTGGGGCTTGAGGTCCAGACAGACCAGGCGGGCGCAAATTACGGTTCAAACGGCTGCAATGTACATGCCTTTATACCGGGGACGATTCCCGGGGATCCGGTCATTATGTGCGCACACATGGATACGGTGGTTCCCGGTAACGGCATCAAGCCGATTATCGAGGAGGGTGTGATCCGTACCGACGGCTCGACCGTTCTTGCAGGAGACGATAAATCCGGAATCGCTGCCATTATGGAGGCGGCCCGTGTAATTAAGGAGAAGAACCTGCCGTGCCGCAATACGGAGATCCTGTTTACGATCAGCGAGGAAGGCGGCATGATGGGCGCAAAGAACATGGATTATGGCATGCTGAAGGGCAAGGATGCCATGGTCTTTGATGCCAGTGGGGATGTGGGAAAGATCATCACCTGCGGCCCGGGCCAGATCAAGATTTTCGCAACGATCATTGGGCGCTCCTCTCATGCGGGGCTTGCGCCTGAGGATGGAATCAGCGCGATCCAGGTAGCGGCAAAGGGGATTGCAAAGATGAATCTTCTGCGGATCGACGAGGAGACGACATGCAACATCGGCACACTGAAGGCAGAATATGCGACCAACATCGTTCCGGAGAAGGTAGAACTGATCGCAGAAGTGCGCAGCCGCAATCTGGACAAATTAAATGCACAGGCCGAGCATATCAGACAGTGCCTGCAGGAAGCCTGCGACGAGATGGGAGCGACGCTCGAATATGATCCGCGCACAAACTATGTGAGCTTCAATATCGAAAACAACGACCCGCTCATTGTGCGGACGCTGGAGTCCTTTGAGCGTCTGGGGATTACGCCGGTGATCGCCAAGGGCGGCGGAGGCAGCGACGCCAATGTGATGGCGCTTCATGGAATCAAGGCGGTTGTTTTATCCACGGGTATGGCAAAGGTACATACTACGAGCGAGACGATCACGATCGGCAATCTGAACAAATGTGCAGAGCTGGTGCTTGATCTCATGACTCATTAATTAAAGAAAGAAAGGCCGTCCCCTCGACCGGGCGGCCTTTTTGCAGGCCGGGAAAGCCCTCTTAGGCTCCCCCCGGCTTTGATAGGAGATTCTAAAAATGTTTCGTTTGATGAAATTTTCCCCGATGCGGATTCTGCTTGTGGGCTATTGTGCGATCATCCTGCTCGGCAGCGTGCTTTTGAGCCTGCCGGCATCGGCGAGAGCGGGAGAGTGGACGGCCTTTTCGGATGCGTTTTTTACCGCGGCGTCGGCGGCGTGTGTGACTGGTCTTGTTCGGTTTGACACCTGGAGCCACTGGTCCCTGTTTGGGCAGCTGGTGATTTTGACGCTGATCCAGGTCGGCGGCCTTGGATTTGTGACGATCACACTTTTTTCAATCATGTGTACGGGGCAGAAGATTGGGCTGTCCTCGCGCGTGCTGATGCGGGAGGCCGTATCGGCGCCGCAGGTGGGAGGAATCCTGCGCATGACGCGGTTTATCCTCCTGGGAACGCTCGTGATTGAGGCGGCGGGAGCCCTTCTTTTGGCCGTGTACTTTTGTCCTCGTCTGGGCCCGGCAAACGGGATTTATTACGCGGTGTTCCACTCGATTTCGGCCTTTTGCAACGCCGGTTTTGACCTGATGGGTTACAGGGAGCCGTTTTCATCTCTGACGATCGAGGGACAGAGCGCGTATGTGCAGCTTGTGATTATGGGACTCATCGTAATCGGCGGACTGGGTTTCTTTGTCTGGCGGGACCTTTTGGACAGCCGCTTCCGGTTTTCCAGACTCAGACTGCACTCTAAGCTTGTACTGACTGCTACGGCACTCCTGATTTTTGGCGGAGCGGCGGCGATTTTTGCCTTGGAATCCCGTGGCAATGGCTTTGCGGGGATGAGTGCAGGGGAGCAGACGCTGGCCTCATTGTTCCAGTCTGTAACGGTCCGGACTGCCGGCTTTAATTCGGTGGATCTGACGAAGCTTTCGGAGGGAAGCATTTTCTGGATGATATGTTTGATGTTAATCGGAGGCTCGACCGGCTCGACGGCGGGCGGGATTAAGACGACCACGGTAATGGTTCTGCTTTTGAGTATTTTTACGACGTTTAAAAAGAAAAAAAACATCGAGATATTCGGCAGACGGCTGGAGGACGATATTACAAGAACGGCGTCCTGTATTTTTATGATGTATCTGACGCTTTTGGTCGTATCGACGCTTGTCATCTCCGCGGTCGAGGGGCTGCCTGTTTTAACCGTCTTGTTTGAAACCACATCGGCGGCGGCTACAGTGGGGCTGACATTGGGGATTACACCGGGGCTTTCCATGCTCTCAAAGCTGATTCTGGCGTTTTTGATGATTTTTGGCCGGGCGGGATCTTTGACGATGCTGCTGGCCTTTTCGGCGGATCGGGTTCCGGCCGCATCGACCAAGCCGCTCGAAAAAATTCAAATGGGGTAGGAGGATTTTATGCGATCCATATTGATTATAGGACTCGGACGCTTTGGGCGTCATATGGCGATGAAGTTGATTGATGAGGGCAATGAGGTAATGGCCGTGGAGGATAACGAGGAGCGGGCCGATGAGCTGGCCCCGGTGATCCGCAATATCCAGATCGGGGATGCGACAAATGAGGATTTCCTGCGTTCTCTGGGCGTCCGGAATTTTGATCTGTGTGTTGTGGGAATCGGTGACAGCTTCCAGACGGCGTTGGAAATTACGGTGTTATTAAAGGATCTGGGGGCACAGTATGTAGTCGCGAGAGCAACGCGGGATATCTATAAAAAACTGCTTTTGCGCAACGGTGCCGACCATGTCGTCTATGCGGAGCGGGAGGTGGCCGAGAGGCTGGCGGTCCGCTACGGGACCAGCCGGGGCGTGTTTGATTACATCGAGCTGACGCCGGAGTACGGGATCTATGAGATCGCCCTGCCGGAGGGCTGGGAAGGCTGCAGCATCCTTTCCCTGCAGGTCCGCACCAAACACCATGTGAGCATCCTGGCGGTGAAGCGGCAGGGAAATCTGTTCCCGATGCCGCATCCGGACTATGTGTTCGGCGAGGCGGAGACGTTGATGGTCATGGGAAACCAGAGAGATATCCGGAAGCTGGCCGGGAAATAAAGAGAGTTAAGAAACAGGACAGCAATGACGGGGGCCGTCCTGCTGTCCTGTTTCTTCGCCTTAAATACTAAAAAAGGGGTGTTAGAGTTACTGCATGGAGATCTATGTAAACCCGAAACCGAAGGTCCCGGAAGGGTTGTTAGTCGAGCCCGGCAACGGTTCGCGCGATCAGTGCCGCCGGCCTCTTTTCTTGATTGTGCTTTTAGTATACAGAAAAAATATGTCGGAAGTGTGGAAAAAGTCTAAAAGGAAAATAAAGATTCTAAAAACCTTGCAAAAAACCTGTAACAAAATCTCTCTAAAAAAATCCGCTTAGAAATGGACAAATGTGTAAATATTTAGTATAATGGCTTCAAATGCGAAAACAGGAGGGATGAGAGCGGTTTGGGCAATCTGATACTGATCACGCAGCTTGGCTTTCATGTTGTGACACCGACGCTCCTCTGCGTCCTGGCGGGAATCGGGCTGGAGCGAAGATTCGGGCTTCACCTGACGCTGCCGCTCCTTTTGTTAGGCATTCTGTCGGGCGGTTTAAACGCCTATCGGCTTGCAAAGCGGACGATTGACAGGGAGCGCGAGCAGGAGGAGAAGGAGAAACAGGCCCGGGAGGAAGAATGGAAACGGCTTTACGGGACCGGAGACGGAAAAGGGCGGAATAAGAGAAAGGGCTGGTGACGGATTGTATGAGCGAAGAAACCAAAAAGCAGGTTTTTGAGATGAGCATCGGAATCGTGCTTCATGCTTTCGTTTTGTCGCTTGCCTGCCTTCTGTTTTTCAGAGAGCCCATGGTGTTTGCCGGGATTTTTGCCGGTATGGTGTGTGCTGTTTTTCTTCTGATCAGCATGGCATATTCGACGGAGCTCTGCGTGGAATCGGCCGATGAGGACTACGCGAGAAAAAAGATGACGACGCACGCAGTCCTGCGGATCTTTGCCGCCGCCGCGGTGGTCGGCGTTTTGGGATGCTTTACGAGAATCAATCTTTTGACGTTTTTCCTGGCCTTGCTGGGAAATAAAACCGGGGCTTATCTGTATCCCCTGGTACACAAAATTCTGAACCATAGGGCCGGGAATGACGCGGCCTGACTGGGATATATGTATGATTGACGTAACGGAGCGGGAGACCGGACCGTTACTGAATTTTTAAGGAAAGGAGATGAAATGATGGGTGGTGGCGGCGAAGCGGATTTTATGATACATGGTGTCATAAAATACCACCTGTTCGGTCAGGAGCTTTGGCTTACGACGACGACGGTCGGACTGGTCATTGTCACGATTGTTCTTCTGATTCTGGCGTTTGCGGCAAACCGCGCGATCAAGCGCGCGACAGATGTACCGGGAACCTTTCAGAATATTGTGGAGCTCGGCGTGGAAATGCTGGAAAAGATGTCGGGCGGCATCCTGGGCAAAGAAGCGGGCAGGTTTGCGAACTATATCGGGACGTTGTTCCTGTTTATTCTATTCTGCAACGTGAGCGGCCTTTTCGGCCTCAGAACGGTGACGGCTGATTTTGGCGTTACATTCCTTTTGGGCCTGGTCACATTTGGTATCGTACAGTACCAGGGAATCAAAAACCATGGGGCAGGCCATTTTACCGGATTATTTAAGCCGATTCCGGTGCTGTTTCCGATTAACCTGATCGGCGAGTTTGCAAACCCGATTTCCATATCGCTCCGTCTGTTTGCAAACATGCTGTCCGGTGTCATCATCATGGGTCTGTGGTACGGAATGATGCCGATCCTGGTAAAGATCGGAATCCCGTCCGTGCTGCATGCATACTGCGACGTATTCTCGGGCTGTATCCAGACATACGTATTCTGTATGCTCACCATGGTATATGTAAACGACAAGCTTTAAGTTTCAGGTAAAAAGAAAGAATTTATTTTTTACAGGAGGTTATCTATTTATGAACATTTCAGGACAGGACTTTATCTATGGTTGCTCCGCGATTGGCGCAGGTTTGGCGATGATCGCCGGTATCGGACCTGGTGTTGGACAGGGTATCGCAGCCGGACACGGTGCATCGGCTGTAGGACGGAACCCGGGCGCGAAATCAGATATTACATCGACCATGCTTCTCGGTCAGGCCGTTGCCGAGACGACGGGTCTTTATGGTCTGGTAGTTGCCATTATCCTCATGTTCGTGAAGCCGTTTGGTTGATTGTTTGAAGACCGCGGCCGCAAGAGGCGGACAGATAAGAGGAAAGGAGGCGAAATCAGACCTTGGAACGGTTAATTAATTTTGACCCTCAGTTAATCAATGATGTGGTAATAACGGGACTTGCCGTTTTTATCCTGTTTTTTGCCATGTCGTACCTGCTGTTTAATCCGGCGAGGGAGCTCCTGGAAAAGAGAAGGCAGAAGATCGCAAACGATCTGGAAAACGCGAAAACCAATAAGGAGGATGCGGCTTCCTTAAAGGCCGAATATGAGGCAAAGCTTAAATCGGTTGACAAGGAGGCAGAGCAGATCTTAGACGAGGCGCGTAAAAAGGCCAAAAAGCAGGAGGCGGAGATCCTTGCGGAGGCGAGAACGGAGGCCGGCCGGATCCTTGAGCGGGCCAACCGTGAGATTGATTTGGAGAAGAAGAAGGCCCTGGAGGATGTGAAGACGGAGATCGTTTCCATCGCATCCTTACTGGCAGGAAAGGCAGTCGCCGCTTCCATGGATGTGAAGATTCAGGATGCTCTGATTGAGGAGACATTAAAGGAAATGGGTGAGAGCACATGGCAAAGCTAGTCTCGAAGGTATACGGAGACGCATTGTTCGAGGAGGCCATGGAAAAGGAAACGCTCTCAGCCTGGTATGAGGAGGTTGGAGCGTTAAAGGCTATCTTCACGGAACATGCGGACCTTGTGCAGTTTTTAAACCATCCGCAGATCATCAAGGAGGAAAAGATCAAGGTCATCGAAAAGATTTTTTCCGGGACGCTCTCCGAGGGCCTTTTGGGATTTTTGGTCATCGTTATGGAGAAGGGAAGGCAGAACGACCTGCCTGCGATTTGTGACTATTTCCTGAACAGAGTAAAGGAATATAAAAAGATCGGTGTAGTGAGCGTAACCAGCGCCGTACCGCTTTCTGACGCGCAGAAGGCGGACGTGGAAAAGCGGCTTCTGGAGACGACCTCCTACGTCAGCTTGGAGACGGAGTACCGGGTGGATGAGGGCCTGCTCGGCGGGCTTGTGATCCGCATCGGGGACCGGGTGGTGGACAGCAGCATCCGCACGCGCATCGAGGAGCTTAAGAGAGATTTGATGAAGCTTCAGATGGCGTAGCCTTAACGGCTACACGCGGATGGAAACGGCTGCGGAAGGAGTTTCGCGGCCTGGAAATGGAAAAGAAGGAAGGTGCAGACCTCAAATGAATTTAAGACCAGAAGAAATCAGCTCGGTCATAAAAGAGCAGATTGAACGATATTCGACGAAGCTTAACGTCTCGGATGTGGGAACGGTCATCCAGGTGGCAGACGGCATCGCGCGGATTCATGGCCTGGAAAACGCCATGCAGGGAGAGCTTTTGGAATTCCCGGGCGAGATCTACGGCATGGTTCTGAATCTGGAGGAGGACAATGTCGGCGCCGTGCTCTTGGGCGATACCTCCAGCATCAGCGAGGGAGACACGGTAAAGACCACGGGTCGGGTGGTTGAGGTCCCGGTGGGCGATGCCTTATCGGGCCGTGTGGTAAATGCGTTAGGCCAGCCGATCGACGGCAAGGGCCCGGTTCTCACGGACAAATTCCGTCAGATTGAGCGTGTGGCGCATGGCGTAATCGAGAGAAAATCCGTTGATACACCGCTGCAGACCGGTATCAAGGCCATCGACGCGATGATCCCGATCGGACGTGGCCAGCGTGAGCTGATCATCGGAGACCGCCAGACCGGTAAGACGGCGATCGCGATTGATACGATCATTAACCAGAAGGGCCAGGGCGTACATTGTATTTACGTCGCCATTGGCCAGAAGGCCTCCACGGTCGCGACGATCGTGAAGACATTAGAAGAATTCGGAGCCATGGATTATACGACGCTTGTGGTTTCCACAGCATCGGATTTGGCGCCCCTGCAGTACATCGCACCGTATGCGGGCTGCGCGATCGGTGAGGAATGGATGGAAAACGGCGAGGACGTTTTGGTGGTGTATGACGACTTAAGTAAGCATGCCGCCGCATACCGTACCCTGTCTCTGTTACTTAAGAGGCCGCCGGGACGTGAGGCGTATCCGGGCGATGTCTTCTATCTGCATTCCAGGCTTTTGGAGCGTGCCTCCAAGCTGTCGGATGACTTGGGCGGCGGCTCGCTGACGGCGCTGCCGATCATCGAGACGCAGGCGGGCGACGTTTCGGCTTACATTCCGACAAACGTGATCTCGATTACAGACGGCCAGATCTATCTGGAGACCGAGATGTTTAATTCGGGCTTCCGTCCGGCTATCAACGCCGGCCTTTCCGTATCCCGAGTCGGCGGCGCGGCGCAGATTAAGGCGATCAAAAAGATCGCGGCTCCCATCCGTGTGGAGCTGGCGCAGTATCGGGAGCTTGCCTCGTTCGCACAGTTTGGCTCGGAGCTTGATGCGAGCACGAAGGAGCAGCTGGCGCAGGGCGAGCGGATCAAGGAAATTTTAAAACAGCCGCAGTACCAGCCGATGCCGGTTGAGTACCAGGTTTTGATCATTTACGCGGCGACCAAGAAATATCTCCTGGATATCCCGACTGCGGAGATCCTTGCGTTTGAAAAGAAGCTGTTCCAGTATATTGATACGAAGCATCCGGAGATTCCAAAGAGCATCCGTGAGACAAAGGAGCTCGCGCCGGAGATGGAGGAGAAGCTTAAGAAGGCCATTGAAGAATGCAAAGCAGCAAAGTAAGGCGGGTGATGTAGCATGGCAACCATGAGAGATATTAAGCGCAGGAAAGCCAGCATCGAGAGCACCGAGCAGATCACCAAGGCCATGAAGCTTGTCGCGACCGTCAAGCTCCAGAAGTCCCGGACCAGGGCGGAGAATTCCAGACTGTACTTTAATAAGATGTACCGCACCATTCAGGAGATGTTAAAAAAATCCCAGGGGATTGAACATAAATACCTGAAGGCAGGGGATTCGAAAAAGAAGGCGGTCATCGTGATCACGTCAAACCGCGGCCTTGCGGGCGGCTACAACGCCAACATTGTCCGTCTGGTGGCGGGAAGCGGGATTTCCATGGAGGATGCGAAGATTTTCGCGGTCGGCAGAAAGGGACGTGACGGGCTTTCGAGGAAGGGCTACGAGATCACAGCGGATTATTCCGAGGTCATCAACGAGCCGCTTTACTCCGATGCGATGCAGATCACAAAGGAGCTTCTGGCGCTGTTCGAGAAGAACGAGATCGGAGAGATTTATCTGGCCTATACGTCCTTTAAAAACACGGTGAGCCAGATCCCGAAGCTTATAAAGCTGCTCCCTGTGGATGCGCAGGCGAGTGAGCCGGCAGACGACGGGGCGGAGGCCAGCATGCAGAAGCCGGATCTGCTTTTGATGAATTATGAGCCGGATGAGAGCGAGGTACTGGACGCGATTATTCCGAAGTATATGAGCAGCCTGATCTATGGCGCGTTTTTGGAGGCGGTGGCCAGTGAGAACGGAGCGCGGATGACGGCGATGGATTCTGCGACAAACAACGCCGAGGAGATGATCTCCAAGCTGTCCCTGCAGTATAACCGTGCAAGGCAGGGCTCCATCACGCAGGAGCTGACAGAGATTATTGCGGGTGCGAATGCGATCGAGGGATAGATGTAAATTTGATGAAATTTGACAAGGAGAAATAAGATGGCAGAGAAAAACATTGGTAAAGTTACTCAGGTCATCAGCGCCGTACTGGATATCAAGTTTCCGCAGGGCGGGCTGCCTGAGATCAACGACGCCATTGAGATCGCCAAGAAGGATGGGGGGAAGCTTGTTGTCGAGGTCGCCCAGCATCTTGGCGACGATACGGTAAGATGTATCGCTCTCGGCCCGACCGACGGTCTTGTCCGCGGAATGGAGGCGGTGGCGACCGGCGGGCCGATCCGGGTTCCGGTCGGAGAGAAGACACTGGGGCGTATTTTCAACGTACTGGGAGAGGCGATCGACAATAAAGAGCAGCCGCAGACCGAGAAGAAATTCCCGATCCACAGGCCGGCTCCGAGCTTTGAGGAGCAGTCCACACAGACGGAGATTTTGGAGACCGGCATCAAGGTTGTCGATCTTCTGTGCCCGTACCAGAAGGGCGGAAAGATCGGACTGTTTGGCGGCGCGGGCGTCGGAAAGACGGTTCTGATCCAGGAGCTGATCCGCAACATCGCGACGGAGCACGGCGGCTATTCTGTATTCACGGGCGTCGGAGAGCGTACCCGTGAGGGGAACGATTTGTACCATGAGATGCAGGATTCGGGCGTTATTAACAAGACGACGATGGTCTTTGGCCAGATGAATGAGCCGCCGGGAGCACGTATGCGTGTGGGCCTTACGGGCCTTACCATGGCGGAATATTTCCGTGACGAGGGCGGAAAGGACGTGCTTTTGTTCATTGACAACATCTTTCGTTTCAGCCAGGCCGGCTCCGAGGTATCGGCTTTACTCGGACGTATGCCTTCGGCCGTCGGTTACCAGCCGACCCTGCAGACGGAGATGGGCGCGCTTCAGGAGCGCATCACTTCCACAAAGAGCGGTTCGATCACGTCCGTACAGGCGGTCTACGTACCAGCGGATGACCTGACAGACCCGGCTCCGGCCAACACCTTCACACATCTGGACGCAACGACTGTTTTAAGCCGTTCGATCGTGGAGCTTGGCATTTACCCGGCTGTTGACCCGCTTGAGTCCACGTCGAGGATCCTGGATCCTCGTATTGTCGGTGAGGAGCATTACAGAGTGGCCCGCGGCGTGCAGGAGGTCCTGCAAAGATATAAGGAACTGCAGGATATTATCGCCATGCTCGGTATGGATGAGCTTTCCGAGGAGGATAAGCTGATCGTATCCAGAGCGAGAAAAATCCAGCGTTTCCTGTCGCAGCCGTTCTTTGTAGCCGGACAGTTTACCGGCCTGGAGGGCCGTTATGTGCCGGTTTCCGAGACGATTCAGGGCTTTAAGGAGATCCTGGAAGGAAAGCATGACGAAATTCCGGAAAATCTGTTCCTGAATGCAGGAAATATGGATGATGTTCTTGCCCGCGTGAAATAGGGGGTGGGAGCATGGCAGAAACGATGAAGCTTCAGGTGATCACGCCTGATCAGGAGTTTTATAACGGCGAGGCGTCTATGGTGGAATTGAATACCGCCGACGGGCAGCTCGGCATTTACCCGATGCACATTCCGTTAACCGTTGCCGTTTTGCCGGGAGTCCTGTCCATCCACGAGGGGAGCGAGGTCAAAAAGGCCGCGCTGCTGTCCGGATTTATCCAGGTGCTGCCCGAGCAGGTGACGATCCTTGCCGAAGCATGCGAATGGCCGGAGGACATCGACGGAGCGCGGGCGAATGAGGCGAGGATCCGCGCCGAGAGACGTCTGTCAGAAAACAGCGCGGAGATTGATGTGGCGCGCGCCGAGGCCGCCTTAAAGAGGGCGCTTGTACGGCTGTCGCTGGCAAAGGAATAAAAAAGAATCAAAAGGGACGCAGCGTTATTTGACGCGGCGTCCCTTTTGGCTGTTCAGGCAGTAAGCGCCCGGTAGCCGTATGTGAGTGCAAGCAGAAATCCGGCATAGAGGGCGGCGGCAAGCCAGGCACACTTTTTTCCCATGCCAAATTTTTTGACGGACAGGTACATGGTGTCTGGGATGTCAAGCAGAAAGATAAATTGAAGGAGCCCGTGAAACAGCGCGGCGCCAAGCCCAAGCTTTTCCTGCCGCCTGCCAAGGCGGATCACCTGGATTCCATAAAACGCACCGGGGATTATGATGAGCCAGGTGAGGAACATAGCCGCGGCTATGGTTACGAGAAGGATCGGGAAGCCGAACAGGATCGTACCGCGGCTTGCGACGAGCAGGACCAGGTAAAAAAAGCAGTAGGCACAGAAGTTGATGATAAAAAACGGGATCATCCCGTACTTTAAGATCAGAAGGCTGTTTACGCAGACCGATACGCGGTTTTGCCTGCAGTCTGCAAAGGAGCGCACGATCAGGGCGGCCCCCACAAGGAACAGAAGCAGTATATAGAGTGCGATGAGCAGTACATGGAGCCGGACGAACCGAAGCGAGGCGGCCTGTTGCGGATAGGAGAGGGATAAAAAGGCATCCGCCAGAGCGGACAGACCTAACAGGGGGAAGCTTAAGGTATGCAGGATCACATAGGCCGCCGGGAGGCGGTAGGGATGCCAGGGACTGTTTGTCGGTTTCATAGAGAGGCTCCTTTTTCATCAGACTGCCGCTTTACACACGTCGATCCAATCCTGGCAGCGGGAGTATCGCTCAAGCTCCAGGATGGTGAGCCGCACGGCGCTGCTGGCATTTCCGGCGGCCGGGTAGACGATGTCAAAGCGTTTCAGAGATTCGTCGAGGTAGACGCGGACGTTTTCCTTGATCATGAAGGGACATACGCCGCCGGGGGCGTGGCCTGTGTATTCTTCTACGAGGTCCCAGGGGATCATTTTGGCTTTTTGGTGAAAGAATGCCTTGAATTTTTGATTGTCGATCCTAACATCCCCGGCGGTCACGATGAGGATCGGCTCCTCGCCGAGCAGAAAGGACATGGTTTTGGCGATCCGGGCCGGTTCGCAGCCGACAGCCTCGGCGGCCAGTTCTACGGTGGCGCTGGAATGGGAGAAGGAGAGAACATGATCCCCGGCGCCAAGGTCTTCAAAGTATTGTTTGACTGTATCAAAGGACATGGTTGTTTGCCTTCTTTCTTTGGAATGGTTGTCTGTCAATCAGTATAGAGGAAAGGAGGGGGAGTGTCAATGGTTTGTTATAGGAGTAGGGTCCGCAGAGGCCGCGGGGAGGAAGGGAGGGAGTTGTTATAGATTTGGGTAGGATTTTTATATAAAATGGGGGGAAGGGATGGTATAATTTTGTTGTGGATGATAGAGTGCTCTACAGTGATAAGGAGGAAGGTATGGAGATAAGGGCGGTGCATTTTGATGGGAAGGTGAGAAGGGCGTATCCGGTGGAGGCGTTTGGGGTTGAACAGGCGGAACGGGTGCGTGCGTTTCATGAGAGCTTTCCGGAATATAAGGTGACCGGGCTTAAGAGTCTGCCGGGGCTTTCCGGGCGGCTTGGGGTCGGAGGGATTTATGTAAAGGATGAGAGTACGCGGTTTGGGCTGAACGCGTTTAAGGTGCTGGGGGGAAGCTATAGCATTGCCCGCTGTGTGACAGAGAGGCTGGGGCTTTCTGAGGGGGAGCTGACGTTTGAGTGTCTTACGGCCCCTGACCTGCAAAAACGGCTTGGAGAGATTACGTTTGTCACGGCTACGGATGGAAATCACGGCCGCGGGGTTGCCTGGACGGCGAAGCGTTTGGGTGCGAAAAGTGTTGTTCTGATGCCGAAGGGGAGTACGGCGGAGCGGCTTGCGAATATTCGCGCGCTGGGGGCCGATGCGAGGATCACGGATTGGAATTACGATGATACGGTGCGGGAGGCGAAGCGGCTTTCGGAGGAAAACGGCTGGCTTTTGGTGCAGGATACGGCGTGGGAGGGGTATGAAAGAGTCCCGGCATGGATCATGCAGGGATATACGACGATGGCGCTTGAGGCGGCAGAGCAGATGGAGGCGGCGAAGGTCCGGCCGACACATGTTTTTTTACAGGCGGGTGTGGGGGCCATGGCCGGAGCCGTGACGGGCTTTTTTACGGATTATTATGGGTTCAGAGAGCGGCCGGTGATCACGATTGTGGAGCCGGATCAGGCGGATTGTATCTTCCGTACGGCCAGGGCCGATGACGGGAAGCTGCATTTTGTGACCGGGGATATGAATTCGATCATGGCCGGGCTGTGCTGCGGGGAGCCATGTACAATCGGCTGGAAGATTTTGGAGGCGTATGCCGATCATTTTGTTTCGATCCCGGATCGGATCGCGGCAAAGGGTATGCGGCTGCTCGCAGAGCCTGTGGGAACGGACCCTGCAATCGTCTCGGGAGAGAGCGGGGCCGCAACGATGGGATTTGTAGCAGAGATTCTTGAGAACAAGACGTATGAAACCTTGAAAGAACGGATCGGATTGCAGGAAGATTCACAGATTTTGTGTATATCCACGGAGGGCGATACAGATCGGGAAAACTACCGCCGGATCGTCCGGTATGGACTGGATCCGGCGTAGTGTGTACAGGAAGCCGTATAGTCGGAACCGTTCGGACGACGCAGGAGTCACCGCCTATAGCCTGACCTCGTATCCGATTTCCTGTAACAGGCTCATATCGGTCGCCACGCGTATGCCGGAGGTTGTCAGCATATCGCCGGAAATCGCGGCATTGGCACCGGAGAGGAAACAGGCCCGCCCTTTATCGGGCAGGAGGCCCCGGCCGCCGGCGAGGCGGATGAAGGCGTCGGGCAGCAGGAAGCGGAAGATGGCCACAATGCGGCGCATATCGTCGTTTGTGAGCGGCTCCAGGCTTTCGTAGGGGGTTCCGGGAATGGGATTCAGCATATTGACGGGAACCGAGCGGATGCCGAGCCCGCGCAGCGTGAGAGCCAGGTCGATGCGGTCCTCGGGCGTCTCTCCCATTCCCACGATACCGCCGCTGCACACCGAGAGGCCGGCGTTTTTGGCGGCCTGGATCGCCGCGAGTTTATCGTCGAAGGTATGTGTGGAACAGACATGGGGGAAGTTGCGCCTGGAGGTTTCCAGGTTATTATGTACGCGTTCGGCTCCGGCTTCCCGGAGTCTGCGAAACTGTGCCTCGCTAAGGAGGCCGAAGGAAACACAGACACGTATGCCGGTCTCCTTGCGGATCCGGCGGACCGTCTCGCACATCCGGTCGATCTCCTTGTCACTTAGGCGTTTGCCGGAGGTGACGATGGAGTATCGCAGGACGCCCTGTGAATCGTTGGTTCGGGCACCTTCGACGATTTCTGCGGCCGAAAGCAGCGGATATTCCTCGACGTCGGCCCGATAGCAGGCGGACTGGGCGCAGTATTTGCAGTCCTCAGAGCAACGGCCGCTCTTGCCGTTGATGATGGTACACATGTCAAAGCGATTTCCGCAGAACTGTATGCGGATCTCATTGGCGGCCGCGCAGAGCTCCTCCAAGGGAGCGTCATACAGAGCCAGCGCTTCCTCGCGGGTGATCTGGTCTCCGTGCAGGACCTTTTCTTTTAATTCTTGTGTCAGAGACATGTCGTTTTATTCCCCTTCCGTAAAAAAGTAAACTAAAAATATATTTTGGTTAACAATATCACAGATGAGGAAATGTGTCAAGCTGTATCCTTACTTTAAGCGAACAAGAGGACACTCGTCCCGAGTGTCCTCTTGTTCACTGACGGTATTCTACAGCCTTTAAATAAACGGCCAGCTCCATCTCCAGGGCGATGGCCAGCCCGCGCTCGTCAAGCTGGAACCGGCAGTTGTGGTGAGGCGCGGCTTCTTCCACGTGCTCGGGATCGGCCATGCCGATATCGAAGAAGCTTCCCGGCTTTTCCAGGAGATAATAGCTGAAGTCCTCGCCTCCGAGCTTAGGCTCTGTCGTTTTCCAAGGATAGCCCATATCCTCGGCTGCCCGGCGGACAAGCAGCGTTTCCGCCTCCGTATTGACGGTGGAGGGGTAGCCCACGATGGTTGTGACATCGCAGGTGCAGCCATAGGCGGCACAGATTCCCTCGCAGGTCTTTTTAAGCTGTTCAAACAAGGTTTGGGTCAGGGCATTGTTGAAGGTACGAAGATTGCCGCCCAGTGTTACATCGGCCGGGATGATGTTGGGGTATTCACCGCCGCGGATATAGGAGACGGTGAATACCGCTTTTTCGAGCGGGTTTGCCTTCTCTGCAAGGAGCTGATTGACAGCCGCAGCCAGCAGGCAGGCCACGGGAACCGGATTGACGGCCTCGTGCGGCGAGCTGCCGTGTCCTCCCTTTCCGTGGACGGTGACCTCATAGACCCCGATGCAGGCAGAGTGTGGGCCGATGTTGGCGACGATCTCGCCCAGCGGCTTTTTGGCGGCACAGTGCAGGCCGTAGATCGCATCGACATCGTCCATGACGCCGTTTTCACACAATCCTTTGGCACCGCCGGGGAGCTTTTCTTCGGCACATTGGAAGATGAATTTTACCCGGCCCTTTCCTAACTCCGGATGGCCGGCGAGCAGGGCGGCAAAGGACAAGAGCGTCGCCGTGTGGCTGTCATGGCCGCATGCATGCATGACGCCGGGCGTGACGGAACCGTAGGAAAGACCGGTCTCCTCCTGTACGGGAAGCGCATCAATATCGGCCCGGAACGCGATGGTGGGGCCGGGGCGGCCGCTGTCCAAAAGCCCTACAACGCTTGTCCCGCCGAATTCCTCCAAGACACGGATTCCAAGTTCGGTCAGACTCTTTTTGATATAGGCGCTTGTCTCATATTCCTCAAAGGACAGCTCGGGGTGAGCGTGGAGATGATGAAAATGGGTAAGCAGCAGGGGTTTGTAGTCCGCGGCCAGTTTCTTTACGAAGTCTTTCATGAGTGGGCCTCTCCTTGTTTTTTGAAGATAGTATAGCATGCCTGGAGCGAAGGGCGCAACCACAGGAGGAAATGTTTCTGATTTTTATGTGACAGCTCTGCCTGCATCTGCGCAGATAGCAGCCAATCAAGCCAAACACTCATGAATCCGTCCCTCTTTGGCGCGGGTAAGCTTTAAACAGGGGCGGATTTTGTAACAGAGAAGCCGTAGGCTGAGCGATTCCATTTTTATTTTATACAAGGGAAGCTGTTTAGGCAAAAAGAGGTAAATTGGGGGTAATGCTTTTTTTCTATGGAAAAAACAAAAGGGGCATGCTATACTGTCAGGGTAGAAACCGCAGAGGACAGGAGGGACGGGCCGGATGGAGGAGAAGGCGTTTCGAAATAAGGTTTCATGGCTGATGTTCGTATTTGGCATCCTGGTGATCTGGATCCATTCTTATAATGTGGAGGCGTTCCATAGCCTTCCCGGCGGCTCTGCGGGGAGTCTTTGGGGGCTTGCGGAGAAGATCGAGAGGCTGGTGGCGGACGGACTCGGACAGACCGCGGTGCCGGGCTTTTTTATGCTGTCGGCCTATCTGTTTTTTCGGGGCTTTACTTGGGAGAAGCTGGCGGATAAATGGCAGACCCGTGCGAGGAGCATCGTCGTCCCCTATGTTGTATGGAACCTGCTGTATTATTTCGGCTATGTGCTCGCCACCAGGCTTCCGATGATCCAGGGGCTGGTGGGGAAGGAGCCGGTTCCCTTCCGCATGGCGGAAATTTTCGATGCGGTGCTCAACTACAGCTATGCGCCGATCTTCTGGTATCTGTATCAGCTGATCTTTTTGATTATGCTTTCGCCTGCGGTTTATGTGCTTGTGCAGGATAAAATGTATGGCCTGGTTTATCTTGCCTGTCTGCTTGCGGCGGTCTATTTTGGGCTGGATACGCAGCATCCGAATACGGATGCGCTGCTCTACTACTCCTTTGCCGCTTATGTGTCTGTTCATGGGAGCAAATTTGCGGAGGGAAGGAGAGGACGGCCGCAGATTTTGGCAGGGGCAGAGGGGATGATGTTGGCGGCTGTCTGCTTTTTGCAGGCGGGAAAGCCGGGAGAAAGCGTTTTGTGGACGGTCTTATTCCGGCTCCTGTTTCCGGCTTCTCTGTGGCTCATCCTTGACGGAGGGCGCCTCCCGAAAACGAGACCGTACATGCGGCAGAGTCTATTTTTATATGCAGTTCATTATGGAGTCGTGCGCTTTGCAAACAAAGGAGTAGCGTTTGTGCTGGGACATGTCTTAACGGGAGATCGGCTGGCTTTTGCGGCACTGTTCCTTTTTCTCGTGCTTCCGTTTCTGACGGTTTTGGTATCCTATGGTATGGCGGTTGTTTTGAATCATTTCTGCTCGCCGCTCTGGCGTCTGCTTTCCGGGGGACGGGAGCTGTAAAGGAAAATCTGGAACCGGCTATGAAAAAACAAAAAGGAGACCGAATGATGATATTGGATAAAGAGGACTGGCAGGAGCCGGGCTGCTGCTTCCGTCCGGCCGCGGCGGCAGAGGAGATACAGGGCGGAGGGCAGGGAGCGCAGATCCATGAGGTGATTGCCGGTTTGGATGCGTGTTTGGCAAGGGATCAGACCGGCAAGGCTTCTGTTTATCTGGAAAAATGGCTGCTGCATTTTGAGGCATCCGGGGACTGGGCGTCCCAGATCACGGTTTTAAATGAGATGATGGGTCTGTATCGGAATACGGGAGAACGCGAAAAGGGGCTTGGGGCCGTGGAAAGGGGCCTCGCGCTTGTAAAGGAACATGGGCTTTCGGAGACGGTGAGCGGCGGAACGACGTTTGTAAACGCGGCGACAACGATGAAAGCGTTTGGAAGGGCGAAGGAGGCCATGCCTTATTATGAGCAGGCGTTTCGGGCCTATGGGAGAAAGCTTTCGCCAAAGGACTATCGCTTCGGCGGCCTGTTCAACAATATGGCGCTGGCCTTCGAGGCGCTGGGGGAATACAAAAAGGCGGAGGCCTATTATAAAAAGGCGATGGAGATCATGGAAGGGCTTCGGCCGGGAAGCGCCCTGGAGATCGCTGTGACTTGGGTGAATCTGGCAGTGCTGTATGAAAAATGGGACCGCGGCGGGGAATGCGATGACTGTCTGCTGCGCGCTTTGGAAGGATTTCAGGATACAAGAGTTCCCCGCGATGCCTACTACGCGTTCAACTGCCGCAAATGTGCCGATACCTTTGGGCATTTCGGATATTTCCGTGCGAAAAGGGAGCTGTCGGAGGCGGCGGACCAAATCTATGGAGGGGCAGAGGCGGGATGAAGGGGCTGGAGTTGTCGGAGCGGTTTTTCGAGGAATACGGCAGGGCTATGCTCACGGAGCAGTTTGCCGAATACGAAGGCGTGATCGCGGCAGGCATTGCGGGAGAGGGTTCGGACTGCTTCGGCTATGACGACGAAGTTTCGAGGGACCATGACTTTGAGGCGGGATTTTGTCTATGGATTCCGGATGCGCTGCAGCGCGAGCTGGAATTTAAGCTTTCCCGTGCTTATGCGAAGCTTCCGGCCGAGTACCTCGGCATCAAAAGGAACGCGCAAAGCCTTGGGGGCGGAGGACGCCGCGGAGTTATGCTGACCGGGGATTTTTACCGGCGTTTTACCGGGAGGCCCGGAGTGCCGGAAAGCCTCAGAGAGTGGCTGGAGCTTCCGGAGTACGGCCTGGCCTGTGCGGGAAACGGAAAGGTATTCCGGGATGCCCTGGGAGAATTTTCTGCGATCCGTGAAACCCTGAAAAAGGGCTACCCTGAGGATGTGAGGAAAAAGAAGATCGCCGCCCGCGCGGTCCTCATGGCACAGTCGGGACAGTATAATTTTATGCGCTGCATCCGGCACGGCGAACCGGGGGCGGCGGTGATTGCTCTGAATGAATTTGTTAAAAACGGGCTGTCCATGCTGTTCCTCTTAAACAATCGCTATATGCCCTACTATAAATGGGCGTTCCGGGCGGCGAGAGAGCTGCCCGCGCTTTCGGAGACGGTGGCCGTGCTGGAGGGCCTTTTGTTGATGCAGGGACGGGCGGCCGAAAGGGATATTGAAGAAGGAATCGAATCCGTTTGCGCTTCTGCCCTGAATGAGCTTCGCAGGCAGCGCCTGACAGACGGGCCGTGGGAGTATTTGGAGCCTCATGCCTTCGAAATTCAGGAACAGATCTGCGACGGCGAACTGCGAAATCTGCATGTGATGATCGGATGAAACGCTGGTATGCCGATGCTCAATCTCGATATAACCCCGAATACGGAGGATGGCAAAAAGCCGGGGGAACGGATTGAGGTGCAGGGTCAAAAGAAAAAGGAAGGAAAACCGCTTGCAAATCAGGCGGTTGTGTGCTATACTAACTAAGCTGTTCAACGGGACAGAGCTTTTAACGTGACTGTCAGTCATGTACCAAACAATAAAGAGGTGAAACGCATGAAAGAGGGAATCCACCCAAATTACTATCAGGCCAAGGTCGTTTGTAACTGCGGTAATGAATTTGTAACTGGTTCTACCAAGAAAGACATTCACGTAGAAATCTGTTCCAAATGCCATTCATTCTATACCGGCCAGCAGAAGGCAGCTTCCGCCCGCGGACGTATCGAGATGTTCAACCGCAAGTATGGTATGAAGACAGACAAATAAGGTTTGATAAGACAGGGTTGAGCTTTTGGAGATTTCTGAAAACTCAACCTTTTTTATAACTGGAGGAAAGAAAGAGATTGAAGTATTCCGGTATCGGGGGACAGGCAGTTTTAGAGGGGATTATGATGAAGCATGGGGACGATTGCGCCACCGCGGTCCGCAAGCCGGATGGGGAGATCGTCGTCTCGAAGGAAACGTATGTGAGTATGACAGAGAAAGTAAAATTCTTTTCACTGCCGTTTGTGAGGGGGATTTTTAATTTTGCCGATTCTATGATCTTAGGGATGCGCACGCTTACCTGGTCGGCCGGCTTTTTTGAGGACGATGAGGGGGACGAGGAGCCGGGGAAATTTGAGAAGTTTTTGACGGACCGGTTTGGGGAACGCCTGGAGAGTGTTGTCATGACCGCCGTGATGCTGTTTTCCGTTTTGATGGCCGTGGTGATTTTTATGGTGCTTCCGCTTCTGATCGCGGGTGTGTTCCGGCGGTTTAT
The DNA here is from genome assembly GCA_910575275.1 of Lachnospiraceae bacterium. Classification (GTDB taxonomy): domain Bacteria; phylum Bacillota; class Clostridia; order Lachnospirales; family Lachnospiraceae; genus CANQGL01. Next base: position 518,826 of record CAJTEE010000001.1, on the reverse strand, counting down.
TGCGTCGGAGACGGTGATGGCGGCTTTGGAAGGCATGATCCGGATTGCAGTTTTCATTACCTATATAAAAGTAATTTCCAGCATGGATGACATTAAGCGCACTTTCATGTACCATGGATCGGAGCACAAGTGCATCAACTGCCTCGAAAACGGCCTGGTGTTAAACGTGGACAATGTAAGAAAAAGCTCGAAGGAGCATAAACGCTGCGGTACGAGCTTTCTTCTGATCGTGATGGTGATCAGCATCCTGTTTTTTATGGTGATCCGTGTAGAGACCGTTTGGCTGCGGATTTTAAGCCGGATCATCCTGATCCCGGTGATCGCAGGCGTCTCGTATGAGGTGCTGCGCCTCGCGGGACGCAGCAATTCGAGGTTTATGGATCTCGTGAGCCGCCCGGGTATGTGGATGCAGGGACTGACGACGAAGGAGCCGGACGATTCCATGATCGAGGTAGCGATCGCGGCCGTGGAAGCCGTGTTTGACTGGAAGGGCTACCTGGAGGAGAACTTTCCCGAGCAGTATCCGAAGGGCAGTTTAAAGAAAAACGGGCAGGAGATGCCGGCATGACCTGGCGGGCGCTTTTAGAGAGCGGGAAGCAGGAGCTTTTAAAAGCCGGGATCGCAGAGTACGAGCTGGATGCCTGGTATTTGTTCGAGTGGACGTTTGGATTTTCCAGAGCGCAGTATCTTCTCCTTTCGCATGAGGAAGCAGGCGGGGCCGGAGAGTCTCCCGCATCAAAAGCGGACTTTGAAAAGCGGCTTTCGCTCTATCGAACGAATCTTTGGCGGCGGGGCAGACGGGAGCCTCTGCAGCATATAACAGGGGTTCAGGCGTTTATGGGGCTGGAATTTTTGGTAGACCGGCATGTTCTGATACCCAGGCAGGATACGGAGACATTGGTGGAGCTTGTGCTGGCTGCCTATCCGGAAAAAGAAATACGGCTTCTTGACATGTGCACCGGTTCCGGCTGCATTGCAATCAGCCTGGCCGTGCTGGGCGGCTATTCTGCCGTGGAGGCGGCGGATATTTCACGGGAGGCTCTGGCTGTGGCAGAAGAAAATGCGAAACGGTACGAGGCGCGGTGCGCAAGGCCCCGCTTCCGGCAGAGTGATCTGTTTGCGGCATTTGCAAAAGAAGAACAATTTGATGTGATCGTATCCAATCCGCCTTATATTCCGAGCGCCGTCATTGAAGATCTGGAGCCTGAGGTGCGGGATTTTGAACCGCGTATCGCCCTGGATGGGGCAGAGGATGGGCTTTCCTTTTATCGGAGGCTGGTGGCGGAGTGCCGGGAGCATCTTGCGGCGGACGGCCATGTGTATGTGGAGATCGGCTGCGAACAGGGGGAGGCAGTGAAGACGCTGTTTTTGGAGCAGGGCTATTGCGAAGTGAGCGTATGGCAGGATTTGACAGGAAAGGACCGTGTGGTCTGTGGGCGTCGGCCTGCGGCTTGAGATAGAGGAGGTTTCGTATGTTTGACCGTTTGGATGACATGCTGAGGCATTATGAGGAGCTGATGCTGGAATTAAACAATCCGTCGGTGACGGAGGATCAGAGGAAATTTCGCAGACTCATGAAGGAGCAGGTGGATCTTGCGCCGCTCGTGGAGGCGTACAGGGAATATAAAAAGGCGAAGCAGGATATGGAGGACAGCTTGGCGCTTCTCGACGAGGAGAGCGACGAGGAGCTAAGGGAACTTGCCAAGGAGGAGCTTTCCGGCGCGAAGAAGCGGACCGGGGAGCTGGAACAGCAGCTAAAAATCCTGCTGCTCCCCAAGGACCCCAATGACGACAAGAATGTAATCGTGGAGATACGGGCCGGCGCAGGAGGCGAGGAGGCAGCGCTCTTTGCGTCCGAGCTGTACCGTATGTATATCCACTATGCGGAGCGCCAGCGCTGGAGAGTGGAGCTGATCAACGTCAGCGAGAGCGGGATCGGCGGGATGAAGGAAGTCGAATTCATGATTACCGGTCAGGGAGCGTATTCGAAGCTTAAATATGAGAGCGGCGTGCACCGGGTACAGCGTGTACCGGAGACGGAATCCGGGGGGCGTATTCATACCTCCACGGCTACGGTCGCGATCATGCCGGAGGCCGAGGAGTTCGATGTGGTGATCGACGACAAGGACATCCGGATCGATGTCATGCGCGCGTCAGGAAACGGAGGCCAGTGTGTCAACACGACCGATTCAGCCGTGCGCCTGACCCATCTTCCGACCGGTATCGTGATCTACAGCCAGACGGAGAAATCGCAGCTTCAGAACAAGGAAAAGGCGTTCCGCCTCCTGCGCTCGAAGCTGTATGACATGGAGTTGGAAAAGCGCCAGAATGAGGAGGCGGAGGCGCGCCGCAGCCAGATTGGGACCGGCGACCGTTCCGAGAAAATCCGCACCTACAACTTCCCCCAGGGCCGTGTGACTGAACATCGGATCAAGCTTACGCTGTACAAGATTGATTCGGTGATGGATGGGGATCTGCAGGAGCTGATCGACAGCCTGATCGCGGCCGACCAGGCGGCGAAGCTGGCCAAAATGAATGAGACGGCTTAAAGGCCCTCGTTGACGCGTATTTTCTGGATATGCCATAATGACAAAAATTTTTGATACAGAGGCAGGAAGAAATGTGATTGACACTATATTAAAAAGGGATGGATTGCCTGTAAGATCATTTGAGGAGTTGTCCTATCAATCTGGTTTGGGTATCAGGCTGAAAAAGAATCTTCATTATTTTGACAAGCCTCTTTTGTTTGATGAGTTACTGAATGTTCATAGCTGGTATGCGGGTAATGAGCTGCTCCACGGACTCGCGATAGATTATCGTATTAAAAGCCTCCAGTCTGCAATACTAAAATATAAAAGATATTACCCAGACCATCAGGCAGCAAAGGTTTTTAAGGATATGCTGGGATTTCGTACTCTTTGTGATAATTATGAGGATGTGTTGCGGATAGATGGATATGATAATGTACGGGTGGCAGATATGTCTGGTGGAAAATCATAAGATGATGGGTATCGAGGTGTCCATGTATATTTTCAATTGAGTAGTTACCACTACCCGATTGAAATCCAGTACAACATCTATTATGACCGCCGGTTTAACAACTGGCTGCACAAATATGTGTATAAAAGGAAATATAAGAGTCAGGTCGGGTACTGCTCGCGCCAGGAATATGAACGAGGTAAGATAAAAAACGAAAGCGAGTTTAAGGAGGCGCTTGGGCATGTGCTATCTGATTGCGAAGAAGTTTGGTGACCTGGGATGCGTGGCTTTGCAGACAGAGCATGGGCCGCATCTGGTGGATTTTGAGACGAGGCTTATGAAATCTGTAGGGTACGATACAATTCAGCTTGTGGTAATCAGCTGCCCATCGGCATATGGCGAGTATGAACCATATAGCTTTGTAGATACGGAGCAGGAATTTGAGATTGCAGTTAAAAATATGTAAGCAGCAGGAAAGGGATAAAATTTACAAAATGCTTGATTCTTTCCCGACAGAGTGGTAAGATAAAATCAGAATTCAAAAAGGATATGGATGCAGAGAATAAGAGAGGCATCGGACCGGACGGCGGTTTTGCTTAAGAGAGCGAATGGCTGTGGTTTGATGCCTTTTTGTGTTTCTGTACAGAAAAGGGGTGGCGCTCATGCAGGCGTTTTTAAGACAACTGAATACGGAGACGGAGGTACTTCTGGCGCTTTCCATAATCCTGTTTTCCGGATTTATCCTGACAAGACTGACGAATACGTTAAACATGCCAAAGGTGAGCGGCTATATCCTGGCAGGGATCCTGATCGGACCATGCTGTCTGGACTTTATTCCTCCTCATATTACAAGGGCCATGGGCTTTGTGAGCGATTTGGCCCTGGCGTTTATCGCGTTCGGAGTCGGCAAATTTTTTAAAAAAGAAGTGCTCATGCAGACCGGTCGGCGGATTATCCTGATTACGATCAGTGAGGCGATGGCGGCAGGCATTCTGGTGACGCTCCTTTTAAAGCTCCTGTTCGGCTTAGACTGGGGATTCGCCCTGATCCTTGGTGCAATCGCGACGGCGACGGCTCCGGCGAGTACGATGATGACGATCAACCAGTATAAGGCAAAGGGGGAGTTTGTCAATACACTGTTGCAGATCGTGGCGTTGGATGATGTGGTCTGTCTTCTGGCGTTCAGTATTGTCTCGGCGGTCGTCAACGGAAACGAAGCGGGCGGTTTCTCACTGCACGATGTTATGATCCCGGTGTTTTATAATTTCCTCGCCATCGGGCTTGGAGTGTTCTGCGGTTATTTTTTGAGCCGTCTGCTGGTTCCGGCCAGAAGCCGCGACAACCGCCTGATCCTGGCGATCGCGATGCTTTTGGGGCTTTCCGGCATCTGTGCGGCCGTGGACATTTCTCCGCTTTTATCCTGTATGGTATTCGGGGCGGTCTATATCAATCTGACAAGAGATAAAAAGCTGTTTCGGCAGATCAACAACTTTACGCCGCCGGTTATGTCGATCTTTTTTATCGTCTCCGGCATGAACCTCGACTTAACGGCCCTGAAGACGGTCGGAGCGATCGGAGTGGCTTATTTTATAATCCGCATCGCCGGAAAATATCTGGGGACTTATGTGAGCTGCCTGCTCATAGGGCTGGGCAGGGAGATCCGCAATTATATGGGCCTTGCTTTGATCCCGCAGGCCGGTGTGGCGATCGGCCTCGCATTTTTGGGCCAGAGGATGCTGCCGCCGGAGACGGGGAATCTGCTGCTCACCATTATTCTCTCATCGTCCGTACTCTATGAGATGGTGGGACCGGTCAGCGCGAAGGCGGCTTTATTCCTGTCGGGAAGCATTCCGATAGAAAAGGCAGCAGAATCGGTGCTTTTGGAGCCTGCCGTCCTGCCGGAGAGCCCGACGGTTACAGAAGGCTATGAGGGGACGGAGTACGCGGCCGATGTGCTGGTGCAGGCTTCAGGGGCCGGAGAGAAGGAGGAAGCAGAGAGCGGGGAAAGTCGGGAGAAGGCGGGCCCGGAGAGTTCGAATGCAGCCGCCGAAGCACAGGCTGCCTTTGAGGAGGTGGAAAACGGAGAGGCGTATGTGGCGGTTTTACCGGGGCTTCAGGAATACAGCGAGGGCGTGGATGAGCGTGACGATTATGACGTGGAGAGCGTGACGAAGCCTCAGAAGGCAAAGAAAAAGAAAAAATCGAAAACAAAAAAGGGAAAACAGTAGGAAACGAAAAGGAAGGAGGGGACGTATGGCAGGTTATATCATGGCGATGGATGCGGGTACAACGAGCAGCCGCTGCATCCTGTTCAACGAGAGGGGCGAAATCTGCAGCGTGGCGCAGAAGGAATTTACCCAGTATTTTCCGAAGCCGGGCTGGGTGGAGCACGACGCGGGTGAGATCTGGTCAACACAGCTCGGCGTGGCGGTGGAGGCCATGTCAAAGCTTGGCGTGACGGCGAAGGAGATTGCGGCCATCGGAATCACAAATCAGCGGGAGACGACAATCGTCTGGGACAAACAAACCGGGGAGCCTCTCTGTCACGCGATCGTGTGGCAGTGCCGCCGGACGGCCGAATACTGTGACGAGCTGAAACGCAGGGGGCTCACGGAGACATTCAGGAAAAAGACCGGCCTTGTGATTGATGCGTATTTTTCAGGGACCAAGCTGCGCTGGATCCTGGAACATATGGAAGGGGCGAGAAAACGGGCCGAGCGCGGAGAGGTTTTATTCGGGACGGTGGAGACATGGTTGATCTGGAAGCTGACCGGCGGGCGGGTCTTTGCGACGGATTACTCAAACGCCTCGCGGACGATGCTATTTAACATCGAGACGCTGGAATGGGATGAGGAGATATTAAAGGAACTGGACATCCCGCGGTGTATGCTGCCCGAGGTGAAGCCGTCGAGCTGCCTTTACGGCGAAACGGACCCGCGGTTTTTCGGCGGGCCAGTCCCGATCGGCGGGGCAGCCGGGGATCAGCAGGCCGCGCTGTTTGGGCAAACCTGTTTTGAGCCGGGGCAGGCGAAGAATACCTACGGGACCGGCTGCTTTCTGCTTATGAATACGGGCGACCGGCCGGTGCTTTCAAAAAACGGTCTGGTGACGACAATCGCATGGGGCCTGAACGGAAAGGTACAGTATGCGCTTGAGGGCTCGATCTTTGTGGCAGGTGCGGCGATCCAATGGCTGCGGGATGAGCTGCATCTGATCGACACCGCCGCCGATTCGGAGGCCATGGCAAAGAAGGTGCCGGATTCCAACGGCTGCTTTGTCGTGCCTGCATTTACGGGGTTGGGCGCACCCTACTGGGATCCGTATGCACGCGGCACCATCGTCGGCCTTACCCGGGGCGTGAACCGGTATCATATCATTCGCGCGACGCTGGAGTCTCTGGCATACCAGACAAACGACGTACTGACGGCCATGCGGTCGGATTCGGGGATCCGGCTCTCGTCGCTTCGTGTGGACGGCGGGGCAAGTGCAAATAACCTTTTGATGCAGATGCAGGCGGACATGATTCAGGCCCCGGTCCACCGCCCGTCCTGTGTGGAGACGACGGCGATGGGGGCCGCCTATCTGGCGGGCCTTTCGGTCGGCTACTGGCGGGATAAAGAGGAGATCAAAAAGAATTGGAGACCGGACCGGATTTTTTTGCCAAAGCTTTCGGAGACGGAGTGCGAAACGAAGCTTGGGCAGTGGAAAAAGGCGGTAAAATATTCCTTTGCGTGGGCGAAGGAGGAAGGCGGAAATTTGGATCATGAACTATGATGTGGCGGTGATCGGAGGAGGGGTAATCGGCTGTGTGGTCGCCAGGGAGCTTTCCCGGTATTGTTGCCGGACCGTTCTCCTAGAGAAAGAGGAGGACGTCTGCTCTGGGACCTCCAAGGCCAACAGTGCGATCGTTCACGCCGGCTACGATGCGGAGACGGGGAGCAAAAAGGCGGCCTTTAATGTAAAGGGAAATGCGATGATGGAACCGCTTTCCAGGGAGCTTGATTTTGCATTCAGGCGGACGGGATCGATGGTGCTCTGCTTTTCGGAAGCGGAAATGCCGGCGCTTCATGCGCTGTATGAACGGGGAAGGGCAAACGGCGTTCCGGGGCTTAAGCTCCTCTCAGGCGAGGAGGCGAGGGGGCTCGAGCCCAATCTTTCCGATGAGGTAAAAGAGACGCTGTATGCGCCGACCGGAGGAATCGTTTGCCCGTTTGGCATGACGATCGCTCTGGCAGAAAACGCCTGCGAAAACGGGGTCGAGTTTGCTTTGGAAACAAAGGTAGAGCACATCGAGAGGGCCGGGGACGGGTATGTGCTTGCGACAAATCGGGGGCTGTACAGGGCGGCCTATGTGGTGAACGCCGCCGGTGTCTATGCAGATGTGTTTCATAATATGGTGAGTGAGAGGCGGCTTCATATTACTCCCAGACGGGGGGAATACTGCCTCTTTGATAAGGAGGCGGGAGGCCACATCGGAATGACGGTCTTCCAGCTTCCGGGGGCATACGGAAAAGGAGTCCTGGTCACGCCGACGGTCCACGGAAACCTCTTGGCCGGCCCGACGGCCGCAGACCAGGAGAACCGGGATGAGACTGCCACGACGGCCGCCGGGTTAAACGAGGTGTGCCAAAAGGCGGCGAGAAGCGTAAAACATCTTCCCTTCGGCCAGATCATTACCTCGTTTGCGGGACTGCGCGCCCATGAGGAGCGCGGTGATTTTATACTGGGAGAGGCAGAGGATGCCCCGGGCTTTTTTGATGCGGCGGGGATCGAGTCCCCCGGGCTTTCCTGTGCACCGGCGATCGGCAGCTATCTGGCAGAGCTGGTCGCCGACAGGGGGAACTTCAAGAAAAAACAGGATTTTAAGGCCAGGCGAACGGGGATCGTACATGCGGCTGCACTTCCTGTAGAAGAAAGAAGGGCGCTCATTGCCAGACGGCCCGAGTACGGTGCGATTGTCTGCCGTTGCGAGGAGGTCAGCGAGGGCGAGATTCTGGATGCGATCAAACGGCCGTTAGGGGCAAGATCCCTGGACGGGATCAAACGCCGGGTACGCCAGGGCATGGGGCGGTGCCAGGGCGGCTTTTGTACGCCGGGAGTGATGGAGATCCTTGCGCGGGAGACAGGAATCCCGATGGAGGAGCTCTGTAAAAACCGCAGCGGCTCCCGGATGATCGTGTCTTGACTGAAAATGAACGTATCGGAAAGCGATTTTCAGACACGCTCTAAAAGAATAAAGATCGGAAAAAATAAGGGAGACAACGGGATGATTTGTCATGATATAGTCATAATCGGCGGCGGCCCGGCCGGGCTGGCCGCGGCAGCCGCCGCGAGAAAAAACGGCATGGAGGACATTCTGATTCTGGAGCGGGACCGGGTGCTTGGCGGGATTCTGAATCAGTGTATCCATAACGGTTTTGGCCTGCATACCTTCAAAGAGGAGCTGACAGGGCCGGAGTATGCGTCCCGGTATATCCGGCTGGTAAAAGAACTTGGAATTTCCTGCCGTACTGGCAGCATGGTACTTTCGATCAGCCGGGATAAGGAGGTGACCGTGGTCAGCCGCGAGAAGGGGCTGCAGGTTATCCGGGCAAAGGCGCTCATCCTTGCGATGGGCTGCCGCGAGAGGCCGCGGGGCGCTTTAAATATCCCGGGCTGCAGACCGGCAGGGATCTATACGGCCGGTACGGCGCAGCGCCTGATGAACATCGAGGGCTATCGGGTGGGAAAGGAAGCGGTGATCTTGGGCTCCGGGGACATCGGCCTGATCATGGCCAGACGCATGGTGCTCGAGGGGGCGAAGGTGAAGGCCGTGGCAGAACTCATGCCCTATTCGGGCGGCCTGAAGCGCAACATTGTGCAGTGCCTGGACGACTATGGGATTCCCCTGAAGCTTGGTTATACGGTGGTGGACATTGAGGGGCAAGACCGGGTCGAGGGGGTCACGCTGGCCGCGGTCGGACCGGACAGAAAACCGATTGCGGGGACCGAGGAGCATTATCGCTGTGACACGCTTCTTCTTTCATGCGGCCTGATCCCGGAAAACGAGCTTTCGAAGGGAATGGGCCTTCCCATGAACCCGGTGACGTCAGGCCCGATGGTCAACGACCGGCTGGAGACGGGGGCGGCCGGGGTCTTTGCATGCGGGAATGTACTGCATGTACATGATCTCGTGGACTATGTCTCCGAGGAGGCGGCCCTGGCCGGAGAACATGCAGCGCGGTATGTACGAAACGGCGGGGCAGAGTCGGAGACATCCGGCCATTTACCCGTAATACTTCGGGCGGAAAACGGAGTAAGGTACACGGTGCCGCAGTCTCTTGACCCCGGGGCCATGGCAGAGAAGGTGACCGTACGGTTCCGTGTTTCGGATGTATACAAAGGCCGTTCGGTCTGTGTCTACTTGGACAAAACGTGTATCAGCCGGCAGAAAAGGCGAGTGATGACTCCGGGAGAGATGGAGCAGGTGACGCTGACGAGAGAGCGCCTTTTACAGGCCCCGGGACTGAAAGAGATCACGATTCGGACGGAGGTGGAGGAATGAACGGGGAGAAGGAACTGACTTGCATCGGCTGCCCGCTTGGCTGTCTGCTTACGGTGAACATGACGCCGGAGGGAATTTTCGTCAGCGGAAATACCTGCCCACGCGGCGACGTCTATGCGAGAAAAGAAGTGACGAATCCGACACGGATTGTGACCTCAACGGTCAGGGTACAAGGCGGCGTGATTGCCAGGGTCTCGGTAAAGACGGAGAGTGACATTCCCAAGGAAAAGATCTTTGCCTGCATGGAGGAGATCCGCAAGACGAGCGTCCCGGCGCCGGTACGGATCGGGGATGTGATCATCAGGAATTGTGCGGGGACCGGGGTACGGGTGGTGGCGACAAAGGATGTGGAGGAAAGTTGCGATGGATAAAAAGGAGCTGTTGAAGCAGACAGAGCTGTTTGTACTGGACATGGATGGGACGTTTTATCTGGATACACAGATCCTGGATGGCTCTCTGGAGTTTCTGCGCCAGGTAAAACGTCTGGGAAAGCGGTTTGTATTTTTTACCAATAATTCGTCGAAATCGCCGAAAACATATATCGAGAAGCTGGAGAGGATGGACTGTTGGATCGACCGGAGCCAGATCATCACCTCCGGCGATGTGATGATCCGGTATCTGAAAGAGTATTATCCGGGAAAATCCGTGTTCCTTATGGGGACGCCTGATCTGGAGGAGAATTTCAGGGAGAGCGGGATCCGTCTGACAAAGGACATGCCAGACGTGGTGGTGGTCGGCTTTGATATGACGTTAACGTATGAGAAGCTGGAACGGGCGTGTACGTATATCCGGAACGGAGCGGTCTTTCTGGCGACGCATCTGGACATCAACTGTCCGACAAAGGACGGTTTTATCCCGGACTGCGGCACCATGTGTGCGGCGATCTCCCTGTCAACGGGAAAGCAGCCGCGGTATGTGGGAAAACCGTTTCGAGAGACTGTGGATATGGTTCTTAGGCTCACGGGGGCGAGGAGAGAGAATGTGTCATTCGTCGGCGACAGGCTGTATACAGACGTAAAGACCGGCGTGGCCAACGGAGCGCACGGGATCCTGGTATTGAGCGGCGAGACGAAAAAGGAGGATCTGGCTGGCTCCGATACGGTTCCGGATGCGGTATTTGCGGATTTGAAGGAGATGGGGGAGCTGTTGGCAACGCTTTAAGGGAGAGGAATGTATGCAGCTTTTGGATTTGCTGGAGAAGTCACCGGTCATCGCGGCTGTGAAGGAGAAGGAAGGGTTAAATCGTTGTTTTCAAACAGACTGCCGGGTGGTTTTTATTCTTTTCGGCTCCATCTGCGATATTGCAGAAATCGTCGGGTGCATTAAGGGGCAAGGGAGAACGGCAATTGTCCATGTAGATCTGATCGCGGGCCTTGGAACAAAGGAGGTTGCGGTTCAGTTCATTCGGGAGAACACGAAAGCCGACGGCATCATCAGTACAAAGCCGGCCCTTTTAAAGCATGCGCGGGAGCTAGGGCTGTTTGCGATTCAGAGGAGTTTTCTTGTGGATTCCCTGGCGCTTGCCGGGCTTAAGAAGCAGCTTGATGCCTTTAAGCCTGACGCGATTGAGATCATGCCCGGCGCGATGCCGAAGATTCTCAAAATGGTGAGGGAATATACGAATATCCCCCTGATTGCCAGCGGCCTTCTTTCGGACAAAAAGGATGTACTGGCCGCGTTTGACGCCGGGGCGGATGCAGTGTCAATGACGAAGGAGGAGCTGTGGTATATCTGACGGCTCCTATCTCTCCTCACACACCTGGAAAATAAAAAACTTTAAATAGGAAGATTCCTCGCTGCCCCAGAGGATCGGATGGTCAGGAGACTGGGTGCGGGCTTCCACCTGGCGGAGGCGTCTGTGGACGTTGGAGGCCGCCTCGCGGATCGTTTTTGCAAACAGCTCCGGCGTCATGAAGTGGGAGCAGGAGCAGGTGGCGAGATAGCCGCCATCCTTTACGAGCTTCATGCCGCGCAGATTGATCTCCCGATAGCCGCGGATCGCATTTTTGACAGAATTGCGAGACTTTGTAAATGCCGGCGGATCGAGGATGACGACATCATACCGTTCACCGCGCTTTTCGAGCTCAGGCAGCAGCTCGAAGACGTCTGCGGTGAGGAAGGTGACGCGGTCGGAGAGGCCGTTTAAGGCGGCGTTTTCCCGGGCCTTGGCGATGGCGGACTCGGAGGCATCGACCCCCAGGACCTCGCAGGCCCCGGCGACGCCCGCGTTCAGCGCGAAGGAACCCGTATGTGTAAAGCAGTCCAGGACGCGTTTTCCCGCACAAAGTCTGTGGATAGCGAGACGGTTGTATTTCTGATCGAGGAAGAAGCCGGTCTTTTGTCCATCCTTTACATCGACCAGGTAGCGGACACCGTTTTCGATGATTTCAACGTTTGTGTCAAAGCTTTCTCCGAGGAAGCCTTTGGTGCGCTCCATGCCCTCGAGAAGGCGCACCTTGGCATCACTGCGTTCATATACGCCGCGAATCCGGATGCCATCCTCGGAAAGGACTTTTTTTAAAGCCTCGACGATGAGCGGCTTTAAGCGGTCGATTCCCAAGGAAAGGGATTCAACGACCAGGACGTCGGAGAACTTGTCTACAACAATTCCGGGAAGGAAATCGGCTTCGCCGAAGATCACGCGGCAGCTTGCCGTATCGACCGTGGCTTTCCGATACTCCCAGGCAAAGCGGATACGCGCTTCGATAAAGGCGGCATCAACGACGGCCTCTTTTTTTCGGGTCAGCATACGGATGGCAATTTTTGAATGGGGATTCATAAAGCCGGTTCCCAGCGGGTATCCGTCAAAATCGAAAACCTGTACGAGATCTCCCGCTTCCAGTGTCCCTTCTGCCCGTTCTATTTCATTGTCATAAATCCAGAGCCCTCCGGACTTCAGAGCCCGTGCTTCTCCCTTCTTGATGTAGACAGATGCCATTTCCCTTCCCATAAAAATCCTTTCCGCCCGTTTGGGCACATACACGATTGAAAAGCATGGTACTGTTCGCAGGGAATCCGTGAACAGTACCCAAAGTATAGCGGAAAAACGAGGAAAATTCAACCAGAAGTTGAATGACAAATTTCATTAAGTATAGTATACTGAATAACACAAAGACCAATCAGCACAAACAGGCGGCAAATGGGGAGGTACCACCATGGAGCCAATGTATGTGTCCATTCATCAGGTAGAAACCGGGAACCGGATCAGAGAACTTTTAGAGAAAAGCGGGTATTCTGTACGGGATATTCAGATCGCGATGGGCTTTGAGAATCCGCAGTCGATCTACAAATGGCTGTCGGGAAAGTCACTTCCATCTTTGGACAATCTTCTGATTTTAAGCAGAATCCTGCACATAAGCATGGAAGAAATCCTCGTCATTGGCGGGGATTTTTTTGTGTTATAGGAAAATTCTTTGAAATTTCCTATAACACAAAAAAGCCCTGACGGGCCGGCTGTGTACTCTTTTTTAGCTTACTCACTTGAAGGCAGGTCCTGTGTCTGGTAAAATGTCTGTATACAGGAAAAGAGTGTTATAAAGGAAGAAAAAAGGAGACCACAATGGACTACGAGGAACAAATCAGGCGTGTAAATGAGTCAAATCCGTTTATGCTTCATAACAAAATCTGCGCTGTCGGGCTGACGAAGGACAGGGCCGAGGTGGAGGCGGTGATCACAGAGTCCTCCTTAAATGCGATGCGGGGGATTCACGGCGGGCTTTTGTTTAATATGGCGGAGATCGCGGCGGGGCTCGTGACGAGAAATGACGAAAGGCGGTATGTGACTCTGGACAGTTCATTTCGCTTTATAAGCGGAAGCGGGCCGGTCGGCCGTCTGACGGCGGAGGCCTCCGTTACCAAACGCGGGAAAACCGTCTGCTTTGCACGGGCAAGAGTATGGGAGCCGGAGGGAAAAAAGCTGTTAGCAGAGGGGGAATTTACCTTTTATTGTCTGGATGGAGACGGGAAAAGGGGATGAAACTGCCTGTTTTGGGGCAAAATAGGATAAAGAGATCATAAAGAAACCATAAAAACACCCGGAACCCATTGAATAAACGCCCGGAAGGTGTTAAAATAAAAAAGATTGTGAAATTTGAGAATTAGGTTAAAAGCTTATATTTTTTAGATTTAGGAGCGTGGAGAATGAATCTTGTTGAAAAAGTATTTGGAACGCACAGTGAACGGGAGCTGAAGCTGATCTATCCGATCGTGGACAAAATCGAAAAGCTGCGTCCGGATATGATGGCGATGAGCGACGAGGAACTGAGAGACCAGACAAGAAGGTTCAAAGAACGCCTGGCGGGCGGCGAGACTCTTGACGATATTCTGCCGGAGGCGTTTGCGGCCGTCCGTGAGGCGGCGCGCAGGACGCTGCAGATGGAGCACTATCCGGTGCAGCTCATCGGCGGCATTGTTCTTCACCAGGGCCGGATTGCCGAGATGAAGACCGGTGAAGGAAAGACCCTGGTTTCCACCTGCCCGGCGTATTTAAACGCGCTGGCGGGAAAGGGTGTGCAGATCGTAACGGTGAACGACTATCTGGCAAAGCGTGATGCCGAGTGGATGGGACAGGTTCATGAATTTTTGGGCCTTAAGGTCGGCGTGGTCTTAAACTCCATGACCTCGGAGGAAAGGAAGGCCGCTTACAGCTGCGATATCACCTATGTGACGAACAACGAGCTCGGCTTTGATTACCTGCGCGACAACATGGCGATCTATAAGGAGCAGATGGTACTGCGTGAGCTGGATTACTGCATCATCGACGAGGTGGACTCGGTGCTGATCGACGAGGCCAGGACCCCGCTCATCATCTCGGGCCAGAGCGGAAAATCCACTAAGCTTTATGAGGTCTGTGACATCCTTGCAAGGCAGTTAAAGCGCGGCGAGGAGTCGGCGGAGTTCAGCAAGTTAAACGCGATCATGGGTGAGGAGATCGAGGAGACCGGGGACTTCATCGTCAATGAGAAGGACAAGGTCGTGAACCTGACGGCCGACGGCGTGAAAAAAGTCGAGGACTTTTTCCACATTGAGAACCTAGCCGATCCGGAAAATTTGGAGATCCAGCACAATATTATCCTGGCGCTGCGTGCCAACTACCTGATGTTTCGTGACAAAGATTATGTGGTAAAGGATGACGAGGTCCTGATCGTAGACGAGTTTACCGGGCGCATCATGCCGGGCCGCCGTTATTCCGACGGCCTTCACCAGGCGATCGAGGCGAAGGAGCACGTAAAAGTAAAGCGGGAATCCCGCACGCTGGCGACGATCACGTTCCAGAACTTTTTTAATAAATTCAGAAAAAAGGCCGGCATGACCGGAACGGCCCAGACGGAGGAGCGCGAGTTCCGCAATATTTATCAGATGGACGTCATCGTGATTCCGACCAACAAGCCGGTTGTCCGTAAGGACTTGGATGACGCAGTTTACAAGACCAAAAAGGAAAAATTCCATGCGGTCGTGGAAAATATTGCCGAGACGCACGCCAAGGGACAGCCGATCCTGGTTGGCACGATCACGATCGAGACCTCCGAAATGCTGAGCCAGATGTTAAAGCGGCGCGGCATTCCCCACAAGGTCCTGAACGCGAAATTCCATGAGCTGGAGGCCGAAATCGTAGCAGAGGCCGGCGTACACGGCGCGGTCACGATCGCCACCAATATGGCAGGGCGCGGTACGGATATCAAGCTGGATGAGGAATCCAAGGCGGCAGGCGGCCTAAAGATCATCGGCACCGAACGCCATGAGTCGAGGCGGATCGACAATCAGCTCCGCGGGCGTTCCGGCCGTCAGGGAGATCCCGGCGAATCCCGGTTTTATATCTCTCTCGAGGATGATCTGATGCGTTTATTCGGCTCCGATAAGCTGATGGGCATGTTCAATGCCTTAGGTGTGCGGGAAAACGAACAGATCGAGCACAGGATGCTGTCTTCGGCGATCGAAAAGGCACAGAAAAAGATAGAGACAAACAACTATGGAATCCGTGAAAACCTGTTAAAATATGACGAGGTCATGAACGAGCAGCGTGAGGTCGTGTATGCAGAGCGACTGCAGGTGTTAAACGGCGAAAACATGCGCGGCGTAATCATGAAGATGTTGACGGATATTGTCGAGGGCGCCGTGGATATGTCCATCGGGGATGAGCAGTCCCCGGATAAATGGAACTTTAAGGAATTAAACGAGCTTCTGCTTCCGATTATCCCGTTACAGCCCGTCGAGCTGACGGATGAGATCCGTGGGATGAAAAAAGAGGAGTTAAAGCACGCACTCAAAGAGAAGGCGATCAAGTTCTATGAGTCCAAAGAAGCGGAGTTCCCGGATGCCGAGAAAATCCGTGAGGTGGAGCGAGTCATCCTCTTAAAGATCATCGACAATAAATGGATGTCCCACATCGACGACATGGATCAGCTCCGTCAGGGCATCGGCCTGCAGGCATACGGCAACCGTGACCCGCTCGTGGAATACAAGATGAACGGCTATGAGATGTTTGACGATATGTCGGCAGCGATCCGCGAGGAGACGATCCGCATCCTCTGCCATATCCGTGTCGAGCAGAAGGTGGAACGGGAACCGGCGGCAAAGGTGACGGGAACCAATAAGGATGACAGCGCCGCGAGGGCTCCGCAGAGACGAACGGTCCAGAAGATTTATCCAAATGATCCGTGTCCGTGCGGTTCCGGCAAGAAGTTTAAACAGTGTCACGGCAGGAAGCCGTTAAATCAGTAAGAGAGGATGGAAACCAATGGTTGAGCTTGACCAGTTTAAGTACACCCTGTCCACATATGCACAGCCGTTAAAGGAGGTTCGGGATTCCCTGAACTTAGACGCCAAGATCCGTAGGATCGACGAGCTTGACAAGACCATGGAGGAACCGAGCTTCTGGGAGGATGCGGAGAAATCCACGCGGCTCGTGAAGGAGGCAAAGAATTTAAAGGATACGGTCGGAGGCTTTAAAAAGCTGGAGAATCAGTATGAGGAGATCGAACTCATGCTGGAGATGGGCTACGAGGAGAATGATCCGGCCGTAATCCCGGAGATTCAGGAAATGCTAGATGAGTTTACGTCGGAGTTAGACGCGCTGCGGCTTCGGACGCTGCTCACCGGCGAATATGACGGCTGCAACGCAATCCTGCGGCTGAACGCCGGGGCGGGAGGTACCGAGTCCTGCGACTGGTGCAGTATGCTGTACCGTATGTACAACCGCTGGGCCGAGAGCCGGGGCTATTCGGTGGAGGTCCTGGATTATCTGGATGGAGAGGAGACCGGCATCAAGTCGGTCACGATCCAGATCAACGGGGAGAATGTATTCGGCTATTTGAAATCGGAGCGGGGTGTCCACCGTCTCGTGCGGATCTCTCCGTTTAATGCCAACGGAAAACGCCAGACCTCGTTTGTTTCCTGCGACGTGATGCCGGATATCGAGGAGGATCTGGATGTGGAGATCAACCCGGATGATCTGCGGGTCGATACGTACCGTTCGAGCGGTGCAGGCGGCCAGCATATCAACAAGACCTCGTCCGCGGTTCGGATCACGCATATCCCGACCGGGATCGTCGTACAGTGCCAGAACGAGCGCTCGCAGTTCCAGAATAAGGATAAGGCGATGCAGATGCTGAAGGCGAAGCTCTTTATGCTCAAGCAGCAGGAAAATGCGGAAAAGATCTCCGATATCCGCGGAGACGTGAAAGAGATCGGCTGGGGAAACCAGATCCGCTCCTATGTGCTGCAGCCCTATACGATGGTGAAGGACCACAGAACCGGTTTTGAGAGCGGGAACGTGGGAAGCATTTTGGATGGCGGTCTGGATGGATTTATCAGTGCGTTCCTGAAATGGGAGAGCCTTGGGCGGCCGCCGGTGAAGGGTGGAGACGTGGAATAGAGCGGAACAGAGATAAAAGGCGGATAAAAAGACAACGGGAAAACAAAAACGGCGGAAAGCACGAGAACAGAAAAACAGCAGGTATCCCCAAACGGGGGCCTGCTGTTTTTCTGTTGTAAGTTGTATGTTGTAAAAAGAAAGATGTTGGCAAAGGTTGGAGAGGGCTATTTGTCATGCCCCTCTTTTCCGTCGCACTTATCGCTTAACGGATCATGGATCAGGACGCCCTTGTTATTGGTGCAGTAGTAGTACCCGTCACTGTCTTTAATGTTTTTCTTGGACTTCTGAATCGAACCGCTTTCGCTGAGGAGGTACTGAACCCGCTGCGGGTTCTCGGATTTTACGTCATCGTACCATTCAACGACTCCATATTTGCTGCCTTCCTCCGCGGTAAGACGTCTCCCGTTATCGTAGATATAGCCGTCAGAAAAACCGGTCAGGCCCGCGCCCTTGGGCGAGCCGCTGGACTTGAAGGAGAAGGTATAGTTTGTTCCCTCCAGATCGACTGTCTGTGTACCGAGCTTCGCAGCACCGTCTCCGCCGAACAGGCAGACGCCGCTTGTACCGTCGGAAATTCCCTCTGGCATATCGTTGAGCGACTCGATTGATTTGATGCCGGTGACGGTCTTTTTGTCCTCCGCGAGTGTAACGAGCTTTAAGCCGGTCATCATTCTGCCATAGCCATTGAACAGATAGGTCTTTCCGTCAATTGTTTTCACTATATTTTTGTCAAGTTCGCCGGTTGTAGCCGCATGGAAGTAATACTCGCTGCCGTCGTTATGAGCGTCGGAATCCATATTTTCATGCGGGACAGCCTGGAACCAGCCGGTGTGCAGGTACGGATCTTCGGACTCGCCGTAATACTTCCAGCCCTCGTCCCCATCCTCTTTCCAGCCGTAGACGGCGACGCCGCGCTCGTCGAAGGTATACTTTTTATCGCCGATCTTTTTATCGGCCCCTGTGGTCTTCTTGCCGTTTGAACCGAAATAGAAGTGATACACCGGCTCGTTCTCGTCTTCATTGTCATCATCCGGGACGGCGATATAGACCCAGGCGTTGGTCACAATACTGCCATCGCCCTCTCCGTCTCCGTAATAGACGGCACTCGGCCAATCCTCCTCGGCCACACGGTCTCCCGACTCGTTCATCCAGCCGGTCAGCATCCGACCGTAACTGTCAAATGCATATTTCTTTCCGCCGATGTCCACGACCTGCGTCTTGCCGTCACGGGTCGCATAGGCGCGGCCGTTGTTCTGGAAGTAGTACCAGCTTGCTTCATTTACAAGCTCGTCTCCCTGCCAGGCCGGGTTCTGGATGAATTTCCAGCAGTTGGTGGACATTTCACCGGCAGAGTTTACGTAATAATATCCGCCGTCAATGTCGATCAGGGTGCTGCGGAGCATGTAGCCGTCGCTTCCCAGATAATATTGCTTGGTTCCGTCGTCAGACTTGCGCCAAGCGTCCTTCGTAAGTTCCCCGTTGTTTTCTACATAGGTCCATTCGGTGCCGTCATTTTTCCAATCACCGGCAAATGCATTGAAAGCAGAGCCGAGGGTCAAAACTGCGGCCGCGGTCAGGACAGCAAATCCTAAATTTCTTTTTTTCATAGTGCTTTTCCTCCTTACTGAAAATTAGGTACCGTTGCAACAGCTCAGCTCCCTTCGCTGTTGCGTACCGTCTCTTGCCTTCTATTATACCAGAATCCTTGCGGTTGGCAACGGGAATCCTCGGCTAAGTTGGGGTAAAAGTGTGGCAGAGTCTTACAAAAAGCTTAAGAATCCAGATATTTCTTCGCATCCTTTAAAAAGCTCGCGAGGATTAAAAGGATTACAAGCACCAGCGGGAAGGCGGCGATGATCGAGACGCTCTGCAGGTTATTCATGGAATTTTCGGAAAACACCAGGGCAATCGGGAGCAAAATCAGCAGGATTGCCCAGAAAATCGTGACAACACTGTGAGGAGGCTCGTCCTCGGCGATGCTCTTATAGCTGTAGCAGGAGGCCACGAGTGAGATGGAGTCAAAGCTTGTGGCGTAAAAGGCGATCATGACGACAAACAAAAGCACCAGCACAAACGGGGCGAGCGGCAGGGAGTTGATGACGGCGATGATGGTCGAATACAGATCGCCGGTGGAGCCGTAGAGCTCGAGAACCGGAAGGCGGCCGGAGACCTGGAGGCCCAGGCTGTAATTGCCCAGGATCGAAAAGCTCAAAAACGTACTGCCCAGCCCATATACATAGCCGCCCAGAATCGTCTGGCGCACCGTCCGCCCACGGGAAATGCTGCCGATAAAAAATGGGGCGGCCACGCACCAGACGATCCAATAGGCCCAGTAGAAGATCGTCCAGTTCTGTGGGAAGGAGGACGTCCTTTGCGGGTCCGTGAACGTGGCCAGACTGAAAAAATTCTGGGCCAGGTTGCCGACCGCAGAAAAGCCGGTCTCCACAATGTAGCGCATTTGGCCGCCGGCAAAGAAGATATAGGCAACAAGCGCGAACAGCAGATACATGCAGGCGGCGGAGAGCTTTGCGATTCCCTTCATGCCGTTTGAGACGGACTGCGTGTAGACCATGCAGGTCAGGACAAGGATCGCGATGGTGACCCACTTGGTGTCGGGCAGGCCGAAAAGTTCGGTAAGGATCCGTGTAAGCAAAGGCGTCGCCAGCCCAAAGGTGGTTGCGGTTCCGGCGAGGAGGGCAAAAAGGGCCAGAAGATCAATGAGCCTTCCGGGGAGGCCGTCTACCTTATCTCCGAGGATCGGCCGGCAGGCCTCGGAATATTTCTGCTTTTTGCAGCCGCGCACATGGAGCATGAAGCCGAACGCAACGGCAAGGACCAGGTAAAAGCCCCATGGGACTGGTCCCCAGTGGAAGATCGGATATGTGCTGGACCAGAGCTGCATGGACCCCATCTCTGCGATATGCGGGTCATTGGCATAGAGAATCCACTCGCAGAATGAGTAAAACAGGATATCAGCGGCAAGTCCGGCCGTAAACATCATGCTGCCCCAGGTAAAGGCAGAATAGCGGGGCTTTTCGTCGGGCTTTCCCAGGCGGATGGAGCCGTAGCGGGAAAAGGCCAGGTAGAGAGAGAATAAAAAGATGCCGAGCCCGATTATGAGGTAATAGAGCCCGAAGGTATCGCCCAGAAGGGAACGGATGCCGGAGAGCATGTTTTTGGAGGCCTCTGGGAACAGAACGAAGCAGGCACATAAAAACAGGATCAGGAAAAACGGCGTCAGCGTGACGGTCCAGTCGATGCGCTCCTTTGGGAAACGGGATTTGGAAGAATTCGAGGTCATGAATAATTTCCTTTCGTGTTCAAAAAAAGAATTTTTTTATTATTATTGAACATTATAGCACCAGGCAGGGGAAAATGCAAGGGGAAAGAGGATTATTTTGGAGGGTAGGGTCCCGACCTCTGCTGCGTTACATCGGGAGGGGGAAAGCTTGTTTATGAATTATAATTCTGCAAAAAACATACAAACTATATCTTGACATATTTATTGACCTTTTTGGTATAAATATAGTAGCGTGGAGGTGAAGGGAGTGGATGCCTGTATGCTGAAGGAATATCTGGAAAAAAACTATGGTTACAACGAACCGATCTTCATTAACGAGATCCGGCTGGATGGACTTAATGATAATGCCCTGCGCCAGCATTTCAAACGGATGCTGAGGTCAGGCGACCTGGCCCGTTTTGACATCGGGATTTATTATCTCCCCAAAGCGTCACGGCTTCTGAAAAAAAGTTATTTAGATCCGATGAAAGTCATTATACGCAAATACATCCAGAGTACAACAGAAATATACGGATACTTCGCCGGAGCCACTTTTGCCAATCGAATCGGCCTGACAACCCAGATGCCGGCGATGCTGGAAATCATAACATCAAAAGAATCGACAAAGGGGCGTACCGTCACCGTAGGCTCTCAGGTTGTTCGGCTGAAACGGCCCGCCACGACTATAACATCGGAAAACGCCGGGCTGCTCCGGTTTCTGGATGCCGTTTCCCAGGCAGAAAAATATTCCGAGCTTTCTGCTCCTGACATTGGGATTCTTCTTAAAAACTATGCAAAGCAGCAAAATTACAGTAAGGAGCTTCTTTTCAGTGTGCTGTCCGGCATTTCGGGGTCTACCGCAAAAAAATTGATTGAATGGGGAATTATTTATGAATTTACACCATGACCACGAAGCATTTAGCGAGTTTATCGTTGCTGCTTCTAACGAACTGCATATACCTCCCGGAATCATTGAAAAAGATTATTATGTTACATTTGCCTAAATGTTGTTAAATTTTGCAAAATGTAAAATATAGTTGACTTTATGAAATGTATATGATATAGTGGGGGTATGAAAGGGAAAAGGAGGCAGTGGATGCGCGAATGAAGAATCTGAGGATGAAGGCGGCGCGGGCGGCGAAGGATATGTCGCAGGGGGATCTTGCGGCTGTGGTGGGGGCGACGAGGCAGACGGTCGGTATGATCGAGGCCGGAGATTATAATCCGACGTTGAAGCTCTGTATTCGGATCTGTAAGGCGCTTGACAAGACATTGGATGAATTATTTTGGGAGGAGGAAGACGGATGGACGAGAGAGTTATGAGGGAATATCAAAGGATTTATTCTGAGCTTACGAGTATCTTCGTGGTTTTTGCGGCGGCGATGTTGTTAATCAAGTTTTTCTTTTTGGGGAAGGCGTTTGGGGACTGCCTGACGGAGATGGGGATTTTAGTCGGTGCGCCGGTTTATCTGGCGGTGCGGCAGTATATGCTGGGGTTGGATCCGGAGGCGGCGGTGCCGGCCAGCCGCAGGAGGCGGAAAGCGGTTATAGCGGCCGCCGCGGGCCTTTTAGGGTTTTTGGCGGCCATGATTGCCAAGGGCGGTGGATTCGGCCTTTGGTCGTTTGAGTATATTATGACGTTTTTGGCGGCCTTTTCCTTTATTTACTATATCAGCGGAAAGCTGGCCAAATATTTTGCGGAAAAGAAAAGCAGGGAATATGACGATCCGTAAAAAAGTTCGTGTGGCTTACTTAAGAAAATTAAGAGGAAATCCCTAAAAATAGGATTGTAAGAAATCAAAGCTTCGATTATAATAAAGCTACAGGAACCAGGCCCGGTGGGGCTGCGGACTAAAAAAATAAAAAGTCAAGGAGGATGGCAGACATGAAAGCATTTCGTGAAATGTCAAAGGAAGAACTTGCTTCGCAGAAGGAGCAGCTTGCGGCTGTCTACAAGGAGTATCAGGGAAAGAATTTAAAGCTTAATATGGCGCGTGGAAAACCAAGCCCGGAGCAGCTTGACCTCACACTGCCGATGCTCGATGTATTAAACAGCAAGAGTGATTTTATGGTAGAGGAGGGCGATGTCCGTAACTACGGCGTGCTGACCGGTATCCATGAGGCGAAGGTGTTAATGGGCGATATGATGGATGCCCCGGCCGATAACGTGATCATGTACGGCAGCGCCAGTTTAACGTTGATGTACGATACCGTATCCCGCTCCTACAGCCATGGTGTAATGGGAAGCACACCGTGGTGCAAGCTGGACAAGGTGAAATTCCTCTGCCCGGTGCCGGGCTATGACCGTCATTTCGCGATTACCGAGTATTTCGGTATCGAAATGATCAATATCCCGATGCATGACGACGGCCCGGATATGGATCTTGTAGAGAAATATGTCAATAACGATGAAGCGGTTAAAGGGATCTGGTGTGTGCCGCAGTACTCCAACCCGTCGGGCCAGTCCTACTCCGACGAGGTCGTAAAGCGCTTTGCCAATTTAAAGCCGGCGGCCAAGGACTTCCGTATTTACTGGGATAACGCATACTGTGTCCATCACCTGAATCCGGAGAAGCCGGCGCATTTGCTGGAGATCTTAAGCGAGTGTGAGAAGGCAGGAAACCCAGATATGGTTTATAAATTTGGCTCCACGGCCAAGGTTACATTCCCAGGCGCCGGTATCTCTGCAATCGCTACCTCCAAGGCCAACATCGAGGACATCAAAAAGCAGATGAACAACCAGCTCATCAGCCATGACAAGATCAACCAGCTCCGCCATGTGCGCTTCTTCAAGGATGGAGCGGGCTTAAGAGCCCATATGGCAAAGCATGCCGCGATCCTGCGTCCGCGCTTTGAGGCTGTGGACGAGATTCTCACGAGAGAGCTAGACGGCCTGGGGATCGGAACCTGGACGAAGCCGGCCGGCGGCTACTTCGTATCCTTTGATGCGATGGAGGGCTGCGCGAAGGCGATTGTTGCCAGGTGTAAGGATGCAGGCGTCGTTATGACGGGCGCAGGCGCGACTTATCCTTACGGCAAGGACCCGAAGGACAGCAATATCCGTATTGCCCCCTCCTTCCCGAGCCTGGAGGAGTTAAAGCTGGCGGCGGAGATCTTCTGTGTATGCGTAAAGCTTGTAAGCGCGGAGAAGCTTCTGGAGGCATAACAGACTGTATCGAACGTTCAGAAAGAAAATCGTTAAAAAAATGTAAGGGACGGCTGCCGGAAAAATAGCAGCCAGTCCCTTTACTTTTTTACCGCGTTATACTACAATAGGGCATATGCTGCAAAAGAAGGGAAAGAAAATAATGTCCAGGGAAAAGCTCAGAGAAGGGATCGCATACTTGATTTTTGGCGTCCTGACGACGGTGATCGACTATATCCTATCCAATGCACTGTTTTATCTGGCGCACATGCCGTCGGTCCAGGCACAGACCATCGCCTGGGTGGCGGCGGTTCTGTTTGCGTTTGTGACAAATAAATGGTGGGTGTTTGAGAGCCATACGCTGGTTCCAAAGGAGGTCTGGCGGGAATTCGTCTCCTTTATCGTCTGCAGGATTGTGACATTTTTGTTTAATCTGGCTGCGATTTTTGTCATGGTTGATATGATGAAGATGGAATTCTTTATCTGCAAGCTGGTTGTGTCCGCGGTTGTGATTGTCCTGAATTATGTGTTCAGTAAGATTCTGATCTTTACGAAAAAAAAGGAGAAATAAAGGAGCAAGTTTTGGCATGAGGAAAAGGGCAGCTTTGACCCGTCCGTATGACGGCCTGCTGACGGCATTTTTTGTCCCGGTCGTCATCATGATGATTATTTTTATTCAGCGGGGGATTTTCCCGTTTGGTAATGAGAGCTTCCTGCGCACGGATATGTACCATCAATATGCGCCGTTTTTTTCGGAGTTCCAGCATAAGCTGCGTACTGGCGGGAGCCTTTTGTATAGCTGGGATGTGGGTCTTGGAGTGAACTTCGCTGCGCTTTACGCCTATTATCTGGCCAGCCCCTTAAATTGGCTGATCATCCTCTGTCCGAAGGCGTTTATCATCGAATTTATGACGGGCATGGTCGTTTTAAAAATCGGCCTATCCGGTTTGAGCTTTGCCTTCTATTTAAAACAGAAGCTGCGGGTCCATACGATCGGCATCGGTTTCTTTGGAATCTTTTATGCGCTGTCCGGGTACATGGCGGCTTATAGCTGGAATATCATGTGGCTGGACTGTATCCTTTTGCTTCCGCTTATTGTCCTGGGGCTTGAGCGGCTGGTAAAGAAAAAGCGCGGATTCCTCTATTGCGTGACGTTAGGGCTTTCGATCCTTTCGAATTATTATATCTCCATCATGACCTGCCTGTTTATGGTGCTGTATTTTGCGGCGCTTCTGCTCATGGAGCGGCCGAAGAAGCCGGGCTTCTATCTTGAGGCGGCGTTTCGCTTCGGCCTGTATTCCCTGCTTGCCGGAGGGCTGGCTGCGGCTGTTCTTTTGCCGGAGGTGTATGCGCTTGCGTCCACGGCCTCCGGGGATGTTTCGTTTCCCAAAAGCCTGACCTCCTATTTTTCGATTTTTGACATGATCGCACGCCATATCGGCAACGTGGAGACGGAGATCGGCCTGGACCACTGGCCGAATCTTTACTGCGGCGTGGCAGTGTTCTTATTTTTCCCGCTGTATCTGGCCTGCAGGCGGATTCCGGTTCGGGAGAAGGCGGCTTACTGCGGCTTACTTTTGATTTTCTATGCGAGCTTTTCGATCAACGCGCTGAATTTTATCTGGCACGGCTTTCATTACCCGAACAGTCTGCCCTGCCGTCAGTCTTTCATCTATATTTTTCTGATGCTCTATATGTGCTTCAGGGCCTTTCAATATCTGCGGTATACACCGAAAAAGTACGTGGCGTTTGCCTTATGGGGCGGTGTGGGCTTTGTGATATTGGCCGAGAAGCTTGTGGAGCAGGAGCACTTCCATTTTTCGGTTTATTATGTGGCGATCGTGTTTTTGTCCGCGTATGCGGGAGTGATCTACCTCTATAAGAGGAGAAAGCAGACCGCCGCCGCTTTTCTTGCCCTGTCTCTGGTGGCAATCGAGGCGGCGGTCAATACGACGGTCACGAGCGTGACGACCACGAGCCGGGAGGCGTACACAAAGGACAATGCTGATGTGCGTCTGCTCATGGAGACGCTTGAGCCGGCAGGGGAATTTTATCGGGTCGAGAAAAAGACGAGGAAAACGAAAAACGACGGGGCCTGGATGAATTTTCCGTCCGTTTCCCTGTTCTCCTCGACGGCAAATGCCGATCTGACGAAATTTTTTAAGCGCATGGGGTGTGAGGCATCCACAAACGCATACAGCATTACAGGAAGCACGCCGCTCGTGGACAGCCTGCTCGCGGTCAAATATGCGCTCTATACGGATACAGGCCCGAATACGGAACTTACGATGTACCTGCGGGAGAGCGGAAGTACGTACCTTTACCAGAATCTGTACACACTGCCGTTAGGCTTTGTCGTGCCGGAGGCGCTTGAAGAAAGCTGGCAGTATGAAATGGACAATCCGGCTGAGGTACAAAATGATCTCTGCCTGATCGCAGGGGCGGAGGATGTGCTGATTCCCGCAAGCGGAGAGACCTCCGGGAATACATTCCGCTTTACGACGGATCAGACCGGGGAATACTACGTGTATGTCTTAAATAAGCGGGCGAAGACGGTCAAGGCGTCCCTGCCCACGGGGGCGAAGACATTTAACAATGTGGATCGGGGATTCCTTCTGGAGTTGGGGACGATCGCAGAGGGAAATGAGATCCTTCTGACCGCAGAAGAATCCGGGGAGACGCTGAATGCCGTCGCCTACCGGTTTTCGGAGCTGGGGCTGGTTTCGTTTTACGAAGCGTTTGGCCAGTCACCGCTTGTGCTCACAAGCTGGAAGGACACGAGGCTGGAGGGGCAGATCGAGGTGAAAGAAGCTGGGAGGCTGTTTTTGTCGATCCCGTATGATATGGGCTGGACCGTGCGCATCGACGGGGAGCCGGTAGAGACAAAGAAGCTGTTTGACGCGTTTTTATCTGTGGAGCTTGCCGAGGGCCCGCATACGGTGACGCTTTCCTATTTTCCGCAGGGACTTTCATGGGGACTCTGCCTGACAGCGTGCTCTGTCCTTGTGCTGGCGGCACTGTGGCTGTTTGGGAGAAAATGGGAGAAGCGGCAGGAGCTTTGGAAATACAAAAAACGCCTGGAGGAAAGAAATACACAGGAAATAACGGAGGGAGAAGACACAGTATGAAGCTTTGGGGCGGAAGATTTACGAAAGAGTTAAATCAGCTTGTGCATAATTTCAACGAATCGCTGTCGTTTGACCGGAAATTTTACCGGCAGGACATTGCGGGAAGCATCGCTCATGTGACGATGCTTGCAAGGCAGGGGATTCTGTCCGAGGAGGATAAGGAACGGATCATCGAAGGGCTTACAGGCATCCGCGAGGATCTGGATGCGGGCCGGCTTTCCTTTTCTCCGGAGTATGAGGACATCCATTCCTTTGTGGAAGGCGTGCTGACGGAGCGGGTCGGAGAGGCAGGCAAACGCCTTCACACGGGCCGCAGCCGCAACGATCAGGTGGCACTCGATATGCGGCTTTTTGTGCGCGATGAGCTGGACGAGTTAGACGGGCTTTTAAAGGAACTTTTGAAGGAGCTGCTCGCGCAGATGGAGAGGCATCTGCACACGTACATGCCGGGCTTTACACATCTGCAGAAGGCGCAGCCGGTAACGCTTGCCCATCATCTCGGCGCGTACTATGAGATGTTCCGCAGAGACAGAGGGAGGCTGTTCGACATCCGCCGGCGTATGAACGTGTGTCCGCTCGGCTCAGGTGCGCTGGCTGGGACCACGTATCCGCTTGACAGGGCGTATACGGCCGGGCTTTTGGGTTTTGACGGGCCGGCGCTTAACAGCATGGATGCGGTCTCGGACCGGGATTATCTGATCGAGTTTCTGGCAGCGCTCTCCACGATTGCCATGCATTTGAGCCGTTTTTGCGAGGAGATCATAATCTGGAACAGCAATGAATACCGGTTTGTGGAGTTGGATGATTCCTACAGCACGGGCAGCAGCATCATGCCGCAGAAAAAAAACCCAGATATTGCCGAGCTGATCCGTGGAAAGACAGGGCGGGTCTATGGGGCGTTGCTGTCCATTTTGACGGTTATGAAGGGGATTCCTCTGGCCTACGATAAGGACCTGCAGGAGGACAAGGAGCTTACGTTTGATGCGATCGACACCGTGAAGGGCTCGCTTATGCTGTTTACGGGCATGCTGGCTTCGATGACATTCCGGAAAGAAGTGATGGAGGAGAGTGCAAAGAAGGGGTTCACAAACGCTACGGATGCCGCGGATTATCTGGTCAATCACGGCGTTGCGTTCCGTGACGCGCATGAGATCGTCGGTCGGCTTGTCCTGATCTGCGTGGAGAGCGGCCGGGCGCTCGATGATCTGACACTTGAGGAGTTCCGGGCGGTGAGTCTGGTGTTTGAGCCGGATATTTATGAGGCGATCTCACTGAAGACGTGCGTGGAAAAGCGTACGACTGTCGGCGCACCGGGAGCGGAGGCGATGGAAACGGTTTTAAAGCTTTATCGGGAAGAACTTTTATGTGATGACGGAAAATGAGAGAAACCACAGATGAAGAAGTTTAGAAAATTTTAATAAATTTTATGCAATATTAAAAATGTTCTTGCAAATTTAAGCAATATCTCATATAATACTCTTATATTGCTGATGGTAACTGCCGCTTCTGTATTGGGATGACGAAAGAGAAGGCTGCGGCGGAATTTGAGGCAAAAGAAAGGAGTACATATGAGCGAGAACGTAAAAGAGAAAAAAGGAAAACTGGACCGAATCCTTGACGCGATCGAAAGAGCTGGAAATAAGCTGCCCGACCCTCTCACGATGTTTTTGGGGCTGGCGGTCATTGTCGTGCTGATTTCCGCACTCTGCAGTATATTGGGTGTATCGGCAGTCAATCCGGCAGACGGTTCCACGGTAGAGGTGTTTAATCTCTTTTCGTTTGAGGGGATCCGGTATCTGTGGTCAAATGTTATTACGAACTACTCGGGCTTTGCGCCTCTTGGCATGGTGCTGGTAGCTGTCGTCGGCTCCTCCGTGGCGGAAAAGAGCGGCTTTCTGATCGCCGTTATGGAACATTTCCTCGGAGAAGCGAAGGGATGGGTTGTCACCGGTGTGGTCGTTTTCCTCGGTATTAACCTGAACATTGCCGGAGACGCAGGTTTTATCGTACTGCCTCCTCTCGCGGCGATCCTTTTCATGTCCATCGGACGCCATCCGCTGCTTGGCCTGTATACGGCCTATGCGTCGGTATCGGCGGGCTTCTGCGCGAACATTCTGTTGGGCTTATCCGATGCGCTTGCTTACGGCTTTACCGAGCCGGCGGCGCAGATGATCGATCCGACCTATCAGGAGTCCATCGCGATCAACTGGTATTTCATGATTGTATCCTGCCTCGTTTTGTCGGTTGTGGGAACCGTACTGGTTGAGAAATTCTTGGTACACCGCTTCCCGATGACGAAGGAGGGGCTGAAGCAGTATGACTTTGACACAGATGCCTCCGAGCTCTCCCCGATTCAGAAAAAGGGAGTTGCGATGGCTGGCCTTTCTGTCGCGATCTTTTTGGCAGTGATCGTTTTGATGTCCGTACCGGTCTTCGGCGGACGCGCGATCCTGGCAGATGAAAACGGCTCGATCACCGCGGGTGCGGCTCCGTTTTCCAAGGGAATCGTCTTTACCGTTACGCTGTTCCTTTTGATTCCGGGAATCGTATACGGCGCTGTGACCGGAAGATATAAAAATGACAAGGACCTGTGGGCGGATATCAGCAAGGGCTTTGCCGAGATGGGCGGTTATGTATTCCTTTGCTTCTTCGTCTCGATCTTTACCAACTTCTTCTCGGTCTCGAAGCTGGGTACAATCCTGGCGATTAAGGGCGCGGACTTCTTAAGCAACATTGGCTTTACAGGAATCCCGCTTCTGATCGGCCTGATCTTTTTGTCCTGTATCATCAATATCTTCATCGGCTCGGCTTCCGCGAAATGGGCGATCCTCGCCCCGGTCTTCGTTCCGATGATGATGCTCATGGGCTACAATCCTGCGATCGCACAGGCGGTTTACCGGATCGGCGATTCCATCACGAACCCGCTGTCTCCGCTGGCCACATATCTGCCGGTTGTCCTGGGCTTTGCCCGTAAATATGACAAGAATGTCGGAGTCGGAACGGTTATTGCCAACATGCTCCCGTTTTCGATCAGCTTTGCGACGATCTGGATCGTGCAGGTCATTATCTGGGTGATGCTGAATCTTCCGCTTGGCCCCGGCGGCGTGATTTATCTGTAGGGCTTGAAAATACAGGGTTATATACGGTATAATAGGAATAACATGCAGGGCGGTCCGAGGCATTGGGCCGCCTGCAGTATATAGAAAGGGGAGTTATTTATGGACTATGCGAAACGTGCGGCCGAGTTAAAGGACACGATCCTTGCGGACCGCCATTATCTGCACGCGCATGCGGAGCTGCCGTTTGAGGAAAAGGAGACGACGGCGTACCTGGTTTCGGAGCTTGAAAAAATCGGAATTCCGGTGCAGCGTTTTGACGATTACACGGGCTGCATCGCGACGATAAAGGGTGGCCGTCCAGGCGGAAAAACAGTGCTTCTGCGGGCCGATATCGACGCGCTTCCGATCCAGGAAAAAAGCGGTGTCGCGTGTTCGAGCCAAAATCCGGGCGTAATGCATGCCTGCGGCCATGACTGCCATGCCTCAATGCTTCTTGGGGCTGCCAGGATGCTGTGGGAGAGCAAGGATGAGCTTTGCGGGACCGTAAAGCTTCTGTTCCAGGCCGCAGAGGAGGCGTTTATCGGGAGCCATTACTATGTCGATAAAGGATATTTGGAGGGAATCGACGCCGCGATGGGGATGCATGTGTCGGCGACTGCGCCGAGCGGGACGTTTGCGGTCCGCGACGGAGCGCTGCTTGCGAGCTGCGACAACTTTAAGATCACGGTGCACGGCGTCTCGGCACACGGCTCTGCGCCGCAGTTCTCTAAGGATGCGATTGTGGCGGCCAGTGCGATCCTGCTAAACCTTCAGACAATCGTGAGCCGGGCCAACGACCCGTTAAATTCCCTAGTGGTTACGGTCGGAACGATCAAAGCCGGCTCGCAGTTCAACATCATCACGGATAAAGCCGTGATGGAGGGCACCGTGCGCTGCTACACGAAGGAAGCAAGACAGATGGTCGAGGGCGTGATGCGCCGGATCGTGGAAAATACGGCTGCTGCGAACGGCTGTACGGCTGAGGTCGAATACAACTATCTGGAGCCGTCGGTAAGAAACGACGATTTGGCGCTCAACGAGACGGCGCGGGAATCGTTCCGGACACTGTATGGCGAGGAGGTGCTTGTAGAGACGGAGAAAGCGACTGGCAGCGAGGACTTTTCTTATATTATGGAACATATCCCGTGCTCCCTGTTTGTGTTCATCGGTTGCTACGACGAAGCCACGGGAAGCGTGCATGCGGTTCATAATGAGAAATTCCGCATCAATGAGGAGATCCTTCCGAGGGGGGCGGCCGGATATGCTCGGTTTGCCGCCGATTACCTGGAAAAAGCAGCAGGAGGTGAAAACGCATGAATGTACGGGAGCTTGCAAAGGAACAGGAGCAGTATGTAATCGAGTGCCGTCACCATCTTCATGCCCATCCGGAGCTGGGCATGGAGGAAGTAAAGACGACGGAATTTATCAAGACAGAGCTGGAGAAGTCCGGGATCGCCGTTCAGACTTTCGACGGGATTACGGGCTGTATCGGGACGATCGAAGGGGGAAAGCCCGGCAAAACCGTGATGCTGCGGGCCGATATAGATGCCCTGCCCATCACGGAGGAGCCCAGAAAGACCTATTGCAGCGTGACGCCCGGCGTGATGCATGCGTGCGGCCATGACTGCCATACGGCGATGCTTTTAGGCGCAGCGAAGATCCTCGCCGCGCATAAGGAGGAGCTTTGCGGGACGGTCCGATTGATCTTCCAGATGGCGGAGGAAATCGGACGTAAGTCGGAGGAATATGTAAAGCGCGGTGCGCTCGAGAGTGTGGATGCGATCTTTGGAATGCATGTCCGGGCGCTTATGGATTCGGGAACGGTAAATTTTGAGGCCGGCGAGCGCATGGCCTGCAGCGACCGGTTTACGATCCGGGTACTCGGGAAGCTCACACACGGGAGCGCACCGCATCTGGGCCATGATGCAATCCTGGCCGCGGCGGCGGCCGTCCAGGCATTACAGCAGATCCCGAGCCGTGTAAACAATCCGTTCAACAGCCTGGTGGTCACGGTCGGTATGATGAACGGAGGAACCAAAGAAAATATTGTCGCGGACAAGGTGGAGCTTGTCGGGACCGTCCGGGCCTTTAACAGGGAACTCAGGGATAGCATGCCGGGCCGCATCGAAAAGGCGGTGAAGGGCGTCGTCGAAAGCTATAACTGCGAGGCCGAGTTTGATTATTACTTTGGGCCGAGCCCGTTGATCAACGACGATCAGACGCTTGTGGAGCTTGCGAGAGATGCAGCCGGGAAGGTAATGGGAGAGTCTGCCTTAAAGCCACTTACGAAGCTGACAGGGGCCGAGGATTTCAGTGTCTTTATGGAAAAGGTGCCGGGCGTGTATGGCTTTTTAGGCTGTCGGAACCGTGAAAAGGGCATTGACTGTGTCCACCATCATCCGGCGTTCGATGTGGATGAGGATGTCTTATATCTGGGTACAGGAATCTATGCGCAGTTTGCGTTTGATTATCTGCAGGCGGAGAGCAAAGCGTAATGGAAAAGCAGGTAACGATCCGGGCGGCACAGCCGGCGGATGCCGGGCGGCTGCACGAGATCTATGCGCCGTACGTGAAAAAAACGGCCATTACCTTTGAATACGAGATCCCTTCCGTGGAGGAGTTTCGAGGCCGGCTGGAGACGGTGCGTAAGCGGTATCCGTATCTGGCAGCCGAGGCAGACGGCAAACTTTTGGGATTTGCTTATGCGGGCCCGTTTAAAGGGCGGGCGGCGTACGACTGGGCCGTGGAGACGTCGATCTACGTAGAAGAAACCAGAAAAGGGCAGGGAATCGGCAGAAAGCTTCACGATGCGCTGGAGGCCGCTTTAAAAGAGCAGGGGATTCTCAATATGAACGCCTGTATCGGCTGCCCTCCTAATGGGGAAGATGACGAATATTTGACTATGGACAGTGTTCGTTTCCACAGCCGGATGGGCTACCGTATGGTCGGCGAGTTTTATCAGTGCGGGTACAAATTCAATCGCTGGTACAACATGGTCTGGATGGAAAAGCAGATCGGCCGACACGAAGAAAAGCAGGCGCCTGTGAAGCCCTTTGATGCGGTATGGGAAGCGCTGTGTGAAAAATACGGAATGAAATAAAAGAAAAAAGAAAAGGACGGCCGTGCAGTATGTGATCAGCACGGCCGTCCTTTTAAAAATGTCTGTTTTTAACGTTTGTTGCTGCGTTTCCAGATGCTCATTTTTTCCGCAGAGGCGATCAGTTCATCCCGAAACTGTGGATGTGCGACGGAGATGATGGCCTCGGCCTTCTGCCAGGTGGAAAGGCCCTTTAAGTTCACGATCCCGTATTCGGTGACGAGATAATGGATATTGGCGCGCGTGTCGGTCACGATGGAGCCCGGATTTAAGGTGGGCAGGATGCGGGACTTTAACTGGCCGTCCTTTGTCTTAAAGGTGGAGGAGCAGCAGATAAAGCTCTTTCCGCCGTTGGAAAGGTATGCGCCCAGGACGAAATCAAGTTGTCCGCCGGCGCCGCTGATGTGCTTTATACCGGAGGACTCGGAATTGACCTGTCCGAACAGATCCAGATCCACCGCGTTGTTGATCGACATAAAGTTGTCCAGAGCAGAAATGGAGCGGATATCGTTGGTATAATTAACCGGCGCAGACATGCACTCCGGATTCTGATGGAGGTAATCGTACAGTTTTTTTGTCCCCGCGCCAAAGGCATAGACCTGCCTGCCTTTGTCAATGCTCTTTCTCGCGCCTGTAATCTTTCCCGCATTTGCGATGTCAACAAAGGCGTCCACGTACATCTCGGTATGTACGCCAAGATCCTTTAAGTCGGATTTGGCGATCAGGGAACCGACTGCATTCGGCATTCCGCCGATGCCGAGCTGCAAGCAGGCGCCGTCCGGGATTTCAGAGACAATTAACTTTGCGACTGCCTCGTCCACCTCGCTGGCTGCAGCGGCTCCGCCCATTTCTGCAATCGGAGGATTGTTTCCCTCTACAATCATATCGACTTTGGAGATGTGGATACCCTCCTCAAAGCCGCCGAGGCAGACCGGCATGTTTTCGTTGACCTCTACGATGATGACCTTGGAGGTCTCGCAGCATGCCGCCATATGGGAGGCGTTGGGGCCGAAATTAAAGAAGCCGTGTGCATCCATGGGAGCGACCTGGAAGATCGCGACATCCGGCTTGGTCTGCGATTCCCTGTAATAGCGGGGAAGCTCGGAATAGCGGATAGGAGCATAGTAAGAAAAGCCCTGTGCGATGGCTTTCCGCTCGATCCCGCCCATATGCCAGGAATTCCAGGTAAGATGCTCTGCCGGGTTTTCAATTTTAAAGATTTCGGGAACCCACATTAGGATACCGCCGCGGAAGTTCACATCGGTGAGCGTTGTCAGCCGTTTCGCGAGCGCCGCATCGACGGCCACGGGGGTTGCGGTGGTCCATCCGTAATCGACCCAGTCACCGGATTTTACGGCTTTGGCGGCCTCCTCGGCCGAGACCAGCTTATCCTGATACATTTTTTTGTAATCCATATGATTCGCCCTCGTTTCTTAAAATAATGTTGATAACATTTTAACATTTAATCCAGGCAAGGTCAATATATGCTGTGCATTTTTGCAACAGGGAAGCTGTTGGCGTTATTGTGAACAGGAGCCCGTAGGCTGAACAGATACGTTTACCGGCCGTCGGGCCATGACGAAACACTCCGTGCATCATAGCATTATTCGGAATAATATTGCTCGAGTGCCTGGATCAACGCGGGCAGGATGATTTCTACGCTGCCGACGATCCCGAAGTCGGAAATATCGAAAATCGGTGCGGCCGGATTCTTATTG
This sequence comes from Lachnospiraceae bacterium, assembly GCA_910575275.1. Taxonomy (GTDB): domain Bacteria; phylum Bacillota; class Clostridia; order Lachnospirales; family Lachnospiraceae; genus CANQGL01. Next base: position 483,964 of record CAJTEE010000001.1, on the reverse strand, counting down.
ATGGAGATAATCAGGCCGGAATTCTCCATGCCTGTGACATGCTGGAAGGCGCCGGAGATTCCGCAGGCCAGGTAAAGGTCAGGGCGAACGGTTTTTCTTGTCTGCCCAACCTGCGGTGCGGTATCAATCCAGCCCGCTTCCAAGCAGGCGCGGGAGCAGGCGATTTCTCCGCCTAGAAGATTTGCCACCCTGCGCAGCATCTGAAACCCCTCCGGCCCTCCGATCCCCCGGCCTCCGGCGACCAGAACCCTGGCCTCGGTGATGGAGGCAGTCATATTTCGATTCTGCGTTTTCACGGACAGGAGCTCTACGCCGTTTACGACCGAGGACAGAGAGACGGGAGGGAAGGAAACAGGACAGGTTTTGGGGGCAAGCGTGTGCAGCTCATCCCCTGTGAGGGCCGTGAAAACACCGGGCCGCAGAGTGGCAACAAAGAGTCAGGTATTCTGGCAGCACAGGGAATCGACAGAGGCCCCATCCAGATTGGGACGCGACATATGACAGGAAAACGGCACTTCCTGTGAGATCCAAAGCTCGGTACAGTCGACCGCGAGCCCGGCGTCCAGTCTTGCCCCCCAGAGCCGAAGCTAAGCCGATCCCGATCGTGGTGGAGCCAAAAAGGAATAGAAAAGGCTTTACCGTCCGCAACGCCGCCTGGCAGACATCTGCATAGCAGGCGATGGAATACTCCGCGAGGGAAAGGGAGTCGGCCAGGAGCACCTCGTCGGCTCCTGCCCTTTGAAGCCGCTTGGCGTCCTCTGCAAGCTGGTAGCCTGCCAGCAGAGCCAAAACTCTGCCGCCGCTTTTTTTAGCGAGCCGGCGTGCGCCGCCGATCAATTTGGCACTTATTTTTTGAAGCTGCCCGTTTCGTTTTTCTACGAATACCAGAATATCGTCTTTCATATGGAAAATTCCTTTGCTATTTGTTAAACATGTATGTGGTTTCTTGTCGGGGAGCGGCTGCTCTTTTAGAGTCATAGCAAATGATTTTCATTTGGAGAATCCTCCTGCGTATCTATATTGATGATAACGAGTAATAAATTATAAAAATAATTAGCATACTAGTAATTTGGTGTAAAAAAGCAGTGTAACCGAGATTACAATGCTTTTTCTGCGATGTGCCGCAGACACGCTTTAAAAAATTCTGCCTCGTCTTCACTGAAGTCAGCGAGGACCGCCTGATTGACCTCCTCAATGGTTTGTAAGACAGGTTCTTCCAGGGCGGCGCCCCTGCGTGTTGTGGTGACAAGGATCTCACGGCGGTTTTCCGTATTAATGACCCGGTCAATCAGCTCCTTTTTCTGCATCCGGTCCAAAATACCGGAAATAGTTGAAGTTTCCAGACATAAAAGATCGGCGATCTACTTCGGGAGACAGGTATTGCCGTTGGCACACAGACAGTTAAGTACACCATATTGCGAGGGTGTTAAATCAAAAGGGGCCAGCTTCTGGCTCATATACTGGAAGACGGTGTGCTGTGAGGTTGTGAGTAAAAAGTTGATGCATCTGGGTGCCCTGATGGGGAAGGGTATCGAGCGTACCGGCCGCAATGGTGGCGATACGGTGGACGTACTCCAGATTCAGGCCCATAGATATGTAGGTATCCTTTAGGGCATTGAAGGCGACGCCCATACCTCCGCAAGCAGAGCCGCAAGGGCCGACGCAGATGACGAAAAAGACAATAAAGCCGCTGACTCCGCCGAAGGTCAAAAGACCCGTGATGCACATAAGGATCGGGGCGGCAAATTTCCCCTTGCTGACGCCGGCGATGGCTCTTGCAATGGATTCGGCGGCGCCAGTAAACTGATACACCGCACCAAATAAAGCTCCGACAAAGAAAATTAAAAAGTAGTTGATGACATAGTCCCCGGCTGCCGGCATAAAGGAGTTCTGCAGGCTTTCCAGAATCGGAAGACCCGAGCAGACCGCGACGAAGATGGCGATGCCAGGCGCCACTTCCGTGAGATACACGCCGTCCTTACGCAGTTCAAATACGGCGCATTCCGTGATATAGAGAACCGGCTGTCCCGTTTTGTTGGCATAAGCACCGCTGAACGCGATCTGCTCCACATGTTCGATAAACTTTTTCTCACGGCCCTCCTTGACGATCTTCAGTCTGCCGTCTTCAAATTCAACGGCAAGCCCGCCGGCAGTAAAAGTCCCGCAGAAGAATACGCGTTTAGCGTTCTGTGTAATGTTGACAAAACCGCCGCAGCCGACTGCTCAAGGGAACACGGAAATCTCATGGCCCCGTCGTATTCGCATCCGACGCACTGTTCATGATTTTTCTTGCCCTCGCAAATTACGACGGCATCCACATAGATGCCAGGGATCTTGACAAGCTTCGGATCAAACTTGCCGTTCTCCACGACTCTTTCCACCTGGACAATGACCCTGCCGCCACTGTTTTTAACGGCCTGCGCGATAGAGGCTGTCTCGAGAGAGGCGACTTCCCGCTCCAGAGTGACATTGCCGTGTTCGGCGGAATAGGTTCCACGGATGAAAGCGATGTCGATCGGGAAAGATTTATTTATAGATGTTTCTCCTCACCGCCGATATGGATTACCTCTACCAAATCCTCGGTAGAAACAGAATTAAGCTTCTGACCCTCGATCCGAGGGTCGGCGAAGGTATTGAGTCCAACGTAGGTAATGACACCGACGCGGTGTGCGGCGATCTCGCTATAGAGCTGGGCCAATGTTCCAATGGCCTCCGATGACACGTTTTGTCATGCCCTCATGGGCAAAGTGGTCTGCACCGCTGCCGTTGCGGTTTCCTTGCGCAGCCGCGTAAAAAAGCGTGAGATTTTTGGGGAAACCGGTCTCTAAAAAACGGTTTTCTAAGGCCCTGGTGAGTGCCTCCGGCATAGCGCTGGCAACGAAGCCGCTGGTGGGTGGTGATCACCATATTATCGGAAACCATGGCTGCCGCTTCCTGTGCGGTAATAATTGAAACCTTACTCATGTTCGTCCTCCTGTAAAATCGTAGCTGATGAATCGTGGAACCGATGAGCTGCCGCACAACCTGGATTTAGAGCGTGCCTGAAGATTGTTTTCCGTCAGATGTGCATCACAGTTTGCGGGAGATTTGGCCCGAATGAATTTTCAGACACGCCCTAGAGACGCAGAAGCAAATAATTCTCCTTTGGCAATAATAGACAAAAAACAGGGAAAAAATTCTACATGAATCGAAACAGTATGCCGCAATTAGAAATGAAAATTCCTTTTTGATTTAGAAAAAATACATAAAAAACCTTTGATAATTATTTGACAGGAAAATGGATTGGTGTTATGATTAAACATATAAAAAGCAGGTTACAGTTTCAGGCAACTGCGATCAATGAGGAGGAAAAACACATGGCAAAGAAAATTGTACTGGCCGGCGCATGCCGCACCGCAATCGGGACGATGGGCGGCGCTTTAAGCACCGTTCCTGCTCCGGAACTGGGAGCGATCGTAATTAAAGAGGCTCTGAATCGGGCAGGCGTCGCTCCGGAGCAGGTTGATCAGGTCTATATGGGATGCGTAATCCAGGCTGGCCAGGGTCAGAACGTGGCTCGCCAGGCTTCCATTAAAGCAGGACTTCCGATTGAGGTGCCGGCCGTCACGATCAACGTCGTATGCGGTTCCGGATTACAGTGTGTCAATATGGCTGCGCAGATGATCGAGGCAGGAGACGCGGATATTGTCGTCGCAGGCGGCATGGAGAATATGTCCTTGGCGCCGTATGCCATGATGAAGGGCCGTTATGGCTATCGGATGGGCAACGCAACATTGGTGGACACGATGGTAAACGATGCATTATGGGATGCATTCAACAATTATCATATGGGAATCACGGCAGAAAATATCTGTGAGCAGTGGGGCCTGACAAGGGAAGAATTGGATAAATTCGCCGCGGACAGCCAGCAGAAGGCAGAGGCGGCTCAGAAGAATGGTGCTTTTAAGGATGAGATCGTTCCTGTAGAAGTAAAGCAGAAAAAGGGCAGTGTGATCGTGGATACCGACGAGGGCCCGAGAGCCGGAACGACGGTTGAGACGCTTGCGAAGCTGAAACCGGCATTCAAGAAGGATGGCGGCCTTGTCACGGCCGGCAACTCCTCCGGCATCAACGACGGCGCTGCAGCGATCGTCGTCATGAGCGAGGAAAAAGCAAAAGAGCTCGGTGTGAAGCCGATGGCGACCTGGGTGGCAGGCGCGCTGGCAGGCGTTGAGCCGCGCATCATGGGCATCGGCCCGGTTGCGGCGACGAAGAAGGCGATGGCAAAGGCCAATATGAGCATCGGAGACTTCGATCTGATCGAGGCCAACGAGGCGTTTGCGGCGCAGTCCGTAGCGGTAGGAAAGGATCTGGGCTTTGATCTTTCCAAGCTGAACCCGAACGGCGGCGCGATCGCTCTGGGCCATCCGGTTGGGGCTTCCGGATGCCGTATCCTGGTGACGCTGCTTCATGAGATGCAGAAAAAGGATGCCAAGACCGGTCTGGCCACGCTTTGCATTGGCGGCGGCATGGGCTGCGCGACCATCGTAAAGAGAGATTAATCAGGAGGCGACCAGCATGGGCTTTGTAAAATATGAGCAAAACGGCTATGTCGGCGTGATCACGATCGACCGCCCGAAGGCGTTAAACGCGTTAAACAAGGAAGTGCTTGCGGATCTTGAGGCTGTGATCGACGGAATCGATCCGGAGAAAACAAGAGCCGTGGTTTTGACCGGGGCAGGAGAGAAATCATTCGTGGCCGGCGCGGATATCGGCGCGATGAGTACGATGACAAAGGCGGAAGGAGAGGCGTTCGGCAAATACGGCAACGATATTTTCCTGAAGCTAGAGTCCCTTCCGATCCCCACGATCGCTGCAGTCAACGGCTTTGCACTCGGCGGCGGCAATGAGCTTGCGATGAGCTGTGACATCCGCATTTGCTCCGATAATGCCGTTTTCGGACAGCCGGAGGTGGGACTCGGAATTACGCCCGGCTTTGGCGGGACGCAACGTCTGGTGCGCCTGATCGGGACCGGAAAGGCAAAGGAAATGATCTACTCGGCAAAGAACATAAAGGCGGATGAAGCGTACCGCATCGGTCTGGTAAATGCGGTTCATACGCAGGAGGAGCTTCTGCCCGCGGCCATGAAGCTGGCGGTAAAGATCGCTTCCAACGCCCCGATCGCAGTGAGAAACTGTAAGAAGGCGATCACGGAAGGGTATCTTGCCGATATGGGCCATGCAGCCGAGGTTGAGGAGAAGTGGTTCGGCGACTGCTTCGAGACCGAGGACCAGAAGGAAGGAATGGCAGCATTCCTTGAAAAACGCAAGGTTGAGGAATTCAAGAATCGATAAACAATGAGGAGGCATATGACCATGAAGGTTGGTATTATCGGTGCCGGAACCATGGGTTCTGGAATCGCACAGGCGTTTGCGCAGACAGAAGGGTATGAGGTCATGCTCTGCGACATCAACGAGACATTCGCGGCAAATGGAAAAAATAAGATCGCCAAGGGCTTTGAAAAGAGGATTGCCAGAGGCAAGATGGCACAGGAAGATGCGGATAAGATCCTTTCCAAGATTACGACCGGTGTAAAGGACATCTGCGGTGACTGCGATCTGATTGTCGAGGCGGCCATCGAGAACATGGAGATCAAAAAGCAGACCTTTAAAGAGCTGGAGGCAATCTGCAAGCCGAGCTGTATTTTTGCGACGAATACATCCTCCCTTTCCATTACAGAGATCGGCTCCGCGGTGGAGCGTCACGTAATCGGCATGCATTTCTTCAATCCGGCGCCTGTCATGAAGTTAGTCGAGGTCATTGCCGGACTGAATACGAAGCCGGAGGATGTGGAGACCGTTAAGAAGATCTCCGAGGAAATCGGAAAGACTCCGGTTCAGGTTGAGGAGGCCGCAGGCTTTGTCGTCAACCGCATCCTGATTCCGATGATCAATGAGGCGATCGGCATCTACGCGGACGGTGTTGCCTCCGTTGAGGGCATTGATACGGCTATGAAGCTCGGTGCGAACCATCCGATGGGACCGTTGGCGCTCGGCGATCTGATCGGCCTGGACATCGTCCTGGCGATCATGGACGTTCTGCTCACGGAAACCGGAGATCCGAAGTACCGTGCGAATCCGCTTCTTAAGAAGATGGTCCGCGGCGGACTTCTCGGACAGAAGACAGGCAAGGGCTTCTACGATTATTCCAAATAAAACATACAGGCAGTGCGCAGATCAGGCGGCCGAAGGACCGTCTGCGCACTGCGCATCCATGTCAGGGGCATAGGGGAAATGGAGCATCCACATTTGCCCATGTTATATATGAAACAATTCACAAGGAGGAACTAAACACATGGATTTTACATTAAGTAAAGAGCATGAGATGGCGAGAACATTATTCCATGATTTCGCTGAGAAGGAAGTGAAACCTCTTGCTCAAGAGGTGGACGAGACCGAGATTTTCCCGAGAGCAACCGTTGAAAAAATGGCGAAAAACGGTTTCATGGGAATCCCGATTCCGAAGGAGTACGGCGGACAGGGCTGTGATCCGCTTTGCTATGCAATGTGCGTAGAGGAGCTGTCCAAAGTATGCGGAACCACAGGCGTTATCGTCTCCGCACATACCTCTCTTTGCTGCGATCCGATCCTGACCTACGGTACAGAGGAGCAGAAGCAGAAATACCTGATTCCGCTTGCAAAGGGCGAGAAGTTAGGCGCATTCGGCTTAACCGAGCCGGGCGCAGGTACCGATGCACAGGGCCAGCAGACGAAGGCTGTCCTGGATGGCGACGAGTGGGTTTTAAACGGATCCAAGATCTTCATCACCAACGGTAAGGAAGCAGACGTGTATGTTGTGATCGCCGTCACCGGTGTCATTGAGAAACGCGGCAGAAAGCAGAAAGAGATTACCGCATTCCTCGTAGAGAAGGGCACACCGGGCTTTGGCTTCGGAACCAAGGAGAACAAGATGGGTATCCGCGGCTCCTCTACATATGAGCTCATCTTCACAGACTGCCGGATTCCGAAGGAGAATATCCTTGGCAAGCAGGGCGAGGGCTTCAAGATCGCCATGCATACGCTTGACGGCGGCCGTATCGGAATCGCCGCACAGGCTCTTGGCCTTGCAGAGGGCGCATTAGAGAGAACAGTTGAGTACGTAAAAGAGAGAAAGCAGTTCGGCCGTTCGATCGGACAGTTCCAGAACACGCAGTTCCAGCTTGCCGATATGGCTACGAAGGTACAGGCGGCTCAGTACATGGTATACCGCGCGGCAATGGCGAAGAAGACGCAGAAGTCCTACAGCGTAGAGGCAGCTATGGCAAAACTGTATGCGGCAGAGGTTGCGATGGAAGTTACAACCAAGGCCGTTCAGCTCCATGGTGGTTACGGTTACATCAGAGAGTACGACGTAGAGCGTATGATGCGCGATGCGAAGATTACGGAAATCTACGAGGGTACCAGTGAGGTTCAGAGAATGGTTATCTCCGGCTCTCTGTTAAAATAACAGGATCCGGACACCAGGACAAAGAAAACAAAAATAAGGAGTGAAATACAGTGAAAGTAGTTGTTTGCATTAAACAGGTGCCGGATACCAAGGGCGGCGTAAAGTTTAAACCGGATGGAACACTCGACAGAGCGGCAATGCTCACGATCATGAACCCAGATGACAAGGCAGGTCTGGAGGCAGCCCTGCGTTTAAAAGATCAGTATGGTGCTGAGGTTACTGTCGTTACGATGGGCCTTCCGAAGGCGGAGGAGGTTCTCCGCGAGGCAATGGCAATGGGTGCAGACAAGGGAATCCTTGTTACCGACCGTGTCTTAGGCGGCGCAGATACCTGGGCTACCTCCCAGACGATCGCGGGCGCGCTGCGCAATCTGGATTATGACCTGATCATCACCGGCCGTCAGGCAATCGACGGTGATACTGCACAGGTTGGACCGCAGATCTCCGAGCATCTCGGAATCCCGGTTATCAGCTATGCGCAGGACATCAAGATCGAGGGTGACTCCGTCATCGTTCAGCGTCAGTATGACGACAGATACCACATCCTCAAAGCAAAAATGCCGTGCTTAATTACAGCACTTTCCGAATTAAACGAGCCGCGTTACATGACTCCGGGCGGGATCTTCGATGCATACCAGAAGGAAGTTACCGTATGGGGTAGAAACGACTTAAAGGATGTTCTGGATTCCAACTTAGGCCTTAAGGGATCCCCGACGCAGATCGCAAAGGCATCCGATAAGGTAAGAAAGGGCGCAGGCGAGAAGGTTGCTCTGGATCCGACAGCTTCCGTGGAATACATTGTCGGCAAACTTACAGAGAAACATGTACTTTAATAAAAATATAGAAAAGTGTGGTGAATAGTGATGAGCTTAGCAGAATATAAGGGTGTATATGTCTTTGCGCAGCAGGTTGACAATCAGATCAGCAGCATCGCTTTCGAACTGATCGGAAAAGGCAAAGACTTAGCAAAAGATTTAGGGACTACCGTAACAGCAGTTTTGATCGGCTCCGGCGTGAAGGGCCTTGCAGACGAGCTTGGCGAGTACGGCGCAGATAAGGTCATCGTTGTTGATGATCCGGAGTTAAAGGAGTACAGAACAGAGCCGTATACACATGCGCTTGCTTCCGTAATCGAGAAGTATAAACCGGACGTATTCTTAATCGGTGCGACCGCGATCGGCCGTGACCTTGGCCCGCGTGTCTGCGCGAGAGTCCATACCGGTCTGACCGCTGACTGTACGCAGCTTGACATCGGTGATTTCCCGTTGGTCGAGACTGCCGGCAAGGAGCAGAAGCACAATCAGCTTTTGATGACCCGTCCGGCATTCGGCGGCAACACGATCGCAACGATCGCCTGCCCGGAGTTCCGTCCGCAGATGGCGACCGTTCGTCCTGGCGTTATGCAGAAGCTTCCGAAGGAGGCAGGCAGAAAGGCTGAGGTCGAGGAGTTCAATCCCGGATTTACGCCGAACGACAAGTATGTGGAGATCGTGGAGATCGTCAAGGCCGTTTCCAACGTTGCCGATATCATGGATGCGAAGATCCTTGTTTCCGGCGGCCGTGGAGTCGGAAGCCCGGAGAACTTCAAGATCCTCGAGGAGCTGGCAGAGGCAATCGGCGGTACCGTGAGCTGCTCTCGTGCAGTGGTTGATGCCGGCTGGAAGCCGAAGGATCTGCAGGTCGGACAGACCGGTAAGACCGTTCGTCCGCATGTGTACTTTGCAATTGGTATCTCCGGCGCGATCCAGCACGTTGCCGGTATGGAAGAAGCTGACATCATCATTGCGATCAACAAGGATGAGTCCGCTCCGATCTTTGATGTGGCAGACTACGGTGTTGTCGGCGATCTGAACAAGATCGTTCCGGTTCTGACGCAGAAGATTAAAGAGGCAAAGGCTGCGGCTACGAAGTAAAAAGAGAGACTTTTAAAGAGTATAAGGCCCTCGGCAGGAACATTCTGCCGGGGGCCTTTTGAGAAAGAACAGGAGTATGTATGTGCTATGTGACGGAATACGCATCACCAGTGGGAAAACTTACGCTTGGCAGCGACGGGAAAAATCTAGTGGGCATATGGATAGAAGGACAGAAATATTTTGGCGCAGGCATCCCGGAAGCGGTGACACGAGACGACAATTTGCCGATTTTTGCGCAGGCAAAGGATTGGCTGGAGCGCTATTTTGCTGGCAAAAAGCCGCCCGTAACGGAAATCCCTCTGGCTCCGGTCGGCGGGGCATTCCGCCAGGAGGTCTGGAAGCTTTTATGCGAGATTCCATACGGGGAAGTCACCACCTATGGAAGCCTTGCGAAAAAGCTCGCCGCAAAGCTTGGGCGGGAGAGCATGTCCGGCCAGGCAGTGGGAGGTGCGGTGGGCCACAATCCGATCTCCATCCTGATCCCCTGCCATCGTGTCGTCGGCACAAACGGCAGCCTGACCGGGTATGCAGGAGGGCTGGAAAAGAAAATCAAACTGCTTGCTCTCGAAGGTGTGGATACGGGCCGTTTCTTTGTGCCGAAAAAAGGAACGGCACTTTAATAAAAGAAAGGAAGCAGCACCGGAAAGGGGACCTGCCCCCTCCGGTGCTGCTATCGCTCTAATGGTTTGCTGCTCTTTCGCGGGACAGACATCTGCCCGGCTTGGCAGTCTTTGACTTAGTCAATCGGCTCACAGTTCTCCCACAGATCCTTTAACGATGTCTCGATCATAATACGCTCCTCCTTTATTTTTACCGGGCTGTTTGTTTCCTTATTTCTTATGAGTAGACTATAACACAAAAGAATATGATTGTAAAATGATTATTTATTTGATATAATGTTAATAAACATTAATATTTTAGAGGGAATAAACGATGACATTTCCGGAGATCGAGGCGTTTCTGCATATTGTACAGTACGGGAGCTTTTCGGCGGCAGCGGAGAAGCTGTATATTACACAGCCGGCATTAGGACGCAGGATCCGGGCGTTGGAAGAGGAATTGGGATATAGCCTTTTTGTGAGAAGCAAGGGGGTCCGCCATGTAGAGCTCACAAGGCAGGGGCGGGCGTTCATCGGCCTGGCCCATCGCTTCCAGGCACTCTGGAACGAAATGCAGGAGGAAGCCCTTCTGGGGAATGAGAGGAGCCTGTATGTGGCAAGCGTGGGGAGCCTTCTGGCTTTTTTGCTGCCCACGGTATTCCAGACCTTCATGAGGGAGCATCCGGAATGCAGCTTGCATGTAACCACGCTTCATTCAAGCGAGGCGTACTCCAACGTGAGCGACAAGAGTGCGGACATCGCCTTTATCACGGATCCCATGTATTCCTCGCAGGTAAAGACCAATATTTTGTTTCGGGAGAAGCTGTGCCTGGTAGTCGGGAAGGATCTGAATCTGCCGAAGAAATTAAAGGTCAGTGAGCTGGACCCCAGACAGGAGATCCGGACGCAGTGGGACAGGCAGTTTGAGGCATGGCATAAATATTTTTTCGGGAGCTCGGCGATTCCCAGGATCTATCTGGATGAGATGGGATTTTTGCAGTATTTTACGCAGCACGGCGACAACTGGGCGTTCCTTCCAGTGTCAATCGCGCGCAGCATCTTAAAGAATGCGCCGGTGTCGGTCCACGAGCTGGATATAGATCCGCCCAGCCGGACTCTCTACTACCTGTACCGGGTACAAAACGCCTCTCCGTATCAGGAGCAGCTTTTAAAGCTGTGTCGGGAGAGGCTGTCGCAGGAGGACGGGGTCTCGGTCGTGGTGGAGGACGAGGCGGATCACGCCTGAGCCCCTTGAAGACTGGCTGGCAGCGCTTAAAGTACAAAATACCCGGTGCGGGCCCGCCGCGCCGCCATTTTGCATCTGCGTACCCCCCAAAAAGCATTCCGACCGAAACGGGAAAGAGACTCGTTTTAACCGGCGGCGGGCACATCGTGCGTGCGCTGTCCCTGGACGAGAAGCCGCCAGAGAGGAAGCAGATACAGATAACAGGCGGCCAGGACAGCGGCGGACGGAGCTCCTGCGGAGTCAAGCGGCACGGCGCAGGCGATCGACCAGGGAATTAAAGGGGCGGTCACAACAGCCGTATTCTCCAGGAAAAGTGCAAAGCGCTGCCGGTCCGGCTCTGCATTTGCGCAGACCTGATGCGTCAGGAGGATCGCCAACGTCTGGTTGCAGGCCACAGCGGAGGCAGCCACAGATGCGAGAAGGGCAGCGGCAAATGGGGAGGTACGTCTGCCGAGAGAGGCGGCGGTCTCCTTTAAATGTGTTAGCAGCCCGGTCCCCTCAAAGATCCCGGAAAAGGAGGATGAGATGCAGATAATCGCGCCGACATTCAGCATGGACTGAATACCGCCGCCGTTGATCATCGGTGCAAGCGCCGGGTCAGGGCTTAAAAAGCCGAAGAACAGAAGCCGTATGAGCGCGGGCGGAGTGATATTTTGCCAAAACAGACAGACGAGCACCGCTGTTAGGATGCTGGCCGACATTGCCCGCTTTACAGGAACTCTGAAAAGCGAGAGAAGGAGGATCACCGCTGCCGGCAGAACGGGCAAAAGGCCCAGGCGGAATGCACCCAAAAAGAGCGCACGGATGTCCATGCCGGCAGCCGGAGTGGTGGGGCTTAAAAACCCGGCCGCCGTATAGAATACGCAGGACGCCGCAAAGGGGATCAGAGCGCTTGCAAACATCAGACGGATATTGTCGAAAATGTTTGTCCCGGTCAGCTCCGCGACCAGCAGGGCGCTTGTGGAGACCGGAGACATGCGGTCGCCGAAATATACGCCCGAGAGGATCGCACCGCCGGTAAGAACCGGGCTGCAGCCCATGGCCTGTGCCATCGTCATGCAGATCACGCCCATGGTCGCGGCGGTTCCGAACGCGGTTCCGGTGAGAAAGGACACCAGGCAGTTTAAGAGAAATGCCATCAAAAGCATAACCGAGGGCCGCAGAAAATCTGCGGCAAAGCAGACGACGACCGGAATCGTCCCGGCGGCCCGCCACAGCGCGGTCAGCATGCCAATCAGCAGAAACGAAATGAGAATATTTTTTGCCTTCAGGGCCCCATGCGCGGACATTTTAAGTATAGAGCGAAAGGCAAAGCCCCTGCCTGCCGCATAGGCAAAAAAGATTCCGTATCCGACCGCCAATGCGAGAAGAATCGGGAGTTCCGCCGCGACACAGCCGATCAGCACGGCGGAAAAAAGAGCGAGAACGAGAGTTTCCTTTTGTATCATAAGCGCAGACCTCCGGCGATGGGCAGTGCTGCCCCTGTTATTAGCAGCCCGGTAAACCGGGCAATTCATGTTATACATAACAATGCACGACAAGTCAAGAGCGATTGTAAAAAAATACATCTGTTTTATGTGTAAGAAAGCTTCCTTTTACACAGAACATAAAAAACGCCTTCCGGTTCAATGCCGGAAGGTGTTTGCCTTACTGCTTGTTTTTGATTCCGTTCATCCGCATCGCGCGTACCTTTGTGGAAAGACCGTAGAGATTGATGAATCCGCTTGCGTCATGATGGTCGTAGAGGTCGCCGGTCGTGAAGGAGGCGATGCTTTCATTGTATAAGGAGTAGGGAGAGGTGGTTCCCTGCTTGATGATGTTGCCCTTATAAAGCTTTAGTTTACATTCGCCGGTCACATACTGCTGCGTGCTTTCCACGAACGCCTGCAGCGCCTCGCGCAGCGGGCTGAACCATTTGGCGGAATAGACCACATCGGCATATTCATTGTCGATGTTTTTCTTGTATTTGAGTGTTTCCTTGTCAAGGATCAGCTCCTCGAGCTGCTTGTGTGCTTCGATCAGGATCGTGCCGCCGGGTGTCTCATAGATACCGCGGGATTTCATGCCGACCATACGGTTTTCTACAATATCCGTGATTCCGACTCCGTATTTGCCTCCCAGCTCGTTGAGCTTGGTGAGAAGCTCGGAGAATTTCATCCTTTCTCCGTTTAAAGCGACAGGCAGGCCCTTCTCAAAGGAGATCGAAAGTGTGAGTTCCTCGTCGGGCGCCTCCTCGGGCGTGACGCCGAGCACCAGCATATGTGCGTAATTGGGCGCCTGCGCCGGATCCTCGAGCTCTAGGCCCTCATGGCTGATATGCCAGATGTTGCGGTCACGGCTGTAGCTGTTGTCCGCCTTGAAGGGGAGGTCGATGTGGTGCTTTGCGCAGTATTCCAGCTCCTCCTCGCGGGACTGGATCTCCCAGGTACGCCAGGGAGCGATGATCTTCATCTCGGGGGCCAGCGCTTTGATGCCGAGCTCAAAGCGGACCTGGTCGTTCCCCTTGCCGGTCGCACCGTGGCAGATGGCAACGGCGCCCTCCTTTTTGGCAATGTCCACGAGGATCTTGGCGATTAACGGCCTGGCCATCGCGGTGCCGAGCAGGTATTTGTTCTCATACGTCGCGTTTGCCTTTACGCAGGGCGCGATGTATTCGTCGCAGAAGGTATCGACTACATGCTCGATATAGAGCTTGGAGGCGCCGCAGTATTTGGCCCGTTCCTCGAGCCCGTCGAGCTCATTTCCCTGCCCGACGTCGATGCAGACGCAGATCACCTCATAATCATAATTTTCCTTCAGCCATGGAATCAGTACGGTGGTGTCGAGGCCGCCGGAATATGCTAAGACGACTTTTTCTTTCATAATCAATTTTCTCCTCCGTCGCGGGATTATCCCTGAATCGCAGCCGGTATAGATGGCCCTTCGATGCATCCGCGTGAAGTGTTTGCGGAAAGGAACCGGATATCCGCTGCGACATTACTATACAACCGCCGGGGAGAAATGTCAAGAGAAAAATGAATTTTTATAAGTTAATAATGAATATTATGCAGAATAAGCCGGAACCCTCAGACAAGGAACTTCTTCAGCCGCGTCTCGTAAAAGCTGATCTAGTTTTCCTTGGAGCAGCGGACGGCCTTTTCCTCGTCGCGCTGTTCAAACGCCTCGAGTATAGTGGTGTGATCGCAAACGGACTGGGAGCGGTCGCTTGTTCCGGAAAAGTAAAGGGCCTCATAGCGATAGACATGAGAGGTAAGCTGTCCGGCGAAGCTCTTTTAAATCTCCTGGCTTCTGCTTTTGACAGGCCAGCCAGGCGGCGCTGCCGGCGATTTCAGAAAGCGCCTCATAAATCGAAAAAGCCTTATCGGCTTTCGCCCTGGAAGCCTTGGTTCCGCGCGAAGGGATGATCTCCACGAGGCCCTGCTGTGCCAGGAGGAGTGCGGCCTCACGGACTGGCGTCCGGCTCACGGAAAAATAATGGGCGATCTCCATATCGTTTAAAGGCTCTCCGGGCTTTAGGGTCCCGTCTACGATCCATTCCTTCAGGGCCTGAAAAAGCTGCTCCTAATATGAGGAGACGCCGCTCAGGAAACTAAAGGCTCTGGCGGGCTGCATGGGGATCACGGAATTTTTTGTAAAGGATGAGAGCTTCCGGTTCGGGCTCAACGCATTTAAGGGGCTTGGAGGGAGCTATGCACTCGGAAAGCTGATGGAGGGCGGAAAATACGGATTTGAATTATGACGATACCGTGCGTTTCGCACAGAGGCAGGCCCGGGAGCGGGGGTGGATTCTCGTACAGGATGCCGTCTGGGAGGGCTACGAACGGATCATTTTCGGCGAGAGCGGAGCCGTGACGAGCGGGCTTTTGCATGCCCTGTTGACAGAAAAGCCGCTTGCCGGACTCAAGGAGCCGCTTGGATTAAAGGAGAGCTCCCGCGTGCTTTGCATCAGCGCATACGTACAGGGAAAATTATCGGAATATCGTATGGAAGGGAAAAATACCGCCAGCCGGGATTTAATGAAGGCGGCGTTATTGAATAAAGAATCTTTTTCACAGTCCTCCGGAGTATGAAACATCGGCCTACATTGCGAAAAACCTGCGTGCGTACGGCTACGAGGTGGAGGAGCATGTGGGAACGACGAGCATCCTGTGCGTCTGGGATACGAGGAAGGAAGGGCCGGTATTCGCCCTGCGCGCCGGATGTGCACTCGCCGGGAGGAGAGGATTTCCACTGCTATACTACCGCGGGAATCAAGACGGCCTTTATGGGCCTTATGGGCGAACTGTCGCTGCGGGCGCAATGTGCACGGCGGCACCTTTGATCACGCCTGTATGCCCATCGGTGTACGCGTATTTTTGCGGATCGTAAAGGGGAAACTGGGATAGGGGTCTTAGGGTCTTTACCAGGAAAGAAAAAGGAGGAAAGTTATGCATCAAAAGAAATCCATCAAAATGCCGCATCTGTTCGTCATGCTGATTATCATCATGCTGGTGAGCGCCGCGACATATGCCATTCCCACAGGTGTCTGTGACCGCGTGGTGAACGAAGCGGGAAAGTCCGTCATTGATCCGAACAGCTATCACGCCGTTCCCAAAATGCCGGTTACCTTTATGTAGTTTATTACATCTATACACCGGGGCTTTACGGCGGAGAGTTCCATCATCGCGATGACGATCATCGTGGGCGGAGCGATCGAGATCCTGAAGAACCCCGGGATTTTGAACGTGGGAATCGAGTTCCTGGCAAAAGATTCGGACATAATGCGGCGTTAATCATTCCGATCCTGATGTTTGTGTTTGCGTTGATTGACGCGTTTATCGGGACGCCGGAATTTTGTATCATTTACCTGTCCATCATCATGCCTTTTAGCCGGCGTGATTGCGTTTGCGGATGCGGCAGGAGGCCGGGTATGAGGGGCTGGTCATCTGTGAACCGCTTTATCTGACCGTCGCTTTATACCGGCCCCGCACCAGAGAACACTGTGTAAAGGACTTCGCAGATGCCTACGCCAGACTGAAAAAATGAGGGATTCCATGACAGAGGCGCAAATCGCAAAATCGCAGCTCATGATCGAAATTGCAAAAATGTATTATCTGGACGGAATGTCACAGGGAGAGATTTCCGAGCAGATGCATATGAGTCCCGGTTTCGCAAGTCAGGGCTGACGGAAGCGGATTCTTTGCAGCTAAGCGAGGCTCAGGCGGTGGCTTCCGTATGCGGCCATTATTCTAATATTCAGGGCATTCCCTGCAGCGCGGGCATCAACGACCGGATGATCGTGGCTGACTGCGGGCAGCTTCGAACGGTCCTGATTCTCGACGAAGCCCTGGCCTTCGACCTGGATGCAAAGAGATAAGAGGAACGGATAAGGGACTTTACGTGGCAGAAAGAAAATGGTATACTTTCCTTAATTAAACGAACCGAAGACGAAAAGAGGAACAGGCTATGAGAAGGAAGGTATGCCCGTACTGCGATCAGGTCATGAAAAATGGGATTTACTGCGGGGAATGCAGACGCATCGTGTGGCATCCGGAGGTACGGGAGATTGATTATTATCTGAATGAGCGGCATGCAGAGTCGGAGGAGCATTGCAGCTACCATGGGGATCTGCGGACTGGTAAGGTGCAGCATCGTACACCAAGCCTCCCCGGACGGTCCGTGCCCCGCGGACAGTCTGCCGCAGGCCGGGCATCGGCCACAAAGTTCCGCTTCCCTGCCTCCAAGGCCCAGGGGCGCGAGCCAAAAGAGGTATCCCCCAAACAGCGCAGGCAGATCAAAAGACTGCAGATCATTGCGCTTACGTATTTCCTGATTGTACTGTTTGGAGCCGTCATACGAGTCGTGGTTAAAGTCAAGATGAAGCAGGACGCCGGGCAGAATGTGACGGTGGCAGAGGCATCGGAACGGGCAGAAAAAACCGCAGAGGTGACCGTTACGGGGCAGTCGGGACGGGATCTGACGAGTGAGGAGGTTCGGAAGGCCGGTATTGCCTGCAATTCATATCGGCATTTTCCGTGTACGGCCGAGCAGGTGAGGGAGCTGTTTGAGGAAAAATTCAACGGCTTTTTTGGCTTCTTAACAGAAGAAGGCGGGCCGGATGCGGCGGCCTACACCGTATATGCCTATAACCGGGAGGAGGGGGACAGGACTCTCTACAGTGAGGAATACGAATATGCCCTGATGCAGGAAGGAGAGATCGTCGGCTATGCCGGCCTGTATTTTGACACGGCCACGAGTGAACTCCACGGGATTTCTCTTGTCGTGCTCTTTGACGATGAGGAGGTATATTCCACGGCGGCGGATCTTCTGGCAGATGTATTTGCTGAGCTGGGGCTCTACGACGGAGAGATAAAAGGCAGTGAGATGCTCCATGAACTTCTCGTAAAAGGCAGAAGCTACGATGACACCGTGGCAGTGGGAGACACAGCCCAGTTTACGCTGGCTTTTGTCGGAGAAAAGGGCGAATATCTTCGGATGAATATTTTTGGCGTGTAAGGATTGAAACATAGATAGGAGAAAGGGGCCTGTGATGACAGGCTCCTTTTCACCTCAAAAAGAACGTTGCCTGCCTCGTACCCGAAAGCTTTCCCGGACTGTTTAGCCCGAATCTGCCGGGAAACAAGATTTTTGGAACGAAATTTCCAGGAAAAATGCCTTGACATCTTGAAAATCCCATGCTAGTATGAAATGTACACTATCGTGGTGTCGTGTGCCTTATAGTACCAGTATGCCCAAAAATAGAGAGTGAATCGACTAAGAAAACAGGGGTGAAACGTCAATGGAGAAAAGCAGAATACGTCCGGTGCCGGCCGGTAAAAGCGTAAGAATGAGCTTCTCGAGGCAGAAGGAAGTCCTTGAGATGCCCAACCTGATCGAAATTCAGAAGAATTCCTATCAGTGGTTCCTCGACGAAGGCCTGCGTGAGGTCTTCGACGACATTTCCCCAATCGCTGATTTTGCTGGACATCTAAGCTTGGAGTTTGTGGACTTTACGCTCTGCAAGGATGACATCAAGTATACGATTGAAGAATGCAAGGAACGGGATGCAACTTACGCGGCGCCTTTGAAGGTAAAGGTGCGACTCTGCAATAAAGATAAAGATGAGATTAATGAACACGAGATATTCATGGGCGACCTGCCGTTGATGACGGATACAGGGTCGTTTGTGATTAATGGCGCGGAGCGTGTAATTGTAAGCCAGCTGGTACGTTCCCCTGGAATCTATTATGGAATTGAACATGACAAGATCGGCAAGGAGCTTTACTCCTGTACCGTGATCCCGAACCGCGGCGCGTGGCTGGAGTACGAGACGGACTCCAACGACGTGTTTTACGTGCGTGTGGACCGGACAAGAAAGGTCCCGGTGACGGTCCTTGTCCGTGCACTGGGCTTCGGAACCAACGCCGAGATCGTTGATCTGTTCGGCGAGGAGCCGAAGATACTGGCAAGCTTTGGCAAGGATACCTCTGACAATTATCAGGATGGACTTTTGGAGCTGTATAAAAAGATCCGCCCCGGCGAGCCGCTTTCCGTGGACAGCGCGGAGGGGCTTTTAAACAGCATGTTTTTCGACCCGAGGAGATACGACCTCGCAAAGGTCGGCCGTTATAAATTTAATAAGAAGCTCCATTTCAAAAACCGGATCACGGGAAAGGTCCTGGCAGAGGACGTGGTGGATACCACGACCGGTGAAATCCTTGCCAGTGCGGGCAAGGCCGTGACCAAGGAGCAGGCGACTGCGATCCAGAACGCGGCGATCCCGTATGTTCTCGTCCAGACCGAGGAGCGCACGGTGAAGGTGCTCTCCAATATGATGGTCGATCTGGCCTCCTATGTGAGCTTTGACCCGAAGGAAGCGGGGATTACGGAGTTAGTATTCTACCCGGTGCTTTCCGGTATCCTGGAAAAAGCAGGGAACATGAGCGAGGAGGAGTTAAAGGCCGAGCTGCACCGTCATGTGCACGATTTGATCCCGAAGCACATTACAAAGGAAGACATCATCGCTTCCATTAACTATAATATGCATCTTGAGTATGAAATCGGTACAAAGGATGACATTGACCATTTAGGAAACCGTCGTATCCGTGCGGTCGGTGAGCTCTTGCAGAACCAGTACCGCATCGGCCTGTCCCGGATGGAGCGTGTTGTCCGTGAGCGTATGACCACGCAGGACATGGAAGGCATCACGCCCCAGTCCCTGATCAACATCAAACCCGTAACGGCGGCCGTCAAGGAGTTCTTCGGAAGCTCACAGCTTTCGCAGTTTATGGACCAGAACAATCCGCTTTCCGAGCTGACGCATAAGAGACGTCTCTCGGCGCTGGGACCGGGCGGCTTATCGAGAGAGCGCGCCGGCTTCGAGGTCCGTGACGTACACTATACACATTATGGGCGTATGTGTCCGATCGAGACGCCTGAGGGCCCGAATATCGGCCTGATCAATTCTCTGGCCTGCTACGCGAGAGTCAATCAGTACGGATTTGTCGAGGCCCCCTACCGGATTCTTGACAAGTCGGATCCGGCGAATCCGCGCATAACGGACGAGGTGGTTTATCTGACCGCAGACGAGGAGGATAATTTCATCGTCGCGCAGGCAAACGAGCCGTTAGACGCAGACGGACATTTTGTCCACAACAATATCTCCGGACGATTCCGCGAGGAGACCTCCTCCTTCCAGAAGAAGTCCATAGACCTGATGGATGTTTCCCCGAAGATGGTATTCTCCGTGGCGACGTCGATGATCCCGTTTTTGGAGAACGACGACGCAAACCGTGCGCTGATGGGCTCCAACATGCAGAGGCAGGCGGTTCCGTTACTCTCGACGGAGGCCCCGGTCGTGGGCACTGGCATCGAGGGGAAGGCGGCCGTTGACTCCGGTGTCTGTGTGGTTGCGAAAAATGCCGGCGTCGTGGAGCGGTCCGCTTCCAACGAGATTGTGATACGCAGGGATTCCGACGGCAACCGTGATGCGTATCATCTGACGAAATTCAAGAGAAGCAACCAGAGCAACTGCTACAATCAGAAGCCGATCGTATACAAGGGCGATCACGTGGAGGCAGGTGAAGTCATCGCAGACGGCCCGTCCACGAAGAACGGTGAGATCGCGCTCGGCAAGAACCCTCTCATCGGTTTCATGACCTGGGAGGGCTACAACTATGAGGACGCGGTTCTGCTAAGCGAAAAGCTTGTGCAGAACGATGTATATACCTCGGTGCACATCGAGGAATATGAGGCGGAGGCCCGGGACACGAAGCTGGGGCCGGAGGAGATCACGAGGGACGTGCCGGGGGTCGGCGAGGACGCCCTAAAGGATCTGGATGAGCGCGGGATCATCCGCATCGGCGCCGAGGTCCGCGCCGGCGATATCCTGGTCGGAAAGGTCACGCCGAAGGGCGAGACCGAGCTTACGGCCGAGGAGCGTCTGCTCCGTGCGATCTTCGGTGAGAAGGCGAGAGAGGTCCGTGATACCTCCTTAAAGGTGCCGCACGGCGCATACGGAATCATCGTGGACGCCAAGGTATTTACAAGAGAAAACGGCGACGAGCTGGCTCCGGGTGTGAACCAGTCTGTCCGCATCTATATCGCACAGAAACGTAAGATCTCCGTCGGCGATAAGATGGCCGGCCGCCATGGCAACAAGGGTGTGGTTTCCCGTGTGCTGCCGGTGGAGGATATGCCGTTTCTGCCGAACGGCCGCCCGCTTGATATCGTACTAAACCCGTTAGGCGTGCCGTCGCGTATGAACATCGGGCAGGTGCTGGAGATCCATTTGAGCCTGGCCGCAAGGGCTCTGGGCTTTAACGTGTCCACACCGGTCTTTGACGGCGCGGATGAGAACGACATCCAGGATACACTGGAGTTGGCAAACGATTATGTCAATATGGAGTGGGAGGCATTTCAGGAAAAGTATGCCGAACTTTTGAAGCCCGAAGTCATGGAATACTTGGGCGAGCATCTGGATAACCGTGCGGTCTGGAAGGGCGTACCGATCCAACGCGACGGAAAAGTGCTTTTGCGCGACGGACGTACCGGCGAATATTTCGACAGCCCGACCACCATCGGCCACATGCACTATTTAAAGCTCCATCACCTGGTTGACGATAAGATCCACGCGCGTTCCACGGGCCCCTATTCCCTGGTAACACAGCAGCCGCTCGGCGGCAAGGCGCAGTTCGGCGGTCAGCGTTTCGGTGAGATGGAGGTCTGGGCGCTCGAGGCTTATGGTGCGGCTTATACGCTGCAGGAGATCCTGACGGTGAAATCCGACGACGTAGTGGGCCGTGTGAAGACGTATGAATCCATCATCAAGGGAGAAAATATCCCGGAGGCAGGAATTCCGGAGTCCTTCAAGGTGCTTTTAAAGGAGCTGCAGTCTTTGGGCCTCGACGTGCGCGTGCTGCGTGAGGACGGCGAGGAGGTCGAGATGACTGAGAGCATCGACTACGGCGATACGGATCTCCGGTCGATCATTGAGGGCGACCGTCCCTATAATGACAAGGGAGAATCCTATGGTGATTTCGGCTATCAGGAGCAGGAGTTCAAGGATGGCGAACTGGTGGACATTGAGCAGGATGATTACATCGACGATGAGGCGGAGGATGATGAGGAGCTTCTCGACGACGATTATACAGAGGACGATTATTCTGAGAGCGATAATTAAATAGAAGGGAGCACCATTCATGCCTGAGACAAATGAAACTTATCAGCCGATGACATTTGACGCAATCCGTATCGGACTTGCTTCTCCGGAAAAAATTCTGGAATGGTCCCATGGTGAGGTAAAAAAGCCGGAGACGATCAATTACCGAACGTTAAAACCGGAAAAGGACGGCTTATTCTGCGAGCGCATTTTCGGACCGAGCAAGGACTGGGAGTGCCACTGCGGCAAATATAAAAAGATTCGATACAAAGGGGTCATTTGCGACCGCTGCGGCGTTGAGGTGACAAAGGCCAGCGTGCGGCGTGAGAGAATCGGTCATATCAGCCTGGCGGCGCCGGTTTCCCACATTTGGTATTTTAAGGGAATCCCGAGCCGGATGGGCCTGATTTTAGATATCTCCCCGCGTGTTCTCGAAAAGGTCCTGTACTTTGCCTCGTATGTCGTGCTGGATCCGGGAACTACGTCCTTACAGCTTAAGCAGGTGCTCTCCGAGAAGGAATATCGTGACGCGGTCGAGAAATTCGGCTACGGGACGTTCCGTGTCGGTATGGGAGCGGAGGCCATCCAGGAGCTCTTAAAGGCAATCGACCTGGAAAAGGATTCCGCAGAGCTCCGAAAGGCCCTGCAGGAGTCGACGGGCCAGAAGCGTGCGCGTGTGATCAAGCGCCTGGAGGTAGTCGAGGCGTTCCGCAATTCCGGGAACCGCCCCGAATGGATGATCATGAACGTGATCCCGGTGATCCCGCCGGATATCCGTCCGATGGTACAGTTGGACGGCGGCCGTTTTGCGACCTCCGATCTGAATGACCTATACAGAAGGATCATCAACCGCAACAACCGCCTCGCAAGACTTTTGGAGCTTGGCGCGCCGGACATCATCGTCCGCAATGAGAAGCGTATGCTGCAGGAGGCGGTGGATGCGCTGATTGATAACGGCAGACGGGGAAGGCCGGTTACGGGCCCCGGAAACCGCGCATTAAAGTCTCTCTCCGATATGTTAAAGGGAAAGCAGGGCCGCTTCCGCCAAAACCTGCTCGGAAAGCGCGTGGACTATTCGGGCCGTTCGGTTATCGTTGTCGGCCCGGAGTTAAAGATCTATCAGTGCGGCCTTCCGAAGGAGATGGCGATCGAGCTGTTCAAGCCCTTCGTTATGAAGGAACTGGTGGCGAACGGCACGGCCCATAACATTAAAAATGCGAAGAAAATGGTCGAGCGTCTGCAGTCCGAGGTGTGGGATGTCTTAGAGGATGTCATCAAGGAGCACCCGGTCATGCTAAATCGTGCGCCTACGCTGCACCGTCTGGGAATCCAGGCATTCGAGCCGATTCTCGTTGAGGGTAAGGCGATTAAGCTCCATCCGCTCGTGTGTACGGCCTTCAATGCAGACTTTGACGGTGACCAGATGGCGGTTCATCTTCCGCTTTCCGTGGAGGCGCAGGCGGAATGCCGGTTCCTTCTGCTCTCTCCGAACAACCTCTTAAAGCCGTCTGACGGCGGCCCGGTGGCCGTCCCGTCTCAGGATATGGTGCTTGGCATTTATTACCTGACACAGGAGCGTCCGGGCGCCAGGGGAGAGGGAAAATTCTTCAAGAACCAGAACGAGGCGATCTTGGCCTATGAAAACGGCGCGGTTACGCTTCACGCGAGAATCAAGGTGCGTGTCACGAAAAAGCTTGCGGATGGCACACAGCTTAGCGGTGTGATCGAGACTACGGTCGGCCGGATTCTCTTTAACGAGATCATCCCGCAGGATCTGGGCTTCGTGGACCGCAGCATCCCGGGCAACGAATTAAAGCCGGAGATCGACTTCCTCGTGAAGAAGAAACAGCTGAAGCAGATCCTCGAGAAGGTCATCAATACGCACGGTGCGATTCAGACGGCGATCACGCTGGATGACATCAAGGCGATCGGCTATAAGTATTCCACGCGTGCGGCCATGACCGTATCGATCCACGATATGACGGTTCCGGCCTCCAAGAAGCAGCTTCTTGCCGACGCCGAGGCGACCGTGGATAAGATCGCGAAAAACTTCCGCCGCGGCCTGATCACCGAGGAGGAACGCTATAAAGAGGTCATCGACACCTGGAAGGAGACGGATGATCAGCTTACGCACGATCTTCTGACAGGTTTGGATAAATACAACAATATTTTCATGATGGCGGACTCGGGCGCCCGGGGCTCCGATAAGCAGATTAAGCAGCTTGCCGGCATGCGCGGCCTCATGGCCGATACGACGGGCCATACGATCGAGCTGCCGATCAAGTCGAATTTCCGTGAGGGGCTGGATGTACTAGAGTACTTCATCTCCGCCCACGGAGCGAGAAAGGGCCTGTCCGATACGGCCTTACGTACGGCGGACTCGGGATATCTGACCAGACGTCTGGTCGATGTATCGCAGGATTTGATCATCCGTGAGACCGACTGCTGCGAGGGGCGGGATGAGATCCCGTTTATGGAGATCAAGGCGTTTACAGACGGCAAGGAGGTCATCGAAAGCCTGGAGGAGCGTTTGACCGGCCGCTATATCGCAGAGACGATCACGGATCCGGATACCGGCGAGATTGTCGTCAAGGCAAACCATATGTGCACGCCGCAGCGCGCGGCGGCGGTCATGAAGGTTTTGGAGAAACTCGGAAGGGATTCCGTGAAGATCCGCACGGTCCTGACGTGCAAATGCCACATCGGCGTCTGCGCCAAGTGCTACGGCGCAAACATGGCGACAGGGCAGCCGGTCCAGGTCGGTGAGGCGGTCGGCATCATCGCGGCGCAGTCGATCGGCGAGCCGGGTACACAGCTCACCATGCGTACGTTCCATACGGGCGGCGTGGCCGGCGGTGATATCACACAGGGTCTTCCGCGTGTCGAGGAGCTGTTCGAGGCGAGACGCCCGAAGGGACTCGCGATTATCTCCGAATTCGGCGGAGTGGTGACGATCAAGGACACGAAGAAGAAGCGCGAGATCATCGTGACGGACAATGAGACCGGCAATTCCAAGACGTATTTGATTCCCTACGGTTCGAGGATCAAGGTACAGGACGGCCAGGTCCTGGAGGCCGGAGACGTCCTGACCGAGGGAAGCATTAACCCGCATGATCTTTTAAAGGTTAAGGGCGTGCGTGCGGTACAGGATTATATGCTCCGTGAGGTACAGCGCGTATACCGGCTGCAGGGCGTTGAGATCAATGACAAACACATTGAAATGATCGTCCATCAGATGCTAAAGAAGATCCGGGTGGAGGAGAGCGGCGATTCCGACGTGCTGCCGGGTGTTTCCATGGATGTGCTGGAGTTTAACGAGATGAACGAGGCGCTGCTCGCCGAGGATAAGAAGCCGGCGGAGGGCAAGCAGGTCATGCTCGGTATCACGAAGGCGTCTCTGGCAACCGATTCCTTCTTATCGGCCGCGTCCTTCCAGGAGACCACAAAGGTGCTGACCGAGGCTGCGATCAACGGCAAGGTTGATCATCTGATCGGTTTAAAGGAGAACGTCCTGATCGGTAAATTGATTCCGGCCGGGACGGGTATGAAGCGGTACCGCGACGTCGGGCTCGGAAGCGACCGCCCGGTCAAGGAACCGGAGGCAGAGGAAATTTTGGAGGAGGAATTCCTTGACGAGGAGCCGGAGGAGGAGCTTCTTGATGATGCCCCGCTCGGCGAGGCGGAGGAGATTATCCTGAACGAGGATGATACGCAGGAGGCAGAATCCGAAGAACTTGAGCTGGAATAACGGGACAGACCGGATATAAAAGAACAAAAGCGGCGGGGGAAAGAAAGCTTCCCTCGCTGTTTTGCCATATCGAAAGCGGGAAGGGAGCAGAAGGGAATGATTACACTTCTGTCACGATTTTTCATAAAAAACAGGAAGCAGATCGACAGTCCACAGGTACGGACCGCCTTTGGTGTACTCTGCGGCATGGTGGGGATTGCACTGAACATGTGTTTGTTTGCGGGTAAATATCTGGCAGGGCTTTTAAGCGGGTCGATCGCGGTCATGGCAGACGCGTTTAATAATTTATCGGATGCGGTCTCGTCGGTGATCACGCTTGCGGGCTTCTGGTTTTCCGGGAAAAAGGCGGATGCGGGGCATCCGTTCGGCCACGGGAGGATCGAATACGTCTCGGGGCTCGGCGTGGCTGTGCTGATCCTGTTTATGGGCTTTAGCCTGATGAAAACCTCCGTGAAAAAGATCTGGGAGCCGGAACCGGTTGCAGCAGACGGGCTTACGCTTGCGATCCTGGCAGTCTCCGTCTGTGTGAAGCTTTATATGTTTGCCTATAACCGTTCTCTGGGGAAAAGGCTGCGCTCGGAGGCCATGAAGGCGACGGCCCTGGATAGCTTAAGCGATGTCCTGGCGACGTCGATTGTCTTGCTCAGTATGCAGATTGATTCGTATACGGGGAAAAATCTGGACGGGATCTGCGGCCTTCTGGTGGCGGGCTTTGTCCTGCGCGCTGGCTACGGGGCCTTCCGGGATACGTTAAATCCTCTGATCGGCGAGCCGCCCTCAAAAGAATTTGTCGGAGAGGTGGAGACGCTGGTGCTGGCGCATCCGGAAATTTTGGGTATCCATGACCTCGTAGTCCATGACTATGGGCCGGGAAGACGGATGCTGACGCTCCATGGCGAGGTGGACGGCAGCCGGAATGTATTTGAGATCCACGAGGTGATCGACGGGATCGAAAAGGAAATCCATGAGTTGTTGGGATGTGAGACCGTGATCCACATGGACCCGGTCCGGACGGATGACTCGGTAGCGCTTGACTTGAAGGAACGGGTCGAAGAGAAGGTCTGCGGGCAGTTTCCGGGGGTACTGGTCCATGACTTTCGGCTGATTTCCTGCAAGCCGAAGCCGAAGCTGATCTTTGAAGTACAGGTACCGTATGGCTTTGCAAAGAGCAATGAGGAGGTGAAGGCAGAGATCGAGACGCTCCTGGAGGAAGGATTCGGGGAGTACCAGGCGGCGGTTTGTGTGGAACAATCGTATGTTTAAATAGGAAAGACACTTGATTTTTGTCTGAATATTCGCTATACTAAATTTGTATTGAATTAATTTGCAATGAGGAGGTATTATCAATGAGAAAATGGATGAAGGCTTTGCTGGCTGCTTCGGCGTTGACGCTCTCCATGTCCTTTCCGTCTCTGGCAGGACAATGGCATGAGGACATGGTGGGGACATGGTTTGAGGAGGACGACGGAAGCTACCTCTCTCACGGTTGGCACTGGGCCGATGGAGACCATAACGGAATTGCAGAATGCTACTATTTTGATAATCGCGGTTATGTGGTAAAGACTCTTGGTACGGTAGACGGTTATGACATCAATAAAGACGGCGCGTGGACAGTAGGCGGCGTCGTGCAGACCAAGGATGTGGCACTCCCCAATGATCCGGCCGCGCTGGAGCTCTATAAGACGGCAGTGGAAAAGAATAAGGAGCTGAACAGCGTAGACGCCGATGTGGACGCGAAGATCACGATGAGCGCCGAGGGCGAAAGCATAGACATGGCCATGAAAATGACCCTCAAGATGCGCGACATGAAGGCCGATGCTCCGGAATACGTGGCCAACGGCTCCGTGGACCTCTTGGGGAGTTCTATGGACTTCTCGATGTTCTATACGGATGGCTACCTGTATATGGATATGCTGGGCATGAAGGTTAAGCAGCCGATGCCTGCTATGGAGGCGGTGTCCGAGGTGGCGGAGATCCAGAGCCTGAGCAACGGGGAAGCCGAGATGATGAATCTTCAGATGTATGAGGATAAAGGCTATCAGGTTCTGACCTATGAGATGAAGACCGGCGAATTGAACAAGCTGCTTGACGAGATAATTGGGCTCAGTGCCGGGGATTACGAGGAGCTCGGCTATCAGATGCAGATGAGTATCAAGAAGGCAAAGGGTACGGTTGTCATCGACTCGAACGGCTATTACGTGCGTGAGACAGTCGCAATGGATATGAATCTTTGCATGACGGATGTGGACAGTGGGGAATCGGAATCCATGGATATTTCGATGGACATGGTTATGAACATCAACAATGCCGGAAAGGAAGTCACATTTAAGCTTCCGTCCAAAGAAGGCTATGTGGATGTGACGGAATATTAACTTTATAAAGAACAGGGGCCGGTCAGTACGTGAAAACGTACGGCCGGTTCTTTTGTTTGCCGGTGACAGGCTGAACTGCCACGAAAAATATTACGGAAGTAATAATTTTTGTTGAAATTATGTTAGAAAAGTATTACTATATAAGAAAGCCTGATTCGTTCAGGCGGTTTTAAACATATGTCGGAATGATATAGGGAGAGATTATGTTTACTACAAAAAAGAAAAGTGAAACGACTACGATGATTAACACGATTATCGGTGATAACTCCCGGATCGAAGGGCAGTTGATCGCCTCGGAATCCACGAGAGTGGACGGAACGCTGCGCGGAAAGATCCTTTCGGAAAGTACGGTGATCATCGGGGAGCATGGTGTAATCTACGGGGATATTGACGGATTTGAGATCCTGGTGGCCGGGACTGTTTATGGAAACCTTCATGCGGAGCAACGGATCCAGCTCACCGAAACAGGCCGCGTGATCGGCGATCTGTTTACGAAAACACTGGTGATCGACGAGGGCGCATCCTTCAAAGGAAGGTGTACGATGGAGACTATGGAGGAGCTTTCTGAGCCCGAAAACTTCAGCTTGGAGAAGGGAACGACGCTGGAGGTTCAGGAGACCATAGAGCCCGAGCCCGAAACAGAAACGACGTCTTCCGATAAGGAAAAAAAGAAGGAAGACATTTGACAGGGGCGATGGAAGGGGAGAACAGCCTGACCGATGAAATGGAAAAAGTTTAAAAAAGAACGTATTTCGTTAAATTATACAGTCATGCTGCTTCCGCATTCGGAAAAAAAACCAATTCACTTTAAGACGCCGGTCTGGACGTTTGGCCTCATTTTCCTGGGGCTTCTGGCGCTCACGGGGACGTGTCTGTTTTTTGCCGGCTCACGCCTTCAGCTGAAAGAGGTTCAGGAAGAAAAAGCCCAGCTTGAGAAGGAATGGGAGGAGCTCGCCCTTGGAAAGCAGCAGGCGGACGCGGAGAACGAGAGACTGCGCCAGGAGCAGGAGCTTCAGGAGCAGGAATTAAAGAACTTGGAGCAGGAGGCGCGCAATGCGATCCAGGAGCTTGAGGAGTTAGTGGAGCGGGAGGCGCAGATCCGTGAGGAGCTGGGACTTACGCAGGTCCCGGAGAGCTCAGAGGCAGAGCCGGAGAGTACGACAGGGCTCCTGAAGGCCGGCGGGATCGAGACGGCAGAGCTGTTTGGCGGAGCACGGATTGCTTCCGTGGATTTTGCGGCGGTCCTCTCGGAGGAGGAGAGAAATTTCCGTTCAATCCAGTCTGAGCTGGGCTACCTGCAGGCAAGCCTCACAGAAAAAAACAGCCGCTATGATTCTTATCTGGACACGATCGAAGCCAAGAAGGAGGCCGAGAGGGCGGAAAAAGAGCGCAGAGCGCGTCTGCGGGAGACCATCGTGAATAACGCGTTAAGCTATATCGGCAACGCATATGTCTACGGCGGCAACGACCCGAATACAGGCGTAGACTGCTCCGGCTTTACGAGGTATATCCTAAGCCACGCGGCAGGTGTTTACTTAAATCGCACGGCAGCCGCGCAGTCGTCGCAGGGGCGTACCGTCTCGGCGGAAAACGCCAGACCGGGAGACTTGGTCTTCTACAGCAATGGGAGCTCGATCAACCATGTGGCGATCTACATAGGAAACGGACAGGTTGTTCATGCTTCAAACGAGAGAGTCGGGATTACAAAATCGAATATGTACTACAGGACGCCGGCGAAGATCGTCAACGTTCTGGGGGATTAAGCCCAAAACGGCCCCGCCCTGGGAAAGACAGGGGGGAGCCGTTTTTCGTCTTATAGGAAATTCCTTCGAATTTCCTATAAGACGAAAAGGTCCTGACGGGCCAGGATGCGCAGAGTCTGACCCGGCGGAGTGTGGCCTCGCACGGAGTGAGGTCACTCCGGTGCGAGAGTTCGCGAAGCGAACTCTTTTTTATGTTTTGCGGAAGTGGTTTGCATTCGCGAACCCCAAATGCGCCATTAGTTCTTTTTTGCTTCGCGGCTTGGAGCAAAATTCGATAAGGGCAGAGAACTGGTCAGCCTTATCTTGAGTGGTGACTTGGGTGGTCATCACAGGCCCTACCGCTGCCGTTGCAACCTCCGAAAGAGGTATCGTAATCCGAAATACATCCCCCTCTACAAACGCTGGTTCCTTCCCGGAATATATCTGTGTATATTTGTAGGTGTTTCGCATACCGAAACCGAGCTCATCTGCCAAACCAATTTCGCGAAATATTTTGGAGATTGGCGGATTCTTCTGATATGGATCAAAGGCGGCGAGCTTGAGAATCCCGTATCCATGGGGAAGATTGGCGTTTTCTGTATAAATTTTTTCTTTTTCAATCACCAGTTTTGCGACATATCCACTGGAGAAGTCTCTGTGCGCCAAAAGATTGGAGATGATTTTCCCTCAAAATATGGTCTCTTACGCTGACACGCGGTATACCTTCCAGATGGAAGGTATCATTCAAATGTTTTTGTCCAAAAGCCATGAGTTGATCATAGCTTTCAAGAAGGTTTGTGATTATTACATTGCGGTCGTCATAACGATCCGTATTGGCGACACGAAAGATAGCCTCTGTTTTGTGCTGCGGCAGGACAGACAGGATCGTGCTGTCTTTGCCCAAAAGCAGGATCGCGGCTATTGTACCCCCCCTCCTTTATCAGTGCTCCAAATTCCACATCACAGTCTTTTGATAAAAATTGTTCCAGATCCTGATTGTGGTAGGTGACGATCACGGAGCTTTCTACGGGCAGCCCCAATTCAGACATTGCTCAAACAGATGATTCCATCGCTGCAGGGAAACATCGGCATTCTCATAGAGGCGGCCGGGACTTTGGGAGCAAGACTTGATATGGAGGATACGAGCCTCAAAATGACGAGGCCGGCCTTCGGCGGTCGTTTGATGGCGACGATCGTCTGCCCGCGGTTCAGACCTTACATCGCCACGGTCCGTTCGGAACTATATGTTGTTCTGGGAATTTCAGGTGCGATCCAGCATAAAGCGGGCATGCAGGATTCGGGCAGTTTGGGCCGATCACGCATAGGTGATGGGAGGAATGCTGAATCCGACCGGCTTTAAGGAGCCAGAGCAGATGATCCTGGTTGACGGCAACGAATCGCTCTGCCTGGGATACACAGATGTGAGGGCACACGAAAATGTCTATGTAGGCGATATGATGGAGTACAAGGCGACGCTTACACATGTCGGCAATACCTCGCGTGACTGCCGGATTGAGGTGCTAAAGCTGGCGACGCCTGCGGCACGCGCGGGCAGAAAGAACTGCCGGCCCGGGGACATGGTCTGGTTTCGAGAGCCTGTGCTCTGTACGGAGGGAAATGTCCGTCTGGTCGTGAAACGAGAGCTGCAGAGGGGAAGGCAGCCGGACGGGATCGTAGAGAAGGTTCGTTTGCATGACCCCTGCCGCGCCGGTGATTATATGGAGTTTTACGCGGGAATCCATAAGATCGAGGGAACGAGAATCACCATCTAGGTGCATTTCTTCAAGATTATCGAGGTCCCCCTAAACCCGCCCTTCCCGAGCTCGATCGACGTTCTGGAAACTCCTGTGCTGTCCGCGGTTGTCCGGTTTGTGTTTGAGACAGACGGAGGAAACGCGGATGAATAAAAAACCGGTCATCGGCTTGTCGTCCTCCCGGATGCGTCTGGAAGGGGGATATCTGACAGGAATTCAGAAAATGTTAGTCAATTCAGATTATGTAAATGCAGTGCTCAGGGGAGGCGGGCTTCCCTTCGTGCTCCCTTTGGTGAGTAAAGAGGAAGAAATCCGGCAGTATCTTGGCCTGTGCGACGGCGTGCTGCTGACGGGCAGAATGGATGTGGATCTGATTCTTTATGAGGAATGGCCGCATCCGAAATGCGGAAGCTTTGATCTGGAAGCAGACCGCGCCAATCTTGCCCCGGCAAGAGAGGCAATCCGGATGAATAAACTTTTGGGGATCTGCCGTGGCATGCAGTTGATTAATGTCGTCTTTGGTGGTACACTGTATCAGGATATTCCCTCGCAGTGCCTGGACTGCGGGGGCCACTCCTACGGTTGCATCGGAAGCGACGTTGTATATACGGTCTGCCTGGAGCAGGATTCCCCGTTCCCAAAGATTTTTAGCGGTCTTGAGCTTGCGGTCCATCCATCATCAGGCGGTCAAAAAGCTGGGGGAGAGTGTGAGAATCGGCGCACAGGCGCAGAAAAATCTGGCTGTATACGAGGCAGATTTCGGCGGGGAAGCAGGAAAGATTGATACAGCCTCCGTACTGGGCGGAGAGTACCGGCCGATCATGGCGCCGCTTTCCGACGTCATCGGTGTGACCCGCCAGATGGCGGTCATGATGGTACAGTTCGGAGACGGCTTTACCAATCTGTTTACGCCTCCGAGTGTAAATCTGATGTCCTGCCTGGCGGTGGCCAATTTAAGCTTGAAGCGGTGGTATAAATTTTTGATTCCCTGCTATGCGATGCTGTTGGTGGTGATGGTGGTTTCCATTTTTGTGGGGACTGCGATCGGATTCCATTAAAAATGAGGAGAGATTTTTATGAAGCTTTCAGAACAGATCAGGAAATTATCGGATGAGTTGGAGCAGCATACGATCGAGGTCAGGCGTACGATCCACAGGAATCCGGAGCTGGCCTTTCATGAATATAAGACGAGCGCTCTGGTATGCCAGGAGCTTGCACGGCTGGGGATTCCGTACGAAAAGAACCCGAGGGAGCCGGGGATCGTGGCGGTGATCGACAGCGGTCGGCCCGGAAAATTCCTGATGCTGCGCGCGGACATGGATGCGCTGCCGCTCCAGGAGCAGACGGGGCTGCCCTTTGCATCGTCTGTCCCGGATGCCATGCATGCGTGTGGGCACGACGTGCACACGGCAAATCTGCTCGCGGTCGGGGAGATCTTAAACCGGACGAAGGAAGACTGGAACGGGAAGGTAAAGCTCGTCTTCCAGCCGGCCGAGGAGAGCGGCGGAGGGGGCCGGGAGATGATCAAGGCCGGCCTGATGGAGGAGCTTCCGGATGCGTGCTTTGCCCTTCATGTAGAAGTGGGGGAGAGAGGCGTCATAAAGGTCGGGAAACGGTATATATCGGCATATACGGATGGGTATACACTGACGGTGCGCGGCCGGGCCGGCCATTCGTCCGCTCCGCAGGAGGGAGCCGATGCCGTCTATATCGCCGCTGCCATCGTGACGGCGCTGCACGGGATCGTTTCGAGAAACATTTCCCCGATGGAGCACTCCACGCTAAATATCGGTACGATTCACGGGGGCTATGCGCCAAATATCATCGCGGATGAGGTGGTGCTGGGCGCGATGATGCGGAATCTGTCCAAGGAGGCCAGAGAGGAGATGTGCCGGCGGATCGAGACCATTTCGGCCGGTATTGCAGAGTCTTTGGGAGGAAGCTGCGAGTGCCGCCTGCGGGAGGGCTATCCGTCTGTCTATAACGATGAAGCTTTCTCGGATTTTGTGGCGGAGGCTTTTAAGAAGGATGCCGAAGAAATGTACCGGGATCTGGGGGATGGCATGCCGCAGAACTGGCTGGTGACAGGGGAAATGCCCCGGCTGGGAGGAGAGGATTTCGGCTTTTTTGCACAGAAGGCTCCTTCCTGCATGATCCGTGTGCTCATGGGCGGAGAGGCGCCCGCGCACAATCCGAAATTCTGCATTGACGAGCGGTACATCAAGTTGTGCACGCGCGCCATGGCGTTGGCGGCGGCTGAATTTTTGACACAGGATTTATAAAATGTTGTATATGTGAGCCTGGCCCAAGAGGGACAGGCTCATGTTAAAAGGGAGAGGAAATACAATGGGAATCGAATATATCCTTGTTATTGCGTCGGCGATGCTGTTTGGCCTCATGCCGATCCTGGCCAGACAGATCTATGCGATGGGCGGGAATCCGCTGTCTCTGTGTGCGTACCGTTTTATCTTCTGCCTGCCGTTCCTATACTTCATGGCGAAAAGAAAAAGCGAGGGGCCGCTTGGAGTGAGCATGGGGGAAGCGAAAAAAATCCTTCTTCTATCGGTCGGCTGTGCCACGACGCCGTTTCTCCTGTTTCAGTCGTATCCGTACTTTTCCTCAGGTACGGCGACAACCATACATTTTGTGTATCCGATCCTGGTACTTCTCGGCAGCGTGCTGCTGTTTCATGCGAAAATGACGGGGACGAAAGCACTTTGTACCGCGCTCTGCGCGGCAGGAATTCTGTTTTTCTATACGCCGGGGGAGAAAGCCGGTACAGTGGGGATTTTTCTGGCCTTCAGCTCCGGCGTTGCGTATGCGTTTTATGTGCTCTATTATACAAAAAGCGGACTCTCAAGGCTGGATTCTTATAAGCTCAGCCTGTACCTGTCGGTTTTCAGCGCTGCTGGCCTTTTTTGCTGCCGTGGCGGCGGGACAGATGACAGCGTCTATGACGCCGACAGGCTGGGCGCTTACAATCGGCTTTTCGTTTATGGTGTCGGTGCTTGCCACCGTATTTTTCCAGATGGGAGCCCGCTTGGTCGGGCCTGAAAAGGCGTTGCTTTTAAGCACCTTTGAGCCGTTGACCAGCGTTTTGGCAGCCGGCGGCCGAAAAAATATATAAGTCCTTTCTGCTAACGGCTTGAGAAAACGGCCTGGATGTGATAGGATAGAGCTATAGGAAAAGGCTGGCGCCCATGGCGCCATATCCGCATAAGGAGGGGCAGGATGCGAAGAAAAGACAGGGAACTGACAGATATGGACGAAATTATGAAAATCGTCCGAAGGGAAAACATATGCTGTGTGGCGTTTCATGACGAGCCCTGCCCGTATGTGGTTCCCATGAATTACGGAGCACAGCTTGAAGGGGGACGGCTCGTGCTGTATTTCCATGGCGCAGCCGAGGGGACAAAGCTTGAGCTGCTCATGAAAAATCCACACGCTTCCTTTACGATTGTGAGCGGTGCGAAGACGAAGCTGACCGCAGAGCCCGCGTGCAAGTCCTCGGAGCAGTTCGAGAGTGTCTGCGGAAGCGGGCGCGCCGAGATCGTTTCCCCGGAGGAAAAGAGGCAGGGACTTTTGGTATTGATGAATCATATGGGCCGTGAGGCGGGAATTTCCTATGACAGAGACGCATTCACGGAGAATGCCGTGGACGCGGTGGCTGTCTGGAAACTCACGGCAGAGCAAGTGGTCGGCAAACGGCATGAATGACGGCATGGGGCCGCGCACGCTGGCGGCCATGGCGGTATAGAAAAAACAGCAGAAAGGGGTACAGGAAAAATGGACAATCAATTCAGAGAGAGGCTCATGGGACTGATTGATGAAAGGCAGCAGGCCTACACGGATCTAAGCGACGAGATCTGGGGCTATGCAGAGCCGCGGTTTCAGGAGTATGAGTCCTCAAAGGCGCAGCAGGAGTTTTTAAAATCCAGAGGCTTTTCGATCCGTGCGGATCTGGCCGGTGAGGAGACTGCCTTTATCGCCGAATACGGGACGGGGAAACCGGTTCTAGCGCTTTTGGGCGAATTTGACGCCTTATCGAGCCTGCAGCAGGAGGCGGACCAGACGACGCACTGCCCGATCGAGGGAAAGTCCAACGGACACGGCTGTGGCCATCATCTTCTGGGGACGGCCTCGGTTGCGGCTGCGGATGCGTTAAAGACCTATATGGAGGAGAACAAGATCGAGGGAACGCTCCGGTACTATGGCTGCCCCGCAGAGGAAAACGCCGGCGGCAAGGCCTATCTCGTACGGGACGGCTTTTTTGACGACTGTGACGTTGCGCTGACCTGGCATCCGTATACGATGAACAAGGTCATGAAGGGCGGCTTCCATCTCGCCAATTTCCGCGCGTTCTTTACCTTCCACGGGATCTCGGCCCATGCGGCCGGCTCGCCGGAGCTCGGACGTTCGGCGCTTGACGCGGTGGAGATCATGGACATCGGCGTAAACTACATGAGAGAGCATATGATTGATGCGGCCAGAGTGCACGGAGCGATTACCAATCCGGGCGGCATTGCGCCGAACGTCATTCCGGCCGAGGCGCAGATCCTCTACGCGATTCGCGCGCCGAAGGTCACACAGGTCAAGAAGCTGTATGAGCGCATGTGCGACATCGCCAAGGGGGCGGCTTTGATTACGGGTACAACCGTGGACATCCGGCAGGTGGCGGCGTATTCCAATATCATCCCGAACGAGACGCTTGCGGATCTGATCGGGGAGAATCTGGCGCATGTGGTTCCGATCGGGTACACCGAGGAGGAGCTTGCGTACGCGAAGAAGTTCCAGGAGGTGATCACGGAGCTTGACAAGGATGCGTTAAGGGATCAGGCGGCCGTGCTCGGCGGCAAGGAGCGCAAGAAGGAGATCCAGGAGATGCCGATCTGGGATTTCATCGTGGATGCCAACAGCTCCTATGGCGGAGGCGGTTCCAGCGACGTGGGCGACGTGAGCTGGGTTGTGCCGGTCGGCCAGGTCTACACAAACTGCTATGCGGCCGGAACGGCCATGCATTCTTGGCAGGCGGTCGCACAGGGCAAGTCCCCAATCGCGCATAAGGGCATGCTGGCGGCGGCCAAGGTCTTGGCATGCGCGGGTGCGCAGCTTTTCCTGCAGCCGGAGCTTGTTGAGAAGGCCAAGGCGGACTGGAAAGAGGAGCTGGACGGGGAGAGCTATCCGAATCCGCTTCCAAAAGACTTAAAGCCGGAAATCTGGTAAGACAGGATCGGCCGGGTCTATTCTTTGGGCAAGGTCTTGCCCGGAGTATAGGTCCGGCTTGAATTTTTTCTGTTGAAAAGCAGGAATCCATGATATAATATATAAGCAAATAAAAAGAGGTATGAGAAGCAGGTGAGTTTGCATGCAGAAAAAATATATTAAAAACAATGGCCCGATCAAAGAGCTTGAGATGGAAGTGGGAAGATTCAGCTTGTTGATTGGCGAGCAGGCCACAGGAAAAAGCACAATTGCAAAAAGCGTTTATTTCTTTAGGAATATAAAAACAAAACTCACGGACTATCTCACACAAATATATGATAGCAATTCCTATAACAATGTAATGCAGGAAACAACGTGGTTATAAGGCTCTTAAATCGGAATTTAAAAATATTTTTATTAATTTATTCGGATACAGTTGGGATTTGAACCCGGATTTTTATATGAAATATGAATATGCAGATGAAAGATGGATTCAAATACGACTAAAAAGGGGAGAGCGGTTCAGGCAATATATTAGCATTTCCTATTCCCATACCCTGAGGAATGAGGTGAAAGAACTTCAGACAGAAGGCAGAGAACTATACGCGAGTAAAATCACTATGGGACAGGCGAGCTTGGCACTTGCGAATGAGGAAAGAAGACGAAATCATAAAGCAATCATCCATCGAGACAATACAATCTTTTGCGACGACAGAGAAACCTACTATATACCGGTTGGGAGAAGTCTACTTACGGTTATGTCAAGCAACCGCGCCATGATGAACAGTGTGGCTAATTTGGATTTAATTACGGATACATTTATGATGCTGATCGATGATGTGCGGAAAAGCTTTGTAAACGGAGTCAAACAAGCACATCTTTTTTCCGGTAGCGTATCGGCTGTTTGATGTAAACAATATGTCGGATTTAATCGTAGGGATTGAAAAGGGAGAGTATTTTTACAGTGCAGGCAGGGAATTCCTGAAAATAGAGGGATCCGAGCAGCCTGTGGCGATTAATTTTGCTTTATCCGGGCAACAGGAGATCTTATGGTTGCTGAATTTTATCTATGTCTTGATGCTGCGGCAGGAAAAGGCTTTTTTGATTATCGAGGAGCCGGAGGCGCATATATACTCATTGCTTCAAAAAAGGATCATGGAGTTCATTGTACTGTTTGCTAATTTAAATGACAGCGAGGTATTTATTACAACGCATAGCCCGTATGTGCTGACTGTCGCAAACAATTTGTATTATGCAGGTGTGCTGAGAGAAGAAGGGATGAAAAGGGAGGTTAATAAGGCTGTCAATAAAAACTATGTTATGAAAAAGGGGAATTATCAGCGTATAAGCTGTTAAATACTCCAGAACAGCAAAGCGATTGTTCCAATACAAATAGAGGAAGGAAATAATGTTGAAATCATTCAGGTAGACGGAGGATTGATTCAAGGACTATCGGAGAATAAGCGCATATGTGACGCCATGGTGTATACGGTAGAATGCGTGCATGAGAAGATGAATCTTACAGAAAAAATGTAAAGGATATGTTTATGCTTTTTTCTTATATCCAACCGGATGCCAGGAAGAAAAAAGCAGAGCGTAGGGGCGATAAACCACCCTATAGTATTACGTGCCATACTAATTCGACAGGATATATTGCCTATCCGTCCATGCTGATGGAGCTGCTGAAGGATAAGAAATAAAAAAGAAGCCCTCCCTACGTCGCTTGTTAGGAGGGCATTTTACTGCTTATTAATCTTCCTTCAAAGAATAAATCGGCTTATAGCTTCCATCCGGCTGGGGGCGGAATACGTAATGCTCCTTTAAGAAAATCAGGTCCGCCCGTTTGGTGGATTCCAGTTCTGCCAGGATCGCCGCCCTGGCCGTGACGATGGCGCCGGCTTTTTTGGCCAGCTCCTCGATGGCCCGGATGGAATCGCCGGTGGCGATCACGTCGTCGATCAGGGCGACCCGTTTCCCGCGGATCTTTTCTGCCTCGACGCCGTCTAAGTACAGCGTCTGCTTGTCCTGCGTGGTGATCGAGTAGACCGTGCATTCGATGGGATTCTGCATGTATGGCTTCCGGCTCTTTCGCGCCACGACAAATTCCTTCATGCCCATGAGCCGGGACATTTCATAGGTCAGGCACATGCCCTTGGCTTCCGCCGTCATCAGGATGTCCACCTCGGGCAGGCGTTTGACAAGCTCCGGCGCCGCCGCCTGAATGAGCTCCGTATCCGAAAGGCAGACAAAGCTCGCTAACGCCAGGTTTTCCCCGATTTTCACATATGGCAGCTTTCTTTTTACACCGCATATTTCCATATCAAAATATTTCTGTCCGTTCTCCATGTTCCAAATCCTCCGTCTGTAAAATTTACGTTCCTGTCCGCCTCTATCATACCGCATCTGCGCCGGGGAATCCAGTCTTATTTTGAAAAAAAGGGGATTGACAGATGCAGAAAAATGTTGTAGAATCTATGCTGTTGAGTGAGCAAAGGAAGTCCAAAGCTCATGAGGCATGCGTCAGTAGCTCAGCTGGATAGAGCATACGGCTACGGACCGTAGTGTCGGGAGTTCGAATCTTCTCTGGCGCGTGATAAACCCCGTAACGGATTGGTTACGGGGTTTTTGCAATTTAAAAACCTGTTTAGGGAGGCGCATATGAGGACTTTGATTAAAAACGGCCGGCTGATCGACCCGGCAAACCGCATCCAGGCAAACCTGAACCTGCTTTTGGAGAACGGAAGAGTGGCGCTTGTGACAAAGGAGGAGCCAAAGGCCGACGATGTGATCGACGCCAAAGGCCTGTGTGTGACGCCCGGCTTCCTCGATATCCATATGCATGAGGATCCGGTCGCAGACGGGAAGATCAAACCCTGTATTTTCAATGCGATGCTTCGGATGGGCGTGACGACGGTCTTAGCCGGAAACTGTGGGGACAATGTCTGCCATCCGGTTGAGTATCTGAGGCTTGTGGACCGGGCCGGGGCCCCGGTCAATGTGGCGATGCTGGCCGGCCATACGTGGTTTCGCGGGCACGCGGGCGCGCGCGATAAGTATGCGCCGGTGACAAAGGAGCAGCTTGAAACGATGAAACAGGAGATGGCAAAGGCGCTGGCAGCGGGCCTCTGCGGAATGTCCTTCGGCGTGCGTTATGTGCCGGGAACCACGAAGGAGGAGGTCGAGACGCTGGCGGCGCTCTGCGCGGCGGATGACCGGATGGTCGCGGCGCATATTCGGGACGATGCAGCTATGGTGTGCCCGTCCGCCGTGGAGTTCCTTGATGTGGCCGCAAAATACGGTCTTTCGGCCGAGGTATCCCATATCGGCAGCATGGCCGGCTTCGGGCAGATGCAGGAGTTTTTAAGGCTGATTGATTGTTACCGCGCCAATGGCCTGCGGGTATTGTGTGACTGTTATCCCTATTATGCCTTTTCGACGGGAATCGGCGAGACGACCTATGACGACGGCTTTCTGGAGCGCTATCAGACGGGATATGAGGCCATTGAGCTGTGCGAGGGAAAATATAAGGGCAGACGGTGTACGAAGGAGATTTTTGAGGAGCTCAGGCGCGATGCCCCCGATACGCTGACCGTCTGCCATGTGATGAAAAAGGAGGAGGTCGATCTGGCCTTTGGAGATCCCGGCGTCATGGTAGCGAGCGACGGCGTATTGGATGATGGCCAGGGCCATCCGCGGGCGGCGGGGACGTTTCCGCATTTTCTTGGGGAATTTGTGAGGAGCGGGCGCGTGAGCCTGTATGATGCGATACATAAAATGACAGCCATGCCGGCCGAAAAAATCGGGCTTCCTGCAAAAGGCCGCCTTTCGGCGGGCGCGGATGCAGATCTGGTGATCTTCGATCCGGATGCGATTGCCGCGCGCTCCACGTTTGAGGAGCCGCTTTTGCCGCCGGCCGGGATCAGCCGGGTCATGATCGGGGGCAGGACTGCGGTGCTTGACGGAAAGATTGTGGACGGAAGCCTTGGGCGTTCTGTCAGAAGATAGAAGGAGCGAGAATGGAACACAGACGGAGAAAATTTGGAAAGCGTCTTCGGCTGCCAGCCGCAGGTCTGGTGATACTGCTTATGGTGTGTATGCTGTTTGGCTGCGCGGGCGCGAAGGAAGATGCAGGGACGTTTGCGCCTGTGATATTTACGCAGACGGCGGGCGTTCAGGCTGAGACAGAGGCAGACACCGCAAAGAAAGAAACAGAGACGGCTGCCACGCAGGAGGAAACGGAAGCGGACGAGGGGCAGACCGAGGCGGCCTCATCAGCCGGATCCGAGACCGGGAAGCTCACCGTCACGGAGGACGGTGTTTACATAACCCGGGATGAAGTGGCCTTGTATCTGCATCTCTACGGCAGACTTCCCTCGAATTTTATCACAAAAAAGGAAGCGGAGGCGCTTGGCTGGAAGCAAAAACAGGGGGAGGCAGGCGAGCTCTCCACGGTCGCCCCGGGAAAGAGC
This sequence comes from Lachnospiraceae bacterium, assembly GCA_910575275.1. Taxonomy (GTDB): domain Bacteria; phylum Bacillota; class Clostridia; order Lachnospirales; family Lachnospiraceae; genus CANQGL01. The sequence continues at coordinate 442,794 of CAJTEE010000001.1, read as the reverse complement.
ATCGGCGGGAGCCGCTTCGGGAACTACGAGGAAAAGCTGCCGAAAAAAGACGGAAGAACGTATTACGAATGTGACATTGAATATGAGAGCGGAAATCGGAACGCAAAAAGGCTTGTCTATTCGAACGACGGACTGATCTTCTATACGGAGGATCACTACGAGACCTTTGAACAGCTATACCCGACGGAGTGAGAAGGATGAAGACGATCACGCTGGATTTTACGGACATTTCCGACCGGGGGGAGCTTTTTTCCTATTTAAAGGAGAGCTTCGGACTGCCGGATTTTTATGGAAACAATCTGGATGCGCTCTATGACGTGCTTACCACAGTCATGGAGGATACGCAAATCGAATTCGCAGAGGAAGATGCAGAGACCTGCTGCGAGGCGGTGTGGGACACCCGGCCGGTTCATGAGGAGCTTGACCGGTATTTGAAACAGGTGCGAAGGGTAATCGAAGATGCAGCAGAGGAAAACGGACATCTTTACATATGAGCTTGTGCGTGCCAAACGGCGTTCCCTTTCCCTAAGGGTTGCGGAGAATGGGGCAATTGTCGTCCGCGCGCCTTATGGTGTGGCGGCGGAGGAAGCGGACCGGTTTGTGGAACGCCATCGGGACTGGCTTTTAGCAAGACTCAGGGAATACGAGCGTACAAAATTCCTGCGTCCCGTGTACACGGATCAGGAAAAAGAAAACGGCAGGGCGCAGGCCCGGCGGATCTTAGAGGAAAAATGCCTGCGGTTTGCGCGCGGCATGGGCGTCAGCTACGGAAGAATCACCATCCGCGAACAGAAGACACGCTGGGGAAGCTGCAGTGCCAGGGGGAATCTGAATTTTAACTGGAAGCTGATTCTGATGCCGGAGGAGATTCAGGATTATCTGGTGGTACACGAGCTGGCGCACCGGATCGAGATGAATCACAGCCCGGCCTTCTGGCGGTTAGTAGAACGGGAATTGCCCGATTACAGAGAACGGCGGGCGTGGCTTAAGAAAAACGGCGCGGCGTTTTAGTCCTGCGCGGGAGGAGAGGATGAGTATACACGAGGAAAAGAAGGAGATCTGGCTGGTTCAGACCAAGCGGGCGGACTTTGACGGACTCTCAAAAAAGCTTGGAGTCAGCCCGGTCTCGGTCCGGATTATGCGAAACCGCGGGTTAGAGACGGAGGCGGCCATGCGCCGGTACCTGTACGGGACGCCGGCTGAGCTGTATGATCCGTCTCTTTTAAGAGATCTGGAGCGGGCGGTCACAATTTTGACAGAAAAACTGGAGGCAGGGAAAAAAATCCGCATTATTGGGGATTATGACATTGACGGAGTCTGCTCGACCTGCCTTTTGCTAAAGGGGCTTAAACGGGCGGCCCGGGCGCTCCCCGGCGCCGTCCCGGATCGGATTGATTATGAGATTCCGGACCGCATACGGGACGGCTACGGCATCAACGAGACGATCATCCTGGCAGCGGCGGCAGACGGGATCGACACGCTTATCACCTGCGACAATGGCATCGCGGCGGCTTCGGAGATCGGGACAGCCAAAAAACACGGTCTGACTGTGATCGTGACGGATCATCATGAGGTCCCGATCGGGGAGACAGGAGAGCGTCTGCCGCCGGCAGACGCCATCGTAAACCCGAAGCGGGAGGGGGACGGCTATCCGTTCCGGGAGATCTGCGGGGCGGTCGTGGTCTACAAGCTTTTAAAACGGCTCTACGAGGCGGCAGGGGTCCCGCTCAGAGAGTGGGAGGAACTTTTGGAATTTGCGGCGATCGCGACGGTCGGTGATGTAATGCGGCTGCAGGATGAGAACCGGCTCCTTGTAAAATACGGATTAAAACAGCTTGCAGCGACGAAAAATGTCGGCCTCAGAAAGCTCATTGAAAAAAACGGGCTCGATCCAAACGCCCTGACGGCCTATCACATCGGCTTCGTGATCGGACCCTGCTTAAACGCGGGAGGACGGCTGATGACGGCCAAGCTGGCGCTTAGGCTTCTGCTCACGGAGAATGAGGACGAGGCGGACAGGCTTGCAGAGGAGCTTAAGAGCTTAAACGACATGCGCAAGGACATGACAAAAAAGGGCGAGGACGAGGCGGCTAGGCAGGTCACGGAGCGTTATGTGCAGGACAAGGTACTCGTGGTGTTTCTGCCGGATTGCCATGAATCCTTAGCCGGCATCATCGCGGGACGGCTCAGGGAGCATTTTCACAAGCCTGCCCTAGTGCTGACCCGGGGCGAGACATCCGTGAAGGGCTCAGGGCGCTCGATTGAGCAGTACCATATGTTCCAGGCCCTCTGTAAGACCGCGGACCTTCTGCAAAAGTTTGGCGGCCATCCGATGGCGGCCGGACTTTCCATGGAAGAAAGGAACATTGGTGAGTTCAGGAGACGGCTGAATGCGGAGGCCGAATTGAATGCGGAGGACTTCATTCCAAAAATATGGATTGACGTTCCGATGCCGCTCGAGTATATTAGTGAGGGGCTTGTCCGGGAGTTTAAACGTCTGGAGCCCTTCGGGCAGGGCAACGAAAAGCCGCAGTTTGCGCAAAAGAATCTGTGGATCCGAAACGTGCGCGTCCTAGGGAAGAACCGGAATCTGGCGAAGCTGACTCTGGTGACGGGAAGCGGCCTTTCGATGGAGGGGCTTTTGTTTACGGACGGCGACGCCTTTTTGGAGGAACAGGCCGGCAGAGACGGGATCGACATCGTCTACTATCCGGATATCAACGAATACAACGGAACCCGTACCCTGCAGGTGGTAATCAAACATTATAGGCTGCATGAAAGGAGACTGTCACATGGTAAATGAGGGAATGAAATTCATTACAGAGTACGATCCGGAGGTCGGAGCCGCGATCGAGGCCGAATGTGCGAGGCAGAGGAGAAATCTGGAGCTGATCGCTTCCGAGAATATCGTGTCCGAGGCGGTGATGGCGGCGATGGGGACCGTACTCACCAATAAGTACGCGGAAGGGTATCCGGGAAAGCGTTATTACGGCGGATGCGAGCATGTGGACGTGGTGGAGACGATCGCAATCGAGCGCGCCAAGAAGCTGTTTGGCTGCGATTACGCAAACGTGCAGCCGCATTCGGGCGCACAGGCCAACATGGCCGTATTTGTCGCCATGCTGAAGCCGGGCGATACGGTTATGGGCATGAACTTAGACCACGGCGGGCATCTGACGCACGGGAGCCCTGTGAACTTCTCCGGCCTGTATTTTAATATTGTCCCCTATGGGGTGGACGACGAGGGCTTCCTTGACTATGACGAGCTGGAGAAGAAGGCCATGGAGGCAAAACCGAAGCTGATCGTCGCAGGAGCGAGCGCCTACTGCCGCGTGATCGACTTCAAACGCTTCCGTGAGATCGCAGACAAATGCGGCGCGTATCTGATGGTGGATATGGCGCATATCGCGGGGCTTGTGGCCGCGGGGCTGCATCCGAGCCCGATCCCGTATGCGGACGTGGTGACGACGACCACCCATAAGACGTTACGGGGGCCGCGCGGCGGCCTGATCCTTGCAAACGAGGAGGCGGCCAAGAAGTTCAATTTCAATAAAGCGATCTTCCCGGGGACGCAGGGCGGACCCTTAGAGCACGTGATCGCTGCAAAGGCCGTCTGCTTCGGAGAGGCGTTAAAGCCGGAGTTTAAGACATACCAGGAGCAGGTGGCGAAGAATGCAAAGGCGCTTGCAAAGGCCTTGCAGGAACAGGGCTTTAAGATCCTGACGGGCGGGACGGACAACCATCTGATGCTTCTTGACCTGCGCGGGATGGATATTTCCGGAAAGGAGCTGCAAAATCGCTGCGACGAGGTGTATATTACGCTGAATAAGAATACGGTGCCCAATGACCCGAGAAGCCCGTTTGTGACCTCCGGCGTGCGCATCGGGACGCCTGCCGTGACCTCACGCGGTCTCACACCGGATGACATGTCGGCCGTCGCGCGCTGTATCTGGCTTGCGGCGACAGATTTTGAGAACAAGGCGGATGAGATCCGCAAGACCGTGACAGAAATCTGTAAGAAATATCCGATCTACGAATAAGACCGGGAATAGGAATAAGAATAATCCCCCTTCCGCTTTCATAGACTTGCTAAAGGCAAGAGAGCGGGAGGGGGATTTTTTTGTTTGAACAGAGAACCATTACGGATGCAAAACGGCTCTTGAATTCCGTGGACGGCGGAGGGCTTTCGGGGGCGGAAGCCAGAAAGCGCCTCTTGGCATACGGACCCAATGAGCTAGAGGAGAGAAAGCCCAAAAGCCTCATGCTAAGGCTTCTTGGCCAGTTTATGGATCCGCTTATCTACGTGCTGTTGGCAGCAGGAGTGATTTCTGTCTGGCTGGGGGAGACCGGGGATGCCTGCATCATTGCGGCAGTGGTGCTTTTGAACGCAGTCGTCGGGCTGATCCAGGAGGGAAAGGCGAGGAAGGCGCTGGACGCATTAAAAAAGATGACCCGGCTGCGGGCTTTGGTCCGGCGAAGCGGAGCGGTGAAGGAGATTGATTCGGCAGAGCTGGTACCGGGAGACATCGTCCTTTTGGATGCAGGACGGCAGGTGCCGGCGGATCTCCGCCTGATTTTTTCCGAAAACTTAAGAATCGAGGAATCGGCGCTCACCGGGGAATCCGTCCCGGTGAGCAAGGACGCGGCGTTTGTGGCCACAAGAGAGCTGCCGGTGGGAGACTGCCGGAATCTTGCCTACATGTCTACGAATGTGACGGCAGGGCGCGGCGAGGGGCTTGTGACAGCCACCGGAATGGACACGGAGCTCGGGAAGATCGCAAAGCTCATCCACGAAGCACCCGAGGAGGCTACGCCGTTACAGAAACGGCTCGGCGATCTGGGCAGCGTATTGAGCATTTTGGCCGTGGTGCTGTGCGCGGCACTTTTTGCCGTGGCGGTCTGGCAGAAACGCGATGTGGGAGAGATGCTCATCACGGCCATTTCCCTGGCGGTGGCCGCGGTGCCGGAGGGGCTTCCCGCCGTGGTGACGATTGTGCTGGCGCTCTCGGTGTCACGGATGGTAAAGGTACATACGATCGTGCGCAGGCTTCCGTCCGTGGAAACGCTTGGGGCGGTCAGTGTGGTCTGCTCCGATAAGACCGGGACGCTCACACTGAATCAGATGACGGTACAGGTGTTTGAGAGTGCGGGGGATCTATGCGGAGAAAAGGATGAGAACGGAGAGCTTCTGCGCGCGTTTGCTCTCTGCAATGACGCCAAGCTTTCCAAGAACGGAGGCTTCGGCGACCCGACAGAGCTTGCCCTGTTAAAGTATGTACAAAAAGAGGCGGGAGGGCCGGAAGCGTTTGCCAGGCTCCCGCGTATCGCGGAGCGCCCGTTTGATTCGGAGAGGAAATGTATGACGACGGTCCACCGGGACGGCAGCAGACTGGTGAGCTATACGAAAGGCGCGCCGGATGTGATTTTAAGCCGCTGTGACCGATACCTTGTAAGAGGGCAGGAAAAACCGCTGGACGCGGCACAGAGGCGCCGGTTTGCGGCGGCGGTCGAGGAGCTGTCCGCACAGGCGCTTAGGGTCCTGGGGGCCGCGAAAAAGGACGGGGACGGCCGCGACGAAAACGGTCTGCTTTTTTTGGGACTTGCAGCCATGACCGATCCGCCGCGCCCGGAGGTACCGCATGCGCTCCGGCTCTTTAAACGGGCCCATGTCCGGACGGTGATGATCACCGGGGACCATAAGGATACAGCCTTTGCGATTGCAAAAAGGCTTGGGATTGTGGATCGGGCCTCCGAGTGCATGAGCGGAGGAGAGCTTGATAAGCTCTCCGAGGAAGGGCTCCTTGCCCGGATTGAGACGGTAAACGTATTTGCCCGGGTCTCCTCTGACCACAAGGTGCGCATCGTGCGCGCCCTGAAGAAAAAAGGGAATCTTGTAGCCATGACCGGGGACGGGGTCAACGATGCCCCTTCCCTTAAGGCGGCCGACGTGGGAATCGCCATGGGGCGGGGCGGGACGGACGTTGCGAAGCAGGCGGCGGATATCGTTCTGACAGACGACAATTTTGCGACGATCGAAAAGGCCATCGAGGAGGGGCGGGGGATCTATCAGAATATTAAAAAATCCGTGATCTTTCTGCTGTCCTCGAATTTCGGAGAGATTATGACCATGTTTGCGGCGATCGTGTGTGCATTCCCGTCTCCGTTAAAGGCCAGCCATATTCTCTGGATCAACTTAATTACGGATTCTCTGCCGGCTCTGGCGCTGGGGATCGACAAAAATGACGGTGAGGCGTTGATGGCCGAGCCGCCCAGAAGGCCGGAGGAAAGCCTGTTTTCCCGGGGAGGCGCCTCCTGCACGATATTTTACGGGCTTTTGATCGCAATCATCAGTCTGACTGCGTTTCTTCGGGTTCCGGTCGGGAATCTGGCGGCGGCGGGACTTCCCGTCACGCCCCGAAATCTGGCAGTGGCATTCAGGGAAGCGGGCGTCCTTGCGCATTGCCAGACATACGCGTTCACGGTCCTGGGGCTTTCGCAGCTTTTCCATGCGATCGGCATGCGGGACGTGGGGCGTTCGGTCTTCCGCATGAACCACCTGGAAAACAGGCTGATGCTGCTTGCCGTTTTCGCAGGCTTTTTCCTGCAGTTTGCGGTGACGGAGATCCCGGCGCTTGTAGCGGTGTTTCAGACGGTACGGCTGTCGGCCGGGGAATGGCGGGAGCTTTTGCTTCTCGCGGCGGCGCCTTTGGCGGCTCACGAGCTGCTTTTGCTGTTAAATAAGTTTCCAAAGGGCAAGAAGAAGCAGAACAAAGCCGGAGAGCTTTGAAAAGTCAAACTGAACCCGGTCGGCGGTAAAACGGCCGAGACGGCTCCCGCCTTTGACGGCAAGAAACGTAAGGACGAGAGTGAGCCCCATTAAAAGAGGGACCGAGCTTTCGGAAAGTCCCATGCCGGCTCCTGCGGCTGCACTGTCAATGGAAAGAGCCGTGCCCAAAGGGAGAGCCTCTGCTGGCGTGAGGATCTCCGGGTCCTTTTCATTGGCGCGCCGTGCCATCTCCTTTGTGGGACCGGAGCAGAGCTTCTGGATGCCTAAAAGAGACAAAAGAAGGGCGGCCAAAAGGGCCGGAAGCCTTCCCGAAAGAAAAGGGCGTATCAGACGTCCAACGAGCAGGAAGCTGCCGAGGATCCCGGTGGATAAGAGCGTGAGGATCAGGGTAGAGAGGAACGGAATCTTCACCCGGTCCGCTCCGTATACGAAACTGGCGGTAAACGCATCGGCACTGAGTGCCAGCGCCAGAATAAGCAGAGAAAAAAAATCAGACATAAACAGCCACATTTTGGATAGAATGTTATTTTATAGTATTACCGGCAAAAAAAATCGTGACAGGTATTCCCATCTTGGGGAAAAGTTGGTAAAATATAAAAAGAGTCTGAAGAAAAAAAGAAACGCAGAGGAAAAGCTGTATGAACAAGATACTGAAGGAATTTCGGGAGTTTGCGATCCAGGGCAACATGATCGACATGGCGGTCGGCATTATCATCGGCGGCGCGTTCAAGGATCTGGTAAATTCACTGGTTAATGATCTTTTGATGCCGCTTGTCGGGATGGTGGTCGGCAAGGTGGATTTTGGCAATCTGTTTATCGCTCTGGATGGGAATACCTATGAGACGCTGGCCGCGGCCCAGGCCGCAGAGGCCCCGATCTTTGGCTATGGTCTGTTTATCACCGAGTTTATCAATTTCCTGATCATGGCGTTTGTGATCTTCATCATCGTCCGTGAGCTGAATGTGCTGAAAAAACGGAAAAAAGCGCCTGAGACGCCGGCAGCCCCGACGGAGAAGGAATGCCCGTACTGCATGACAAAAATTCACATTCATGCGACAAGATGCCCGCACTGCACGTCTTTACTCACGGAACCGTCTTTGGGTGAGACAAAGTGAGGAAAAATCACATGGCGGTGCTTGAATACGACGGGACCCGCTATGACGGCTGGCAGAAGCAGGGAAATACAAAGAACACGATCCAGGAAAGAATCGAGGCCGTGCTTGAAAAATGGGCCAAGGAGCCCATAGAGATCGCGGGTTCAGGCCGGACGGATGCGGGTGTCCACGCGAAGGGGCAGACGATGAACTTTCATATCGACGAAACGGTCTGCGCCACGCCGAGGGCAGCCATGGACTATCTGAATCGGTATCTTCCGGAAGACATCCGGATCCTTGCGGTCCGGGAGGTGCCTGGACGGTTTCACAGCCGGCTCTCGGCGCGGCGAAAAACGTATGCATATTATGTGGAGACATCCGACAAAAAGCCGGTTTTTTCCCGAAAATACGCATATGGACTGGGGAAAAAGCCGGATGTGGAGAGAATGCGGGCCGCGGCGGCGTACCTGATCGGAGAACATGATTTTAAAAGCTTCTGCGCAAACAGGAAAATGAAAAAGAGCACGGTCAGACGTCTGGATACGATCGAGATCACGGGGGAGGGGACAGTGTGTACCTTTCTCTATAAGGGAAACGGCTTTCTGTACCGCATGGTGCGGATCCTCACAGGGACGCTTTTGGAGGTAGGCCTCGGGAACCGGAAGCCGGAAGACATGAAGGAGATCCTGGAGGCCCGTTCGCGGGAGGCCGCGGGCCCGGCTGTTCCGCCGGAGGGACTGTTTCTTGTCGGGGTGGAGTATGATGAAGAATAAAGGGGAACTGTGGTATGAACGAGCAGGAAACAAAAGAGCTTCGGGAGGACGCCAAAGAGAACGGAAAGCAGCGGGCCGATCGGTCTGAGATCGGATACGAGAGCGACGGAACGCCGTCTGCGGATGCGGTGAAACGGTGGCTTTTTGGGGCCTTTCTGGCGATTTTTATCTGTCTGTTTTCGGCAGGGGTCCTGGCATTTTTGTTCCTGAAGCAGGATAAGAAGGAGGCGGCCGTCATAGAGGTTGAGGCGGCCGGCCGCGTGGAATTTCTGCTGAACCGGAAGGGGGAGATCCTCGGTGTGTCCGGCAGCTTCGGGGGCAGAAGCTTTAAAGAGATCGAGGGGCGGCCATTCTCAGAGGGGCTTTCCGCCCTGTTTCAGGAGCTTTCGGGGCAGGAATGCCTCGCAGAGGGGAATGCGGTCCTGATCACTGTACGAACATTAGAAGGCGGAGTGCGTGTATCCTGCGAGGCGCTTGCGGAGGAAATTGAGGTCTGTGCGAGGAATCTGCTAAAGGCAAGGCAGTCGAGGGCGGTTGTGTACGTGGGGACCCTCATAGAGCATGTCGGGCTTTTGCAGGCGGCGGATGCGAACGGGTGCTCTCTGGGGAAGATGACATTTGTGCGGGATTTGACAGAGAACAACGAGAAGCTTGGGCGCTCTGCCGAAAGCCGCCTTGCGGGATATACCATAGATGAGATCGCAAAGGAGATCTCGAAGAAGGCGTACCGGACTTCATTTGAGATTGTGGCGGTAAAGCCGGTGTATGAGAAAAAGCCGGATGAGATATCGGGCGAGACAGAACCCTCCGAAACGGCGGCGGAGGAAAGCAGTGCGAGCGAGACAGAGGAGACTTTGGAGGAAACAACGCGGGCGGAGAACAGCCGGAGGAGGACGGAAGAAACCAGGGGGACAAGAGCCTCAGACAGAGCGGAAAATCAGACCGTTTCCCCGGAGCAGACGCCGAGCGGGGCTTCCATGGAGAATGTGCCGGAGGAGATCATACTCCCGTCGGCCGAGGAACCAAAGAACGAGGCGCCGACAGACTGGACCGTGCCGGAGACTCTGCCGACGGAGACAGCAGAACATGCCGAGACTGCCCCGCAGGAGACTGTGCCGGTCGAGACGGCTCCTCCTGAGACGGAGGCGGCTCCCGTGGAAACGGAGGTTCAGGAGACGGTGCCTAAATATAGGATTGGGCCGGGGTTTGTGTAGAGGGGGCAGCAGAGGCCCCGCCTGTCTGCCACGGCCTCTGCTGCGTTGTTTCGGGAGCGAGAGGAGAGAAAGGGCGGACCCCTCAATATAAGTTGTAATAAATTGTCCAAAAAATTGAAAAAAACTCTTGACGAATCAAAGGAGTTGGGATATAATACACCATGTCAACGCAATGGGCTATCGCCAAATGGTAAGGCAACGGACTCTGACTCCGTCATTTTCAAGGTTCGAATCCTTGTAGCCCAGCTGAGAGAGGGTTGAGAACTATTGTTTTATATAGTTTTCAGCCTTTTTTGTTAATAGACCGGGGAGACATTGGATTCATAAAAAGGGAGATCTCGATGCAAAAGAAGCGTTTGACGCTTGCCGCAGGGACTGCGGCGCTGGCGGCTGCTATGAGTATGACAGCATTTGCGGCAGGCCGGCAGAAGAATGATAGGGGCTGGTGGTACGGAACCAACGCGGACAACAGCCGGCGGCTGGCAGTGGGTGGACGGAAAATGGTGTTGTAAAAACGCAGACCGCTGTGAACACTGCGGTTATGACAAATGCAAACGATACATTCCTCGGTAAATGGAAGCTAACGGAGGTGAAAATCGGGTGGCTGGGTTAATTTGTCGAATCAAACGGCTTGGGAAGCCTGTAAATTAAGGGATCACTTGATTTGCGGGCTCTTTTTATGCGCAGGCCCATACGGAGGAATACGCCGCTGAGGCGGCGTGCGGGCCATGCGGCGAGTAGGGGAAGGACTTCCCTGCTCGATTACGATGGCAGCGGAGGAAAGAATGATGGGATATAGAGTGCTTGACAGGGAGAACTATCCGAGGAAACAGCATTTTGAATATTTTAATGGGATGGCAAACCCCTATGTGGGGGTTACGGTTCGGGTGGATGTCACAGAATGGGTGGCTGCGGTAAAGGAAAAGGGGCTTCCGTTTTTCCTTTCGTTTTGCTATTGTGTTTCCAGGGCCGCGAATCGGGTGCCAGAGTTCCGACAGAGGATTGCCGGGGGGCAGATTTTAGAATATGATAACTGCCGGACGTCTCATACGGTGGCCTTGGAGGACGGTACATACTGCTATTGTACGCTGGATGCCAGTCTGCCGTTTGAGGAATATCTGCCTTATGCAGAGCGCGCACAGGAGGCGGCCAGGAAAAAGCGGTCGATCGAGGAGGAGGCCGGGGACTCACGCGAGTTTTTCTTTCTTTCGACTGTGCCATGGCTTTCGTATACGGCGCTCGTCCAGCCGACGCCGTCTCCCGCAGACAGCAATCCCAGAATTACATGGGGACGGTTTGAGGAACAGGGAGGGAGACTTCTTATGCCGGTATCGGTCCTGTGCCACCATGCGCTGGTGGATGGCCTGCATATTGCGTGGTTTTATGACTGCCTCAATGAGGAACTGAAGGTGCAGCCCGGCAAAAATACGGATGAAAAACAGGCTTGCGTGTCTGGGGAAAATCAGGTAGAATGAAAGCGTTACGTGGGAAAGGAAGACCGGAATGTATCAACTGAAAAGCCGTGTCCGTTACAGCGAGACAGATACGGATGCGAGGCTGTCGTTAATCGGGATCATGAATTATATGCAGGACTGCTCGACGATGCAGTCGGAGGATCTGGGCGTGGGGCTTGGCTATCTGGGAGAAAAGAAGGAGGCGTGGCTTCTGTCCTCTTGGCAGATCGTGATTGCCAAACGGCCAATGCTTGGTGAGGAGATTGCGGTCGGGACTTGGCCGTATGCATTTAAGGGAATTTATGCACTGAGAAACTTTGTGCTTTATGATAAAAACGGGGAGCTGGCGGCAAAGGCAAACTCCTGCTGGTTTTTATTTGACCGGGAGGCAGGGAGGCCAATGCGGCTTACGAAAGAGCGGATTGCCCCTTACGGGGCCATGCAGAAGGCGCTGCCTATGGAGTATGCACCGCGTAAGATCGTGCTGCCAGCCGCCGATATGGAGGAAGCGGGAAGAATCCGTGTGATGAAGCATCAGATTGATACCAACCATCATGTGAATAACGCCCAGTATGTGGATATGGCACGGGAGGCTTTGCCGGAAGGAACGGAAATTCAGGAGATCCGGGCGGACTATAAGAAAGCAGCCGTGCTGGGCGACGAGGTGACGATAAGACGTGCCAGGACAGAGGCGGGCTATGTGGTTTCCCTGAGCGGAGCCGACGGTTCGATTTTTGCGAACGTGGAGCTGCGGGTAAGGACGGCGGATCCTTGTCTATAAGGCAAAGGGCCCTGCCGGGCCGGGATGTGCAGCGCCTGACCCAACGGAGTGCGGCCTCGCACAAGGTAAGGGTACTCCGGCGCGAGTGTGTGCAAAGCGCGCACTTAAAAAAAAGGGGAGAAAAGGACATGCTGGAAATCGGAACCCTGCAGACGCTGCAGGTTATAAAGGAAAAAGAATTCGGCGTTTATCTCGCAGAGCCGGATGCAGCGGGAACGGAACAGGAAAAAGGCGTTCTGCTTCCCAAAAAGCAGGTCCCTGCGGGGACAAAGCCGGGAGACCGGCTGGAGGTATTTGTCTACCGTGATTCAGAGGACCGCCTGATCGCGACCACGACGGTTCCGAAGGTCACCCTGGGAAATACGGCCGTACTGGAGGTAAAAGAGGTTTCCAAAATCGGCGCCTTTTTGGATATGGGCCTGGAAAGGGACCTTCTGCTTCCGTTTAGGGAGCAGACGCATCCGGTGAGGAAGGGGGAGCGCTGCCTGATTGCGCTTTATCTTGACAAGAGTAAGCGTCTGGCGGCTACGATGCGGGTCTACCCGTATTTAAAGAACGCCTCACCCTATCAGGCCGGTGATGAGGTGGGCGGCTTTGTTTATGAGGTGAACGAGGAGAACGGCGCGTTTGTGGCCGTGGATGAGAGGTATTACGGACTGCTTCCCAAAAGGGAGAGGTACGCCGGCTTTAAGGTCGGACAGGAGGTACATGTCCGCGTGGAGAAGGTGAGGGAGGACGGAAAGCTCGATCTCACCTCCAGAGGCAGAGCCTACAGCGAGATCGACAGCGACGCGGCGCACATTCTGCAGGTCATCGGAGAGTTTGACGACTGCCTGCCCTTTAACGACAAGGCTTCGCCGGAGGTGATCGCCAGAGAATTCAGGCTTAGTAAGAACGCCTTTAAGCGCGCGGTAGGCCGCCTTCTTAAAGAAGGGAAAATTGAAATTACCGATAAACATATAAAAATAAAATAACTGGAGGAAACAAAATCATGAAAAAAGTAATCAGCACAACCAATGCACCGGCGGCGATCGGCCCCTATTCACAGGCGATCGAGGCGAACGGCTTTGTCTTTGCCTCTGGCCAGATTCCGGTCAATCCTGCCACGGGGGAGATCCCGGAGGGAATCGAGGCGCAGGCGGAGCAGGTCATGAAGAACATGCAGAATCTTCTGGCAGCGGCAGGGACATCTCTGGAGCAGGTGGTGAAGACCACGGTGTTTATTCAGAGCATGAATGACTTTGCCGCGATCAACGGAATTTACTCCAAATATTTTGACAAGGACTGCCCGGCCCGCTCCTGCGTGGAGGTTGCCTGCCTGCCCAAAAACGTTCTTTTGGAGATGGAAGCGATCGCGGTAAAATGACTGTCAAATTAGACAAATAAAAGCTTGTATATTGGTGCTTTTTCATAAAAAGAGGAAACATTTTTTTGAGTATTCGCCGGTCCCTATGCAATTTTCATGGAAAACCGGCGAATATTTTGTGGAAAAGCCATATGGAAAAATTCAGCTGTTTCCGGTAGGATAAAGGAGAGAATGGTACATGCGAGGAGGAGACTATGGCCGGTTTGTTGCTGAAAAATGTGAATAAGACGTATGCGGGCGGACATCAGATGATCCGGGACTTTAATCTGGAAATCCGGGGGAAGGAGTTTCTTATTCTGGCAGGGGATGAAGACTGCGGAAAGACCATGCTTTTACGGATGATTGCGGGACTTGACGACTTTACGTCGGGAACACTTTGGATCGACGGGGAGGACAAGACCTTCGCAGAGCCGAGAGACCGGAATCTGGCGATGCTGTTTAAGAATTCCGTGCCGTATCCGGAGATGAATGTGGCCGACAATCTGGCCTTTGCATTAAGGCTCGGAAAGCTTCCACAAAAGGAGATCGAACAACGGGTGGAGGAAACCGCAAAGCTCCTCTCACTGGAAACGGTGCTCGAAAAAAAGCCGGAGGAGCTGACAGAACCGGAGCGGTTTTGTGTGCTCCTGGGACGTGCTTTGATCCGCAGGCCCCAAATCCTTTTAATAGACAGCATGCTTGCAGACTTTAACGAGGAGTCGCAGGAGATATGCAGGGAGACTCTTCTTAAGATCTATGAGACGCTTGACGTGACGGTTCTCTACGCGGCTGACAGACGGGAGTGCATCACCGGCTTCGGGAGCCGTCTGGTACTGATAAAGGACGGGGCAGTCTGCCAGGATGCGGCGCCTGCAAAGCTTTATGAAAAGCCAGGCTGCCTGTATGCGGCGGAGTATGTAAGCCGGCCGCCGCTCAATCAGTTTTCGGCTATGGTATTCGGCGAGGAGAACCGGGTCGGCCTTTCTCTTTCCGGCGGCCGGCTGATCCTTTCGGACGAGCAGGGGAAGCGGCTTGCCAAGCAGGGCTGTTTCGGAAAGCAGGTGATCCTTGGCATACGGCCGGAGGTGCTGCGGCTGACAGATGAAAAAGAGGCGGCTGGTGTTTTCGCGGCGGTATTAGAGGGAATGGAGCTTTACAAAAATCGGCCGCTTCTGCACTTTACGGCGGGAGAGACGGTCGGAACGGCTTTTGCGGACGGAATGCCTGCCTGTGGAATAGGGGGGGAAATCTGCCTGAAGGTCGATGTGAAGAAAGTATTTATCTTTGATGCCGACACAGGCCAGAGTCTTACCTGCTAAGAACAGAAACGGAAGACCGGGTTTTCTTAACGAAACCGGTCTTTTTTGTCTTATAGGAAATTCCTTCGAATTTCCTATAAGACAAAAAGGCCCTAACGGGCCAGGATGCACACTTTTTTATATGTGCCCGCCTTTTTATGAAAATGTACAAAATTTTTCTTTTCTTTTTTGTGATTTTGCATTAAAATAAGAGAAATGGGAATGTCTAGATTTATGAAAAGGAGAGACCGCTATGATATCCAATCAGATACTGCAGTCTAATATTGAAGGGCTTAAAGAGATTACGCGAATAGACCTCTGTGTCTGCGACGTGGAAGGCAAGCTGCTGGCCTCAACCTTCGAACAGGCGGAGGAGTACGAGAGCTCTATCCTTGCGTTCGTGGATTCACCGGCGGACAGCCAGGTGATCTCGGGTTATCAGTTTTTTAAAGTATTTGACGAACATCAATTAGAATATATCCTGCTCGCAAAGGGCGGCAGTGACGACGTTTATATGGTGGGAAAGCTGGCCGCGTTTCAGATCCAAAATCTGCTGGTGGCTTACAAGGAGCGCTTCGACAAGGATAACTTCATCAAGAACCTTCTCCTGGACAATCTTCTTCTGGTCGATATTTATAACCGGGCGAAGAAGCTTCATATTGAAGTCAATATGAAACGGGTGGTCTTTCTGATCGAGACAAAGACCGAAAAAGATGCCAACGCCCTTGAAACCGTACGAAGCCTGTTCTCCACAAAGACGAAGGACTTTATCACGGCTGTCGATGAGAAAAATATCATCCTTGTGCGCGAGGTGAAACCGGGCGAGACGTATGAGGATCTGGAAAAGGTTGCCAACATGCTGCTCGATATGCTGAACACGGAGGCCATGTCTAAGGTCCATATTGCGTTTGGCACGATCGTGAATGAGATCAAGGATGTCTCACGCTCCTATAAGGAGGCCAAAATGGCCCTCGATGTCGGGAAGATCTTTTACAGCGGGAAAAATGTTGTGGCATATTCCAATCTGGGTATCGGACGCCTGATTTATCAGCTTCCGCTTCCGCTCTGCCGCATGTTTATTAAAGAGATTTTTGACGGCAGGAGCCCCGACGAGTTTGACGAGGAGACGCTCACGACGATCAATAAATTTTTTGAAAACAGCCTGAACGTATCCGAGACATCCAGACAGCTCTATATACACAGGAATACGCTGGTATACCGCCTGGATAAGCTGCAAAAGAGCACGGGCCTCGATCTGCGGATCTTTGAGGATGCGATTACGTTTAAAATCGCGCTCATGGTTGTGAAGTATATGAAGTATATGGAAAATCTGGATTATTAACATGATAGAAATCGCACATCTGACAAAGATCTACGACAAGAGCAAGCGTGCACTGCGGGATATCAACCTGATCATAGAGGACGGAGAGTTTGTCTTTATCACGGGCCGGAGCGGTTCGGGGAAGTCTACACTAGTAAAGATCCTTCTCAAGGAGACAGAGCTCACTTCCGGCCGCGTCACTGTAAACGACGTGGATCTGGGGAGGCTCAAGCGCAGGCATATTCCGAAGTATCGGAGGAGGCTGGGGGTCGTATTTCAGGACTTCCGGCTCCTGAAGGACAGGAATGTTTATGAAAATGTGGCCTTTGCCCAGCGCGTGATCGGCGCTTCCGGGCGTATGATCCGTGAATCAGTGCCTAAGATGCTGACTCTGGTGGGCCTGTCCTCAAAGTATAAATACTATCCGCACCAGCTTTCCGGCGGCGAGCAGCAGCGGGTGGCCATCGCCAGGGCGTTAATCAATCGTCCCGAGGTGCTTTTGGCCGACGAACCAACCGGCAACCTTGACCCGCAGAACGCAGAAGAAATCATGCGCCTTCTGGATGCGATCAACAGGCAGGGGACGACTGTGATTGTTGTAACCCACAGCCATGAGCTTGTGGACCGGATGAAGAAGCGTGTCGTCACGATTGACAAGGGTGTGATTGTCAGAGACGAGGAAGAAGGCAGGTATTGATATGAGAATCGGCACGTTCATGTACTGTCTCAAGCAGGGTATTGTCAATATATGCAGAAATATCTGGTTTTCCCTTGCGTCAACCGCGATCATTTCTGCATGTATTTTTTTGCTATGCATGTTCTATTCGATTATAAGAAACATTCAATATATGGTATTTACCGCCGAGACCACGATGGGGATCACGATTTTCTTCGATGAGGCGCTTGCCGAGACAGAAATCCTGGAAATCGGTGAGACCATAAAGGCCGAGCGGGCGGGGCAGATCAAAGAAATGCTCTATGTTTCGGCCGAGGAGGCATGGGAGACATTTCAGACGGACTATTTCGGGGAAAATATGGCGCTTGCCGCGGGCTTTTCCGATGACAACCCGTTGGCAGGTTCTGCCTCCTACGAAATTTTCCTGAAGGAGATCACGGGGCAGGCAGATATGGTCCGCTATCTTGAGACGCTTCCGGGAGTGCGGCGCGTCAATTATTCCAACCATGTGGCGGCAGGGCTTGCGAGCTTTAACCGCATCCTCGCGATGCTGTTTGGCGCAATCCTTGCGATTCTTCTCGCGGTGGCCGTCTTTTTGATCAGCAACACGATCACAGTGGCAGCCGAGTTCCGAAAGGATGAAAACCGGATCATGCGCCTGATCGGCGCGGCTAATTTTATGATCCGGGCTCCATTCGTTGTGGAAGGGCTGATTCTGGGGCTGGTCGGCGCGGCACTGCCGTTAACGGCCGTATATTATCTGTACCGGCAGACGGTGGAATATGTGGCTGCGCAGTTTGGGATCCTATCAGGAATCATTCAGTTCCTGCCGATCCATGCGATCTATCCGACTATGCTTGGCATATCGCTTACACTTGGCGGCGGGCTTGGGTTTATCGTGAGCTCCGTAACAATCCGCCGGCATCTGCGGGTATAGGAGGCGGTATGGGACGGCAGAGAAAATGGACGCTTACAGGACTTAGCGTGCTTTTGTGCGCGACGCTTTCGTTCCAGGTTTTGGCGACGAAGGAGGAGCTTGCGGACGCAAAGAATAAAATGACGGCCCTGGAGCAGGAAAAAAAGAAAACGGAAGCCGTCCTCCAGAATCTGGAGGCGCTGAAAAGCGATGCGGCTGCATATATGAGGCAGCTGGATATACAGCTTGAGAGCTTAAGCGACGAGCTTTCGCAGCTTGAGGCGGATATAACCGCGAAGGAGGAACGGATTGCAGAGACGAAAGCCGAGCTGGAGGAAGCAAAGCGCGTGGAAAAAAATCAGTATGAATCCATGAAGCTGCGGATAAAATACATGTATGAGAAGGGTGACAGCTCCTACCTGGATCTGCTTATGGAATCCGGCTCACTTTCCGAGCTTTTAAACCGGGCGGAATACATTACAAAGATCAGCGAGTACGACCGCCGTCAGCTCGATGCGTATGCGGATACAAAGGAACGGATCGAGGCGGCCGAGGCGGCCCTGGAGGCCGAACATGCAGCGCTTTTAGCCATGCAGGAGCAGACCGAGGCCAAGCATGCGGCCGTCGAACAGCTCCTTACGGCCAAGCAGAAGGAGCTTTTCGAATACGAGAGCCGGATCGAGGCGGCCGAGGGGCAGCTCTCCGAGTACCAGAAGGACATCGAGGCGCAGGAAAATGCCATCAAGTCGATCGAGGCAGAAATCAGGCGTCAGGAGGAGGAAGCGCGCAAGAAGGCCGCGGCTGCGGGGCAGTCGTATAAAACGATCAGTCTTGGGGATATTAAATTTATATGGCCGTGTCCATCGAGCGGGCGGATTACATCGGGCTTTGGCGGGCGCTCCTCGCCTACCGCAGGTGCATCGTCCAATCATCAGGGAATCGATATCGGCGCACCGACCGGAACGGACATCGTGGCCGCGGCCGCGGGCGAGGTCGTGGTTTCGACCTACAGCTATTCCGCTGGCAATTATGTGATGCTAAGTCACGGGGGAGGCGTCTATACGGTTTATATGCACGCCTCGAAGCTTTTGGTATCCGCGGGGGATTCCGTAAAGCAGGGACAGGTGATCGCAAAAGTCGGTTCGACCGGCTATTCAACAGGACCGCATCTGCATTTCGGCGTGCGTGTGAACGGTACATATGTAAATCCGAGTCAGTATGTGAGCCCGTAAGGGAAGGAGAAAATGATTTTGGAAGAAAGAGAAGTCAGAAATAAATTCTGGAAAGGCGTGGTGGCTGGAGCACTTGTGACAGCCCTTTTTGGGCTGCTCGCAGTGGGGATGGCCGCCGGGATCTGGGTGGTAGCCCATAACGTCGGAGAGACGGCTGGCCAGACAGACCAGACGAGCGAAAACGCAGGTCCAAGCGAGCTTGACATGGAAGCAATCAAGACAAAGCTCAGCTATATGAAACGGCTGATTGACGAGTTTTACCTGTTTGACGAGGAAGATTACATGGAAGGCGCCGAGGAAGGCATATACACCGGCTTTGTATATTCCCTGAAGGATCCGTATTCGACCTATTATAGCGCCGAGGAATACGAGAGCGTCAGTGAGGACAATGCGGGCGAATACTGCGGGATCGGCGTACAGGTGAGCCAGAACGTAAATACAGGGATCATCACAGTCGTCAAAGTATTCAAGGATTCTCCGGCCAGGGAGGCCGGGATGCTTCCAGGCGACATCATCTATACGGTCGCAGACATCGAGGCGACCGGCGTGGATTTGAGTCTTCTGGTCAGCGATTATATCAAGGGAGAGGAAGGCACGACAGTGCCGATCACCGTTTATCGGGAGTCGGAAGGCGATTACATCGACATGGAGGTCTACAGACGGATGGTCGAGAATCCGACCGTGGAATCCGCCATGCTGGAGGAAAAGACCGGATATATTTCGATATCGGCATTTGAGGAAGTCTCCTTCGGACAGTTTAAGAGCGCCTATGATGAGCTGGAAAAACAGGGCATGAAGGGGCTTGTGATTGATTTGCGCAACAATGGCGGCGGCATCGTCCAGGCGGCGGAGGACATTTCGGACTATCTGCTCTCTGAGGACTGCACGATCGTAAGCTTTAAGGGGAAAGGCGTCCCGGACAACACGTATTATTCCGATGACGGCCACGAAGCCGAGGTACCGGTTGTAGTGCTCGTAAACGAGCAGAGCGCCAGCGCCTCAGAGGTTCTCACAGGTGCATTGAAGGACAACGATGCGGCTGTCATCGTGGGAACCAAAACCTTCGGAAAGGGGATTGCCCAAGGGATTTTCACAATGGCTGACGGAAGCGCCTTGAAGCTGACGACTGCCTATTACTACACGCCGTCGGGCGAGTGCATCCATGAGATCGGGATCGAGCCGGATGTTGAGGTGGAGCTAAAAAAGGAATTAAAGACCATGATTGAGATTCCGAAAGAGGAGGACAATCAGCTTGCGGCGGCGTTGGGAGTTCTTGCACGCGGCGAGGAGGTTGTCAGAGAGGAGCTTTTGGAGAGCGTGGGGGAGGAGGAGTAGGGGCCGCCCATCCCCGCCTCCGCGGACCCTCCCACATTTACGCATTTTCCCGCATTTTCAAGAAAAACCGCTTGCTTTTTCCAGAAAGCTGTGCTATGTTAATATAGCTGTGGCATGATAGCTGTGAAGCGTGAGGTTGCTGCCGGGGTACGGCAGGTTTTCCGTGGAGCGAATGTCAAGTTACGAAACTGGCGACAAGTCACTGTACCAAATTAACAGCTGTTCTTGGTAAAGGGCAGCAACAACGTGTGGGCCTATAGGGATACACACGAGACCGTGTACAGTCACCGCTTGTCGTACTTCAAAGAAAAGTGCGAAAAGGAGGCGACTTTTTTTATGGCAAGTCAGGTTATGAGAATCACATTAAAGGCGTACGACCATCAGTTAATCGATCAGTCTGCCGGCAAAATCATCGAGACGGTAAAAAAGACGGGATCGCAGGTGAGCGGACCGGTGCCGCTGCCGACGAAGAAAGAGGTCGTAACGATCTTACGGGCTGTTCACAAGTACAAAGATTCCAGAGAGCAGTTCGAGCAGAGGACTCATAAGAGACTCATTGATATCACGAGCCCGAGCCAGAAGACCGTGGACGCTCTGTCCAGGCTGGAAATGCCGGCCGGCGTGTACATCGACATCAAGATGAAGCAGAAATAAGGCTGCGAGGCAGCATGTCATAGAATTCCACCTATGCCGGGCTGCTCTAGGATGAACGCGGGTGTCCTGCGTTCCGCTGTAGATTAGTAACAGGAGGCAGAAAAATGAAGAAAGCGATTTTAGCGACAAAAGTCGGAATGACACAGATCTTCAATGACGAAGGCATTCTCGTTCCGGTAACAGTTCTTCAGGCTGGTCCGTGCGTGGTTACGCAGGTCAAGACTGAGGAAAATGACGGCTATAAGGCCGTACAGGTTGGCTTTGTTGACAAGAGAGAGAAGCTTGTAAACAAGCCGGTAAAGGGCCATTTTGACAAGGCTGGCGTAGCATATAAGAGATATTTGAGAGAGTTCCGGTTTGAAAATGCCGAGGACTACAATGTAAAAGATGAAATCAAGGCCGACATCTTCGCCGCAGGCGATAAGGTAGATGCGACGGCTATCTCCAAGGGTAAAGGTTTCCAGGGTGCAGTCAAGAGACTGGGACAGCACAGAGGACCGATGACGCACGGCTCCAAGTTCCACCGCCATCAGGGTTCTAATGGTTCCGCAACGACTCCGGGCCGCGTATTTAAGGGCAAGGGAATGCCGGGCCAGATGGGTAACAAGAGGATTACCACACAGAACCTGGAGGTCGTCAGAGTCGATGCAGAGCAGAACCTGATTCTGGTCAAGGGTTCCGTACCGGGCCCGAGAAAGGGTCTGGTAACACTGAAGGAAACAGTAAAGGTTGGCAAGTAAGCTGCTTTTACGGGAAAGGAGGAAACAAGAAATGGCAAATGTATCCGTATATAATATGGAAGGTAATGAAGTTGGCACAATGGAACTGAACGATGCCGTATTCGGTGTGGAAGTAAACGAGCACCTGGTACACATGGCCGTTGTTGCACAGCTTGCAAATAAACGTCAGGGAACGCAGAAAGCGAAGACCCGTTCCGAAGTTTCCGGCGGCGGAAGGAAGCCGTGGAGGCAGAAGGGAACCGGCCACGCAAGACAGGGCTCCACGAGAGCACCGCAGTGGAAGGGCGGCGGAACCGTATTTGCTCCCGTTCCGAGAGACTACACGATCCGCTTAAACCGCAAGGAAAAGAGAGCTGCTTTAAAATCTGCTCTGACAAGCCGTGTAAACGAGAACAAGTTTGTGGTGGTGGATGAGCTTAAGTTTGACGAGATCAAGACGAAAAACTTTAAGAATGTGATGAACAACTTAAAGGTGGCGAAGGCGTTAGTTGTGCTTGACGCAAACGATCCGAACACCGTCCTGTCCGCAAGAAACCTCCCGGAGGTCAAGACTGCGCTCGTCAATACGATCAATGTATATGATATTCTGAAATATAACACAGTGGTGGCGACCAAGGCTGCCGTAGCTTCGATCGAGGAGGTGTACGCATAATGGCAAATGTACAGTACTACGACGTAATCCTCAAACCGGTTGTGACTGAGAAAAGCATGAACGCGATGAGCGAAAAGAAATATACGTTTCTGGTTCATCCGGAAGCAAACAAGACGATGATCAAAGAAGCGGTCGAGAAGATGTTCCCCGGAACCAAGGTTGAAAGCGTCAACACAATGAACAACGAGGGCAAAAAGCGCAGACGCGGTATGGTTGTCGGCAGGACAGCGCAGACCAAAAAGGCCATTGTGAAGCTGACCGCCGAGAGCAAGGAGATCGAGATTTTTCAGGGACTGTAAGGGCTTGATGAGCGCACAGTGCGTGAATTTAGTACCTGAATTCGTACGAGGCTGTGATCCATTGGAGCAGGTTCTGCGAATATTGTTCGCGATATGTGGAGCGCTTGATCCGGTAAGACGAGTTCGGCGCGAAAGTGGATAATCCGAGCAAGACGAGGAGTTGTCTGCTAGGTGCTTAAGCCGTCGGCTGACAGACGGTTTCGCTGCGCGGACATACCATATGCGACAGACAAGTCGCGATACGAAAAACAAGAAACGCGTGAACGCGTTGAAAGGAGCAGAAAATGGGAATCAAAACCTATAACCCATATACACCTTCCAGAAGAAACATGACCGGTTCTGATTTCTCCGAGATCACAAAGACCACCCCGGAGAAGGCGCTGCTTGTTTCTTTAAAGAAGAATGCAGGCCGCAACAACCAGGGTAAGATCACTGTGAGACATCAGGGCGGCGGAAACAGAAAGAAGTACAGAGTCATTGACTTCAAGAGAAATTCCAAAGACGGAATTCCGGCAACCGTGCTCGGCATTGAATACGATCCGAACAGAAGCGCGAATATCGCTCTGATCTGCTATGCAGATGGCGAGAAGTCCTACATCCTTGCACCGCAGGGCCTGACCGACGGCATGAAGGTCATGAATGGAGAGCATGCAGAGGCTAAGGTCGGCAACTGCCTGCCGCTTTCCCTGATCCCGGTCGGCGCACAGGTTCACAATATTGAGCTTTATCCCGGTAAGGGCGGCCAGCTCGTCCGTTCCGCCGGCAACGCAGCGCAGTTAATGGCAAAAGAAGGAAAATATGCGACCCTTCGTTTACCCTCCGGCGAGATGAGAATGGTTCCGATCCAGTGCCGCGCCACCATCGGCGTTGTTGGCAACGGCGATCACAACCTGATCAAAGTCGGAAAAGCAGGAAGAAAACGCCACATGGGCATTCGCCCGACTGTCCGCGGTTCCGTCATGAACCCGAATGACCATCCGCACGGCGGCGGCGAAGGCAAGACTGGTATCGGACGTCCGGGTCCGTGTACGCCATGGGGCAAGCCGGCTCTTGGCTTAAAGACCAGAAAGAAAAACAAGCAGTCCAATAAGTTGATTGTAAGAAGAAGAAACGGTAAGGCGATTTCTTAATAGGAGGTAAAACGATGGCTCGTTCACTTAAAAAAGGACCGTTTGCAGATGCGAGTCTGCTTAAAAAAGTAGACGCTATGAATGAGGCAGGGCAGAAGCAGGTCATTAAGACTTGGTCCCGCCGTTCTACGATCTTCCCGCAGATGGTTGGTCATACGATTGCAGTACACGACGGAAGAAAGCATGTTCCGGTCTATGTCACAGAGGATATGGTCGGACATAAGCTTGGTGAGTTCGTTGCGACGAGGACATACAGAGGCCACGGCAAGGACGAAAAGAAAACCGCTCGTAAATAATAAAGACGCTTTGAAAGGAGGTTTTATCAATGGCTAAGGGTCATAGAAGTCAGATTAAGAGAGAAAGAAACGCAAAGAAAGATACAAGGCCGTCTGCAAAGCTGTCTTATGCAAGAGTTTCCGTTCAGAAGGCTTGTTTCGTATTAGATGCCATCCGAGGCAAAGACGTACAGACCGCACTTGGTATTGTTACCTACAATCCCAGATATGCTTCCAGCCTGATTGAGAAATTATTAAAATCAGCGATCGCAAATGCTGAGAACAACAACGGCATGAGCGCCGAGAACCTGTTCGTAGAGGAATGCTACGCGAACAAGGGGCCGACGATGAAGCGAGTAAAACCGAGAGCACAGGGCAGGGCTTACAGGATCGAAAAGAGAATGAGCCATATTACGATTGTGCTGAATGAGAGATAGGAGGCAGTTATGGGACAGAAAGTGAATCCGCACGGCATGAGAGTCGGCGTTATTAAAGATTGGGATTCCAGATGGTATGCAGAAGCTGATTTTGCTGATAACCTGATCGAGGATCACAAAATCAGAACATATCTGAAAAAGAGATTACACAGCGCAGGCATTTCCAGAGTTGAAATCGAGCGCGCTTCCGACAGGATGAAACTGATTGTTCACACGGCAAAGCCGGGTGTCGTGATCGGCAAAGGCGGTTCTGAGATCGAAAAGTTAAAAGCAGAGCTTCAGAAGATGACGAACAAGAAGCTGTTTGTAGACATCAAGGAGATCAAGAGACCGGACCGCGAAGCGCAGCTTGTTGCGGAGTCTATTGCGCAGCAGCTTGAGAACCGTGTTTCCTTCCGCCGTGCGATGAAGTCCACGATGGGACGTTCCATGAAGGCCGGCGTTCTTGGTATCAAGACGGCTGTCGGCGGACGTCTTGGCGGTGCCGACATCGCCCGCACCGAGTTTTACAGCGAGGGCACTATCCCGCTTCAGACATTAAGAGCAGATATTGACTATGGTTTCGCTGAGGCAGACACCACCTACGGCAAACTTGGCGTAAAGGTTTGGATCTACAAAGGCGAGGTACTTCCTACGAAGGGAAATAAGGAAGGGAGCGATAAATAATGTTAATGCCTAAGAGAGTAAAGCGCCGCAAACAGTTCCGCGGGAGCATGGCCGGCAAAGCTTTAAGAGGAAATACAATCTCCAACGGTGAATATGGTCTTGTGGCTGTTGAGCCGTGCTGGATCAAATCGAATCAGATTGAGGCAGCCCGTGTGGCCATGACCCGTTATATCAAGCGTGGCGGTAAGGTTTGGATCAAGATTTTCCCGGATAAACCTGTTACCGCAAAGCCGGCTGAGACCCGTATGGGTTCCGGTAAGGGCGCTCTTGAGTATTGGGTAGCAGTTGTTAAGCCAGGCCGTGTCATGTTTGAAATCGCTGGCGTTCCTGAAGACGTTGCCAAGGAGGCCCTTCGTCTTGCGATGCACAAGCTTCCCTGTAAGTGTAAGATCGTTTCCAAGGCAGATTTAGAAGGCGGTGATAACAGTGAAAACTAATAAATATGTAGAAGATTTAAAAGCGAAGACGGCTGTCGAGTTAAACGAGGAATTAGTCGCAGCAAAGAAGGAGCTCTTTAACCTGAGATTCCAGAACGCAACCAATCAGTTAGATAACACAAGCAGAATCAAAGAGGTCCGTAAGAATATTGCAAGGATCCAGACTGTTATCACAGAAAAAGCAAGGGTTGCTAACTAATCCAAATCGGCGGGGCCGGCGCTTTTTGGCGCAGGTGTATGGCTGTCTGTATGACACACGCCGACGTGTGGAATAATTCGTAATTGAAAGGAGATCATCCGTCGTGGAAAGAAATCTTAGAAAAACACGTACCGGAAAGGTAGTTAGCAACAAGATGGATAAGACGATCGTCGTTGCTATCGAAAACCACGTAAAACATCCGTTGATCGGTAAGATCGTGAAGGAGACATATAAATTAAAGGCACATGACGAGAAGAATGAGTGCAATATCGGCGATACCGTAAAAGTGATGGAGACAAGACCGTTATCCAAAGACAAGAGATGGAGACTTGTTGAAATCATCGAAAAAGCGAAATAATAGATTCGAGGAAGGAGTAACAAGGCATGATTCAGCAGGAAACCAGATTAAAGGTAGCTGACAACACCGGTGCAAGAGAACTCCTCTGCATCCGTGTTATGGGTGGCTCCACAAGAAGATATGCGAATATCGGTGACGTCATTGTAGCCTCCGTAAAAGATGCAACACCAGGCGGCGTTGTCAAGAAGGGTGACGTTGTGAAGGCTGTGGTCGTCCGTACCGTAAAGGGCGCGCGCCGGAAGGACGGTTCTTATATCCGCTTTGACGAGAACGCGGCCGTGATTATAAAAGACGATAAGACTCCAAGAGGAACCCGTATTTTTGGGCCGGTTGCGAGAGAGCTTCGTGAGAAACAGTTCATGAAGATCGTATCTCTGGCTCCGGAAGTATTATAAGGAGGTGCCAGATAATGCATAAGATCAGAAAAGACGATATGGTTAAGGTGATCGCTGGCAAGGATAAAGACAAGACCGGAAAGGTCCTTCATGTAGATACAAAGACCGGAAAAATCCTGGTGGAAGGCTGCAATATGGTGACGAAGCATACGAAACCGAGCCAGACCAATCAGACAGGCGGCATTGTTCATCAGGAAGCTGCCATTGACATCTCCAATGTAATGTTGCTCGTTGACGGCAAAGCCACGAGAGTCGGCTTTGAAGTGAAGGACGGCAAGAAGGTCCGCGTTGCCAAGACAACCGGAAAAGTAATTGACTAAGGGCAGAGAGGAGGAAAACAAAGATGGCTAGATTAAAAGAAATGTATCAGAACGAGATTGTCGATGCAATGATGAAAAAATTCGGCTACAAGAATGTCATGCAGGTACCGAAGCTCGACAAAATCGTCATCAATATGGGCGTCGGCGAAGCGAAAGAAAACGCAAAGGTCCTTGACTCTGCTGTACGTGACCTGGAGATCATCACGGGCCAGAAGGCCGTGCTTACCAAGGCGAAGAAGTCGGTTGCGAACTTCAAAGTCAGAGAGGGTATGGCGATCGGCTGCAAGGTCACGCTGCGCGGCGAGAAGATGTATGAATTCGCAGACCGCTTAATCAACCTTGCGCTTCCGCGTGTCCGTGACTTCCGCGGCGTCAGCGCAAACGCGTTTGACGGCAGAGGCAACTACGCGCTCGGCATTAAGGAGCAGTTGATTTTCCCGGAAATTGAATATGACAAGGTTGACAAGGTGAGAGGCATGGATGTCATTTTCGTGACAACCGCCAAGACGGATGAGGAAGCCCGTGAACTTTTGACATTATTCAACATGCCGTTTGCTAAATAAGTAGGAGGATGTATCCATGGCAAAAACTTCAATGAAGATTAAACAGCAGCGTCCGGCAAAGTTCTCCACAAGAGAATACAACCGCTGCAGAATCTGCGGCCGTCCGCATGCATATCTGAGAAAGTACGGCATCTGCCGTATCTGCTTCCGTGAGCTGGCTTATAAGGGAGAGATTCCGGGTGTGAAAAAGGCAAGCTGGTAAGCGGCCGAAGGCAGCTTAATGAGCGCGCAGAGCGCGAATTTAGCGCGAGGCCGTTCCTGAACCTGAATGAGGCCGGGCTGTCAGGCGAAAGCCGAATTTAGCGGAGGGAACATACAGAGCAAATAAGGAGGAATAACAATCATGACTATGAGTGATCCGATTGCAGATATGCTTACAAGAATCCGTAATGCAAACACTGCGAAACATGATACAGTAGATATACCGTCTTCCAAGATGAAGCTGGCGATTGCCGACATCCTCGTAAAGGAAGGCTACATCAAAAAGTACGAGGTAGTCGAGGAGGGCAGCTTCCAGACGATTCGTATCAGCTTGAAATATGGCAAGGACAAAAATGAGAGAATCATCTCCGGCATCAAGAAGATCTCCAAACCGGGCCTTCGTGTTTACGCGGGCAAGGAGGATATGCCGAAGGTGCTTGGCGGCCTTGGTGTTGCCATCGTGTCCACAAACCAGGGCGTGATCACCGACAAACAGGCGAGAGAGCTCGGCGTAGGCGGCGAAGTACTGGCATTTGTGTGGTGACATTTCGTACTTGGCGAGGTCTTTTCGAGCCTAGTGCGAAAGTCGTTCTTCGACAGAAGGGAGAAGAACTTCTTCTGTTACAGGCCGTTCGCGACCCTTAACGAAGCCGAGCCGAAGGCGAAAACTTATGTTTAGTGGAGCGAACATTCCCCATTGTATGTTATACCCGCCTCACCGCCTGCAAAGCCCTTCTTTGGCAAACCGGGCAGGGCGGTGTCCGGAACAAATATAGCATAGAAACTGAAAACAGAGAGTGTAAAAGCGCTCTCCGAGAATTTAAGTAGGAGGTAAATGGCATGTCAAGAATTGGCAGAATGCCGGTTGCGATCCCCGCAGGCGTTACGGTTACGATCGCAGACAATAACGAAGTGACCGTTAAGGGTCCGAAGGGAACGCTGGTAAGGACGTTACCGGCGGAGATGGAGATCAAAGAGGAAGACGGACACATCGTCGTCACCAGACCCAATGATTTAAAGAAAATGAAATCCCTGCACGGCTTGACCAGGACGCTGATCCACAATATGGTTCAGGGCGTCACCGAGGGCTTTGAGAAGAAGCTGGAGGTAAACGGCGTCGGATACAGAGCGCAGAAGCAGGGCAAGAAGCTGACACTTTCCCTTGGTTATTCCCACCCGGTCGAGATGGAGGATCCGGAAGGGATCGAGACCGTTCTGGAGGGACAGAACGTAATCATCGTAAAGGGTATCAATAAGGAAAAAGTAGGCCAGTACGCTGCTGAGATCAGAGACAAGAGAAGACCGGAGCCGTATAAGGGCAAGGGTATCAAGTATGCCGATGAGGTCATCAGACGTAAGGTCGGTAAGACTGGTAAGAAATAATTAAGGAGAGTGTTAAAATGGTTAATAAGCAGTCAAGAAGCGAAATCCGCAGAAAAAAACACTATAGATTACGCAGCCGTTTTGCCGGCACAGCAGAGAGACCGCGTTTGGCCGTGTTCAGAAGCAACAATCACATGTATGCGCAGATCATTGACGATTCCGTCGGGCATACGCTCGTCGCTGCCTCTACCGTAGAGAAGGAAATTAAGGCGGAGCTTGAGAGCACAGATAATGTGGAAGCCGCGGCTCATGTGGGGACCGTGATCGCCAAGAGAGCGCTTGAAAAGGGAATCAAGCAGGTTGTCTTTGACAGAGGCGGTTTCATTTATCAGGGTAAAGTTCAGGCCTTAGCAGATGCAGCCCGTGAGGCTGGTCTGGAATTCTAGTAGAGAGGAGAATACAGCATGAAACGTACAATCATTGATGCGAGTCAGTTAGAATTGAATGACAAGGTTGTTGCCATCAAGCGCGTATCCAAGACTGTAAAAGGTGGACGTACCATGAGATTTTCCGCTCTGGTAGTAGTGGGCGACGGCAATGGACATGTAGGCGCAGGTCTTGGAAAGGCCGGAGAGGTTCCGGAGGCGATCCGTAAGGGTAAAGAGGCTGCAATGAAGAACCTGGTTGAGATTCCGAGAGATGAAAACAACAGCATCCCGCACGACTATCTGGGACAGTTCGGAAGCGCTTCCGTTCTCTTAAAGAGGGCTCCCGAAGGTACCGGTATCATCGCCGGCGGCCCGGTTCGTTCTGTGGTCGAGCTTGCAGGAATCCGTAACATCCGTACCAAATCTCTGGGCTCCAACAACAAGACCAACGTAGTTCTGGCTACCATTGAGGGCCTTTTGAAGTTAAAGACCCCGGAGGAGGTCGCCAAGAGCCGCGGAAAATCTGTTGAAGAAGTCGTTTGCTAATAGGAGGATAAAAAACATGGCAGAGAAGTTAAAAATCACATTGGTAAAATCCCCTATCGGCGCCGTTCCGAAGCAGAAAGCGACCGTTGAAGCACTGGGCTTAAGAAAGATGCACAAGACGGTTGAGATGCCGGACAACAAGGCGGTCAGGGGTATGATCCAGAGTGTCAGACACCTGGTGAAAGTTGAAGAAATCTAATCGGATATAGAGTAAGGAGGTGCAGAGATGATGAACTTATCAAATTTACATCCTGCGGAAGGTTCCAAGCACAGCGATAACTTCAGAAGGGGCCGCGGCCATGCTTCCGGAAACGGAAAGACAGCCGGCAAGGGCCACAAGGGCCAGAAGGCCCGTTCCGGAGCTCCACGTGCTGGATTTGAGGGCGGCCAGATGCCGTTATACAGACGTCTTCCGAAACGAGGATTTAAAAACATCAATTCCAAGACCATTGTTGGAATTAATGTAAGTGTACTGGAGAAATTTGAGAATGATTCCGTTGTCTCCGTTGAGACGCTCATGGAGAACGGCATTGTAAAGAACCCGCAGGACGGTGTTAAGATTCTTGGAAACGGTGAGTTGACAAAGAAGCTTAACGTGAAAGCGAATGCATTCAGTGAGGGCGCGAAGTCCAAAATTGAAGCAGTAGGCGGAACCTGCGAGGTGATCTAATATGATAAATACGTTACAAAAAGCATTTAAGGTGAAAGAAGTCCGGGAACGGCTTCTTTACACCTTCCTGATGCTTGTTGTGATTCGGATTGGCTGCTGTCTTCCGATACCGGGTGTGGATCCGGGCTACCTCAAAGATTTTTTTGACAATCTTCAGGCCTCCGGCATGGGCTTTGTCAATGCAGTGACAGGCGGTTCCTTCTCCTCCATGTCCATCTTTGCGCTCAGCATCACACCGTATATTACTTCTTCCATTATCATGCAGCTCATGACCATTGCAATCCCGAAGCTGGAGGAAATGCAACGGGAGGGCGAGGACGGAAGAAAGAAAATTGCGGAGTATACCCGTTATGTGACGGTTGCACTGGCTCTTTTCGAATCCAGCGCCATGGCGGTCGGTCTTGGCAACCAGGGCTTCCTCTTTGAGGATCACAGAAATATCTGGGGCTATATGACCGTGGTCGCGGCCATGACGGCCGGTTCTGCAATCCTGATGTGGATCGGTGAGCGAATCACGGAAAAGGGGATCGGAAACGGTATCTCGATCGTGCTTCTCATCAATATCGTATCCAGTCTGCCGCAGGACATCATGACGCTTTATGAGCGGTTTATGGCGGGCAAATCCGTTGCAATCGCGACCGTCGCGGCGATTATTGTCCTGGCGGTTATCGTGGCTACGGTTGTCCTGGTGCTGATCCTAAACGGTGCGGAGCGCCGTATCCCAGTCCAGTATTCCAAGAAGATGCAGGGGCGCAGGATGGTAGGCGGACAGTCCAGCTATATCCCGTTAAAGGTCAATACGGCCAGTGTGATCCCGGTCATCTTTGCGTCTTCCATCATGTCCATGCCGGCAATGATTGCCCAGTTTTTCCAGGTGGATTATTCCTCGATCGGTGGAAGGATTCTTTTGACCTTAAGCTCGTCCAACTGGTTCAGACCGGAAACGCCGCTCTATTCCATCGGATTGCTTTTGTATATTCTGTTGGTCGTACTATTCGCATATTTTTATACGTCCATTACGTTTAACCCGCTGGAAGTTGCCAATAACATGAAAAAATCCGGCGGCTTCGTCCCGGGAATCCGTCCCGGCAAGCCGACCTCCGATTATCTCAACAATATTTTGAACTATGTTGTTTTCATCGGAGCCGTGGGCCTTGTGATCGTTTGCATTATCCCGATCATGGCGTCCGGACTTTTTGCAGTCGGCAGTCTTTCATTTGGCGGCACGTCCTTAATCATTATCGCGGGCGTTACGCTTGAGACGATCAAGGCTGTGGAGTCGATGCTGCTCGTAAGAAACTATAAGGGATTTTTAAATGATTGATAAACCGGAACGGGCGGAAAATTTTTCGCCCGCTTTTCGGATATTGGAAGGGAGACAGCATGAAGATTATAATGTTGGGCGCTCCGGGCGCAGGAAAGGGTACGCAGGCGGAGCGGATCGCAGAAAAATATCAGATCCCGCACATCTCGACAGGAGATATTTTCAGGGCAAATTTAAAAGCGGGAACAGAGCTTGGAAAAAAGGCAAAGGAGTATATGGATCAGGGGCTTCTTGTACCGGATTCCCTGACGGTCGATTTGGTCATGGATCGGATTGCGAAAGAGGACTGCAAAAACGGCTATATTCTGGACGGGTTTCCGCGCACGATCCCGCAGGCGGAGAGTCTTAAGGAGGCGCTCTCGGCAAGGGGAGAGGCCCTGGATTACGCGATCGACGTAAATGTGCCGGATGAAAACATCATAACACGCATGTCGGGCCGCCGTGCATGCCCGAACTGCGGCAGCACGTACCACATTGTCTATGCCGCCCCGTCAAAGGAAAATGTGTGTGATAAATGTGAAACCGCATTGATCCTGCGTGACGACGACAAGCCCGAGACCGTGCAGAAGCGCCTTTCGGTTTACCATGAGCAGACGCAGCCATTGATCGAATACTACGCTTCGGCGGGAATTTTAAGGACCGTGGATGGAACCAGGGATATGAACCAGGTATTTGAAGACATTACAGACATTTTGGGAGCATGAAAAAATGGCAGTAACGATCAAATCACCGAGGGAAATTGAACTGATGAGGAAGGCGGGAGAGATCCTGGCAAAGACCCATGAGGAGCTTGGCGCGGCGATCCGCCCGGGCATGTCTACGCAGGAGATTGACCGCCTTGGGGAAAAGATCATCCGCAGCTTCGGCTGCAAACCTTCCTTTAAAAATTACAATGGATATCCAGCCGCGATCTGTGTTTCTGTCAACGACGAGGTGGTCCATGGGATTCCGAGCCGGCATCACTATTTAAAAGAGGGCGATATCGTAAGCCTGGATGCCGGTGTGATCTATCAGGGATACCATTCCGACGCCGCCAGGACCTGGGCTGTCGGAGCAATTTCTCCGGAAGCGAAAAAACTCATGGAAGTAACCTGGCAGAGCTTTTATGAGGGGATTAAATTTGCAAAAGCTGGAAATCATCTGAATGATGTCTGCAGTGCGATCCAGAGATATGCGGAACGCAACGGCTGTGGGGTCGTCCGTGACCTGGTGGGCCACGGAATCGGAACGCACCTGCATGAGGACCCGGAAGTCCCCAATTTTGCGATGCGAAAGAGAGGGATCCTTCTGCGGCCGGGTATGACACTTGCGGTGGAGCCGATGATCAATGCGGGACGGCCCGATGTGGTATGGATGGATGACGGCTGGACCGTGAAGACAGAGGATGGCTCGCTGTCCGCGCATTATGAAAATACGATCCTGATCACAGAGGGAGAGCCGGAGATCCTTTCAATGAATCCCAAGGATGACCCGAGAATGCTGCATTAGGAGGCAGGGCTCAATGAAAATGGAGCAGGGTTTTCTGGCAAAGTCCCTGGCGGGAAACGATAAGGGACGGATTTATGTCATAAGCGAAGACGCGGGAGCGTATGTTTTTCTGCTTGATCAAGACGGAAAGCGTCTGCGGAAAAATAAAAAGCATATTCAGGTGATTAAAAAACGGAGGTAAAAAAACAGTATGTCGAAGGCGGATGTAATTGAGATTGAGGGCGTTGTTGTTGAAAAGCTGCCGAATGCCATGTTCCAGGTAGAACTAGAAAACGGCCATAAAGTTCTGGCTACGATCAGCGGAAAGCTTCGCATGAACTACATCAGGATCCTTCCGGGTGACAAGGTGACGCTTGAGATGTCGCCGTATGATCTGTCGAAGGGCAGAATCATCTGGAGAGATAAATGATATGGCAAAAAGATTTAGAAAATGCTTGATTTCCCAGGGGAAAGGTGTTATAATTTTTGAGCGAACTTTGTTGGAACGCTTGTATTATGCCCTTTTGCGGCAAAAATAGGAATGGATCACGCCTGTTCGAGCGTGGTAAATTTGCTGACCACCGCTTTAGAGAGCTTTATATACAGGCAGGTAAACCGTAAGACCGCAGACCTGCCGGTTTTTTGGACTTGGTGTGTGTCCCAAAGAATGGAAGCATGCGGACTACGAAGGAAAGGAGAATTACTGTGAAAGTAAGATCGTCAGTAAAACCGATTTGCGAAAAATGCAAGATCATTAAAAGAAAAGGCAGTATCAGAGTAATCTGCGAAAATCCTAAACACAAACAAAGACAGGGCTGATGCCGCTTGACTGCCCATATTTTTTTCGCGCGGCTTTGGTATGACTCGCCAGAGGGCGTTGTCCATGCCAGCAGTTTTATTTCTACTAATTCATTATGGAGGTACACTCATGGCTCGTATTTCAGGTGTTGATTTACCAAGAGAAAAACGTGTCGAAATCGGATTGACGTACATTTACGGAATCGGCAGAGCAAGCTCGAACCGGATTCTTGCCGAGGCCGGTGTAAATCCTGACACTCGCGTAAAGGATCTGACCGACGAGGAAGTGAAGAACATTGCTGCCGTGATCGCCGATACGCAGACCGTAGAAGGTGATCTTCGCAGAGAGATCGCTTTAAACATCAAGAGGCTGCAGGAGATCGGCTGCTACAGAGGCATCCGCCACAGAAAGAGCCTTCCCTGCCGCGGCCAGAAGACCAAGACAAACGCAAGAACCTGCAAGGGTCCGAGAAAGACCGTAGCAAACAAGAAAAAATAATATTGACATTGAGCGCTTCATGAGCTCCGAGCAAGGCGAGGAGACGAATGTAGTGCGAAAGTCGTTCTTCGAGCAAAGCGAGAGGAACTTCACTGAAACGCCAAGTGCAAATTTACGAATCACGTTGCATGTTTTAAAAACAGGAAACAGGGTTCAATATTTGGAGAAAGTAGGTTAGTTTAAAATGGCTAAAAAAGTGTCCACTGCAAAGAAAGTGACCAAAAAGCGTGTAAAGAAAAACGTTGAACGCGGACAGGCGCACATCCAGTCATCTTTTAACAACACGATCGTGACGTTAACGGACGCACAGGGAAATGCCTTATCATGGGCGAGTGCAGGCGGTCTGGGATTTAGAGGTTCAAGGAAATCTACTCCATATGCAGCGCAGATGGCTGCAGAAACTGCAACTAAGGCAGCTCTCGTACATGGTTTAAAATCCGTAGACGTTATGGTAAAGGGCCCGGGTTCAGGCCGTGAAGCCGCAATCCGCGCACTCCAGGCATGTGGTCTGGAAGTAACAAGTATCAGAGACGTAACTCCGGTTCCGCATAACGGATGCCGTCCGCCCAAACGTCGCAGAGTCTAATTAGGAGGAAGTAAAAAATGGCAGTTGATAGAGTTCCTGTTCTTAAAAGATGCAGATCCCTTGGTCTCGATCCCATTTATTTAGGAATAGATAAAAAATCAAACAGAGAATCCAAAAGAGGAAACAAGAAAATCAGCGAATACGGGCTTCAGTTAAGAGAGAAGCAGAAAGCGAAATTCATTTACGGCGTCCTGGAAAAGCCCTTCCGCAACTATTACGAGAAGGCCGAGCGCTTAAAAGGGCAGACAGGTGAGAACCTGATGATCCTTCTGGAGCGCAGACTGGACAATGTGATCTTCCGTATGGGCTTTGGAAGAACAAGGAGAGAGACCCGTCAGATCGTTGACCACAAGCATGTCCTTGTAAACGGCAAGTGCGTCAACATCCCGTCTTATCTTGTAAAGGCCGGAGACGTGATCGAAATCAAAGAAAAACACAAAGGTGATACACGCTATAAGCTGATCCTGGATGTAACCGGCGGCCGTCTGATCCCGGCATGGCTTGAGGTTGATCAGGAGAACCTGAAGGGGACCGTGAAGGCACTTCCGACCAGAGAGGAAATCGACGTTCCTGTGGATGAGATGCTCATCGTCGAGTTGTACTCCAAATAATAGTCTGCCGTCAAGCATACCCAAAAGGAGGGGCTTTTTGTGTTCGATTTTGAGAAACCAAATATTGAAATTGTGGAAATTTCAGAAGATAAAAAATATGGGAAGTTTGTCGTAGAGCCGCTCGAGAGGGGCTACGGCACGACCCTGGGAAATTCCCTTAGAAGAATTATGCTTTCTTCTTTACCGGGTGCTGCTGTCAGCCAGGTGAAAATCGACGGTGTTTTGCATGAGTTCAGTTCCATTGCCGGAGTCAAGGAGGATGTGACTGAAATCATCATGAATGTCAAGAGCTTAGCAATCGAGAACAACAGTGATACAAACGAGCCCAAGACCGCGTATATCGAGTTTGAGGGCGAGGGTGTCATCACGGCTGCCGATATCCAGGCGGATGCCGATATTGAGATCTTAAATCCCGATCAGGTCATCGCGACCCTGAGCGGCGGTGCGGACAGCAAGTTCTACATGGAGCTCACGATCACCAATGGCCGCGGCTATGTGAGTGCAGATAAAAACAAGCGTGAAGACCTTCCGATCGGCGTGATCGCGGTAGATTCCATCTACACACCGGTCGAGCGTGTCAATATGTCTGTGGAGAATACCCGTGTCGGGCAGATGACGGACTATGACAAGCTGACTCTGGAAATCTACACAAACGGTACGCTTGACCCAGATGAGGCGGTCAGCCTTGCCGCAAAGGTCTTAAGCGAACATCTGAATCTCTTTATCGATCTGTCCGAGAACGCGAAGACCGCTGAGGTCATGGTCGAAAAGGAAAACAATGAGAAGGAAAAGGTCCTTGAGATGAACATAGACGAGCTGGAGCTCTCGGTTCGTTCCTATAACTGCCTCAAGAGGGCCGGAATCAATACGGTGGAGGAGCTTTGCAGCCGCACCTCCGAGGATATGATGAAGGTGAGAAACCTGGGAAGAAAGTCCTTAGAGGAAGTGCTTGCGAAGTTAAAGGAGCTGGGCTTGCAGCTTAACTCCAGCGACGAGCAGTAAGAAAGCGCGCCGCACTCCGTCTGTTCAGACAATTTATGGAGAGAAAGCAGCGGTTCAGTAAGACCGAAGACGCATGGATCGCTGTTCCACAAATGGAGGAGAATTTATATCATGTCAGGTTATAGAAAACTTGGAAAGACGTCCAATCAGAGAAAAGCACTGCTTAGAAATCAGGTGACGAGCCTCCTGTATCATGGAAAGATCGTGACCACCGAGGCGAGAGCCAAGGAGATCCGCAAGATCGCCGAGGGCATCATTGCGATGGCGGTCAAAGAGAAGGACAACTTTGAGACCGTAAAGGTAACTGCCAAGGTTCCGCGCAAGGACAAGGATGGCAAGAGAGTCAAAGAGGTTGTCGACGGCAAGAAGCGTACGGTGTACGATGAGGTCGAGAAGGAGATCAAAAAGGATCTGCCTTCTAGGCTGCATGCCAGAAGACAGATGCTGAAGGTCTTATATGACATCACGGAGGTTCCGACGACTCCTGCGGGGAGAAAGAAGAATACAAAGAAGGTTGACCTTCCGGCGAAGCTGTTTGACGAGATCGCTCCGAAGTATGCGTCCCGCAACGGCGGCTATACGAGAATCGTAAAGATCGGCCAGCGTAAGGGCGACGGCGCGATGGTAGTTTTGATCGAGCTGGTTTAAGGGACAAATCAAATAAGGGAAACGAAAAGCAGGTATTCCGTGTTTCGGATGCCTGTTTTTTATTTTCAAAATCTATATATGGCATGCAAAATTTTGCTCCATACCTAGAAGACATTGATCGGTATGAGGTAAGGGTATTGGATATTTTTGAATAGACGCTGTTGGCCGGCCTGTTCCTCTATAGATGAATTGATGATAAGATTTTTGATAATGTATTTTCTTGAATATGTGTGCTAAAATAATCTAGTTTTTATTTGAGATGTCCAAGATGCATAATTTTTGATTATAGAGTATAAGGAGAGAATATGGCTAATCTATTTATAATAGGGAATGGCTTTGATTTGGCCAATAATTTAAAAACATCTTATGATGACTTTAGAACTTTCTTATTGGACAATTATGTTCATGTTAAGAGGACGCGTTCATTAAAAGTTCCGCAACTAAGAAAAAATACTTTAGATGTGACAATTAATGAAGCTGCAGCTTTTATCTACAGGGTTATATCCCAAACGGAAGGCTTATTATGGAGAGATGTAGAACATGCGCTGGGAGAAATTGACTATACCCTATTATTTGAAGAAACTACTAATTTTAATAACTGTCAAGATATTATACAAGGGTTATCTTGTTCTCTATCTAAAATACAATTTTTGTTTGAAGATTGGATTAAGAATATAAACGAAGAAGATATGTGCACATTGAAAAAATTTGAAAGTTTAATAAATCCTTATGAGGATTTATTTGTCACTTTTAATTATACAGATTTATTGGAAGCTAAATATGGTGTAAAAAAAGTATGTCATATTCATGGAACTCGTAATGGCAACATAATATTCGGACATGGGAACACACAGAGATTGCGAATAGTTTCCAACAATGAAAACAAAAAAAACAATACTTTTCGAAGAAGAAATCGAAAAGGTCGAAAAAAAGCAGACGATAAACATGATTTTAATATAAAGAAAGAGTCTTATACAAAATCACTATCTATCAACTATTTGACACTTGATGACATTTCAATGATAATGCGATGTATTCCTATTAAAACATTATTATATTCAAAGTTATGGGACATCCAACAGCTACTACTTCGTTCGCAGCGGAATATAATTAAAACGCAAGAGGAATATACTAATGAAAATGAGGCATTTTTTCAAATAGAAGAAGCGCTCGAAAAAGTGCATTCTATGTTGCATAAAGATACTACAAGCGCACTTCAAAGATTGGCGCAATTTATCGGAAAGAATATGACACAATCCGTTGATTGTATTTATTCCATAGGTTTTTCATTTTCACCTGCTGATATGAAAGCGATTCAGCTTATCGACATGATACCACATACAGCTTGGAGTATTGATGGGTTTAACATATATTTGGCACAAAAATATCGAAAAGAATTAATGCATTTTGGAAATAACAAACACAATATACATATTGAATCATTATTAAGATAAATGATGTCTATGCTTCGGAATAGGGAGAGCATATAAAGAAAATTATTATGATAAATAAAAAACACAAATACATGATAAATAATAAAGGATTCATCATTTTGTCAGACCAATATGGAAAAATTGTAATGACACGGCAGAGTCTGGTTCGCAGGATTGAGGACATGGATTTGCTCCGTCAGGAGCTGGCGGCATGGGAGAGTGACCATAATGAGCATACTGCTTGTATCCAATAGTACTTTACCACCGATAAGGCTAGAACCAAGCTGACATCGCTCTATCCTAAGTTCGGCGCTAAGGACGAAAGATAATTTAGCTAAATATAATACAGTCAGAACACTAGGTGCGTCGAAGATCGTGCTGGGAACGAGGCATTTTGCGTATTATTTCGCATTTATAATCCTGTTTTCCATGGCAGCCGGTTGGGCGGTAAACGAGATTGCTGTCATGATGTAGTAAAGAAAAAATAGTATAATCTTAATTTGCCGATAATAATAAAATCTTATTTCAGATAAAAAATTGACATTGCTACAAAGATGTAGTAATATTTAATCAGAATAGAGGTGAGTGGAGATTTATAGTTTATCCAAAACAGAACAGGAGATCTTGAATCTGCTGTGGAAAAGGGGACAGTGGATGTCCGGGGCGGATTTCTGGGAATATTTTAACAGCCACGGGAAAGAGTGCAAACGGTCTACTGTGAATACGTACCTTACGCGTATGACAGATAAAGGTTTTCTCGTAAAAAACGGGAAAAAATATATGTATGCCTATACAAAAGAAGAATTTGATGCGAAGCACGCAGAGGAAGTCCTGAACCAGAGATTTGAGGGCTCTCTTTTGAGATTTGTAGCGGCTTTTGGAGGCACCAATAAGATCAGCAAGAAGGAAGCGGCCGAACTGCGGGAATACCTGGAGGGTTTGCATGAGAAAGAATAGAGACAGGCTATGAAGACCGTGCTGTCTATGATGTCGAGCGGCGGTGTTTTGTTCTTTGTTATCTATCTTAGCGGCTTGCGTGGAAAAAAGGTTTTTTGCGAACAAGCCCGCTACAAGCTGCTTATAACGGCAATGCTTTTGCACGTTACGCCTCTGATTTTTTTGAAATTGTTTTTTCAGATATGTTATGCTCGTTTGAATAAGAGCGATTATTTTTTGTTTGCATCCTATACGGATAGACCGGCAATTCTGGCAACACCGGAGGGCTTTGTTTATGGAAATCACGCGTATTTAAAGGAATGGAATTTCTTACGTGTCTGGTTTGTTATTGCATGTGTTGCGTTTTTATTTTCGGTCTGGAAGCGGTTTTCATTTTGGAGACGTGTACGTAAGGCCGGGCAAAGAGATGCGTCGCCTGAACGGATTTGTCTGGTTGAGCGATATCGGAAGGAGCTTTGCATTCGACAGCAGGTTGCGGTCTACATAACACAGGCAGCTGTAACACCGTTTACCTTTGGAATTTTGCATCCGGTTATTGTGATTCCCCAAAAGCAGACAGAGGACGGACTACATTACATTTTGTATCATGAGCTCTTCCATATAAAACAAAGGGCGGGACTGGTTCTTTTGCTACGTTCGGTTATCATGGGGCTATATTGGTTTTATCCGTTGATTTACGTATTGGATGCCTGCCTGGACAGGGCCGGTGAACTGGCTTGTGATGAACTGGCAGTCCGGAATATGGACTTTTGTGGACGCAAGGAATATGCGCAGCTTCTTATCGAGATGGCGGCTTCGGGGTTAGAAACACAAAAAACGGTATCTTCTGCGTTTGGCAACAGCAAAAAGGATTTAAAAGAAAGGATTGATTGCATTATGAAAAAAACAACAAGAAATAGAAGGGCGGCCTTGGCGCTTGCATTTTTGATGGCGGTGGTCAGCTCTTTCACAGCGTTTGCGTATGAGACACCTCGAATTTTTTTGATGAACGAGCCGACAGAGGAATTTTTGACAGATTTTATAAACGGAGATGTTGCCGTTACCAAAAAGGGCAGAGAGTCAGATGGCTTTTTGATAGAGACAAAAGTGATCTACGATTCGCAGTTTGCGGACCAGGAGGGAAATATTTTTAAGGAGGGACCTACTGTCGAGCGGGTAAAATGTGATCACTCTTATGAGGAGGGAACCTCCCAGACACATACGAAGAATAGCAGCGGGGGCTGTACAATAAAGATATATTCTGCAAAACTTTGTACAAAATGCAATTACACGGTGCGTGGGAAATTAATCAGTACCACTACCTATGATCCCTGCCCGCATTGACGGTGCTTGTATAACAGAGAAGATGAAAAAACTTATTTCTATCAAAGGGAAGGGCCGAGGTATATGAAATATTGCTCATATACCACGCCCCTTCCCTTTGGTCAATTCTTTACTGCTAAATCCGTAAGCGTATACTGCGCCAGATAAGCAGAGATGATTTTATCCAGTCCCTGCCACAAAGGGAGGGTACGGCTAGTCGCCGCTTCGGGGACAGGCCTCCTGCCTCGGCCCGAGACAAGCGACAGGAACCAGCATCCCCTCCATCGGCTCAAGGACAGACTTTACATTGTACTCGTCCGGGGAATGATTCAGCCGATAGTCTCTGTCCTTTCCCCGCACAGCGACGCTGGCTACTGCTTCCGGCGCGGCAGCGATTAAGCCATACAATCCAGGCATTGGCGCACGCAGGGGATTACATTATGGCCCAAAAGACTATCTGCGGCGGCAGCTACAATCTGCTGGCCCACACACATGGCCTGCCCTGGTCATTGATAATACCTTCGGGACGCTCTATCTGATTCGCTAGATTGAGCATGGAGCAGATATCGTGGTTCACTCCGCGACCAAATTCATCGGAGAGCACGGGATCACTTTGGGCGGCATCATTGCTGACAGCGGAAAATTTGACTGGAAGGCTTCCGGCAGATATGCCCCCGTCGCCGCACCGAATCCCGGCTATCACAGTGTCAGCTCTGTAGACGCGGCCGGACCCGCTGCGTTTGTTACATATATCTGGGCCATTCTCCTTCGGGATATCGGAGCGGCTATTTCTCCCTTCAACGCCTTCCTGCTCCTTCAGGGAGTAGAGGCTCTCTATGGCTGGAGCGCTACGCCGAAAATACCAAAAAGTGGTGGAATTTCTGGCTGCCCACACGCAAGTGGACAAGGTCACCCCTCCCTCTCTGCTCGATCAGCCCGACCACGCCCTGCATGAGAAGTATTTGTCCAATGGCGGCGCGTCTATTTTCACCTTTGAGATCAAGGGCGGGCAGGAGGAAGCCTACAGAACGGGACTGCCGTATCGACAGTCCCGCCACCATATTAAGCAAAGAAAAATCCTGCCGTCATATCCAGATAGTTCTGGCCGCTGTACGCGGGGTACTCTTTCTGTACCTCTGTTTTAAAGGCGTCA
The DNA here is from genome assembly GCA_910575275.1 of Lachnospiraceae bacterium. GTDB lineage: Bacteria > Bacillota > Clostridia > Lachnospirales > Lachnospiraceae > CANQGL01. The sequence continues at coordinate 400,495 of CAJTEE010000001.1, read as the reverse complement.
GCATCCGCATAATTTGCTGCAATCTTTTTCAGATTTTCAAGATAGTCGATTTTCGCTTGTGCGTCTTTTACGTCCTCCGGTGTGTAGTGTGAGGTCAGAATCAGGTCATAACCCTTTTCGATATAATAGTGGAGTTCTGCGATCATCCCGTCAGCGTGACCTGCACCCGCAACAATGGAGTGGCAGTCGTGTCCGAGCATATGAGTGTAAACGGCGTTGATTTCGGAAATCACAATGTCGAATGCCTCTGCGGTCTGTTTGATTTCAAAATCAATATCGCCGATTGTAACCTTGCCTTCTCCAATGACATTGGTAATCTTGTGAATCGAATTGTCAAAAATGTCTCCGAATGCGCTTGTGAACTGATCCACCAATGCCTTTCCTCCGCCGTTTTCAGAGTAGTTTACGGCATTTTGTGTTGCATATTTCGGGACATCCGGCAGGAAAGCGGCTCCGGCGCCATGATAGGCAATCAGTATGCCTTCGACCTCAACATCGTCCAGATATTCCGTAAGCTCTTTTATATTATCGAAAAAGCAAGGGGACTCAATAATGACGACTTTGCCATTTTTCTCAATGATAAAAACCTCATCGTCGATGAAATCGTTGGTTTTGTAGGCGTGCAGCTTAATGCTGCCGAAATCGTAAAGATTCATTTCACCTTTTGCCAGTTTTACAGTAGTAAATGTGTTCTTGTTCATAATGATAACCTCCGGATTCTATGATTGGTTATTTTAGTTGTTGCATTAGAACTTTCCGCTCTGATTCTGCCAAGTAGATTTGTCCGCAATCGTTTCCCTGCTATCCCAATGCCGGGCAATCTTGCCATCCTCAACACGCCACAGGTCATAATAAGCGGTAGGTGCGCTGCCGAAAGTACCTCCGCAGGCTGCAAGGAAAAAATCACCCTGTGTAAGTACCTGATAAACGGTGTTGCAAATCATCTGAGCTTCGAGTTTCATAGCGGCCGTTCTTCGCAGCTCTTGACTATATGATACGAATGACAGCTTCAAATGTAAAGTACGCACTTAATTGTGGCGTAGTTACCAAAAGGATACGATTGGGCAGTTACCGCGAGGAAACAAATGCGTGGTTTCCGGCGTTTCAACGATTTGATACCCGCAAAAATTTTTTTCAAAAGATTTGAATTTGCTTTTAATTACGCTTTGAAACCTTGATTATTTTGAGGGAGTATGGTAAAATTTTACATAAAGTTTCTGAAAGAAACTATTGTAAGGAGATGATAGAATGAGCGAACAAAAATCAGCAAAGGAATTGCCTGCTTGTCCTGTAGAAACGACCTTAACTTTAATTGGTGATAAGTGGAAAGTATTGATTTTGCGTGACCTGCTTCCCGGTACAAAACGTTTTGGAGAATTAAAAAAGTCCATAGGCAGCGTATCTCAAAAGGTGCTGACCGCCCAGCTTCGTAATATGGAAGAAAACGGTCTTGTCAAGCGTAAAGTCTATGCGGAAGTACCGCCAAGAGTGGAATACTCACTGACAGAATTAGGGCAAAGCCTGAAGCCTGTCCTTGACGCTATGCGCAATTGGGGCGAGGGATATAAAGCGTCCATGTTTTCAACTGTTCCGTAACGCCCTGTCTGTCGGCATATTCCTTACCAATCGAGAAAACCTATCCTCTGCCTGCTACGATGAAATATGCGGCAAGAAAGGTATATATCAAAGAAAGTGGCTACCATCCGCGAAATAAAAACGGGTTGGTGGTCATTTTTTATTTGAAAAGTGTCCTTGATAAAACGCATCGGATTTCGACATTGAGACTATCTTTATCATTATGTCGGTGTCTGATCCATCATTGCAATTTTACTACATATATATAGTAATGATAGTGGAGGTTCTTGAAATCATATTGACAATATTGGAATAAATTAGTAAAATAAGTGCTACAATACGTAGAAATAAAAACAAAAAGGGGAAATGAGATCTTGAAAATGCGGTGCAAAGAAGGAGGAGCCATATGGTAGACACGGCCGCCTGTCAAAGATATTGAATCAGATAAAAGAAATGTCAAGAGGAAAGGAAGCTGCTTCAATGGAAATAAACAGAATGGTGAACAGCCAGGCTGCAATGCAGTAGCCGCGTCAGCAAAAAGCGGCCGCAGCACAGTCAAACAGCATGTTCCAGGAAATGCTAAAGGTGCGGGCGTCAGAGGGGCCGTCAAAGGTCGTTTCGGCTTCGCTATCTACCGGTCAGATTGCTAAGCCTGACACAGTCATTCTTTCTACCGATTCTGAAGTAAAGTTGGAAAAATTAAAGCAAGGAGGTGTATACTACGATATGGAATCGTTACCAGGACGCGTTTGGCAAGAATCTGCCGGCGATTTTGTCCGGCCTGGGTCCAAAGCCTGACGGGTGGAATGAAATTGCAAATCAATTTTTCCATGAAGGCTCCAGAGATGTATTTAAACCACTTCTTCAGGAATTCAAAGAACAGGGATTAATTGAAGGGGGAAAACAATTTGATAGAGATAACACCTATGTTATGCAGCGTATTTCCGATATTAAGTCGGCTCCATTTGGCTATAGTGGAATGAGTTTTGAAGAAAAGGAGGAGGCGATTTATGAAAAATACAGAGGCAAAAATTCTTATATAGATTTTCTGAATATGCAGGGTGAATTGATTGATTCATTGGTCTATAGAAATCACTTTGGACGTGAAGGTGAATCTGATTATTTAAGCAAACTAAGCGGGGAACTTACTTACAATTATGTGTATAGAAAGTATAATTTACTTGATCAGCTGCATTCAGACCCCAATCCGCATAGGCAGCTAACGGAAGGAGAATGGAAGCATCTTTTTTCTGAACAATTTGATGTTTATTCGTTTTTTGAGGGATTTAAAGAATCTCTGAGAAAGATCAACTTTTATAATAACGGTCATTTTGACATAGATTCGGTGATTTCTGCTCAGATTGATAAATTGCTCGATTCTCTGGATTAAATTACAGGAGGTAAGGGGATATGAAAAAAAGGTTCCATAAAATTATTAGTATAGGAATTATACTTTCTATGCTTATGTCAATGCCAGCAGCTTTTGCCACAGAGCCAGCACCAGACATGTTTTCAGAAGATTTAGAATTATCAGAGATTACAATTCCATCAGAAATTGCAACCTCCTCAGATGCGGAAAGTATACTGGAGCGTGCTAGAGCTGCGGATCCGATATCGGATTTACGTTTTACTGGAGAAGTAAAAAGCTCATGTAAAAATGATACAAGTGAAAATGATACAAGTGAAAATGATGTAACAAAGGAAACGATTGGCAGCCTAACTAGAAGCTCAAAATCTTTATGGTACAAGGATGGCGTCTTAGCCACGAATGTAATCACCACCTATGATAATCATGGTACGGTAAAACACTATAGGGATAAAGTGGAGGTATATGTATACCAGGAAGGCTAGGGGGCCAGCGGGATCTATACAATGATTGACGGGAAAAAGCGGTCAATACCCGGAATCATTGACAGCCATATATCCTCTTATCCCGGCCCATTTATTATTACGACCAAATACACCATTCAAAGAAAGGATGTAGACCCGGATGCGCCATATACGATTTTTACAGTAGGCAATATTGACGCCACTCCCACGGGAAAGCCCGCCCCATATATCCGATATGAGACAAATCTTTATATTTACTGGGATGCGGAAGGTATGGCCGAGGCGCCAAATGTTTCTTTTGTGTATAATGAAGCGAGCCAGAAAATGATGCTTTGGGGTGTGGATTCTACTATGGAATATCGGGACCGGTCAGATTCCGTTTGGCTGCCTTGCACCGACACGCCCATGTACTTTGATTGTTCTTCAAAAGAAACCGTATATTTAGTAAGATATGCCGGGACCGGAGATCGTGAACCGTCTCAGTCTCAGGAGATACGATTGCCTGCGCTGCGAACCGCGCCGGGAGTTTCTTACAATTCGTCCACGGAAATACTGTCCGGCTTAGCCGATACAATGGAAATTTGCATCAACGATGGAGCCTACAAGGATGTGACAGAAGATTCGATGGTGGTATCGGAGCTCATTGACACGATTCCAAGTGAGAGCACGGCAACGATCAGCATACGATACAAGGCAACTGCCACACAACAGGCCGGGGCCCAGAAGGTGATTACGCTTTACCCGCGAAGCGCTCAGCCCTCCACGCTTGCATTGGATCCCATCACGCTGACATTGAGCGGCGGGACAAGCGCTATGGAGTACAGAGGAGACACGGACCAGGCATGGAAGAAGCTTTCCTCCTCCGCGTTATCGCTTCAGTCCTATGCGCAGCCTGACCGGGACGTAAAAATATACGTGCGCGTGCGGGCAACGAGTACGCTGGCCGCATCAAAAACGGTTGAATTTACAATCCTTCAGCTTTCGGCGGCGTCCACGGGGAAATTGGACTATACGAACGAGGCGATCGTTGAGCTTGCGAATGGAAATTATCAATACAGCAAAAACGGAACCTCCTGGACATTGCTCACTGTAACGGACAATCAATGGAATATTTCAGGATTGATCGGCTCCTCTGCGGCTACCTTATATCTGAGATGGGCGGCAACCGACACGACGCCGATTTCAGCCGCCGCGGCCTTCCCGATACCGGCAAGGCTGCCCGCGCCCCGTACACCGGCATTTGACTACAGTGTCACAGGGCAGGCGGCGTTAACGGGCATGACTGCCGATATGCAATACATGTCGGCGGCAGACAGCGAATGGACCGATATCACGGCTGATCAGGAAATTATATTTAAAATACCGGATTCCGCTGTGAAATACTATATCCGCATCAAGCCGAACGACCGGTCCTTTGCTTCTGCCAACCAGACACTTACCCTTTTAAAGGCCGGCTCTGTGCCGAGCTGCTCTTACAATACGGTCAGTGAGGTGATCAGCTCCCTTTCCAATAAAATGGAGATGAAGATTGGGGACGGTACATATACGCCGGTTTCAGAAACTGTTTTTTCTACCACGGATTTGATTGACACGCTTTCGGCGGGCGATTCGCTTGTGATCTGTGTGAGAACGATGGCAGTCCAAACGGCGCCTGCCAGTATGGATAGAATCGTTACCCTTTATGCGCGAAGTGAAGCACCCTCCACACTGGAATATGATTTTGCAGCCAATGCAGTGAACGGCTGTACTTCGGACATGCAGTATCAGCTGGCCGGGGAGACAACCTGGAGATCCATTTCCAGACCCGTTTTGGTTCTGCAGTCCTTTGCCAGCGCCGAACAGGATGTGACCGTATATGTTCGAATGAAACCTACAAACACGGCGGCTGCCTCCAAAACGGTACAATTTGTAATCCCGCAGATGCTTCCGGGGCCAAACGGGACGGTTGACTGTCTTCGTGAAGCGGTCACGGAGCTTCCGGATGTAGGCTATCAGTACAGCACGAACAGATCCAGCTGGATCGACGCAGCGGTTACGGATGGTGTCTGGGATCTTTCTTCCCTGTTGAGCACATCGGCCCGAACCGTTTATTTGCGGTATGCGGCAACCGATACGGCGCCTGTGTCCTCTTATACGACATTTAGCTTATCCGCACGGCCCAAGGCGCCTGCCTCCCCCGTATTTGTTTATAACGATCCCGATCATCCGGATCAGGCCGTTTTAACAGGGATTTCCTCTGCCATGCAATATAGAGAAAAGACCGAAACAGAATGGACGGATATCACAGAGGAACAAATGGTATTTGAGGTCCCGGATATCGCCACAACGTATTATATCCGATCAAAAAGCACTACGGACAATTGGGCGTCTGCCAATAGAACCGTAACCCTGGCAAGGCGGGCTTCGGCTCCTTCGTGCAGGTACAATGCAAGCACGGAGTCAATCACAAAGGTGCGGAATACGATGGAAATCAGCGTAGACGGGGCGCCTTATGAGTCCATTGAATCCGGAACGACCTATTCGGTAGCCGATTTGCTTGACAGCCTTTCCAGAGATGAAACGATTGAAATAAAAATACGTGTAAAGGCTACTGCAACCGCTCCGGCAAGCAAAGATAAAATCTTGACCATTGGCGCCCGTGTGGAGAGAATGGACGCAGAGGAGATTGAGGCCAAAGAAGCCGAGATCGTGGAAGCCGAGACCGAAGAAGTTGAGGCGGAAGAAATCAAAGCTCAAGGAACCGGGACGAAAGAAACGGAAACCAAAGAAGCCGAGACCGAAGAAGTTGAGACCCAGGAGACGGAACTCTTGGAGGCTGATATTCAGGAGCCCGGCACACCGGAGGCCGGCATGCAAGAATCCGGTGAATCGGAGTCTGCTCCCTCAAAAATCAACGCCGCTTAGCTAAACTTGTATGGTTAGATTCCCTTTATAGGGGGTCTAACCATATTTTTTAACGAATGCCCTAGCAGAGAAACCGGTGCATGTTCGAAAGCGTATCATGCCGGCCGCTTTGATGCCGCATGATGCCGCAAATTGCAAATTGCCATCCTTTTGCCGCAAATTACACATTTTTACCACAAGAATGAAAGAATATCTTAAGTTGACGGAAGTAAGCCGGTGAGGGTATAATAAAATCAGCAAAAAAGAAACATTTGGAATTTGACGGACAAGGGGGAAGCTTATGGAGAACCGGTTTTATAAAAGAAGAAGCCGAAGGGGCCTGGGGATGGTTGCTGCGGTGTTCCTTCTTATGGCTTTGGGAGCCCAGACGGCCTTTGCGGCCACTTCTTATGTGAATAGTGTGAGTATTACCGTTGATGTGGATCTGGAGCTTGGAGAGCGCCTCCCGAGCCTTTCAGTGGGCTATACGGGGGATTCGGCAGAGGTCATGATCCCGAGCAATGACAAATATGACATCAAATCGGCAAAATGGAGCGATTCCGATAAGGATGTGAAGCTCGGCGGTACCTATACGATGAAGGTCACGCTGGATGCGATCAACAACTACAAATTCAGCAGCGGCACATACAGCTCCTCAAAGGTGAAGATCAAGGGCGGCACGCTTGTGAGCGCGAAGCGCCAGAGCAACGGGACGCTCCTTGTAACAATCAAGACAAAGGAAGCCAAGGGAGACTTAGAGGCTCCCGAGGAGGCGTGGTGGGATGGCACACGGGCAGGAAGCTCAAGGTTTGGATACGCCAAGTGGGAGAGCGTGGAGAACGCCGCCTATGAGGTCGCTTTGTACCGCGGAAGCAAGCTCGTGGAAAAGGTGACGGATCTGCATACGACGGCTTATAATTTCTACCCGTATATGACAACCAAGGGAACCTATACGTTCCGCGTCCGTTCGGTCCCGGTGAATGAGAGCGTATCCAAATACGCAAAGAGGAGCGAATGGCAGACCTCCGACGAGCTGTATGTGGAGGAAGACGAGGTCTCTGACGGCAAGGGCAAACCGTCCTCGGGCAGTACGACGCAGCCAGACGCGCCAAGCACGCAGCAGGTGGGCTGGATCGAGGACGGAGGACACCGCTTCTTCCGCTGGCCGGATGGAAACTATGTCAAAAATGACTGGGCCAATATCGGGAATGTATGGTATCTGTTTGACGCCTCGGGAGCGATGCTGACCGGCTGGCAGCAGAAGGATGGCCTTTATTATTACCTGGATGCAGAAGGAAAAATGCTGACCGGCTGGCAGAAGGAAAATGAGATCTGGTACTATCTCACAGACAGCGGCTCGATGGCGTCGGGTTGGCTCACGCTTGGGGATAAGACGTATTATCTGAACGAGTCGGGGGCCATGGTGACCGGCTGGTATGACGTGAACGGGGAGACCTACTACTTTTACCCGGATGGCCACAGGGCTGCTAACGAGTGGGTAGACGGACTATTTTATGTGGATCAGAACGGGGTCTGGAAGCGATGAGGAAAGGGCAGGGCAGAGAAATGATAAAGAGAAGGAAGGACAGGATCGGCCTGCGGGCGGGCCGCCTGCTTTTAGGCGTGGCCGTGTTTTTGCTGGCGTCCGTCTGCGGAGCCGGCGCGGCATTTGCATCCGATACGGTGAGTTCGGTCCGTCTGGACTTTACGGACCGCTATGAGATCGGGGTTATCATGGAGCCAGAGATCGGAAGCCGGACTTCGGACGTGGAGGTCGAATCGGTGGCCTGGAGCAAAGATGTGGAGGACTGGAGGCCGGGGATAAAGGTGACGGCTACGGTGACGCTCTCCAGCGACAAGGAGTTTTTATCCTCCTATGGGAGCCGGACGCTGCGAGTAAACGGGGCCATGGCCCAGAGCGCGAAACGGGCATCGGACGGGACACTGATTGTAAAGGCGTCGTATTATCCGGTGGTACAGCTTGACTCGCCTGACGGGGCGGGCTGGAGCAGCCAGGATAAGACGAAGGCGACGTGGAAAAGCGTCAAATATGCGACCGGGTACGAAATCCGTCTGTACCGCGATAACTACTTTGTGCGCACGATCGACGCGACGGGCTCGAGCAAGGATCTCTCCGCCTATATGGATAAGGAGGGAATCTTCTATTACGAGGTGCGCGCGGTCGGCCGGGATGCGGATGATAAGAAATACAGAAAGAGCAGCGGATACTTAACGTCCTCGAAGCAGGTCATCGACGATCTGGGGCTGTCGAATGAGAATTGGCGAAATTATTCGGCCGGCAGGAAGTATGTGACCGAGGATGGCGGCTTCGTGACGAGCCGGTGGGAGAAGATCTCCGGAAAATGGTACTATTTTAACGAGGAGGGCTTTGCCTCCACAGGCTGGATCAAACCCGGGGAGACCTGGTATTATCTGGATGAGAATGGTGTGATGCTGACCGGCTGGCAGGAGATCGACGGACTCCGGTATTATCTGAACGAGGACGGTGCGATGGTGGTCGGCTGGATCGAGCCGGAGCCGGGAAAATGGTATTACCTGAATCCGGACGGGGCGATGGCGCACGATACGGTCATAGACGGCAGAAAGCTGAACGGGGCCGGATATTGGGTGTATGAATAAGAAAGGCAGACAGTGCTGGGGCAGAGTGATGTGGACGCTCTGCCCCGCGTTACTGTTCACTCCGCTCACAGCAACATGCAAAAAACCATGCAAATTGTCTTCGGCAGTCCTAAGCGCCAGTGGCGCTTGTCAAGGACCGATCGAAACGGAGTGTAGAGGGATTTTTGCTCGCAAGCCCAGCTTTTCGTACGGTCAGCGCAGCAAGTGCGCAGACCTATGTGAACAGTAACTGTCCCGCCTCCATTTGTTAACCAAATTTCTTAAAACACTTGACTATCCTGTGATTATCCCTTACAATACAGGACGAACTATAACCGTGGAAAAATCTGTATAGCGGCGCCGGGCCGATGGAAATTCCGATGCAGGAGTACGGGAAAAGAATGCACGGCGCGGCAGGACGAGGGCAAGGAATGGGAATCATAAAAGCGGTCAATTTGATTTTCGATTATATCCGGCATGACGACGAGGAGAATAAAGACGAGATCAATCATGCCTTGAGAGGCGTTTCTTTGGATATCGCAGAGGGAAGCTTCGTGGCGGTCTTAGGGCATAACGGCTCGGGGAAATCGACGTTAGCGAAGCTGATGAACGGAATTTTACTTCCAACCGAGGGGACCATCTATATCTCGAATATGAGCACCAGCGACGAGGAGCATCTCTGGAATGTCAGAAAGACCGCGGGCATGGTGTTTCAGAATCCGGACAATCAAATCATCGGCAATGTCGTTGAGGAGGATGTGGGATTCGGCCCAGAAAATATGGGCGTCCCCACGAAGGAGATCTGGGAGCGGGTCGATGAGAGTCTGGAGGCGGTCGGCATGACGGCGTATCGGCTTCAGTCACCAAACAAGCTTTCCGGGGGCCAGAAGCAGCGGGTCGCGATCGCCGGCGTTATGGCGATGAAGCCGCGCTGCATCGTATTGGATGAGCCGACGGCCATGCTGGACCCCAACGGGCGCCGGGAGGTGATCCGGACGGTTCGGGAGCTGAATCGCCAGGAGGGCATCACGGTGCTCTTGATCACGCACTATATGGAGGAGGTCATCGACGCGGACCGGGTCGTGGTCATGGATGGAGGCCATGTCGTCATGGATGGCACGCCAAAGGAAGTGTTTTCCCATGTGAAGGAGCTAAAGCAATACAGCCTGGATGTCCCGCAGGTGACGGAGCTGGCCGACGAGCTGAGGGCGGAGGGGCTTGCACTTCCAGAGGGGATTCTTACAATCGACGAGCTGGCGGACAGCCTGGCCGGGATCTTGAACGGAGAAAAAGCATGGCAATCGAAGTAAAACATTTGGATCATAGATATGGAGAGGGAACGATTTTTGAGCAGTATGCGTTAAAGAACGTGACTCTCACGATCGCGGATGGCGAGTTTATCGGCCTGATCGGACATACGGGCTCGGGAAAATCGACGCTGACACAGCATTTAAACGGGCTTTTAAAGGCGACATCTGGGGACATTTTATATAATGGGGAAAGCATTTATGCGGAAGGCTATTCCATGAAGGAGCTGCGCGGGCGTGTGGGCCTCGTGTTCCAGTACCCGGAGCATCAGCTTTTTGAGACGGATGTGTTTACAGATGTCTGCTTTGGGCCGAAGAACCTGGGGCTTTCTGAGGAGGAAATCAAAAGGCGGGCCGCAGAGGCGCTGGCGCTGGTGGGGCTTGACGAGAGCTTTTATAAGCAGTCTCCGTTTGAGCTCTCGGGAGGGCAGAAGCGCCGGGCCGCGATCGCGGGCGTTTTGGCGATGAAGCCGGAGGTGCTGATTTTAGACGAACCGACGGCGGGGCTGGATCCGCGGGGACGTGACGACATCCTGGGGTTGGTGGCAAGGCTCCATGAGGAGCAGGGCATGACGGTGATTTTGGTCTCGCACAGCATGGAGGATGTGGCCCGCTATGTATCCCGCCTGGTCGTCATGAACCGTGGTGAAAAGGTATTTGACGGTACGCCAAGAGAAGTATTTCGCCACTATAAACAGCTGGAAAAAATGGGCCTTGCCGCGCCGCAGATCACGTATGTGGTACATGCCTTGAGAGAGCGCGGAATTGCGATCGACGAGGACATTATGACCGTAGAGGAGGCGAGGGACGCCATCCTGGCGTTGTGGAGAAAAAATGCATAGCAAAACAGTCGCCCAAGGAAAGGTTCCAGGGCAGGCATCCGGAGGGAAAACATGTTAAGAGATATTACCCTGGGGCAGTATTATCCGGTGGATTCTGTTTTACACAGGCTGGATCCCAGAACAAAGCTGTTCGGAACACTGGTCTATATTGTTACGCTGTTTATCGCGGACCATATTCTGGCCTATATCGCGGCGGCCGTCTTTTTGACAGCCGCGATCCGGCTCTCCAGGGTCCCGGTGAAATTTATGGTGCGCGGCCTGAAGGCGGTCGTGTTTCTTCTGTTGATCAGTGTGAGCTTTAATCTGTTTTTGACACCAGGGCGGCCGATTTTTACGATCGGGTTTTTAAAGATGACCTGGGAGGGCGTGGAAATCGCCGCATTCATGTCAATCCGGCTGGTTTTCCTGGTGATGGGTTCGACGCTTTTAACCCTCACGACGACGCCGAACCAGCTCACCGACGGGCTGGAGCGGAGCCTTGGATTTTTAAAGAAGGTCGGCGTACCGGTCCATGAGGTCTCGATGATGATGTCGATTGCCCTGCGGTTTATTCCGATTCTGGTGGAGGAGACCGACAAGATCATGAAGGCGCAGATGGCCCGCGGTGCCGATTTTGAGAGCGGGAATCTGATCCAGAGGGCGAAGGCCATGGTGCCGCTTTTGGTGCCGCTGTTTATCTCTGCATTTCGGCGCGCCACGGATCTAGCCATGGCCATGGAGGCCAGATGCTACCGGGGCGGCGAGGGCCGGACCAAGATGAAACCGCTGCACTACGAGCGGCGGGATCGGATGACGTATCTGGTGTACCTTTTGTATTTCGCGCTTTGTGTGGCGATTCGGTTCCTATAGCGGAAGGGGTTTTATGAGGCGGATCATGCTGACCGTCGCGTATGACGGGACGAATTACTGCGGCTGGCAGTTCCAGCCCAACGGAGTGACAATCGAAGAAATTTTTAACAGGACTCTTTCGGAACTTCTGAAAGAGCCTGTTTGTATAATCGGGGCAAGCCGGACGGATGCCGGCGTCCACGCCCTGGGAAACGTGGCGGTATTTGACACAGAAAGCCGGATTCCTGCCGATAAGCTGCTGTTTGCGATCAATCAGGGACTTCCGGAGGATATCCGGGTCGTTGCCTCCAAAGAGGTGGCGCCGGACTGGCATCCGAGAAAGCAGAACAGTGTAAAAACGTATGAATATAGGATTTTAAACAGCAGAGTCGCGATCCCTACGAGGCGGCTGTATGCGTACTTCTGCTATTATCCGCTGAATGTGGAGAAAATGAGGGAGGCCGCGGCGTATCTGGTCGGGGAACATGATTTTTCGAGCTTTTGTTCGGCCAGGCACCAGGCGAAGGAGACGGTGCGGACGCTTTATTCGGTGTGCGTCGAGCGGGATGCGGATGATTTGATCACGATCCGTCTGCGCGGAAATGGATTTCTTTACAATATGGTAAGGATCATCGCGGGAACGCTCATGAAGGTCGGGCTGGGAATCTATCCGCCCGGGCATGTGCAAGAAATCTTGGAGGCCAGAGACCGGCAGATGGCGGGACAGACGGCCCCGGCCAAAGGTCTTACGTTAGTCGGGATCGAGTATGAGAGGGAGCCGCAGGATGAGATCGCTGGAGAGAACAGGCACTGGAGCTATGTCCTTGACCAGAGAGAGCTAAAGAACGGACGGTCTGTGCTTACCGTGAATTTCTGCGAGGAAGCCGAACTCCCCCGCCTGCTTCGCCGCATGGCGCATCAGGCGTACAGGAACGGGGCAAAGGAGATCCTGATCCGTCTTCCGGCATCATGCAACGTGTCCGAAACAGAACGCTACGGGCTGTACAGGCTTGAGAGAGCCGGTGAGCTGTGGCGGGCCGTGTACGCCGGGGGAGAGGCCGCGGCAAAGCGTGGGGAAGACGAGGAGACGACGTTACTGTTCACATAGGCCTGCGCACTTGTTGCGCTGACCGTATAAAAGGCTAGAGCGTGTCTGAAAATTCATTTCCTTCATCTGCACGCCCCACTTCGCGGTATATTTGGCCCAAATTCACTTAACGCAGCCCACTACGCCGCGCTCATTTGGGCCAAATCTCCCACAAAGTGGAACGCACATCTGACGGAAAGCAATTTTCAGACACGCTCTAGGCTTGCAAGCAAAAATCCCTCTACACTCCGTTTCGATCGGTCCTTGACAAGCGCCACTGGCGCTTAGGACTGCCGAAGGCAATTTGCATGGATTTTTGCATGTTGCTGTGAACGGAGTGAACAGTAACGAGACGACAGAAAACAGAAGCAGAGGGGAAATAATGCTTGAATCTCAAAGGTAAATTCGATAAAATAGAAAGAAAGGGGGTTTTTCTATGTTTTATGTGGATCTGAACAGCGATCTTGGAGAGAGCTTCGGGAACTATACCATCGGCATGGATGAGGAGATTTTAAAGTATGTTTCTTCCGCCAATGTCGCCTGCGGCTGGCATGCGGGGGATGCGGTCGTCATGGAGCGGACGGTTGCCCTGGCAAAGGAATTTGGAGTGGCCATCGGCGCGCATCCGGGCTTTTTGGATCTGATGGGATTCGGCCGCCGCAATATGGCGGTAACGCCGGGAGAGGCGAAGGCGTATGTCAAATATCAGCTCGGGGCCCTGACGGCATTTACAAAGAGTATGGGGCTGCAGGTTCAGCATGTAAAGCCTCATGGGGCCTTTTACAACATGGCCGCAGTGGATGCGGAGCTGGCGAGGGCCATGTGTGAGGCGGTTTATGAGGTAGATCCGGAGATCGTCTTTATGGGGCTTGCAGGCTCGGAGATGATCCGTGCCGCGAAGGAGGTCGGCCTCCGGTCCGCAAACGAGGTATTTGCCGACCGGGCCTACAACGACGACGGGACACTGGTCTCCAGGAAGCTTCCGGGGGCGGTTATCAAGGATAAGGCGGAGGCGATCCGGCGGGTCGTACGCATGGTGAAAGAGGGAAAGGTGGAATCCATAAACGGAAACGACATTGCCATCCGGGCCGATTCGATCTGTGTCCATGGCGATAATCCGAAGGCGCTGGAATTTGTAAAAAATATCCGCGAGACACTGCTTTCGGAGAGTGTCACGGTGAGGAGCCTGCGGTAGAAACCTTTGAGGGAGAGGAGATTCACCTATGAACGAAGTAAAGTATCTGGTTTCGGGCGACTGCGCTGTGTGCGTGGAATTTGGAAATGAAATCAGCCCGGAGATTAATCGAAAGATTCGGGCATTTAAACTTGCGGTGGAGAACGAGGCGATCGAGGGGATTGTGGAGACGGTCCCGACCTATCGCTCCCTTTTGGTGGTCTATAAACCGGAGCTGATCCGCTTCGGGGAGCTGACAGAAAAATTTGAGGCGCTCCGGGGAAAAATGGAGACGATCCAGATCCCGCCGCCCATGGTTGTCGAAATTCCGGTGTTCTATGGAGGGGAGACGGGGCCTGATCTGGAAGCGGTTGCAAGGCATAACGGGATCAGCCCGGAGGAAGTGGTACAAATCCATGCGTCCGGAGAATATCTAATTTATATGTTGGGTTTTATCGCCGGCTTCCCGTATCTGGGCGGTATGGATCCGAGGATCGCCACACCGCGTCTGGAGAGCCCGCGCGTCAGGATTGAGGGCGGCTCTGTGGGGATTGCAGGAGAGCAGACAGGCGTGTACCCGGTGGCGTCTCCCGGCGGCTGGCAGCTGATCGGAAGAACGCCTGTAAAGCTGTATGACCCGGACCGGGAAAAGCCGGTGCTTCTGGAGGCCGGACAGTACATAAAATTCTGCCCCGTAGACGAGGCAGAGTATGCCGCTGTTGAACAGAGGGTAAAGGAAGGGGCCTATGTACCTGTAACGTATGCAAAGGAGGCGGAGTAATGGGAATCAAGGTGGTGAACGGCGGATTCCTGACAACAATTCAGGATATGGGCCGTTATGGATATCAGGAGACAGGCCTGGCAGTTTCCGGTGTGATGGATACGCGCTCCGCCGCCCTGGCGAATCTCCTTGTGGGAAATGACGAGAATGAGGCCGTGATCGAGGCTACAATGGTGGGACCGATGCTGGAATTTACCGAGGATATATGGATTGCCGTCACGGGCGGCAATCTGGGAGCGAAGCTTGACGGAAAGCCGGTCTCCCGTTATGAGGCGGTGCTTGTAAAGAGCGGGCAGACCTTGAGCTTTTCGGGGATGGCAGGCGGAAGCCGCGCGTATATCGCTTTTGCGGGCGGTCTGGATATCCCTATGGTCATGGGAAGTCGGTCCACGAACTTAAAGGCAAAGATCGGCGGCCTTGACGGGAGAAAGCTTGGCACGGGGGATTTGATCGGCTTTGCGGCTCCGAAGACGTGGCTTCCCGCACCGGAAAAGCGAAAAATGGAACCAGAGGATTTTTCTGCGAAGGAGATTACCCTGCGGGTCTTGATGGGGCCGCAGGATGACTGCTTTACCGATGACGGGATCTGGACTTTTTTGGAAAGCACCTATACGATTTCCAATGAGTATGACCGTATGGGCTGCCGCATGCAGGGGCCTGTAATCGAACATAAAAACGGTGGCGACATTATTACGGACGGGATCAGCTTCGGGGCGGTGCAAGTGCCGTCACACGGAAACCCGATCGTCATGATGGCGGATCATCAGACGACAGGGGGCTATACAAAGATCGCAAACGTGATCTCCGTGGATCTGCCAAAGCTTGCGCAGTGCATGCCGGGAACCCGGATCCGGTTTAAAAAGGTTGGGATCGAGGAGGCGCAGGCGCTGTATTGTGAGTGGCGCGCAGAGGTCCGGGCGCTTTCGAAACGGTTTGCGGCACAGACAGAGCCGGTCGGCGAGCTTCAGGCGGCGGCGCTGGCGGCGGCGCTGAACGAGCATAAGCATTCATGGAGCAGCGAAGGCGTGTATCGTGTCGTCGTAAACGGAGAGGAGTTTGTGATCGAGCTTTCCAAGGAGACGGCCCGGTTCCGATGAGCGGGAGAAAAAGACAGCTTAAAGGGAGTTCTGCTCACATGGGTCTGCGCATTTACTGCGCTGACCGTAAGAATGCGTGAAACAGCGGGCAAAAATCCATCGCCGCAGGCGATTCAGCATGGATTTTTGCATGTTACTGTAAACGGAGTGAACAGTAACTTAAATGGCCGAAAACCAACGGTTTTTAAGCAAAAAATGGTTGACACGTCCGAAAGAGTATAATATAATGTATAACTGTGGCATTGCTTGAAAATACAGTTACCAAAGCCCCGGAAACTGTATTTTGCGATACAAAATCAAAGATGAGTCTAAGTACAAACAGGAGGTCAACCCATGAAAAGCTTTATGGCCAGCCCGGCAACGATTGAAAGAAAATGGTATGTAGTTGACGCTACGGGATATACATTGGGACGTCTGGCATCAGAAGTAGCTAAGGTTTTAAGAGGAAAGAATAAGCCGATCTTTACTCCGCATATGGACTGCGGTGACTATGTAATCGTCGTAAACGCTTCCAAGGTGAAGGTTACTGGCAAGAAGCTGGATCAGAAGATCTATTACAACCATTCCGACTATGTAGGCGGAATGAGAGAGACTACCTTGAAGGAAATGATGGCAAAGAAGCCGGAGAAGGTAATGGAGCTGGCAGTCAAAGGAATGCTTCCCAAAGGACCTTTAGGCAGAAGCATGATGAAGAAACTCCACGTTTATGCAGGCCCGGAGCACGAGCAGGCCGCGCAGAAGCCGGAAGTTTTAGAAATCAAATTTTAATCAAGGTCTGAAAGGAGGAAATTTCAATGGCTAATGTAAAATTTTACGGAACAGGAAGAAGAAAAAAATCAATTGCCCGTGTATATCTGACTCCGGGAACCGGTAAGATCACGATCAATAAGAGAGACATTGACGAATATCTTGGTCTAGAGACGTTAAAGCTCATCGTCCGTCAGCCGCTCGTGGCGACGGAGACGCTTGACAAGTTTGACGTTCTTGTAAACGTACATGGCGGCGGCTTCTCCGGACAGGCCGGCGCAATCCGTCACGGCATTTCCAGAGCCCTGCTCCATGCGGACGCAGAGTACCGCCCGATTTTAAAGAAGGCCGGTTATCTGACAAGAGATCCGCGTATGAAGGAGAGAAAGAAGTACGGCCTCAAGGCGGCTCGTCGCGCTCCGCAGTTCAGCAAGAGATAAGCAGTTATCTACCAAACAGAAGAAAGATGGAAAACCCACAGACATATTAGTTTTACGGTGATAAGGAAGTATTTACAACAACTTATCATCAACGCTGACAAACAGAGTGTACAAGAAACAGAGAACAAGTTAAAAATGACTTGTCCTCTGTTTTTTACTTACTGCATACTTGTTATTTCTTTGAAATTTTCGTATGCTGTATCATTTTTTAATATTTCTACCATTTCTGGTGTAATTATTTTTTCAAATGTTTTTAAATTATCCGGCTCTGTAACCTTTGATAAAATAAAATTTTTTAGCATGAGTGTTAATGGTTCTCCTATGGCGGATTTATAATTAAATCCAATTAGTTGCATAGTCTTAAGAGTATCTACACTGATTAACTCCTTAATTTGCTCATAAGACTCAACTTGAGATTTTACAACATCAACAGCCTCCGGACCAATTTGTTCAGCAGATGATATTTGAGATTTTTTTATAATTTCTAAAATACGTGATACTGTATTATGTAGATGTTGAATATCCTCATCACTAATAACTACTTTTTCTAATTCAGATTTATACGCTTGAGCAATTCTAACAGCTTCTTCTCGCTCACTAAGCAACTCATTGATTATTTCATCATATGTGCTACGAATTTTTTCAATATTTTTTTCTTCTTTTATTGCTCGAATTTTACTTGAAACCGCAGTGGCTGTTCCTTTAACTGCCAGTTCCGCTAAAGCTGTTCCAAGAGAAAGTAATTCTGTTGTATATATTTCATTCATAAGTATTCCCTCCCAATAATTTTATAATCGAATTATAGCATTTGGGGCCAATTAAAACAACAAGATTGTTACGCAATAGAACACCGTTTTTGAGAGCAGACATATAAAACCCTTACCCCGCCACTTCAATACCCGCAAAGCCGCATAAATCAAGGACAAAATAACCCCTACTGCGTAACAATCCCCATAATAGATTGAGGGCGAAAGCAGTCTGCTGATTTCGCCCTCTTGACTACCCACAAGCAAAGGCGGGAAAAGCTGTCAAGGGCGCGTAGCGCGAAGTTTACCCTTGACAGCTTTTCCTGTCTTTGCTACCTACTATCGGTCGAAGCGGAATTTCAATATGGCTTCAATCAGTTTTGCCTTTAATCTGTCCTGTGTATCGTCATTGATATGCCCTTTATACATAGACAGATATTTGATGTATGCGGTATAGTGCCGCAATACTGTATCTACCGCTTCCGGCTCTCCGGCAACGGCTTTTTCGATTACCTCAAAAGGTATCAGCTTTTTGTTCCTCATATTTCAATTTCTCCCATTCTTTTCGTAACTGTTTCAGCGCAACATTTCTTCTGTGGTTTATCGTACTTCTGCAACGCCCGTACTGTCTGCCGATGGCTTCATCACGATAGCCAACGAAGTAATAAAGCAACAAAACTTCCCGCCTTAACTCCGGCAATTTTGATAATGCCGTTGCCAACCGTTCATCATCAACGATAACTTCCTTTCCCAACACAATAAATACAGTCGGCTTATCCTGTTTTTCAAAGTAGCTGTCCATAGCAGACGGTTCAAAATATCGTTCTGACATCAGATAGTCAAGGGATATTTCTCTTGCTTCTTTCCGCTTCAAATCCCGCCATGCGTTAATTGCTTCATGGCGCAGGACAATCTTGCAGAACGCATGGAAAGCATATTCGATATGTTCCATGAACTGTTCAGAATATCTCATTTTCTCTCACCCCCTTTCTTCCCAGTAGGGGGCTATTACAACAAATGCTCATACAGCATAAAGTGGCATAAGCATTTGAGTAATACGAGTTATCAAGACATACTAAATGATTTGACAGTTCATATTCATGGGTAGTATATCCCCTAAACGAACACTGCGTTTTTTTGACAGAAAATAGTTTGTCTGATTTTGCGGATATAAAAATAACACGACGGTACCTCCTGATACCGCCGCATTATTAGTCATGGTTTCTAAAAGTCCTCCGCTGTCCGTTTTGAAGAAACGGCGGCTTATGAGTATTACCAAAAAGAAAGAGCCGATAACCGCATTTTTAATCTGCGTGTTATCGGCTCTGCGTCTGTGCGTCTGGCTCTTTGATAACTGATATATTCATTTGTTGTACGTTAATAATGGTTTCGTGCTTGCATTTCGGGCAATATAGGGGAAAGTTTTTCAGTTCGGTATCACTCCGCATTTTTAACCTTGTTTTGCTTTGGCATATGGGGCATATTATCCATTCGGTATTCATGTTAAATACCCCAATCCCTGCTAATCATTTGCAGTTTTACCATATGCGGGTAAATCCTGCCGGTGTTCATCAGTTTTTCCGGCGTTCCCTGTTCCGCAACAGAACCGTCTGAAAGCACAACCACTTTATCCGCGCCGCTTACGGTACGCATACGGTGGGCGATAACAAGTACGGTCTTATCCTTTATCAGCCTTGATAAAGCAGCCTGTATCAATGTTTCGTTTTCCACATCAAGGCTTGCCGTTGCTTCATCAAGTAAGATGATAGGGGAATTTTTGAGGAAAGCGCGGGCGATTGAAATTCTCTGCCTTTCCCCGCCGGACAGTTCGCAGCCATTTTCACCAATCATACTGTGATACCCGTCCGGGAGCTTTGTCGCAAATTCTTCACAATTTGCCAGTCTTGCCGCTGCAATCACTTCTTCGTCGGTCGCGTCCTTTCTGCCTATTCTGATATTCTCCATAATTGTGTTGTTAAACAGCGTCACATCTTGAAATACGATAGAGTACAGCGACAGCAAGGTTTCCGGCTCTATTTTCGATATATCCATACCGCCGACAGTGATTTTCCCCTTGCTTATATCCCAGAACCGCGCGGCAAGACGTGATACCGTAGTTTTACCGCCGCCGGACGGTCCTACTAAGGCGGTAACTTCTCCCTGTTTTGCCGTAAAGGACACGTCTTTCAATACGGTTTCCCCAGTATTATAAGCAAATCCCACATGGTCGAACACAATATCGTAACCTTTATTTGTTACTCTGTCTGTTCCTGTCTGGATAGGCTGGTCAAGGATTTCGTTCATACGGTTTATGTTCGTTTTGGTGGAGATTACCGCAGCAAGATTTTGCAATGCGCCCTCAAGCGGTGCATACAGCCTTGAAGCTACAAGCAGAAACATAAAGAACAGCGGAATATCAATCTCCCCACGAATGAGCAGCGCAGAACCTACAAGCGCAACCGTAGCAATCCCAAACTTTAATATCAGCGTAGAGGAAACAACAAAAAGGGCAGTCCCAAGCTCTGTTATAATGTGCCGCTTTTCCACATAGTCAATTTTTTTGCCAAGCCCTTTCAGATAGCTTTCTTCCGCATTGTTCGCCTTTAAGTCCTGTAAACTTTCGATACACTCCTGTACGCCGCCTTCAAGCGCAACATTCGCCGCTACGGATTTACGGTTGAAGTATTCCTGTATGCGGGCTGAAAAGAATGTGATTGTAAATGCAATCGGCAAAACCCAAACCGCCGCAAGAGCCATTCGCCAGTCGTAGGCAAAAAGGCAAACTGCAATCAATGTTGTGGAAATAAGGGAGCCTGCCAGTGCGGGTACATAATGGGAAAATGCCTGTTCAAGAGTAGCACAATCGCCCATAATCGAATTTGTCAAATCAGCAAGGTCTTTCTTGCCAAAAAAGGACAATGGGATTTTACGGAGCTGTTCTGCTAAGGATATACGCCTTACACCACTTTCCACATAAGTCGCTAAGTAAGTGGCGTTATACTGAAACCAGGTCACAATAAAAATAAAGCATAAGCAAACCAGAGCACCAACCGCGTAGAAGAGGGCGCGACTTCCATTTATGCCCCCGTTCATGGTATCAATGACAAAGTAATAGAGCAGTCCGACAGGAAGCATAAAGGATATATCCTGTGCGACACAAGCAATACAGCCCTTTATCAAATCGACAGCCCCCTGTCTTGATAATGCAAAACGTCTTTGCAATGTCTTAATCATGCGTTTACCTCCAATCCCTTACTTTCATTCAAAATCTTCCATTCTGCCGCTTCGGAATAATTCTTCCACATTTTTGTAAATATGCCGTTTCGCTCTATCAGTCCGCTATGTGTGCCGCTTTCGACAATTTCACCGTCTTGCAGTACATAAATGCAATCCGCGTCTGTGATTGACGACAGCCTGTGTGCAATCATAATGACGGTCTTTCCCTTTGAAAGAGCAGATAAAGCCTGCTGTACGCGCACCTCATTATCGGGGTCGGCAAACGCGGTCGCTTCATCAAGAATTAGGATAGGCGCATTTTTCAAAATTGCGCGGGCAATCGCTATTCTTTGCTGTTCGCCGCCGGACAGATACACGCCTTTTGTTCCGACAACCGTATCTATGCCGTTCGGTAATTTTTCAATAATATCCAAACACTGTGCAGCTTCCAGTGCATAAGCGATTTCTTCGCGTGTGGCGTTAGGTTTTGCCATACGCAAATTTTCCAATATGGACGCTTTAATAAGGCGGCTGTTCTGAAATACAAAAGATACCTTATTCATCAATATTTCTTTCGGAATGTCGCGTATGTCGATATTCCCTATCAGTATGCGTCCTTTTTGCGGGTCAAAAAATCTTGTGACAATATTTGCAAGTGTCGTCTTGCCGCCGCCGGACGCTCCTACCAATGCGACTGTCTGCCCCGGCTTTATGGAAAGAGATACATCATTGAGCGCGTTTTTTTCTCCGTCATAGCTGTAACTAACGTGTTCCAATGTAATTCCATTATTTTTAGGAATATTATTCACGCTGCTTTCAGATAATGGTTTTTCGTTCAGCACTTCATCAATCCTGTTGATTGCGTCGCCTACAATCATTGCGTCCTCGCTCATAAACATAATTTTTGTAAGCGTCGTACCGATAACAGGAGTAATCACAATATAGAAGATAAGGTTTAACAGAAGTTCATTTGTTACGCCGCCCCTTGTAAAGAGAATACCCCCGGCAATCAGAAACGCGAATACGCCGTTAATTGCTGTTGTATAGAACATCATAGGCAGACGCAGCCCCTTTGTATATGCAATTACCCATGTTTCGTAATTGTCTATCGCGTCTTTGAAGCGTTTGAAAGAAAAAATTGTCTGCCCGAAAGTCTTTACTACGGGTACGCCCCGAACATATTCAACAGCTTCATTTGACATATCAGCAAGCGCGTTTTGATATTGCTCCATTCGCTTCTCCATGTCTTTCCCTGTCATTTTCATCATAATCAGAAAACCAAGCACAACGGGAACAAGGCTTAAAAGCCCTAACCGCCAGTCAAAGGCAAGCAACAGGAAAAGCAGCCCTATGGGGGTGGCAACCGCCCCTGCTTTGTCGGGGAGCCTGTGTGCAAGATATGTTTCCGTAGCGGCACTGGAACTATTTACTATTCTCCGCAGCTTTCCACTTCCATACTTTTCCGTTACCCCAAGCGGCAAGGCTGTAATATGGCGCATAAGCTCTTTTCGGATATTTGCGGCAACCCGGAACGCGCTCATATGCGAACACATCAAGGCGGCTATGTAGACAACAATAGAGATAACCGCAAACAATACCGCGGACCAACCGTAGCTTGTAACATTCCCCGCCTGTGAGAAATTCGGGGAAACTTCCAGTATGTCGTGAATGATACGCCATATATACCAAAAAGGCACAAGAGCTAACAGCGCACTCATTACGGACAATACCCAAGAAAGATAGGTTAATATTCTGTGCCCTCCGGCATAGCCCATCAGTCTTGATAGATTAGACTGTTTTTTCATTGAAAAAACCTCCTTGAAAATTTTTTATGATATGAGGACTAAATAACTGCCCTCGAATATCCTTATTTGATTAGTGGTGTCTTTATGAAGTTAGCTAAAACTAACCTATGCGTCAAATATAATGGAAAGTGTAAACTTTCCATTATCAAATCTTATTATCACATTTATTTGTAATCGAGCCTGCTCGATTTATTATTGCCCCATAATTTTCATCCACCCGGCGGTATAGAAAGCTCTCATTTCTTTCAAATAGTGCTTTGCTTCTTCAAGCGGCATTTCATGTATAATCAGCTCAAAAAATGTGTTGAACATTCCCGTAATCAAAATATGCTCTAACCGTTCATCAATGGGCGGCGCTGGTCTGCCTAACTTTTCAAGAACTGCTAAATAATCATGTGTTCCTTTTGTTTCTATTTCCACCATTTCATCAATCAGCTTTGAAAAACGTGTTCCCTCCGAACAACAAAGTATGAGCTTAAATTCATTCAAGTGTTCATAGGCGTACAAGAGCATTTCATACATATACACGCCGGAAGTAGAAGTAAGATTGTCGGGCTGTTCCTCTGGCGGTATTTCTGCAAATTCTTTCTGTGCCTTGCAAAAGAGTTCCAATAAGAAATTGTAGTGTTCGCCTACCAGTGCTTCAAATAAATCCTCCTTGCTGTTATAGTAGCCATAAAACGCGCCTGTCGTTACCCCCGCCGTTTTGACAATATTCCGCAGGGAAGCAGACTTATAGCCTTTTTCAAGAAATTCCTGCATGGCGGCTGAATGGATTAAATGTAGTGTTGTCTGCTCTGCATCGCTCATTTTCTCTCCCCCCCCTGTATATAACAGTGTTATATATCGCTGTTATATGATACTGCAAATCAGAGAATTTGTCAATGGCACAAAAAAATTTTTGCTGATTTATTCTGTGGCATTGGCATTTCTCAAACTTCCCCGTATTAAGAAACAAGGAAAACTTTTTGAAGAATTTCTCTCAAAACTCCGTCAAAACTGCCCTGTGTGGTGTTGTAGGTAGTGAGAGGAATTATTAGAGGGTTTGGGATTCTTCCCAACAAGCAAAATCTGTCCGGCAAGCCATAGCGCGGACGGGCAGATTTGCGGAAATGGGTACCCGTTTCCTATGCTTGCTCCGAAACTTATCACTTAGAAAATACGGAAAGGAAGGGAAAAGAATGGATTGGGAACTGGAAATCAAGGACAGCGGCTATCTGCCGGAAAAAGGGAAGCCGACAGAGGAAACCGTCTGCTACAAAATTGGCGGCACATACTATGAAGTGTCTACCTCCTGCGGCGGCTCGGAACGGCTCCGCGACAAGATGATACGGATCATAAAATCGGAAACCGTCAAAACGCCCAATGACAAACAGGGATAAATGCGCTATAATGAATTTAGCACTACTGTTTGTCGGGCGTTCATTACAGGAGGAATGAACATATGACAGCAAATACATATAAGCCCGGACATATGACAGCAAATACATATAAGCCCGGACAGATAACAGCATTATACGCCCGTCTTTCGCAGGAAGATACGTTAGAAGGCGACAGCAACAGCATTGTAAACCAGAAAGCAGTCCTTTCCAAATATGCGGCGGACAATGGCTTTTCCAATCCTGTTTTCTTCGTTGACGACGGTGTATCGGGCGTGACGTTCGACAGACCCAATTTTAACCGCATGATTGCAGAGATTGAAGCCGGAAACGTGGCGACGGTTATTGTCAAGGATATGTCAAGGTTAGGGCGCGATTATCTGAAAGTCGGCTACTATACGGAAATCTTTTTCGTAGAGCGTGACGTTAGGTATATCGCAATCAATGACGGTGTGGACAGCACAAAGGGGGATAACGATTTTACCCCGTTCCGCAACCTGTTTAATGATTTTTACGCCAAAGACACAAGCAAAAAGGTACGGGCAATCAAGCGGGCGCAGGGACAGGCGGGGGAACATCTGACAAAGCCGCCCTATGGCTACATGGTAAGCTCTGCGGACAAAAAGCAATGGATTGTAGACGAGGAAGCCGCCGCTGTGGTGAAACAGGTTTTTGATTTATGTATCGGTGGGAAAGGTCCCATGCAGATAGCAAAAATCCTCAAAGAAGATAAGGTACTGACTGCCAAAGCCCACTACGCAAAGAAAAAGGGGAAAGCACTTCCCGAAAATCCCTATGACTGGAGGGATAGTACCATTGTCGGTATTTTGGAGCGTATGGACTACTGCGGGCATACGGTGAACTTCAAAAGCTATTCCAAATCCCACAAGCTGAAAAAGCGGATTCCTACCACAAAGGAACAGCAGGCGGTTTTCTATAATACCCATGAAGCGATTGTGGAGGACGCAGTTTTTGAACGAGTGCAGGAACTAAGGGCGAACAAACGCCGCCCAACAAAAGCAGACCGACAGGGCTTGTTCTCCGGCTTGGTATACTGTGCAGACTGTGGGAGTAAATTACATTTCGCCACTTGCAGAAGTTTTAACGGTTCACAAGACCATTACCGCTGTGCAAAGTACAAGAGCAATACGGGAAGCTGTACGGCTCATTTTATCCGCGAGGAAGTGTTAAAGCAGATAGTATGGAGCAGAATATTTGATGTGACCGCCCTTTTCTTTGATGACATCATGGCTTTCCATGAAATGATGTATCAGCAACGCTCCGCTGAAACAGAAAAAGAAATGAAGCGCAGGAAGCGGGAAGTCGGACAGGCGAGGAAGCGGATAGCGGAACTTGACCGTATCTTCAAGCGGATTTATGAGGACGACATAAGCGGTGCAATCAGCCATGACAGATTTTTGAAGCTGTCCGCAGAGTATGAAGCGGAACAGCGGGAACTGGAAGAAAAAGTTAAGGCAGACCAGCAGGAAGTCGATACTTACGAACAGAATAAGAGCGATTTTGACAGCTTCGCCGCGATTATCCGCAAGTATGTGGGGATAAAAGAACTTACCCCCGCAATCGTCAATGAATTTATCAAAAAAATCATAGTCCATGCGCCGGAAAAGGTGAACGGGAAACGGGTACAGAAAGTAGATATTGTTTTCAATTTTGTGGGTGAACTCAATTTCCTTTCTGACATGCAACCGAAACGGCAAGGCGCATAGGAACTCAAAAAGACGGTACAGCCCCTGTAATCGGGGCTATACCGCCTAATCTGAAATTACTTCCCTCTAACCGTAAACATTTTTGTTTGTGGGTTTTTTAACGTGAAAGATTGTGATATACTTATACCGAATTCGGAAAAAATGGAGAAATAAGAGAAGCCGGAAATTTCGCTGTTTTACGGAATACGGGTAACCATGTATTATGATGAATTGACTTTAGCATGGTGCGTTCTCCACCAGGATGAATTGATGCAGAATTGGGAATTATCAAAGGCTGAAAAATCATTGAACAAGATTAATCCATTAGTATAATGAAGGTGAGGGTATGTTTACAAAGGTGGTACAGGTTGTGCCGATGCCAGATTTTTCCGTATATGTATATTTTGAAGATGGAAAGATTGTACTCGTCTGCGGCATTTTTGTCGATATAAATGCACTCAATCCCCAGCCGTTTCAGTGTATAAGAAAACAGGTTGATGGAGCCACCGTAAATTTCTGCCGTGCTGATAAAGCTGTCGCCAGCGTTGCAGATATTGAGCAGGGCGAACAGTATTGCCGCCTATCCGGAGGTGGTACACATGGCGCCGATCCCGCCCTCCAGCTCTGCGATTTTATCCTCAACCGCCATAACAGTAGGATTTCCAAACCGGGAGTAGATCAGCGATTTCATAGGGTCGTCGAATACCGCCGCCACTTCTTCTGTGGAATCGTAAACATAGGTTGTACTTTGCACGATGGGCAGCACTCTTGGTTCTGCGTTCCCAGGCGCGTAGCCTGCGTGCAGACACTTTGTCTCATCTCTCATAAACTGTTTCTCCGAATATTTCTCCTACGCCGCCGCAATATTTCATGGTGGTATCTACAATTTCCTGCATTACTTCAAACAGGAGCTTATCGTCAGTTGCTTCGTTGCCCTCAATGATGTATAAGATATTCCTTACACGTTCATCCACCTTTGTCTTTTCCACTTGGCGGATTTCCAATCGGCAAAGAACTTCATTGGAATCGTCACAATAGCAATATTCATGTGCTTTCATGGGAACTGGCTTCTTTGCCCCAAGAGGGAGATACGTTTCTGTTCCATCCGAAAATCGTACCGTCAAATTCCCTTCAACCTTATCCAAATTGTGCGCTGCTACACAAAGGCGGCTTTCCATTGATATGACGTTGTAAATGTCCACTACTTGATTGATGAATGGTATATCTTGGTGCTTCAGCAGCATTTTAATCAGGTTTTCACTGGAAGGAACATTTTTTCTTCGCTTTACACCCGCCTTATCGTGTAGGATATTGTAGCCCTCCAGAATAGAATCCTCATGAACATCCAGATTCTTATAATGCTTGCACAGGTTGGCCAGCCTTGCCGTGCGCTCCACATTCCATTCCGGACTTCTACCAGTATTATCTACCCCGTTGATGGTTGCAAAAATGACTTTTACACCGATTTCTGCAACGTTCTGTGCGATTCGGTATTCCATAGCTGATACTCCTTCATAAATGTGCTTGCTCGGATAAGCATTTGCGCAGCACGTCAATACCCTGGTCGATTTCTTCCATTGTGATATTCAAGGGCGGCATGATCCTCAATTTGTTCTTTGCGGTCAGGATCAGCAAACCGCTTTCTGCACACCGGCTGGCAATCTGTCTTGCATCCAGTCCCTCCACAACTGTTACGCCAATCATCAACCCCAAGCCGGACACATCAGCAACTCCCGGCAGGGTTAATAACTGCTCTTTCAAATATACCGCCTTGGTGGAAACACTGGAGAGAAAGACTTCATTGCAGACCTGCTTCAGCACCTCAATTCCACCAGCGCAAACGACAGGGTTTCCACCGAAGGTGGAGCCGTGTTGTCCCGGCTGAAAAATCTCCCCAGCAGTTGCATCCATGAGGATAGCGCCAATTGGAAGGCCAGCGCCCAGCCCTTTTGCAAGGGTAATAATATTGGGGCGGATATGGTACTGCTCACAACAGAGGAAGGTTCCCGTTCTGCCGATGCCTGTCTGCACCTCGTCCACGATCAGCATAATGTCATTTTCCTTGCAGAGCGTTTCCAGATATTGTGCGTACTCTTTGTCCATAGCGGTCACGCCGCCCTCGCCCTGGACAAGTTCCACCATGATACCACAGACAGATACATCAATCGCATCGGACAACTGCTGACAGTCATTGATCGGCACATACCGGAATCCTTCCGTAAATGGGAAAAAGTGCTGATGGAAAGAATCCTGTCCGGTTGCGGACAGTGTTGTGATCGTCCTGCCATGGAAGGAATTTTGCAGCATAATGATCTGATTGCACCGCTCACCCTTTTTCTCCCTACCATACTTCCGCGCCAGCTTGATCGCGCCTTCATTGGCCTCTGCGCCGGAATTACAAAAGAAAACCTTGGAATATCCTGTGATTAGTCATAATGGCCTCCACATTAACATTTGATGTTTACTATTTCAGGATGCTATACACACATTCCAGCAGAGTCAGTGCCAGAATGATATTGATGGGCCTATAATGTTGAAGATAGACCTTCTGAATGGCTACGCCTGCTCCAATCCACGCCGTGGTTGCAATCGTTCCTATGGTGGCTATAACCAGTTCAAAGAAAAGCAGACTCCACAGTGCTGTACTGTAATTGGTCACATAGCCGGTCAAGGCAGTAATGCCGAACAGATATATCTTTACATTGACGAATTGCAGCATGAAGCCCTTCCAGAAGGACGCTGATTTCTCGCTGCCGTCCCCGCTCGGGCGGCTGAGTGCAATATGTAGGGCCAGCCAGAGGATATATGCTGCGCCAACATATTTCATCACTCCCAACACACCAGGCAGGAAGGTACTGACACCATAAACAAACACCGCGCAAATCAACTGAACAACATAGTAACCAGCAAAGATGCCCAGAAACAGAGGGGTTCCTTTTTTCCACCCGTAGTTCGTTACCGTGTTCAGCGCAAGAATGTTCCCCGGCCCCGGAGTAAACGCATTGATTACAGAATAAACAAAAAAATTACCTATCGCATAGCCAGGCATAATAACGCCTCCTTCCGCTCGTCATTATACGACGGAATGCTATGGGATAGGTAATATTGATTTGTTATGCTAAAGCATAGGGCGAGCCTATGTTTGATCCTGCTGATATTGCATCAGAGCCTCAATATAAATTCTGCCCAACTCGGACAGTTCCCGATCCTTGTTCAGAAGATACCCGATTCGCATCGTCTCCTTTTCCGCAAGGGGGATGGAAACGATAGAATCGCCGTGCAAATATCTTGGAAATATGCCGCTTGAAATTGTGTAGCCGTCCAGTCCTACCATGAAATTGACAATGGCAGCACGGTCGCTGATTTTAATGCTTTTGTCAGCAGCTTCATTGCTGAACAATTCCTCTGCGAAGTTAGAGGATTCATAAGCCCCCTGTACAAAACTTAACCGGGGGTAGGGCTTCAAGTCCCTCAGCGTGATCTCTCCCAGAGTTGCCAATGGATGCTCCTTTCGTAAAAAGACGTGGGGAGCAGCGGTAAATAATTCGTGGAAATCAAGGCCATATTCCTCAAAACTTTTACGCAGTACGTTTTCGTTGCTCTGGCTAAGAAAAAGAATACCTAAATCACTGAAGCGGTTCCTGACATCCTCAATAATCTGGTGGGTCTGCGTCTCATTTAGGATAAATTCATACCGTTCCTGTCCAAAACGCTGCACCAGTTCAACAAAAGCGTTCGCTGCAAACGTATAGTGTTGGGTGGATACGCAAAAACGCACTTTTTCCGGCCGGCTCTCAATGTATCTGGATTCCAAAAGTTCCATTTGCTGCACAACTTGTCGGGCGTATCCCAGAAACTCCATTCCTTCCGCTGTCAAGGCAACTCCCGCACGGCAACGGTTGAAGATCATAAGCCCAGCTTCCTTTTCCACCTCTTTGACTGCGCCGGAAAGGCTTGGTTGGGAGATATACAGGTCTTTTGCCGCCTCTGTGATGGAGCCCCTTTCGGCAACGGTTATCACATATTTTAGCTGTTGCAGTGTCATTGTGTCACCTCAATGCTATATCAGAATAGCTTCATCATAGCAAAATATGTGCTACCGTGCAAGAGTGTAGTAGACCAAAATGCAACAGCATGGGGGGCGCAATCAGTTCCCCATGCTGCTACATAGCTCCATACTTTAGGAATATATCAATTCCGCAAAAATGACTTCCTCCACCTTGGCCTTGCAGATGTTTACCAACTCCACCCACGCCATCTGATCACAGGCTTTTAATGCCTCGGTCGCACCAGCGGACTTCATCATCTGTGGTAGCCTCCTATCCATCCACTCGTTGGCTGTTTCATCAATATCCAGCAGGTGGGCTTTTAGTGTTCCATTGCCAGCTAATTCCCTCCACAACTCATGCTTGTACTGCTTGAGATAGATACGTCGCAGACTTCCGTACTTACCAACAGTTTTTACTGGCTCTGGCTCATCCAAAACCAAATTTGGGATGTAATAGTCGCCAACTCGAATATAAGTCAATTCAGCCATATCTCTCTTGTCCTTTCCGTCAGTCATATCATTCTGCCGCAAATGAGCTGACTGTATGTTGTATTTGATGCACTTGAAATACATCGCTTACAGCATACATCGTCTATGATATGTTGCAGATGATTGAGAAAGAGGCTTTTTGTTGCTTAAAAAATGTCGAAGTCTTTATGGATAGATGTACGGTGATGAATGATACACTTGCGTGGGATATAAGTGGACGTTGGGACAGTACGACATGCCTTGATTTTGACCCGGATACCTTATATGTACTGCCATGTGCAAAAGCGGCTATTGCATAACTCATGGAGAATTTAACAGAATAGTATTCAACAATATAAAATCATATGGGCAAGTGACAGGAGCTAACGGGTGCCTTGAAAATACCGTATTTTGGCCGTTCGAAACTATCCAAGAGATAATCTGTTGCCCAAACCGTATCAAAATGGTTTAAAAACCCCGGAAAATGATATGTGATATGCCCCCTATCAAGTAGACAGGAGAAATATCTAAAATTTAGTGCGGATGATGCCTGCATTTCGTTTTGGAATGCAGGCAATTTTCTATGCACACATGGCGGCGAACGGCCGGCCGCATGGTTTAAATGGATTTTGAAGGAGTGAGCAATAAAAAGTTTTCTTTATTGAGAAAATTTGTTATAATAGGAGCCAGAGAATATCGGAAAGGCCGAATCGGGAGGGGAAGCATGTATAACGAACTGACAAAAAACGATATCAAGAAGATGGAGGAGGAGATTGAATATCGGAAGCTCGTCGTGCGCAAGGAGGCGCTGGAGGCCGTCAAGGAGGCCAGGGCTCAGGGGGATCTGAGCGAAAATTTTGAGTATTATGCGGCAAAGCGTGATAAAAATAAAAACGAGAGCCGGATCCGATACCTGGAGCGGATGATACGGACCGCAAAAATTGTGCAGGATCGTTCGGGGGCGGATGAGATCGGGCTTTATAATACAGTGGATGTGTATTTTGAGGAGGATGACGAGACGGAGACGTATAAGATCGTGACAACCGTCCGGGGGAATTCTTTAAAAGGGCTGATAAGCTCCGAGTCGCCGCTTGGCAGGGCGCTTCTGGGGCATAAGGTGGGAGACCGGGTGCATGTACCGCTGGAGCGGGGAAACGGGTACGACGTGGTTGTAAGGCGGATTGAAAAGACGACGGATGACGGAAGCGACGCGCTGCGGAGCTTTTAGAAAGGCAGGCCATGATATGAGCAGAGACAAAACGGAGAAAAAAAACAGTACGGTAAAGATCGCAGGCTTTCCGCTTCCGCTGTATTTTGCGCTTTTTGCGCTGACGCTGGCCTGTATGCTTGCGGGCTGTATCCCGAAAAGTCTGGTCCCGGCCTTCTTGGTCCTGATGATATTCGGAGAGGGGCTTAACTGGATCGGAAATTCAGTTCCGTTTGTCAAGACGTATCTGGGCGGCTCCGTGATCTGCATCCTTGGGGCGTCCATGATTCAGGCGACGGGCCTGATCCCGCAGCAGACGACGGAAACTTTGTCCTATTTTGTGAACGACAGCGGCTTTCTGATTTTTTATATCGCAGCCCTGATTACGGGCAGCCTGTTTAACATCGACCGGAATCTTCTTCTTCGGGCGACGGTGAAGATTCTGCCGGTTGCGGTTGCGGCTCTGGCGGTCGGGCTTTTTCTGTCCGGGCTCATGGGAATGGTTTTGGGAGACGGCTTCTGGGGGGGAATCTTATACATCGGAGTCGCCATGACCAGCGGCGGCATGACGGCGGGGACGGTCCCGCTTTCCACGATCTATGCGCAGGAGCTGGGGATCAGCGCCTCTGCGGTCTTAACCAAGATGGCCCCGGCAACCGTGCTGGGCAACTGTGTGGCGATCGTGTATGGCGGCCTGTTAAACGACTACGGAAGGAAGCACCCGGAGACGACAGGAAACGGCGTATTGATCAACGACGGGAAACCGGTGAAAAAAACACCGCCGATGAAGCCTACCTTTGCGCTTTTGGGGACAGGCATGCTGATCGCGTTTGCGTTCTACCAGCTTGGAGCCCTTTTAAACCGTTTTGTGCCGGTCATTCCGACGTACGCCTGGATGATCATTGCGGTCGTCGTTGTCAAGGGGACCGGGATTATGTCAGAGGAGCTGGAGGATGCGGCGAGAGAATGGGGGCAGTTTGCGATCCATAGCTGGACGGCGGCGGCTCTGGTGGGAATCGGTTTTACACTGATTAATTTGAATGAGATCATGAAGACACTGACGCCGCTTTATCTGCTTGCCATCGTGCTGATTGAGACGGCAATTACGCTGACGGCGGCTTTGCTTGGGAAGCTGGTGGGCTTTTATCCGCTCGAATCTGCGATTGCGGCCGGTATGTGTACAACGAATATGGGAGGTTCCGGAAACGTGGCGGTCCTAAGCAGCGCCCATCGGATGGAGCTTCTGCCGTTTGCCCAGATCGTGACGCGCTCCTGTGGAGCGCTGATGCTGACGTTAGGGGGAATTCTGGTTCACCTTGTAAGCTGATCAAAATCATAGAAGATAAAAATAGCCGGTTTTCTGTACACTATGCGGCAGAAAACCGGCTGTATGTATTCCGGCTATGAGAGCATAAACCCGTTTACCCAGTCGGCCAGAGCCAGGAAATCGCTTTCGTCCGGATGCGATTCGGCTTTGGCATATCTCTCCAGGAAGCTTTTGGCCTTGGCGTTTTCCGGATCAATGGAAAGCTCCGCTTCGCATTTGGCCTTGACCTCCGGCCGCATTTTTCCCTGACACATAAAGCCCGGAAGAACGGTGTTGCTTACGTTGGCCTGACGGGCCGCCGCGGTTAAAACCTGCCGGAAATACTCCGGGTCGGAGCTGTAGCCGGCAGTGCCAAATAGGACGACGGTCCGATTGGAAAGTTTTTTCAGGAAAACGCGGGTCAGAGAGTCACAACTGTCTTTGTCGGTCCAGAAGCCGACAAAGGTGATGTCGGCGTTGATGGAAACCGCTTCCCGCGAGGTCTCTCCAAAATAGAGACAGGATTCGGCCGGGAGCAAGCTGTGCAGCCGGTCGGCCAACGCGGCGGTGTTGCCGGTCATACTGGAAAAAACGATTGAATACGTCATGTAACCCCTCCCCAAAGAAATTTATTCGACTGCTTTGAACTCGTCCTTTCCGACAGAGCAGAGAGGGCAGACCCAGTCAGCGGGGAGATCTTCCCATTTGGTGCCGGGGGCGATTCCGTTGTCCGGATCTCCGGCGGCCTCATCGTAAATGTATCCGCATACTTCGCATTCATATTTTTTCATGGTTGAATACCTCCTTGTTTTAATTAGGTTTATTATAGCATAAGGGGAGGGGATTCGTCTATGAAGAAAGTATGCATGTTTCTTAAAATTTTATGCGTAGGGGGGATAGCGAGGGAAAGTGCTCGCGTACAGTGGTAGCCAGGCCCAGAAGTCCCTTTGGACAGCTTGCTAGAGTATGTTTGAAAATTGCCCTCCGTCAGATGTGCGTTCCGCTTTGTGGGAGATTTGGCCCAAATGAACGCGGCGTAGTGGACTACGTTAAGTAAATTTAGGTCAAATATACCGCGAAGAGGAACGCACATTTGAGGGGAATGAATTTTCAAACACGCTCTAGTGTGTCATAGAGGCGTATAGGGCGTCGGCGAGTTCCTGGACGGAGGCGGCTTGCTCAGTCTGCAGGGATGATTTGAAGGAGATTCCTGCTTCCAGGAAGGTGTTGTTTTTGAGGCCGGAGAGGCCCTCTTTCATGAGTTTTGCCGAGACCGGCGCCCAGGTTCCGTTTTCGATCAGGGCGATTGTACGGTTTTGGAGATTGTGGGCGGCAAGTTGGTGGATCAGGGTGTCCATGTTGCAGAAAATGCCGTTGTTGTAGGTGATGGAGGCCAGTACCAGATGCGAGCAGCGGAAGGCCTCCGCCAAAATGTAGGATGGGTGCGTCTTAGATACGTCAAAGACGGAAATCCTTTTTATGCCTCTCTCGGCAAGCTCTCCGGCCAGGATATCCACGGCGTTCTGCGTGTGGCCGTAGACCGAGGCGTAGGCGAGGACGACGGACGGCTCCTCGGGTGTATAGGAGCTCCATTTGGAATAGCAGTCAAGAAGCCAGGAAAAATCCTTTCTCCAGACAAGGCTGTGGAGCGGGCAGATCATGTTGAGTTCCAGACCGGCCGCTTTTTTTAAGAGGGCTTGTACCTGTACGCCGAATTTTCCGACGATGTTTGTATAGTATCTTCTGGCCTCGGCATGCCATTCGCCTTTATAATCCGTTTCGTCGGCGAAGATATTGCCGTCGATGGCGCCGAAGGAGCCGAATGCGTCGGCCGAGAACAGGATTTTTTCGGTCTTTTCGTAGGAAACCATGACCTCGGGCCAGTGGACCATTGGGGCCATTACAAAGGTCAGCTCATGCGTGCCGAGGGCCAGGGTATCGCCCTCCTTAACGGTCATTACATGGCTGTTTACATCAAAGCCAAAGAACTGCTTCATCATCGCGGCGGCCTTGGCGGTGCACACGAGTTTGACCTGTGGGTAATGGTCGATAATATCGCTGATGGAAGCGCAGTGGTCCGGCTCCATGTGGTTGACGATCAGATAGTCGAGGCTGCGGCCGTTTAAAGCCGCCTCGATATTTTCCATGAGCTGATGTGTGAAAGCGGCATCCACGGTGTCAAACAGCGCGCATTTTTCGTCCAACAGCAGATAGGAGTTATAGGACACGCCCTTTGGGACCGGATATACGTTTTCGAATAAGGCGATGCGCCGGTCGTTTGCACCGACCCAATATAAAGAATCGGTCAGTTTTCTGATAGAATGCATAATTGACTCCTCCAATTTTGAGCGATGTGCTCTTAAATATAGTAAAAAACAGGGAATACGTGTTGTATTGTAAAGGGTAACGGCGGGAATTTCAAGCCGTTTTTTTTATTTTATAAGAAATTTCAAACCAAATAAAATTTCTGTTGACATTTATGGTCGGTGGATATATAATATATTTGAAATTGAGATTCGTTATCAATTGAAACAAAAAATTGTACGAGGTGAGCGATATGGGTCTGGTAGACGGGATCGTTCTTTTATTGATTTGTGCGGCGTCCGTGGGGATTCTTGCCTATATGCGCAGACAGAAAAGGAAAGGGAAAAGCTGCTGCGGCTGTGCCGGCTGTTCGGGCGGCTGCAGACAGGAGACGCCCCAAAAGGAGGGGATCGAATGCCGATGAATTTTTTGCGCCCGGGAGAAAAGGGAGTGATCCGACGGGTCAAAGGCGCGGCGGATACGAAGCGCTTTCTTGCCAATCTTGGATTTGTGGATGGTACGGAGGTCAGCGTCGTCTCGAAGCTCGGGGGAAATTTGATCGTAATTATCAGGGATTCGAGAGTGGCGATCAATCATGAAATGGCGAAATGCATCCTGGTGTAGGGGTCATCTCGGAGAGGGCTTCTGCACCAATCTGTTTCCTATTTGGTTAGTCCATACAAACTATGAAAGGAGGAACGATATGACATTGCGTGAGGTTCCGGTCAACACGACGGTTTCGGTTGTAAAGGTCGGCGGAGAGGGGGCGTTTCGACGCAGAATTATGGACATGGGCATCACAAAGGGGTGCCGGGTCTATGTCCGCAAGGTAGCGCCGCTCGGCGATCCGGTCGAGATCACGGTGCGCGGGTATGAGCTGTCTCTGCGGAAAAACGATGCAGAGAGCATTGAGGTGAAAGAGGCTTAAAAGCAGGAGGAGGAAAAAATGGCTTTAAAAATTGCATTGGCGGGTAACCCGAACTGCGGGAAAACGACGATGTTCAACGCTCTGACGGGGGCGAACCAGTACGTCGGCAATTGGCCGGGTGTGACGGTTGAGAAGAAGGAAGGAAAGCTGCGGGCAGCCGGGGATGAGGAGATCGTCATCACAGATCTTCCGGGAATCTACTCCCTTTCTCCGTATACGTTGGAGGAGGTGGTCAGCCGGGATTACCTTGTAAAGGAGAAACCGGATGCGATCATCAATCTGGTGGATGCGACGAACATCGAGAGAAATCTGTATCTGACGACACAGATCTTGGAGCTCGGGATCCCGGTCGTGATCGCTCTCAACATGAGCGACCTGCTCGCCAAAAGCGGGGATATGATCCAGATCGAAAGGCTGCGTTCCATTTTCGGCTGTGAGATTGTCGAGACCTCTGCGCTAAAGGGGACGGGGCTTAAGGAGGTTGTCGCATGCGCCGTAAAGGCCGCAGGGAGCGGGAGCCAGAGTGTGCCAAAGAACATGTTCCCGGAACGGCTTGAAAGAGCGGTTGCGGGAGTCGGGGAGAGTCTCGCCGGGTACGCAGAGGAAAAGCAGAAGCGCTGGTATGCGGTGAAGCTGCTTGAGAAGGACGAAAAGGTTATCGAACAGCTTAAGCTCCCGGCGTCCGTTATGGCCCGGGTAAACAGCGAGGTGTCTGCACTCGAAAGCGAGCTGGGAGACGATACGGAGAGTATCATCACAGATGCACGTTACGGCTACATATGCGATGTGATTGGACAGACGGTCAGAAAGTCTTCAAAGGGGCTTACGGCCTCGGATAAGATTGACAAGATTGTGACGAGCCGGGTATTCGGCCTCCCGATTTTTGCGCTGGTAATGTGGTTCGTCTATTACATTGCCGTCACGACACTTGGAACGATGGGGACGGATTGGGCCAACGATACGTTTGGCGGCGGCATTCAGGAGATGGCGGGAGCCGCTCTGGAAAGCGCCGGAGCGAGCGGCCTTGTACAGAGCCTGGTGGTGGACGGGATCTTAGGCGGCCTGTTCGCCGTATTCGGCTTCCTTCCGCAGATGGCGATTTTGTTCCTGCTGCTCTCTGTCCTGGAGGACTGCGGCTACATGGTGCGGATCGCATTTGTCATGGACCGCGTGTTCCGCCATTTTGGGCTTTCCGGAAAAAGCTTTATCCCGCTTTTGATTTCTTCCGGCTGCGGCATTCCCGGTATTATGGCCTCGCGGACCATTGAAAATGACAACGACAGGCGTCTGACGATCATGACCGCGACGTTCGTCCCCTGTGGCGCGAAGCTTCCGGTCATTGCGCTTCTCGGCGGAATCATGGCCGGCTGGTCCACGGGAGAGTACTCCTCGGCGGGGAATACGGCGTTTTTGATGTATTTCATCGGGATCGCGTCCGTGCTCGCGGCGGCAATTATATTGAAAAAGACGAGACCGTTTTCAGGTGAAGCGGCTCCGTTTGTCATGGAGCTCCCGGCTTACCATATTCCATCCGCACGCACGGTCCTTATGCATACCTGGGAACGCCTGTGGGGGTTCATTAAGAAAGCAGGGACGATCCTGTTTCTTGCGTGCGTGGTGATGTGGGTTTTGTCCACGTTTGGCTTCGAGGACGGGAGCTTTGGGATGGTTGAGGATACCTCAAACTGCCTGATGGCGATCTTAGGCGGTGCGTTTGCCTGGCTCTTTGCCCCGTTGGGTTTTGGCTCCTGGCAGCCCGTTGCGGCCTCAATCTCCGGTTTTACGGCGAAGGAGGCGATCGTTACCACGATGGGCGTGCTGGCAAACGTGAATGAGGAGCTGGTTGAGGAGACGGAGGTGGTCGCCGCCGCGGTCAGAACCTGGTTCCCGAGCGCGATTGCCGCATTCTCGTTTTTGACCTTTAACCTGTTAAATTCCCCGTGCCTGGCAGCGATTGCAGCCATGGCGCAGCAGATGCAGTCGAGGAGGTGGTTCTGGTTTGCGGTCGTGTTTCAGAATGTCTTTGCCTATGCGGTCTCGCTCTGCATCTATCAGCTGGGGACGGCGCTTGCCGGCGGTCCGGTTGGGATCGGTACGGCGGCGGCCGGGATCGTTTTGGTGTTTATGCTGTATATGCTGGTTCGCCCGAATCCGTATAAGAATGAGAAAAAGACAGTACTCCGCTCCGTGACAGCCTGACAACTGTGTGATCAAAATCCCCCCAAGACGGCTTGGCCACCGTTTTGGGGGGATTTTGATGCAGCAAAAAGGTTCACGACAGGGCTTTGGGGGCTGAGGCAGGGGGTGAACCGCTGCCTCGGCGGATCTGCGGAAGCACGGAGCCGCCATGCGGGATAAAGATCACGGAGCTCTCCCTGCCGAGACAGGCAAATGCCTCCGAGAGCGCCTCCTCGACAGAGGCAAACGGTTCCATAAAGAACGAACGAACCAGCTCCGGTTCCATGTCGGACACCAGGAAAATCCGGTTTTTCTTTAAAACCATGGCGATGGCCGCCGCCTTATGGCCGCCGAGGCGAAAGTCGGTCTGAATACGCGAAAGAAGGTCATCTGGAGAGGCGGCGGCCGTCATCCATTCCTCAAAAATACCAGATCCGGCCCCTTCGGTGCAGGCGGCCGCAAGGATCAGGATACCGCCCTCCCGGACGGCGTATTTGGCGTTGTCGAGCGCCTTCTGGGACTGGTAGAGGTTCAGATCCTTGGGGAAGCCGCCAGGGGTCGTGATTACGATGTCTGCGGCTTTCGGGAGGGAGACCTTATAGAGCCGGTCCAGAAATTCGCAGCCCGCCTCATGTGCCTTTTTCACATCCCCGGCGACCGCTCGGATAATGTTCTTTTCTTCATCCAACACGACATTCAGGATAAAGTCGATCCCCAACATCCTGCCGGCCTCCTCGATATCCTGGCGCAGGGGATTATCATGGAGATTTCCCGCTCTGGCCGCATCGAGCACCATCCGGCTGTGGTTTTCCTGGATTGCTTCCCAGGTAGAGACCCCGGGCATGACCGCCTTTGCCCCGCCGCTGTAGCCGGCGAAATAATGGTATTCGATGTTGCCCACGCAGATCAAAAAATCTGCCTCTGCAACGGTTTTGTCGATGTCCACGGGCGTCCCGAAGGAGGTCTCTCCAAGGCGGACAAAACCGTTATGACCCGAGTCAACACAGGCAATACGGGAAAAAATCTCCTTTCCGACGAGCCGCCTTCTCTCATCTTCCGTATGACGGCGGTGGCTTCCGAGCGCAAAGACTACGGTAAGCTGCGAATCACTGACGCCGCCCAGAGAAAGCTCCTCCAAAAGAGCCGGAAGGATTACGTTTGAGGGGCATGGCCGTGTAATGTCGCTGGTCACGATGACGATTCTTGAGCCCGCATGGACCATATCCCGCAGACGCGGCGTCCCGATCGGCCGCGCCAGAGCCTCTTGCACCGCTTCCATGCCTGTCACATCGACCGGGATCGGATTCTGTGTTGCTTCGCATAAGAGATTTGCATCGGCAAGCGAAAAGCTTCGCGTTTCTTTTCCGTATCCATAACAGAGTTCCAAATCATATCCCTCCTTTAAAATTTTTTCCAGGTGCCCTTCACAAATAGGAGCAGGAGCGGGAAGATCTCGAGCCTTCCGGCCAGCATGTT
Source organism: Lachnospiraceae bacterium (assembly GCA_910575275.1). Taxonomy (GTDB): domain Bacteria; phylum Bacillota; class Clostridia; order Lachnospirales; family Lachnospiraceae; genus CANQGL01. The sequence goes on along the minus strand of CAJTEE010000001.1, from coordinate 360,518 downwards.
GAAAATCAGAACCAGCTTGGAAAGGGGCGAAAACAGAGCAAAATTCTGCGTCGGCCCGACGAGCTCGAGTCCGGGCCCGATGTTGTTCAAAGTGGCGGCGACCGCCGTAAAATTCGTTGTCAGATCAAAACCGTCAAAACCGATGATTAGCACGGAAGCCGAAAAAATCAGGGCATAGGTGATGAAAAATACATGGACTGAGTGGAGAGTTCCCTGCTCGACGGTCCGTCCCTCAAGCGTAACCTTATTGACGCTGTGCGGATGGATAAACTGATGCAGTTCCCTGGAGACGGAACGGATCATAAGAAGGATCCTGGAGACCTTGATGCCGCCCCCGGTGCTGCCTGCACAGGCTCCGATAAACATTAAAAGCACCAGGATCGTCCGCGGCACCTGAGGCCACAGGTTAAAGTCCGCGGTCGCAAAGCCGGTCGTCGTGATGATGGAGCCGACCTGGAACGCGGCATGGTGAAAAGCCAGAAACAGGCTTGGATAAAGGCCACGGATAAAAAACGTGATGGTGAGCGTGGAGGCGGCGATAATTCCTAGATACCAGCGTGCCTCCTCACACTCGAAGGCCGCCTTGGGCTTTCGGATGGAAAGAAAGAAAAACACGTTAAAATTAACGCCGAACAGGATCATGAAGATCGTCGTGACGGCCTGCAGATAGATGGAGTAGCCGCCGATGCTGTCGTTTTTGATTCCAAAGCCGCCCGTTCCTGCTGTGCCGAAGGTCGTACAAATGGCATCGAATATCGGCATCCGGCCGGCAAGCAGGAAAATAAGCTCGGCGACAGAAAGAACGATATAAATGCCATAGAGGATCTTGGCCGTGGAGCGGACCTTGGGGACCAGCTTGCTGACCGAGGGACCGGGGCTCTCCGCCTTCATGAGATTCATGTGATAACCGCCGCCCGTCAGGGGGAGAAGGCAGAGCAGGAAAACAAGGACGCCCATGCCGCCGATCCAATGTGTAAAGCTTCTCCAAAACAGAATGCAGTGCGGAAGTCCTTCAACGGCGGGCAGGATGCTGGCTCCGGTCGTCGTAAAGCCGGATACGGTCTCAAACAGCGCATCAATGAGCTTGGGGACTGCACCGCTAAAGACGAAGGGCAGCGCACCCATGATACTCATGCAGATCCAGCTTAAGGCGACCGTGACAAAGCCCTCACGCGTATAAAAAACCTTGTTTGGCGGCGCTTTCCTGGAGCGGGGCAGGCCAAGGAGCAGGCAGAGGGCAATGGAAGCGACAAAGGCCATCCCCTCCCTCTCCCCATAGAGAAGCGCAACGATACAGGAAGGAACCATCAAAGCCGCTTCTACGTTGAGAATCCAGCTTATGATATAAAAAATCATGGAATAATTCATGGAAAAACTCCTTTAATCCTTCAGAATATCACGGATGTCGCGCAGGCCTTCATTGGTGGTGACAATGATGACTGTATCGCCGACCTGGATTTTGTTCTGGCCGCGGGGAGTTAAGATGATCCCCTTGCGGTTGATGCAGCAGATCAGGAGATTGTCTTTTAAATTGAGATCCATGAGAGGGACCCCGGTCACGGCCGACGGTTCCCGGATGGCGAACTCAAGGGCTTCGGCGCGGCCGTCTAAGAGCTTGTAAAGCGTCTCTACGCTGCTGCCGATGGAATTCTGGCGGGCACGGACGTATTGTAATATGTAATCGGCGGTCAGATACTTGGGATAAATGACGCTTCCGATGTCAAAGCTCTCGATCACGTCGTCAAAAGAGATCCGGTTGACCTTTGTAATCAGCTTGGCGTTGGAATTTTTTTTCGCATACAGAGTCAGGAAAATGTTTTCCTCATCCATATTGGTCAGGGCCACGAAGGAGTCGGCCGAGGCCAGCCCCTCCTCCAAAAGGAGCTCGCGGTTGCTGCCGTCCCCGTTGATGATATCGGCGCCGGGTACGACCTCACTTAAGTAATCGCAGCGTTCCGGCTTCTGCTCGATAATGCGTACGCGGAAGCCGATCTTTAAAAGTGACTGGGCGAGATAGTGGGCGATCGTACCGCCCCCCACGATCAGGGAGTTGCGGACCCGTTTGGAACGGATTCCGATCTTTTCGAAAAATTGTGCCGTGTTCTCCAGGGAACCGACGATGGAAAGAACGTCGTTGTCCTCAATGATAAAACTTCCGTTCGGGATTACAACAGTCCCGTCACGCTCGACGGCACAGATTAAGACGTCGGTCTTTAACTTGGCAATGAGCTCCATGACGCTTTTTTTGCCGAAGCCGATCTCGGGCTTGGCGCGGAAGCGCAGCAGCTCGACACGGCCTTTGGCGAAGGTATCAATCTTGATGGCCGAGGGGAATTTTAAGAGCTTAAGGATTTCCCGGGCCGCCGTGAGCTCCGGATTGATAATCATGGAAATTCCAAGCTGCTCCTGAATAAAACGGATCTCCTTGCTGTAGAGGGGATTGCGCACACGGGCGATCGTCTGGCAGCGGCCGCTTTTTTTAGCCATCAGGCAGCAGAGGAGGTTCAGCTCATCCTCTCCGGTGACGGCGATGAACAGGTCCGCATCGTCCACACCGGCCTCCTGCTGGATATTGAAGCTGGCGCCGTTTCCGGTTATGCCCATGGCGTCGAACCGGTTGGATGCATCATTGACCTTCTTCGCATTGAGATCTACCATGACGAGATCATGATCTTCGCCGCTTAAGCGCTCGGCAAGGCTTGTGCCGACCTTTCCGCAGCCGACAATGATAATTTTCATAATCGTGTTGTCCTTAATTTTATAATTATAGTAAAAAAAGCTTGTTCCACAAAAACTGGCTGCCGGCGGCGGACCGTATAAACGGCACGAGTCCTTTCTGGCCGCTGCAGAATTTTTGCATAATCATCTGAAATATATCACAGGACCCAACGGGTTGTCCATACCTAAATATAGGTTTTTTACCGGGCCTGAAAGCGCCTGGCAGGCGGCATCCGTTTACGCCTCCCAGCGCCCGGAGGCCCCGCAGGGAAGAACAAGTCCTGTGGAGGAGACGGGAAGGCCGATTTCTTCGGCGTTAACGCGGCCGCCTCGTCTTTTGCATATGGTATTTCCCAGCATATAGGCGAGCACCGCCGGAGCGAGGCCGGTCGTATAGGAATTGATGAGGAAAAACAGGGGCGTATCGGAGAGCAGCCGCTCACAGAGGCCGATTAACGGGAAGACGGCGTCCTCAATCTTCCAGATTTCCCCCTTCGGGCCGCGGCCGTAGGAGGGGGGATCCATGATGACTGCATCATAGCGGTTTTCACGGCGCAGCTCACGCTCGGCGAACTTGACGCAGTCATCCACGATCCAACGGATCGGGGCATCCTGGAGGCCGCTGGCCCGGGCGTTTTCCTTCGCCCAGGAGACCATGCCCTTTGAGGCGTCCACATGGGTCACGGCTGCCCCGGCCTTTGCTGCGGCGAGCGTCGCCCCGCCGGTATAGGCGAAAAGATTCAATACCTTGACGGGCCGCCCCGCCGTGCGTATTTTTTCTCCGAACCAGTCCCAGTTGGCGGCCTGCTCGGGAAACAGGCCCGTGTGTTTGAAGCTGAAGGGCTTGAGATGAAAGACCAGCTCTTTGTAACGGATGCTCCACTGCTCGGGCAGATCAAAAAATTCCCATTCGCCGCCGCCCTTAGAGCTCCTGTGATAATGCCCGTTTTTTTTATCCCAATACGGGGAGAGCTTTTTTGCATCCCAGATCACCTGCGGATCCGGTCGCACTAAAATATAGCGTCCCCACCGTTCGAGCTTTTCCCCTTTGGAACAGTCAAGGACCTCATAATCCTTCCATCCGTCTGCAATCCACATATCCGTTTACCGTCGCTTTCTGTTTGATTGTGAAGATACCTCCTCCATGGACGACAAACTGCGTTGTCGTTCCCTATAGTATAAGACAGATTGTGAGCCATGTCAAACCGTAAGAAGGAAGGCGAAAACGTGGCAGAAATCGGGTTACTGTTCACAAGGAACCTGTGAACAGTAACGAAACCGGCAAAATGTAAGAGAAACGAAAGATAATAAATCTTGCAAATTTTACAAGATATGATAAAATATAGAAACAGACTATGAACATGCGGCTGTGATGGATGTATAGATGTATAAAGTGCGCAGTGGCAAGGAGATGGAACGATGAAGAAAAGGGGTTTAAAGGTACTGGCTGTGGCGGCCGTGTTAAGCTTCGGCGTGCTCACGATGCAGGCATATGCAGAGGGCTGGTCCTTGTCCAGCAATACTTGGATCTATCTGGACAAGAACGGCAACCGTGTGACAAATGAGTGGAGAAAGGGCGCCGATAATCTGTGGAGATATCTGAACGGAAGCGGCGAGATGGCTTTAAGCTGCTGGGCCGACAGTGAGTATTACGTGGATTCCAACGGAATCATGATGACCAATAAATGGGTCCAGACGAATTCTCCCTATGACGATTACGGAGACCGCTACTGGTTCTACTTCGGAAACAACGGGAAAATGGTTAAGGACGGCTGGAAGAAGATTGACGGGAAAAATTACCTGTTTAACAGCGACGGCGTGATGCAGACCGGCTGGACGGACGACGGGGTCTATTATCTGGGGACGGACGGAGCCATGAAGACGGGCTGGAGATACCTGGAGGCGCCGTCTACGGATGACGACGATACCTGGGGCCCGGAGGGCGGAGACGGAGAATACTGGTACTACTTTGCGAGTAACGGAAAGAAGCATTCCCCGACGACGAGTAACGATGGAGGAGATTACAAGGTCAGCCGGATCGACGGAAAGTATTACTGCTTTAACGAGGAAGGCCAGATGCAGACCGGCTGGGTGTATATGAACGGAGACCCAGAGACGGCAGACCGGGATTCGATCGAGGATTGGAGATATTTCGCCGAAGAAGGGATCAAAAACGCGACCGTAGGTGCGGCGATCTCGGGCTGGCTTTCCCTGGAGCCGCCGGAGCGCCTGCAGGATAATGTGGATGAGCCTGTCGTGTGGTATTATTTCGAAAAGGACGGAAAGCCGAAGATGGGCCCGAAGTTCGGAGAGGCGTCTACGAACGATTTTGTCCGCGTGGACGGAAAGAGCTATCTGTTCAACCAGCGTGGAAACCCGGCCTCGGGCCTTCAGAAGGTGCAGATCGGGACCACGGATGAGTACACCTCCTACTATTTTGACTCCTCCTCAAAGACGGCCCTGAAGGGAAAAAGGACGGTCGAGGAGGGAGACGGCACAAGATCCGTATTTTACTTTAATGAAGGGACCTACGCGGGGCGGGGCGTGACCGGTATCAAGAATGGCTACCTCTATTATATGGGAAAATGCCAGGTCGCGGACAGTGACAGCCGGTACGCGTTAATCAGTCTTCCGAAGTCGGATGGAGGCTACAATACCTATGTGGTGAATACTTCCGGGCGTGTCTCCAAAAACACGACGGTCAAGGATCGTGATGGAAATCAGTACAAGGTAAACAACAACGGAGTTCTCCAGACGATCAACGGCGAGGCCGCCGGAACGAATAAATACGGGGATCCGGTGGAGCCGGTCTTCGAGGAGATGGAATAAAAGCAAAGCGGAATATAGGAAAAGAGGCCCGATACGCCGACGGTTTTGGCCGTCCTCGTATCGGGCCTCTTTTGTCATCTCCGAAAGTGCCGTCAGGAAACGACGTTTTCAGGCTTCCCGTCCAAGAATGCGTGGATGTTGCCTGCGAGGATAGAGACAAGACGTCTGCGCGTCTCTAACCCCTTCCAGCCCATGTGCGGGGTCAGGATCACGTTGGGCAGAGTATAGAGCGGATTGTTTTCTGCGGGCGGCTCGGTCTCCTGGACGTCAAGTCCGGCCCCAGCGACCGTACCGTTTTGTAAGGCCTGAATCAGGGCCGCCTCATCCACAAGCGCCCCGCGGGAGGTGTTGATGAGAAAGGCGGTGGGCTTCATGAGAGACAGGGTCTTTTGGTTCATCAGGTGCTTTGTCTGCGGCGTCAGCGGGCAGTGGAGAGAGACATAGTCGCTGCTTTTGAGCACAGTCTCAAGATCTGTATAATGGATGCCCTCCTCGTCGGCCCGCGGTGTCCTCGTGTAGACGAGGATCTGCATGTCCAGCGCCCGTGCGATCTTCATGACCTCACGGCCGATATTACCGGCCCCGACAATACCAAGCGTTTTTTCGTTGAGCTCGACATGGGGGACCTGAAGGTTTTTCGTGAAGTTGTCGTGGTTTCCCCGGGCCAGCATGGCAAGCTGTGTCTGCATCGTGGAGCTTAAATTGAGCATCAGCATGACGGCGGTATGGGCCACGCGCTTGGTGCTGTAGGCGGGAATGTTGCAGACGGTGATGCCCTTTTTTCTGGCGGCGTCCAGGTCGAGGTTGTTGTACCCGGTCCCGGCCTCACAGATGAGACGAACAGAATCGGGAAGACTAAGGATCAGCTCCCCGCTTACGGGCATTTCCTTGGTGACGAGGACATCGGCCCCTTCGGCCCGGGAGAGGAGTTCGTCAGGGGTCGTGTCATCATAGGTCATAACCTCATCAGAGAGGACGGAGAAATCCAGGTTTCCGTCGAAATTCATTTTGGCGGTGTTTAAAACTACGGTTTTGATGCGCATGGCTGATACCTCTTTTCCTTTGATGGTTTGGTTTACAGGGACAAAGCGTCCAGGAAGCCGGAGAGCAGGGCGGCGGGGAGCTGGCCGGGAGCAGAGGCGTCTCCTGCCGTGCCGAAGGTCGCGCAGGAGCCAAAAAGCTCTCCGCATATCCGGCTGGCCGCGCCCAGGCGGCCCATGGACATAGTGATGACGGGAGTGCCGGCATGCTCCTCCTTCATGCGAAGCGTCGCATCCAGAAGTGTCAGGACATCACGCGCGTCCTGCGGCATGGCGGCGAATTTTGCCACGTCGCAGCCGAGCGTCTGCATGCGGCAGAGACTGTCTAGGATCGTCTCCCTGTCAGGAGTCGCGGTGAAATCATGGCGGGAGCCGACAACCTTGACGCCGGCCTTGTGTGCCGCCTTTACGAGCGCTTTTACGGCCTCGTCTCCGCGGGAGAGCTCTACGTCGACCAAGTCCACCAGGCCGCTTTCCACGATGGAGAGATTCAGCGTCAGGTAGTCAGAGGTGTCGATTGTAAGCCGGCCCATCTCGACGTTCGTGCGGAGAGTGAACAGGATGGGGACGCCGCCAAGGGAGTCCCGAAGAAAGGAGAGGGCCGAAAGACGGCTCCCTTGATCCAGGATCTTTTCATAAAGGTCAGCGCGCCATTCGACAAAATCGAAGGGGGCGCTTTTTAGCCCGTCCACAGCGGCCTTGAGGCCTGCGAGGTCGGGAGCGGTGAGGGGGACGCAGATTTTCGGCCTGCCCTCGCCAAGTGTTAGATTTCGGATTCTGACAGTGCTGCCCATGGGAAATTCTCCTGATTGTTGATTTGCCACGGCGGGTCCGTTTGCCGGGCCCGGCGGCTTTTGGTTTCAGTATAGCCGTTCCATTCGAGAATGTCAACCAATAGGAGACCGGGGGGATGCCTGCATTTGAGCCGTCGATTCTGACCATTGAAGCGCGTTTTTCGGCATTTCGCACAAGATTGATTGTAGAGAAAAGGGAAAAAAGATAAAATTGACGTAAGAAATATAAAATATTTCTAAAAAACAATATAGGTAGAGGAGAGGTTGGTATGAAGTTGAAAAAGATTACAGCATTATGTCTGGCGGCTGCAGTGCTTGCATCCTTAAGTGCGTGCTCTGGCGGTTCTGCGGGGACCGGGACGACGACGGCCGGGGGAACAACGGCGGCCGCGGGAGAAGCAAAGGCAGATGAGGCAGCGGGAGCAGAGGGTGGCTCGAAGGTCGAGGTGGACCGCGCAAAGGAATTCGTCACGGTGGCAACCGGCCCTACCAGCGGCATTTATTATCCGATCGGAGGCGCGTTCGCGACAGCGCTCGGCAACGCGGGCTATAAGACCTCCGCACAGGCGACCGGCGCTTCGGTTGAGAATATCAACCTGATTTTAAACGGCGAGGCGGAGATTGCGATCTCCATGCAGGATTCCGTGATGCAGGCGTACGAGGGGTTTGGTGCGTTTGAGAAGGCCGAACCGGATTTAAGGGCTCTGATGCGTCTGTGGCCGAATTACGTGCAGCTGGTCACGGTCGAGAGCACCGGTATCAAGAGTGTCGAGGATTTAAAGGGAAAACGCGTCGGCGTGGGCGCGCCGAACTCCGGTGTTGAGTTAAATGCAAGGATGATCTATGAGGCGTATGGGATGAGCTACGACGACAGCCAGGTGGATTATTTATCGTATGGCGAGGCGATCGACCAGATGAAAAACGGGCAGTGCGACGCGGCGTTTGTGACCTCCGGCCTTCCGAATGCGACAGTCAGCGAGCTGGCATTCAGCTACGATATGGTCGTCATCCCGATCGACGGGGCGGGCAGGGATGCCCTGATTGAAAAGTATCCCTTCTTTGCCGCCAGCGTCATTCCGGCCGATACGTATAATAATAAGGAAGATGTGGAGAGCGTGTTTGTCTACAATATTATGCTGGTGAACAAGGACTTGTCCGACGATGTGGTATACGATATGCTGGATTGTATTTTCGCGGATGAGGGGATTGCGACAATCAAGGCATCTCATAACACGGCTGACAAAAACATTGATCTTTCCTTTGGCGTGGACGACGTAAAGATCCCGCTTCACGACGGCGCTGCAAAGTGGTGGAAGGATCATGGATATGAGACCCCTCAAAACTAAACGGACAATTTGTATCTGGATCTGTACGATCCTGTGTCTTCTTTCTGCTGCCGTATTCCTGCGGCAGCAGAAACAGGTTTTGGTGGTAGAGGAGACAGAAACAGGAAAGATCTATGCCGAGATCCCCATAAAGGCGGGCGAGGAGCTATGCTTTGAGTGGGAACATTCGTTTGAGCACATTCCCTGGTACGAATATTACGAGGTACAGCGGGATGGGAGCTTTATCCTCCATACGATTGCGGTTGCGGGCTTCGGCGCCGGGATCCCGGCCGAGATGGACTGCAGCTACCGGTATGAGGACGGCCTGATCTATATGGAAGGAATCGAGAGCTGCTTTCCTGAATTCCACTGGATACACTCACAGACAGCGCTAAAAAGCATTCGGGTTGGCGGCAATCTCCTCCTTTCAGGGCCGGATATGCCGCATCACAAGAAGATGACGCTGCGTATCCAAACGATCCAACAAGGTTTTTGGAGAAAGGAGAGGAAAAATGAGTGAGATGAAGACGACTGTGACTTCCGCCGGTGCGGAAATGACAGAGGAGGAAAAAGAAAAGCTCCTGGAACAGTTTGACAAGGAAAGCAAGACGCGCAAATTCGGTTCCACGTGGCTAAAGAAGCTGTATCGGGTCTTCGCGATCCTTGTGACCGTTTACCATCTGATTTTTGCCTCCGGCCTCTACATGCCGGAGACGCTCAAGCACCGTTCGATCCACGTTGCCATGATTTTGATCCTGGCGTTTATGCTGTACCCTGCGACCAAAAAGGCGAGCCGCAGAAGGATCGCCTGGTACGACTGGCTGTTGATCGGGCTGGCGGCACTTGTTCCGATTTATATGTGTCTGGACTATATCAATATCATTAACCGGGCCGGACGGCCGGATCTTTTGGACGTGCTGATCGGCACGGTTCTCACGCTTGTGGTCCTTGAGGCGACCCGTAGGGTCTGCGGTCTGGCGCTTCCGATCATTTCCGTGATTTTCATGCTCTATGCGCTGATGGGGACCAAGCAGGGCCTGATCCCGATCGACATTCCGGGGATCTTCCTGCACAGGGGATATACCTGGCAGAAGCTGATGAGCCATTATTTTTCAAATACGGAGGGAATTTACGGCTCGTCGGTCAACGTGGCCTCGACCTACATTTTCCTGTTTATCGTCTTCGGCGAGGTCATGAACAAGTGCGGGATGGGGCAGTTTTTCAATGATTTTGCAAACGCGATTGCGGGCGGAACCAAGGGCGGACCTGCAAAGGTGGCTGTCGTGGCCTCTGGGCTTCTCGGCATGATTAACGGTGCGGCTGTGGCCGTCGTCGTCACCACAGGCTCCTTTACGATCCCGCTTATGAAGAAATCCGGCTATGACGATGAATTTTCGGGCGCCGTCGTGGCGACCGGCTCTGTCGGCGGACAGCTCATGCCGCCGGTCATGGGCGCGGCGGCCTTTATCATGGCGGACACACTCGGTATGAAATACAACGAGCTTTTGATTTCGGCAATCATCCCGGCCGTGATCTATTATATGGGGATCCTGTTCCAGATCCAGTTCCGTGCGGAGAAGCTTGGCATGAGGGGGACGCCGAAGGAGCAGCTTCCGCGGCTTTCGCAGGTCATGAAGGAATACGGGCATCTGGCCCTGCCGATCCTGTTTTTGGTCTATATGCTGTTTTTCTCAGGAAAGACGGTTATCATGGCGGCGTTTTACACGATCATCTTCACGATCCTCGTTGCGCAGTGCAGGAAAAACACGCGCATGAGCCTGCAGGATATCATTGACGCGATGGTGGCCAGCGCCAAATCGAATGTGTCGGTTGCGATCGCCTGTGCCTGTGTGGGGATCATTGTCGGCTCCTGTTCGATTACGGGCTTTGCGTTAAACATGGCGAACACGATCATCAGCATCGGAGGAAAGAGCCTGATGTTTACCCTGGTGTTTACGATGATCACCTGTATGATCCTGGGTATGGGGCTGCCGAGCATTCCTTCCTATATCATTACCTCGACGATCGCGGCTCCGGCGCTGGTACAGTTGGGGATCCCCGCATTAGTCGCGCACATGTTCTGCTTCTATTTTGCGATGTTTGCGAACCTGACGCCACCGGTCGCATTGTGCGCTTTTGCGGCGGCGGGAATCGCGGGCGGCAATCCGATGAAGACGGGCTGGGCCTCGGTCAAGCTGGCGTTAGCAGGCTTTATTCTCCCGTATATGTTTGTGTATAATACGGATCTGCTGCTTTTGGACACGCCGCTTGCGAAGGCGATACAGGTCGCGGTTACGGCGGCGGTCGGAGTGTTCTTAATCAGCGTGGCGGTTGAGGGCTATCTGTTCGGGAAGGTAAAACCGCTTTTCCGCGTAGTCTGCCTGGCAGGCGCCTATCTTCTCATCGACAGCGGGCTTGTCACCGATCTGATTGGAATCGCGGTTTTTGCGGCGATTGTCATTTTTCAGAAGACAATTTCGAAAAAACATGCTACAATAGCAGCGTAGAAGCATGCAAAGGGGCTGCTGCAGGAGAAAATCTGCGGCAGCCTTTTGGTTTTATCAAAAACGAGGGGATAAAGAATGCTTTTTCAGGTCATTTACAGCATATGCTTTAATATCTGTCTTCTGGTCACACTTGCCTTTTACATGACAAAGCTGGATTTCGTGCAGAGGCTTCTGCTCAACGAGGATGGGGCGGAGGGAGGCATGGAGAAGGGCTCACAGAAAGCTTGGGAAAAGCTCCTCCTTGGTGTGATTTTTGGATGCTTTTGCATTGTCTCCGATTACATCGGGATTCAGGTGACAGGGGCGCTCCCGAATGCAAGAGTGATCGGGATTCTGTCCGCCGGCTTCCTCGGAGGCCCCGTTCCGTGCGCGATCACGACAGGGATTGCGGCCATTCACCGCTATTTGATTTTTCCGGAGCGGATCTCTACCGTCGCCTGCATCTTATCGGCCCTGCTTCACGGTGTGATCGGTTCCGTGATCGGTTACAGAAGGCGCGGGGACAGACAATACGGGAATCGGTTTCTTCTTTGGATCACGTTTGTCTCAGAGCTGATCCACATTCTTATGATCCTCCTTTTGACGAGGCCATTTTCGGAGGCGTTGGAAATCGTGGAGATCGTAATCCTTCCGATGGTCCTCATCAACTCTATTGGCATGGTGATCTTTTTTAATGTGTTTAAATCCATTTTCAGCACCGAGGATTTGAAGGTGGCGTCGAAGGTATCCCTGGCGATGCGGACGGCGGAGCGCTGCACGCCGTATCTCTCCGGCGGAGAGGAAAAGGAGGATTTTCAGAGGCTTGTGGAGATCATCCTGGAAGAATACCACTGTCAGGGCATCGCATTTATCCGGGAAACGGAGTTTTTAGGGCAAAGCGGGGCGTTTTCCTCCATTACGCTTGCCAAGGATCGGTATCCGCGGCTTTTGCTGGCGGCGCAGACCTATAAGAATACGCGGATCAGCAGAGTCCCGCTGCCGGAGGACGCGTTTTATCCCTTGTATGAGAAGTATGTGATCATTGCGGCCCCCATTGCAGATGAGGACGGGGAGAACATCACGTTAGCGGCACTCGTCAAGAAAAACGCCTATTCCTACCGGGCGGATGTGGAGTTTTTTACCGGAGTGGCCAATCACATTGCTACGCAGAGAAAGCTTGCAAGGCTGGAAAGGCAGAAGGAGGCCCTGCGCCGGGCGGAGCTTGCCACTCTGCAGTCGCAGATCAACCCGCATTTTTTGTTTAATTCGCTGAATACGATCTCGTGTTTTTGCAGGGAAAAGCCGGAAAAGGCGAGGGAGCTCCTTTTGGCCTTGAGTTCCTATTTCAGAAACATGCTGGAGGATATGGATGATATGGTCACACTGGAGATGGAGCTTGCGCATGTGAAGGCCTACACAATGTTAGAGGAGGCCCGGTTTGAAGACCGGCTTTCGGTGAAGTTCGCGGAACAGGAGGAGGTACTTGGCTGCCGTGTGCCGAACCTGATCCTGCAGCCGATCGTGGAAAATGCGATTCATCATGGGGCCATGAAGCGGGAACGCGGAGTCGGCAGGGTACAGGTCTGTGTGAAACGGGAGGAGACAACGACGCGGATCGATGTGATCGACAACGGCCCGGGTATGGATTACAGAATCATTCAAAGCCTTTACCGGGGAGGAAAGGTAGAACATACGGGAATCGGCTTAATGAATGTTCAGCAGCGCTTGGTCAGTATTTTCGGAAAGGATTACGGGCTTTGGATCGTCTCGGGGGAGAGCGGGACGGATGTGCGGTTAAACATTCCAAACAGGGAGGGGAAGGAGCATGAGGATCGCGATTGTTGACGATGAGCGTCCCGCGCGCAGCGAGCTTATCTATCTGATCCGGCAGTGTGAACCGGAGGCAGAGATCCGGGAGGCGGAGAGCAGCGAAGAATTTCTCGATATGATCCAAACAGAGACATTTGATGTCTGCTTTGTGGACGTGGATCTGGGCGGTATGAACGGGACCACGATGGCCTCAATGATCAAGCAGCGGCTTCCGGCAACCCAGATCATTTTTGCAACGGCGTTCCGGGATTATGCGGTCAAGGCATTTGAAATCGGGGCGATGGATTATCTCTTGAAGCCGTTTGACTATGAACGGGTAAAAAAGACGATGGCACGGCTCAAGGAGCAGCAGAGCGAGAAGCGGCCGGAGCCGGGCTTTGAGATCAATAAGATCATGGTGAATGCGGGTGACAGCTTCCGCGTGCTGGATGTGACGAAGATCGTCTATATCGAGACGGAAAAGCGTTCCTGTAAGATCCACATGGCGGACAAAAGCTTTTATCTGCAGAATGAGTCGCTAAACAATTATGAGAGCAACCTGCGGAAATGCCGGTTTTTCAGAATTCATAAGAGTTACCTGATCAACCTGGATTATGTGAAGGAAATGCGGGTAAGCTATAACAGCGGGTACTGTGTAAAGCTTAAGCATTATGAGAGTGAGTGCCTGCCGATCGGGCGCAGCCAGATCAAAGAGTTTCGTCAGATTTTCGAGCGATAAGAAAGGGAGGCGTTTTGACGCAATGTGTACGGCAATTACCTATCAGACAAGGGATTTTTACTTTGGACGTACGCTGGACCATAATTGTACCTATGGCCACGAGGTTACGATTACCCCGCGACGTTATCCGTTCTTTTTTCGAAATGCGGGCAGCATGAGCCGCCATTATGCGATGATCGGAATGGCGTTTGTGACGGATGAGTATCCGCTTTACTATGACGCGGTGAACGAAAAGGGGCTGGGCATCGCCGGGCTGAATTTCGTGGAGAATGCCGTTTATACGGATGCGGCAGATGAGAAGGACAATATCGCACAGTTCGAACTCATTCCATGGATTCTCGGACAGTGCGCTTCGGTTGGGGAGGCAAGACGGCTCTTGGGACGGTTAAATGTTGTAAAAACCCCGTTTAACGAAACGCTTCCGCCGGCGGAGCTTCACTGGCTGTTAGCCGATGCAGATGAGGCGGTTACAATTGAATCCGTGGATGAGGGGCTTAAAATTTATGACAATCCGGCCGGTGTGCTGACGAACAATCCGCCGTTTCGGGAGCAGATGTTCCAGCTGAACAATTACATGCGGCTGTCGCCTAAGAATCCCAAGAACTGCTTTTCGGATAAGATTCCGCTCAAAACGTATTGTGTCGGGATGGGGGCGCTCGGGCTTCCGGGCGACTTATCCTCAGAGTCACGGTTTGCACGGGCGGCGTTTACGAAAATGAATTCGGTCTGTGGGGAGTCAGATGCGGAGAGCATCGGCCAGTTTTTTCATATATTAGGCTCTGTCGAGCAGCAGAAGGGCTGCTGTGACCTGGGCGACGGAAAGTATGAGGTCACCTTGTACACCTCCTGCTGCAACGCGAGCCGGGGCGTTTATTATTATACCTCCTACAGCAACCGCCAGATTACCGGTGTGGATATGCATAAGGAGCCTCTCGACGGGGCGGCCTTGCTTCGCTATCCGCTGGTCAAAGAGGAACAGATCCGGATGCAGAATTAAAAGAACGGACGGCTAAATTTTAAGCCGTCCGTTTTGAGCAGGGAGAAAGCTTTTTGCCCGATTCTGATTCAGGTAAAATAATAAAGCTGCTGCGGCAGAAGGCCCTTATCGAAGCTTTCTACGGCTTTCTCGACAAAGCTTACGCCGTTTTCCAGGCAGAAGACACCGTGGCCGGGGAAAATTGCCTCGATCGGCAGCTTTGCAATGCGCCGCATGGCCTCCGCGTAAGGGCTGAGTGAGACATCCGGCAGACACTGGATCAGGACCTGGCCGTGTGCGAATACGAAGTCACCGGAAAACAGGCAGTTTTTGCCGTCTATCTGGGCAAAGAGGACCATGTCCTGCAGGCTGTGACCGGGGCAGAGATAGGCCTTTAAGACCAGATTTCCGATCGAAATCATCTCTCCGTCCTTTACCTCGGCGACATGTGCGGACTTCGGATATACGAAATCAGCGGGGTACAGACCACCCTTTGCGAGGGCAACGCTCGTCGCCTTTTCGTCGCCGGTCAGAATCGCCTGAGCCTCCAGTTCGGGCGCGTAGATTTCACAGCCGGAAAGCGTTTGGAGCCTCGCGGCGCCGCAGGCGTGGTCACCGTGATAATGGGTCAGCACGACGGCCTTTATATCTTTTACCGAGAACCCGTGGCTTTCGATGTTTGCATCGAGCCTTTCGGGATCAAGGCCGGTTCCGGCGTCGATTAGGACCAGCCCGCTGCCCGTGTCGATCATGAATACATTGCAGTCGATTTCATGGGAGATACCAAAGCCCCATTTTCCGCCTCCGACCACATAAATATGTTCTGTAATTTTCATGGAATCGCTCCTTTCTGTGCATCCATTTTACTCTAAAACTGCCCCGTCGTCAAATACAACCAGCAATTTCCCCATTTAAAGATTGACGAACATTTGTTCTTGTGGTATAATCTCGACAGAGATTATACCAGCGCCGCTTTGCGTCCGATCAGAGGGAGGACAAAAACCAAAGCAAATCGTGTGCATCCCCCGGAGGGCTGGCATGTCCGAAGGACATGATATAATCTCGAAAGAGATTATATCATAAGAACAAATGCAGCGGGGAAGGAGTCGGAAATTCGATGCGATATATCGGCGGCAAAAGTCTTCTGTTGGACAGAATCAGCCAGGTGGTCGAAGAAAACATGGGACAGGCGGACTCCGTGCTGGATATTTTTTCCGGTTCTGCCGTTGTGAGCGATCATTTCAAGCGGCAGGGATCCCGCGTGGTCAGCAACGATTTCTTATATTTCTGCTACGTCCTCGCGAGGGGAACCGTGGGCTTAAACAAAAGGCCCTCCTTTACCAGATTGGGAATTTCCGATCCGATCGGCTATCTGAATACGTTAGATATCAATCAGGAGGGAGAGACCCTCTCGGACTGCTTTATTTATCAGAACTATTCGCCGAATGAAACATGTGACCGTATGTATTTTCAAAAAGAAAACGCCCTGAAAATCGACCGGATCCGACAGACGATCGAGGCGTGGCATAGGGAGGGGCGGATTGATGAGAACGGATATTATTACCTTTTGGCGGCACTTATTAACGCTGTCCCCTATGTGGCAAATATTACAGGTGTATACGCGGCATACCTAAAATACTGGGATGCCCGTACATACCGCAGCCTGATGCTGGCGGAGCCAAGGATTTACTCCAACCAGAGAAGAAACCGCTGTTGCAGCGAAGACTATTCGGCGCTTTTAAGGTTGCGGTGCGATCTCCTGTATGCAGACCCGCCCTACAATTCCAGGGAATACCTGCCAAACTATCATATTCTGGAGACGATCGCCCAGTATGATAAGCCCCGGATCACTGGTGTGACCGGTATGCGGGACTATGAGGAGCAGAAAAGTGCCTTCTGCAGGAAAGGAACGGTGTACCATGCATTTGAACGGCTGGTGCGCGACTGCAAAAGCCGTCATATCCTGATCAGCTACAACAACGAAGGACTCCTGTCCACCGATGAACTATGCGAAATATGCACAAGATACTGTGTCCCGGGAACGTTTAAGCTGTATGAGTATGCGTACAGGCGTTATAAAAATAAAATTCCCAATGATACAAAGGGGCTCAAGGAACAGCTCTACTTCCTGAGGAGGCACTGATGGATTATATCAAGTCGCCGATGAACTACATCGGCAACAAATACCGGATCATCGGGCAGCTTAAGCGCTGGTTTCCGAAACAGATCGGGACAATGGTCGATTTGTTCTGCGGGGGCTGTGACGTGGCGGTCAATACGGCGGCGGCGCGGATCATTGCCAATGACATCAATGTCTATGTGATCCGGATCTTTCAAAGCTTTCAAAGGCTGGGCCTTTTCGCGACACTGGATTACATAGATGAAACGATTGCGGCATGGGGGCTTTCCAAAGAAAACAAGGATGCGTACCTGAAGTTTCGAGAGCATTATAACAAAAGCAGCCGAAACCCTCTTGACCTGTATATTCTCATGTGCTACAGCTTCAATTACCAGTTCCGTTTCAACGAGGCGCACGAATACAACAATCCGTTCGGGGCCAACCGCAGCAGCTTTAACGAGGTGATGCGGGCGAACCTCGTACGCATGTTTCCGCGGCTTGCGGGAATCGAATTTGTCTCCGAGGATTTCACAAGGCTTGACCTTACCGGCCTCGGGCCGGGCGATTTCCTGTACGCGGACCCGCCGTATCTGTTGACCTGCGGCAGCTACAACGACGGCAAGCGCGGCTTTAAGGGTTGGGGGGAGGAGGATGAACAGGCGCTCTATGCGCTGTTAGACCGCCTGGATGCGCAGGGCGTGCGGTTTGCTCTGTCAAACGTCTCGCACCACAAGGGCAGGCGGCATACGCGTTTGCTGAACTGGAAGGCGGAGCACGGCTATCACATGCATCGAATCGCTTTTAATTATGATAACTGCAATTATCATGCAAACAACCGGAACGCAATCACGCGGGAGGTGCTGATTACCAATTATTAAAAAGGAGGTGCGGGCCTTGGCGGAGCGGACATTCGGCTGGGTACAGGAGGCGTATACCATCAGCCACTTAAAACGTGTGGTTTCCCTGTTTGTGCAAGGCTCTGAAGTAAATCAATGCTTGCGGACCCATAAGATTCCGCGCCTGATCCGCCCGGAACACGGGCGTGATATATTTCTTTCGGAGCTGGCGGCCGGGGAGATTGTGATTCCGTATGCACATCTAAAAGGAAAGGGCGTCCTGCCTGGCTGTACAAGGGCCAACTCCCCCTGTACGGGGATCGTGCAGGCTGCACTCCCGGGCCAGACGAAGGAATACCAGAGCGACTGGCCGGCGGATTCTTATCTGCGGTGGGCGATCAGCGTCGGTTTCCTGGAATACGACGGTGCAAAAGATACCTGTAGGCTGACTGAATCCGGGCGTCTTTTTGCGTCGGCCCCTGCGGGAAGCCCAAAGGAACGAGAAAGCCTCAGACAGGCGCTCCTTTCGAGCCCACCGGTCTGCCGGATTCTGACGCTCCTTGACGAAAACGGGCCTATGACAAAATTTGAGCTCGGTTCCCGGCTGGGTTTTATCGGGGAGGCCGGCTTTACTTCCATCCCGCAGCATATGATCCTGGAGGGACTTGCCCAGACCGCATCCGCGGCGGAGCAGGCGAGGCTTTTACAGGATACGGAGGGAACGAGTGACAAATACGTGCGGACGATCTGTAGCTGGCTGAAGCAGATGGACTGGATCGTGCAGGAGGAAAAAGAGGTAAGCGGACGGGGCCAGCGCGGAGAATATCGGTATACGTTTAAGCAGGCGTACCGGCTGACGCTTACGGGCCGCCGGATCTTAAACTATATAAGCGGTTCCTCAAAACTCCCCCGGGTCGCCAAGCGGGTTCCCTGGGAGATGTTAGCCACAAAGGCCGCCGGGAGAGATTATCTGAGAAACCGGCGTACGTTTCTGATCCAGTATCTTCTGCATGCGGAGCGGACGATTCCGCAGATGCTGGCATTTCTAGAATCCCGCGGGATGACGGAGACGGATGAGACGGTGGAGGATGATCTGAAGGGCCTTGTAAACATCGGGCTCCGCGTACGGAGGACAAGAGATACGTTTCGGCTTATGGATGAGATCACGGGGCTTTCGATCCCTCAGAAAGCGGTGCAGACCGGAAAGGATGAGGCTGCGGACTTAAAAGACAGGCTCCGGCGGGAGCTTACGCATGTGGACCATAAGTATCTGTTGCTTTTGGAGCTGGGCTTTGACGGAAAAGCGGACCGGGATTATGAAATCCAGACCGCAGAACTCTTAACCACAGAGCTCGGGCTCATGGGTGGCCGGCTCGGGGACACAAGGAAGCCGGATGTGTGTGTTTACCACGGGGACTGGGGACTGATTCTGGACAATAAGGCGTATGCAGGCGGATACTCGCTGCCAATCAAGCAGGCCGACGAGATGGCGCGGTATCTGGAGGAGAATGCCGTACGGGATGTACGGCTGAATCCCAACCGGTGGTGGGAAATCTTCGGAGCCGGTGTGAAGCGGTTTCATTTTGCGTTCGTCTCCGGAAAGTTTACCGGAGGATTTAAGGACCGGCTGGAAAATCTTTCGAGGCGGTCAAAGCTTACGGGAGCGGCCGTCAGCTCGGAGGCCCTTTTGCGGATCGCCGAGGAAGTCCTTTCCGGGCGCATGAGCTATGAACAAATGTTTGAATTGTTTGGAGGAAATGATTATGTACATGGTGTGTCTTGATTTGGAAGGTGTTCTGGTACCAGAGATCTGGATTGCGTTTGCTGAGGCCAGCAAAATCCCGGAGCTGAAACGGACGACGCGTGATGAGCCGGATTATGATAAACTGATGAACTGGCGCCTGGGGATTTTGAAGGAGCACGGCCTGGGGCTTAAAGAAATTCAGGAAACAATCGCCGGAATCGAGCCGCTCCCCGGCGCTCGGGAATTCCTTGACGAGCTGCGCCGGATCACACAGGTGATCATCGTCAGCGATACGTTTACCCAGTTTGCGATGCCGCTTATGGAAAAGCTTGGCTGGCCGACTCTGTTTTGCAATTCCCTGACAGTCGCGCCATCCGGGGAGATCACCGGTTTCCGGATGCGCCTGGAGAATTCCAAGTTTAATACGGTGCGGGCGTTGCAGTCCATCGGCTTTGAGACGCTCGCGGCCGGAGACAGCTATAACGATCTGGGAATGATACGGGCCAGCAAGGCAGGATTTTTATTCCGGACGACGGAGGCGATCAAGGCGGCCAATCCGGATCTTTTAGCGTTTGAGACGTATGGGGAGCTGGCCGGGAAGATTCGGGAAATTGTGCTTGCCGCCGAGTAAAAGTATGCCAGTGATCAAAAATTAGCACTCGAATCTTGACAGTGCTAACAATGTGTGCTATATTCTTTCTATAACAGATAAATGCCTGTATGCAAAGGAGGCTTATAGATGAATATCAGCAAATTTACGCAGAAATCCGCAGAGGCCGTACAGGGCTGCGAGAAGCTGGCATATGAATACGGAAATCAGCAGATCGACCAGGAGCATCTTCTGGTCAGCCTGCTAAAGCTGGAGGACAGTCTGATCCTGCGTCTCGTGACGAAGATGGAGATCTCGGGAGAGCAGTTTTTAAATGAAGCGGAACGGGCGCTTGCGAAGCTGCCGAAGGTATCCGGAGGCGGCCAGGTCTACCTGACAAATGAGTTAAATCGGGTTTTGATCAACGCCGAGGATGAGGCAAAGGCCATGGGAGACGAATATGTCTCCGTGGAGCATTTATTTTTATGCCTTTTGAAGGAGCCGAACCGGGCGTTAAAGGAGCTGTTCCGTCTGTATGGAATTGACCGAAACAAATTTTTGCAGGCCTTGTCCACGGTGCGGGGAAATCAGCGCGTGGTGAGCGATAACCCGGAAGCCACATATGACACTTTGAATAAATACGGTGCCGACCTCGTGGAGCGCGCTAGAGAGCAGAAGCTGGATCCGGTGATCGGCCGTGACTCGGAGATCCGGAATGTGATCCGGATTTTGTCCAGAAAGACAAAGAACAATCCGGTCCTGATCGGGGAGCCTGGCGTCGGCAAGACGGCCGTCGTGGAGGGACTGGCCCAAAGGATTGTCCGCGGGGATGTACCGGAGGGGTTAAAGGACAAGAAGCTGTTTTCCCTGGACATGGGGGCGCTGGTCGCGGGTGCGAAGTACCGCGGCGAGTTTGAGGAGCGCTTAAAGGCCGTCCTCGAGGAGGTCAAAAAGAGCGAGGGGCAGATCATCCTGTTCATAGACGAGCTGCACACGATTGTCGGAGCCGGGAAGACCGAGGGCTCCATGGATGCGGGAAATATGTTAAAGCCCATGCTCGCCAGGGGAGAACTGCACTGCATCGGGGCGACCACGTTAGACGAATACAGGAAGTACATCGAAAAGGACCCGGCCTTAGAGCGCCGGTTCCAACCGGTGACGGTTGACGAGCCGACCGTGGAGGACACGATTTCGATCCTGCGCGGCTTGAAGGACCGCTATGAGGTCTATCACGGCGTCAAGATTACAGACTCCGCCCTTGTATCGGCGGCCGTGCTCTCAAACCGGTATATCAGCGACCGGTTTTTGCCGGATAAGGCCATTGATCTGGTCGATGAGGCCTGTGCAATGATCAAGACGGAGTTAGACTCCATGCCGACGGAGTTAGACGAGCTTTCGAGGAAAATCATGCAGATGGAGATTGAGGAGGCGGCCTTAAAAAAGGAGACTGATCATTTAAGTCAGGAGAGGCTGGCAGACCTGCAGAGGGAGCTGGCAGAGCTTCATGATACGTTTGCCGCACAGAAAGCCCGCTGGGAGAATGAAAAAGCCTCCGTGGATAAGCTTTCCGGGCTGCGAGAGGAGATCGAAGCGCTGCACCGGCAGATCCAGGATGCGCAGCAGAAATACGATCTGAATAAGGCCGCAGAGCTGCAGTACGGGAAGCTCCCGCAGCTAGAGAAGGAGCTCGCCGAGGAGGAGGAGAAGGTCAGAAACCAGGATCTGAGCCTGGTACACGAGAGCGTCACCGACGATGAGATCGCGCGGATCATCTCGCGCTGGACCGGGATCCCGGTGACAAAGCTGACCGAGAGTGAACGCAACAAGACGCTGCATCTGGATGAGCAGCTTCATAAGCGTGTGATCGGTCAGGATGAGGGCGTGGAGAAGGTGACGGAGGCGATCATCCGCTCCAAGGCAGGGATCAAGGATCCGACAAAGCCGATCGGTTCGTTTTTGTTTCTCGGCCCTACCGGCGTCGGAAAGACCGAGCTTGCCAAAGCGCTTGCCGAGAATCTGTTTGATGACGAGAACAACATGGTGCGCATCGACATGAGCGAATATATGGAAAAGCATTCGGTATCGCGTCTGATCGGAGCACCTCCCGGATATGTGGGATATGATGAAGGCGGCCAGCTCACGGAAGCGGTGCGGAGAAAGCCGTACTGCGTCGTCCTGTTTGACGAGGTGGAAAAGGCGCATCCGGACGTGTTCAATGTCCTTTTGCAGGTGCTTGACGACGGGCGTATCACAGATTCGATGGGAAAGACCGTGGACTTTAAAAATACGATCCTGATTTTGACGTCGAATATCGGATCCCAGTATCTTCTGGAGGGGATCGATGCAGCGGGTAATATTACGGAAAATGCCGAGCGCCTGGTAATGAACGATCTGCGCGCACAATTCCGTCCCGAATTTTTAAACCGTCTGGATGAGACGATCCTTTTCAAACCGCTGACGAAGGAGAACATCGGAGGCATTATCCGGCTTCTGGTGGCGGATGCCAATAAACGTCTGGCAGATCGGGAGCTATCTCTGTCTCTTTCCGAACAGGCCATGCAGTTTATTGCGGAGAACGGCTATGATCCCGTATATGGCGCAAGACCCCTGAAGCGCTATCTGCAAAAGCACGTGGAGACGTTGGCGGCAAAGCTGATTCTGTCCGATGCGGTCCGCACCGGAGATACGATTTTCATTGATGTGGAAAATGGCCGTCTGACGGCGGCGGCCCGACAATAAAAAGTGTGCGCTCTGCACATCCCGGCCCGGCAGGACACACTGCCGGGCGCTTTGGCATATACTGGTGAGAAGCGGTTTGCTGTAAGGTGGTTTTTTGGCAATTTATGTTGTGAGGACGGGGGACAATGTAGACCGGATCGCAGCGGCATATGGGATCGATGTACAGGAGCTGATCTGGGCCAATCAAATTTCGTATCCCTATCGCCTGGCCGTGGGTCAGGCGCTTTATATCCCGCGTATGCCGGAGAATGGAGGCGGAGAAAAGCGGCCGCTGTATTCCTTCGGTTATGCATATCCGTATATTACCGATGATACGCTGGCGGCAACCCTGCCGTATCTGACGGATCTCTATGTGTTTTCCTATGGCTTTACAGCAGAGGGAGAGCTGCTTCCCCCGGCTGCAGACGACACGAGAGTGGTGCAGAGAACGCTGGCCGGGGGCGTGCGGCCGATTCTGGTGCTGACCCCATTGGACGCCGGAGGACATTTCAACAACCATCTGGTGACGACGGTTGTGAAAAGCCGCAGTACGCAGGCCAGGCTGGCCGGAGAGATACTCGTGCTTATGCAGCAAAGGGGGTATCAGGGGCTGGATATAGATTTTGAATATGTGGAAGCGGCAGACCGGGAGGGCTATGCAGAATTTGTAAGCCGAATGCGGCAGACGTTGAATCTGTACGGCTATCCGGTGACTGTGGCCCTCGCGCCGAAAACCTCGGCCGGGCAGACCGGGCTTTTGTATGAAGGAATCGACTACAGGCTTTTGGGGGCAGCGGCAGATCGGGTGATGTTGATGACATATGAATGGGGGTATACATACGGCCCTCCCATGGCTGTAGCCCCGATCAATATGGTACGGCGGGTCGTGGAGTATGCGGTAAGTGAGATCCCGCCGGAGAAGATCAGCCTGGGGATCCCGAATTACGGGTATGACTGGCCGCTGCCTTACGAGCGCGGGAAGACGCGGGCCGAATCCATCAGCAACCTGGAGGCGGTGCAGCGTGCGATTGATCACGGTTCAGAGATCTTTTTTGACGAGACAGGACAGTCACCGTACTTCCGTTACTGGCAGTATGGGATCCGGCATGAGGTGTGGTTTGAGGATGTGAAAAGTATCCAAGCCAAATTTGCTCTGATCCGTGAATTCGGGCTGACGGGGGCCGGATACTGGCAGCTTATGAATTTTTTCCGGACGAACTGGCTTCTGATGGAGGAGTTGTTTTCGATCCGTAGGCTTGCGAATCCATAATCAAAAAAGGCCCGTCCGACGTACATGCAATACGCGGCCGGGCCGGGATGCGCACTCCGCTCTAAGGAAGATGACTGCTGGCGAGGCTGTACTTTGGCGCGAGTATGCGCAGAGCGCACACTTTTTTAATTTACCACTCTGCGATCGAGCCGTCCTTATGCCGCCAGACCGGGTTTTTCCAGTTATGCGGGGCCTTGTTTTCTTCGAGGACGAGCGCTTTATTTACATCGACTCCGAGCCCGGGAAGCTTCGGAAGATTCACGTAGCCGTCGATGAAATCAAAATCGGCCTTGTTGTTGACATAGTCAAGAACGGTTTTGCCGACGTTGTAGTGGATGCCCATGCTCTGCTCCTGGATGACGGCGTTGTAACAGGTCGCATCCACGTTCAGGCAGCTTGCAAGAGCGATCGGGCCTAAGGGGCAGTGGGGCGCAAGCGCCACGTCGTAAGCCTCCGCCATGGAACCGATCTTTTTCACTTCCGTGATGCCGCCCGCATGGCTTAAATCGGGCTGAATGATGTCCACGCCGCCGATCTTTAACAGGCGTTTGAAATCATAACGGCTGAACAGGCGCTCTCCGGTCGCGATCGGAATGTTGCAGGCCGCGGCGATTTCCGGGAAGGCTTCCATGTTTTCACAGAGCACGGGTTCTTCGATGAACATGGGATCGAATTCCTCGAGCTTTTTGGCGAGAATTTTTGCCATGGGTTTGTGAACACGTCCGTGGAAGTCGATGGCGATGCCGAAATATTTTCCGCAGGACTCACGGATCGCGGCCACGCGCTCCAGGACGGCGTCTACCTTATCATAGGTGTCTACCATCTGCAGCTCCTCGGTGGCGTTCATTTTGATCGCAGTGAAGCCTGCGTTCTTTTTCTCGAGAGCCGCCGCGCCGACATCACTCGGACGGTCCCCGCCGATCCAGCTATAGACCTTCATGCGGTCATGGCATGCGCCGCCCATGAGCTCATAGACCGGGGCATTATAGTATTTGCCCTTGATGTCCCAGAGCGCCTGGTCGATACCGGAGATAGCACTCATCAGAACGCCGCCGCCTCGATAGAAGCCGGCACGGTAAAGCGTGGTCCAGATATCTTCGATACGGGCCGGGTCGGCTCCGATGAGATAGTCCTTCATTTCCTCGACGCAGGCTAAGACAGCCCGGCAGTGTCCTTCGAGAACGGCCTCGCCCCAGCCAGAAAAGCCGCCGTCGGTGAGGATCTCCACGAAGCCCCAGCGGGGACGTACAAAATAGGTATTGACCTCTGTGATTTTCATATGAGTCAGTTTCCTCCTTTTATTTTATCAACTAGCCTCTTGATGTAGGCGGATCCCCTTTCCCAGTCACTGGAAGCGACCACATCCTTTGGCATCAGGCTGCTGGCAAGTCCGGCCGCGATGCAGCCGGCGTCAAAGAATTCGCGGATGTTATCCGGGCTTACGCCGCCGATAGCCATATAGTTCGTATCGTCAAAGGGGCCTTTCAGATCCTTGACATAGCTTCTCGGCATGCTCCCGGCCGGAAACAGCTTCATGGTTTTAAAGCCGAATTCCAGCGCGAGGGCCACGTCACAGGGACTTAAGACGCCGGGAAGAAGCTTGATCTCGTTTTTTGCGCAGTATTCGAGGACATCCGGCGGAGTACCGGGGGTTAAAAGAAACTGTGCGCCGGCGTCCAGAGCCGCTTTTGCACGCTCCACGGTGATCGCGGTTCCCGCGCCGATCAAACAGGAATCCCCGAAATGGTCGCGCAGCATGGAAATCTGTTTAAGGCCATCCGGACTGTTTAGGGCAACCTCAAAAAAGGAAACGCCACCGTTTACCACAGCCTGCGCGTAGTCGATCGTCTTTTCGAGGGGAATCTTGCGAAGTATTGCGAGCAGGGGATGTTCGATTACGATTGGATACATGTCCATGTTTTATTTCTCCTTTATATTAAGTAAAAATCTTTTCATTTAACGATATACAACAGAGGTGCCAGAGAGTGCCTGCTCCATCTGGCGGCAGTCGGGATAGCCCTCGACATCCCCCGGGGTCTGAGTTGCAAGGGCACCGCAGACGGCTCCCATTTTTCCGGCCGTTTCAAGCCCTCTGCCCTGGAGAACCCCGGCAAGGAAGCCGGCGTTAAAGCCGTCTCCGGCGCCGATGGGCTCGATGCATTTACACGGGTAAGGCGGTATGGAGATCCTTTGATCCCGGTCGGCGACGATCGCGCCCTTTCCCCCGTCCTTGATGGCGATCATGGACGCATTGCCTTCTTTACATAAAACGGAAACGATCCCGTCGATCTCTCTTGTCTGAAAAAGGACCTCGGCCTCATCAAGTCCCAAAAGGACGATCTGGCTTTTTAAAGTCAGATCGCGGATCAGGCCGCTGTAATCCTTATCCTTCCAGAGCTTTTTCCTAATATTGGGGTCAAAGCTGATCGTGAGCCCGTGCTTGGCGGCAAGCGCAAACGCCTGCTCGGTCATGGCCATGCAGTCATCGCTTAAAACCGGTGTGATGCCAGTCATGTGAAGAAGCCTAGCCTCAGAAAAGAGCGACTCATCCAGATCCTCCGGCGTCATATGGCTTGCTGCACTGCCGGCACGGTAATAAAAGACCTTTGTCTCTCCGGCACTTGTTTCTTTAAACATGATACCGGTGGGATACTCGGAGGTAAAAATCAGGTGTCTGCAGTCCACGCCCTCGGCGCGGGTCTGGTTGCAGATAAAGTGGCCGAATTCATCCTCGCCAAGCTTGCTGACCCAGGCTACATCGACGCCTAATTTAGCGGCTCCGATTGCGACATTGCTCTCGGCGCCTGCGATCCGCATCTTGAAGTCCGCTACATAACGTAACGGTCCGGAGGCCAGAGGCGTGAAAGCGGCCATCGTCTCTCCGATGGTAATCATTTGTGGCATGTTGGGAAGCTCCTTTCTTTCAAATAAATGCAAGTTTACAATGCTGTCGTACAACTTTTGACAAAAAATGAGGGGAATCCTCTATTTTCGCAAAGCAGTAGATTTCTTTACATCTATAATATACAAGGAAGATCGAAAAAAGAAAATGTTAAAAGTGCACAAAAAAATATTTTAAATTTGTATAAAAAGTACGAAAATAGTTTGGAGGGCGTGGAAATACAAAAAATATATTGACAAACATTCACAATTCCTCTATGATGAAAACACAGAGAAATTTGTCTGACAAATTAGTGGCCGACACAGCAAGACTGAATGGGATAAGACCCGGCCCGCTGTCAGGTCGGAAGACTGTGATGCAGAAAAGTCAGATGAATCTTTCCTCTATGACTGGCCGGTCATTGATTCAAGGAAAAAGGAACATATGAAAAAGGTTTTGAGATAGGAGGTAATTGAATGTTAGACGCGAAATATGTACCGATCTTTGTCGGAGGCTTCCTTGCTTACATCTGCTTCATGATTTTTGTAGGCTGGTTTTCCTCCCGCGGGAAAAGTGACGGCTCAAACTTCCTTACCGGCGGCGCCAATCTCGGGTTCTTCCTGATTTTCTGTACGGTAGGAGCTACGATGATCGGAACGGGTTCCTCGATGGGCGCGATCTCCAACGGCTTTAACAGCGGCTGGGCGGGCGCGATCTACGGTCTGGGCGCAAGTACGGGTATTCTTTCGATGCTGATGTTCGTCAAGATCCGTAAAAAGAATTTCATAACCATGTCTGAGGAAGCGCAGTATTATTATGGCGGCAAAAAAATTGTCAGACAGGTCATGGGCTTTATGATGTTCGTAATCGAAATCGTATGGCTTGGCAACCATATGAACGGCGGTTCCAAATACCTTGCCTATATTACCGGTATGGATGATGTGATCTGTAAGATCATCACCGTTCTTGCATTCGCCGTATATGTGTTCATCGGCGGATACCTTGCCGTTGTTGTTACGGACGCCGTGCAGTTCTGCGTGATCGTTGTGGGCTTTGCCCTGATCGCGATCCGCGCGATCCCGGCAGCGGGCGGCTACGCCAACATCGCAGCCACCTTTGAAGCGGCCGGAAAACCAGGCGCGATGGGCTTTTATGGCCTTGCACAATACGGGATCATGCCTGCGATCGCTCTGGTGCTTTCGACCTACATGGGGGTAATCGGCACACCGACGCATCGCACCAGAATCTACACATCCGCGGATGAGGGCGTTGCCAAGAGAGCATTTTTGACATCCGGTGTCATGCTGTTTTTCTGGAGCTTCGTCACTGCGATCATCGGTATGAGCGCCTTTACGATCGCCACCGCACAGGGCGATACGCTTGCATCGAGCGACTATGCATTCTCCTATATGGCGACAAACGTCCTGGGGCCGTTTATGGGGCTTATGCTCATGATCGCCGGTCTTTCGGCGACGATGTCTTCCGGTGACTCCGACGCCATCTCCGGCATCACGATCCTCTTAACGGATGTGTATCCGAGTGTGACCGGCAAGACGATCAAGGAGGAGGATTACCCGAAGTATTCCCGTATTGCGCTGGTCGTAACGCTTGGTGTGGCATTCCTTATCACGCTGCTTGTCAATGACGTTATTACCTATATCCAGTCGGTGGTCGGCTCCCTGCTCCCGGGCGTTGCAGTCTGCATGTTCATGGGCCGTCTGTGGAAGCGGGCGACTTGGCAGGGCGGTCTGGCAGCCATCGGCTCCGGCACCGTGTTCGGCGTTTGCTATCTGTTGAGTTCCGGCTTACAGCAGTGGGTTGGCGCAAAACTGGGCGGAGCGGCAGTTCCGGCTACGATCATCAGCCTCATTTTCGGCGTGGCTGTGAGTCTCGTAACACCCAAGGACACGACATCCGAGGAGGAACGTCTTCAGCACGTGTTTGCCGCGAGACGCGGACAGGATTAAAAAACTTTTCAGAAAACAGTGGACGAGGGGGCGGGCAACCGTCCCCTCATTTGCCTGAACGGAGAGAAAGCGAAGTATGAAACGAGTATTAATAAAAGACGGCATAGTCTATGACGGACTGGGAAATCCGGGAATAAAGACGGATGTGCTTCTGGCGGACGGGAAGGTTTGGCGGATCGGAAGGATCAACGAAGCAGAGGCAGGGGCGCATATGGTGATTGATGCAAAAGGAAAAACGGTATGTCCGGGCTTTGTGGATATCCACAGGCACTGCGATGCAAAGCCGTTGAATGATCCGAATTTTGGAGAACGTGAGCTTTTGCAGGGAATCACGACCACGGTGGTCGGGAACTGCGGCATCAGCCTTACGCCCTGTCCGGCGGATGACGTGCGCGCAAAGGAAATGTATGATTTTGACGAGGCGGTACTCGGCCCGATGGCGCT
Organism: Lachnospiraceae bacterium; assembly: GCA_910575275.1. Lineage (GTDB taxonomy): Bacteria > Bacillota > Clostridia > Lachnospirales > Lachnospiraceae > CANQGL01. The sequence continues at coordinate 331,234 of CAJTEE010000001.1, read as the reverse complement.
CGATTTGCCGCGCACGTATGAGGCGTATCTGGAGGCGCTTAAGAGGACAAGACTTCCTTTGAATTTTGCGTCGATGATCGGGACCGGTGCGGTAAAGATTACGGTCAAGGGTTTTTCCGATACGCCGTATACGAAGGAAGAACTTCAGGAGGCCAGAGGACTGATCGCGGATGCCATGGAACGCGGCGCCGCCGGAATCTCTCTGGGGATCATGTATCTTCCGGAGTGCTATTCGAAGACGGAGGAGTTTGCCTATATCCTGAAGCCGGTCGGAGAATACGGACGCGTGATCACGACGCATATCCGCGGTGAGGGCGACAGCATGGTGGAGAGTGTGCGGGAGGTCATAGAGATCGCCAGACAGGCAGGCTGTGCGCTGGAGATCAGCCATTTTAAAAGCTGTGGGATTCATAACTGGAGAAAAGATATCCACAGGGCGGTGGAACTGATCGAAAAGGCCCGTGCCGAGGGACAGGATGTGACCTGTGATTTTTATCCGTATGAGGGCGGAAGCACGGCGCTTACGACGATGCTGCCTCCGGTTTTTGTGCGCGGGGACATGACGCGTGCGTTAAAGGAGTTAGGGACCCCAAAGGGCGTTGACGAGTTCAGGCGCTTAAGCCGCATCCCTTATGACGATTGGGACAATTTCTGCGTGACATTGGGCTGGGAGCGTATTATAATAAGCGGTGTGTGCACGCCAAGATTCGTTCCGATGCTCGGAATGACTGTGACGGAAGCGGCTCAAAAATTCGGCTATGCGGATGCGGAAAGCCTGGCGGCCGATCTGATGCACACCGAAGACGGAAAGACGGCGATCATCAACATGAGTATGTGCCAGGATGACATTGACTTTGTCGCGAAGCTCCCGTACAGCAATGTGATCTCGGATGCAATCTATGCGGACACCGATACGCCTCATCCGCGGATGTATGGTGCATTTCCCAAGATTATCCGCGAATATGTAAAGGAACGCGGCCTCTATACGATGGAGGAGGCGATCCATAAGATGACAGGGCAGCCGGCGGCCCGCATGAAGCTTACCGGGCGGGGAACGCTCACCGAGGGAAGCTTTGCGGATGTCCTGATTTTTGACCCGGACGAATTTTGCGACCATGCGACGTTTACGGATCCGGCAAGGCCGGCGACGGGCCTTGCGTACCTGTTTTTAAACGGCGAAATGGTGATCGAAGAAGGAAAACTCCTGCCCGATTCGCGGTACGGAGCCTGTATTCTGGCAGAATGAGGCGCATGGCAGCCGACAAGGCGGATCTAAGAAAAGATAATTTATAAGGAGGAAAATCTACCATGGCAAATGTATATGACAAACTGAAAGAAAAAGGAATCACATTACCGGCTCCGCCGCCCAAGGGAGGCGTTTATACACCGGTACAGGAATTCGGCGACCACCTGCTCTACTGCAGCGGCTGCGGCCCGGATCTTGGAAACGGCAATACGGTGCTTGGAAAGCTTGGCAGGGATCTGACCGTAGAGGAGGGGCAGAAGGCCGCCTACAACTGTATGCTCAATCTCCTGGCAAATCTGGACGCAAAGCTCGGGGACTTAAACCGGATTAAGCGTTTCGTGAAGGTACTGGCCTTTGTCAACAGCGCCGATGATTTTGACAAGCAGCCGATGGTGGTAAACGGCGGCTCGAATCTGATTTTTGAACTGTTCGGCGAGGAAAAAGGGCTCCCGGCCCGCACGGCGATCGGGACAAACGCGACGCCGGGAAATATCGCCTGCGAGATCGAAGTGCTTGTAGAATATGAATAAATCGGGAGGACAGCCCCTTGAAGTACGACTATTCATTTGAGGGACAGGAGAAGATCCCGTCCCCACAGTTTATTTGCTATCAGGATGCGATCGAGAGCAATCTGGAGCATATGATTGCACTTTCCCAGGGATCCGAAAAGCTCTGGCCCCATGTGAAGACGCATAAGATGGTCGAGGTCGTGAAGCTGGCGATCCGCCATGGAATCACAAGCTTTAAATGTGCGACGATCGCAGAGGCCGAGATGTGCGGGATGGCAGGGGCAAAAAAAGCCGTGCTTTCGTATCCGCTTCTGGGTCCGAATGTGGAGCGCTTTTTTACACTGATGAAACGGTTCCCGGAAACAAAGTTTTATGCAATGGAAGACGATCCTCTGCCGACGCATGCGTTAAGCGAAGCCGCCGTTAAAGAAGGCGTTACGGTTTCCCTGCTCATGGATGTGGACCTCGGGCAAGACCGGACCGGGATGGCTCTTGAGAAAGCCGCAGACGCCTATGAGGAGTGGACAAGGCTTCCGGGAATCTGCATGGCCGGCCTGCACTGCTATGACGGACACCGGCATGAATCCGATCCCGACGAGCGGTTTTCGCTTGTCGCGGTCGAGGATGAGGGCGTAAAACAACTGAAAAAGACGCTGCTGGAGCGAGAGCTGCCCTGCGATCTTGTAATCCTCGGGGGAACCCCGTCTTTCCCGTGCCATGTAAAGCTGATGCCGGATGATTTTTATAGCCCGGGGACGTGTGTCCTGTGGGATTTTGGGTATGATAAGGCATATCCAGATCTTTCGTTTACGCCGGCAGCGGTCGTTTTGGTCCGTGTTGTGAGTAAGAGGGGAGACGACCGAATGACGCTTGATCTGGGAACCAAGGCGGTTGCGAGTGACCCGATGGGGGAGCGCGCGTCGCTTGTGGGCTTCGAGGACGCGGTCACGGTTTTGCAGAACGAGGAGCATTGGGTGGTACGCGTACCCAAAAAGGAGGGCAGAACGCTGCCTCCTGTGGGGACCGTGCTGTTTGCAATCCCTGCGCATGTCTGTCCCACCAGCGCGTTGTATCCGGAGGCATGTGTTGTGGAGAACGGCAAATGGACCGGAACCTGGAAGGTGACGGCACGAGACAGGAAAATTACGATTTGACGGCAGGTATGGGGGAAGGATACAATGGCAGAGAGGGAGCAGACGCTGTCCGAGAAGGCGGCTGACCGGATCATTGAAAACATCAGGGAACGAGGGCTTGGGCCGGGAGATAAGATCGGGACCGAGATGGAATTGACCGATGCTCTGGGCGTGAGCCGAAGTACAGTACGTGAGGCGATCCGCCTTCTCGTATCGCGAAACGTCCTGGAATCCCGCCATGGTTCAGGGACCTATGTATCCGAGAAAAAGGGGGTGGCGGATGATCCGCTTGGCCTGAATCTTCTTCACGATCAGGTCAAGCTTGCCTGGGATCTTCTGGAGGTGCGTTATCTTTTGGAACCGCAGCTCGCTTATGCAGCGGCTCTTAACGCAACCGATGAACAGCTCGCAGAGCTGAAAGAGATCTGCGATCAGATGGACAGCCTGTCGGCATCCGGACAGAAACGGCTTGATGTGGATATTCGTTTCCACATGGCGGTTCTCGAGGCGAGCCGGAATCTGGTGGCCTCGAATCTGTACCCGATCCTGGAAAAGGCCGTGGAAATGTTTATTCACTACACACAGAGAGAGTATGAGCCCGAGTCTGTGGCAACGCACCGGGACATCCTGGAGGCGCTCATACATCGGGATCCGGACTGGGCAAAGGATATGATGCGGATGCATCTGGAACTGAACCGCCAGTTATTAAGGCATGCGGCTTTAAAAAACGGCGAGGACCTGAATTCTCTGAAAGGAGGACGTATATGTTAAGAAGCCAGGAAATGCGGAAGCTGGCGCCGGAGATGGACCCGCTTCGGATGGGAATGGGCTGGAAGAAGGAGGAACTGGGGATTCCGCAGATTTTAATCGAGAGCACCTATGGAAACAGCCATCCGGGCTCCAGCCATCTGGACGGTTTTGTGGAGCAGGCCGTGAAAGCGGTGGATGCAAACGGCGGAAAGGCGGCCCGTTACTTTGCGACCGACATGTGCGACGGCATGGCACAGGGACATGACGGCATCAATTATTCCCTGGCGCACCGCGATGCGATCGTAAATTTGGTGGAGGCGCAGGCAAACGCGACGACCTTTGACGGCGGCGTCTTTATCGCGAGCTGTGACAAGGCGGTTCCGGCGATGCTTATGAGCATCGGCCGTTTAAAGGAGATGAGCGCGATCGTCGTGACCGGCGGCGTCATGGAGGCGACCGTGGTTGTTCCTGAGTATGTGGAGAATGATCCGGGCTGCGCGATCAACGAGCTTTTGACACTGGAACAGATCGGAAAGTTCAGCGCGCAGTATGAGAGAGGGGAAATCCCGGAGGAACAGCTTACTTATTATAAGCAGCACGCATGTCCGAGCTGCGGTGCATGCTCGTTTATGGGTACGGCCTCGACGATGCAGGTCATGGCCGAGGCGTTAGGGCTTATGCTGCCGGGTATGGCCCTTATGCCGGCGACGGCCCCGGAGCTTTTGCAGGCGGCCTATGACGCGGGAAAGCAGCTTATGGCGCTCGTTGAACAGGGCATTACGGCGGCGGACATTGTGACGTTAAAGAGCTTTGAGAATGCGATCATGGTCCATGCGGCGATCTCCGGATCGACGAATGCCGTCATGCACATTCCGGCGATCGCACATGAATTCGGGGTCGAGATCGACGCGGATACGTTCGACCGGATGCACCGCGGCGCGCACTACCTTCTGAATATCCGTCCGGCGGGCGACTGGCCTGCGCAGTATTTTTACTATGCCGGCGGAGTCCCGAGAGTCATGGAGGAGATTAAGGACATGCTCCATCTGGACGTTATGACCGTCACCGGGAAGACGCTGGGGGAGAATTTGGAGGAATTAAAGAAAAACGGCTTTTATGAGCACTGCGACGAGCTTTTGAAAAAAATGAGCGGGGTAGTCGGCAGGGAAATTAAGCGTACGGATATCATCCGCGATTTTGCCCATGCGATCGGAACCGACGGCAGCATTGCGATTCTTAAGGGGAATCTGGCTCCAGAGGGCGCGGTGATCAAGCATACGGCCTGCCCGAAAAACATGTTCAAGGCGGTTTTGAACGCGAGGCCGTATGACAGTGAGGAGGAGGCTATCGATGCGATTCTGCACGGGCGGGTGAAGCCCGGCGACGCGGTCTTTATCCGGTATGAGGGCCCGCGCGGGAGCGGTATGCCGGAGATGTTTTATACCGGCGAGGCCATCTGCTCCGACCCGAAGCTTGCGGCAAGCGTGGCGTTAATCACGGACGGCCGCTTTTCCGGCGCCTCCCGCGGTCCGGTGGTCGGCCATGTCTCTCCCGAGGCAGCCGCAGGCGGGCCGATTGCGCTCGTCGAGGAGGGGGATTTGATCCGGCTTGACGTGGAAAACCGCGTTCTTGCGATCGTGGGGATCGCGGGAGAGGAGAAGACGCCCGAGGAGATCGAGGTGGTGCTCGCGGAGCGGAAAAAGAGCTGGAAGGGCTTTACGAGCAAATACCGGAAGGGCCTTTTAAAGCTGTTTGCCGAACATGCGGTGAGCGCGATGAAGGGCGCCTATATGGAATAAGGAAAGGACAAAAAAAGCGAGGGGCCCGGTTTGGGGACCTTCGCTTTTTTGGGACTGTAAGGAGACAGAGAATATGAAAATTATTATTTCACCGGCGAAGCGGATGGAGGAATGCGACGATTTATTTGAGGCGGGAGAATTGCCGGTGTATCTTTCGCGGGCGCAGGTCTTGTGCGAACGGCTTAAGGCCATGACGGAGGGGGAGCTTCAGCGTGTGTTCGGGGCCAATGCTGCGATCACGCACGAGAATTTTCTGCGGTATCGGCAGATGGAGCTCTCCCGCGCCCGGACGCCGGCGCTTCTTGCGTACATAGGGATCCAGTATCAGTATATGGCTCCGAAGCTGTTTTCCGAACGGCAATGGATGTATGTGAAGGAGCATCTGCGGATCTTAAGCGGCCTCTACGGGATCCTGCGTCCGGATGACCGGGTAACCCCGTACCGGCTGGAGATGCAGGCGAGGCTCTCCGTGGAAGGGAGGAAGGATTTGTATGGGTTTTGGGGGGATTTCCTGTACCGGGAGCTGACCGGCGGAATGCAGGATGAGACAGATCGCGTCCTTGTAAACCTGGCTTCCAGGGAGTACAGCCGGGCGGTTGAGCCGTATCTTTCGCCGGACATGCGGTTTGTGACCTGTGTGTTCGGGACACTTGAAGGCGGGAAGGTAAAGGTAAAGGCGACCGAGGCGAAGATGGCACGCGGGGAGATGGTGCGGTTTCTGGCGGAGCGGGAGGCAAAAGGGCCGGAGGCGCTAAAGGAGTTCGACCGGCTGGGATACCGATATGAGAAGGAGCGGTCGGAGAGGAATCTGTTTGTGTTTTTAAAGGGGGAGTGACGGGGGCTTTGATGGGGAGAAGGGAGGGCTTTACACTTGAACTGCTTACTGCTATAATGAAAGCATTCTATAAACCATGTTTATAGAATGCAGGTAGAGCCATGGCAGATAAGGAAATGTTGCAAAGAAATATAGAGGAGTTTTCAAGGGTTTAGAAATTCATGCTTCTATATTGAATTAAAAATTATTTTAACCGCCTCTGGAATCAACCTGACGGAGCTCGACAAGATTAAAGAATAACGTATAAATAACCGTTACTGTTCACTCCATGACAAATCACTCCGCTGATTCGTCATGAGCCAATACCGTTATCGAGCCAAAGCATATGCCCCATCGCCGCAGGCGATTTCAAATGGGCATATGCGGTTACGTTCACAGGGAACCTGTGTACAGTAATAAATAACCGGAGGCTATGGCAGGCATAAAAATAAAACACTTGCATTTTTTCACGAACAATGTATAATAGGATGCAAAGTCGGACGCAGCCCTTGAAATTTAGTGAGAGGAGAGCGCAGAGAGCATGACGAACCTGATTCTGACAGCCGTCGTAATTCGAATTATTGTCAGCATTATCGTCATAAACGAGAATGCTTGTTTGCGCTGTGCTGAATCAAAGGTGATCTGACCACGACATGCCGAAATTGAAACGGAATGAAACGGAAGCCTTGCAGTACACGCTGCGAGGCTTTTTGGATGATACACAACTGAGTGAAGGAGCAGACATATGAAAATGAGTGGTTCACGGATCCTGGTGGAAGAACTGATCCGTCAGGGTGTGGAGGTAATATTCGGCTATCCGGGCGGGGCCGTCTTAAACATTTATGACGAACTGTATCTCGCCTCCGGCCGGATTCGGCACGTCCTCGCGGCGCATGAGCAGGGGGCGGCGCACGCGGCCGACGGCTACGCAAGAGCGAGCGGGAAGACCGGCGTCGTTTTGGCGACCAGCGGCCCGGGAGCGACCAATCTTGTGACAGGGATCGCGAACGCCTATCTCGATTCGGTGCCGATGGTGGCGGTTACCGGTAACGTGGCGGTGGAGAATCTGGGAAAGGACTCGTTCCAGGAGGTGGATATTGTCGGCATTACGCAGCCGATTGTCAAGCACAATTTTATGGTGCGGGATGTACGGGATCTGCAGCGGACCATTATTGAGGCGTTTGAGATCGCCAATACGGGGCGCAAGGGGCCGGTGCTCATCGACATTCCGAAGAATGTGCAGATTGAGGAATGCGAGTATGTGGAGAATCTACGGGTTCCTTCTGTGATGAAGAAGCAGGAGACAAGCCTAAACGGGCTTTCGCAGTATCTGGATATGGTGAAAAGAGCAAAGCGGCCGTTTATTTATGCGGGAGGAGGCGTGCTGGCCTCGGGAGCGGAGCGGGAGGTCTTAGAGCTCGCCAGACGCATAAACGCCCCGATCGGCCTGTCCATGATGGGTCTCACTTCGGTTCCGGCATCCGATCCGCTAAACGTGGGGATGTGCGGCATGCATGGAAAGTATGCGTCGATCAAAACACAGTCGGAATGTGATTTCCTGCTGGCAGTGGGCGTGCGTTTCTCGGACCGCGCGACCGGAGACCTGGAGGAATACACAAAGAAATGTATGACGGTGCACATTGACATCGACCGGGCGGAGATCGGGAAAAACGTTAATCCCGACATCAGCATGTGGGGCGACGTAAAGAAGATACTGGCAGAGCTTTTGAAGGTGACGCCCGAATGTCCGCATCCGGAATGGCTTTCGCAGGTCGAGGAATATAAGCGGGCAGCCGTGCTTCCGCCGGCAAAGGAGTTCGGGCCGCAGACAATCATCGAGGAGGTCCACAGACATACGGACGTTGATACGGTCGTTGCGACCGACGTAGGGCAGCATCAGATGTGGACCATGCAGTATTTTAGCTTTGAAAAGCCCAAACGGCTTCTGACCTCCGGCGGGCTTGGGACCATGGGATACGGCCTCGGCGCGGCGATTGGCGGATGTATCGCAAACGGAAGGAAGCGGACGATTCTCATCACCGGAGACGGGAGCTTCGGTATGAATTTAAACGAGATGGCGACCGCGGTCAGCCAGGAGCTTCCGCTTACGATTATCCTGATGAACAACGACGTCTTAGGCATGGTCAGGCAGTGGCAGACGATCTTTTATGACTGCCATTATTCCGGCACGGTCTTGGACCGCGCGACCGATTTTCCGGCGCTGGCAGGGGCTTTCGGCGCGCGGGGGTTTGCGGCCTACACGATGGAGGATTTGAGAAACGCGCTGGATGCTGCGGATCAGGCGCAGGGGCCGGTCCTGATCGACTGCCACATCGACATGGATGAAAAGGTTCTCCCGATGATCCCCCCGGGACGCTCGGCCAAGGACATGATCGTCAAAGATTAAAACAGGCGGGTTTGGAAAGGATAGGGAAATATGGTAGAAAGATTTGCAGTGGGCCTGATTTTGAACAACCGTTTCGGGGTCCTGGACCGGATCGCCGGGCTGTATGCCAAGCGGTGCTATAACATCGACGCCATCTCGGCGGGAGTGACGGAGAATCCTGCGTATACGCGCATGACGGTCGTCTCCACCGGGGATGAATATATGAAGGACCAGGTAATCCGCCAGCTTGAAAAGCTGATCGACGTGCGCTCCGTGACGCTTCTGGACCCGGACAGCACGGCCTTTGCCCAGCATATGTTCATCAAAATGCATCTGACCGGGAACCAGAGAGGCTCCTCCAAGCATCAGGTCCTGGAGCTGATCAATGAATACGGCGGAAAGATCGTGGATTTCGGCGAGGAATACCTGACCGCCGAGATCACGGGGAGCATGGAAAAGGTGGATTCCTTCATTGAGAAGGTCCGCGATTTTGGAATTTTGGAACTTAGCCGTTCGGGAGACATCGCGATCGGCTTGGGGATAGAAAACACACTGCGTGTTGAAAAAAATAATGAAGAATAAAGGAGAAAACGAGCATGGCAACAATGTATTACGAGAGAGACTGCAATTTAGGACTTCTGGACGGCAAAAAGATCGCCGTCATCGGGTATGGTTCCCAGGGACATGCCCATGCGCTGAATTTGAGGGATTCCGGCTGCGATGTGATCGTCGGGCTTTATGAGAGGTCGAAGTCCGCGGTCAAGGCGAAAGAGGATGGCTTTACGGTCATGAATACGGCCGACGCGGTGAAAGCGGCCGACATCATTATGATTCTTGTCAACGACGAGAAACAGGCGGCTCTGTACAAAAACGACATCAAGGACTTTATCACCGACGGGAAGACCCTGTGCTTTGCGCACGGCTTCAATATCCACTTTAAACAGATCATCCCGCCGGCCGGCGTCAATGTTATCATGATCGCCCCGAAGGGACCGGGTCATACCGTCCGTTCGCAGTACGTGGCCGGCAAGGGCGTTCCGTGCCTGGTCGCGGTGGAGCAGGACCCGAGCGGCAACTCGATGGAGATCGCCAAGGCCTATGCGGCGGGTATCGGCGGCGCGCGCGGCGGGATTCTGGAGACGACCTTCAAGGAGGAGACGGAGACCGATCTGTTCGGTGAGCAGGCCGTGCTCTGCGGCGGCGTGACGGCCCTGATGGAGGCGGGCTTCAATACATTGGTCGAGGCGGGCTACAAGCCGGAGAATGCTTATTTTGAGTGTATCCATGAGATGAAGCTGATTGTGGATCTGATCTTCAATGCGGGCTTTGAGGGGATGCGCTATTCGATCTCCGATACGGCGGAATTCGGTGACTACATGACCGGCTCTAGGATCATCACTGACGCGGTGAAGGCCGAGATGAAGCAGGTCTTAAAGGAAATCCAGGACGGCACCTTTGCAAAGAACTGGATCCTAGAGAACCAGGTCGGCAGGACTACCTTCAATGCCAAGAGAGCGGCCGCGGCCGAGACAATGGCGGCGAAGACCGGACGTGAACTGCGCGCCAAGATGGGCTGGAAACAGACGCAGGATCTTGACGAGGCGAAATAAGCATACGAGTTTGAGGAGGAGAAAGCTATGAATTCAGATCAGGTTAAGGCGGGCGTGGAGCATGCGCCTCACCGCTCCCTTTTAAAGGCGGACGGCTACAACGACGAGCAGATGCGCCGCCCGTTTATCGGCGTCGTCAACTCGTTCAATGAGATCGCGCCGGGCCATGTACACCTACAGACCATCGCCCGGGCGGTCAAGGACGGCGTCCTAGCGGCCGGCGGTACGCCGATGGAGTTTAACACAATCGGCGTCTGCGACGGCATCGCCATGGGCCATGAGGGGATGCGTTTTTCGTTAAGCTCCCGAGAGCTGATTGCCGATACCGTGGAATGCATGGTAAAGGGCCACTGCTTCGACGCTCTGGTTTTTATCCCGAACTGTGACAAGATCGTGCCGGGTATGCTGATGGCAGCCCTGCGCTTAAACCTGCCATGCGTCTTCGTATCGGGCGGCCCGATGCTTTCGCTGGATCAGAGAGATTTAAACTCGGTGTTCGAGGCGGTCGGTGCAAGAAAGGCAAATCTGATCGACGACGAGGAGCTGGCCGAGATCGAAGGAAGCTCCTGCCCGGGATGCGGTTCCTGCTCGGGTATGTTTACGGCCAATTCCATGAACTGCCTGACCGAGGCTCTGGGCCTTGGCCTTCCGGGGAACGGGACGATCCCGGCGGTCTACGCGGAGCGCATCCGCCTTGCCAAGACCGCGGGCATGCAGGTCATGACGCTTCTTAAGAAGGACATCCGCCCGCGCGACATTGTTACCGAAAAGGCGTTTGAGAACGCGCTGACGACCGACATGGCGCTCGGCTGCTCGACAAACTCGGCACTGCACCTTCTGGCGATCGCCCACGAGGCGGGGATTGCCCTTGACCTTCATATGATCAACGAGATCAGTGAAAAGACCCCGAACCTCTGCCATCTGGCGCCGGCGGGCCATCACCATATGCAGGATCTCATGAAGGCTGGCGGGATCTCGGCCGTTATGAAGGAGCTTCTTGACGCCGGGATGCTCCATGGGGAATGCCTCTCCGTGACCGGAAAGACCCTGGCGGAGAACGTGGCAAAGGCCGTAAACCGCGACGAGGAGGTGATCCGTCCTTTGTCCGATCCGTACTCCAAGACGGGCGGTCTGGCCGTCCTGTTCGGCAACCTGGCGCCCAACGGCGCGATCGTGAAGCGCTCCGCCGTGAAGCCAGAGATGCTTGTAAACACAGGGACGGCCCGCTGCTTCGATTCCGAGGAGGAGGCCATTGCGGCGATCTACGATGGGAAGATTGTCTCGGGCGACGTGGTCGTGATTCGTTACGAGGGGCCGGCCGGCGGCCCGGGTATGCGGGAAATGCTCTCGCCGACCTCCGCGATTGTCGGCATGAAGTTAGACACGACGGTCGCGCTTTTGACCGACGGCCGCTTCTCCGGCGCATCCTGCGGCGCGGCAATCGGCCATATCTCTCCGGAGGCGGCTGCGGGCGGCCCGATCGCTTATATAAAGGATGGGGACCGGATTGCGATCGACATCCCGAACTACAGCTTAAAGTTGCTCGTTTCGGATGAGGAGCTTTCTGAGAGAAAGAAAACAATGAAACTGAAGGAGCAGAGGGAGTTAACCGGATACTTAAAACGGTATGCGAAGAATGTTTCCTCCGCAGATAAGGGAGCAATCGTCGAATAAGATGAACCGGATTTTATCAAATCTGCTTGTTTACGGGAAACTGCCAAAGGATTCGATCCTCTGGCAGCTTTCCGACATATGCGCTAAGTTAAAAAGCGGCGCGGAGTCAAAGGATGTGCTGCGGACGCGCGTATTCGGCCAGGTGAAGGAGCTTTTAGTGATCGCGACGGATTACGCGTTTGACAGGAATCTGTGGCACAATTACCTGACCTTTTTGCTGATCACCAGCGAAAATCCGTTCAGTCTGGTCTGTGAGAAAACGGGGGCGCAGGAGGGGACGGTCAATTATTTCGTAAAGCATGATTTTGAGATGTATAGGAAGCTCTTTGCCTATGACTTTTCCTGGCTGGAGAGGGAGCTTTCGATTGACTGCTTTACACATCTGACGCACTATCAGGCGATCCGCAAGAAGGAGCTGATGTACAATAAAAACGTCAGTGAGAAGGTGCGGGCATTAAGCGAGCGTCTGGAAACGGCTGTAGATGCCGAGACGTTTTTCACGTACGTGACCGACTTTTACCGCGATTACGGCGTCGGCATGTTCGGCCTAAACAAGGCGTTCCGTATCACGGGAAACGGCGACGGCACGGTGCGCTTTTTGCCGATCAACAACATGGATACGGTGATGCTTGAGGATCTGATCGGGTATGAGCTGCAAAAGAAAAAGCTTGTGGAGAATACCCGGGCGTTCGTCGAGGGCAAAGCGGCCAATAACGTGCTGCTGTTCGGCGATTCGGGGACCGGAAAATCCACGAGCGTCAAAGCGATCGTCAACCAGTTTTATCCGCAGGGCCTGCGCATGATCGAGATCTACAAGCATCAGTTCAAGGATCTGTCGGCCATCATCGCGCAGATCAAGAACCGGAATTACCGGTTTATCATTTATATGGATGATCTGTCGTTTGAGGAGTTTGAGATCGAATATAAGTTCTTAAAGGCGGTCATCGAGGGCGGCGTTGAGACAAAGCCGGACAATATCCTGATCTATGCGACTTCGAACAGGCGGCATTTGATCAAGGAGACCGGACGCGACCGGGATGACATGGAACACAGCGAGGACCTGCACCGCTCCGACACGATGGAGGAAAAGCTGTCCTTGGTAAACCGGTTTGGCCTGACCATTTACTTTGCAAAGCCCAATAAGGCCGGGTTTAACGAGATGGCCGTGGCACTCGCCCGCCGGGCCGGCATTGCCGTGGAGGAGATGACTGACGAGGAGATCTGCTATGAGGCCAATCGGTTCGAGATGCGCGGAGGCGGGCTCTCCGGACGGACGGCGCAGCAGTTTGCAAATTATCTTTTAACGGTGCGGCAGTAAGCGGAAAAACGGATTTATAAGGATAGCTGTGCGGGCGGGATTTCCCGCCCGCCTTTGTCAAATCCTGTCGAAATTTGCGACCGAATCACATTGCATGAGTCTTTCATTTGCGTCTATAATTGAGTTGTCCATCTCTCATCTTTTGGGAAAAAATGGAAAATGACTGCGTAAGGAGGAAGAATTATGGCAGAACTTTCAGTCGCGATTGCAGATGATAACCGACAGACTTTGAACCTGTTGGGGGAGATACTGGAGAAAGAGGAAGGAATCCATGTCGTCGGAAAGGCGGACAATGGCGAAGACGCATACAATATGATCATAAAAACGAATCCGGATATTGTCCTGATGGATGTAATTATGCCGAGGCTGGACGGAATTTCGGTGATGGAGAAGGTACGGAACAGCACGCAGATGAAGGTTTGTCCGTCTTTTATTATGGTGACGGCGGCTAGCAGCCAGGATGTGACAGAGGATGCCTTTCGGCTGGGAGCCAATTATTACATTATGAAGCCGTTCAGCCGCGATGTGATTCTGGATAAGATCAGGCGTGTGAGCCTTGGGCGTTCAAAATCGCCGCAGGCAAACGTGGGCGGTGAAAGAAAGGTCCAGCCATATATGGATAAAGAGGCGTATATGGCGCAGAACCTGGAGACCGATGTGACCCAGATGCTGCACGAGATCGGCATTCCCGCTCATATCAAGGGGTATCAGTACCTGCGTGATGCGATTATCATGTCCGTACAGGATTCGGAGATGCTGTCGTCGGTGACGAAAATCCTGTATCCGACAATCGCCAAAAAGCATCAGACGACGCCGAGCCGCGTCGAGCGGGCGATCCGCCATGCGATCGAGGTCGCCTGGAGCCGCGGGAAGATGGATACGATCAACGCATTGTTTGGATATACGGTCAGCAACGGCAAGGGGAAACCGACAAATTCAGAATTTGTAGCCCTGATCGCGGATAAAATCCGCCTGGATTACAAAAGATTATAAAAAGTTTTTTCTTCCCCACTTTCTAATTTCGCCGGAATGTGCTATACTAGGAGCACTTAGCGAGGTCCTTTACGAGCTTAGTGCGAGTCATGCTGTGCATACTGGTAAAAGACTGAGAAGGCGATTTAAGTGGAAGGGATGGGGTAAGAATGAAGAAAATTCTGTTTGTAGCTTCGGAAGCAGTTCCTTTTATAAAAACCGGCGGTCTGGCGGATGTGGTCGGTTCTCTGCCGAAGTGCTTTGATAAGGAATATTTTGACGTACGAGTCATGATCCCGAAATATCTCTGCATCAAGGAGCAGTTCCGCAATGAAATGACTTATATCAGCCATTTTTATATGGATTATCTCGGACAGAGCCGGTATGTGGGAATTCTCTCATATGTGTATGAGGGAATTACATTTTATTTTATTGACAATGAGAGCTATTTCTGGGGCGGCAGGCCCTATGGAGACTGGTTTTACGATCTGGAGAAATTTTCATTCTTTTCTCAGGCGGCACTTTCTGCGCTTCCTGTGATTGGCTGGCAGCCGGATGTGGTGCATTGCCATGACTGGCAGACGGGGCTGATCCCGGTCTATTTAAAGGACCGGTTCCATGACGGTGAGTTCTTCCGTAACATGAAATCGGTGATTACGATCCACAACTTAAAGTTCCAGGGCGTGTGGGATGTAAAGACAATCAAGCGTTTCTCGGGACTTCCGGATTATTACTTTACGCCGGATAAGCTGGAGGCCTATAAGGACGGCAATATGCTCAAGGGCGGCCTGGTGTACGCCGATGCGATCACGACCGTCAGCAATACCTACGCCGACGAGATCAAGACACCTTTCTACGGAGAGGGGTTAGACGGCCTGATGCGGGCCCGCGCCCATGATCTGCGCGGGATCGTAAACGGAATCGACTATGAGGACTTTAATCCGGAGACGGATCCGCATATCGTGCAGAAGTACAATGCGAAAAACTTCCGCAAGGAAAAGATCAAAAACAAACGGGCGCTTCAGGAGGAGCTCGGCCTGGCCATGGACGATAAGAAGTTCATGATCGGTATCGTGTCCCGGCTGACGGATCAGAAGGGGTTTGATCTGATCCAGTGCGTCATGGATGAAATCTGTACGGATGACGTGCAGCTTGTCGTGTTGGGGACGGGGGATGATAAATATGAAAACATGTTCCGCCACTATGATTGGAAATATCATGACCGGGTCTCCGCGCAGATCTACTATTCCGATCCGCTTTCGCATAAGATCTACGCCTCATGTGATGCGTTTCTGATGCCTTCGTTATTTGAACCCTGCGGTTTAAGCCAGCTTATGGCGCTTCGCTACGGCGCTGTGCCGATCGTCCGTGAGACCGGCGGGCTTAAGGACACAGTATGGGCCTACAACGAGTACGAGGGGACCGGAACAGGCTTTTCCTTTGCGAACTACAACGCGCATGAAATGCTCAATGTGATTCGCTATGCCAAGTACGTATACTATGAGAAAAAGCGCGAGTGGAATAAGATCATCGACCGGGGAATGGCCGCAGATTTTTCCTGGAATACTTCCGCAAAGAAATATCAGGAGCTTTACGACTGGCTGATCGGTTATTGAGGCTCTAAGGTGAAAGGAAGGAACTGCGACAGGAGAAACGGATGAATTTTTGGAGAGAAATACTCGGAAACCGGGTCCTTATCTGCGCCGTGGCCGGCTGGGTGGTGGCGCAGGTGTTGAAAACGCTGATTGACGTGTGCTTAAACGGCTCGCTGAATCTCGAGCGCCTGTTCGGCTCAGGCGGCATGCCGAGCTCTCATTCGGCCACGGTGTGCGCTCTGGCCATGGCCTCCGGCATGAAGTATGGCCCCGGCAGCTTTGAGTTTGCGGTCTGCTTCGTCCTGGCGATGGTCGTCATGTACGATGCGATCGGTGTACGCCAGGAGACGGGCAAGCAGGCAAAGCTCTTAAACAGTGTATTTTTTGAGAATATCCTGAATTTTGACGGGGTTATTCTGCAGGAAAAGCTGAAGGAATATGTGGGACACACGCCTCTGCAGGTGGCGGCCGGAGCCCTTTTGGGGATCGGTGTCGCCGCACTGATCGGCAGAGGGTAGAGACACGGTGTGGTTTCATTCACAGAGGAGTTGTAAACGGTAACCAGCATCTGGTGAAATATGCTCTAAGCGACTTGTTAATTCACTGATTTTTCGGTGATAGGCGAGGACAGCTTAGAGCATATTTCATTTTGAGGAGGTCTGGGCAAAAACCAAGATTGCACTGCTGTACGAGAGGTTGAGCCGTGACGATGAACTGCAAGGCGAGGGCTTTTTCAATCCAAAATCAAGAGAACATTTGTCAAGAGGGATTTCACCCAAAGATGAAATCCCCCCGATAAACTTAAAGTTGTATTACTCCTCATCAAGACTCTTTTATTTGTGGAGCAGGGGCACCTTCTGTAAAGCCATCAGGCCAGAATATCCAATTGTTTATAATCCGCGATTCTTTTCCCGACCTCCTCCCAGGTGAGGCGGTCGCGGACAAAATCATAGTCGCTCCAAATACGCTGGAGCTCCGCCTTGATCTGGGGGACATCCCCCAGCCTGTCTGCGCCGGAGCGGATGTAGTAGTCGGGGAGCAGGGCGCAGGCCACAATGCTGCTCTCGGCCTGGGGCAGCTCCTCCGCACTCTGGCTCAGAGCGGCCAGCAGCCGCAGATGGTTATCGGTATAGCTGTTCAGCTCTTGTTCCACTCCAAACAGGCCGTTCAGATCGAACAGCTGGAAGGGGGGCCTGCCTGGGACCTCAATCTCGCCGCTGTAATAGACCGGCTTGCCGTTGAGCTCATAGAGCGCGTTGCACATATCCATCAGGCGTTGGTAGGCCTCTTGAGAGGGTAAGATCTGGAGGGAGCGAAATATCAGATCAACCGCCCAGTCCAGCTGGCCCAGCACCTCACAGCCCGGCAGCCTGGCCAGCCGCTCCCCCAGCCGCACCAACCGGGCCATGGACAGCAGACCCCACACCCGAACCTGGGGATCGCTCAGTTCCTCCGCCCTAGCCTCAATTTCGGCGGGAACGGCGTTGTAGAACAGTCCGTCCGCATCCTCCAGCCGTCCAATGCGGTCGGAGCAGTCGTCCATCAGTTTCTCCCCCACCTTATCATATATATTGTCGTCAGCGCTGTAAATGGTGTCCGCCCGGTGGAGCCACAGCTGGGCTTTATGTAGGTCGCCCGCATCCATAGCGGTCACGCCCATCTCATAATAGGTCTTGGACACACCAGCCCAGTCCTTTTTTCTCTGGAGCTCAGCCAGCAGCTTCTCTGGGGCTTTATTTTCTTTTTTTCCAAATACAAACATAAAAATCATCTCCTGTTGTATTTTGTTGACATAAAATAACTAATAGAAAACTTCGATTTTTTAAATTGACATGAGCAAAGTATAGCACCAGTGCGGGCGATATTCAACCCTTATTTTTGGACGCTGATAGTAGTAGCAAGCATTGCCCCGGTATATACCCGGCGCAGCTCCGCCCGATGCACAAGCCTCCGGTGGCGTCTGCTGGCCTATTATGCTTGCGGTATCTGGAAGAACGTCGTCCAGATACCGCCGTGATTTTCCTGACCGCCACCCTCGCAGGGGAGCCGGTTATATTCACACCGATGGAATACCGTTTGCTAAAGGTGCTGGTGAGAAATCCGCAAATCGTCCTGACCCGGCAGGTATGTCTATGAAAACATCGTCCTACCCGTAGAGCTGGACGGCGATACGGCGGACAAAAAATTCATGGACGAAGTAGTGCGCCTGCTAGCCCTGGAGGAGAAGCTGAACAATATGCCCAACAACCTGTCCGGAGGATAGCAGCAGCGTGTCGCAATCGCCCGCGCTCTCATTTCCAAACCCGCCATCGTCTTGGCTGACGAGCCTACCGGCAATCTGGACAGCCGGACGAGCAGCGATGTGCTGGGCCTTTTGAAAGCGACCAGCAGCAAATTCCATCAAACGCTGGTGATGATAACTCATAACAACGAGATCGCCCAGCTTGCTGACCGCATTATCCGCATTGAGGACAGCAGGATTTTTGAATAAGGGGGGCATTAACGATGAATGACATTTTATTCGGCAACAACAACGGTGCGGTAATCAAAAAGCTGTCAGGCAGCTACTTCAAGGCCAGTAAAAGCAGGAATATTATTGCGATTATCGCAATCGTTCTGACAACCATACTCTTTACCACCATCTTCACCCTTGGGTCTGGACTGATGGACACCGTTCACGATCAGAACATCCGCAAGGCGGGCGGCGAGGGGCAGGCGGCATTGAATTATATCAGCAATGAAGTTTACAACGATTTGGCGGGAAGTCCCTTGATTGACCGTATTGCCTATACAAAGGCGGTGTCCTACCGGCTGAAAAATCCGGGTTTGGAGCGTTGGCGGTCTGACCTGTGGTATATGGATGACACCGCTCTGGAATTTGCCCGCTACCCCCCCACAACAGGCCACCGGCCCGAAGCGGAAAATGAGATCATTGCAGACACAAAGACGCTGGACGCCCTGAGTGTACCGGCGCAGATCGGGGAAACCGTTTCTCTGACCTATGAAGTAAAAGGGAAGTCATATATCACTGATTTCACACTCTGCGGCTTTTGGGAAACGGACAGCTTGAACAATAGCGGGCGGCTGATCGTGTCGAAAGCCTTTGTGGATGCCCATTCGGATATTTTGACCTATACCTATCCTGTGGACAATGATTATTCCGGCGTTGTCTCCGCCTATGTAATGTTCAGCGGAACAGACGATATAGAAGCCCAACTCCATCAGTTGCTTTCCGAAACCAGCTATACCTGCGACACGATGGGCGGCAGCAAGGAGGACAGCAATTATGTGATCGCCCGTGTCAGTCCGGCCTATCAGAGCGGCACATTAATGGACAACCCCGCCATGCTGATTTCCAGTATCATTGGCGTTGCGCTAATTATCGTAACAGGGTATTTAATTATCTACAACATTTTCCAGATTTCTGTCATTCAGGATATTCAGTCCTATGGACAACTAAAAACGCTAGGTACAACAAAGCGGCAGATCAAGCGGCTTATCAACCGGCAGGCGCTTTGGCTGTCCCTGGTTGGTATTCCTATCGGCCTGCTGGTGGGCTTTTCATTGGCCGGGCTTTGGTGCCTTTCCTGATGAATGGAACGAGTTATACCGCAGACGCCGGGATTAAAGTAACGGCAAATCCTCTGATTTTCATTGGCTCCGCTGCTTCCGCCCTTTTTACTGTTTTTGTCAGCGTCCGCAGGCCCGCGAAGATCGCCGGTACGGTTTCGGCAATCGAGGCCATCCGCTACACGGAAAATGATACGGCGACCTGACCGCCAGCTTTGAGGGCCGGAACGAGTACATAGCCCGTCTATGCCGCGCCCCGCTGCCGATACTGGATGACTTCGGTATGGAGCGCGGGACGGAGTACGGATTGGAACAGGTCTACAACGTGATTGACAGCCGCTACCGCAGCCGCAGGCCGGGAGCCGTGAGGCCCCCGGCGTTTGCTATGTCGTTTTTTTGAATATTCTGTGAACAGTATTAAAAAGTCCTTGACAACTCGTCACAGGAAAAGTTGGAAAAGTTTTTCAAGGGGTGTTGCATTATTCGGCGGCATCCCTTATAATAATTTCAGACCGTTTTTCGGCCTATTGTTTTTTGTGCGCAGATTTCCGGGGCTCCTTGAAGGCTAGAGTGGTGAACCGGGAAATAAAAGCAGAACAAAAACACGGAGAAGAAAGGCGGAATAACCAGAGATGTAGATACGGGTCTACAAAGATTATTAGGAGGAAGAAAAACTTATGGCAAAATGGGTGTATAAGTTTGAAGAAGGCAGCGCTGCAATGAGAAACCTTCTCGGCGGCAAGGGCTGCAATCTGGCTGAGATGACGAATCTCGGCATGCCGATTCCGCAGGGCTTTACGGTAACGACAGAGGCCTGCACCGAGTATTACAACAGCGGAAAACAGATCACGCAGGAAATTCAGGATCAGATTTTTGAAGCTTTAAAATGGCTGGAGGGTGTAAACGGAAAGAAATTCGGCGATACGGAGGATCCGCTTTTAGTCTCTGTTCGTTCCGGCGCGCGTGCCTCCATGCCCGGCATGATGGACACGATCTTAAACCTTGGTTTGAACGACGTAGCCGTTGAGGGCTTTGCGAAGAAGACAGGGAATCCGAGATTTGCCTATGATTCCTACAGAAGATTTATTCAGATGTACTCGGACGTTGTCATGGAGGTTCCGAAGTCCTATTTTGAGAAAATTATCGACGAGATGAAGGAAGCAAAGGGTGTCCACTATGATACCGAGCTGACTGCAGAGGATTTAAAGGAGCTGGCAGAGAAGTTCAAGGCTGTCTATAAAGAGGCAATGAACGGCGAGGAGTTCCCGCAGGATGCGAAGGAGCAGTTAATGGGCGCCGTGAAGGCCGTATTCCGTTCTTGGGACAACCCCCGTGCGATCGTATACCGCCGTATGAACGACATTCCGGGCGACTGGGGCACTGCGGTCAACGTACAGACCATGGTATTCGGCAACAAGGGCAATACGTCCGGTACCGGCGTTGCGTTTACCCGCAATCCGTCCACCGGCGCGAAGGGAATCTTTGGTGAGTATCTGATCAATGCACAGGGCGAGGATGTGGTTGCCGGTGTTCGTACTCCGCAGCCGATCACGCAGCTTGAGAAGGATCTTCCGGAGTGCTACGCACAGTTCATGGATCTTGCCATGAAGCTCGAGAACCATTTCCATGACATGCAGGATATGGAGTTTACGATCGAGGAGGGCAAGCTCTACTTCTTACAGACCCGTAACGGAAAGAGAACGGCTCCGGCAGCGATCCAGATTGCCTGCGATCTCGTGGATGAGGGACAGATCACGCCTGAGGAGGCCGTTTTAAGAATCGAAGCAAAATCTCTCGACCAGCTTCTCCATCCGACCTTCGATCCGGATGCGTTAAAGGCAGGCGAGGTGATCGGGCAGGCCCTTCCGGCATCTCCTGGTGCGGCGGCCGGCAAGGTCTGCTTTACCGCTGAGGATGCGAAGGCAGCCGGTATCGGCGGCAGAGGCGAGCGCGTGATCCTGGTTCGCCTGGAGACCTCTCCGGAGGATATCGAGGGCATGCATGCGGCGCAGGGAATCCTGACTGTCCGCGGCGGTATGACCAGCCATGCAGCCGTTGTGGCGCGCGGCATGGGCACCTGCTGTGTATCGGGCTGCGGCGATATCAAGATCGACGAGGAAGCAAAGGTATTCGAGCTCGGCGGAGCCACCTTCCACGAGGGAGACTACATTTCTCTGGATGGTACGACCGGTAAGATCTACAAGGGCGACATCAAGACGCAGGAGGCTTCCGTAGGCGGAAACTTCAAGAGGATCATGGACTGGGCAGACAGCTTCAGAAAACTTGGCGTGCGTACGAATGCGGATACTCCGGAGGATACCGCGAATGCCGTGAAGCTTGGTGCAGAGGGGATCGGCCTTTGCCGTACCGAGCATATGTTCTTTGATCCGGAGAGAATCCACAACTTAAGAAGAATGATCCTTTCCGATACTGTTGAGGCGAGAGAGGAAGCGTTAAATAAGCTGATCCCATATCAGAAGGGCGACTTCAAGGCGATGTACAAGGCCCTGGAGGGAAGACCCATGACCGTCCGTTATCTGGATCCGCCGTTGCATGAGTTCACACCGAAGACTGAGGAGGAGATGGCCGATCTTGCCAAGGATATGGGCCTTACGGTCGAGGTCGTCAAGACAAAATGCGACGAGCTGCATGAGTTCAACCCGATGATGGGACACCGCGGCTGCCGTCTGGCTGTCACCTATCCTGAGATCGCCAAGATGCAGACCCGTGCCGTGATGGAGGCTGCCATCGAGGTCGCCGAGGAGTGCGGCTACGACATCGTTCCGGAGATCATGATTCCGTTAATCGGCGAGAAGAAGGAGCTTAAATATGTCAAGGATATAGTCGTTGAGGTAGCGGAGCAGGTGAAGAAGGAAAAGAATTCCAACATGAAGTACCACATCGGTACCATGATCGAGATTCCGCGTGCGGCTCTTACCGCCGGTGCGATCGCCGAGGAAGCAGAGTTCTTCTCCTTCGGTACAAATGACCTGACCCAGATGACCTTCGGCTTCTCCCGTGACGATGCGGGCAAGTTCCTGGATTCCTACTATAAGGCCAAGATCTACGAGTCCGATCCGTTTGCAAGACTGGATCAGACCGGCGTAGGCCGTTTGGTAGAGATGGCCGTCAAGGAAGGCCGCGCGGCGAGGCCGGAACTCAAGTGCGGAATCTGCGGCGAGCACGGCGGAGATCCGTCTTCGGTCGAGTTCTGCCATAAGATGGGGCTGAACTATGTAAGCTGTTCCCCGTTCCGCGTACCGATTGCAAGGCTGGCGGCAGCACAGGCGGCGATTAACAGCAAGTGATGCACCGGATGCTGAGGCAATAGCAGTTTGATTATTCATACTTATTGGACTACTAATGTCCAATAAGGTATAAGTATTGTTAAAGAGAAATCCTCTGTTGTTTTACACAGAAAGCGGCAGGGGATTTTTTGCGCTGTAAAGCAGATGACTTTGGAGCACTGGTGAGGGAAGGTATCTGCCGCAACGGCGAGTCAGGAGCAGGCAGAACTTGCGTAAATTTTACTTAACAAACGGGGAAAATATGCCGATATTCTATAAGAAACACTGCGTAAAAAATAAACCATATAGACTAGACAAAAAATGTTTATTTTTTATAATTTGCAGTTATTGCGGCAGACCATAAAAGGAGACGGGAGATATGATCAACTACATACGAAATTTGAAAATCAGATTGAAACTGTATATCCTCATAGGAGTTGCGCTGATTGGCATGCTTGTCATCGGCGGTATGTCCTTTTGTCTTATGGGCCGGATGAATGACATGACAAGCGATATTTCAACGAGCTGGCTTCCCAGCATTAATACAGCAAGGGATTTGACCGCTACCCTTTCTAATATCCGCCTCAATGAATTAGGGTATCTTACCGCAATTTCTGATGAGGTAGAGGCATCCAGTCTTCAATACCTCCAAAAGGAAAAAGAAGATATGAATGGCCTCTTATCTACGTATGAGGGCCTCATTGACGAGGAAGAAAGAGATTTCTATGAAAATGCAAGAAATCTGTGGACCCGGTACGAGGAAGCAGATGAAGAAATGCTGGCCTTGGCCAAACAGGGCCGCTCGGATGAAGCCCGTGCGATCCTGGAAGGAGAATGTGTAGAGCTTTACAATTCTTTAAACAGCGCCTTTAATGACATTATCGTCTACAATACAGAAGGCGGTGACGCCGCAACGGAGGAAAGCTTTTTCCTTTACAGAACGGCCACCTTCCTAATGGTAGCAGTCATCCTTGCAATAATCCTTGTGGGAGTTTTCTTCTCGTTTGTGGTTATCCGCCTGATCAAGACTCCTATTTCTGAAATCGAAAACGCCGCTATCAGAATGGCAGAGGGGGATTTGGATGTGGAGATTTCCTATACCTCTAAGGATGAACTGGGCGTTCTCGCTGAGCAGGTGCGTAGACTAATCCACAAGCTTCAGATTATCATTGATGATGAGAATAAATTTCTTGCTAAAATGGCTGCCGGAGATTTTACAGTGGATTCTGTCTGTGAAGAAGAATATACAGGAGGCTTTCATCCGCTGCTGATCTCCTTCCGGGGCATTGCGGAAAAGCTCAACGACACGATGCTGAAAATCAACCAAAGCTCCGCGCAGGTTGCGAGCGGCTCCGAACAGGTATCCAACGGCGCCCAGGCTCTTTCCCAGGGAGCAACCGAGCAGGCAAGCTCCGTGCAGGAGCTCGCGGCCACCATCAATGAAATTTCCAACAAGGTGAAACAGAATGCGGACAATGCACGGGAGGCCAGTGCAAAGGCAGGCAGCATCGGCATGGAAATGAATGTGAGCAACGAAAAAATGCAGCAGATGATACAGGCAATGGGGGATATCAGCAGCTGTTCCAATGAAATCGGCAAAATTATTAAGACAATTGAAGATATTGCGTTCCAGACCAACATTCTTGCGCTTAATGCGGCGGTAGAAGCCGCCCGCGCAGGCGCTGCCGGAAAAGGGTTTGCCGTTGTAGCCGATGAAGTCCGCAATCTGGCAAGCAAAAGCGCAGAGGCATCTAAGAACACCGCTGCATTGATTGAAAATTCATTAAGGGCAGTAGAAAACGGTACCCGAATTGCCGATGAGACAGCGCAGTCTCTGCTTCAGGCAGTAAACGGCGTAAACGAAATGACAGGCATTATCGGAGAAATTTCAGAGGCCAGCAGCACGCAGGCGGATTCCATCTCTCAGGTTACGACGGGAATTGATCAGATTTCCAGTGTCGTACAGACAAACTCGGCAACCGCACAAGAAAGCGCAGCCGCAAGCGAAGAACTGTCCAGCCAGTCACAGATTATGAAGAACCTGGTGGGAAGGTTTAAGCTGAAAAACAGTCTTGGGATACTTTGAATGCAGATACAGGAGAGATACCTACAAGGCATATGTGGGTATCTCTTTTTTGATTTCGTATTGTACAGAGGTTTACGGTAAAATGGAAAAAGGAGAATGTGTGGAATGAGGATTGTTTACCATGAGGCGAGCAGGACGTTTCATTTATATAACGGTTCGATAAGCTATATCATGGCTGTGCTGAAAAACGGACATCTGGGGCAGCTTTACTGCGGGAAGCGAATCCGTGACCGGGAAGATTTTTCTCATCTTCTTGAGCTTAGCGGGCGGCCGATGGGATCATACGTGTATGATGATGAAAGGCTGTTTTCCCTGGACTTTATCAAACAGGAGATGCCGGTCTATGGGACGACGGACTATCATCAGCCGGCCCTGGAGATTCTTCAGGGGAACGGAAGCCGGATCTCGGACTTTCAATTTATTTCCTATTCGATCGGCCCGGGAAAACCGAAGCTTTCCGGGCTTCCTGCCACCTACACGGAGTCGGATGCGGAGGCGCAGACACTCACAGTCACCGTAAGGGATGCCGTCACGGGCGTGGAGGCGGAACTTCTGTATACGATTTTTGAGGACAGAAGCGCCATTACACGCAGTATGCGCCTAACGAACAGGGGGACGGAGGCGGTGCATGTGACGCGCGCAATGAGCCTCTGCCTGGATCTTCCCGACAGCGAATACGAGTGGGTTCAGCTTTCTGGCGCCTGGGCGAGGGAGCGGCATGTAAAGGTGAGGCGGCTGGAGGAGGGGGTCACGGCAATCGGGAGCATGCGCGGCCATTCCTCGCATGAACACAACCCGTTTATGGCCCTTAAGCGGCCCAATGCCGACGAGCGGCAGGGTGAGGTATTGGGCTTCTCATTCGTGTACAGCGGGAATTTCCTAATCCAGGCGGAGACGGACTGTCACCGGATGACGAGGGTGCTTGTCGGGATCCATCCGGACTGCTTTGAATGGAAGCTGGAGCCGGATGAGAGCTTCCAGACGCCGGAGGCCGTTCTTGTCTATTCGGACCAGGGCTTAAACGGTATGAGCCAGACATTCCACAGCCTTTACGGAAGGCGGCTTGCACGCGGCTATTGGCGGGACAGGCCCCGTCCGATTCTTATCAACAACTGGGAGGCGACGTATTTTAATTTCACGGAGGATCGACTGGTTTCTATTGCCAAAAAGGCGAAGGAATGCGGCGTGGAGCTGTTCGTGCTGGATGACGGCTGGTTTGGGGAAAGAAGGAACGACCGCGCAGGGCTCGGCGACTGGGAGGCGAACCGAAAATTGCTGCCGGGCGGTATCACGGGGCTTGCAGAGCGTATCACCAAGCTCGGTCTGCGGTTTGGGCTGTGGTTTGAACCGGAGATGGTGAACCGGGCTTCCGATCTGTACCGCAGCCATCCGGACTGGATTCTTCACACACCGGGTCGACATGCTTCACAGGGGCGCTATCAGTATGTGCTGGATTTTTCCCGGCCGGAGGTTGTGGAGCACATCTATAAGCAGATGGAAAAACTCCTGCGTGAGGCGAAGGTGTCCTATATCAAATGGGATATGAACCGCAGCATTACGGAGTGCTTTTCGGCGGCGCTGCCGGCGGACCGGCAGGGAGAGGTATTCCACCGCTACATCCTGGGCGTATATGCGCTGTATGAACGGCTGACAGGCGAGTTTCCCAGTGTGCTGTTCGAATCCTGTGCCAGCGGAGGCGGCCGCTTTGATCCGGGTATGCTGTATTATGCGCCGCAGGGCTGGACGAGCGACGATTCGGATGCCGTGGAGCGGATGAAGATCCAGTATGGGACGTCGTTTGTGTATCCGTTAAGCAGCATGGGGAGCCATGTGTCGGTTGTTCCCAATCATCAGGTATTCCGCACCACACCGCTTCACACGCGGGCGAATGTGGCTTACTTTGGGACCTTCGGCTACGAGCTGGACTTAAACGGGCTGGAAGCAGACGAGCTTTTTAAGGTGAAGGAGCAGATTGCTTTCATGAAACGGTACCGGCGGCTTTTACAGTTTGGAACCTTTTACCGGCTGAAAAGCCCCTTTGAGGGGAATGAAACCGTGTGGATGGTTATAAGCAGGGATAAACGAACGGCAATCGTCGGCTGGTACCGGGTACTGAATACGGTAAACGGAGCCTATACCCGCGTGCGTCTGGAGGGATTAAAGCCGGAGTACTGTTATAAAAATGTCTTAAGCGGCACGACGCATTACGGGGACGAGTTGATGAACATAGGCCTGATCACAACCGACGCTACTGCCGGGGAGACAAAGCAGGGCGACAAACCGTGTACGGACTTTGAATCCCGGCTCTATGTGCTGGAGGCAGTACGGTGACAGCAGGGGCGCAGACCGGGATGCGGGCTTGGATATCCGGATCCTGAATTTTAATATACCAGATGATTGACTGGCAGGAAAAAGGAGCTGAATTTTTCAGCTCCTTTTTCCTGCCATAGACTGTACTTATAGATCCATATCCGAAAGCTCCTTAGAAACAGGGAGAAGAAATTCCAGCATTTGCTGCAGCCTTGCATCCTCCGCCCGCTGGCCGGGAAGCGTAACGCATAAGGAGGCTAAGACACGGCCGGAGTATTTGTAGATCGGGACGGCCAGATTGACGACCCCGGGTTCATATTCTTCCCGCTCGATGCAGTAGCCGTCCTTTTTGCAGGCGGTGATTTTTTCCAGTAAAGCGGGCCTCTGCGTAAGCGTCTGCGCAGTGAAGGCCTCCAATGGCCCCAGGGAATCGAAATACTCGTCTAAGCGCTTGCCAGCATAGGCGGAGAGATACAATCTTCCCGGCGCCGACGCATAGAGGCGGAGCCATTTCCCCGTTGCCAAAAGGACACGGACTGGAAGGGAAGATTCCTTGAAATCCGTGCAGAGCGCCTTCATTTCCCCGTGGATTGCGGCAAAGTTGTAGACGGCGATTGTTTCGTTAAAACGACCAATAAATTCCGCCATGTAAGGTTCGCAGATTTGATTGATGTCAATTCTTTGATAGGATTTGGTCGCGAGCTCAAATAATTTGCCGCCAAGCTTATACTTCAGGGAATCTGGACTTTGCTCGATGTAGCCCCTGAGCTCTAAGGTTTTAATAATATGAAACGCGGTTGCCTTGTTGAGGCCGCACGCTTTTGCGATCGCTGCCAATTTTTGTCCGCTGCCATGTTCTACGAGAAATTCCAATATATCAAGGCTTCTTTGGATCGACTGGATTGTCTGCGGTGATTTCTTTTCATTTTCCATGAATGTTCTGTCTTCTCCTTTTGCATTTCCATCTTCATTATATCAGCTCTTTTCCGGTTATTCAATATATCGGAAGCGACAAATAATCCGTGAAAATATTAAATATTATGAAACTAATATTGACAAATTTCGCAACCATTGTTATAATTTCAATGAGCTCATATTATAAAACAATCGTTAAATATTATAAAACAAAAGGAGGGGTTGTATGTCTGTTTCAAAGGCGGTTACGCTCATTTTAAAAACATTTTCTGTTTTGAGTGTTCTTCTATTTGCAGGATTTATATTAAGATCAAAGATTCGGCTGTTTCAGAGGCTGTATCTGCCTGCCTGCGTCATTGGAGGCGCAATCGGCCTGCTTCTTGGGCCGAATGTGTTCAACCTGATTCCGTTTCCGGAGGAGATGATGTCAGTGGTTTCTGCTCTGCCGAATGTATTGTTTACGCCGATCGTAGTCGCACTTCCGGTCTGCGGCGCCACATTGGACAGAAGCTCTTTAAAAAAACAGAAGCCGGTCCTCGTCATGGCGGCTATGCTCTGCATGATAGGAGCGCTGCAGTTTGCGATCGGCCTCCTGGTCAACGCCGTTTTTTCGGTGGCCGGGGTGGAGACCTACCGCGCCTTTGGCCTTGAGCTTGCGCAGGGCTTTATCGGAGGGCATGGGCAGACCGGGGCGACGGGGAGCATGCTGAAGGCAATGGATCAGCCCTATTGGGAGATCGCGTCCGGTGTCAACAGCACGACGGCAACGGTCGGCATGATCGGGGGAATCATAATCGGGACCACACTGATTAACGTTTCTGCAAAAAAGGGCTATACCCGCGTTGTAAAAAGTGCGGCGGAGGTGTTGGTTGAAATGCGGACGGGGATTTATCCGAGGACGGCAGACCGTCCCGATATGGGGACACAGACGACCGTTACAAACAGCATTGAGTCTTTGACGCTCCACTTGGGTCTTCTGCTGGTCGCAACCGGCGGCGGATACATCGTACAGAAGCAGGTGAGCCGGCTCGGATTTTCCCTCCTGGGAGCAATCGCAACCTGGATTTATGCATTGCTCGTCATGTATGTGCTGTGGTTTGTGATCTGTAAGCTGAAGGCAGATTATTTGTTTGATGAAAAGGTGAAAAATACGGTTACCGGCCTTTTGTCGGACTACTTGATTACCGCGGCGATTATGAGTATTCCGGTCAAGGTGGTGATGAGCTACTGGCTTCCGATGGCGGCGATATGCGTGATCGCATTGATCTTTGTTCCCGGGGCTATTTATCTGATCAGTAAGAGGTTTGCCGGCGACTACTGGTTTGAAAAATGCCTCGGACCGATAGGATGCTGCTGCGGGGTATTCGTAACGGGGATGCTCCTGATTAAAATGGCGGATCCGGATCTGCAGACGCCAGCGTTAAATGATTACAGCTTAAGTTATACATTGCACAATTTTTTCCTGATTCCGTTTGTTCCGTTCATTTTTGCGTTTACGGTTTCAAACGGGGCAATGAGTGCTGGCTTGCTTAGTCTGTCTCTGGCTGCGATGTTTTTTGCACTGGTTTTTGTGTTCGGCAGGAAAAAAATATAAAAATGTTTGGGAGGTAAAACAATGAACGGACAGATTACGGCTGCTGCCATTTCGGAATATGTAGAGAAGAACCGGGAGGAGGCTTTGCAGTGTCTCTCGGAAATTGTCCAAACGCCCAGCGTTACCGGGGATGAGCTGGCGGTCAGCAAGGTATTTACACGGTGGATCGAAAAGGCCGGGCTTGAGGTAAAGCAGTATGCAGAGGCGGAGGGACGTCCGAATCTCCTTGCGGAGTGGAGAGGGAGCAGGCCGGGAAAGCGGTTTGTCTTTAACGGGCATATGGATGTTTTCCCGCCGGACGCCAAGAACCCCGGCCCCTTTGGTCCCTGGGCAGGAAAAATTGCGGAGGATGGGAACCTGTACGGGCGCGGCGCGGCCGACATGAAGGGAGGAGACTGCGGCGCTTTGATGGCGGTCAGCTTTCTCAAGAGGATGGGCTTTGATCCGAGGGGAAGCATCCTGTTAAGCTATATGGTGGACGAAGAAAACGGAGGCGGGAAAGGAGTGAAATACCTGCTGAAAAACCGGCTGATCGAGGGGGATTTTGGAATCTGCATGGAGCCGACCTGCGGAAAGGTTCTGGTCGCGCACGGCGGAATCGTCCGTGCCTACTGTACCTATATGGCCGAGCCCAGGCATTCCGGCCGGCGCTATAGCGGGGACAATGCGTTAAAAAAAGCGGTCCGCGCGATCACGGAGCTTTATAAGATCGACGAGCGTCTTGCCGAAACAGAGCCCAAAAACTTTGAAAAGCCCTGCCTGTCCGTCACGGTTTTCCATGCGGGAACGGCCGCCAATGTCCATCCGGCCAAAGCAACCTTTGCCATCGACCGGCGCCTCGTGCCGGGAGAGGATCACGAGGAGGCGCTTCGGGAGATCGTAGACGTCTTAGAGCGGCTTAAGGAGCAGGATCCGGCCTATGCGTATGAACTGGAGGTGACCTCCAAGCGCCCGTTTTTAGACATTCCGGAGGATGATCCGTTTATTTCGCTCCTTCTGCGCTCCTATGAGCAGGTCATGGGAAGACCAACCGAAGTTTACCGCCGGTCCGGCGGGTCGGATGCCGCCAATATCCGCGAGGCAACGGGAATACCCATGCCCAATTTCGGGATCGCAAACGATGTGGATGACAGCGGGTCGCCGAACGAAAAAATACCCGTACAGGGGTATCTGGATTTTATTAAGGTATACATGATGGCGGTTGTGAACGCGCTGAGCTGAGAAAATCGAATAAAACAGGAATGGGAAAAAATGCCCTCAGAGATAGAATCCGGGGGCGTTTTTTATTTTGTGTCACGGCAACATTTCCAGAAAATGAAAACAGTTTCACAAGTTGAAAAACTGTTGAAATGAATAAAATAAAATCGCATATTGCTGAAGAAAGTAGATTTATATAATTGGTTTGGGGGAAAACGAAAAAAGGAGAAATGCATATGAACCACAAAAAATGCAAGAAACAAAAGACAACATGCTGATCTGCGGCTGCGCCCTGCTGTTTGTGGCAGGGTGTATTCTGGAAACGGTCCATTTCGAAACGGGAAATATGATGTGGACGGGCTGATTGCATCGGAAACCGCCAATGTCACTCTGTGCGACGTACAGGGGACGACGGATTTCGATACGATTGAGAACGCCGCATTTGTGGGAAATATCGCGAAGGGAGGCGGATACTGGGAGGCGGTCACGAAGAAGTTTGCGGATTCGCATCATGTGGATACGTTTGAGGAGCTGGTTGCCTACACGAAGGAGCATCCCCAGGAGTTAATCATCGCGACCTCCTACGGAACAACCAGTGAGATCCAGGTGATCTCCCTGATTGAGGATGTGGGAATTGACACCGCGCAGAGGTTTCCATCGGCGCGGCTGGGGAGCGCACGATCGCGTTTATTGCCGGGGAGCTGGATATTTTGTGGGCGTGTGGGGAAGTATTTCGTAGCATGTGGAGGCGGGAGAGGTGATCTGCCTGTGCAGCTACGGAGACGAGCGCAGCCCGTTTACCCCGGATATCCCATGCACCAGAGAGCTTGGGTACAAGACAGCCGAATGATCCACCTTTTACACGGTGATGATGCCCAAAGATACGCCGGCGGAAATTGTCACGTACATGGGCTTTGGAGAAGGGAAAGCATCCGGAGGTACAGTGCAGCCGGGCTATAGCGCCTTTATCATCGGCTGCCCGGTCGATCAGGGGCTGAGAGAGGGAGGGGAAATATTGGACATTCCCGTGACCGGCATTTTTCAGACGGTAATCTATACGGCAGCCATGCTGAGCAATAAGTTTGCGATCATATGTCAGTCATTTCGTCTCATCGAGTGGTATTCGTAAAAGGTAGAAAGCTACGGGCTTCGGGAAAAATTCGCCGGCGCTTACTGGTTCCATACGAACAGCTCCAAGACGTATGGCTCCTATGAAAAGCCGGATTCGGTGCTGGACCGGTTTATTGGGACGTCCCGCGAGGCAATCGCAAGAGGCGCCTCCGCGATTGTTCCGTTTGCCAACGGAACGCAGACGCTGGCGTACAAGGCCGGACTGATAAAAGAAGGCATTGACAGAGTCCCGGTTTTGGATGCGGTGAGCATTGCAGTAAAGGCGGCCGAGACGCTGGCGGTTCTTAACGCGCTGAGAGTGCATGCCTCCCGCAAGCTGTGTATATACGGGCATCCGGATGAGGAGACGTTTGCCAGGATTTTGCGGATCCATGAGGACTCCTTTCGGATCCTCCATGAGGGCCTGAAGAAATAATGGAATGAACCATAAGACCGCCGGCTCCCATTCGTGGGGATGAACTGGCTTGTAGCAGGGCCCGCCGATATGCTATACTTATATGAAAGTATGAGTGCATAGAGAGGGGAAGGAAATATGTTTTATGGGAAGCTGCCGATTCTTTTGCTGGCGGAGGTGACGGGGCGCTCCGGGAATTCCACGAACTGCCAGATCGCCTATATGGAGCAGGCCGATGAAAAGGATCTGGTCATTATTTTCAGGTATACCGGCATCTATTTTGACTATGAGTATTCCCAGAACCGGATCCATCCCAATATTAAACGGCCAAAAATCTATTTTGTGACGGGGAACCCCTACGTGAAAAAAGTGTGTTTCTGAATGAAATTTTGTATTTCCGCTCCGAGCAGAATCAGCCGTCCCATCCGTATCAGTTACAGGTGACGGCAGATCCGATTGCGCAGTCCTACGCGCATTTGATCAAGCCTACGCAGCAATTCTCAGACACGCTCTAATACCCTCACGGCTGTGAAATTTCCAAAAGCTGAAAATGATTCCCAAAACTGAAAATTTGTTGAAATCCCCGAAAAAAGAAGGTATAGTTCTGACTGTAAAACAGGTGCGGCGCCGAACATACGAAAAACAAAAAGGAGAGAAGGAATCATGTCTGAGGTCAGAGTTATGGTGATTCTCGCAGACGACTGCGAGGAAGGGGAAACAACGACAATATTGGATATTATGAGGAGAGCGGGCTTTTCGTGCGATGCGGTCAGCATCGGAAAGAAGATCGTCACCGGTCAGCACGGCTGCCGCCTGCTCGCGGATCATGTCATGGAAAAGGACGTGGAGAGATATAAGAGCTATGATGTGATGATCCTTCCCGACGGCTGGGGAGCGGCAGACCATATGCAAGATGACGCGCGAGTCACAGAGCTGGTACGGTTTTTTGCGGCGGCCCCGGATAAATATCTGGCGGCCATGTGCGCAGCCCCGGGAGTCCTGGCGCATGCCGGGGTTACAAAGGGCAAAACCGTGACCTCTTATCCGGGTCCCAAGCTGGAGCCGTTGTTTACGGAAGTGAATTGTTAGTAAAGTGGGTTTTGCCAAAAACAAGTGGAAGAAAAGCTGGTGTGCAGGTGGTTCTTATAAAATGAATATGGTAAAATTTTATAAGAAACGAGGTAAGGCTATATGGAAAAGAAAATTTATATCACAGAGGAAGAACGGACAAAGTGTCAAAAGGTGGCAGATGCGTTTGCAGAGCTGTATGAGATGGAGAATATCGTAGTGCTTGATGTAGGCAGGTATGGCTTTGTAATGCTAAAATATTATAATCTGCCACATGGTTTTGAAGATGCCATAACTTTTACAGACAGTGTGGAACTATTTGAAGATTTGTGGGAAGAATGGCTGAATACAAAACTGTATTTACTGGCAAAAGGCACACCGTTGCTGGAGAAGGGCTATAAAGGTGTGTTTGAGGGTTTGCCGGAAGAAAAACAGTCGGAACTTATCATGAGGAAAGCTACTTTTGCAAAAGCGGCAGAGATATATCTATAATGTTGTTTTTGTGAGGAAAATGGAACGGTAGTTGGCGAATAATCAAAGGTTAGAAAGGCTCTGTGAGATGCAGAGCTTTTCTTATTTGTGTTTTATGAAAAAATGGAATGAATGAGTGGGATTTCGCCGTAATCGGCATTGTGGAAATGTCGTATAACTGGCTATCTTATGGAGTTGTGGGTAACTCTGTTTGCAGGATGTGGGAAAGCTGCACTTTGCTTTTCCATGTCCTGTGAATAGAGTTATCCATGACGGAATAGTCAGTTATGCACATTTCCATGATGCAGTTTTTATGGCAAGTCTGTTCATTTTACAAAAATTTGACATAAGTTATGTTTTTGATTTTACAAGCAGTATTTATGATAAAAAGCGTAGAAGAAAATATCACAAAGAAAAAAGGAGAAAATTATTATGAAAAAAATTGTTACTTTTGTTGCCACTTTATCACTTGCACTCGTAGCTATGACCGGATGCGGGAAGGCGGACAGCAAAACAGTATCTACGGATGGCTCAACCTCTATGGAAAAAGTAATCGGTGCTTTGGGCGAAGCTTTTGAGGAAAACAATTCCGGTGTAACCTTTACATATAACCCTACCGGTTCCGGCTCCGGAATTACGGCTGTGGCAGAAGGACGCTGCGATATTGGTCTTTCCAGCCGTAACTTAAAGGAAGAAGAAAAAGCGCAGGGATTGACTGAAACGGTGCTTGCGCTTGACGGGATTGCTGTCATTGTAAATCCGGATAATCCGGTAAATGACCTTGACCTTGAAACGATTAGCAGGATTTATAGAGGGGAAATAACAAACTGGCAGGATATAGGCGGCAATGATCTGGAAATTGTCCTGATTGGACGTGAAGCCGGGAGCGGTACAAGAGATGGCTTTGAATCCATTACGGACACGGAGGATGCCTGCAAATACCGTCAGGAGCTTACATCTACCGGGGATGTGATTACAACGGTGGCAGGCAATCCGGCGGCAATCGGATATGCTTCCCTTGCATCTGTAAAGGATACGGTAAAAACCCTTTCTGTCGGCGGTATTGTACCTGCGGAGGAAACGGTAAAAGATGGTAGCTATGTGGTGCAGCGTCCGTTTGTGTTAGTGACAAAGAGCGGCGCAGAGCTTTCGGCAACTGCACAGAAATTCTTTGATTATATTACTTCATCTGAAGCAGGTGAGATTATCTCATCTGCGGGTGCAGTACCAGTAAATAAATAATCCGGCGGATTATGAAAGGTTTTGGAAGGTGAAGTCAAATGAACAAAAAACAGTTCATGGAGAATGCCATACATGGCATATTCCTGATACTTGGTCTGATTACAGTTGGCTGTGTACTCCTGATTACTGTTTACCTTGTCATATCAGGGATTCCGGCTATCCGAAAAATAGGAGTTTTGAATTTCCTTTTCGGGAAGAAATGGGCTTCTACAGCAGCACAGCCGCAATATGGGATTTTTCCGTTTATCCTTACCAGTATTTATGGTACGGCTGGCGCAATCGTACTTGGAGTGCCAATTGGCTTTATGACAGCAGTTTATCTTGCTAAGATTGCGCCGTTAAAAATAAAAACCGTTATTGAAACAGCGGTAAGTTTATTGGCTGGCATTCCGTCGGTAGTTTATGGGCTTGTGGGAATGATGGTGCTTGTGCCAGGGATACGGATTGTTTTCCATATCCCCGATGGAGCCAGCCTGTTTGCTGCTATCATTGTACTTGCAATTATGATATTACCCTCAATCATTAAAGTGTCACTTACGGCATTAGAAGCTGTTCCAAAGGAATATGAGGATGCTTCCCTTGCGCTTGGTTCGACACCGATTGAAACATACTTCCGTGTATCCGTTCCGGCGGCAAAAAGCGGCATTGCGGCGGCTGTTGTGTTAGGCGTTGGCAGGGCTATCGGCGAGGCTATGGCTATTATGATGGTGGCGGGGAACGCCCCAAATATGCCGAAAATTTTTCAGAGCGTCCGTTTCCTTACAACCGCTGTGGCAAGTGAAATGTCTTATGCGGCTGACGGAAGTTTACAGAAACAGGCATTATTTTCGATTGCGTTGGTTTTATTCCTCTTTATCATGCTGATAAATGCCGTATTAAATTTCTTTTTGAAACAAAGCAAGGAGTAAATATAGATGGAAAAACAATCAATTTCCCTTAGAAGGAAAACATATATTACAGCCATGCGTGTGTTGATGGGGATTTCCGTATGCATTACTTGTGCATTGGTATTATTTTTGATTGGTTATGTATTGTGGAAAGGGCTGCCGAATGTATCTTGGGAGCTGCTTACTACGAAACCGAGTTATCTGTCTGACCGGATCGGGATACTGCCGGATATTCTTAACACAGTCTATATTGTAGCGGCAACTTTGGTATTTGTTCTCCCGCTTGGAGTTGGTGCGGCGATTTATCTTACAGAATATGCCAAAAATAAGAAACTGGTAGAAATGATTGAGTATGCAGCCGAAACCTTATCAGGGATTCCGTCTATTATTTATGGACTTGTAGGTATGCTGTTTTTCTGTCAGTTTTTTGGTATGAAAACTTCCCTCTTAGCGGGGGCATTTACTTTGGTAATCATGAATCTGCCTACGATTATGCGCACAACGCAGGAAAGCCTGAAAACAGTACCGCAAAGTTACCGTGAAGGTGCTTTTGGGCTGGGAGCTGGAAAGTGGCGTGTGATTTATACCGTTGTGCTTCCAGGTTGTATTGATGGAGTCATAACAGGCTGTATATTGTCAGTGGGGCGAATTTTGGGAGAATCAGCGGCACTTCTTTTTACGGCTGGTTTTGCCCATGCCCTGAACGGGATTCTTGAAGGGCTTGGCAGTGCAGGGGCAACATTGACGGTCGCATTATATGTTTATGCAAAAGAAAACGGGGAATTTGGTATAGCCTTTGCAATTGCCGCTATCCTGATGATTTTGACCATGTTCATCAATCTGTCGGCTACACTGGCGAGCAGATATTTCCAAAAAAGGAGAAATGTATGAATAATATAATGAATCATGACAAAAATCCTGCCATGGTGGTAAAAGACCTGTGCCTGTGGTATAGCAGTACACAGGCTTTGAAAGATGTAAATATTGAGATTGAAGGACAGAGCATTACGGCACTGATTGGCCCCTCCGGGTGTGGGAAGTCTACTTTCCTTAAATCGTTAAACCGAATGAATGACCTTATCGCTGGTGTACGGATTACAGGAGAAGTGTATTATAGGGGCGATAATATTTTTGATGCAGATGTCGATGTCAATGAGCTTCGCCGCAGTATTGGCATGGTTTTTCAAAAGCCGAATCCTTTTCCTATGAGCATCTACGACAATATTGCTTACGGGCCGAGGACACACGGAGTGAAAAATAAGGCAAAATTGGACGATATAATAGAACGCTCTCTGCGTGGGGCGGCAATCTGGGATGAAGTAAAGGACAGGCTGAAAAAATCGGCATTAGGACTGTCAGGCGGTCAGCAGCAGCGGCTCTGCATTGCCCGTGCATTAGCGGTAGAGCCGGATGTGCTTCTGATGGATGAGCCTACAAGCGCACTTGACCCTATTTCCACATCTAAAATAGAGGAACTTGCAATGGAACTTAAAGAAAAGTATACTATTATCATCGTAACGCACAATATGCAACAGGCTGTGCGGATTTCCGATAATACGGCTTTCTTTCTCCTTGGCAATTTAATTGAGTATGGAAATACGGAAAAGATGTTTGAGCAACCAAAGGACAAGCGGACGGAGGATTATATTACGGGGAGGTTTGGATAATGAGAAGTCGTTTTGATGAACAGCTTGTTATGCTGAATAAAGAGCTTACCCAAATGGGGGCAATGTGTGAGGAAGCGATTGCCGCTGCTTCAAAAGCATTAACTATGGGCGACATAAAGCTGGCAGACAAGGTTTTATCCCTTGATGGAGAGATTAACCGGATGGAGCGCACAATCGAAACACTGTGTTTGAAACTGCTGTTACAGCAACAGCCGGTAGCAAGGGATTTACGGCAAATATCTGCAGCCCTTAAAATGATTACTGATATGGAGCGTATTGGAACACAGGCGGCGGATATTGCGGAAATTATCACGTTTCTTGACGGAAGGACTGGAGGGGAATGTGAACAGATCCGGTTTATGGCAGATGCGGCGAGCCAGATGGTTACAGAAAGCATTGACGCTTTTGTAAAACAGGATGTAGTATTGGCTGGTGCGGCGATTGACCGTGATGATGTGGTTGACGATTTGTTTTTACAGGTCAAGTCATCTCTGATTAAGCTGATAGCAGAAAAACCGACAGACGGAGGATATGCGCTGGATTTACTGATGATTGCCAAATATTTTGAGCGTATCGGGGATCATGCGGTAAATATTGCAGAGTGGGTGGCTTTTTCCGTGACAGGAGAACATAAAGGAGCATGATTATGAAAGTATGGTGTGTGGAAGATGATGACAGTATCCGGGATATTGAGGTATATACGCTTAATTCCACAGATTTTGAAGCAAAAGGATTTTTGGATGCAATAGCCTTTCGTGACGCTTTATCTATGGAAAAGCCGGATTTGATAATTCTTGATATTATGCTGCCCGGAGAGGAGGGCGTGGAACTGCTGAAATTTTTAAAAGACAGCCCTGACACTTGCAGGATTCCCGTCATCATGGCAACTGCAAAAGGCATGGAGTATGATAAAATCCAGAGCCTTGATTTAGGTGCGGATGATTATCTTGTAAAGCCTTTTGGGATGATGGAGATGGTTTCCCGTGTGAAAGCGGTACTCCGCCGGTGCAATCCTACAGAGGTAGAACATCTTTTGAAAGCCGGGGGGCTTGTTGTCAATCTGGACGAACATACAGTTTCCATTGATAATGAAAGAATACAGCTTACCTTAAAAGAATTTGAACTTCTTCGGCTGTTCCTTTCCCGTCCGGGCATCGCATTTTCCCGTGACCAGCTTTTTAATGACATATGGGGAGCTGATTATGTCAGTGAAACGAGAACGGTTGATATGCATATCCGTACTCTGCGTGTAAAACTGGGGGATTATGGGAAAATGATTGAAACAGTGCGTGGTGTTGGTTATAGGTTAGAGGTGCAGGCATGACAAAGAAAATTTTTAAATCAATTATGGTTGTAGCGGGGGCTGTCCTGATTGCAAGCCTTGTTATCATCATGGGATGTCTTTACAGTTATTTCAGTAATGTTCAGGGAAAACAGTTGGAGGATGAACTGTCTTTAGCTGCCATAGCCGTTGAAAAGGATGGACGGAACTATCTGGAGGAATTACAGTCAAGGGAGTACCGTCTGACATGGGTTGCTGAAAATGGAGATGTTATATATGATACACAGTCTGACGGGGAAAGTATGGAAAACCATGCGGACAGGGAAGAAATTCAAGAAGCCCTGCGGAATAAAGAGGGAAAAAGCTCACGTTATTCCACGACTCTTTTAGAAAAAACACTTTACTGTGCAAGGCGGCTTAATGATGGTTCAGTATTAAGGATTTCTGTCAGCAGCGTTACGATATGGGTGCTTGTTTTGGGGATGATACAGCCGATTTTAATTGTAGTTGTTGTAACACTCATTTTATCAGGAGTATTAGCAAGCCGTATTTCTAAACATATCATGGAGCCGTTAAACAGACTTGATTTAGAAAAACCGCTGGAAAACGATACTTATGAGGAGCTGGCTCCCCTATTAAACCGTATCAATAAACAGCATAAGCAGATTGATATGCAGTTGTCGGAACTCCAAAGGAAAAATGATGAATTTGCACAGATTACATATGGCATGACGGAAGGGCTTGTCCTTTTGAATGAGAAAAATATAATTCTGAACATTAATCCTGCCGCGCTGAAGCTGTTTCATACGAAACGTTCCAGCATAGGTAAAGATTTTCTGACAGTAGAGAGAAGCCATAATGTGAGCCACGCCATACAGGACGCATTTTCAAGTGGACACAGCGAAATCCGCATAGAACGTGAGGGAAAAGAGTATCAGATCCATGTCAACCGCATTGAATCTAACGGTATTGTAATTGGGGCGGTTGTTCTTGCCTTTGATATAACAGAAGCAGCTTTCGCAGAAAGGAACAGACGGGAGTTTACTGCCAACGTATCACATGAATTGAAAACTCCGCTGCAATCCATAATGGGGAGTGCGGAGTTAATGGAGAACGGTCTTGTAAAATCGGAGGATATGACACGTTTTGTAGGGCATATCCGCACAGAGGCAGGGCGGCTTGTAACATTAATTGATGATATTATCCGTTTATCCCAATTAGACGAGGGATGCGATATGCCGTTTGAAAATGTTGATTTATGTGAGATCGCATCTGAGGTGATGGCAGGACTGGCAGATATAGCAGCGGCAAAAGATATTGAAGTGGCTTTAACAGGAAAAAAGGTTTATATTAAAAGTGTCCGGCGGCTCTTAACAGAAATTATTTTTAACCTCTGTGATAATGCTATCAAGTATAATAAGAACGGCGGTACGGTAGAAGTAGCTATAAGCAGTCAGGAAAATAGTGCCTCGATTACGGTGAAGGATTCGGGAATCGGCATACCGCCGGAACATCAGGCAAGAATCTTTGAACGATTTTACCGTGTAGACAAGAGCCGCTCTAAGGAATCAGGTGGAACGGGATTAGGACTATCTATTGTAAAACATGCTGTACAATACTTGAATGGCAAGATTGAACTGCAAAGCAGCCTGGGGCAAGGAACGGTTATACAGATTATTTTTCAGCAAGATAAAAGTGATGTGGTGCAGTTTTCCTAAAAAACCTGTATTTTACATAAATTATACAAAACATAACTTTTATATTTTACAAAGCATTCATAAAATTATCTTTATAAATATTCAAAGCAAATGCTGACGGTAATTTTATGAAAAATATATAGCGCATGAGCTTAAGAATGGCGGTTTTATTTGAATGTAAAACTGCCATTCTTTTTTATAGACTATCAGTAAGGGAAAAGATATGATTAGAAAAAAGCAAAAACTGTATACACACCAAAGACAAAAAATAAAGAATAATTGCACACATAAAGGTGTACCGCAAGGAAGAAATAAACTTCACTGCGGTACACCTTTTTTAATGGTGCGAAATTTGTCTGATTTTGGCTTTTATTACAGTTTATCTGTTGCGTATTTGTGTGCAAAATCTGGCTGGAACAATTTTGATTCTGGAGGGGGATTCCGTTTGGGCTTACTGCTTCATGGTGGGCTGTTTTGAGAGCATGGATTTTTGTGTATCCCACACCTGTTTCATCAGCTTTTTCACTTCCTCCACATCGGCTTTATAGACGTTGCCTGTGGCGTTCATTCGCTTGGCGATCTGGTTTAAGTTGCCGCTGATTTTTCCAAGCGTGTAGTTGTATTCCCGCAGGTCTGAATAGTCAATGTCATAGACAAAGCCGTACAAAATCAGGCGGCGGAGGAAAGTGGACTTGCTTTTCATGCCAGAGATTTTTACTTTCTGCTCCAGTATGTATTGCTCCTTGTCACTTAGATATATTTTCAGCTCATTTTTGCGCTCACGGTTTGCCATTTATTATCTCCTTTCCGTGTTGGATTTTTGAAAGGATTTTACACAATCTTCAATCCTGCTATGGGGGTTGTTCGTGCAAAAAAACAGTGAAAAAAATCAGAAATCTTGGCAGGAGATTTTATGATTTTTGAGCGCAGAGGGGGTAGGGGGATGCTTCCCCCTACAAGCAGATTTTCCAGATTCCCGCTCCGGGGGGATTTGGGAAAATCAGAGCCTGTGAGGGAACACAGGCAGTGCTTGCTATTACTTCAAAGAGAAAGTTTCTGGTTTTAGCTGACTGTAAGAAAAGGCAGAAAATTTTTTGAGGAACGTACCCATATACGGGAACTTCCTTTATCTACAATTAACATCACAAACAGCGGAGAAAGGGGGTGAAAAAATGTTAGACCACGCATTCCAGCGGCGGCGGGAAATCGAGCGTATGCTGCTGTCGGGGAAAAGGCTGACCGTGCCAAAGCTCATGGCTATGTACAGTGTCGGGAAGAACGCCATACGCAGGGATTTTGAAGTTATTGGTGAGGAACTTCCCGTGATTGCAAAGCAGGGATATAACGGCGGCTACTCTCTCATGGACGGTGCAGGGAAATACCAAAACTCCCTATCCCGTGAACAACTGGAATGCCTGGAAAAACTCGCTGTGGGATGTACGGGGAAAGACAGGGAAACCGTCCTGTCAATCATACATGAATTCGGGCCGTACTGTGAAAGGAATACATAAAAAATCCGGCAGTTTTCAAGCCGGGAAGTGAGGGGAGGCGCAGCATGGACACGGCACACCGGAGAATGGAAATCATCAGCATTTTATCAGTCAAAGGGCATATAACGTCAAGGGAGCTTGCGTGGGAATTAGGCGTTACGATACGCACGATACACCATGATATTTTCGCATTGACTTTTGATTACCCGATTTATACAAAACAGGGTTGTAACGGCGGGGTTTTTATCACGGATAACTACAAGCCCTATACCAATACCCTCACAGAAACAGAGCTTGAAACACTGTGCAGGCTATACGGGAAAGCGGAGGGGAAAGAGAAGGAAATCCTGTTCCGGATTATCCATAAATACGGGGCGGACAAGCTGGAAATTTAACCGGGCAGACGGGCATATCTTATTTGCGGTGCGGGGAGAAAACCGCAAGGCATACTGACAACTGAATATGGGCAATCCTGCAAGACGTATGAAACAGCCGAGCTATGCGGAAACACGCCATAATCGCCTATATCAGAACAGGCGGGAGCGACAAATGTTTTACTGTAAACAAGGTGTGGGAACCTTGCGCCATGACACTGTTTCCTGATAATGATACTTCCGTAAAACGGTCATAGAGATGATGGTGCGATTCCAATGTGGGCTTCCCTCCCAGAAGCTACTTGCAGGGTATAAAATTTTGTAAAAACGGGGATTTTTATTGGAAGATGATACAAGAGGAAATGTTCCCCATACAGAGGGGGAAATCTATTATTTTGAACGGGCAGAGGATAAAGGCGTATGACATCAGGACAATCACC
Source organism: Lachnospiraceae bacterium (assembly GCA_910575275.1). Lineage (GTDB taxonomy): Bacteria > Bacillota > Clostridia > Lachnospirales > Lachnospiraceae > CANQGL01. Next base: position 288,326 of record CAJTEE010000001.1, on the reverse strand, counting down.
CTTGAGCAGTTCCGTATGCTGATTGCCTGCGGGAATGACAGGCACAACAACCAGATAAGGGTGACAAAAAGCGGCATGGTCTATCTGTCGGAAGATATCGTCGGCTCGGAGCAGCTGGATGATGTTGCGCTCTGTTTTGAAACATTCAGCGCACATAACGGGTATGTCGGCGTGAATGCAGCGGAGGACAACAGTCACGTTATCCCATTATACTACGCACTGATCGGGAACTGGCGGAAAGGGTGCAGCCATACTTATATAGACAGTTTTTAGATTTTTGGTTAAGTGAGAATGATTGTGGGCATTGTCCACTGATAATTGATTTACACAGCGTTAAGGCAGTTATGAACCTATTTGACAGGTTTGTAGCTGCCTTTTTTGCGTGCATGGAGGTTTCAATGAATGTATTTGAAGCGATAAGGGAAAACGGCATTACCGCAAGGCAGGCGGCGGAGCATTGCGGGATAAAAATAAACCGCAGCGGCATGGCGGTCTGCCCGTTCCACAAAGACAAAAATCCGAGCATGAAGATAGACAGCCGCTATTACTGTTTCGGATGCGGGGAAAAGGGCGATGCCATTGATTTTGTGGCAAAGTTTTACGGGCTTGGGAAGAAGGAAGCGGCGTTGCGGATTGCGTCGGATTTCGGTATCAGTTTTGAGGATAACAGGGGCAGGAAGCCGCCGCCAAAACGTAAGCGGAGATTATCACCGGAGCAGAGGTTTGAGAGGGCGGAAAAGAGGTGCTTCCGTGTGATTTCCGATTACCTGTGCTGTTTAAGGCAGTGGAAAGAACAGTATGCGCCGCAGGAGCCGGATGGGGAATGGAACCCGTTATTCTGTGAAGCGTTGGAAAAGAAAGACTATATTGAGTATCTGCTTGATGTGTTATTGTACGCTCTGCTATCGGAGCGTGTGCAGTTAGTAGCGGATTATGGAGAGGAAGTGTTGAAAATTGAAAGAAGACTGGAACAGTGTGTCGCCGGAGCAGAGGGTGGCATTGGAAAAGACAATGGAGAAAATGGAGCGGGCGTCACAGCCGGAAACATGGTTTGACGGGAGCAAAGTCAATGACGTGCTTTTCTGTGAGGATTTCCTCGCAGGGCACCCTATGAAGTGCATACACGGCACTTTTTTTGACGTAAACGGGGCAATCGGTGATGCGGAGCAGATTAAAGCGGAGATATACTACAAGATTGCGCCTTATGTCACATCAGGCATCGCAAAAAAGGCGACAACGCTCCTGGATGCGCTGCGGATCAGGTGCTACTCCCCGCCGATACCCTACCAGACAGACCGTATCCATGTGGCGAACGGAACCTATTTCCTGTCGGGGGATTTTTCCGCACAGAAAGAGTTCTGCATGAACAGGCTCCCGGTGCGGTATGCGCCGGATGCGCCTGAGCCGTCACAGTGGCTTTCCTTTGTAGGGCAGTTATTGGAGCCGGAGGACATCATCACTTTGCAGGAATTTATGGGATATGTGCTGCAGCCCACGACAAAGGGGCAGAAAATGATGATTGTCATAGGCAAAGGCGGGGAGGGCAAGTCACGCATCGGCAGGGTGCTTCGTGCTTTGCTCGGTGACAGCATGAACACGGGCAGCATACAGAAGGTGGAGGTTGACCGCTTCGCACGGGCAGACCTTGAATGGAAACTGCTGATGCTTGATGATGACATGAAGCTGGAGGCATTGCCGCAGACGAACAACATCAAATCCATAGTGACACTGGAAGATAAAACGGATTTGGAGCGCAAGGGGAAACAGAGCGAGCAGGGGTATCTATGCGTGAGGTTCATCTGCTTCGGGAATGGCAACCTCGGTTCGCTGTATGACCGTTCCTACGGCTTTTTCCGGCGGCAGATTGTCCTTACAGTCAAGGAGCGCAGGCCGGACAGGGAAGATGACCCGTTCCTCGGCGAAAAGCTGATTGCTGAAGCAGAGGGGATATTCCTATGGTGTCTTGAGGGGCTGCACCGCCTGATTGACAACGGATACCGTTTCACCATAAGCCAGAGGGCGGAGGACAACCTGACAAAAGCCATGCAGGACGGGAACAACATCATCGTATTCATGCAGTCGGAGGGCTATATCCGGCTTGAGAAAGGCACACACGCCACGTCAAAGCAGCTTTACAGCGCCTACAGCCAGTGGTGCGAGGACAACCTTGAGAAGCCTTTAGGGGAGCGCAGTTTCTCCAACTTTTTACGGCAGAATGAGGATAAATATAAACTGACCTATACCAATAATATCGCACTCGGAAATGGAAAGACCGCAAGGGGGTTCAAGGGTATCCATGTAAAAGTGCGGACAGGGGAAAGGCATTAAGACGCAACGGACGCTTAGACGTGTAAATCGCCAAATTCTTTTTATATATATACATACGGCTATGGGGGATTCCCTGTTATATATATAAATACTTTTAAATTTAAAATAGAAAAAGAAGTGTCTTAGCGTATAAAGCTGGGAAATACAAGGGTTCGGGCGCATTTTGGAAGCGTCTATATTACGTCCTTTCAAAGCGTCTGTTATCCGGCAGAGTAATTTTATACCTTGCCGGGCTTTTATTTTTCAGGGCAGGGCACGGAAAACGTCTGATATTAGAGTGAAATTTGGAGGGAATATATTTGAATAAAACAAAACTTATCGTGACAAGGGTATTTGACAGCAGGAGAACGCCGCAGGATGCGTTTGTGAGGGCGATATTAAATTCAGAAAATGCGGATAAAGCGGAAAAATGCTTGCAGGAGATCGGCTGTGAAGGTATAATAAAAAATGAAGAACCACTTTGCAGTTCACCAGCTTCTTCCGGAAAAGGAGAAGCGAATGGGTAGGACTACATACAAAACAGCACCAAAAGGCGGGTTATATACCCGGTTGTCCGTTGATGACGGCATCACGGACAGGGAAAGCAATTCCATAACGAGCCAGAAGCAGATGCTCATGCAGTACGCACAGTACCACGGGATAGAGGTCGTGGAAACCTACGTCGATGACGGATGGAGCGGTACGAATTTTGAAAGACCGGATTTTAAGCGCATGATTGAGGATATTGAAAGCGGGAAAATCAACACGGTCATTACAAAAGACCTCTCACGTCTTGGGCGTGACTACTTGCAGACGGGATATTATACCGAAGTATATTTCCCGGGCAAGAAGGTACGCTATATCGCAATCAGCGATGGGATTGACACCGCTACGGGGTACAATGAGATGGCTCCGTTCAAGAACCTGTTTAATGACACCCTCTCATAAAGAATGACATTACATGCAGGACATAGCATCCCTGTTACCTCCGACAAAGTTGATTTGTACCACAGACAGAAACAACTTTATGCCAAACATCGTATTAACGGTAGCGGCTACCGAAAATAACGGAGGAAAACACAATGAACGAATTAAAACCGAGAATCCATGATGAAGCGAGTGGACTTGATTATGTCCTTGTCGGGGACTACTACATTCCGGCTATCGAGCTTTCAGAGGACGGTGACCGTCCCATCGGGAAATGGGGGTGGATGCACAAGGCGTATATGGAAAAAACAAATCCTCTCCTGCTCAATCATCTAATTTTGACGGGCAAGCTACACACCTATCTTGCCGACCTGAACGAACAGGCACAGGAGCGTTATCGGCTTATCATCCAGCAGATGGCAACCACCGAGGGCGTGACGGAGGATTTGAAGCGCCAATCGCAATGGGAATGGGTCAGAGCCATGAACAGTATTGTGAACCGTGCAGAGGAAATCATCAAGAGCGAGATGAGTAACGTTTGATAGGTTCAAAACTCCGGCAAATGCGCCAACAGGAGACCATGAACACCAGGGGGAGACTTGTTATAAGGCAAGGCTCCCTCTGGCGTTTTATGCGTTACAAATGGGTAGAATATCTGAAAACATGAGGAAAATTGCTGGGGGTTCTGGAAATCAGTCGTGTTATGTGGTATAGTAGATTATAGAAGTGTTTGTTAATTTAAGTACGGGTAAGCGTCTTTGGCCGATTGATACTGAAATAGCATGGTGGATTTGATTTTGATATTGTGAAATCAAATGAAGAATGTGAGGGAGTTTATGTCAAGCAGTAACAATAGTAAAATAATAAGTAAGGCAAGTCCTCACACCATCATGAAATTCAAACTGGTAGAGGAGTACATAAAAGCTTGGGCGCAAAAGCTGATGCTAAATAGTTCCTGCTATGGATTGGTGTTTATCGACTGTATGTGTAATAGCGGCGTTTATACACATAATGGGGAAGTTGTCGAAGGGACGCCTGTTCGGGTTGCTAAGGCGCTTCTTGATGTTGCCCGCACCTATCCGCAGAAACAGATCCAGATATATTTGAATGATAATTCTCAAGAGAAAGTGGACGAACTTAAAAAACATCTTCCCGCTGACGAAGGGAATTTTAGAATCATCGCAACTGCCAAAGATCGGGATGAACTATTAGAGACGATAGGCCCTCAGTTGTATGGTCGTCAGCATCTGCACTATTTTCTGTTTTACGATCCGTATGATGCATCTATCAGCTGGCCTGTGCTTATCCCGTTTTTAAGAAATTGGGGCGAGGTCATGATTAACCACATGGTCTCGGATACAGTACGAGCAATTTCGCAGGTAAGGCGGGAAGCTGCGAAGGAAAAATATGAAAACACCTATCTCACTGACTTTGAGAAACTAATTCCATTTGGCAGCGACAAAAAGGCATATGAAGAACGGGTGGAAGAAATCATACAAGAGCTAAAAGGTCAACGCAGATATTTTGTGGGTGCATTTCCATTTTTCAATACGCAAAATTCACAGTTGTACAGTTTGATTCATTGTACCAGCCATATCGAAGGCTTCAAGCTATATAAACAGGTGGCATGGAAAACTTTCGGAGGAAAGTCCTCAACTAAAGACACGCACGGTGGTCAGTACCAGTTATCGTTTGATTTTGGCAATGAGGGTTTTCTTGTGCCTGCAACGGACGAGTCCTGCTTTTTTGTGACAGACATTGCAAAATATTTGCAAAAATCATTTTCTGGCCAGAAAAATGTGCCACTTGAGTCATTATGGCAGCTTTTGGATTATCATCCGATTTTTCCGTCTGACGGATTTAGACAGGAAATACGGAATGAACTGAAAAACACATATGGAGCGATATTCAGCACTGCCGTTGATTCCAAGGATGGAAAAAGGCACACTGTTGTTTCGTTTCAGAAAGGAACGCCCGCACTATGAGTAAAGTGACTGGCTATGTACAAAGAAAAACTATGCTTTACAAAACGGGCGTGGAGTATGGCGATTATACAATGAATTTTGTGCTGGGCTGTTCTCATGGCTGCCTGTTCCCTTGCTACGCCTTTTTACAAAAAAAGCGTTTCGGGCAAATAAAAGGCTATGAAGACTGGTGCAGTCCAAGGCTCGTATTGAACACGCTTGAACTCCTTGATAAAGAAATTCCGAGATTAAAGGGAAAGATTGTGTCCGTGCAGCTGTGTTTTACTACTGACCCGTTCATGTATGGATATCAGGAGATCGCAGACATGGCAATCGCATCAATCAAAAAGTTGAATGCTGCCGGAATCAAATGCACAGTGCTGACAAAAGGAATTCTTCCCATATCGCTGGCTGAACTTTCAGATGAAAATGAGTACGGCATAACACTCATCTCATTGGATGAAGAGTATAGAAAGAAGATGGAACCGGGGGCAGCACCCTATAAAGACCGGCTGGAAGCATTGAAAGCACTACATAATGCCGGATGCAAGACATGGATAAGCATGGAACCATATCCAACTCCAAATATGGCAGAGCAAGATTTACAAGAGTTGCTGGAGGCCGTTAGTTTCGTTGACCGAATTATTTTTGGAAGAACAAATTACAATAAGACCGCAAGTTCCTATGAGGAACACAAGGATTTTTATAACAAATGTGCAGCGAAGGTCATTTTCTTCTGTGAGGAACATGGCATTCAGTATCACATAAAGGAAAAGACGATTACTGAAGGATGAGGTGCAAGCTATGGCACTCTTACAGGATTTGATCCAGCAGATAGATGACCCGATACTCCGGGAGCGGATTCTGCAAGAAACTGATAAACTAATCGAGCAGAAAAAGTTCGGCCTTGTGTTTGAGGAACATCTGCCGGAATGTACACCGCTTTATAGTATGCCGATTCGAGTTGGCTCCAAGGTTGCTCTGAAAACCGGGTACGTCAGTGACATCTACACGGTTCTGCGCATTGATGGTGACAATACAATCTGTGATCGCAGAGAAACGCATGAGCAAAAAACCTTCAGGCTCGATGAGATTGTAGTTGTTGCGGAATTTGGTGAGCCAATTTACCCGACACTTACGCCGATTGATGCGGTCGAGAATGCACCAGACAGTGACCTTTGGCATACGCTGATTGAAGCCGACAATTACCACGCCCTTCAGTTACTGGAATATCTCTACGCCGGGAAAGTGGATTGCATCTATATTGACCCGCCCTACAACACGGGGGCGAAGGACTGGAAATACAATAATGATTATGTAGACGGAAACGATCAGTACCGACACAGTAAATGGCTGTCCATGATGGAGAAACGGTTACGATTGGCGAAAAAATTGCTTAATCCTACAGATTCGGTGTTAATCGCCACCATAGATGAAAAAGAATACCTGCACTTGGGTTGTCTGCTTGAGGAGATATTCAAAGAGGCAAAGATTCAGATGATTTCTGCAATGACCAATAAAAAAGGGTCCACAAGACCGGGGCAGTTTTCCAGGGCAGGTGAATACTTCTTTTATGTTTTCATGGGAAATCACACAATTGAACAGGTTAATGACAATATGTTATTGTCCAATGATGAGGATGATGAATCAGAACAGACTATAACAATATGGAATAGCTTACTCCGCCGAGGAACTGCAGCTCTCCGTTCTGACAGGCCAAATCTGTTTTATCCTATTTATGTGGATAAGGAAACTCATAAGATTTTGTATGTTGGAGATTCACTTGCTTTGGAAGAAAACCGCAACAACATTCCTTGGCCGTCAACGCTTCCCAGCAGTGCTGTTATCTGCTGGCCATTAAGAAAAAACAATGTTGAGGGGCGGTGGCAAGTAGGACAAGATACACTAAGGAAACGAATGGCGGAACATCGCGTTAAGGCTGGTCAGTTTAATGCGACTACTCAGCAATGCAGTATTGTCATGTTGAAAGACAAACAGATGGAACAAATTGAAAATGGCCTCTTAGAAATTCTCGGAACAGATGATTCTGGCGCTTATGTAGTAGCGCAAAAAACTGGGAATTTTGACTCAGTTCAAAATCCTCGGACAATATGGGTGCGGGATAGACATGATGCAAGTGTTTATGGCTCTACGATGCTACGGAATATTATTGGTGGTCAAAAATTCACTTTTCCAAAGTCACTTTATGCCGTACATGATTGTATAAATTTCTCATTGAAAAGTAAAACCCATGCTCTTATCCTTGACTTCTTTTCTGGTTCTGGCACTACCCTTCATGCTGTCAATCTTCTTAACGCCGAAGACGGTGGACATCGCCGTTGTATCATGGTCACAAATAATGAGGTCTCGGCAGATGAAGCAACGGCTCTAACCGCACAAGGCTACCAACCTGGGGACGAAGAATGGGAAAAACTCGGTATTGCCAGATATGTAAACTGGCCGCGCACAGTATGCAGTATTGAGGGGCATGATATAAACGGCAATCCTCTCAGTGGAAACTACTTTGGTAGCGATATTCCTATGTCAGATGGATTCAAGGCTAACGCCGCTTTTTTCAAACTTAGTTTTCTTGACAAGACATCTGTTGCGCTTGGAAAACAGTTTGCGGAGTTGCTGCCTGTTCTCTGGATGAAGGGTAGAGCAATTGGGAAATGTCCGGTTTTGAATACAGAGGAACTGCCGCCTATGTTGCTCCTACCAGAAAACAAGATGGCGGTTCTGATTGATGAAACTTTCTATTCCGAGTTTGATAATGAGATTCGCAAATACTCGGAGATTCAAACGATATTCATTGTGACGGATTCAGAGACGGCCTACCGTGAGATGATCCGCAACTATGACGGTAAGGACTGCTACCAGCTTTACAGGGATTATTTGGACAATTTCCGCATTAACACGGGGAGATAAACATGAAAGTAGAATTATTTCCATTTCAAAAACGGGCGCTTGTGGACATCCGCTTGAAAACAGCAGAAGCCCTCGGCAGCTACCATAGGACACACGCTCCGCAGGTGGTTTCCTTTACTGCACCCACGGGTGCGGGCAAAACAATTATCATGGCATCCTTGATTGAAAGTATTTTCTTTGGGGATGAATCCTATATGGAACAGCAGAACGCCATTGTGATTTGGCTGTCGGACTCGCCGCAACTGAATGAGCAGTCCAAACTGAAAATCGATGCCAAGGCAGATAGAATCCGCCTTGGGCGGTGTGTGACGGTCAGTGAGGATTCCTTTGATATGGAGTTGTTCGAGGACGGCCATATTTACTTCTTGAACACGCAGAAATTGTCAAAGACATCCAAACTCACAAAAAATGGAGATGGACGCACATACACGATTTGGCAGACCATCGCTAATACTGCAAGGGAAAAGAGTGACCGTCTCTATTTTATCATTGACGAAGCACATCGTGGGATGCAGGGCAGAGAAGCTGGCAAGGCAACGACCATCATGCAAAAATTCCTGAAAGGCAGCGAGGAAGATAAGATACCTCCGATGCCTCTGGTAATCGGGATGTCTGCCACCCCCCAGCGTTTTAATGTCTTGGTGGAGGGGACTTCCTCAACGATACACAAATCTATTGTCACAGCAGATGAGGTGCGGGCGTCAGGCCTGCTGAAAGACCGCATTGTGATTACCTACCCGGAAGAAAGTACCGTAAACAAGGATATGGCTATTCTACAAGCCGCCGCCGATGATTGGCAGGAAAAATGGCAACATTGGACACAGTATTGCCAAGAACAGCACTATGCCTATGTAAACCCTGTTTTTGTTATACAGGTACTGAACGGCAGCAATGGCAAACTTACAGATACGGATTTACAGGACTGCTTGCAGAAAATCGAGGAACGCACTGGTTTCCGCTTTGACGCTGGACAAGTTGTGCATACTTTCGGCGAAAAGGGAACAATTACGGTGGGCGGACTGGATGTGCGCTATGTGGAACCGTCAGATATCTCCGAGGATAGGAATATCCGTGTAGTATTTTTCAAGGAGAATCTTTCCACTGGATGGGACTGCCCAAGGGCAGAAACTATGATGTCCTTCAAGCACGCCAGCGATGCCACCTACATTGCACAGCTGCTCGGCAGAATGGTCAGAACACCGATGCAGATGCACATCACAGTAGATGAAGTGTTGAATGATGTTCATCTGTTTTTGCCGCACTTTAATGAGGATACGGTTAAGGATGTCGTAGATGCTTTGCAAAGTGCAGAGGGTGGCGATATACCAACAGATGTGTATGGGGAAACTCCCAATCAAAGGCGATACGATACCTTGACGGTCAGGCCTGGTAGAAAAAAGCCAAATAACAATATGCCTGGACAGCTTTCACTCGATATTTCGGGTGGCACAACAGAACAAGATGAAGCTACTACAACAGATTCCCAAAGTCAAGGCGGAACAGGTGCAGCAAAGCCTGTTAGTGAGATAAGCCCTCCAGCAGTGAATACAGCTGAGAGTTCCAGTTTTAGTTCAATGGTTGAATCTTCCGATATTCAAGCTACTGACGCTACATCAACAGCCGACAACGGGATATCGGCTCCAGTGGCAGAATCTTCTGCAGGCGAGAATGCAGATGAAGCAGATCAGGAAACCCCAGTTGATTTATTCGACCGCGAAGAGGTTATGAAATTCATCAATGACGCGGGTCTTCTCTCCTACAATGTTAGAGCTGTGCGAATTAACAACTACCTGACATCTCTCTTTAAAATGGCACACTTGCTTACTATGTCTGGTTTGCATCGCATGGCAATCAGAGAAGTACAATCCGAGATTGCGGATATGATTCACAACTATGTGGAAGATTTGAAAACCTGCGGAGAATACGATGACCTTGTGCTACAGGTCAAGCAGTTCAAGTTGGCAACACAGATTTTTGATGCATTCGGGGAAACTGTTGATAACTACTATGTGCATAACCTTTTCACAACTACAGACACAGATGTGGACAGGCAGTTTCGCATTGCGGAAAGTAAACTCGGCAATGAGGGTATCGGAAATATTTATGGCAACAAATATATAGATGAAGATGATCCCAATGGATTCAAGGTAGATGTCATTCTATTTGTCGCCGATGAAGACAGCATGAATAAACTGCACACCTATGCTCAGCAACGTTTCCACCGCTTGAACGATGATTATCGCCGTCATATTGCTACGAGCGTTGATGAGAAGATACGCAGACAATATGATACTATTGTATCTGACGGGGATGTGGTAAGCAAGCACAATTTCCGTTTACCGGAAACAATTCAGGTTCCACACGAAGCAGGCGGAAAAGCGTATCGAGATCATTTGTTTGTCAGCGATGCAACAGGAATCGCTATATTAAAGTTGAACACATGGGAAATCGGAACGCTTGAAGAAGAACAGGCGCAGGATGGCTTTGTCTGTTTTATTCGTAACCCCTCCAGAGGTGCATGGTCTCTTTGCATCCCTTACGAAATGGATGGGGAAATGAAGCCTGCATACCCAGACTTTATCATTGTGCGTAGAGACCCTGTTTCGAAATATGTCATTGATATTTTAGAACCTCACCGCGCAGACCTTGATGATAATCTTAGCAAGGCAAAAGGATTTGCAGAATATGCAAGACAAAATCCTGGACTTGGCAGAATCCAACTAATTCGCCAATTGAAACAGGCATCGGGAACTTATAAATACAAGCGACTGGACATGTCGAAAAGTGCTGTCAGGGATAAAGTTTCTCATGCACAAACCAGCGAGGAACTTAACCATCTCTTTGATACTGATGGATTCTTTGTATAATGAACGATGAAGTCAACTGTACCAGGTTGGCGGGAACGGTGGGTCGTGCGCTACTTTGCAAGCAGTGTATTTGTTCCCACAAATACCAAAAGCAGATTTTCGGCGGTTACGCCGAAAATCTGCTTTTGCTTGTTGGTGGCTCCCGCCCCCAAACCCCTTTTCGCAGAATTTCATTCTGCGGCTACGCACCGTTCCGGCGCTTTTTCTCCCACCTCCGGCAGAGATTTTTGGAAAATGGCAAGGTTGGCTTGCCAACATAATCGCAAACTGTCCCGTAAGTGGAAACGGCATCTTTTCAAAATCCGTTAGGCTCGCAGAGCCGCAGCCAGCGTGAAACGCTGTTCAAAGGGTTTGGGATGCTTCCCAACAAGCAAAGCCTGCGGTTCCCGGCGATGCCGGAAACCGCAGGCTTTGAGCATTTGTATATACAAACGCCCTGCTTGCCCAGTAGCGCATGGATCTTATTTTCGCCGACCCTCGACAAAAATTTCCCCAGAGGCATTGACAGGAACATCTATATGTGCTACCATAATAAGATACTGAATACTGCACATATTTTTTACGCAGATACATAGACCGAACCACAGCGTTTTTGCTGGGGGCGGTCTTGTTGTATCTGCGTTTTTGTTTTTGAAGGGAGGCTGGACAATGGAGAAAATCAAGACGGAGGAAGTCGGGCGCAAGCGGGGCAGACCGAAGCTGGACGCCCGCATCACCGAGGAATACGCCCCCAGCAGGCGGCAGGCATTGAACAAGATGTATATGTACGAGGGCGTCCACCTGTTATCGGTAGCGGCTACCGAAATTCCAAACAGTGAGATTTTATGGCAGGAGGACAGAACAGCCGTCACTGTAAAATCGCGGGATGGCATTCTGGAACAGCTCGGCAGAATGGCGGCGCAGGACAAGCTGGCCTGCGCCGATTGCGTCTATCTCGCTAACCTTGCAATCAGTGCCATTCAGGTCGGGTACACAACACGGGAAGTGGAGACCGCTTTGCGGAAAATCCGCATGGCGGCAAAGGCCAGCATGAGAAATCCAAACAACGAGGCTCTTTATTCCGTATTGGGCAACGCCGTAGATATTCTGCGGAGAATGGGAGGTATTGCTTGAAGAAAATCGAAAATCATCCTGTGGAAATCGCCGTTGCTGGAGAGGTCCCAGGCTTTGAGTGTGGAGGACACCGAAGCGTATTTTTGAACCTGGGCCTTGATGTGGAAATGGACGGGGTGACCTATCACCTCATCAGCCGGTTTTCCGAAAAGACCGAGATGGGGGATGTCCTGGACACGATAGAACTGGAGCGCAGCCAGCGGCAGACAGCATAAAAATTTCCTGTGTCTGCCGCGAAAGATATTGCTTTAAAGTGATAAAGCGGGTATAATGGCATCAGGTAACAAGATGCTATGTACCTGCGTCCAGGGAGGTAAAAAAATCAAGATGCAGGAAAACTACAATGTTGGAATTTATTGCAGGCTCAGTCGTGATGACGAAAGAACCGGGGAGTCTGTGTCCATCGAAAATCAAAAAATCATGCTTGGCCGGTATGTGCAGGAACAGGGCTGGAACTTCTACGCCGCCTACTGCGATGACGGAGTCTCGGGTACGACCTTCGACCGTCCCATGTTCAATCAGATGATTGCCGATGCCAGAGCGGGGAAAATCAATCTGATATTATGCAAGGACCTCAGTCGCCTGGGCAGAGATTATATCGAAGCGGGTCGATATACAGACATCGTTTTTCCGAGTATGGGCTGCCGGTTCATCGCTCTCAATGATGGAGTGGACACCATTCACAAAAACAATGAGATGCTGGTTATTCTGAAAAATGTCATGAATGACCTCTATGCACGCGATACCAGCAGTAAAATCCGGGCGGTGAAACAGTCCACCTTCAAGAGCGGAAAGTATGTCGGCTGTTACGCTCCCATCGGCTACCGAAAATCCCCGGCAGACAAGCACATTCTGGAGATTGACCCTGTGACCGCACCTATCGTTCGCCGCATTTTCGATATGCGCTTGCAAGGCGATACCTTTCGGAAAATCGCCCGAACGCTCAATGAGGAGGGTGTACCATCGCCGCGAGGTTTCTACTATATGGCGGAGGGCAGGCCGAACCTGCGGGGCGAAACGCCGTATTGGAACGATGTGACGGTCAAGACCATTTTGCGGAATGAGGTCTACCTGGGTCACATGGTGCAGAACAAAACCGGCACCGTCTCCTACAAGGTCCACAAGCAGGTCAGCAAGCCGAAAGCGGACTGGATTAAGGTGGAGCATACCCATGAGCCGCTGGTCTCTCAGGAGGTCTGGGACGCCGTTCAGAGGCTGGACAATCATCCGTCAAAGGGGCGTTCCGGCAGCGATGGGGAAATCTCCTTATTCGCCGGCGTTCTCTACTGTATGGATTGCGGATCGTCCATGCGCATCCTGAAGGACTATCGGAGCCGGAAACGCCATGCAGACGGGCATTACGGAAGCTACAAAGCGTATATGTGCAACCGCTACGGCTGCGGCGGAAAAGCCGCCTGTTCCTCCCACTATATCAACTGCAACACGCTGACGAAGCTGCTATTGCTGGACATCCACGCAAAGGCGATGCTGGCGCAGAACAGCCCAGCCGCCCTCAAGGAGAAAATCCTCGCCCAAAAGAACGCCGCCAGTCTGGAGCAGACAAAGGCACTCCGAGCAACGCTGGCGGCGGTAGACAAGCGGCTGGCGGAACTGGAAAAGCTGGTGGTGTCGGCTTACGAGGACAAGGTGAAGGGCGTCATGCCGGAGGCGCTGTGCGTCCAGCTGATGAACCGCTACGAGGACGAACGCAGGAGCAAGCTGGAACAGCGGACGCAGCTCACAGCGCAATTGGAGGCTCAAAGGGAGGACGAATGCGCCGCCGATGAATGGCTAAACCTGATTCGGGACTACTCCCAGCTTGAGGAACTGGATCGCCCTACCCTCCTGCGTTTGGTTAAGCGCATCGAGGTGGGCGAGAAGTATGAAATCGCCGGGGAAACCCACCGGGACATCAAAATCTACTACAACTTTGTCGGGTATATTGAACTGTAAATCTGTACTTCTTTATGCGAGGTTATCTAACGATTTTTACGCACGGGATATTTCAAAGAAAATCCGCAGCACCATGACCACGAAGGCAAGGGCGGGCATCTACCACAGCACCGTGCCGCCGTTCGGCTACCGGAAATCGCTGGAGGACAGCCACAAGCTGATACCGGATGCGGAAACCGCACCGATTGTACGGCGTATGTATGAGCTTGCCGTGCAGGGCAAAGGCTACAAAGCAATCGGCAACGTGCTGAAAAGGGAGCGCATACCGATACCGGCATACTGGCACCACATCAGAGGCGAACGGACTTGGGCGGGTTTTCAAGGCGAGGGGCATATCTCCAACTATATGTGGAACGAAACCACAATAAAATGGATACTCTCGCACGAGGTCTACATCGGGAGCCTTGTGGCGCAGAAACAGTCAAAGCTGTTCAAGGTCGGCAAAAACTATGTGAAGCCCAAAGACGAGTGGGTGGTGGTAAAGGACATTTTTGAGCCGATTGTGGACTTGGAACTGTGGGAGCGTGTGCAGGAAGTCAATGGGAAGCGCAGGCGGATGTGCAAGGCAAAAAGGGAGCCGAGTATCTTTTCCGGCATTGCCTACTGCCCGGACTGCGGCAGGCGAATTTCATTCTTCCCTGAAAAGACAAGCAAAAACAATCCTGAAAAGACTTATTTTGGCTCATGCCAGAACTACAAGGCGAACGGGCCGGACGGATGCACGCCGCACCGCATCAAGGAGCAGGACTTGTACGATATTGTCCTCAAAGACATAAGGGAATGGGCAGCAATGGCACTGTCGGACAAGCAGGCAGTCCTTGGCAGGGTTATGGAACAGCAACAGATTAACAGTACCGTGGATTATGGTTTGGTTGAGGGAAAAAGGCGAACCATTGAGAAAAGGCTTGGGGAAATCGAGAAAGTCATAAGCAAGCTGTATGAGGATTACGCACTCGGCAGACTTGCGGGGGCAAGCATAGACAACCTTATGCCGAAGTACCAGAGGGAGCAGGAAGAACTCAAAAAACAGCTTTCCGCATTGCAGGAGCAGTCGGCAGAGCATGACGCTACAGAGCAGAATGCGGGGAAGTGGATAAGCCTGATCCGGCAGTACAGTGACCTGAAGGAATTAAATTCTTGTATCATCAATGAACTTATCACAAAGATTTTAGTGGGCGACAAACGCCGGGTAAATGGTGAGAAAGTTCAGTCTATCGAAATCCATTACCGTTTCATCGGAAATCTGACCGACAGCGGGAATGGGGAAACAATTCAATAAAAAATCCAGTTAAAAACAATTTAGCTGTAAAAACCGTCTTTAACGGTAATTTACAGATGCGAATTATGTGACCGACACGGTTGCGTTTGATGATGAAAAGCATCTGATCACGAGCCGCGGCCCGGCGACGGTTCTTCCGTTTGCATTTGCCATTGTGGACGCGCTCGGCGGAGACAGTGCGTTCATCAAGCAGAGATTCCTTTACAATGCGTTAAAGGAATATCCGGATGGAATTTGAGACGGAAGTGTTTTGGGAGAAAAGTGAGGGAAAACAGGAAAGAAAAGCTGGAAATAAAATGGACGGCGCGGGCTGCGCTGGCCATACTGATTTTAATGGTTTCCGGCCTGTTCAAGGATTCGGCGGGACCGCTCAAGGCTCTTGACTTTACGAACCTGACAGGTGCGTTCGGAAAAATATCGGAGAATCTGACTTTCCTCGGGAAGGACGGAAGCGGCGCCAAGGACGGCTTTCTGCAGGCGTTGAATATCGCGCCGGTCGTTATCCTGTTCTGCGGAATTATGGATGTGTGCCAGGAACTTGGTGCGCTGGCGGCCTCAAGCGTTTTGTTCCAGCCGATTTTAAAGCCGCTTATGGGGATCCCCGGTACGACGGGGCTCGCGCTTGTCGGCTCCTTTACCAGCGTGGACGTGGGTGCGGTCATGACAAAGGAGCTGCGGGAGACGGAGAAAATTACGGATGATGAGCTGACGGTTTTTGTAGCGTACCAGAATGCCGGCTCTGCGATCATCACAAATCTTCTGACGACGGGCGCGAGTCTCATGGCGGTAATTCCGTATTCGTTCGGGTTCATGTTTATTTTGTGCATGTTCTGTAAAATATTCGGCGCGAATTTTATGAGAATCTTTTTGGCGATGAAGGGGAAAAGGAGGCAGACACAATGAGTACGGAGAAGAAGGCAGAGAAAAAGGGACTTGTCGATGTGTTTACAGCGGGCTGCCGCAGAGGCTTTAACATATCGATCAATTCCATCATGCCGGCCATGATCCTGGGATACGTGCTGATCCGGTTTTTGAAGCTGTCCGGCCTGATGGATATTATCAGCGCGGTTTTCCAGCCGTTTATAGGGATCTTCGGCCTTCCGGGAGCAGCCGTGGCGGTTCTGGCCGCGGCGTTTTTCGCCAAGGCGTCGGGCTGCTCGATGGCGGCGCTTATGTACGCGGAAGGGACGCTGACACTCGGGCACTGTGCGATTCTGATGCCGGCCTGCATGCTGATGGGGACGTTGATTGGAGGCTATGCGAGGATCATTTTGGTGACAGGATCCAATAAAAAGTATCATGTTCCGCTGTTTTTGATCCCGATTCTGGATGCCGCAGTGGCCATGCTCATCATGCGGTTTGTGGTGGCGGCCGCGGGGATTTAGAGGATGGAATCGGGGTTTGCTACAACATTTTTCCTGTTTGTGAAAAAAAGAAAGAGTGTTTGTAAACCGGGGAATGACAGGGTATAATGAAAGACGAAAAACGATATATCGGTTTTGGGTTTTTGACAGGATAACAAAGGTGTTCAAAGCAGCGGTTGTGGCCTTTGCGCCGGGATAAAACCGAAGGCAATGCAAAAAGCAGGGACGTACGGGATAAACGCCCCTGCTTTTTGCATTGCCAGATCGGGGGAGAACTGTTACAATGAAACTGTTATGGAGTGTCGGATATCAGGACATTCTATAACAGACAGGAGGGGGAGTCCGATGACGTTTCAGTCGCTTGAATATTTTCTGGTGGTGTACGAGGAGGGAAGCATTACCGTGGCCGCGAAGCGTCTGTTTATCAGCCAGCAGAGCCTGTCGGCGCAGATCCAGAGGCTGGAGGAGGCATGCGGTACGGAGCTGTTTGTCCGGCGGCCTGTTTTTAAGCCCACCTTTGCAGGGGAGAAGCTCGCGAAGACGGCAAGGGAAATTTTGCGGCTCAAGAAGGAGGTATTAACCGAGCTTGAGGAGATTGAGGACGGGCAGAAGGGGAAGATGACGTTTGGATACTCCGGTATTCTGGTACAGGAGCATCTCCCGGAGCTTTTGCGCCGGTTTTACGAGCGCTATCCCGATGTGGAGGTGACGGCGACGACAAGCGACAGCCTCGGGCTGGAGGAGCTTGCGATGGATGGGAGGGTGGACTTTTATATTGGCACATCGGCCGGGAAGATCGCGGAGATGACGATTATCCCCTTGATTGAGTTCGGGCTGGTGGTCGCTATAAGAAAGTCGGTTTTGAAGAAATATACGGGTCTGCTTGAGCAACAGGCGGAGCGTGCACGGACAGAGGGATTGTCTCTTGGGGATCTTCAGAAGATTCCCCTGATCCTGCCGATGAAGGGCTGGCGCATGCGGGAGCCGATCGACTATTATATCAAGCATCACCGGCTGTCGGTTAAGGTTGCGCTGGAGGCCAGTCAGTTTATTGCCGTTTCGGCCTGCGAGAAGGGGATCGGGGCGGCGATTTTGTACTCGACGATCCACATCGCGGACCGGGTCGGGGAGGACAGGATTCTGCGATTTCCGTTAAAAGATATGGACTACGCCATTAACTGGTGCATCTGCTACCGCCGCGATCATTTCCTTACCGCCTGTGAGGAGGAATTTATCCGGCTGACAAGGGAGTATTTTGAGGAGCTTTTCCGGCCGCAGCGGCTATAAAAACTTTGATGAAAAACAGGAGGAACAGACATGATTTTAAACACCGGCGGGCGGACAGATACCGTCCAATATTACACAGAGTGGCTTTTAAACCGCTTTTCGGAGGGCTATGTGCTTTCACGCAACCCGTTGTTTCCCGGTAAGGTGACGCGCTATGAGCTGACCCCGGACAAGGTAGACTGCGTGGTTTTCTGTTCTAAGAATTACGAGCCCATACTGCCACGTCTGCATGAAATCACGGACCGGTTTCATACCTATTTCCATTATACGATTACGGCCTACGGGAAGGACGTCGAGCCGGGAGTGCCCGAAATAGAGGAAAGCATAAAGACCCTCATAAAGCTGTCAGAGATGGTGGGCAGAGAGCGGGTCGCATGGAGGTATGATCCGGTCCTGCTGACAAGGGATTACACCATAGAACGGCATCTTCAGACCTTTGAGCATATGGCGGGCGTGCTGTCTTCCTATATTGACCGCTGTATTTTCAGCTTTGTAGAGATCTATAAAAAGGTGGAGAGAAATATGCCGGAGCTGATCGTGATGTCTGTACAGGACATGGATACGCTGGCGCAGGGGCTTGGCTCGATCGCGGAAAAGTACGGGATTTTCCTTCAGACCTGCGGGATGAAAGGAGATTTTACTCGCTACGGGATTCACTCCTCCGGCTGCATGACGCTTGATATTTTGGGGAAGGCCAACGGGATTCAGTTTAAGAACTTAAAACATAAGGGCGCCAGGAAGGGCTGTAATTGTATCGAAAGCCGGGATATAGGGGCCTATGATACCTGCATGAACGGCTGCAAATACTGCTATGCCAATCAAGATCCACAGAAGGCATTTGAAAATTATAAGGATCATGACAAGACGTCTGCGCTGCTGCTCGGCCGGATACGGCCGGAGGATACGGTTTCGCAGGGAGTGCAGAAGTCATTTCAAAAAGATGGCAAAAAATAGCTGAATTTTCCATAATGAAGTCTGTCCTCGATGGGAATCACATATTGCTCCGGTTTTTCTGCATCTTCTTTTGCCCGGCCGATACCGATATAACAGGGCAGCATATATCCCTCGGGAGCACCGACGGCTTTTGCTGCCTGCGGCCCCTCGTCTCCAACAGGAATTCGCATGGAACAGCCATATCCTTCGGCAGTTGCTGCCAGAAAGATATTTTCGATCACACACCAGATCGAGGCAAAGGAGTTTAAAGAGTGGATAGCAGACGGATGGAGGATATCCGTTATGGCCCGAAAGAATGGGAGGATTAAACAGGGAGCCTGTACGAGCATTGTATATTGGCGCGGTATGGCATAGGCATACATGCGTTGCGCAGGCGTTCCCTTCAGGCCGGATTGTTTGACTTCTTCCTGCTTGTCAGCCCATTCTTTTACATAGCGCAGCGCTGTCTGCTTCTCCTCCTGTGTCTTAAGGATTACGAACTCCCAATCCCGCATATGGTTATTGGAAGGGGCCAGCATGCCTGCGGAAAGAATCCGTTTGATAGCCGCCTCTGATACGGGCTCATCTGAAAATTCTCTGATTGTATGCCTTTTCTGGACCGCTTCATAAAAATCCATTTCGCCAGCTTCTCCTTTTAAAATGCGTTGCTTACTTTTTAAAGATAACATGGAATGTTAGAAAATACAAGCTTGTAGTTTGTCGGCTTTTTGGGAAAAAAGAGAAAAAATTGCAGAGGTACAGGCGAAAAGCGTATAATAAAGCTGCACAAAGAAAGGCAGAACGTGAAAAAATCTGAAAAAGGAGAAGAAAGACGGATGAGAAAAAGAAAAAGACTGGCCAGCCTGGCTTTAAGTGCGGCGATGCTTGTTTCCCTGTTAGGAGGCTGCCAAGGGAACGTGGCTCCGGCAGAGACGACGGCCGCAGCCACCGCGGCAGAGGAGGCAAAGGCAGAAGAAGAAAGTACGGAGACCGCAGAGACAAAAGAAGCAGAGACCGAAAAGAAGAAAGATTCCCAGTCGCATTATACAAAAGAGAACTATGAAATGGACTTCGCGGTGCGGGATGAAAACGGGAACCGCAATTATAAGAACCGTTCGGCGGATGGAGAGACGGGCGTCGTGGTGTCAAGCAGCGTCTATGCGGACAGAGCGGGACTGGAGATTTTGGAGGCCGGCGGGAATGCAGTGGATGCTGCCGCGGCAGTAAGTCTCGCACTCGGTGTCACGATGCCGGCGATGTGCGGAGTCGGAGGAGGCGGTTTTATGATGATTCGAAGCGCGGAGGGCGATGTGGTATTTCTGGACGGCCAGACGGTAGCTCCTGCGGCGGCCACTCCTTCGCTCTGGCAGTTTGACGAGAGCGGGGCCTGTATCGGAAATCAGAACTTTGAGGGTGGAAAGGTAGTCTGCACGCCGACGCTTCTTACGGTATTGGATAAAGCATTAAAGGAATACGGGACGATGACGCTGGAGGAGGTCATGCAGCCGGCGATCCGCCTGGCCGAAGAAGGCTTTGAAGTCGGACCGGCGCTTGTAGAGGACATCAATGTGGGCCTTGGCAGATTGGTTAAATATGAGCATGGGGGAGAAATTTATCTGAACAATGGATTCCCGCTTGAGGAGGGAAGCCATTTTGAAAACCCGGCGCTCGCGGAGACCTATCAATTAATTGCCCAAAAAGGAATCGAGGAATTTTATACGGGAGAAATCGCGGAAAAGATTGTAGCGGAAGCCCAAAAATACGGCGGTGTTCTGACCATGGATGATATGGAGCGGGCCATGGAGACCCAGCCGATCGAACGGGAACCGGTGGTTGGAAATTACCGCGGCTACCAGATCATATCCAGCTCCCCGGCCAGCTCCGGCGGTACCATGGTGGTGGAAATCCTGAACATTCTGGAGAATTTTGACATGGCTTCCATGGAGGTGTGCTCCCCGGAGTATATCAGTCTTTTAATGGAGACCAGCAAGTTGATATTTGCGGACCGCGCGGCCTATATGGGCGATCCGGCTTTTTTCGATCTTCCGGTCGATGGCCTGCGCAGCGACGCGTACGGGGCGGAGCGCGCGAAGGAAATCACACTCGGCGAGGTTAAGACGTATGAGGCCGGCGACCCGTGGAAATATACGCCGGATGACAGCATCTGGAATCGTTCCAACCGAAAAAATGAGGAGGAGCTGTATGAAATAAAAGAATCTCCCGACACCACACATTTTTCCATCGCAGATAAATACGGAAATATGGTGTCCATGACCCAGACAAACCGGGCGCAGTTTGGAAGCGGATTATTCCCGGAGGGCTGCGGCTTTGTCTTAAATAACTGCGGTGCGGATTTTGCGGCGGGAGAGGGAAAGCCCAACTCGATTGCCGGAAATAAAAAACCGTTATCATCCATGAGCCCGACGCTGGTTCTCAAGGAGGATGGCTCTCCGTTCCTGGTGGTAGGAACCCCGGGCGCAACCACGATCTTCCAGCGCGTGGCGCATATGATCCATCAGGTGATTGATTATGACATGTCTGTCGATGAAGCGATCATGACGCCGAAGTACTGCTGGACGCCGGCAACCGGCCTTGCAGGAATCAACTATGATATGCTGGGCGAGGAGGACCATCTCACGGAGGAAACGCTGAAGACACTGGAGGAGATGGGATATACGATTGATCCGGGCTGTATTTATTCGAGGCTGGAGGCGATCATGTATATGGAAGACGGCACGCTGCACGGCTGCGGCGACCCGCGTGACGACAGCAAGGCGCTGGGATATTAACAGAAGGGGAGCCGAAAAAGAACAGGAAAGGACAGAAATTTCATGAAAAAAGCAAAGAGATATACGGGAAT
Source organism: Lachnospiraceae bacterium (assembly GCA_910575275.1). GTDB lineage: Bacteria > Bacillota > Clostridia > Lachnospirales > Lachnospiraceae > CANQGL01. Next base: position 266,544 of record CAJTEE010000001.1, on the reverse strand, counting down.
CGTTTTGGCGGTGACGGCGGCGTTTTTCCTGACTGCCTGCGGCGGTAAAGAAGGCGCTGCAGCGGAAACGACAAAAGCGGCCGCTTCGGCCGGGACTGCTGCCGAAGCAGACGCCAAAGAAAGCGTACCGGCCGAGCTGCCGGAATTTGAGACTCCGATTCTGCTCATCTCCGCAGGGCAGAGCGCGGATTTTGATATGGTAAAGGTTATTATGGATCAGGCGGGAGTCGCATACAGCGCTGACAATGTGGCGGAAGCGGGCTCGCTGGGCGACAATAAGACGATTATCGTGGCGGTCGGCGGAAGCTCGAAGGGCCTGGGAGCCGCCGGTATCGACGCGGATGCGGAGCTGGACCGTGTGGATCAGGTGATGCAGGAGGCAAAGGAGAAGGGGCTTCACGTGATTGCACTTCATATCGGCGGAGAGGGGCGCAGAGGAGCGCTTGGAGACCGCTATATCGAACCGGTCGTCAGTCGTGCGGACTATGTGATCGTCGTGGAATCCGGAAATAAGGATGGAATTTTCACGGATCTCTGTACCCAATATGGGATTCCGCTGGACAGTGTAGATAACATGGCGAAGATCCCTGAAATGATGAAACCGCTATTTGAACAGTAGTAGGAGAAAGCTATGATAAGAGAAGCAATTTACTTTCTGATCATGATTGTCGTGTTCCTGCTTGTGCTGATGAAGGCCAAGGCGCCGGTAAGCCTCAGCATGGCAGCCGCCGCGATCGCCGGCGCCTTGGCAGCCGGCCAGGGGTTTCCGGTCAGACATTTTGTGGAAGGGACCTTTTCCTATTTAAGTACGATCATGATCGTGGCAACGGCCATGATGTTTATGAAGACGCTGGAAAAATCCGGCGCCCTGGATGCGATCGTATCCGTGATTATCCGGAAATTTTATAAGCATCCGATGGTTTTGCTGATCTGCCTGATGTTCGTGATCATGCTTCCGGGCATGATCACGGGAGCATCGACGGCGGCAGTTTTGTCGGCCGGAGCGATCGTGGCTCCGATTCTGCTGAAAATCGGCGTTCCGCCGATGGAGACGGCGGCGATCGTGGCCCTAGGAGCGATCCTCGGCAAGGTGGCCCCTCCGGTCAATACGGCGGCTATGGTAATCGGTATGGGCGCGGATGTCCCCTACGTCGGGTTTGAGGGGCCGCTCCTCCTTATGACCGTACCGTTAGCGGTGTTTGTCGTCCTTTTTTTCGGAAGCCGGTATGTACGGGCGATCCGGTATGAGGAAATCAAGGAGGAATTGAATTTTGAGCCGCAGGAAAAATTCGGGTTCCGTTTATATCTGCCGATTCTGGTACTGCTGGTTTTAATTGTATGCACGAAATTTATCCCTGTTCTTCCGGACATCGGAATGCCGGTGATTTTTATGGTCAGCGCACTGATCAGCTGCTTTACCGGATACCGTTTTAACCCGCTGACAGCAGCGCGTGAGGGAATCCATGATGTGACGCCGGTCATGGGGAATCTGATGGGGGTCGGCATGTTTATCCAGGTCATGACCCTGATCGACGTCCGGGGCATGATTGTCACGTATTGCCTGATCATGCCGCCGGTTCTCCGCTATCTGGCTCTTATTTTGGTTATACCGGCCTTTGGAGGCGTGTCGTCACTCGGGTCTGCGACCGTATTCGGGATTCCGTTCATCCTTGCCTTCCTTGGGCACGATGAGCTGATTGTTGCGGCGGTCCTGTCTCTGATTGCCGCCGTCGGCGATATTATGCCGCCGTCCGCGCTTTCCGGCAATTTTGCAATTAAGATCGTCGGCATCCCAAAATATGGCCCGTTCCTCAAAAAATGTCTTCCTGCCGCGGCAGTGATTTTGCTGTGGGGACTTGGCTCTATTCTGTTTGCCAATCCGATTGCGGCTCTGTTTGGATAAGGAAAGGAGAATCTGTATGCTTACCATTGTTTACTGGTTGATTATTTTGTTGATTCTGGTCCTGGAAATGTGGGAAATGTACCGGGAACCGGGTTTCAAAAACAAGGCGGCCTGTGCGCTGGTGACGATTCCTTTGCTTCTCCGCGTGCTGTTAATTAAATAGGAGGAAGGTTTTTGAAATGAGTGAAAAGAAAAAGAATCTGCTCCAGACAGGGATATTGCTTGCACTGGTTGCCGCCATCTGCGCCTATGCAGGAAGCATTTTTCTCTCCGTGAGAAGGGCGGATACGATCATACCCGCGCCGGGGCTCACGGAGGTACGGATGCTGAGCGAGTATCTCCCGGCGCTGGCGGGGACAAGAGGAGATACCGAGATTTATGTTTTTCAGGGAGAGGAGGAGGGAGGAAGCCTCCTGGTTCTTGGAGGGACACATGCAAACGAGCCGGCCGGCTATATGGCGGCGATCGTCATGGCAGAAAGGGCCGATGTAAAAAAAGGGACGCTCTATGTGATTCCGCATGCGAATAACAGCGGCTTTACGGCAAATGACGCCGGAGATGCCTGCCCGCTTTATCTGCATTTCGATACGGCGAGCGGGAGTAGGGCCTTCCGCTTCGGCTCACGCGCAACCAATCCCATCGACCAGTTGCCGGACCAGGATACGTATGTTCACGCCGCCTCCGGTCAGACTCTGTCCGGAAGCGAGCAGAGAAACCTAAACCGCTCGTATCCGGGCAGGCCGGACGGGACATTGACAGAACAGGTGGCCTATGCTATAACGGAACTGATTAAGGCGGATCGTATTGACATGACGGTTGATCTTCATGAGGCCTCGCCGGAGTATCCGAATAATAACTCGACCGTGGCCCACCAGAGAGCGCTTCCGATCGCCTCCAGGGGGCTCATGTATATGCTGATGGAGGGAATCGACATCAAGCTGGAGGCGTCGCCCGAAAATTACCATGGCTTTACCCACCGGGAGCTGGGGGACTATACGGATACGTTTGCACTGTTAATGGAAACCAGCGGCGCAACCCAGGGGAGAGTCCGGGGGGCGACAAGTGAGATGCAGGCGCTCACCGGCCTGGACAAGTGCTATGAGCTTCTGGGGACGACCACAGACCTTTTGTATGTCCCCTACGATGAGAACGGTCATCCGATCGAGGAGCGGGTGGGCAGACATTTGAGCGGCGTCCTCTGCTATGTGCAGGCAATGGGAGAGATCTATCCAGAAAAGGAGATCGTGATTGAAAATATACCGCGCTATTCGGAGCTTATCAATTCCAGTATTGCGGAGTATCTGAACTGATCTGCTCCTGACATTACGCAGGGCATCGGAGCTTACGGGCCGCCGGTGCCTTTTGCCTATATTTTAAGAAGTGGTGGGAGAAGGTATGCCTGTACATGATTTTAAAAGCTGGACAATAGAGATTGATAAGACAAAGCTGCGCCAGGGAATTTTTTTGTATTGTATCGGGATCCTCTTGCCCTTTTTTATGAACACGGATAACTTCCGAATTTATGAGTCTCTCTCAAAGGCGGCCGATACGCATCGGTTTTATTATAGCCTGGTAGTGTTTTTAAAACTGCTGCTTTTAAACAGCATCCGCTCCACAAGCATTTATTTTTCTTCTTTTACCATCATGGAAGCGCTTCAGGTAAAGAAGGGGGAAAGGCGCTTTGTATACAGCAAGGTGGTTCTGTTCTATGCGTTAATTTATCTGTCCTTTCGGGTTATCGACCATATAAGCGGGGCGCATTATGCGCTGGGAGGAACGGCGCTTTGCATTTTCCTGTTTCTGACCCTGGTCCTGGAGCAGGAGTGGTGCCAGGATAAGACGGCTGATAAATTTATTATTATGGCGCTTTTGTTTGTCATTGTACAGGTACTCAACACGTATGCGCCCCTGAATCCGTTTTTATTCGGACAGGGGGAGGTTTCCAGCGATCTTCGGAACCTTTGTCTGCTTTTGGGGCATCAAAAGGAGCTGAATATGGTCTGTATGATGATTCTGGCGCTGTTAGGTGTCATGTTCTTGGCCGTGCTGAAGCTTTTGCGGGATGAGCACAATATCAAACAGGTGCATCGGGAAAAGGAGGAGATGCAGGCACAGCTTCTGCAGAACCGGCTTGCGATGGTGGAGCTTCGGACCTACGGCGAAATTCAGAATATTGTACATGACTTAAAGACGCCGATTACCACCATCATCGGCCTCAGCAGCCTGTCACAGCTAGCGTGTGTGGATGAAAAGGTGACCGAATACCAGGGACGGATTATCAGGGCGGCCGACACGATGAGTGAAATGGTCAATGAGATACTGAGGGAGGACTGCCGTACGGCCGTAACGGTGGAAACCCTGCTGCGGCAGGTGGCGTCGTTTGCGGCAGTCAATGAGAGGATGGCGGCATGTATAGACTGGAGCCTTCGGTGTAAGGAAGCCAGGGTCCTTGTCAACCGGACCAGGATGGTACGGGCGTTTATGAATGTGCTGGATAATGCCTATGCGGCCTGCTGCGAGAAAAGCCCTCCGCAGATTCTTGTCCGCGCAGAGAGGGCGGGAGACAGGATCTGCATAACGGTTGCGGATAACGGGAAGGGTATGAGCGAGGAGGAAAAACAAACGATCTGGATCTCCGGATATTCCTCAAAAAATTCGTCGGGCCTTGGGCTTCCGTTCGTTAAGAGTGTGGTAGAAAAGCATGGGGGAACGATCGGAATCGAAAGCGAGGTACAAAAAGGAACCAAGGTGAATGTTTTTTTGAAGGAGCAGACAGATGAAACGATGGAAGATAGCTGCAGTGGATGATAACGAGGACATTCTTTATACAATAACCGAAATCTGCCGCGCATCCGAGATTGAGGTGGCGGCCTGCAGAGATTATCATGAGGCGCAGAGGGCGTTAAACAGAGGGGACATTGATTTGTTCCTAGTGGATTTTCATATGCCGGAAAAGGACGGGACAGAGGTGGTGCGGATGATACGGCGGGTCAATCGGACCGTCCCGATCGTGATGCTGACAATCGAGGACAGCCCGGAGGTGGTTCGCCGCGTAAAGGAGGCCGGCGCCAACGATTTTGCCGTGAAGCCGATCCGGGCCATTGATCTGTTGTCCAGAATCGAATCGCATTTAAAATACCACAGCCAGGCACAGTTTTATACGGACCGCACAGCCGGGATCAATGCGGCCACTCTGGAAAAGCTCGTAAAGCAGATGGAGCAGTATGAGACGGCGGTGGAGATTGAAACGATTGCCGGGGACTGCAAAATCAGCGTTAAGAGTGTCTACCGGTACGTGCGGTATATGACAGAGGAGGGGCTTCTGCAGGCCGAGTATGTGTATCAGGGCAATAAAAAGGGGCGGCCGCGGACCCTATACCGGCTGCTTCGCAAGGGAAGCTAAGGCCTGCTTTTTCCGGCGCATTTCTGCTACGGGAATAGCAGAGAGAAGCAGAAGGGAAAGGAGCAGGGACACAAGCAGGGGAGCAGACGGATACCGGGTCTGATAGTAAACGGCGGCTTCCATGGGGGCCGCCTGTTTTTGCGGGTCAAAGGGGAGGCCATAGGAGGCGGCAATCTGACGGATATTCAGCAGGTTTATGACAGGAAGCCCGTTTAACAGATAGATTTCAACAAGCCCGCTTTCTTTTGTCAGCGGCCGGGGAAGTATGCGGCGTTTCAGGACGCCCTGCCCCAGGGCGGCCGCGCCGGCGCCGATGCCGGTTGTGCTGATGTTTCCGCCGGAGGCAATGAAGACGTCGATGCCGGCCTTTTCATAGACCGCCCTGCGGACAGCGAGATTCTCTTGATAGTCCGGCTCGCGGAGGACAATAAGACCCGAATCGGCAATCCGCTCCATGACCGAGTCAAACAGAGCCTCATCCAAAACGCCCCTTCCGTTGTCAAAGTCGCCTCCCGGTGTGACAAGAACGCTGTCGGTCCGAATGAGCCCGTCCAGATAAAGGCGGTGAATGATTTCCGGAAAGGTCAATCGGGGGTCATTCGCCCCATAGGAGGAGGCTCCGACGGAGGAAATGAGGATCAGCCTGACATCCATGGCATCGCAGGCGCAGAGGACAGCCAGATTGATACCCGGAAACGAGCCGGAGAAGCCGGCGCCCACACAGTCTCCGGGCCTTATGCCTGCCTCGTAAAGCATGCAGACGAGCAGGGCGGCCATGTCCGGGTCGGCGGCGGTCCGTTTGGCCTCTGGCATTCCCCGGCTGGTGGTAATCGGAGTAAATTCCTCGCCGATGAGCCCGGTACCGCAGAGATCCTCCGAGGAAAGAGGGATCGAAAGCGCCTCACGGTAGCCGAGGATGGCCACCATGCATTGCTCCATCTGCTTTCTGGCGGCAAGCTGCTGCTCCCAGAAGGGCTGCACCTCGACAGAGGCGTGAGAAACAGAGAGAATGATTCCGGCAAGCAGAAGGGAGGCAGAAAGGAGGGCAATCCGCCCGCGCCTGCTCATAAGGCTCCGGCCGGCCAAAGCTGCCGGCCGACCAACAGCATGAGGGCAGTGAGAATCGCCGTCAGCACTGCCAGAGAGAGCAGGGTAATCAGGATTCCCTGTTTTTCGCAATCCTGTGCTATGATACCGGGAATCAGGCTGCCGATGAGAGAGGGCGTATGGAAAGGAAGGCACCGGAAGGCGAAATCCAGCAGGAAGGAGAGGAGGATCATGACGGCAAAGAGGCGGCGTCCGTAGAGAATCATAAAGCGGGACAACAGGCGCGCGAGCGCCACGGTAAGGAGAACGATTAAGAGCGTATAGACAATCCGCATGGGCGTCTGCAGAGAAAGGACCATATATCCGGCGACAATCATACCAGCCGGGGAATAGCCAGTAAATTCATAGAAAAGTATGCTTAATAGTACACCCAGGATTACAATCTCATGATACATGGCTCTCCTCCTCTCTTACGAGCTGCAAAATTTTCCGTCCCCCGCAGGCAAGATTTCCGACGGCAAAAATGACGGTATGCACCTGCCGGCTGATGGGAAGCGCTTTTGGCTGTCCAAAGGCAGAAACGGGAATCCGGTCTTTAAAATCGGTTCGCAGACGCCTGCGCATCACGCCCGAAAAGGCTCCGGTTATCCAGATTTCATCCGGGGACAGCCAGTTTGCCAAAAGGATCATATGCTCGCTTCGGCAGCCGCGGTCCGGCCGGTTGTTGATAAGAAGAATAAAACGGCGGTTTTCCAGGGCAAGCTTTTTTTGCAGTGCAGCCAGACCTTATGCGTGGACTGCGGATCATTGACGGAGAAGCCGTTGAGGAAAAGAGTGTCATTGGAAAGCCTGTGGACGGAAAGGGCGTACGGGTCGCGCCTGTAATGCGCCATACCGGCCAGGGCTGTTTCGCGGGAGATATGAAGATACATACAGACGGCCAGGGCCAACGCCAGATTCTCCGAAAAATCAATGTCCTCGGGGAGAAGCTGGTCCGGAGAAGCCAGAACAAAGGCGCTTCCCAGACGGACGGCTTCCCCGCGGATGATCGCAGCGTGCGTTTGATCGGCGGTAAAGACGACGCCGTTTTGGGGAATGGTGGAGCAGAGAGATCGACATATGTCCTCCGGCGTATCGCCCATCTGGTCGGTATGGTCCAGGCGGGCGTTGGTAATGACGCCAAGGTCCGCCCGCAGCATCCGATGCTGGGAAATCCACTGAAGCCGGGGCTCGACTGCCATGCATTCGATGACAAGAATCTCGGCCCGCTCGGCAGCGGCCTGCCGGAGAATGCGCAGTTGCTCCCTGATGTTGGCCCGTCCGCGGCGGGTCAGCAATTCCTCTCTGCCGTCACAGTGAATGACCATGGGATCGGTCCCGGTTGTCTTGCAGAGCACGCGGTATCCGCCGGCCTGAAGCCCGGCGGCGATCAGACGGCTGATGCTCGATTTTGCCCGCGTGCCGTTGACGTAGACGACATGGGACAACGCGGCGCGGTTTCGCTTGGCATTTTGATGTTCCACAAGGAGAAGAAGCAGATAGACCACAAAGAACAGAAAAATCAGCAGCTTCATTAAGAATCCCCCTCCCCCTTCAGATAGTTTTATTATACCTGAGCGGGGGAGAAAAGGCCAGTGAGAAAAAAGAGAAAAAATACAACAGCTTTTTACGGATTTGATTGAAGACAATCCAACAAACTAAATTAAAAAATGTTAATTATTAATACAAAAATCATTGGTTCCTGAAATTGAGCTGGAAATTTATCATCCATTCAGTAAACTGATGGAAGATGGCAGCGATGGAGTCCAGTTTGAGCTGATTAGCATACGGGGAGAATCCAGAATTCCGCTTTTGCATGAGTCTGCCGGGATTAAAAAGATTATTTCCATATGCAGCAATCTTGTATGCTGTTACAATCAGGAAACCAGCCTGTTTGAGATTGAACTGGCGCTCAGGGAGGCAGGAAAGGTGGGAGTCTATGACTAAGAGGATTATTCTGGTTCTCGTGGAAGGCTCAACGGATGAAGATGCGCTTGCTCTGGTTTTTGAGACGGCAATGCGGTATCGGAAAATCCAGAGAGCTTTCTTGATTTTTTAAGAACGGAAGACTTTTTTGTCCACGGAACTTATAGAGAGACATGGAAGTTTATCATGGACAAAGAAAATTCTTTGCGGCGGTATTGTAATCTGGCTATGTTTTTTGAACAGCTATTACACAAAGAGGATGATGGCTGTATTCCTGAATAATATTGATACAACCATTATGCTATTCATCAATTATTTTCACAAGGATTTAAGGACATACTACTAAATCAGACCCGTTGTCTTCATAAAAAATACCCAGAGAAATAAGGTCACGACGCAGGCGGCGGTGCTCAAAACGACAAATTGCCCGGCAAGCTCGCCGTCGCCGCCCATGTTCTGGGCCATCGGATAGGAGGCAGTTGCGATGGGAGTCGCGTGGATGCCGATGATCAAAAACAGCTCAACCCCGCGGAGCCCGGCGGCGTAGGCGACGGCGAGGACGGCAGCGGGGATCAGCACCATTTTAAACGATAAGGTAGGGATCAGGTATTTCAAATTGTTTTTGACGGTATCAAAATGCAGAGTCCGGCCCAGGATGAACAGCGCAAGCGGAGTCGTCATGCTGGAAAAGGCGGCGATCGGTTCTACGAGGCCCTTTGGGAGCCTGAGCTTTAAAAAGAAAAAGACAAGTCCCACAACCGCTCCGCGCAGGAGCGGATTTTTTGTTACATTGACGAGCGTCGCTTTGAGGTCAGCCTTTTCCTTCGTATTGAACATTTCAAGAATAAATACGGAGGTTGTATTATAGAGCGCAGCGACGATAGTCACGACGATGGCCGCCATGGAGGAGGCTTCATCGCCGAACAGAGAGAGGGCAAGAGGCAGGCCGAACAGGACAAAGTTGCCGCGGTAGGCGGCCTGGACGATGACACCGCGCCGGAAGTTTTCCTTGATGATCCTCGGTACGACAAGGAGCGCCGCAGCCTCGACCACCAGAATGCTGATGCTGCAGAAAAGTATGAAAAAGGGCCTCGGAAGCGAGGAGGCATCCGCCTTGTAGATGCTGTAAAACATCATGAAGGGATATAGGAGGCGAAAGACAAGGGAATTCAGCTTCTGGAGAAAGGCATCATCCACCATGCCCTTTTGTTTCACCAGATACCCGGACGAGATATAGCATAAGAATGGAATGACGGCGTTAAAGGCCACGCGGAAGTTGTCCATAGAAAATTCTCCTTTGCGCAAAAAATAAAGGTATTTTAAGGTAACAGGAAAGGTATCTGAACGGTTACATTTTAGGATACCGTATCATATGAAAAGTGAAATGTCGAACAGGAAAAACAGGGAGTCAAAACAATGTTTTTCCTGTTTCCGTGAGCCAAACTATCTGCAATTTTTAGTTGCATATAGGTAAAATATATGTGCTTTTTTGTGGCGGACAGATATGGTACTCTTTTGATAAAGGCAAACGTCTCTACCCGATCTCCGCCGGCGGCTGCATGAAGGGACGGCAGATTTCCTGAATGAGGGAGATGAGCGCCTGCCCGTAGGCGGGAAACAGCCTTCCCTTCAGATATAAAAGCCGAACCGGGTTCGTGGTGTCAAAGCCCGCGACCGGGAAGATGTTCAATTTGGAGTCGGCAGAGTCAAGCCGGTTGGCTGCGCTAATTCCCGGGAGGAACATGGAAAAGCAGAAGCTCGCGGCGTAATCCCTAGCAGAAAGCAGATAGTGGATGTCAGCCTGGACGATCTCCTGGATGCAGTTGAACGTGAGATTGCTTTTCATGGCGTAGGTATCGACCATATCGCGGGAGGAATAGCCCTTCTGGTTGAGGATGAACGGAACATGCTGAAAATCTTCTAAATGGACGCCCTTCTGGAACACCTTTTTGCAGGCGGGGAAACGGCCGGGGAAATAGTGCCTTAACATATTGTCAGAGATGATTAAGTAAAGCCTTTCTGTTATGAGCAGGGTACTTTCCAGGCGGCTGCTGCCGTCGGCAGGAAGGGCCGTGAGCATAAAATCGAGCCGGTTGCTCAAAAGCATTTCCCGGAGAGAATTGGAGTCGGCGCAGACGGTGTCCAGCTCCACATGCGGATACAAGGCCTTAAACCGTACGAGCAGCTCGGGGATCAAGATCCGGAAGCGTCCCTGTGTGGCGCCGATCCTGAGGCTTCCGGTGTCGGAGTCATGATAGTTGAGCAGCTGTTTTTCAAGATTGCTCTCTAAAAGTTCGAGCTGCCGCAGGGATTCGTAGAATTGTTGGCCGGCAGGGGTCAGAGAGAGGTGGGGCTTACGGTGAAAGAGCGTGACGCCGTAATGTGTTTCAAGCCCCTTTAAATACTTGCTTAAGGCCTGATGGGAGATAAACAGGCGCTTGGCGGCCCGGGAGATGTTGCGCTCCTCGGCGAGAGCAAGAAAATAATGATAGTTTGGGATCATAGGAAACCTCATTTTTAACAATTCAGACAGATCTGCGCATTGCAGTGCAGACGGGTACGAAAACGTAGAAAAGAGGACAAAAATCCATTTTTACATGTTACTTCCGTTTACAAAATAGATAAATATCTGCAATCGTATATTGATACTATAACACAAAAAGGAGAAGAAGACAATGTATAGGCCAAACAGAAAAATCCCCTGTGTTTATATGCGCGGCGGGACGAGCAAGGCGGTATTCTTTCACGACAAGGATCTTCCGAAAGACGAAAACGAACGGGACCGAGTGATTCTAAGTGCGTTCGGAAGTCCGGACAGGCGTCAGATCGACGGCATGGGAGGCGCGAATACATCCACGAGCAAGGTCGCGGTCATCAAAAAGAGCGGGCGGCCGGGCATGGATGTGGATTACACCTTCGGGCAGGTGGACGTAAACGCGCCGATCGTCGGCAAGACCATGAACTGCGGCAATATCTCCTCGGCCGTGGGCCCGTTTGCGATCGATGAGGGCCTGGTGGAGGCCGTGGAGCCCATGACCGAGGTACATATCTTTAACACGAACACTGGAAAGGAAATCATTGCACAGGTTCCCGTGAAGGACGGCAGGGCCGTGACCGAGGGGGACTTTGCGATCGACGGCGTGCCGGGAACGGCGGCGAAGGTCACGCTAAAATTTGTCGCACCGCAGGGCGCGGCCTCGGGGAAGCTTCTCCCGACGGGCCATGCAAGGGATACGATCGAGATCGAGGGGAAGACGTATGAGTACAGCTTCGTCGACGCCGCAAATCCGGTTATATTCGTGCATCCGGAGGACTTCGGCGTGAAGGGGACGGAGATCCCGTCCGAATTCAACGCGCTTCCGGATTGTAAGGAAATCTGCCGGATTCTGGAAATCATCCGTGGGACCGGGGCCGTCATGCTGGGCTTTGCGAAGGATCTGGAGGACGCGAGAATCAACAGCCAGACGCTGCCGAAGATCGCGTTTATCACGAGGCCGACGGACTATACGTCTGGGAGCGGGAAGGAGATCGGCTCAAGGGATGTGGACTGCGTGGGGCGGCTGTTTTCGGTCGGCATGAAGATGATCGACGCCTATATGGGGACCGGGGCGATCTGTACGGTCACGGCGGCGAATACCCCGGGGACGATCGTGAACGAGATTGCGCGCGAGTCGCTTGGCACGGACCGGATCACGCATCTTAGGATCGGGCATCCGTGGGGGATCATGGACGCCTATGCGGATCTGAAGGAAAATGAGGATGGAAGCCATGAGGTCCTAAGCGGGAATCTCGACCGGACCGCGAGGAGAATCATGGACGGCAACGTATATGTAAGGGATTGAGGGATGAAAAGCATGGGAAAAACAGCGATCGTAAAAATCATGGAGCGGGCCGCTGGGCGCGCGGTAAGAGTCGGAGAGCGCGTCTGGTGTAAGGTGGATCTCTCGACGGCCCGCGATTTCGGGGGCGCAAACTGCGTGCTTCAGTTTGAAAAGGAGATGGGAAAGGAGGCGAAGGTCTGGGATCCGGATAAAATCGCCTATACCTTTGATTTACAGGCTCCCTCCCATTCGGAAAAGGTCTCCAACAACCAGAAGATCATCCGCGAATTTGCCAAACGGCAGGGCATCCGGCACGTTTTTGATATCAACCACGGAATCGGCCAGCACGTTATGCTGGAGGCGGGCCTTATAAAGCCCGGCGACGTGGTACTCGGCACGGACAGCCACATGAATCTTTTGGGCGCGGTCGGCGCGTTTGCGACCGGCAACGGCAACTCGGACATCGCGGCCTCCTATGTAAACGGGACCTGCTGGTTCCGCGTGCCGGATACGGTGAAGATCGAAGTGAGCGGAAGTTTTCAGAAAGGTGTCTGTATGCGCGATCTTCTGACGAGGATCGTCGGCGATCTGGGCGCGGGCGGACTGGACTTTTTGGCCGTGGAGTTTACCGGCGAGACGATCGAGCGTGCGACGTTGGCAGAGCGGATCACGCTCTGTTCGATGATCACGGAGATGAGCGGGAAGGTGGCACTCATTATGCCGAACGGCGAGGTCCTGGACTGGCTTGCGGAGCGCGCCGGGGAGGAAGTGAGAGAGCGTGTGCAGCTTCTCTCGGCCGATCCGGATGCGGAGTATTGCAAAGTGCTTACGTATGACGTGACGGATTTGGTGCCGCTTGCCTCCTGTCCGGATGCGCCGGACAACGTAAAGCCGGTGTCCGAGGTGGCGGGGACGCGCATCGACCAGGTACACATCGGCTCCTGCTCGAACGGGCGGTATGAGGACATCAAGGCGGCATACGAGGTGTTAAAGGCAGGCGGAGGAAAAATCGCACCGGGCATCCGTGCGATCGTGACGCCGAGCACGACGGAGGTACAGCTTAAACTCGCCGAGGAGGGGATTCTCGCGGGCCTCCTGCGCGCGGGCGTGGTCTGCACAAACCCGACCTGCTCGCTCTGCACGGCGGAACACTACGGCGCGCTGCCGGCCGGCGACATCGGCTGTTCGACCACGAATCGGAACTTTATCGGCAAGGTCGGAAAGGGGAGCCATACCTATCTCTTAAGCCCGATGTCCGTGATGGCGGCAGCCGTGCGCGGCTGTATTACCGACCCGCGTGAGATTCTCAAGGAGGAAAGAGCATGAGTGTATTAAAGGGACGGGCCTGGGTGTTTGCGGACGACGTGGATACCGACCTGATTTATCATAATAAATATCTGGCGGAGACGGATCCGAAGAATATGCCGCAGTACGCGTTTGAATATTATCCGGGCATGGAGCAGTTTGCGAAAGAGGTAAAGCCGGGCGACTTCGTCGTGGCCGGCAAAAACTTCGGCTGCGGCTCTAGCAGAGAGCACGCGGTGTACTGTCTGCAGTACGCGGGCGTACCGTGTATCCTGGCGGAGAGCTGTTCGCGTATCTATTACCGGAACGCGGTCAACAACGGCTATCCGGTGCTGTTTGTCAAAGGCTTGTCCGAGGCAATCCGGGATGGAGGCATCCGAAACGGAGACACGCTGGAGGTAGACATGGATCAGGGAAACGTGCGGGATCCGGATACCGGACATGAATTTCACGGCGACTCGGTGAGCGATCTGGAAAAGGATATCATGAAGGCCGGCGGGCTTTTTGCCTACATGAAGGGGCAGGGAAAAGGCGGCGTGTAAAAGGCAGCCCGGGAAGCGGGGAGCTTGCACGCTCGAAAAAGCATCCGCACGGAAACCGGAGGGCGTTTCGTGTGGCCTATATTAGGAGTGTTTTGGGCGTATAGGAGGAGAAAAAGAATGGAGATAAGAGAGCCGGCAATGGCCGGAACCCTGGAATCGAGCGACTGCCAGATCGTGCTGCGCCCGAATCCGGGCCGGGGGATCGAGATCGATCTGGACAGCGCCGTAGAGGCCATGTTCAAAGACTCGATCCTGGAGACGGTAAAACAGACGCTCGCGGAGTTTGCGGTGACGGACGCGAGCGTGGAGATCCGTGACAGAGGAGCGCTGGACTGTGTGATTCGGGCCAGGCTCCAGTGCGCGGTCTGCCGCGGCGCGAAGGAAAGCTATGACTGGACAAAGGAGGATGGGTGATGGCGGAGAAAGAGATTCGGTTAAAGCGTACCAGCCTGTATGCCAGCGGCAGCAGCCCGGTCAATATGATCCAGGCGGTCTTTTATAATGAAGACATGCTGATTTACGATCTGGAGGACTCCGTGCCGGCGGCGGAGAAGGATGCGGCCCGGTTCCTCGTGTATCAGATGGTAAAACATCACAGGCCGAAGGACAAATACGTGTGTATCCGTGTAAACGGGATCTATTCAGAGTATCTCGAGGAGGATCTGCAGGCGGCGGTACGGGCAAACCCGGATGGGATCCGCATCCCGAAGGTGGAATATGCGAGAGAGGTGCAGGCCGTTTCCGTACGGATTGCAGAGATCGAAAAAAAGATCGGCCTTAAGCCCGGAAAGATCGAGCTGATCTGCAACATCGAGTCGTATATGGGCGTGCTGAACGCGATGGAGATCGCACAGGCGGATCCACGCGTGGTCGCGATGGCCGTGAGCGCGGAGGATCTGACGGCCAGCATGAGGGCGCAGAGGACGAAAAAGGGCCTGGAGGTCTTTTATGCGAGGAACGCGGTGCTTCTGGCCTGCCGGGCGGCCGGAATCGACGCGCTGGATATTGTGTTCAGCGACATTCATGACAAGGAAGGGCTTAAGGAGGACACGGCTCTCGCGAAGAATCTGGGCTTTGACGGGAAGACCTGTATTCATCCGCGCCAGATCGACACGGTGAACGCGTATTTTACGCCAAGCATGAAGGAAATCAAATACGCGCTGCGGGTGCTGGCGGCGGTTGAGGAAGGGAAAAAGCAGGGCAAGGGAGCAGTCACGCTGAACGGCGGCATGATCGACAAGCCCATGGAGCTGCGGGCCCGGACGACACTTGCGCAGGCCGAGGCGGCGGGAATCCGCACGGAAGGGATGGTGGTCTAGGATGAAGAATGCAGTCGGACGTGAGCTCCCGGAGCGGATCGGGGAGTATGTGGTGCGGCCGTATCAGGGTGCGTACGCGGCGGTTCCCTCCACGGAGCCAGTTCACACGCTGCGGACGGCCGGAAAGCATGTGTCAGGGGATAAAAAAATACTTCCTGATCTCGCAGAGGCCGTGCGGGCCGTGGGACTGAAGGATGGGATGACTGTCTCCTTCCACCACAGCTTCCGTGAGGGAGACGAGATCATCGGGCAGGTTTTGACGGCGATCCGCGAGCAGGGGATCAAGGGACTCAAATTTGCGCCGAGCGCGGTCGTGAACATCAAAAACCCGTCGATCGTGGACTTTGTAAAGGACGGGACGATCGACCGCATCGAGGCGAGCGGGATCCGGGGCGAGTTAGGGGACGCCGTCCTTTCCGGGCTCATGGAAAAGCCGGTCATCCTGCGCACACACGGCTCGAGGCCGCGGGCCATCGAGGCAGGGGAGCTGGTAATTGATGTGGCGTTTATCGGCGCGTCGGCGGCCGACGAGTACGGCAACGCGACCGGACAGATCGGGCCGAACGCCTGCGGGTCTCTGGGCTATTCCTTCATTGACGCGGCGAGTGCCGCAAAGGTCGTGGTGATCACGGACAATCTGGTGGACTATCCCTGCAATCCGGTGAGCATTTCACAGCAGTATGTGGATTATGTGGTGGCGGTGGATCGGATCGGCGATCCGGAAAAGATCGGCAAGGGCGCGGCCCGGATGACGAAGAATCCAAGAGATCTGATGATTGCGGAGCGTGCGGCTGACGTGATGGCGGCTTCCCGGCTGTTTCGGGAAAATTTCTCCTTCCAGACCGGCGCGGGGGCGATCAGCATCGCCTGCACCAAGTATCTCGCGGAGCGGATGGAACAGTGCGGCGTTAAGGCAAGCTTCGCATTGGGCGGCATGACGGCGGCGATCGTGGAGATGTACAAAAAGGGGTTGGTGCGGGTCTTGGAGTGCAGCCAGTCATTCGACGCGGTCGCGGCGAGGGCCATTGCAAACGAGCCGGGGATCGTGGAGATCGACAATGCGGTCTATTCCAACCCGTTTTCAAAGGGATCCATGCTGGATCGGCTGAATTTCGGCGTGCTGGCAGCCCTGGAGGTGGATACGGATTTTAACGTAAACATCCTGACCGGCTCAAGCGGGGAGATGATGGGTGGCTTAGGCGGCGGGCCAGATGTGGCGGCCGGAGCCGATATTTCGATCGTATGCCTTCCGGTGGTGCGCGGGCGGACGCCATCCGTGACAAAGCGCGTCTTCACCTGCTGCACGCCGGGCGAGGCGGTGGCCTGCGTCGTGACGGAAGCGGGAATCGCTTTGAATCCGCGGCATAAGCAGTACCAGGAGCTCAAGGAGGATCTGGAGCAGGCCGGGCTTAAGCTTGTGACGATTGAGGAGCTCCAGCAGATCGCGGAGTCCCTGACGGGAGTCCCCAAGCCCATCGAGACGACGGACCGGGTGGTCTGTGTCGTGGAGTACCGAGATGGGACGGTCATCGACGTGATCCGGGAGATCAAAAGGAGAGATGTATGAAGAAAAAAGTGACCTTACCCGCGCATGCCTGCAATTCGCATCTGCATATCATTGACCCGGCCTTTCCGAACGACGGGAAGGCCGTAGAGCAGCGGGGAACCGTGGAGGAATACAGGGCGCTTGCAAAGAGTCTGGGTCTGTCCCGGGCGGTCTTTGTCCAGGCGAAGCCGTTTGGGACGGACAATGCCTGTCTTTTGGACGCGGTTCAAAGATTCGGCCCGGAAAACAGCCGCGGGATCGCGGTGGTATCGGGAGAAGTAAGCGATGAGGAGCTTCGCCGCCTGCATGAGGGCGGCGTACGAGGGCTTCGGTTCAGCGTGTGGAATCCGGCCAATGCTGTGGTCTCTTTTGTTATGTGTGCGCCGCTTGCGGAGCGCACAAAGGACATGGGCTGGAACATGCAGCTTCATATGAGCTCGGAGCAGCTTTTGGAGCAGGCGGCTGTGATTGAAGCGCTTCCGGGAAGAATCGTCATCGACCACATGGGACGGTTGAAGCCGGAGCTCGGCGTGTCCGACCCGGCGTATCCCTTTTTATGTAAGCTCATTGATAAGGGGAACACATGGATCAAGCTCTCCGGCCCCTATCTGAATACCAGGAGGGGAGCCCCCTGGGATGACGCGGCGAAGGTCGCGTCGGCCCTGGCCGCGTATGCGCCGGAGCGGATGCTCTGGGGGAATGATTTCCCGCATGTGACCGAGAAGATAAAGCCAAACGAGTGGGAGCTTCTGGAGACGATCGACCGTTGGTTCGCCGACGATAGAGCCAGGCGGCTCGCGCTGGTGGAGAACCCGGCAAAGGTGTATGGGTTTTAGATTCATATCGTATATATGTACGGCGAGGAGACGGAACATTCCGTCTCCTCGCCGCGTTTCATCCTCATATATGTCCCTTAGGAACTGTCCAAAAATAACTTGTGATATTATTTGTCTTTTTCTCCGGCAGCACCGTCCCCCAATTAGTTACATAGCCCGCTATGCGCCTGACTTTGGGACGGTACTCTCGAAGAAAAATTCTTTTCTATTTGGTCGAATGATTCTGTTATGAATGCATCAACGCTTCCCCTTCGCCTCATCCAGATAGCTGTAAATCGTGACCCTCGTCACACCCATCAACGCCGCCACCTTGTCAATCGCGCCCTTTACGAGGAAGATCCCCTTTTCATCCATGAAGCGAACGATCTCCACGCATTTTTTCCGGGACAGGTTTTCAACGTCTGCCGTGCCGATGATTTTGGCAATCAACTGGTCCAGGATCGACATCACATCCTGGCCCGGCTCCTGCTCGGGCGCCAGAGGAATCTCCCCGGTCTGGCTCGTATCGAGGAAGCCGTCGAGCGTCTTTTTAAGCGCCAAAGAGGCAGTGAGGTCGATGTTGATGCAGAGCATTCCGATGACCTCGCCCTGTTCGTCCCGGATCAGGGCGGAGGAGGACTTGATTTTTTTGCCATCCGGCAGGTCGAACCGGTAGTTGATCATGCGGTCATTTTGGAATTGTTTATTCAGAAGGACCAGCTTTACGAGATGGTCGAAGGACTGCCCCACCTGCCGGCCGGTCACGGTTCCGTTTGCCACATAGACAACGGAATTCTTAGGCTGCGAAAGGTCGTGCACGACGACTTCGCAGGCCGGCCCGAAGGAGCCTGCGATCATGTCGACGATGGGAAAATAGAGTTTCAGGATGGGATGCATCGTGGTCTGTCTCCTTTTTGCGGATCCATATTCCGGAGTCTCTCTGTGCCCGGATCAGTGGTCGGATTTCAGGCCCGCCCCGCACATCGTAAGCAGGCTGTCTCTCGTCCGGCCGTGTAGCTCGCAGTATTTTAAATAGGCGGCGTAATTGGCCGCGGTCGTGTGTTCGCAGTAGATCCCTTTGTGGGCGAGAAGCGCCCTGGCGTCAAGAATCCTTTCCTCCGGGATTTCGATAAAGTCGATGTCATACCGATACGCCTTTTCAAGGATCTCCCCGCCGCGCATGGGGACGCCGATGGCGATCCCCTCGGCCAGTGTGGATGATGGCTGTACGGCTTCGGGCTTTTTGCTCTTATGGGCGTGGGCCCTCGCGAGGGGAGCGCAGCGCTCGCTCTGGATCCCCGTGATCCGCGGCATGTGGTCGATCGCGCCGCCGGCCAGAAGTTCCTCCAGCCCCAGGATTGCCCCGATAAAGAGCGTCCCGTTTCCGACCGGGATAAAAAGGTGCTCCGGGATCCGGTGAAGCTGTTCGTAGACCTCATAGATATAGGTCTTGGTGCCCTGGTAGAAGAAGGGGTTATAGACGTGATTGGCGTAGTATTTCCCCTCTTTTTCCATCATTTCCCGGCAGACGTCGGCGCAGTGGTCGCGGGAGCCGGGGATCACGTGTACCGTAGCGCCGTGGGCCTTGATCATGTCGATCTTTTTGGGCGAGGTTCCCTCGGGAACAAAGATGCCGCATTCGATGCCGCAGCGGCCGCAGTAGGCCGCGACGCTGTTGCCGGCGTTTCCGCTGCTGTCCTGGACCACGGAATTTACTCCGATGGATTTACAGTGTGAGATGAGGACGGCCGCGCCCCGGTCCTTGAAGGAGAGCGTCGGCATAAAATAGTCCATCTTCAGAAGAACATCCTCGTCAAGGGCAATCACCGGGGTCATGCCCTCGCCCAGAGAGACGTCCTTCCAGGTATCATCCTCAAGCGGCAGAAAGGCCCGGTAGCGGAACATGCTCCATGTATCCCGGTCGATTAAGGCCTCGTCAAATTTGGGGGCCGTATAGTCAAGCTTCCAGAGTCCACCGCAGTCGCAGCGGGCTTTTCTTGTCGTGACGGGCTCTGTCTTTTTGCATTTGGAACAAATATAGTTTAACATGTCTCGTTCACCTCCGCGATCGCTTCAATCTCGACCAGGCAGCCAAAGTGCAGCTTCCCCACGGGCACGACCACGCGGGCGGGCTTATGCGCCCCAAAGAAGTCGGCATATACCCGGTTTACCTCGTCCCAGCTTTCGATATCCGATACATAGATCCTGCACTGCACCACCGCCTCCCGGGAAAGACCGGCCTCTAAAAGGACGCGGTCAAGGTTTGCGAGCGCGAGCCTTGCGTGATCACCTGCGCCACCCTCCGGCACGAGCCTTGTGTCCGGGTCGACGGAAAGCTGGCCGGATATGTAGAGTGTTTTGCCGGAAAGCATCCCGGCGCTGTAGTGGCCCTTGTTTTCTCCCTTATAGGCCGGTGTTATCGGTTTCACTGCGGGGCCGCCTCCTTTCCCTCTGCATGGATTCCCTGCTCCATGAGCCGGACAAGGGCCGCAAGGCAGGCCTTGACCCCGGCGATCAGACAGCATTCGTCAAAATCGAAGCGGCTGTTGTGATGGCCGGCGGCGATCTTTGTGAGCAGCGCCATATAGCAGGCAGGCTTCCCCTGCTCCTGAAGCCGCCGCATCATGTAGGCGAAATCGTCGGTGCCGCCGGTGTCGATGAGAGAAAGCCGCCTGTCCTTAATTTCTTCGACCTCCTCGGAAGCCCGGATGATGAGCGCGGCAAGCGCGTCGTCCCCGTCACCGGTGGGGCAGGAGCCCATGATCTTAATGTCGGATTCACATTCAAAGGCATCTGCGGCCGCTTTCACACAACGGACAGCCGCCTGGTAAAGCCGCTGCTCCACGGCCGTATTGGAGCCTCTCGTCTCGGCGCGCAGCACACAGTCCTTTGCGATAACGTTCCGGCCGGTTCCGCCGTGTATCGTGCCGATGTTGAGCCTTGAGGAGCCCCTTCCGTCCTGCAAAAAGGAATTCATGCCGCCGATCGCCATGGCCGCCGCCAGGATAGCGTTTTTGCCGTCCTCGGGGGACGCGCCTGCGTGGGAGTTGTTGCCGGTGAAGGCGATGTCAAATTTGGTGGTTGCGTATAGGCCCTTGAGTGTCCCGCAAAGGCCCGGATACGCGGCATTCGGCCCGTCCGTCCCGTAGATATGCATGCTCATCACGACCTCACCGTCATCTAAGACACCGCGCTTCACGACGGCTTGCGCGCCCTTGTCGCCCTCCTCGCCGGGTTGGAAGATGACCTTTACCGTCCCGGTCAAAAGCTCCCTGTTCTCGTACAGGACAGCCGCCAGCACCATTCCCATGGCGGCGTGGCCGTCATGGCCGCAGCCGTGCATACAATGCTCGTTGACGGAGGAGAAGCCCTCCTTAAACGGCCGGTGGCCCTCGTCGGCAGCCTCGTCCAGGTCGTTGCAGTCGATGTCAAAGCGGAAAATATACGTAGGCCCCGGTTTTCCCGAATCAATGACTGCCATGGCGCCGGTATAGCCGTCCATGGCGGCAACGAGGGCTTCGTCCGCGCCCTGCCTGATGGCGCGGACCTTATGAAAGGCGAGCGTTTCCTCGTCCGGATAGCTCCAGGCGTACTCAGGATTTACAACGTCAAGGCCGAATTTGACCGGGATGCCACGCTGCTGCAGGAATTCGATGATTTTGGATGTCGTCCGGAACTCGGTCCAGCCGATTTCTGCATACTTGTGAAAATCGCGCCGGATTGCCGTACAGAGCTCGGTGTAGGGATCAGCAGCTTTAAGAAGCTGTGTAAGATTCATATCGGATGCCTCCTTTGATTTATATTTTTTTCTATTATTATATATAAAAGTATATACAATGTCAATTGCCGATTCGGAAAAAGGATGGCATCATTTATGACTAAATAAGTATTTTGAGTCATTAAAAGGTAAACGATGTATGGCCAGAAGTTTTGCAGAACAGGAAAAGGAGAGGATCCGAAAGAATTTACTGGAGGCATGCAAGCGAAGCTGGGCGCAGTATGGCTATAAAAAAACGAGTGTGGATGAGCTATGCAGAGAGGCCGGTATCTCGAAGGGGGCGTTTTATCTTTTTTGAATCGAAAGAGGCTCTCTTTTGTGAGGCATTGTGTTCGATTCAAAAGCAGATCTGCGAGGAGGCCGGGAGGCTGATTGAGGAGCAGAAGGATAGACGCGGTGTGGCAAGGGCTCTGAAGTTCATTTACCGGGAGTACGATGCGAACCATTTTTTATACGATTCAAGCAGCACGGACTATTCGGTTTTGATGAATAAGGTGTCAGAGGAACAGGCGAAAAAAATAGAGGAGTCGAATCTGGCGTGCCGGCAGCTTTTCCTTTGCCGGCCGTATTTGAAATTTAAGATTGATCCGGATTTGGCGCTGTCCGTGATGTACGCTTTGCTAATGAACAATAAAAACAAGGAGATTCTTCCATATGATCACATGGAAACCTTTGATTTTATGGCGGACCATTTGATCGACAGCTTATACGAATAACAGGAGGCAGAAAATGAAAACGGAGGTTGTAAGAAAAAATCATACGGATGTAGCGGTCGTGAGCAGCGATTCGCTGTTGATCACCGATGTTCAGTCCGCCCTGGATCTGATGATGACAGTGAAATACGAGACAGGCTGCACCAATATCGCCGTCAATAAGGAAGCGATTGTGAATGATTTCTTTGTCTTGAGTACCTGTCTGGCCGGAGAGATATTGCAGAAATTCATCAATTATGGTGTGAGATTTGCGATATATGGAGACTTTTCAAATTATACAAGCAAACCGCTGCGAGATTTCATGTATGAGAGCAGCCACGGAAAGGATATTTTCTTTCAGCCGAATGCTTCTCTTGCAGTTGAAAAGCTCTCTGGATGAGCGGCAAACGACTCTTGCTGCATTCCGCCTGCATTGCCAAAGCTTACAGCAAAAACGCCGGGGGTCTGAAACGGATCCGGCGTTTTTTGCATCTGTTTATTCTTCGTTTTTCGCCCGCAGCGCCGTCTTCATGTTTCCGTAAATCAAAAGCGCCAGCAGGACGAGGATCACAAGAGAGATCGGGCGCAGCAGGATATAGGAGACGATGGGAAGGCTTTTCGCGTGGGCAACCGTCAGGGAGCGGCGCAGATTCTGCTCGGCCATGTTGCCGAGAATCATCCCGAGTACGCTCGGCGCGATGGGAATCTGATTCCGTTTAAAGAGCAGCCCGATGATGCCGAAGATAACGGCGATCAACACGTCAAACATACTGTTTCTTGCGCTGTAAGCGCCGATCACCGAAAAGGCCAGCACGGCAGGAACGATATACCGCGTCCGGATATTCAGGATTTTGGAAAATATGGATACGCCGCCAAGTCCGACCACCATCATCAAGATCGTACTTAAAAACAGTCCCAGGGTCAGCGCATAAACGATGTCGCCGTGCTCGGCAAACAGCTTGGGACCCGGGATCAGGCCGTGTACCGTCAGGGCCCCGAAGATGATCGCCGAGGTGGCTGAGCCCGGGATCCCTAAGCTTAAGAGCGGGACAAAGGAGCCGCCCACCGCCGCATTGTTGGCGCTTTCCGGTGCGATGATCCCGTCTGCGCTGCCCTTGCCGAACAGATCGGCCTCCTTTGAGGTCCGCTTCGCTTCCCCGTAAGCGATAAAGGAAGCGATTGCGCCGCCGGTTCCGGGAAGAATCCCGATGATCGTGCCGATTACGGCACTTTTCAGCGCGATTTTCCACCGGCGAAGTGTGTCCCGCAGAGCATCCAGGGTCTTAAAATTCCCCTTGTGTTCGGAGACGGAAGAAACCTCCTCCGCGCTGCAGACCAGATTTAACATCTCGGCGATTGCGAAGAAACCGACGCTGACCGGGATCAGGCTGAGGCCAGACTGGAGATGCAGATTCCCGAAGGTAAAGCGGTAATTGCAGGTGATCGTGTCCATGCCGACAATTGATAAGAGGAGGCCGAAGGCCACGGAAAAGAATCCCTTGCCGATACTCTTTCCCATCAGGCTGCCAACCACGGTGAGACCCGCCATGCATACCAAAAATAACTCAGGAGGGCCGAATTTCAACGCCATTTTGGACAGGATCGGGGTAAACAGGCCCATAACGATGACGCCGAACAACCCGCCGAAGCCGCTGGCCAGCACGGAGTAGCTAAGGGCCTCCCTGGCACGTCCCGTGCGCGCTAACGGATTGCCGTTTAGGGCTGTACAGGCGGCCTCCCCGGTTCCCGGACAGTTTAAGAGGATTGCCGAGATGGAACCGCCGTAGGTAGAGCCCATGTATAGCCCGGCCAACATCATGAGCCCGTGTGCGGCATTCATATTATAGGTGAGGGGGAGAAGCAGCGCCACGCCGACCACACCGTTTAACCCTGGCAGGGCCCCGAACAGGATTCCGAGGATGACCCCTGCCAGATTGATGCAAAGAGAGATCGGAGATACCGCGAAGGTCAGAGCAGACAAAAACATATCCATATGCGTAATCCTCTCAAAAAACAGGCAGGTTTATTCGAACGCGTTTGGATTTTCCTTTAGAAGCGTTACCATTGCCTGGTAGTCGTTGTCCAGCCGTTCTTTTACTTCAGACCGCCCAAGGAAGCGGTAGATTTCACTCATGTTTTCCATTTTTTCCTGGAATTCATCGGTTTCGGTGACAGACTTGATGGAGGCCTCCAGCCGGTTTAAGACTTCTTCGGGGGTTCCCTTGGGAGCCGTGATCACACGGTAGGTCTCCGTCGCGACGTCATAACCCTGCTCCTTCATGGTCGGAATTTCCCCGATCACGGAGAGGCGCTCTCCGCCGAAGGAGGCCAGAGGGGTAACGGCCTGTCCCTCAACCTGAGCGACAAATTTTTTATCCAGAACGGCGCAGTCCACATGGCCGCCCAGCACGGCATTTAAGCTTTCGCCGCCGCCCTCCTGCATGACCGTGGTCACGTCGATACCGGCCGCCTGCTCAAAGAGAGCGACCTCTGCGATATGCGTTTTGCCGGAGATGGCAACCGTGACGCTGCCCGGGTTTTCCTTTGCATAGGCGACAAGGTCGTCCAGACTCTTGAAGCCGTTCTGATCGTTGGCCATCAGGACATTTACGGTCGTATTGATGGCGCCTACATATTCAAACGAATCGTAGTCATAGGAAACGTTTTCACCGGTTAAAAGAACTAGGATATGGTCCAGATTGGAGAGGGCCCCGATGGTGTAGCCATCCGGCTTTGCGGAGGCAAGCTCCGTTAAGCCGACCTGACCGAGGCCGCCCGGCTTGTTGGAGACGACCAGAGACTTCCCGAGATCCGGCTCCATGGCGGCGGTCATGAGGCGCATCAGAGAGTCGGTTCCGCCTCCCGCAGAATAGGGAATAATGAAATTGATATTCTTTTCCGGGTACGTTGCGGCGCTTTCACGGGTAGTTTCCTGTGTCTTTGCAGAGGTCTCCTTCGGCGCCTCGGCCGTCTTTTGGCTGCATCCGGACAAAAGTCCGATGGTCAGGCAGACAAGTGCAAGTGAGATTTTTTTCCGCATCATAATGTTTCTCCTTCCTGAATGACAGTGTAAGCTTGTGTTTCTATATCAGTACACCCGAAGGTGTTACCATCTGAAGGCATACGGCAAAGCAAACATATACGAGGGCCATCAGCACCGCGGTATAGACAATGCTTCGCAACAGTTTTTTTGGAGTGAGAGGTGTTTCCAACACCAGGGCCGTCCCCAAAGAGAGCAGGGCGATCGTCGTATAAAACCCCAGCCTTTCGTATAAGAGAACGGAAGCGAGCAGCATGGCAAGTACCAGAAGCTCCTTTTTTCGAAAGCCGGCGTCTGCAAGGCGGCGAAAGCCCGCCTTTTTACCCAAAAGGGATATCGCCATGGAGACAGAGGCTCCGAGCATGATGACAAGGGAGACGATCGGCAAAATCCGGCTTTCTGCGACTGTGATTTCGGTGATCTGCCATGCGAGCAGGCCGCAGACGAGCAGCATGGCAAGCGTTACATACCATTCGGCGTTTTTCAGCCGATTTTTTTTATTCTCCATTATATTTCTCCCATCGTCCGCCGACAAAACGGAGAGCATAGTCCTTCAGTGCCTGTGCAGACAGCTCGATCCCGATCCCGGGGCGGTCCGTAAAGTGATAAAAACCGTTTTCCACGAGCTCGTTCGGCTCGCACAAAAGCTCTCTGTGTTCGACCGCCGCAAAGGGAAATTCCATCGGAAGCGCGTTCTGACACAGGGCAGAGGCGTGGGCGCTGTGGGCGGTCGCGATCAGGCCGTTGGGATTGTGAAGCGTTACCTTGCAGCCGCAGCCCTCTGCGACGGGGATCAGCGCCCGCACGGCGTCAGGCCCTCCGATGTACTTGATATCCGGCATGATGACCTCATAGCAGCCGGATTTTATGGTCTCCATGAGCTGTTGGATCGACAGGGCGTCTTCCCCGGCCGCCCACCGGATGGACGGATACCGCATGCACATCCGCTCCATGAGCGCGTACTCACGTATATCGACCGGGTCCTCGATCCAGTAGGGGAGGCCGACCCGTGAGAGCAGGCGTTCCACCATCCGTCCCAGCGTATAGCCGGTAAAGCGCTGGTGGCAGTCGATTGCGACCTGTCCGACCGGCACGGCCTCAAAAAGCGCCTCCATGCGCTCGAAGGCCGACCCGAGATTGTTATCGGCATTTTGCGGGTTGATTTCGTCAAACGGCGTACACTTGACGAGCCTGAAACCCGCCTCGACGGCCATACGCCCGCGCTCCTTAAGCATCTCGGGGCTGCGGTTTTTCCAGAGAGCCTTGTTTAAATTGGCATACAGCGGAATTTTTGTCGTGCCGTCGGCGCCGTACAGCTTATAGAGCGGGAGGCCGTAGTGCTTTGCAGTCACATCCCAGAGCGCCTGATTTAAGCCGCTCGTCGCCGTTGCATAGGTACGGACAGCCGAAAGCTTCGGATAGCGCCAGCCGGTAAAGGTCTCCATACATGCCTGGATCTGCAGGGGATTTTTTCCCATAAGGCGGTCCGCCATCCCGGTCAGAATCGCGGCAAGGCCGTTGTCATCGCAGCTTCCTGTCACTTCTCCCCAGCCCAGGATCCCTTCGTCGGTTACGAGCTTTATGAGCAGCCATTCATCGGATGGCAGCACGAGCTTTACGATCTGTAAATCAGTCAGTTTCATAATGCATCTTCCTTAAACATGTTTTTAAAACGGCTTAGATTGTACTCAAAGGTCCCCTCGATGATTTTTTTTACCTTTTCCGGCTTCCGGGTCTTCATCGCCTCATAGATAGCCGTATGGTTTTTAAGCGCCTGCTCGAAATTTCCGTTGGAAACCTCCGCCATTTCCGTAAAATATTTCAGAAATTCATCCTTACAGCCCAGGATAACCGAGATAAACAGTGGGTTATGGGAACCTTTGATGATAGCCATGTGGAAGGCAAAGTCCGCCTCGACGTATTTTTCCGCATCTGAGCCGCTTTCATACATGGCCTTAAGGGTCTGCTGCAGGCGGTCAAAATCCTCCTCTGTGCCCCGTTCGCACATCAGCTCAACACTGGTGAACTCGAGTGCCTTTCGAAGCTCCACCACATAGCGGTATTCATCCTGGCTTAAATCCATCTTTTCGAGGGACAGGGTGAGCATGTTTTCCCCGATGTGGCTGGCGGCGATAAACGAACCGCGCCCCGGCTTTGTGACCACAAGATTCTGTGCCTGGAGCCGCTGGATTGCGCTGCGGGCGCTGACCCGGCTGACGCCGTACTCTTTGCAGATCTGATTCTCCGAGGGGAGCTTTTCTCCGACGGCCCATTCCTTGTTCATGATTTTTTCCAGTAAGGCTTCATAGACTTCATCGGCCAATGATTTGATTCCCAGATTTTCCTTCATCGTATTCTCCTTGTCTGCCGCCATGCCTTGCTGTATTACTTGTATTACAAGTTATACATATAATACATGATTGCGACTGTCTTGTCAATCTGTTTTTTACAAAAAGCTCTTTAGAAAATTTTACCATATTGCAGGATTTCTTTCCACCATACAAAAATCGCGTGCATCCTCAGCGGCAAATTTCCGGCTGCAGGATTGACGGTGCATTTTAAAATGGGTATAAGTAAGATTGAAACACCAAAAAGAAGCGGAAGAAATTGGCGGACAGAAGGACGGCTATAGGAGAAATAAATATCCCGGTTGGGACGTCAAGCTTTGAGGAGATTAGGCGGGAGGGTATTAATTTGTTGACAAATTGGGCCTGCTTGAGGAAACGATTGAGGAGCATCTGACCTACCATATACCGGAAGCCTCCGAGGAAGGTCTCTGAAGCCTTTTGTACCTGACCGGCTATTGCAGAGCGGCAGAACGATCATAGCTGCAAAATACGGGCCCTGCGGAGGCTGATCCGCAGGGCCCGTATTTTGCGCGGCCCGCATGCGGGCCGCGCGGCAGGTAGAGAAGGCGTCTCCTCTACTCGATTAGGCACAAAACAGACTTTACTTTACACAAGATATTTTTTAAGCGTCGCCCGCACCGCGCCGGGGCCTTTTATCTCCTCTAAGAACAGCTCCTCGATCCGCTCGCCGATTCCGGCGGCATAGAGGTCGACTCCGAAAATATTGGCATTGGAGAGGATCTCCTTTAGCTGACCCTTATAGCTCTCCGGTTTTCCGACCTCGATCCCCTCAAGCTTCTTTGTGAGATCAGGGAGCATCGGATCGGAGGACAGTTCGAACGGATTTCCGTTATCGTCCACGGCGAGAAGATAGCGGCACCAGCCCGCGATCGCAAGCGGGATTGCGGTCAGCTTCTTCGCGTCACCGTACTGTGCGACGTAGGACTTGATCGTCTCGCCATACCGGATTCCCACCTTCTGGGAGGTATCGGTTGCGATCCGCTGCGGTGTATCCGGCATGAACGGGTTCGGGATGCGGACGTTGATGACCTCATCGACGAAATCATTCGGAGAGAGGATCCCTGGATCGGTCACGACCGGCATGCCCTCGACGGGGCCGATCTGATGCACCAGCTGCTTAAGCTGCGTATCCTTCATCTCGTCAGCGATAAGTGTATAGCCCAGGATACAGCCGTACACGGCAAGCGCCGTATGAAGTGGGTTTAAGCAGGTCGTTACCTTCATGCGCTCCACCTTATTGACGGTATCGCGGTCCGTCATGTAGACGCCGGCCTTTTCCAGAGCGGGGCGGCCGTTTGGGAATTTGTCCTCGATGACGAGGTACTGCGGCCCTTCCGCATTCACGAACGGGGCGATATACGTCTTTTTGGAGGTGATGATCGGATCCATATCCTCGATGCCGAGCTTTTTAAGCTCCGCGCATACGGAATCGGCCGGCCGCGGCGTGATCTTGTCAATCATGGACCACGGGAAGGAAACTCGGCTTTCGTCGGACAGCCAGGCCACAAAGTCCGCGCCTACAAAGCCCTTCTTCTCCCACTCCTTTGCCATCGTGAGCACCGAGCTTTGGAGCTTCTCGCCATTGTGGGAGCAGTTGTCCATGGAGACAACCGCAAGCGGGGCCTTTCCCGCCTTGAAGCGCTCGAACAGCAGTGCACAGACGACTGCCATAGCGGAGACCGGCTTTTCGGGACCGGCCTTGATGTCAGCCTGAATGAACGGGAAGAAGCGCCCATCCGGTCCCTGAAGGGCATAGCCCTTTTCTGTGATCGTAAAGGAAATCATCTGCAGGCCCGGATCGGCGAAAATCTCCTTTAAGCGGTTCCACTCCGCAGGGACGGCAGACTGGGCCTTGATCGCCTCGGTCAGGGAGCCGATCACCTGTTTTTCGGTGGAGCCGTCGGCTTTTAAGGTCACGGCTAACACCAGGTTGTCATAGGGTTTATAAACCTTGTCGATCACATCAAAATCAAAGGTCTCCACACAGGTGATGCCCTTGGAGGAGACGCCCTCGCAAATCAACCTGTCGGCAAGCCCGCCGATGAAGATGCGGAAGATATTGCCGGCTCCGAAATGCACCCAGACCGGCGCCTTTTTCGTATCAGAGGCGAGCTTCTCCATATCATAGGAAGGAAGCCTGACACCGGCTTCGCTCCACAAAGCGGCTTCCTTGATTCCGTTTCTTGCAAGCTTCATGTTATTCTCCCTTATTTGGATGTTTTTTCGATGGCTTCCCAGAGGCCGTTTAAGTAGGCGGCACCGAGTGCACGGTCATACAGGCCATAGCCCGGACGTCCGACCTCATCCCAGATCATCCGGCCGTGGTCGGGACGGATATACGTATCGGGGCAGGTGTCATAGACGGCCTTCATGATGGCAAACATGTCGAGGTCACCCTCCTTGGACAGATGGCTTGCCTCGCGGAAGTGGTGGACGCCGTCCAGGAATTTGATGTTGCGGATATGCATGGCAGCGATCCGGTTTTTCTCTCCGAAATGGCGGACGATCTCCGGAATGTTGTTGTCCGGATTTGAGCCGAGGGAACCCGTGCAGAGGCAGAGGGCGTTGGCGGGAGAATCATGCAGACCACAGATCAAGTCAAATTGTTCTTTGGAATGCGCGATGCGCGGAAGGCCGAAGATCGGCCACGCCGGATCATCCGGATGGCAGGCCATACGGACGCTCACTTCCTCGCAGACCGGAATAACGGCATCAAGGAAGTATTTATAGTTTTCGCGGAGCATGTCCGGTGTCATGCCCTCATACTGCTTTAAGGTCTTTTCAAGCTCGCCCAGACGCTCCGGCTCCCAGCCGGGCAGAGAAAATCCGTTGGAATTTTCGATGGTATTCCTTACAATTTCCATCGGGTCCATATCGCCCAGATCCTTTTCGTCGAAGTACAGGCTATTGGAGCCATCCTCCGGGATCACGCGGGCAAGGTCGGTGCGCAGCCAGTCAAAGACGGGCATGAAGTTATAGACGATAACCTTGACACCATATTTGGCAAGGCTGCGGATCGTGAGGATGTAGTTTTCGATGTATAAATCACGGGTCGGAAGGCCCATTTTGATGTCCTCGTGGACATTTACGCTCTCGATCACCTCACACGCAAGGCCCGCGGCATGGACGCCGTCAATATAAGACTTGATTTCCTGCTCGGTCCAGATCTCGCCGGCGGCCTTATAGTCGAGAAAGCCCATCAGCCCGGACATGCCGGGAATCTGCTTGATCTGGGAGAGCTTTACGGAATCGCTGTTTTCTCCGTACCAACGAAACGTCATTTTCATAGACAGATACCTCCTTTGGCTCAATTATACCTCATATCCCTCGAAAAAAACAACATGTCAGTGAAAAAAATGTCAGTTGGAGAGCGCCGGCAGACGGCCGTACAGGCTCTGCTTTCGGTCGATGAAGTCGATGGAGCTTTGCAGCTTTGCCATGGAGGTTAAGAGGGCGTTTTGCCTTTGCTCAGGCATATGGATACGTTGGGGGATTGCCCCCTCCCCCTGCCCGCAGAGGGCAGGATACTCCTTCTTTATGGAAGAAGCTTTGCCGTGCAGCCCAAAAGCTGAAGAAGCGTGTTCAGGCGTTCCGGTATTTCCGCGGAGGAAACATTTCGCAGCTCCTCGCAGAGTACGAAGGTGCCCGTGGCGCTGACGGCTCCGTTTTCACCGACAGCGAAGGTGACGGCGACCGGATAGCCGTTTTCAAACAGGTACAGATAGATGCAGTCTGCCTCAAGCTCCCGACAGACGAAGACCTTATTGGCCCGGTAGATGGACGAGGCAGCCAGAGCGGCCGTGCCCTCGGATGCGGTGAGCTGACTGACGATGACGGAGGCGGCTTGGTGATTCAGCTGTTCGCGAAGTGTCTCGGAAAGGCCGTCACAGAGATCGGACGCCCCCAGGGAAGCGGCGATAGAGTCTATGGCGGGGAGGGAGATTTGATAGGTAAAAGACGGTGTTTCGTAGTTTCCGGCGGCAATTTTTTCTGTGAATGCCTGGATTTCTTCGCTTGAGGAGTAGACAGCGCCGAAATTTTCATTCTTTGCCATTTCTGCCGCGGTGGCGACGAGTTCCATTCCGTATTCATAGGCTGTTTTTTCGTTTTCGGCCGCGCTCGCCTTGCCCTGGCAGCCGGACAGGAGGCTTAAGGCGGCGAAAAGTGCTGTTATCAGGAGGAGCCGTTTCGTTTTGTTTTTCATGGAGAATCCTTCCTTCCTTAAATAAAATAATATATAAAAAATATTGAAATCAAAAAAATTATAAGCACCCGGATTCCTGCGGTGAATGCAGAAACCGAAATGCGCAGGTATAATCTCTGCCGAGATTATAGCATGTCCGCTCGACTCCGTCCATGCAAAACATATAAAATTTCATCGTGCGGGCAGGACAGTATGGACTCAGGCAATGAATCAGAAAAGTTGTAAAAAAACGCTTGACCGGTAGCAGCTGCCGGAATGCAGAATGTTTTTATAGAAGCATATTTGATTTTTATCTGATGCATGCCCAGGGAACAGAGAATTTTGAAAAATTTAAGCGCTGCAGCGCCTATGAGACGGTGCCGGAATTAAAGGCAAAGGGGAGAATCCGTCATTTCGGAAGCTCCTTCCATGACCGTGCCGGGATCATGAAGCAGGCTCTCACCGGGTATCCGCAGGTCGAGGCGGTGCAGCTCCGATTGAATTATGTGGATTATGACGCTTTGACCGGCTTGGGGGCCTTTAAACCGATTCCCCGGATTTTTGGATGTGCCGTTTAATGGCCGTAAAGCTTTCGGCGCTGATGACATGCTCGATGCGGCAGGCATCCGCGACCGCGGTCTGCTCGTCAACGCCCAGACGAATCAGCCACTCGGAGAGAGCCGTATGGCGCTCGTAGATTGTCTCGGCGATCGCGCGTCCGGATGCGGTCAGGGTAATGTGCCCGTTTCCATCGACCAGAATATGTCCGTCCGTTCGTAGATTTTTCATGGCGACGCTGACGCTCGGCTTGGAAAAGCCCAGTTCATTGGCGATGTCGATCGAGCGGACATGCGGCTGCCGCAGACTCAGCATCAGAATCATCTCGAGATAATTTTCGGCGGATTCCTGTATTTTCAAAAGAATTTCCCTCCCTTCGATAAAACCTGTGCGAAGACTGTAAAAAGCCTCGATAGGCGTTCCCAGTATACCATGTTTTACGCCTCGGGTCAAATTTCGTAACCGTTTGGTCTACGGATTCACGGTTACAAAATTTGTGCGAGCCTGAAAATGAGCTTGACAATATTGTTAGTCTGTGCTAACTTATAGGCAGGATAATGGTTAGATATGACTAACAAAAGCCAAATCTCATTTCTGACGATACAGGAGGGCAGGAGTCATGAGCGTGGTAATTATCGGCGGGCATGACCGCATGGTAAGGCAGTACAAGGAGATCTGCGAGCGGTATAAATATAAGGCAAAGGTGTTTACACAGATGCGGACAGGGCTCCATAAGCAGATTGGCAGTCCGGATCTGCTGATTTTGTTCACCGGTACGGTTTCCCATAAGATGATCCGCTGTGCTCTGGAGGAGATAGATGTGGGAAAAACAGACATTGTGCGCTGCCATACAAGCAGCGGCAGCGCACTTACGGAAATTTTGGGAAAGCATGGTGTCTGTCCGGCAGAACGCAATCGTTAGACACACTCTAAAAAAATTCCCGGATAAACCGGTTTTTAACGAAGCGGTACTGGCGGGTCGGCCGGCCCTTGCCCTCCGGCTTCTGGCTCTCGATCTCGTGGATTAAGCCAGAATCAAGAAGCTGCTGAAGGATCCGGTTGCAGCTTCGGCTGGTAATGTTCAGCCACTGGGATAAGGAGGAGGCCGTGATGACCGTGTTCTCATCCATCTGGAACAGGCCGACGATTTTTAAGAGGTTGCTTCCGCTGATCCCGTTTTTCTGGGAATAGGAGAGAGCCTTGGTATTGGAGTAGCTGTAATTTAAGGAGTTTGTCAGGGACAGAGGACCGGTCAGCGTATTATCGTCCCCATGGATGATGAAACCGTCATTCTTTCCATACTTAATGGCTTCTGCAAGCGCAACGTCGGCGTGATAATGGCTTTCTCCAAGAGAATGCCCGAAGCCGGCGCCCACACGGAAGTCCAGATCGCCCTTCTGATCGAGGTAAGCAATCAGATCCTGAATCCGGGAGAAGCTGTTTTTATAGAGATCACCGTCCGCATCCAGTTCGAACCGATTGGAGATCGAATGAATAGAGAAATCATACAGATACTCCTTTCGGAAGTCCAGCAGATATTTATGAAGCGTGATCTCTAAGTATTCACGATCCTGAGAAGTGATATGCTCCGGATAAATCAGCTTGATCAGGATCACGAGCTTCGTGACGTCGCTTCGCTGCTTTAAGCGGATCGCATCAATGGCACTCCGTATGGAATCCTGCACCATCTCCTCGGTCGGCAGCAGATGGATGTAGGGGATTTGTAACCGGTTTAAGACTTCGAGCTGATTGGTGGTCCGGGTCAGCATAATATCAATTTTTCCTGCGTTCCAGAGCTCCTCCGCCCGCTCTTTGAGAGTCTGGTAATTATAAAGTGTGTTTTCGAACACGTATGGCATGAAGTCGGGGCTCAGATATTTTTTCAGATTCATAAAATCGTTAACGGGCGTTAAAAAGTCCATATAGACCCGATTCAGAGGAATATGGGGATAGCGGATTACGAAATTCAAAAGGATGCTTAACAGGTGCTTTTCCTCATAGACGACCAGTGAGCAGGGCACCTGGAGATTGTCAATGTGGGTCAGGGCATAGGAATATCCAAGCTCTCCTGAAAAGAAAATGACGTCGCAGGTGTCTTTGCACTGGTCGTATATGTCCTTAATTTCTTCGAGCTGATCATAAACGTACCGCTGGAACAGACAGCCGAAATCCTTTCTGGAGATGGCACGGTCGATGACATCCATGGATTTTGCAGGACTGACGACACTGATGGTAATCATAATTTCGGAGACTCCTTTCTGGATATTGGCAGATGATTTGCCGATAAAAGGTGGGATTTGATATTTTATATTTTTTTCTAAAGGAATCGTAGCACAAAGCATTGACAAAGTCAAAGGAATATGCTAGAATTGGAACAAATAAAAGACATGAAATACTCAAGTCTTAAAAAAGAGGTTGATTCTTGTTCTGCGGCGGTTAGGGAAACGGCGCAGGCTTGACGCGGAGAAACGAAAAAATGAATTCGCGAAACTGCAAGAAAAATGGCGGTATTACATATTCTGTTGAAACTGTTTGCACAGAAGGAAAAAAAGTACCGGTTCAGAATCAGTCGTCTTGATAAAAAGACACAAAAATGTATTTTAAGTCTCTTATTCGTGCCGACGGCACAGGGGTGAACCAAATTTTTTAAGGAGGTATTTGCGAAAATGAGCAAGTATGTTGAGCGGGTAATTGAGGACGTTAAAAAGAAATATGCGAACGAGCCGGAGTTCTGCCAGACCGTTGAGGAGGTGCTGTCTTCCCTGGGCCCGGTTGTGGATGCCCATCCGGAGTATGAGAAGGTTGCCCTTCTTGAGAGAATGGTAATTCCGGAGAGAGTCATTGAATTCCGTGTTCCGTGGGAGGATGACAACGGAAATATCCATGTAAATACCGGCTATCGTGTACAGTTTAACGGCGCAATTGGACCGTACAAGGGCGGCTTACGTTTTGCTCCGTCCGTAAACCTTTCCATTATGAAGTTCTTGGGCTTCGAGCAGACCTTCAAAGACAGCCTTACGACCCTCCCGATGGGCGGCGCTAAGGGCGGTTCTGATTTCGATCCGAACGGAAAGAGCGACAGAGAGGTTATGCGTTTCTGCCAGTCCTTCATGACAGAGTTAATCCGCCACATCGGACCGGATGTTGATGTTCCGGCCGGCGACCTTGGCGTTGGTGCCCGTGAGATCGGATATCTGTATGGCCAGTACAGAAAGATCAAAGGCGCATTCGAGAACGGCGTTCTGACCGGTAAGGGACGTTCCTTCGGCGGCTCCCTGATCCGTCCGGAGGCAACCGGTTTCGGTGCTGTTTATTACCTGGATGCAGTTATGAAGCATGAGAACGATACGCTGAAGGGCAAGACGGTTGCTCTGGCGGGCTTCGGCAACGTGGCATGGGGCGCTGTACAGAAGTTAACGCAGCTTGGTGCAAAGCCGGTTACTCTGTCCGGCCCGGATGGCTACATCTACGATCCGGATGGAATCACCACCGAGGAGAAGTTCAACTTCATGCTTGAGATGAGAGCTTCCGGCCGTAATAAGGTTCAGGATTATGCGGACAAGTTCGGCTGCAAGTTCGTCGCAGGCGACAAGCCGTGGGGCGAGAAGGTTGACATCATTATGCCGTGTGCAACTCAGAACGATGTTGATCTCGAGCAGGCAAAGAGAATCGTTGCCAACAACATCAAGTATTACATCGAAGTTGCCAATATGCCGACTACCAACGAGGCGCTCCGTTTCTTAATGGATCAGCCGAACATGATCGTTGCTCCGTCCAAGGCAGTCAACGCAGGCGGTGTTCTCGTATCCGGTCTGGAGATGAGCCAGAACAGTGAGAGAATTTCCTGGACGGCAGAGGAAGTTGATTCCAAGCTTCACCAGATCATGACCGATATCCATGACGGTTCTGCTGCTGCTGCCGAGAAGTACGGCCTTGGCTACAACCTGGTAGCCGGTGCAAACATCGTCGGCTTCCAGAAGGTTGCAGATGCGATGATGGCACAGGGCATTGCCTGGTAAGCAAAGCACGATTTTTTGACAGAACGTTAAAACGGGGAAAATATTGGGGGGTGCTGCGGGGCAGATATGTCCCCGTGGGACCCCCATCTGTATGCGGCAGGCAACAGGGAAGGACACAGGGCTATTCTCATATCAGACAACAGGGAGAGACGCGGATCGAAGGGAGCGATTGACAGGCAGCAGGCGGTTTGTACCGCACTGTCTGCGTTCAATAATAAAAAGAGAGAGGAAGTTATACCATGGCATTTACAGTTTTTTACACAGTACAGATCAGCGAGGTGGCGACGAAGATTTTTGAAGCAGCAGGCGGAAAGGCGGTCGTCACGGAGCATTTCTTTGACGAAGCTGGTTACGTTAAGGAGCTTCAGGCATTAAAGCCCGAGGCGATCATGTGCCGTACCGAGCCGATCACTGCGGCGATGATGGATGCAGCGGGCCCGAATCTGAAAGTCATTGGAAAGCAGGGCGCAGGTCTTGATAACATCGATATCAAGGCAGCGACCGAGAGAAAGATCCGTGTCGTATACGCGCCGGGCCAGAATGCCCAGTCTGTTGCAGAGCAGGCAGCGTTTTTGATGCTGGCATGCGCGCGCCGCTTTAATTATGTGGACAAGCAGTTCCGTTCAGGCAATTATAAGATCCGCTTTGGCCTGGAAAACACCTACGAGCTGCAGGGAAAGACGCTGGGGCTTTTGGGCTGCGGACGGATCGGCCGCATGCTGGCGACGATTGCAAAGTGCGGCTTTGGCATGCATGTAATCGGCTACGATCCCTTCTTAAAACAGGAGCAGGTCGGCGATCTTTTAACGCTTGTGTCCGAGCAGGATGATGTCTTTAGACAGGCTGATTTTGTCAGCCTTCACACACCGCTTACACCCGAGACGGAGCACAGCGTCGGAATGCGCCAGTTTAAGCTTATGAAGCCAACCGCGTCCTTTATCAATGCGAGCCGCGGTGAGGTGGTAAACGAAGCGGAACTGATTCAGGCTATGCAGGAGAAGGTAATCAACTGCGCCGGATTGGATGTCACTGAGAAGGAACCGCTTCCGCTTGACAGCCCGCTCTATTCTCTGGATAACGTCATTTTGACTCCGCATACGGCGGCAACGACGGAACAGTCCGTAATCCGCTGCTGTGAGACGGTTGCAGAGGATATCTGTGCGGTTGTTGCAGGACAGGACGCGAAATTCGCAGCGAATAAATTTTAAGCAGATAAAAAGGGGAGCTCACAAACGGGAACGCACGCGAGCGCCCCTTTTTCAGATGCTTATATAAAAACAGGAGGGAGTTTGCAATGAGAGGCATGGTGGAATCAGCAAAGAGCCTGATGCCGGAGCTTGTGAGGATTCGCCGGGATTTTCATGAATATCCGGAGGTATCGCAGCATGAGGCACGCACCAGTAGGAAGGTAGCGGAGTACCTGATGACGATGGGCTGTGACGAGGTGATTGAAAATGTGGGCGGCTATGGCGTCGTCGGTGTGATAAGAGGCGAAAAAGAGGGCGGCGTCGTGGCGCTGCGGGCCGATATGGACGCACTCCAGATCAAGGAAATGAACGATGTAGAATATAAATCCAAAAATGAAGGTGTGATGCATGCCTGCGGCCATGATACCCATATGACGGGGCTTTTGGGCGCGGCGAAGCTTTTGATTGAGAGAAAATCCGAGCTCAGAGGGACGGTCAAGCTGGTGTTCCAGCCGGCGGAGGAACTCTCGCCGGTCGGCGGCTCCCGTGCGATGCTTGAGTCGGGGCACTTAGATGACGCGGCGGCGATCTTTGGCCTGCATGTGTGGCCGGATCTTCCTCATGGAAAAGTCGGCGTGAAGACAGGGCCGTTAATGGCGGCTACCGATCATTTTACAATCACGATCCACGGAAAAACGGCCCATGGCGCAAAGCCGGATCAGGGAATCGACGCAGTGGTTTTGGGCTCCCAGTTTGTCATGGCGGCGCAGACGGTTGTGAGCCGCAGAGTGAATCCGCTTGACAATGCGGTGGTGACCTTCGGTATTTTTAATGCAGGGACGCGGTACAATATCATCGCCGGGGAATGTATTTTGGACGGGACCGTGCGGACGTTAAACGAGGACACGAGAGACATGATCGAGGACGCGCTGCGAAAGCTTTTGGATTCGATCTGCTTACAGTCTGGCGCAACGGCCGATATCGTCTATGGGCGTGGGTATCCGGCGTTAGTCAACCATGAAAAGGATGCGGTCCTGATCCGAAAGAGTGCGGTTTCTCTGTTTGGCGAGGAAGAAATTGTCGATGTACAGCTGCCTGCGATGCCGGCGGAGGACTTTTCGTTCTATTTAAAAGAGAAGAAGGGCGCGTTCGTATGGCTTGGAAGCGGAATGGAAGGAAAAGAGGTATGGCCTCTGCATAACAGCCGTTTCGATGTCGATGAGGACGTGCTGTGGAGAGGCGCGGCGCTTCTTGCACAGACGGCGATGGATTATCTGGAACAGAAATAAGGCGGTAACGGATTTTTTAAGACGGATTTGTATAAAAATGGCTCCTTCCTGAAAAAATAGCTCAGAGACACGTAGATGATTTTTGCGCGGGGAAGAACTCACGAGCGATTGCCTCGCGCGGTGGGAAGGAGCCACTATGAACAGGTTGAAGATTGAACAGGTGACAGGACGGGAAATTATTGATTCGCGGGGAAATCCGACGGTGGAGGCCGAGGTGCGGCTGGCGGACGGGACAGTGGGGCGCGGGGCGGCGCCGAGCGGGGCCTCCACCGGTGAGTTTGAGGCGCTGGAGCTCAGAGATCAGGATAAGGGCCGGTTTGGCGGGAAGGGCGTCATGAAGGCGGTGGAAAACATCAACGGGTCGCTTTGCCGTACGCTCTGCGGCCTCGACGCCTCGGATATTTACGGCGTGGACCGGGCGATGCTTGCGGCGGATCAGACTCCGGATAAATCGGCGTTAGGCGCGAATGCGATCCTGGCGGTGTCGATCGCCTGCGCACGGGCGTCGGCGCAGGCGCTTGGGGTTCCTTTGTATCGCTTCCTGGGCGGTGCGAATGCAAACCGTATGCCGGTGCCGATGATGAACATTTTAAACGGCGGGGCCCATGCGGCCAACACCGTGGATGTACAGGAATTTATGATCATGCCGGTGGGAGCTGAGAGCTTTAAGGAGGGACTTCGCTGGTGTACGGAAATCTTCCATGCGCTGCAGGCGCTTTTAAAGGAACGGGGACTCGCTACGTCGGTCGGCGATGAGGGCGGCTTTGCGCCGGATCTTTCGAGTGACGAGGAGGCGATCCAGTACATCCTGGAGGCCGTGAAGCGGGCCGGGTACGAGCCGGGAAAGGACTTCGTCCTGGCGATGGATGCCGCTTCGAGTGAATGGAAGGGCGGCCAAAAGGGCGAATATGTCCTGCCGAAGTGCGGAAGACATTTTACGTCTGAACAGCTCGTGGAGCATTGGAAGGAGCTCTGCGAGAAATATCCGATCCGCTCAATCGAGGACGGCCTGGATGAGGAGGACTGGGAAGGCTGGAGGCTCATGACGAAGGAGCTTGGCGGGAAGGTGCAGCTCGTCGGCGATGATCTGTTTGTCACGAACACCAAACGGCTTAAGAAGGGCATCGAGCTCGGCTGTGGCAATTCGATCCTTATCAAGCTAAACCAGATCGGTTCCGTCTCCGAGACGCTTGAGGCAATCAAGCTGGCCCATGCGGCCGGCTATACGGCGATCGCCTCCCACCGTTCGGGCGAGACGGAGGACACAACGATTGCCGATCTTGCCGTCGCGTTAAACACCTGCCAGATCAAGACCGGTGCTCCGAGCCGGAGCGAGCGGGTCGCGAAATATAACCAGCTTTTAAGGATCGAGGAGGAATTGGGAGCCAGCGCGGTGTATCCGGGGGCCGGAGCGTTTCACTTGGGATAACGGGAAGCATATAATAAAAACCTTGAATCCTTTTACCGAATATGCTATATTATAAACATTAGGAAAACAACCGCCCACAAAGTGGTTGACCTCCAGTATAGCTTATAAGCCTACCTTCACCGGGCAAGTGACAAGGTAGGCTTATTTATTTTTGCTAGTTATTCCTATCTATGTAGGCAAGCAATGCGACAAGAAACGTTGCGAACAGTATTAACAATGTCAACAGTTCTATGTACTCATCTGCACCACTTCCCTTCTTTTGAAAGTTTAAGGGAGGCTTACCACGTTATTATGCGATTGTTTTCTGCGAAACAGTATAGTATGAAAAAGAGTTTCGTACAAGGGGTTGCGATATATAAGAGTCCCGTTCCGTTATTTTTGCAAGCCGGCGTTTCGCCTGTTTAACGAGTCAAGGAAGGAAAGCACAGCCTCTTTAGGCGTGGCCCAGGAGGTCACGAGACGTATGACCGTGTGGCCGGCGTCCGCTTTTTCCTGGCGGTAAAAAGAAAAATCCTGTTCCAGCGATTCGACGAGCGCATCCGGCAGAATGGGAAAGAGCTGATTCGTGGGGGAGTCCGAGCGGAAAGAAAAGCCCGCTTCCTGGACTCCTTCTTTTAGAATCGCCGCCATCTCATTGGCATGCTTTGCCAGAGAAAAGAACAGACCGTCACTAAACAGCTCCTCAAACTGGATCCCGGCAACAAAGCCCTTTGCGAGCATGGCGCCGCGGTTTTTGATCATGAAGCGGAAATCCTCCTTCAACGCGGGATTTACGATCACGAGCGCCTCGCCGAACAGCGCGCCGTTTTTCGTACCGCCGATGTAAAACATGTCGACAAGCCCGGCAATGTCAGAAAGCGAGAGGTCATTCTCGGCGCAGGTCAGGGCAGAGCCCAAACGTGCGCCGTCCAGGTAAAGAAACAGGCCGTGGCCTCTGCAAAAAGCAGAGAGCGCGGCAAGCTCTGCCTTGGAATAGATTGTGCCGATCTCCGTGGAATCAGAGACGTAGACGAGCTTTGGCTGAACCATATGCTCATCCTCATGCGCAAGAAGACAGGCCTCCACAAGAGCCGGAGTGAGCTTCCCATCCGCGGCGGGAAGCGCCAGGACTTTATGGCCGGTTCCCTCGATGGCGCCGGTCTCATGGACGTTAATATGGCCAGTCAAAGCACAGACCGCCGCCTGAAACGGACGGAGACAGGAGGAAATGGCGAGCAGATTCGTCTGCGTGCCGCCGACAAGAAAATGGATATCCACATCCTCGCGTCCGACGGCCCCCTTAATGAGCTCTGCCGCATGCAGGGAATGTACATCGAGGCCATATCCCTCGTTCTGCGTGAGATTGGAATGCAGCATGGCCTCAAGAATACGCGGATGCGCGCCCTCACTGTAATCATTTTTAAAGCTATACATATGTGCAGATCCTTTCACATGGTTATAGTATGGATATGGTCAAGTATAACGGGAAAAGGGAAGGAATGCAAGTGACAGTTTAAGGGGCCGCCTGCCGCGGGAGAGGGGACCGCCCCGTCCGCCCCCGTCTCTGCGGCCCCCTCATTCAAAAATCCCGCAAGCTCCCCGGAAATCCTTGACTTTAACAGGGATTGTGCCTTATAATAATATCGCTGTTTTGTCCTGTTTAGAGATGGGATATTTTTGACTGGGGATGCCGTGAGGAGAAAGCGGTGTCCGGGACAGAATTGGAGGAAATTGTGCCATGTACGAGAAGGTGTCAACAGATTTAAATTTTGTGGACAGAGAAAAGCAGGTAGAGAAATTCTGGAGAGACCAGAAGATTTTCGAGAAAAGCATTGAAAGCCGGAAGGACGGAACTCCCTATGTATTTTACGACGGTCCGCCGACCGCCAACGGGAAGCCCCATATCGGGCATGTCCTGACCCGCGTGATCAAAGACATGATCCCGCGATACCGCACGATGAAGGGATATATGGTTCCGAGAAAGGCCGGCTGGGATACGCACGGCCTTCCGGTGGAGCTGGAAGTGGAGAAGATGTTGGGCCTCGACGGCAAGGAACAGATCGAGCAGTACGGTTTGGAGCCGTTTATCGAACACTGTAAGGAGAGCGTCTGGAAGTACAAGGGCATGTGGGAAGACTTTTCCAACACGGTCGGCTTCTGGGCGGATATGGAGCATCCGTATGTCACCTATCATGACGATTACATCGAATCCGAGTGGTGGGCGTTAAAGGAGATCTGGAACAAGGGACTTCTGTACAAGGGCTTTAAAATCGTTCCCTACTGCCCGCGCTGCGGGACTCCGCTCTCGAGCCATGAGGTGGCGCAGGGGTATAAGGATGTGAAGGAACGCTCTGCGATCGTCCGCTTTGAGGTAAAGGACGAGGATGCATACATCCTGGCCTGGACGACGACACCGTGGACGCTCCCGAGCAACATCGCGCTCTGCGTGAATCCGAAGGAGACGTATGCAAAAGTAAAGGCGGCCGACGGCAATGTATACTACATGGCCGAGGCGCTGTTAGACCAGGTGCTTGGCGGTCTGGCGGATAAAGAGACGGGGGTGCCCGCCTATGAGACCCTCTCGACCTGTACCGGAAAGGATCTGGAATATAAGGAATACAACCCGCTGTTTGCCTGCTCGGTCCCGGTCTGTGAGGCACAGCATAAAAAGGCGTATTATGTGACCTGCGCCGATTATGTCACGCTGACCGACGGTACCGGCGTGGTGCACATCGCCCCGGCATTCGGTGAGGATGACGCACAGGTGGGCAGGAAATACGATCTGCCATTTGTGCAGCTCGTGGACGCGAAGGGCAATATGACGGACAACACGCCGTTTGCAGGCCTGTTTGTGAAAAAAGCCGACCCGGTTATTTTAAAGGATTTAAAGGAGAGAGGGCTTTTATTCGATGCGCCCTCGTTTGAGCACAGCTATCCGTTCTGCTGGCGCTGCGATACGCCGCTTATCTACTATGCGCGTGAGTCCTGGTTTATCAAGATGACCGCGGTCAAGGACGACCTCGTGCGCAACAACAATAAGATCCACTGGATTCCGGAATCCATCGGCAAGGGCCGCTTCGGGGACTGGCTTGAGAACATCCAGGACTGGGGAATCTCGAGGAACCGCTACTGGGGGACGCCGCTTCCGGTCTGGCAGTGTGAGTGCGGCCATATGCACTGCATCGGGAGCCGCAAGGAGCTAAAGAGCATGAGCCCGAACTACCCGGAGGGCGGCGTGGAGTTACACCGCCCGTATATTGACGCGGTCACGATCACCTGCCCGGAGTGCGGGAAGGAGATGCATCGTGTGCCGGAGGTCATTGACTGCTGGTTCGATTCCGGCGCGATGCCGTTTGCGCAGCACCACTATCCGTTTGAGAATCAGGAGCTGTTCCGTTCGCAGTTCCCGGCCCAGTTTATCTCTGAGGCCGTGGACCAGACGAGGGGCTGGTTTTACTCGCTTCATGCGGAGTCAACGCTTCTGTTTGACAGGCCGTGCTTTGAGAACGTAATCGTTTTGGGCCATGTGCAGGATGAGAACGGCCAGAAGATGAGCAAGTCCAAGGGCAATGCGGTGGATCCGTTTGACGCGCTGGAAAAATACGGTGCCGATGCCATCCGCTGGTATTTCTGCATCAACAGCGCCCCGTGGCTGCCGAATCGTTTCCACGGAAAGGCCGTCATGGAGGGGCAGAGGAAGTTCATGGCGACGCTCTGGAATACGTATGCATTTTTTGTGCTGTATGCGAATATTGATTCCTTTGACGCGACACAGTATAAGCTGGAATATGAAAAGCTGTCCGTCATGGACAAGTGGCTTCTGTCAAAGTTAAACTCCACGGTCCGCGAGGTGGATGACGATCTGGCAAATTACCGGATTCCCGAGTCCGCCAGGGCGCTTCAGGAGTTTGTCGATGACATGAGCAACTGGTATGTCAGGCGGAGTCGCGAGCGCTTCTGGGCAAAGGGCATGGACCAGGACAAGATCAACGCTTATATGACGCTTTACACCGCGCTGGTGACGATCTCCAAGGCGGCTG
The DNA here is from genome assembly GCA_910575275.1 of Lachnospiraceae bacterium. Taxonomy (GTDB): domain Bacteria; phylum Bacillota; class Clostridia; order Lachnospirales; family Lachnospiraceae; genus CANQGL01. The sequence continues at coordinate 222,315 of CAJTEE010000001.1, read as the reverse complement.
CGCCGCTTACCCCGTTTATGACCGAGCAGATCTACCAGAACCTGGTGAGGAGCATTGATAAGGAAGCGCCGGAGAGCATTCATCTGTGCGATTTCCCGGCCGTGTATGAGGAGCAGATTGACGGGGAGCTGGAGACGAAGATGGATGCGGTGCTTAAGATCGTCGTAATGGGACGCGCGGCGAGAAATACCGCCAATTTAAAGAACCGCCAGCCGATCGCGCGGATGTTTGTCAAGGCAAAGGCCCTGCCGGTGTTCTATCAGGAGATCATCGAGGATGAGTTAAACGTCAAGGAGGTGACGTTTACGGATGATGTACGCGCCTTTACCTCCTACAGCTTTAAGCCGCAGTTAAAGACCGTCGGCCCGAAGTACGGAAAGCAGCTTGCCAATATCCGCAAGGCGCTTTCAGAGGTGGATGGGAACGCGGCCATGGATACCTTAAATGAAAAGGGACAGCTCACTTTCTCCTTTGACGGCGTAGAGGTCGTTCTTACAAAGGATGACCTGCTGATCAACATGGCGCAGACAGAAGGGTATGTCTCCGAGGGGGATAATACGGTCACGGTGGTCCTGGATACGCGCCTTACGCCGGAGCTTTTGGAGGAAGGCTTCTACCGGGAGCTCGTCAGCAAGCTGCAGACGATGCGTAAGGAAGCCGGATTTGAGGTCATGGATCACATCCATGTCTACGCAGACCAGAACGAAACGCTTTTTGCGATCATCAGAACGTATTCAGATGCATTAAAGGGCGAGGTGCTGGCAGACGGCATTACGCTCGGAGAGACAGCGGGCTATGTAAAGGAATGGAACATCAACGGCGAGAGCGTGGTGCTGGGCGTCAAAAAAATGTCCTGAACGGGTTGACAGACCGTTATAAAATATCAGGAAACAGGAGGGCTTAGGTGTGAACCATACGATTGATAAGGCAAAATTCAAGGAATCGGTGATTTACAATGTTAAGAGCATTTACCGGCGGACGATCGAGGAGGCGACGCCGGCCATGGTCTATCAGGCGGTGGCGTTAGCCGTCAAGGATACGATCATCGACTGCTGGATCGCGACGCAGAAGGAGTATGCGAAGCAGGACGCGAAGACCGTTTACTACATGTCCATGGAGTTTTTGACGGGACGTTTCCTCGGAAACAACATCATTAACATTTGTGCGCAGAAGGAGATCAAGGAGGCGCTTTCGGAGCTTGGCTTTGACTTAAACGTGATCGAGGATCAGGAGCGGGATCCGGCGCTCGGAAACGGCGGCCTGGGCCGTCTGGCGGCGTGCTTCCTTGATTCTCTGGCGACGCTGGGCTACCCGGCTTACGGCTGCGGGATCCGCTACCACTATGGGATGTTTAAGCAGCAGATCAAGGATGGCTTCCAAATCGAGGTGCCGGATGAGTGGCTAAAGGATGGCTATCCGTTCGAGATCCGCCGCGCCGAGTATTCGACGGAGGTCAAATTTGGCGGTTACGTGGAGACGGAGTGGGATGGAAAGAGAAGCCGTTTTGTCCAGAAGGGGTATCAGTCCGTCATGGCAGTCCCCTATGATATTCCGATCGTGGGCTATGGCAACAACGTGGTCAACTCCCTGCGGATCTGGGATGCGCAGCCGGTCAATACCTTCAGCCTCAACGAGTTTGATAAGGGAAATTATCAGAAGGCCGTGGAGGAGACAAACCTGGCAAAGACGATCGTGGACGTCCTGTATCCGAACGACAATCACTACGCGGGCAAGGAGCTGCGCTTAAAGCAGCAGTATTTCTTCATCTCCGCGAGCGTACAGCGTGCCGTAAAGAAATACCTGGAGAGCCATGACGATATCCATCATTTCCATGAGAAGAATGTATTCCAGCTAAATGACACGCATCCGACCGTGGCGGTGGCAGAGCTAATGCGGATCCTTTTGGATGAGCAGGGCTTGGAATGGGATGAGGCATGGGAGATCACGACCAAGACCTGCGCGTACACGAACCATACCATTATGTCCGAGGCGCTGGAGAAATGGCCGATCGAGCTGTTTTCACGTCTGCTTCCGCGTATTTATCAGATCGTTGAGGAGATCAACCGCCGTTTTATCGAGGAGATCAAGAAGACCTATCCGGGCGACAATGAGAAGATCCGCAAGATGGCAGTCATCTATGATGGGCAGGTGCGCATGGCGCATCTGGCGATCGTCGGCAGCTTCTCGGTCAACGGCGTGGCGAGGCTGCACACGGAAATTTTAAAGAATCAGGAGCTTAAGGACTTCTATCAGATGATGTCCGGGAAGTTCAACAATAAGACGAACGGCATCACGCAGCGCCGCTTCCTTCTGCATGGCAACCCGCTTTTGGCAGACTGGGTGACAAGCAAGATCGGCAGCGAGTGGATCACGGATCTGTCCCATATCCGGAAACTGGCGATCTATGCAGACGATGAGAAGTGCCAGCAGGAATTCATGAACATTAAATACCAGAACAAGCTGCGTCTGGCAAAATATATCAAGGAGCACAACGGCATTAATATAGACCCGCGCTCGATCTTTGACGTGCAGGTCAAACGGCTGCATGAATATAAGCGGCAGCTTATGAATATCCTGCATGTGATGTATCTGTATAACCAGTTGAAGGACAATCCGAATCTGGACATGGTTCCGCGTACCTTTATTTTCGGCGCGAAGGCGGCGGCGGGGTACAAGATTGCGAAGCTGACGATCAAACTCATCAACGCGGTGGCAGAGGTTGTCAACAATGACCGTTCCATCAACGGACGGATCAAGGTCGTCTTTATCGAGGATTACTGTGTCTCCAATGCAGAGATGATCTTTGCGGCGGCGGATGTCAGCGAGCAGATCTCCACGGCGAGCAAGGAGGCGTCTGGTACCGGCAACATGAAGTTCATGTTAAACGGCGCGCTGACGATCGGCACGATGGACGGTGCGAACGTGGAGATGGCCGAGGAGGTCGGCGAGGAGAATATGTTCATCTTCGGCGCGTCCTCGGATGAAATCATTGCGCTCGAGAAGAACGGCGGCTACCATCCAATGGAGATTTTCAACAACGACCAGGATATCCGCCGGGTTCTGATGGAATTGATCAACGGCTATTTTGCTCCGCATGAACCGGAGCTGTTCCGTGACATTTATAATTCGCTTTTGACCAACAACTTTGGGAACCGTCCGGATCCGTACTTTATCTTAAAGGACTTCCGCTCGTACGCCGAGGCCGAGGACAGGATCGACAAGGCATACCGCGACGAGAAGTGGTGGGCGAGAACGGCGATCCTCAACACGGCAAGCTGTGGCAAGTTCTCCTCCGACCGTACGATCGAGGAGTATGTGAGGGATATCTGGCATCTTAAAAAGGTCACGGTGAACCTCAAATAATGGTATAAAACAAGGGCCCGTCTCATAGACTTTTTATAAGGAAGGAAAGTCTGTGAGGCGGGATTTTTTATGAGACAATTTTTAGCGGTGCTTTTTTTGATGGTCATGATTCCCTATGCGACGACCCTGGCCTGGACAGGCCGTCTGGATGACGGGAATTTTTTTGGATTTGAGGAGACCGCCGGCCGGCCGGGGGACAAGAGAGTGATCGTCATACGAAACGGGAGGGAGACAGAGATCGGGCTTGAGGATTTTCTGCTCTATGTGGTCGCGAAGCAGGTTCCGGCAGAGTACGGGAGAGAGACGATCAAGGCACAGGCGGTACTGGCGCGGACATATATTTACCGGGAGATGAACGGCGCGGATACGATCTATGAGGAGGCGCTGGATCTGGACGTATGGAGCCGGGCGCAGATGGAGAAGCAGTGGGGGAGCGGGAATTTTTCAAAAAACTATGGAAAAATCAAGGAGGCGGTCGAGGCCACGGCCGGAATGGTGATCGTCTGCGACGGGGAGTTGATCGAACCGTTTTTCTGCCGGGCAGCGGCGGGCTGCACAAGGAGTCTTGGCGGACAGCTTCCTTATTTAAAACAGGCGGAGAGTCCGGGAGACAGGGAGGCCGACGGCTTTTTAGACCTTAGGACCTGGACGGCGGGCGAGCTGGCGGACCGGATCAATGCGATCCCGGATGGAGTGCCAGTTTCGGCCGCGGCACTTCCGGGGGAGATTCAGATCGTAGAGCGCGACGGGGCGGGCTATGTTTTAAAGCTTCAGATCGGGGGAAAAACATACTCGGGTGAGGAGGTACAGCATGCATTAGGCCTTCCCTCCTCCTGCTATTCGTTCACGGAATTTGACGGAAAAATCCGCACGGAGACGAAGGGAATCGGCCATGGATACGGGTTTTCGCAGGCAGGGGCAAACGCGCTTGAGAGGGAGGGACATGATTTCAGGGAGCTTTTAAATTATTATTTCCAGGGAATTGAGATTCGGGAAAGTTTATTTGAAAACGCTGAATAACTTGGTTCGCTTTGGTAAGACTATTACCGAGGTGATAAAACGTGAAAGAAAAAGTAAACCAGCTTTTCAAGGATAAGTTGATTCTTGTCATGCTTGTGTTGGGCCTGCTGACTTTGGTAGCCGCAGCAGGCGCGGTTACGATCAGAAAAGGCGGAAAATCCGCAGAGGAAAGTCCATACCTGGAGATCCGGGAGTCGGAAGGTGTAATTGCCGAGAATGAGCCGGGAGAGTATCTGACAGCCGGAGAGTCTGATGCAGAGGAATCTGTGGCGGAGAAGACCGCTCAGACCGAAGCAGCCAAAGCCGAAACCGGCGATGCCAGGCCGTTTAACGAGGATCTGGTGGCGCCGGAGGAATATGCGGCGGAAAATCCCGTTTATACACCGGTCGAGGAGGCGGGTGCTGCCGTAAATGAATCTCTCGTCCTGAATTTTGGCGAGGGCGACAGGCTTTTGTGGCCGGTTGCGGGAAATGTAATCTTAAGCTACACGATGGATACGACGACCTGGTTCCCGACGCTGGAGCAATATAAGTGCAATCCGGCAAATGTGATCCAGAGCGATGTGAGCACACCAGTGGCGGCTCCGGCAGACGCAAGAGTATTGGAGCTCGGGGTAAACGAGGAGATCGGCGCGTACGTGCGGCTTGATTTTGGAAACGGTTATACGGCGGTCTGCGGACAGCTGAAAGAGATTCCCGTGGTGGAAAACGAGTACCTCCACAAAGGAGATACAATCGGCTACATTGCCGAACCGACCAAATATTATGCGGTCGAGGGGAATAACCTGTATTTTGAACTCCTCCGGGACGGTCAGCCGATTGATGCGCTGGACTATCTGGAGTAAGACAAAAAAAGGAACAGACAGAATTGGATGAAGAAAGCGGGTCCGGTGTATCAATCGGATGCCGCTTTTCGTTTTGTGCATAAAGATTCTTGCTATTCTCTCCAAATTACGATATAATAAATATATTATACAAAATTACAGGAAGCGGCAAATCCATGTTTTGTTTCCTATAATAAAGTAAACAGGGCGGCGCCATATGGTCTAGGCAGCCGCCTGAAATAAAAGATAAAGGAGAGAAAAAATGAAACGATCATTGTCAGTTGTATTAGCAGCATTGCTTGCGGTCTCTTTGGCCGGCTGCGGGAAGTCCGGCGGCTCGGATGCAACAACCGCGGCGGCAGGCGGCGCGCAGCCGGGCACGGAGGCAGCGGCGGCAGGCTCAGAGGCAGCCGGCGCCGGGGATTCATCGGAGAAGAACTACCGGGAGCATTTAACGATCGCATTTGAGAGCCAGATCACCGAAATGGATCCGCAGGGAAACGGAAATGCGAATGAGATCCATGCGAAGCTGTTCAGCATGACGCATGATACGCTGTTTAAGTACAATGTAGAGACCGGCGAGCTGGAGCCGAATCTGGCGACCGAATGGGACTGGCTCGACGATGCATGTACAAAGCTTCATGTCAAGCTTCGTGACGACGTTACCTTTCAAAATGGAAATCCGCTGACAGCAGAGGATGTTGCGTTTACGCTTGACCGTGTATCCTCTGACACCCAGATCACGAACTACTACGATCATACGGAGGTCCAGGGAGACCATGAGCTGACGATCGTGTTAAAGACCGGAAATGTTGACTTTGTCTACATCCTGTCCCGGCCCTTCGACTCCATTGTCAATAAGGCAGCCGTGGAAGCGGATCCTGATTTTGGCGCCACGATCGGTACAGGCGCATGGATCAACGATCTTGACGGATATGTGGCCGGTGATACGATTGAACTGAAGCGTAACGACAATTACTGGGGCGAGGTGCCCAAGACAAAGAGCATCACGCTTGTATACATAGCAAACAGCTCCTCCCGGCTGATGGCGCTCGAGAGCGACGAGGTTCAGCTCATCTACAAGCTTGCCTCGACGGAGATCGACATGGCAAAGGGAAATTCCAAGATCGAAGTGAAGGAGTTCCCGACGACGAGGCTCTACTACTTTGCGTTTAATACCGCAGCCGGTCCGGGGACCGATGTGAATCTGCGCAAGGCCGTTGCCTATGCGATCAATAAAGAGGATCTGATCGCAGCAGTGGGCGATACCGGCGCGATGGTTGCCGAAAGCTTTTACGGCAGTGCAATGGCTTATCTGACAACCGAATTTGACGAGAAGATCACCTACGACGTCGAGAAGGCGAAGGAATATGTCGCAAAATGCGGCGGCAATACGTCGTTAAAGCTGATGGCCAATACCGGAGACGGAATCTTCAAGACGATGAGCGAGGTACTCCAGGAGCAGTTCAGACAGGTTGGGATCACGCTTGAGATCGAGGAAGTGGACAGCGCAGGTATTTCGGCCAATACGAAGTATGCCTCTGCGACCCATGAGTCCATGATTTACAGCATCGGCACCAATACCTGGGATTCGGATATGGGCCGTCTGTTCAGCGTCGGAACGAACTCCAACAAGGCGATCGTGGATGACTCCCGCATTTCCGAGCTGCTGATCGAAGGCAGCGCCTGTGTGGATCCGGAACAGCGCGCTTCCTATTATAAAGAGATTCAGGCGATCAACAACGATCAGTGCTATTATGTACCGCTTTATTACAGCAGTACAACGATCGCCTACACGGCAGGACTGGAGGGGATCGTGATCAACCCGACCGGTTATTTTGATTACTCGCACATCTGTCTGCCGGAATAAGCACACGATGTGTGGCTTAGGATGCTGATTTGAACTGGGAACCGCACAGGTGCTGTTTGCTGGCTTGCCAGTAAACCGTGGCCGTGTGGTTCCCAGTCATTCTTTATACACAGCGACGTCTGCAGGAGGAAGTATGCACAAATATATTATCAAACGGATTCTTATGCTGATTCCCGTCACGATCGGCGTTTCTTTGCTGGTCTTTGTCATGCTGGATCTGGCGCCGGGAACTGTGGTGGATATCATCGGCGGTGAAATGACCACCGAGGAGATTGCGGAGTTAAACCATGAGCTTGGCTATGACCGGTCCGTGTTTTACCGGTATTTTATTTATATGAAGGGACTGCTGCATGGCGATCTGGGAACGTCTTATATTTATAAGGTTGACGTGTGGAAGCTGTATATGCAGCGCCTTCCCGCCACACTGCAGTTAGCGGGGGCGTCGGTATTCTTAGCGATCGTTCTTTCGATTCCCCTGGGTATCAAGGCAGCGACAAAGCATGGGGGCGTGACCGATAATCTCAGCATGGTCGCCGCTCTTTTGGGGCTTTCGATGCCGAACTTCTGGCTGGGTATGATGCTCATTGTCCTGTTTTCCAATCAGCTCGGCTGGCTGCCCTCCTACGGGGCCACGGATGGCTTTAAGAGCCTGATCCTGCCTGCCTTCACGATCGGGACCGGCCTGATGGCAACGCTCACGAGGACCACGCGCTCCAGCATGCTGGATGTGTTGCGCGCGGATTATCTGAGGACGGCGCGGTCCAAGGGCGTTCCGGAAAAGAAGGTGGTAAAGAAGCACGCATTGAAAAATGCGTTGATTCCGATCATCACGATCATCGGAACGCAGCTCGGCAATGCGGTCGGCGGCGCAGTTGTGACCGAAAATGTATTTGCCTGGCCGGGAGTCGGCCGCCTGATCATTGATGCCATCAACCAGCGGGATACGAACACGGTGACTGGCTGCATCATCATGACTACGGTCATGATCTGTATCATTCAGGTCGTGGTCGATGTCGTCTACGCATTCGTGGACCCGAGGCTCCGCGCACAGTACGCATCCGCTAAGACAAGGAAGAAGCCCGAAAAAGTACAGGGAGGTGCCGCAGCATGAGTACCGAAACAATGTCCGTTTCCCGTAAGTACAGAAAACGCAGCAAGCTCGGGGAGATATGGCACCATTTAAAAAAGAATAAGGGAGCCATGACCGGGCTTGGCATCCTGATCGTCATGTTTGCCGTGGCGCTGACGATCGACTTTTGGCTGGATATGGAAAAGGTGATCGGCCAGAACATCTCGCAGAAGCTGCAGGCCCCGAACTCCCTGCACTGGTTCGGCACGGATGAGATGGGGCGTGACATGTTCTGGCGTGTCGTATACGGCTCCCGCTATTCCCTGGCAATCGGCTTTGTGGCCGTCATGGTCTCTTTGGCTGTCGGTGTGCCGCTCGGGGCTGTCGCCGGATATTATGGGGGGAAGGTAGAAGGGCTGATCATGCGGATCACCGATATTTTCTCCGCGATCCCGTCGATTTTGATGGGGGTTGTGATTGTATCGATCCTGGGAAGCAGCACATTTAATTTGATGCTGGCGGTCGGGATCTCCTCGGTCCCGAATTTCGTGCGTATTACGCGTGCCGCGGTTCTCACGGTGAAGAATGAGGAGTATGTGGAAGCGGCAAGGGCGTTGGGAAAGACGGATCTGTATATTATTTTCCGCCATATCCTTCCGAATTGCCTGTCGCCGATCATTGTACAGACGACGCTTAGAGTCGCCAGTGCGATCGTTTCCGCATCGAGCTTAAGTTTTCTGGGACTCGGAATCAAGCCGCCGTCTCCGGAGTGGGGAGCGCTTCTCACGGCGGGAAAGACCTACATCCGCGGCTACAGCTATCTGTGCCTGTTCCCGGGCCTTGCGATCATGATCACGGTGCTTGCCTTTAACATGGTAGGAGACGGCCTGCGCGATGCCATGGATCCGAAGCTGAAACGATAAGGAGGAGACCCGCTTATGAGTGAAGTTCGAGAAAACGAAAAGACTGTTGACGATTCCCTTGTACTCGATATACAGGATCTGACGGTTCATTATGAATTGGAGGATGAGACGGTTGAGGCGGTCAATCACATTTCCCTCCAACTGAAAAAGAAACGTATTCTGGGGCTGGTGGGAGAGACCGGCGCCGGAAAAACGAGTACGGCGTTAGCCATTTTAAACCTGCTTCCGAATCCGCCGGGTGTGATAAAGAGCGGCAGCATCCGCGTCTGCGGCAACGACATGCTGAAGCTTTCGCAAAAGGAGCTGGAGTCGATCCGGGGCAGCAGCATTTCCATGATTTTCCAGGATCCGATGACGAGCTTAAATCCCGTGTATTCGGTGGGAGAGCAGATCGCGGAGAGCATCGAGCTGCATGAGGACTGCACAAAGGCGGAGGCATGGGAAAAGGCGGAGGAAATGCTGCAGCTCGTGGGGATCCCCAAAGAGAGGATCCATGAATATCCGCACCAGTTTTCAGGCGGTATGAAGCAGCGCGTCGTGATTGCCATTGCGTTAGCGTGCAATCCCAAGCTTCTGTTAGCGGATGAGCCGACGACGGCGCTCGATGTGACGATTCAGGCGCAGGTTTTGGACATGATGTGTGATCTGAAAACGAAGTTTGACATGGCAATGATCTTTATCACACACGATCTGGGCATCGTGGCGCAGATCTGCGACGAGGTCGCGGTCATGTACGCCGGGCGTATCATCGAGCAGGGGACGCTCAGAGAGGTATTCAATCACACGAAGCATCCGTATACGGAGGGGCTGTTTAACTCCCTGCCCGATATTGAAAACCGGGAGGCCGAGCTTCAGCCGATCCAGGGGATGATGCCCGATCCCACAAAGCTGCCGGAAGGCTGCGCATTCGCGCCGCGCTGTCCGTATGCCAAACCGGAATGCATCAACACGCCGCAGAAGGAACGCAGCTTCAGTGAGACGCATAAGGTGCTGTGCTCGGCGTATGACGATCCCACGTTCCGGATCAGACGGGAGGAGTGTTAAAAATGGCAGACCACATCTTGGAAGTAAACCATCTGAAAAAATATTTTAAGACAAACCGTGGAATGCTGCATGCGGTCGATGACATCACATTCCGGTTAGAGCGGGGAAAGACGTTAGGGATTGTCGGGGAATCCGGCTGCGGGAAGTCCACGACCGGGCGTTGTATCCTCCGGCTGATCGAGCCGACGGACGGCGAGGTGATCTTTGAGGGAGAGGATCTGTTAAAGCTTGGAAAAAGGCAGATGCGCGCCAGGTGTTCGGATCTGCAGATCATTTTCCAGGATCCCTTCTCCTCGCTAAACCCGCGCAATACGGTCATGGAGACCATCGCGGAGGGCGTGAGAGTGCAGAAAAAGTACCGGACTCCGGCCGAGATCGAAAAGCGTGTCTTGGAGCTCATGGAGACGGTCGGCCTGGCGGAGCGTCTGATCAACAGCTATCCGCATGAATTGGACGGCGGCCGGCGCCAGAGGATCGGAATCGCGCGTGCCCTGGCGGTGGAACCGAAGTTAATCATCTGTGACGAGCCGGTATCGGCGCTGGACGTCTCGATCCAGGCGCAGATCCTGAATCTTTTAAAGGAGTTGCAGAGAAAGCTGGGGCTGACGTATATTTTTATTTCCCACGACCTGTCTGTTGTCAATCACATTTCGGATGAGATCATGGTGATGTATCTGGGGCAGACGGTGGAGAAGGCTCCTTCCGCGGAACTGTTTGCCAATCCGATCCATCCCTATACGAAGGCGCTTCTGTCGGCGATCCCAATCCCCAAGGTGGACGCAAACAAAGAGCGGATCCATTTGAAGGGAGAGGTTACCTCCCCGATCGACCCGGAGGATGAGTGTCGGTTCGCGAAGCGCTGCCTGTATGCCTGTGAGAAATGCCAGAAGGGCTGCCCAAAGCTTAAGGAGGTCAGTCCGGGGCACTTTGTGGCATGCCATTGTTTCCCGGAATAAGGGAGCCATGAGAGAGGAGACGTGCGAATGGATTATCAGACATTAAAGAAAAATTTTGAGAACCACCGGTTCAAGACGGCATATTTCGCGACGAAGGAGGAAGCGGCGGATTATCTCGTAAAAACAGTCCGTGGCGAGGTGGTCGGCTTCGGCGGGTCCATGAGCGCAAAGGAGATGGGACTTTATGAGCGCCTGAGTGAGACAAACACGGTACTCTGGCACTGGATGGGGCCGGCGCAGGAGACCCGCTTTCTGGCAAGAGATGCGACGGTCTATATCCTGAGTGCAAACGGAGCCTCCGAGACGGGAGAGCTTGTCAACATTGACGGAACCGGGAATCGCCTGGCAGCCAGCCTGTTTGGACCGAAGCGGACGATCTATCTGATCGGGAAGAATAAGATCGAGCCGGATATAGCGGCGGCGATGAAACGGGCGCGGAATGTGGCCGCGGTAAAAAATGCCGAACGCTTCCGGACAAAGACGCCGTGTGTGGCCTCCGGCGGCGAAAAATGCTTTGACTGCAACAGCCCAGAGCGGATCTGCAACGCAACCGTGATTTTGGAGCGGCCCATGAAGGGCATGGAGACAGAGCTTCTCTTTATCGACGAGGAGCTTGGTTTTTAAAGAAGGGGCACCGGCTGCGTCGGCGCTGCATACTGTATAACATAGAAAACGAAAGTAACAGGAAGTGTGGATCCGACCTGTTATAAAGAAAGGGAGATTTCTATGAATTGTAACAGTACTTGCAGCGCCGGCGTTTTTACGCCTGGAATGTGCGGTCTGCCGCAGGCGCAGGCTCCGGTTATGGGCCAGAGCATGGTTCTGTCGGGAACGCAGGGGCCAGCCAGCGTAAACCGGTTCCCTGTGGGGATGGGCTATGTGCCGATGCAGCAGTGGGAAACGCCGTATCCGATGGAGCGCGGTTTTATGCGGGGGACGATTTTCCCGTCGCTTGATTTGCCGTTTATGGTAGGGGGGTGTGTCGGATGAACGGAATGAATTTTGGGACAGCGCAGGGCATGGTACAAAATGTCCAGCCGGCGCAGGCGGCTTTGATGAAGCAGATCAACGAGGCGAGCTTTGCGATGGATGATGTGCTTTTATTCCTGGATACGCATCCGACCAGCATGGAGGCACTTGCCTACTATAAGAACGTCGCGGCGATGAGGCGGAGCGCGGTCGCGGCCTATGAGCGGCAGTTCGGCCCGCTTCTCGTGGACAATGTTCAGGGAAACACGTGGACGTGGGAAACGGAATTCTGGCCCTGGGAAGGAGGATGCTAATCGAATGTGGAGATATGAGAAACGGCTTCAGTACCCGGTGAACATCAAGGAGCCAAACGCGAAGATTGCAAAATATATCATGAGTCAGTACGGAGGGCCGGATGGCAGAGGGGATAAAAAGGCCCCCGGATACCATGGCGTGGCCGGGGGCGATCTAAAAAGAGAGAAAGTCAGCGTGTTAATTTAGAGAGCGCGGCTTCCATGCGGTCCATACCAATAATCAGGCTTTCCTGGGGGCTCTGGAGTGCTTCTAACGCCGCATACTGGGCGACGGAGCAGGTATTGGAGGTGGTATGTCCCTGCAGTGCGGACATGCCTTTGATGAGTGTCGTATTGCCCGCCGCGTAGCCGATTCGCCATCCGGTCATGGAGTAGGCCTTGGAAAAGCCATTGGTGATGACACAGCGCTCCTTTACCTCATCGGAAATAATATAAAAATCATGCTCGCAGGCAAGGACAGCAAGCTCTGTGAGCGCTTCCTTCGTGTAGACGGCCCCGGTCGGGTTATCCGTCCTCCTCGCGGTTTCTGACCAGGACAGGCATGGCGCCCGATTTCTAAATAGCTGACCCAGCTGTGGGGACGATGACCTCGTCGCCCTCCTCGTACAGTGCAGGGACCGCGTCCACGAGCGGCTGCTTGGCGCCGGTTCCCACACAGATCTGGTTTGGCGTATAGGTTACATAATTGTCATTTTTGAGCTTTTCGCAGATGGCTTTCCGGAGCTCTGCGATTCCCAAGACAGCCGTGTATTTGGTTTTCTGCGCGTCGATGGCGGCTTTGGCGGCCTTACATATGTTTTCCGGTGTTCCGAAATCCGACTCGCCTTGCGTTCCAGTGTAGCACGGAGAGATATAGTTGTAAAATTAATATTTATTTGATATAATGTTAATCTTTATTAATATTATGAATTTCTATTAATTATAGTAATAAATGATATAAAAAACAAAAATATAACAAAATAATATAGATAAGAAAACAAAGCGATATTTTTCATTTCGCTTATTCTGACTTACAATGAGAGTGCCAAAAACGTACGTGAAAGGGTACTATGAGGAAGGAGAAAAAAGGAATGAAAGTAATTGAACTGAATATGTATCAGACCGCGATTTTCATGGTGTCCATGTTCCGCTGACAAATAGGACAAAAAATCTGATCGGAAAGAGCGCGTTTGACGCGGCAAAGCCGGGGCTTGTACTGGTCAGCACGGCACGCGGAGGCGTTGTGGATGAGGAGGAGCTTTATAAGGCGTTACAGGATGGGCGCGTTGGAGGGGCGGCGTTCGATGTATTTGTAAACGAGCCGCCCAAGGAAGATAATCCGCTGGTTCATCTGGAAAATTTTATTGCGACTCCGCATATCGGCGGGAATACGGCAGAATGTCTGGTACGCGTGGGACATGAGGCCATTGATCATATGTTAGAGGCATTGGGGCTCATGAATTAAAGTGTGCATGCTTTATTACTTATAAGACGCCTGACGAAAAGCGGCTGCGTCAGGCGTGAGCCTTCCAATAAAAAATACCGGGGAAAGTCTGCGGCAAGGCATTCCCCGGTATTTTTATTCCTCCAAAGCCCCGGCGTCAGTAAGGCCATGTATCCAGCGCTCCATCAGGACATGTGTGCGGACAAACTGCAAAAAGCCTTTGGCGACGGAGGAGAGCCGGCGGCTGCGATTGACCGCGAACATTCTCTGCGAGAGAAGGTCCTCTGCGGCAATCTGACGGCAGCAGTATTCTCCGTCGTCAAAGGAGGAGGCGCCGACGACAATGGAGACAGTCTCTTTATCGGCTGCCCACAGCATCGAGGTTGAGCGGGAAGAAGAGATATTCATGTACCGGGGCGTGAAGCCCTCTTTTTCACAGGCGGCAGAAAACGGCTTTTTCAGTCCATGCGAAATGCTGACGGGAAGCCCATTCAGACATCGGAGCGGAATATGCCCCATCAAAGGAGAGAGCGTCTGGTGCTCGCGATGATAATAGGCCATGTACAGTTCCTGGATCATCATAACAGGGCGGATTGCGGGAGGGAGCAGGTGCGGCTGCATACGGATCAGCCCCACGTCAATCATACCGGACTGTAAAAGCTCGACAATGTAGTCGGAGTTGCATTCAAAAAGCTGAAACGAAACATCCGGAAAAGTGGCATGGAAGTCAAGGAGCAGCGGATAAAGAATGGGATCCGGATTGGCCGGCGAGCAGCCGAGCCATAGGGTCCCGCGATTCCCGACAACGCAGGCCTCGATTTCCTTCTTGGCGGAATCCTCGAGGTAACAGATGGACTTGATTTTATCATAGAGGATCTTTCCGGCGTCCGTGAGCTCGATATGCCGGGGCTTGCGGATCACGAGCTGGGCGCCGTATACCTCCTCGAGACTTTTGATCTGGTTGCTTAAAGCCGGCTGGGCGATCAAAAGCTCCTTGGAGGCCGCCGAGATCGTACCGGCGTCAACAATGGCGACAAAATTTTTATAGTGTTCAAAATTCATAAGAGTTCTCCCGCCCTTTCACAGTGCTTGGTTTGTATAACCATGTGTGATTTGTTTGATTTTACTATATTTTGGACCGCTTTACAAGGCACTACGCTCTAACATGCCTGCCGCGAATGCAACAAATCGGTGATCTGCCGCTCGGCCGCATGGCACACCTGTTTTGCCGTGGCGATGAAGTCCACGGCGTAGGCCGGAAGCTTTATGTCCGTACGATACATCAGATTGATCGGGTTATTTTTGATGACTTCATTGGAGGTGTCGAGCGGGAAATAGCGGCATTGTAGCGGGCCACTGGTGTGGACGACAAAATTATAAAGGGTCAGCCGGGGAAGCAGGCAGCAGCCAATGTTTTGCGCACAATATTCGAAGGATGCATTGGGATTGGAGGACTCCATTACAATATTGAGAGAGATGCCTTTCTGGAGGCAATAATTGTTGATTTGTGCACGCAGGATGCTGTTCCATGAAGGAAGAATCCAGGGAAGATCAGCCAACTGATTAAGCGGAAGCTCATGAAGCTGTAAAAGGCTAGGATGCGCAGAAAGAAACAGATTCGGGATTATGACATAAACGTCATTGTCCATCAGCTTTTCGGAGCGGATCTTTGCGTATTTCTGCCCGACAGCTTCGATTGCACAGTAGATTTCCATTTTCTGAAGCATGCTTTGCTGAAGATTCCGTGTGATATTCCGGATGGAGAGCAGGACTTTCGGATGCCGTTTTTTAAATTCTGCGCTGATAGCAGGCATTAACTGCTGTTCATAATTGGCGGATATGCTGACCGGCAGCCGGATTCTTTCAGCATGTTTATGATCCAGGGAATTTTTTAATGCGTCGTTTTCACGCAGGACGTTTTGGGCAAATACAAAAAAGCGTTCACCGTTCAGAGTCAGGCGCAGACGCGGCTGCCGTTCAAAAAAGCTGCAGTTATATTCGGCCTCAAGGCGCGCGAGATAGCCGCTTAAGGACTGTTGTGTGATAAAAAGCTTTTCAGCGGCTTTGGAAATGCTGCCTTCCTGAACGACCGTGCAAAAATAGTGCAGTGCAAGTAATTTCATGAACGGGCTCCTACAGTTTTTTTATTGGAAGACACATCAATAATTACAGTTTTATATTTGATATAGGGTATGATACCATAGAAACAGATAAAAAACAAGGGGGGGGGAACAGCCGCACCGGTCCTGGACAAAGCTGACTCAGGTACTGACGGTGGTCGGGGCGGCATTCCGCGTTGCTGATTCCTGTACAAATGTCATGAGCCCGACCTCGACGTTTTTTTACATGATTTTTGACACGGCAAAGGAAACCTTTAAAGCAGACGACGATGATTGCAGTGTGGCAAAGCGGATGTCCTGTCTGAGAGAGTTCAATATGGAAGACAGCAATACAGTGAGCTGCGGGCGATCCTCCTTAAGAACCTGGCCGATCTTGCGAAGAATCGGCCGTCTCCTGGCACCTTTTTGGAAATCGTTGAGGCAGAAGAAAAAAGAGTGGAGAAGATTTCACCGGAAAGCATTGAGCTTTGGCATGGCATTGTAGAGGGAGCCGGGCTTCCATATGTGGCAGTACTTTTGCATCTGCTTTCAGCGACGCTGGCCAGTATGATGAAGCACAGCCATAATTCGTACAGCCGATGGCGCTCCGAGATACAGTACATGAAGGAGCGCTGCGGCGGTATTTCCCTTAAAGATATCCGGGAAATGCTGGCCCTGCATGACCGATATGACGGGGAAAGCTGGCATCGGGAGGAATGGGATATGACATACAGCTTTTGGACGCCGGAAAAGCATGGGCCATTCAATAAAACATATATGCAGACGCTGGCAGTACCGGAGGGAAAGGCATTTTATATCTGCCAGGGGCAAAGCGATGCGATGAGTACGCTGATACTGAAAGCCACAGGCAATATGATCCGGTTTTCGCTGGAAGATACGCCGGATCATACTGCCCAGCAAATGGAAAAAGAGATACTTATGCAGGTTTGGCAGTATGTCCGGCTGCATCACAGGGCCGGAGGAAAGGGAGAGCCGTTAGATGAGGCGAAAAAATATCTCTGGTATGGCGATTGAACCGATTAAAACGGCCGCTTCTGTTAAGGATTGCTTTCTAAAGCAGCAGGAGCGGCTCTTACATTTTGCAAATCTTCAGAGATTTTCCATAACTAAGCTTGCACTACCGGCATACTGTATTGTATAATAAAAAAAAGGTAAATTTTATAATAAAAAGATGTTTATTAAAAGGGGCTTTGGAAGGGAAAGGACCTTCCAAAAGCAAAGGAGGAGTCATGGACAACCAATTTGAATGGCAGGAGGAGTTCAATCTCGGGGTGGACATCATTGATAAAGAACACCAGCGGCTTTTTAAAATTATTAAAAAACTTTTCCTGTTTAAAGAGACCGAAACAGACAGCCAGTGGGTATGCCAGGAGGGAATCAAATTTTTTAAAGGGCATGCCATGAAACATTTTGCCGACGAAGAAAAGTATATGGAATCCATCGGATACGAGGGACTTGAACAGCATAGACGTATACACAGAAACTTTCGGGAAAATACAATTCCGGCTCTTGAACAGGAGCTGGAACAGACAAATTATTCTCCGGATTCGGTTGAGCATTTCCTGGGCGTTTGCGCCGGCTGGCTGATTGGACATACTTTGTCGGAGGATCTCTCCATTACAGGGAGAGGAGTGAGAAAATGGGAGAAACTTTTGCCGGGAGAAGAACTTACGGCAATGAAAAAGGTACTCAAGCAGCTTATGTTTGATATGTTCCATCTGGAATCACAGGTGATCAGCGATGTCTACAGCGGCGAGAAGTTTGGAAACGGAGTCTATTACCGCCTGGCCTATGGGACAAGGGAGGACGAAAGAAGACAGGAGATCATCTTAGTATTTGAGGAGAAGCTTCTGGTCAACACGGTCGGAAAGGTCATGGGGATTCAGACGAATAAGCTGGATTCTATGCTGGTTCACGCTGCCAGATATACGGCGCGTCAGTTTGTGGGGCGTGTTATGGGATATTTCCCGGAGATGAATGGGTACGAACTGAAGGAGGAAAACCTCTTATCCTATGAGGAATTTCAGGAGATATTTGAGAGGGAGACTCTGCAGGTCAGCCTGTTGTTTAACACGGGTGAGGGATATTTTTCTTATTGCGTGATTGCTCCCCATCTGCTGGAAAGGGGAGTGGGAGTACCCATCGAAGCAGAAAACGCGTTGGCCGAGATAGAAAAATATCTCACGGAGCGGAACGAACAGGAGAAGGAGCCTTTGAAGCCAAAGATTCTTGTGGTAGACGATTCCGCCACGATCCGGCAGGGTATAAAGGACTTGCTGGGGAAGGAATACGAGGTCGCCATGGCCGATTCAGGGATAGCGGCGATCCGGACGATTACTTTAAATAAGCCGGATCTGGTTCTGTTAGACTATGAAATGCCGGTCTGCGACGGGAGGCAGACGTTGGCCATGCTCCGTTCAGCCAAGGAATTTGAGGATACCCCGGTCATTTTCCTGACCGGGAGAGGCGATCCGGAGAGTGTAAGGAGCGTCATGTCACTGAATCCGGCCGGGTATTTGCTGAAATATTTAAAGCCTGCGGACATTAAGAAAAAGATCGACGCATTTTTTGAGAAACAAAAAGTAGAATAAATTATGAATCAAAAGCCATCTGCCTTTGAAGGGGAGGTGGCTTTTTTAATGGAGAAAATGTAAAGATTGAGTTAATATCGACTTTTATCGAAAGTTATCTAAAAAAGTATACAGAGTGACTGAATTTATGACAGAAAGGAGAACGGCAATGCGTATTCGGGAATTATTACGGGCAGGCACTGATCAATCGGTACAGCAGTTGCGCAGCCAAAGTATATGGGAGCCTTGTCTTAAACTGGACGAACGGCGGCCTGAATGTGTCTGCAGTGGAAAATGCGTTGAAATTGGGAGCGAAAATGGTATGGATGCCTACGTGCGACGACCGGAATGAAAGAGAATATGGGGAGCCGCCTCTGCAAAGCATATCGAAAGAATATGGAACGTTTGATTCCTGCATTTTTTGATATTGTTTCTAAACACTCCCGCCATTTATAATAGGGGACAGACAGAGACATTCTGGGAGCATATTAAAATTATGAAAGGAGAACGGATGATGTATACCTGTGCAAATTGTACGATTCATGCATGTAAGGACGCAAACCATGCGAATATGCCCAAAAACTGTCCGGTCCGGCAGGAGCAGGCGGCAAGGGAAGCGCTGGAGGAGTACCGAAAGCCGGAGCTTCATGACTTCTACATAACCTCCACGGTTCTTGAAAAGGACGGCTACTGCCACTGGCCGAGGCTTAAGGAAACGATGGAGTTCTGTAAGAGAATGGGCTATAAGAAGGTCGGCCTGGGCTTCTGCGTGGGACTTTACCGGGAGGCGAAGGTGGTCGCGGGTCTTTTGCGGGCAGAGGGGCTTGAGGTCGTATCCGTGGTCTGCAAGGCCGGAGGGATCGATAAGGGAGAGATCGGCGTGCCCGATGAGAAGAAGCTGAATCCCGGACAGTATGAGGCCATGTGTAATCCCATCCTACAGGCAAAGCTGTTAAATTCGGAGCATACGGAATTTAACATCGCCCTGGGGCTTTGCGTGGGCCATGATTCGCTGTTTTACAAGTATTCGGATGCGATGGTGACGACACTGGTGGCGAAGGATCGGGCGCTTGCACACAATCCTGTCGGAGCGATCTACTGCGCAGAAGGATACTTTAAGAAACGCCTTGAGGAATGAGGCAGTCAGGAAATGTTAATTGAAAACCCCTGCACCGGCATGATTTTTAAGGCCGGTGCAGGGGTTTTACGATTGTTGCGTGGATCGCTTTGGTTATTGGAGATGATACTCCTTGAAAAGCTGGGACTGGAATTTGCTGTCCTCTGCAGCCCGCTCCAGATCGGCGTAGCGCTTTTCCTTCAGGAGAAGGGAACAGAGACGGTTGGCCAAGGCTGTGCCTTTGCGTTCACCGACTTTGTGGCCCTCCTGAAAACCCAGCTCCTTCTCACATCTGATATGAAATTCCGCATCATATTCTTCTAAGATCATCTGCTTCACCTCCGCTCGATGTCTGCGCAGAAAGCTTTCGAGAATCCCCTTTGGCATGCAGGTCTCCACGGCGGCCTTAGTGGCGGCGTTTAAGGGAAGGCCGCGGGCCAGGTTTTTGCGGATTTCTGCAACAAGGAAGGAATACTCGTACATCTTCGGGCCGCCTTTCAAGGCAGAAAACGAAAGGAAGACAAAACGACCGGATATTACAATCTATGCGGGAATTTGGGAAAATATGACAAAAAATGATAAAATACGGTCTCTTTATGACTATGAGAAATTGCGCAAAGCAGGGCTGGGTCGATGAGATCGCGGATCTTCCGTTGATCCGTCTGGGACTGGATATGCAGATGCGGGATTTCGGACAGGTCAGCCCCTCCCTGCAGGCGTTTGCGGCCATGATGGAGGAGAACGAATAAAAAGGAGAGAAAAGTAATGGCAGGTTTAATGGCAGAACGCAATGGAGCGTTGGAAAATATCACGGCTCTTGACCTGGGGCGGGTCATCAAGGTCGAGCAGCCCGGAAAGGGGGACGATTCCCGTCAGTATGGCCCGTATGTAAACGGAGAGTCCTCGTACTACGCGAACATGAACCGCAATAAAGGAAGGCATCACCTTAAACATGAAGGACACGAAGGGAAAGGAGATCCTGAAGGAGTTAGTCAAAAAGGCGGACGCCCTGATTGAGAATTTCCGTCCCGGCGTCATGGATAAGCTCGGACTCGGCTACGACGTATTAGAGGAAATAAACCCGCAGCTTGTGTATCTGGAGATCAGCGGCTTCGGCGGTTACGGGCGCTATTCACGGAGACCGGGCTACGATCTCCTTGCGCAGGCCATGGGCGGCATGATGAGCGTGACCGGAGAAAAGGGCGGAAAGCCGACCCGTGCGGGTACGGCGGTCGGCGATCTGGGGGCCGGCATCTACGGCGCGCTCGGCGTCCTTGCGGCCTTAAATGCGTGTACCGTGATCGGGCATGGCCAGAAGGAGGATGTGGCGCTTCTGGATACGATCGTCTCTCTGATGGAGAATTATCTGATCCGTTACCGCTATACCGGAAAGGCCTATGTCCAAAACGGAAACGCCTATCCGGCGATCGCACCGTATGACAGCTTTGCGGCCAGCGACGGCGACTATGTACTGGCCTGCGGCAACCAGAGCCTGTTTGAGCGGTTTGCAAAAGAAGTGGCCGGCCATGAGGAGTGGATCACGGATCCGAGATTTGAAAACAATGTCATCCGTACCGAGAACGCAGAGGTTATCAAGCAGATCATCGAGGACTGGTCGAAGCAGTTTACCAGCGAGGAGATCGTGGACCGATGCTTAAAGGCAGGCGTGCCAGCGGGCGGGAATCTAATGGACTTTAACGCTATAATCCAAGGATTATGAAACCGGCTGAGTTTCTTAACATGGATTAAAACTATAGGAAACGTCATAAATTTCTTTCTTTTGACGTTTCCTATAGCTCCTCCACGCTCCGTTCCATATGGGTCTGCTCCATGGTGCTGAAATACTGGAACAGACGCTCTAAAAAGAATTTTGCATAGTGGGACAGATAGCGGTCCTTTATGCGGATCAGGGACAGCCTTTGAATCAGGGGCTGTCCTTTGTAGTGCAGCGGGAAAATATTAATATCCGGCGGAATCTCTTTCTGCTGAGAGACGAGGCTGGCCTGGGAGACGAAGCAGGCGGCCAGACGCTTAAAACAGAGGGCGGAGCCGATCTGCGTGTAGGTGCTTGTAATGTAGGTGCGGGGAATGATGTCTGCCGCGTCGAAGCACTGGCGGATCTGCCGGCCCATGCGGTTGTCAAAGATGCAGAAGGGGAGTCGGGCAAAATCCTTTACATCCGCGCCCTTTAGGGCTCTGGCCTTTAAAAGCCTGGCCTCCTCACCGTAGCAGTCATTCAGCAGGGAGTCGGCCACGCAGAGATAGACCTGGTCATCCATCAGGCGTCTGGTGGCAAGCCTGGGATGATCCTCGGCGTTCATAGTGATGGCAAAGTCAATGGAGCCATCCAGCACGAGGGGCTCCAATTTTGCAGTGACAGTGTCCGTGATGCGGATGTCCACGTTCGGGTAACGGGCGGAAAATTCCGGAAGGACGGTGGGCAGGCAGAGGTTCAGCCGCAGGGCGCTGGCCCCGAAGCGCAGCACGCCGCGCTCCTGCTTGGCGATGTCGGAGAGAATATCCTTTAAATTGCTGTGCTCGCGGTTGATGACATCGGCAAAGCCGAGTACGAATTCCCCCGCCGTGGTCAAGGAGAGAGAGGGCCTGCGGTAAAGGAGCTGCGTGCCGTAGTAGTCCTCGAGGCGCTGGATGTGGTTGCTTAAGGTCTGCTGGGAGATAAACAGGCGGTTCGCCGTGCGGGTCATGTGCAGATCCTTGGCAAGCTCGGAAAAATAGTACAGGCTTGTGAGATCCATGGAATCCTCATTCACAAAATTTCTTTGTTAAAAAATCAAAAATTCACCGTTTTACTTTTGGACGGTTTTATATTACTATAGAATCATAAAGAACACAAGACCTTTCAAGAGCGGTAAAAGAAAAAACGAGGAGGAAAAAATGTCAGTAGGAAAGAGAATTTATTTGAAGCGTGAAATGCCGGATCCGGAGATCATGAAGCAGTTCAAGACAATTCCCGCGTCGAACACGGCCGACGTAATGGGAAGAAGCTGCGCGATGAACCCGCGCATCCGCCTGGTGAGCCGGCCGAAGGATCAGATGATGGTCGGGCCGGCTTATACGGTCAAGGGGCGTGCGGGCGACAATCTGGCGCTTCATGCGGCACTGAACCTGTGTGGAGAGGGCGACGTGCTGGTTGTATCAAACGAGGAAGACAACACACGCGCCCTGATGGGCGAGGTCATGATGGCCTACTTAAAATACACAAAGAAGATCGCCGGCATCATCTTAGACGGCCCAATCCGCGACATCGACGAGATCGGCAAATGGGATTTCCCCGTTTACTGCACGGGCACAACCCCCGGCGGTCCCTACAAGGAAGGGCCCGGTGAGATCAATGTCCCGATCTCCTGCGGCGGGATCAGCGTAAACCCGGGCGACATCATCCTGGCGGATCCGGATGGCATCATCGTAATCCCGAGACAGGATGCGGCCGTGGTGCTGGAGGAAGCAAAGAAGTTTCAGGCAGCAGACGAAAAGAAGCTGGCGGCCGCCAAGGACGGCACAGCCAACCGCGCCTGGGTCGAAAAATCTCTTGAGGAGAAGGGCTTTGAGATCATTGACGATGTATACCGGCCTTAAGACAGCCGCGAAAAAGAGAAGATAGGAGAAAACGCTTATGTCGCCAGCCACTCTGACCATCCTGATTTTAATTTGCGCGGTCGCCTCCTTCCTGTTGGAAAAAATCCCGGTCAACATGACGGTGATGCTTACCATGATCGCGTTAGTCCTGACCCGGCTTGTTACGCCCAAGGAGGCCGTCGCCGGGTTTGCCAGTACGACGATCCTCATGCTGATCGGCGTTGTAATCGTGGGAAGCGCCCTGTTCGAAACCGGTGTGTGCGATAAGATCGCTGCCATGGTTACCCGTTACGCCAAGACAGAACGCCAGATGATTATGGCGATCCTGATCCTGGCAAGCATTATGTCCGCAGGCTTAAGCAACTCCGGGACAGTCGCTGTATTTATCCCCATCATCATGGGTATCTGTACCTCCACGGGCTTCAGCCATTCCAAGCTTTTGATGAGCGCCTTTCTGGGCTCCATGGCGGGCGGCCGTCTGACACTGGTGGGAGACGCGGCCATCAACGTGCTGATCGGGGATCAGATCAAGGAATTGGGATATCCGTTCGGCTTCTTTGAAATCAGCAAAATCGGCCTTCCGCTGACCATTATCATGCTGCTCTATATGTACTTCATCGGCTATAAAATGCTGCCGGACATCAAGATGAGCGGCATGGACGACGGGCTGTTTACCTCATCGGAGCCTAAGACGGCGCCGTTTTGGAAGCAGGCGGTTTCCGTGGCAGTGCTGCTTGCGGTATTTGTGGGCATGATTTTTGAGAATCAGACCGGAATTCCCTCCTACATGGTTGCGATCATCGGCGTGGTGGCCGATGTGCTGTTCGGGATTTTCACCGAGAAGCAGGCATACCAGCTGGTCAGCATCAAAACCGTCATTCTTTTGGGCGGCATGACGCCGCTTGCCACGGCTCTTAAAAACACTGGAGCAGCCCAGCAGATCGCGGACCTGTTGATCACCATTATCGGCGGCTCCACAAACGTCTACTTTATTACCGTCGTGATCTTTCTTCTGACAATGGTGATGACGCAGTTTATGTCCAACGTCGTGACGGTTACGCTGCTCATGCCGATCGTCATTGCCATCGCAGGCACCATCGGCGTGATTCCCTCCGCCCTGATTATGGTCCTGGGAATTGCCTCGACGATGTCCATCTTAAGTCCGATCGCCTGCCCGCCTGCCAACCTGATCTATTCCTACGGCGGGTATAAGTTCAGTGATTATCTAAAGAGCAATATCGGCATGGCACTTGTATTTCTGGTTGCCTGTGTGGCGATTATCCCGTTGATCTGGCCGTTTTATGCTTAGGAGGGGCAAACCCAAATATGAACGATCTGCTGATTTGTAATGTGAAGCTTCTTGATACCCAAACCGACGGGGAACGGCTGGCGGATGTCGCTGTAAAAAACGGCCGCATCGCCTCCGTCTGCCCACCGTCCTGCAAGGCAGCGGGCGGGCAGGTGATTAACGGAGAGGGACTGTATCTGTTCCCCGGCTTCATTGATTTTCATACCCATCTGTTTGCCCATGGAAGTACCTTCGGAATGGATGCCGACCGGCTTTTGTCCGCCGGCGTCACCTGCGCGGTGGACATGGGCAGCGCAGGCTGGGTCAACTATCCCGCGCTTTACCGGTGTGATCTGGAGGGAAAACGGCCGCGGCTTTTTGGCTACCTGAACGTATCCCCCATCGGCCAGCCGGGAAAGGGAATCAACGAGCCCTTAAACGACGAGGTGCTCGACCTGGAGCGGATCAAAGAGCGGATTTTGGAATATCCCGGGATGATTACCGGGCTCAAGGTGCGCATCAGCCGGCCCATTGTGCGGGAACTGGGGCTTAAACCTTTGGAACGGGCGCTGGAATTCGGGGAGGCACTCGGACTTCCTGTCTGTGTCCACACGACCGATCCGCCAAGATCGGCCGGGGAAACGGCCGCCCTGCTGCGCCCGGGGGATGTGTACAGCCATATGTATCACGGGAAAGGCAATACGATCCTGGATGAACAGGGGAATGTCCAAAAGGAGCTGTTCAAAGCGCAGGAGCGAGGCGTTTTAATGGAGGTTGGAAACGGACGGGTCAATTTCGACTTCCCGGTGGCAGAGCGGGCTGTTTCACAGGGGCTGTGGCCGGACATCATCAGCAGTGACGCCACTCCTGCCACGTTTCACAAAGAGCCCGCCATGTGGGATCTGCCGAGAGTGATGTCGAAGTTCCTCATGCTGGGCATGCCGTTCTCTCGGGTGATCCGGGCGGTAAGCGAGACACCGGCCAAAAGACTCGGCATAGAAAAAGAAAACGGCCGGATCCGGGAAGGCTGCCGTGCCGATCTGACCCTGTGCCGGCTGAAGGAGGGAGAGATCCGGTTTTGGGACTGCGCAGGGAACGAGCGCGTAGGGAATCGGGAGATACTCCCTGTCATGACGATTTTAAACGGAGAAATTGTGTATCGGAACGATTGATAAGAAAACAGAAAGGAGTCCAAGACGATGAGTGTGAAAGTATTGCTGCCCCAGCCGATTCTGCCCGAAGGCTACGCGTATCTGAAAGAAAGAGGCTATGAGGTAAAGGATGGGCGGGGCTTTACCGAGGAAGATATTCTTGCCGACATAGAGAACTGCGACGCCATGATCGTCCGTACCGCCAAAATTACCGCGAAGATCCTTGACGCGGCTCCGAGGTTAAAAATCCTGGCCCGCCACGGCGCAGGCTATGACAACGTGGATCTGGAGGCCGCGAGGAGGAACAAAGTGCTGGTCACCACCGCAGGCGGGGCCAACGCCGTCTCAGTGGCGGAGTTAGCCGTCTTCTACATGCTCTACTGCTCCAGGCGGTTTAAGGCCGTCATGACGCATTGCGTGGAGGATTACTTGTATGCCAAGACGGGAATCCCAAAGACCGAGCTGGAAGGGAAGACCCTGGGCCTGATCGGAACGGGAAACATCGGAAGGCTGGTCGCAAGGAAGGCGGCGCTTGGCTTCGATATGAGAGTGCTGGCCTACGATCCCTTTGCCATCGAGGTGCCGGAGTATATCTATCTGGTAAAGGACCGCGACGAGATCTTCAAAAACAGCGACTATGTGTCTCTCCATGTGCCTGCCACAAAAGAGACGATTCACAGCGTCGGCGACCGGGAATTTGACCTGATGAAGGAGAGCGCCTTCTTAATCAACACGGCCAGGGGCTCCATTGTAGACGAGGAGGCGCTGATCCGTGCGCTGAAGGCCGGCAAAATCGCCGGGGCGGGCCTGGATGTGCTGCAAAAGGAACCCTTTGACCCGCAGAATCCCCTGCTTAAGATGGAAAATGTACTGACGGCTCCCCATATCGGCGGCGCGACAAAGGAGGCCTCCACACGTTCCTCCGTTGCCTGCGCGGAGGCAGTCGATGATTTCTTTAACGGCCGCACGCCGCGCTTTGTAGTGCCGGAGCTGCGTGATTTGCTCGAGAATTAATTTTCAATTTTTTCCACCCGATACGCAAACGGCGCAAGCCCTTCCCCGTCATATTCGACCGGGTATGCGTTATGGTTGAGGATAAAACGGAGCCCCTTCCCTTCGCAGCCGCGCGTGACCACCTCTACGCCGGGAACAGAAGGGAGGGCTTCGATGTGCTTTTCTTCCAGCATAACCGCAAGCAGCCGCTTTAAGGTGGCCTCGTCAGGCGGGCAGCCGAGATAGAAAATCATGCCGTTTCCGTACGGCTTTCGCGTGACGGCCGCGTATTCCTCAAAGAAGGGGTCGCCGTACCGGTACAGAACCTCGGCGTCTTTAGAGACCAGCATGTCGCGCAGGATGCCGCCCGTGCCCGTAAGACCCTCAAAGGCGCCGGTCCCAATGAGAGGAAAGGCGTTCGTTTCCTGAAGACTCTCCGTTTCTGCGACAAAGACGCCCGCCGCCTCAGAAAAGCCGACAGGAAGAAGCTTCCCAAGGACCAGATTGTTGTCCGCATCCTTCACCGCGGTGCGGCAGGTCATGACAAGCGTCCCGCCTGCGGCTGCAAAAGCCAGGGCGCGTGCCGCAAACTCCTCTTTAACAAGCGTCAAAAACGGCAGAATCACAAGATCATAGCCGGAAAAATCCCCGGAAGCGGGAATCACATCCGTCATAATATTGGCATCATAAAAGACCTTATGGAACTTTTTCATTTCCGCTTCACAGTCCAGGAGAAGGCTCTGACGCTGAATCCGAAACGACGCCAGGGAATCATAGTCGTACAAAACTGCCACACGGCTTTTGACCGGAGCGGCAAGGAACTCCCGGTAAGGAGCCATATCTTTAAAAAACCTCTGCACTTCATAAAATCTGCGCCTCTTGCGGTTGTCCGCGTCGAGAATTCCAAAACAGAATTGTTCCGCGCCCTTTAAAGCACCACGATAGCGGAAATAAAACAGGGAGGAGCATCCTCTCGCCATGGCCTGACAGGACCAGAGCATCGCCTGCCCCGGGCGTGGGAGAAAGCCGGTCACATCGTGGCCCTGCGCCCCGCAGATCTGCTCGGTGATCCAGAAATTTTTCTGCTTCAGGCCCCGGATATAATCGAGGCCGAAGGCGATCTCGTGAGGAGGAAGCGGCTCCTTTTGTCCGCCCCAGACCGGATAGTTGTTATAGGCGGCTACATCGAGGCATTGTGCGACCCGAGAATAATCACAATGCTTCCCGAGACCGCCGCCGGGGAAATCATGGAGGATCACGGCATTCGGAATCAACTCCCTGATAATCCCGGCCTGAAATGCGGCAAAGTCAGAGACGGATTTGCTTAAAAAGCGCTCCCAATCCAGCCGGAGAGCCGGATTATGCGTGGTGATCGTCCGGGCCGGCAGGGGGATCTCATCAAAATCGTTGTATTCCTGGGACCAGAAGGCAGTGCCGTAGACGGCATTCAGACGGGCGATGTCTCCGGAAAATTTTTCTCTTAAAAACTGCCGGAATGCGGACCGGCATTGGGCGCACCAGCAGACGTCGCTCCCCTCATGCCCGAATTCGTTGTCAATCTGCCAGGCGATGATGGCGGATTCATTTTTATAATGCTCGGCAAGCGCCCGGATCAGCCGTTTGGAATGTTCATATAGGGCGTGACTGTTGAAGCAGTACACATGCCGTCCGCCGAATGTGCGTTTTGTTCCATCCTCAAATTCGGCCAGAATTTCGGGCCGTTTTTTGGCAAGCCAGGCCGGGATCGCCGCAGTCGGTGTCCCGAAAACGACATGAAGCCCTCTCTCACGCGCTTTCTTGATCACAAGGTCAAAGAAGGAGAAATCATAGATTCCCTCTGCCTTTTCCATCAGATGCCATGCAAATTCTCCGATTCGGATCGCATTTGCACCAAGCTCTACGATCCTGTCCAGATCCGGCTCCAGAAGTGCCCTGTCCCACTGTTCCGGATAATAATCAACGCCAAGCCACATATCTGCGCGTCTCCTTTCTGTCAGAGTTTGGTGAAAGCTCAAACACGGCTTTCTCATATGCATTGACGATCGCTGTCTGCTTATATTCGCGTACGCGCTTTGCGAGCGGGTCATAATTTAAGTGAACATGTCCGTGAAGATGGAGGGCAGGGGAGTAGTGCTCGAGAAGGTACAAAAAGGTCCCAAACCCCCGGTGGACCGGCGTCTCTCTGTCCCCCAGCCCCCTGGCAGGCGCGTGTGTCACCAGCACGTCAAAGCCATGATGCCATAAAAGCTTCGGCCATATTCGGATCACGCGTGAGAGCATCTGCGTTTCGGTGTACTGGAAGGGGCCGGGTTTGTAGCGCATGGAACCGCCGAGTCCGAGAAATCGGACGCCCTCATATTCAAAGATCCGGTTTTCAATGCAGACGCAGCCTTCGGGCGGCTTTTTTTCATAGGAACGATCGTGATTCCCATGGACATAGAGCACCGGTCCCTGAAAAAAGGTAGCTAAAAAGGACAGGTATTCTGGTGCCAGGTCGCCGCAGGAGACGATCACGTCCACGCCGTCCAGACGGCTTTTTTCAAAATGATCCCACAGGGCAGGAGACTCCTTATCGGAGATTGCGAGGATTTTCATAACGGCTCCTATTCCAGTTCGTCTTTGTCGCCGTAGATGCCCTGGATCCGCACCATCGGGATCGCCTCGGCGAGAAGATCTTTTGCAGACGGGATGTGGCCGGAGACGTTATCGACCAGCCAGTCCATACGGATCAGCTCTTTTGGAGTCAGGGAATCGTTTCCGGTATGCCTCTTTTTACCCGTCTGGTCACAGAGCTCGCCCGAGAAGATCTGAAATTCGCCGTTGACGATCTGTTTTTTTACAAGCTCTACAAGCGCTCTTGTGCGCTCCGGAACGCTTCCTCCGGCAATCATGTCGATCATGCCGGAGGAAATTCCCCACCAGTAATTGATGGAAAATGAGGCAGGGCTCCGGTTCCAGCTCCCGTTCAGGATCGTCTGCAGAATGCGCTGGTAGAACTTCCCCCAGTGCCAGATCGCAGATGCGACAATACCGCCGGTCTCGTTTGAGAGATCGTAAAGCCCATAGCGCCTTTTTGAGTGAAGCGGCGTAATCATATCGCGGCCGGAAACATGACTGACACACGCTTTTGTAAACAAACGGTTTACGTCACAGCCCTTTTCGGAAGCCCAGGCGAGATGGACGGTTGCGACCGGATTTACGGTCTTGACACCGAGAGCGAATGCGTTGATGCTGGCCGGCGTTCCGAAGATTGGGAAATCGGCGATGTAACCGATATGATTGGTATCCGTAAGGATTCCGGCCAGCATGCCGACGAGGAATTTTGCCTCGTAGAGGCGTCCATAGTAGGTGCGCAGATGACCGCTGTAGGAGTTTAGTGAGCAGTTTAAGATCTTAAGCTGCGGATATTTCATGCCGGCCTTCAGGCTGGGGCCCAAGAAACGCGGGGAGGTTGTAAATAGGACAACGCAGCCCTCACGGACAGCCGTGTCGATGGCGGCAAGGCATTGTTCGTCGGTTTCGATGCCGTCATAGACAGAGACCAGGATACGGTCTTTCATGTTATCTTCCACATAACTGCGTCCGAGGTCATGGCTGTAGGTCCAGCCGGAGGTCTTGACAGTGCGGTAGTAAAAAAAGCCCACATGGAGTTTGGTGGTCGGAGCAATGAGCTTTTTAAGAATCGTGGTCTCCGGCTCTGCCAGTTTTTGGATGAGGGTTTTTTCCGGCTCCTTTTCCGGCTGCATGACAAGACTCACATTTCCGGCTTTTGGAAGCGCCTCTAAATCCTTCCAGAGGGAGGCAATCTCTTTGCGCAGCGATTCATAGGATTTATCGACCATGCCAGCATAGCCATAAACGTTCAGATAAAACAAAAAAGCATCGCCCGGCGTGATGGAAAGCTTCATGCCGCCCTTTTCGGTATACAGGTCGGTGAAATGTAAAAGCGACGAGGAAAAAATTTCCCGCTCCTCGGCTGTCCAAGGGTCAGAAATTTTTTTTCCGACGAGCCGGCACAGGGCCTTAAAGCTGCCCGGCCTGGAAAAATAGATGGTATTGATTCCGGAATTCCGGAAAAATTCCATAAATTCGTAATAGATCTTGCTCTCCGGGGAGTCGTTTGGGGCGGGAATGATCCGGGTAACATACCCCAAAACGCTGACGGCGCCGGAGTATTTTAAAACACTGACGCGTTTGTTCCCTTCTATCATATAGTAGGAATTCATGAACTCACAGGCGATCACGGGCTCCCGGATGCCCTCGTTTATATGGGACTCATAAAGGGAGCCCCATTTTGCGGCAAATTCGCTCTCCTCATCGAGAAGGGGCATAAAATTGCAGGCAAAAGCCTTGGTCCTGCCGGCGGTCTTGGTACCCACGATCAGCTCGATGGGGATCTCAATGAGCCCGAGATCGTTTTCCCCGACGGTCTCCGCAAACGGAAGGAGCTCGTCGAGCACGCGCAGATAGGGATATTTTTCTTCTGAAAGAGCTTGCTTAAAAGCTTTTTGCGCCAGCTTCCTGGCGCGGGAATACTCGTTTACAGCCATGGAGGCCTCCTTTGGGGATAATTCAAAGCGGCTTGTTTTCCTCCCGCCAGTGGTTGGGGGAGACGCCGTAAATCGTTTTGAAGGCACGGGAAAAATGAAGCTGGTTCGGATAGCCGCATCGCTTCCCAATCTCGGCGACGGTAAGCTTGGAGAGCTTCAGAAGCTCGGCGGCCCGGTTCATCCGGTAGTACATGAGGAAATGCTGCAGGGTCTGATTGGTGTTTTCTTTAAACAGTTTGCCCAGATAATTGCGGTTTAAGTTGCAGAATTCTGCGATATCCTCAACCGTAATCGGCCGGTCGAAGTTTCGCTCGATAAAGGAAATGGCTTCTCTTACATAAAATGCCTTTAGATTTCCGGCAGGAGTGGTCCTTCGTGACGCAGAGCTGCGGATGAGGGCATCGAAAAACAGGTACAGATGGCCGATCTGGCAGATAGAGGAGCCAGCGGGGTTATCAACGATGTACATGATCTCGTTTTTGATCGAATCCGCAAATTCCCTCTTTTTTAAGCGATAAACGGGCTTGTCATAGCCGATCCCGGCCATTTCCATGAACTCTAGGGCTTTGACGCCGTCAAATTCGAGCCAGGCGTACTCCCAGGGAAGCTTTTCATCGGCATGATACGTATTGACCTGGCCGGGGCAGATCAAAAAGCCCTGACCGGCTTCAAGTTTATAGTGTCTGGTAGTTCCGGTAGAATCATTGGAATCCAAACGCCCCTTTCCGGAAAAGATAAAGTGGAACAGGTAGTGGTTCCTTTTGGCAGGGCCGAAGGAATGCATGGGCGCGCATTGTTCCCAGCCGTACTGGAAAAGGGTCGCATCAATGTACTTGTCACTCTGATAGACGTTAAATTTTAATTTTTTATCCACGCGATTGCCTCCTGTATTGTAGATGCCCGTTTGACCCTGCTGTTATTATATACCAATATGATAACACATTGAACAAAAAAAGTATATATATTTCATTTTGGCATATAAGCATTTTTCTTTTTTATAGAAAACAAGTTATAGAAATTGATATAATCTGCTTACAAAAGTTCCATACTTTTATACCAAATAACCAAAAGGAGGGAAGCTTGTGAAAAAGCTCAAAAAAGCTCTGTTTCTGTTGGGCGTGAGCGCCTTAGCGGCCCTTGCAGGGGGCTGTCAAAAGGGCTCTGCCGACGGAAAGACCCATCTGACATTCCAGATCTGGGATGTCAACCAGAGAGACGGGATGCAGGCGGTTTGTGACGCCTATACGGCAAAGCATCCGGATGTGGTGATCGAGGTACAGGTGACAAGCTGGAACGAGTACTGGACAAAGTTAGAGGCGACGGCGATCTCTAACCAGATGCCGGATATTTTCTGGATGCATACGAACGAAATTTTAAAGTATGCGGATTATGGGAAAATTGCCGATCTGACCGATCTCTACGACGCAGAGGACCCGGAATTCTACCAGAAAAATTTCTCAGAGGTATCCCTGTCGAATATCCAGGGAAGTGACGGGAGATACTACGGCGTGCCGAAGGACAAGGATACGGTCGGCCTCGTCTATAACAAAGAGATGTTTGACGCGGCAGGCGTTGCCTACCCAAACGAGAGCTGGACGTGGGATGACCTATGCGACGCTTCGGCTAAGATCTATGCCGCCACCGGAAAATACGGCTATATGGCGTATGGAGACGACCAGCTCGGCTACTGGAACTTCGTCTACCAGAACGGCGGCCATATCCTGAAGGAAGACAACATTACCGGCGGTTTTGATGAGCCTGCAACCATCGACGCCATGCGCTTTTACATTGATCTCCAGAAAAATGACTGGTGCCCGAATCAGAACTATTTTGCCGAGACCTCGCCGGGAACGGCGTTCTTCTCCGAGCAGGGTGCCATGTTCTTAGAAGGAAACTGGAACATTCTTTCCGAAATGCAGAACTATCCGAATATGATAGGAAAATGGGATGTGGCGGTCCTGCCGAAATGCCCGAATCCGACAGCCGGCGACGGACGCGCGACGATCTCCAACGGTCTCTGCTATGCGACCTCCGCAACCGGAAAGAACCTGGAGTTAGTGAAGGAAGTCCTGCGGTTTTTCGGTTCCGAGGAGGGGCAGCGGATCCAGGGCGAGTCCGGTGCGGCGATCCCGGCCTACATCGGTTTGGAGGATACCTGGGTGAAGGTGTTCGACCAGTTCGATTATAAGCTGAATGTCGGCTGCTTTACCGATATGTTCGAGTACAGTGTGCAGTCGGTCAACAATAAATACCGTCCGACCTGGAAGACCCAGGTATCGGAAAACCTGTTAAAGATTTATTCCGGCCAGATCACCTTTGACGAGGGCATGCAGATCTTCCAGGATGCCATCAATAAGGCGGCCGAAGACGATTAAGGAGGGAGGAAAAACATGGCTGGCAATGCAAAATCCGGCAAGCTTGCAAAGTCCGAGAGCATGTGGGCGTACCTGATGGTCGCCCCGACCGTGATCGGCCTGCTGGTTTTAAATATTTATCCGTTTCTTGATACGATCAAACTGAGTTTTTCCAAGACCAGGCCATTCGGGCTCTATGAGCTGCGCGGCGTCGAAAACTTCGTGCAGATGTTCGGGAGCCCCGAGTTCTGGAGAGCAAACTGGAATACGCTTTACTTCTGCATCCTGACGGTGCCGCTCGGCATTCTCCTCGCCCTGGTGGTAGCCGTTATGCTGAACACGAAGATCAAGGGAAGAACCTTCTTCCGCGCGGTCTTCTTCCTGCCGATGGTCGTGGCTCCGGCCGCGGTCGCGATGGTCTGGAAGTGGATCTTCAATACCGAGTACGGCATCATCAATACGCTGCTGGCGCATAAGATCAACTGGATCACCGACCCGAACATCGTCATGATCACCTGTGCGATCGTTGCGATCTGGTCTGCGATCGGCTATGACGCGGTGCTTTTACTCTCGGGCCTTCAGAATATTTCGAAATCCTATTATGAGGCGGCGAGCCTAGACGGAGCGACGAAGCTGCAGCAGTTTTTCCATATTACGCTGCCGATGGTTTCCCCGACGCTGTTCGTCGTACTGATCATGCGTCTGATGTCTTCCATAAAGGTGTATGACCTGATCTACATGATGATCGAGGAAGCGAACCCGGCGCTCACGAGCGCGCAGTCGCTTATGTACCTGTTCTACCGCGAATCGTACGTTTCCGGCAACAGAGGACTCGGTTCCGCAGTCGTAATCTGGACGGTCGCGGTGATCGGCCTTGTCACTGTGGTTCAGTTCTGGGGCCAGAAGAAGTGGGTCAACTACGAAGTATAGGGAAAGGAGGATATGAGCATGAACTCATCGCTTGAAAGATCAAGAAAAATCCGGACAGCCGGTGTATATGCGTTTTTTATCATCGGCTCCGTTATTATGATTTTCCCGTTTGTATGGATGTTCCTTACGAGCTTTAAGACCGTTGAGGAGAGCATGATCGTTCCCCCGACGATTCTGCCGGCTGCCTGGCAGTCGGGAAGCTACAACAAGGCGACGGCATCGCTTCCGTTTTTTGCGCTCTATAAAAACACGATTTTGATGATTTTCTGGAGAGTCGTGTGTGCGGTGCTTTTCTCGTCCATGGCGGGCTACGCGTTTGCAAAGCTGAATTTTAAAGGAAAGAATGTGTTGTTTTCCCTGGTCCTGATCCAGATGATGCTGCCGTCGCAGATCTTCATCACGCCGCAGTATCAGATGCTGGCAAAGGTCGGGCTTACCAACTCGATTTTCGGACTGGTATTCCCCGGACTCGTCAGCGCGTTCGGAACCTTCTTTTTGCGGCAGGCGTATCTGGGAATTCCCAATGAGATCGCCGAGGCAGCGTACTTAGACGGCTGCAACCAGTGGCAGACGTTTGTAAAGGTGATGGCGCCCCTTACGAAGGCGTCCATGGCGGCTCTCGCGGTCTTCACGGCAGTTTTCGCATACGGAGACCTGATGTGGCCGTTAATCGTCAACACCGATCTGAACATGATGACCCTGTCCTCCGGCCTTGCCACCTTAAGGGGACAGTTCAGCACGGACTTCCCGACGATGATGGCGGGCTCCCTGCTCGCCATGATCCCGATGGTCGTTCTGTATCTGTTCTTCCAGAAGCAGTTCATCGAGGGTGTTGCGATGACAGGCGGCAAATAAGACATTGTTTGTAAGGAAAACAAATCTGGACAAAGAAAGCAAAGGAACAAGGAAAGAATGGCAGTCAAATATAATGCAGACGGCAATACGTTTATACTGGAAACAAGAGACACATCGTATCTGATGAAGGTGAGCAGATATGGGAATTTGCTGCATTTATATTATGGAGAGCGGATCCCGGATGAAAACCTGGATTATCTGATCCAGGTCTGCGACCGCGGTTTTTCACCCAACCCCAACGAGGCGGGGAACGACCGGACGTTTTCCCTGGACTATCTGGCCCAGGAATATTCCACGGATGGAAAGGGGGATTACCGGATCCCCAGCATCGAGGTGGTGAACGGTGACGGAAGCCAGATTTTTTCGGGAAAGGTCTCCGGCTACAGGATTTATAAAGGAAAGTATGCTTTAGAAGGGATGCCGTCACTCAAGGCGGCGTCCAGGGATACAGTCGATACGCTGGAGATCGAGCTGCGGGATAAAGAGAGCGGAGGAACCGTGATTCTGTTCTACAGTGTGTTCGAAGAAAAAAATATCGTCACGCGGACCGTGCGGTTCGTAAACAACGGAAGCGAGGCGATCCGGCTGGAAAAGCTTGCGTCTGTTACGATGGATTTTAAGGACTCCGACTATGACTTCATCGTTTTTGCCGGACGGCACACGATGGAGCGGGAATTTACGAGAATTCCGGTTCAAAGCGGCGTCCATTCCGTCGGGAGCAGCCGCGGCGCTTCCTCCCACCAGTACAACCCCTTTGCGATTGTGTGCGACGGGGGCGCGGGAGAGGATCATGGCCGGTGCTTTGGCTATTCGCTCGTTTACAGCGGAAATTTTGCGATCGAGGCAGAAAAGGATCAGTTCAAACAGCTTCGGATCAATGCCGGCATCAATCCACAGGATTTTTCCTGGACGGTGAATCCGGGAGAGCAGTTTCAGGCCCCGGAGGCGGTGCTTGCGTTTTCGGGAGAGGGATTTGCGAGGCTTTCGCATCTGTATCATGATATTTACAGAGAGAACCTTTGCCGGTCCCCCTACGCGAAGAAGCCCAGGCCTGTTGTGATCAACAGCTGGGAGGCCGCCTATTTCGACTTCGATGATACAAAGCTTCTTGGGATCGCGAAGCAGGCCGTGGACATGGGCGTGGATCTGTTCGTGCTCGACGACGGCTGGTTTGGGAAGCGTGACGATGACAATTCCGGCCTGGGGGACTGGAAGGTCAATTTAAAAAAGCTGAAACGCGGGATTTCGGGGCTCTCTGAGGAGATCCATGCGCTGGGGCTTCAGTTCGGGATCTGGATCGAGCCGGAGATGGTGTCTGAGGACAGTGAACTGTTCCGGGCGCATCCCGACTGGTGTCTAAAGGCACCGGGGCGTCCGATGACCCGGGGAAGGAATCAACTGGTGCTGGATCTTTCCAGGCAGGATGTCTGCGACTATCTGATCGAGGCGGTCAACGGGATCCTGCATGAGGCAAAGATCGAATATGTCAAGTGGGACATGAACCGGAGCATCTCGGACGTGTGGTCGGGGCTCCTTGACGCGGGACGTCAGGGGGAGACGCTGCACCGGTATATTCTGGGTCTGTACCATGTGATGGATGAGGTGATCCTAAAGCATCCGGAGGTGATCTTCTGCGGCTGCGCGGGCGGGGGCGGACGGTTTGACCCGGCGATGCTTTTCTATCAGCCTCAGATCTGGTGCAGCGATAACACGGATGCGAAGAACCGCCTGAAGATCCAGTACGGCACTTCGTTTGCGTATCCGATCAACACGATTGAGTCTCACGTATCGGTTTGCCCGAATCATCAGACAGGCAGGTATACGCCGTTAAAAACCAGAGGCATCGTATCCATGGATGGGATTCTCGGGTACGAACTGGATTCGACGAAGCTGTCCGAGGAGGAAAAGGCCGTCTGCAGGGAGCAGGTTAAATTCTATAAAAAGAATTACAGGCTGATTGCAGAGGGCGATTATTACAGGCTGGCGAGCCCGTATGAGAATCCATATTTTACGGCCTGGCAGCATGTCTCCAAGGATAAGAAGAAGTCTCTCGTGAGCCTGGTGCTCACCGATAAGGAAGGCAACGACGCCCAGCGGTACGTAAAGCTTAAAGGACTGGACAGGGAGGCCATGTATCGGATCGAGGGGCAGAAGGGACGGTATTCGGGAGCCCTTCTCATGAATGCGGGACTCCCGGTGCCTTACGAGCTTGATGAATACGAGAGTGTAAGTTTCTGTCTGAGGAGGATATAGGAGCGCAGTATGAGAGACGTTGTTTTTGAATGGTATATTCCGTATGTTCCAAACAGGAGAGAGATGCTTTTAAAGGCGCTTTTCCTCTCCGCAGCGGCCGTGCTGCTGTTCGATGTATTGTTTTTTGCAGCGGGGCTCTGGCCGTTGGCGCTTGGCTTCGCGGCAGCCGGTTTCTTTTACGGCCGGAGCCTGCGGTATGAATACGAATACGTGTATGTAAACGGGGATTTCGATATTTCGAAGATCATCCGCAAGGAGAAGCGTAAGGACGTATATCATGTAAACCGCCCGGACATGGAGACATTTGTCAGAGGGCGGATGCAGGCGGAGGGAAAAAAGATCCGGGACTTTACGTCGGGGCGGCCCGGGGCAGAGGTCTATACCATACAGGCAAAGGGCGAGCTTGTCTTCATCGAGCCCTCAGAAGAATTCGTGGAGGAAATGAGAAAATATTATCATGGATGAGACGATTTTTGAAGGCAGATTAAAAAAGCATTATGACGAATTAAAATGGCTGTACTGTGAGCTTTACGAGGGCGGGCAGGAGCATTTCGACACACTTGTCGGGATCCTTCGGACACGCTTTGAAAAACGAAGCGCCGCCTTAAAGAGGCTGGATGCGGCGCGGGCAGAAAATCCGCTCTGGTATAAGAAAAACGATATGGCCGGCATGATGCTGTATGTGGACGCCTTTGCGGGGAACTTAAAGGGAGTCAAAGAAAAGTTAGGGTATATCGAGGAATGCGGCGTCAACTGCATTCACCTGATGCCTCTTTTGGACTCGCCCGAGACAAACAACGACGGCGGCTACGCGGTATCCGATTTTACAAAGGTAAGACCCGCCCTTGGGACGATGGAGGATCTGGCGGAATTGGCGGCGGAATGCCACAGACGGGATATAAATGTCTGCCTGGATTTTGTCATGAACCATACCTCCGACGAGCATGAGTGGGCAAGACGGGCCAGGGCGGGAGAGAAGGAGTATCAGGACCGGTATTTCTTTTATGATGATTACGAGCTTCCCTCCCGGTTTGAGGAAACCTGCCCCCAGGTCTTCCCCACGACGGCGCCCGGGAACTTTACCTGGCTGGAGGAAACGAAAAAGTTTGTGATGACCACCTTTTATCCGTATCAGTGGGATCTGAATTACTGGAATCCCGTGGTTTTTCACACGATGGTGGATCATCTTTTAAACCTGACAAACCAGGGCATCGACATCATCCGTATCGACGCGGTGCCCTATATCTGGAAGCGCCTGGGAACCAACTGCAGAAACCTGCCGGAGGTACATAATATCGTCCGCATGCTGCGGATGATTTGTGAGATTACGTGCCCCGGAGTCCTGCTTCTCGGCGAGGTGGTCATGGAGCCGGCCCGTGTGGTCCCATACTTTGGGACGGTCGAAAAGCCGGAGTGCCACATGCTCTACAATGTGACGACCATGGCCACGACCTGGCATACGGTGGCGACCGGCGACGTATCGCTCTTGAAGCGCCAGATGGAGATTGTGAACGCGCTGCCAAGAGAGTATGTGTTCTTAAATTATTTACGGTGTCATGATGACATCGGCTGGGGCCTGGAATATGATTGGCTGAAGGGAAAGCTCATCGACGAGACGGCCCACAAACGGTTTTTGAGCGACTATTTTACAGGAAACTATTACGGCTCTTTGGCCCGCGGCGAGCTCTATAACGACGACCCGGCCTCCGGTGACGCAAGGCTCTGCGGGACGACCGCTTCCCTCTGTGGGATCGAGGCGGCCATGGAACGGCAGGATGAGGAAGCGCTTTCCCTCTCGATCCGACTGGATCTGACGCTGCACGGCTATATGCTGACCCAGTCGGGAATCCCGATGTTTTACAGCGGGGATGAGATCGGACAGTTAAACGACTACAGCTACAAGGCCGACGAAAAGAAGGCGGCGGATTCCCGCTATGTGCACAGAGGAGCGTTTCGGTGGGACAATGCAGGGCTGCGTAAGAAAAAGGGTACGGTGCAAAAGCAGATTTTTGACGGAATCCAAAAGCTTCTGGAGATCCGAAAAGGTCATCCGGTCTTTTTAAACGCGGCGTTGGTATCGACCAGAGAGACGTATGATCCGGGTGTTCTCTGTATGGTAAGGGAATACGGAAAAGAGACACTGATCGCGCTGTTTAATTTTTCCCACGAAGGGAGGACGGCCTGGATCAATGAGGATGGCCTTTATAAAGACCTGCTTTCCGGCGAAACGCTGGAGGCAAAGGGCGTTTTGATGCCGGCCTGTGGGATGCGGTGGCTCTTAAAGATTGAATCGGCAGTGCAGGAAAAGAAAAGGTAACGGTTTGTAAGAGGCCGAACGGTTACAAAATAAAAATCAACGAATGGCGCAGGCGGAGTGCGCAAGAATGGAGGAAATATGGCTAGTGTTCAGTTAAAAAACGTGTGCAAGAAGTATCCCAACGGCTATGAGGCCGTACAGAATTTTAATCTTGATATCGAGGATAAGGAGTTTATCATCTTTGTCGGACCGTCCGGCTGCGGAAAATCGACGACGCTGCGTATGGTGGCAGGGCTGGAGGACATTTCCTCCGGTGAGCTGATCATCGACGGCAAGGTCATGAACGACGTGGAGCCGAAGGACCGCGACATC
The DNA here is from genome assembly GCA_910575275.1 of Lachnospiraceae bacterium. Lineage (GTDB taxonomy): Bacteria > Bacillota > Clostridia > Lachnospirales > Lachnospiraceae > CANQGL01. The sequence goes on along the minus strand of CAJTEE010000001.1, from coordinate 182,133 downwards.
GCGATGGTCTTCCAGAGTTATGCCCTGTATCCGCATATGAGCGTATATGACAATATGGCGTTCTCGTTAAAGCTTAAGAAGGTCCCGAAGGAGGAGATCGACAAGAAGGTCCGCGACGCGGCGAGAATCCTTGACCTGGAAAAGCTGCTTGACAGAAAGCCGCGTGCACTCTCCGGCGGCCAGAGACAGCGTGTGGCCATGGGCCGCGCCATCGTGCGGAGCCCAAAGGTATTTTTGATGGATGAGCCGCTTTCCAATCTGGATGCAAAGCTGCGCGGCCAGATGCGTGTGGAGATCTCCAAGCTCCATCAGAGGCTGGGAAGCACGATCATCTACGTCACACATGACCAGACCGAGGCCATGACGTTAGGAACCCGGATCGTTGTCATGAAGGACGGCATTGTCCAGCAGATCGACACGCCGCAGAACTTATACGACCATCCGTGCAACAAGTTTGTCGCCGGATTTATCGGCTCTCCGCAGATGAACATGATCACGGCCGACGCCGTGTCCGAGAACGGGGAGACGGTTCTTAAATTTGCCGGCCAGAGCATTGTGTTAAGCGAGGCACGCGCCAAGGCATTAAAGGACGGCGGCTACATCGGCAAGAAGGTCGTCCTGGGAATCCGCCCCGAGGACATTCATGACGGGGTCGAGGCATTAAAGAAATTTGAGAAATCTACGTTTGACGCAGAGGTGAAGGTGTATGAAATGCTCGGTGCGTCGGCACTTCTGTATTTTGACATCGAGGAGGCCGGCTGGGTCGCTTCGGTAGATCCGAGAAGCGGGGCCAGAACCGGGGATAAGGTGAAGCTGGCGATGGATACGGATAAGATCCATATTTTTGATTATGAGACGGAGAAGACGATCGTAGATTAAGATAAGAGAAAGAAAGAAGACCGGATGCCGCGGGAGAGGAACTGCGGCATCCGGCTTTTTAAGTGGATAGACAGCAAGAGCGGAATTGCAAATGCTTGGGATTTCCATAGAAGATTTAGAAATCGGAGGCCAGAGGTAAAAGAGGAGCGGAACTTGCCACTGCTCTTTTTTATACCCTGAATAAGATATAAAAACAGTCGTTCTGGTACTTTCCTGCGAAAGTGATCCGAACGACTGTTTTTTGTCTGCAAAAAATTTTTCAAAGAGTTTGGAAAGGTATACGTTTTCAAACTCCAAAAACATTTCTGAATCTTTCCCTAATCTAACACAAATACGTTGATTTTGCAACACCTTTTGACAAGAAAATAAAGGAAAAAGGCGTTTTGAAAATGTATAGGTTTGCAGATTCCAAAAAAGCCTCGCAAAGGAAAGGGGGAGCGGTGTGTCGCGTACAAATCAGGATATGCAAAGAAATTCTTCCGCCCGGCCGGAGCTGAGCCGGAACGAGTATTTACAGCTTCTGCGTACGGCAAAGGCGCGCGGCAAGGAGCGGCTCTATCTTCTCGTCAAGCTGTTTGCGGCCACGGGGATCACGGTACAGGAGCTCCCCAAGGTGACGGTCGAGGCCGTTAAAGAGGGGCGGATCGTCTGCTCGCATAATCATGTGCGGGAGATCGTACGCCTCCCGGAGTGCTTAAGGAAGGAATTATTGAGCTTCGCGTGCCGCAACGGCTGCTCGTTTGGGCCGATCTTCCAGACGCGGGCCGGCGGGCCGATGAACCGGACGCATATCTCAACCGCGATCCGCAGGCTGTGTGTGGAGGCGGAGATTGCAGAGGAGAAGGGGAATCCGCGGTGCCTAAAGCGCTTGTACCAGAATACACGGACGGGGATCGAGAACAATGTCGCCCTGTTGATCGACCAGGCGATGGAGCGGCAGCTAGAGCAGGAGCAGCTTGTGGCCGGGTGGGAGCAGGGCTGATGGGAGAGAAGACAAAGCGGCAGACGGGCCGAAAGCTTCTGTCGGTTGTAGTGCCCATGTATCAGGCGGAGGCGTATATAGAAAGATGTCTGGACTCGTTTCTGGTTTCGGAGCCGGAAATCCTTTCCCGGGTGGAGATCCTGGTGATCGACGACGGAGGGACGGACGGGTCGGCGGCGATTGCCGAGAGGTATGCAGAACGATATCCGGATACGTATAAGGTGTTCCATAAGGAAAACGGCGGGCATGGGTCGGGGATTAACTTCGGGCTTGCACATGCAAACGGAACGTATTTCAAGGTCGTGGATGCGGATGACTGGGTGGATACGGAGGCATTCGGGCGGCTGGTGAAGGAGCTTGGGAAGCTTGAGAAAAGCAGAACGTATGTAGATGTCGTGTATACAGGCTTCCACTGGGTTTTGGAGGGCGGACAAGCGGGTAGGCGTACAGGCATGCCAGGAAGGCTGGGGATGGGCCGCGCGTCCGTACCCGGGAGGCGGGCAGCGGCACGTTCCCTCATACTCGGCAGACAGGCAGAGAGCGGGGAGCCGTTCAAGGGCGTTGTGTATGGGAGGCCGTATTCCTTTGACAAGGTGGCCGGCCGCCTGTATATGAAAATGCACCATATGACGATCCGGACAGAGATTTTGAGGAAACACGCGATCCGGCTGGACGAGCACTGCTACTATGTGGACATGGAGTTTATCACATTCCCGATTCCCTATGTAAGTACGATCTGCTTCCTAAACGAGTCCGTGTACCGCTACCGGATCGGAGTGGAAGGGCAGAGCGTGGCGATGGAGAGCATGAGAAAGAATGAGCGGGATTATGACCGGGTGATCCGGTCGCTGCTGGAATTTTATGCCGGACTGGGGTCTGAAATCCCCTGTTCAAAGGCCAAGAGGCGGTATATCGCGGCGATGATCGCGCGGATGGCGGCGGGGAAGGCGAAGATTCTGTTAAGTTTTCCGAGAAAGGCGAAACGGGGCCGGGAGTGGCGCGCATTTGACGAGTCTTTAAAGGCAGGGTACCCGGAAGTGTATCAGGCGAACCAAAATCCCGCGCTGGCGCTCTTGCGGCTGACCGGCTACAGGACGCTGGAGCTCTTGAGTTTTGGAGTGCGGCGATTTTATTAGAAAAACGCTGGTTAAGGCGTTTCCCGCACCGGATTTGCGCCGCGAAACGTGGAAAGGAAAGGCATGGGATGGGGTATGGCGTTGGTATCGGTGATTATCCCGGTCTATAATACAAAACGGCATCTGCGAGAGTGCCTGGACAGCCTGCTGCGCCAGACACTGAAAGACATAGAAGTCATCTGCGTAGATGACGGCTCGACCGACGGCAGCGGCCGGATTTTGGCGGAGTATGCAAAAAAAGACGGCCGCTTTCGGGTGGCGCCGCAAAACAACCTGGGTCCGGGCCCGGCAAGGAACAGAGGGCTGGCGCAGGCATTCGGCCGTTATCTGATTTTCCTGGATTCCGACGACTGGTTCGAGCCAAAGATTTTGGAACGCATGACGGCAAGGGCGGAGGAAACCCAGGCGGATATCGTAGTCTGCGGGTCGGAGGCGTTTGACGCGGCCGGCGGCCGGCCGCTCGCCTTTTCTAAGGGGCCAAAGACGAGGGCCTTGCCGGGAGATACATTTGCCCCAAAGGAAATCGCGGGGCATATATTTCAATTCACCTGCGGCTGGCCCTGGGACAAGCTGTACCGGACGTCCTTTTTAAAAAAGACCAAGCTCACCTATCCGACTCTGCCCAATTCAGAGGATCTGGTGTTCGTATTTCAAAGCCTGGCGCTGGCGGAAAAAATCACGGTGATCCCGCAGGCACTCGTTCACCATCGGGCCAACCGCCCGGGATCGGTTTCTGATTCAAGGCATAAAGACCCGGATGCAGCCTGCCGGGCCGTTTTATTGCTGCGGGAGGGCCTGGAAAGGGAAGGGGTTTACCGCTTCTATGAGCAAAGCTTCCTGAACTGGGCCATGGAGTTTTTGACCTGGAATGCCGCCAGCATGGAGGCTTTTGGCAAGCAGAGGCAGTACCTTCACAGGCTGCGGCGGGAATGGCTGCCGGCGGTCGGCTTCGAGAAGCGTCCTTGTGCGTATTACGAAAGCCGGGAAACGTACTGCAAATATCTCCTGATAAAATATGCCCCCTGGCCGGTGCTTTCGGGGACGTTTCAAGCATATAAGCTGTGGAAAAGGAGACGCGGGTATGCAGACAGATGATCTTCGTCGGATGCAGGAGACGGAGCTGGAGATTTTGTTGGAATTTAGACGGGTATGCGAGAAGCTGGGACTGCGTTACTATCTGACGGCCGGAACGCTTTTAGGGGCGGTGCGCCACAAAGGGTTTATCCCCTGGGATGACGATTTAGACGTAGCCATGCCAAGAGAGGATTATGACAGGCTGGCGCGATGCGGCGAGCAGATCTTCCCGGCAGGATACGCATACCAGGAGTACCGGACCGAGCCGAAATACCCCTTTTACTTTGCCAAGCTGCGCAGGCGCGGGACGCGGGTGGAGGAGCCGGCATTAGCGGGGATTGAGATAGAGCAAGGAATTTATATAGATATATTCCCCCTGGATAGATGCCGCAGAGGCAGCAGGACGGCGGAGCTTTGCTTCAAGGGGATCAAGCTCATTGACTGTGCGCTTTTGTCTAAGGGAAACCGAAATTTCCTGTTCGGTTACGATAAGAAATACCGATTTTTGTGGAAGGCCCTGCGTCTCCTGCCGAGCAGGCGGCTGTTTGCCCTGCGGGAGACTCTGCGGAGGCTGGCCGGATATGGAGGAAAAGGCCTTTGCACGATGGGCGGACGCCACGGCTTTTGGAGAGAGAGCTATGACGCAGAGTGGTTTGGGGAGACGGCGTATGTGGAGTTTGAAGGAGAGCGGTTTCCGGCCCCGGCGGGTTGGGACACGCTGCTGCAAAATATGTACGGCGATTACATGGAACTCCCGCCCAAGGAGGAACGAGGCGGGCATTTCATACCATAAAAATAAAACAGCGGTTTGCGGCAGCCTGTGGGAAAAACGCGCAAACCGGGGAAATGGGAGGAACCAGGACAATGAAACGGATTATCACCTATGGGACATACGATCTGCTGCACTATGGACACATCAGCCTCTTAAAGCGTGCCAGGGAGTTAGGGGACTATTTGATCGTGGCGCTGTCCACCGATGCGTTCAACTGGAACAGCAAGCAGAAAAAATGCTACTTTTCCTACGAGAAACGTAAGCAGCTTTTGGAGGCGGTCCGGTATGTGGATCTGGTCATTCCGGAGGAATGCTGGGAGCAGAAGGCAGAGGATGTAAAGCTGTATAAGGTGGACGTCTTTGTGATGGGAGACGACTGGAAGGGGAAATTTGACTTTTTGAAGGAGCAGTGCGAGGTGGTCTATCTGCCCCGGACGCCGGAGATTTCGACGACGCAGATCAAGAAGGAACTGGGGAAATGAAAATCAGGAAGCTATATGAAAAGCTAAAGAATCCCTTCTGGCGCGCCAAAAGCAGCTATATTCGATACTATGACCGCCTTTTGTTGAATCCCTATGGGATTCTGCTGGAATCCGAGCATGGGAAGAAATTGGACGGCAATATCTTTTATTTGCTTCGATACCTTTCCGAAAGTGAAAAATACGCTCGATACCAAATCTACCTTTCTGCCACAGGAAGAAATAAGAGCCGGTTTGAAGCATTTCTGCGTGACCACGGAATAGACAGAGTCCATGTAGTGGTAGCGGCATCGGACGCCTATATGCGCCTCTTGGCAAGTGTAAAATATTTGGTGAATGATACGACGTTCGCCTCCTATTTTATAAAAAAAGAAGGACAGGTTTATTTAAATACCTGGCATGGCACTCCCTTAAAGGCAATGGGACGGTCGGACAGGACGGAGTTCTATAACATTGGAAATGTGCAGAAAAATTTTTTAAGCAGTGATTTTTTACTTTACCCCAATGTATATACCCGGGAGCATATGCTGAGAGATTATATGCTGGAAAACATCGGGAAGGGAAGTTGCCTGATGGGAGGTTATCCCCGCAACGAAATTTTTTTTGACACATCCGGCCGGGAGAAAATAAAGAAAGCGCTGGGCCTTGAAGAAAAGCGAATCTATGCATATCTGCCCACGTTTCGGGGAGCGGTAGGGCAGAAGGACACCAGGGAGAAGGATGCCAGGCTGTTAGCTTATCTAAAGGAGTGGGATGCCGCTCTTACTGAAGGGGAAATTTTATATGTAAATCTGCATCCCCTGGCGAAAAAAGGAGTGGGTTTTCGGGACTTTTTACGGATCCGGCCGTTCCCCTGCCAATATGAAACCTATGAATTTTTAAACGTGGCGGATGTAATGGTAACGGATTATTCTAGCGTGCTGTTTGACTTTGCCTGTACAGGAAAAAAGATCGTTCTGTTTCCCTACGATCAGGAAGAATATTTGCGGGAGAGAGGAGTGTATCTTTCTCTGGATCAGCTCCCCTTTCCCCAGTCGGTGCAGCTGGATGCTCTTATGGAAGAAATCCGGAGGGAAAAGCAGTATGACGACCGGGAATTCCTGAAACAGTTTTGTCCTTATGAAGGCCCCTGCGCAAGCCAAAGACTTTGCGACTTTGTTATTTTGGGAGAGACAGTAGGATTGGCGGCGAGCCCTATCCCGGACAATGGAAAAGAAAATGTTTTTCTGTATGCGGGTAATTTGGCAGCTAATGGGATAACCGGCTCTCTGCGATCCCTTTTAAACAAAACGGATCTGAATAAACGAAATTATTATGTAAGCTTCCTTTCTCGGGATGTGGTGCGGAACAAAGAAAATCTGCGGACTTTCCCGGAGAAGACGGCGTATTGCGCGATAGCAGGGGATATGAATGTAACGATCACGGGCCGAGTGATTCGGAAACTTTTTAAAAAGAAAATTCTGTCTGCAAAAAGCTATATGAGACTTTTGGGACATCGAATCCGCCAGGACATAGAACGGCAGTTTGGCGGCGCGAATATCCATGCCATGCTGCATTTCAGCGGATACGATCAGGAAACAATCCTGGGCTGGAGTGTTTTTCCGGGGCGAACGGCAATTTTTGTTCACAGTGATATGAACCGTGAAATTCAGACGAGAAAAAACCAACGCAGGGACGTTTTGCGGTATGCCTATCAGCATTACGATAAAACAGCCATGGTTACGCAAGGGATTTGGCAGAGCACAGAAGAAATTGCTGGAGGCAGGGGAAAGCTCTGCATTGTGAAAAATGTGATTGATGACAAGAGGATTCTGGAGAAAGGGCTGGCCCGGCCTGTCCTTGACGAAGATACAAAGGTGTTCCCTGACCGGGAAAGGTTTTACAGGGCTATGGAGGCTTCAGGCCCCAAGTTCATTAATATTGGCCGCTTCTCTCCGGAAAAGGGACATGAACGGCTTTTAAACGCCTTTTATACCCTTTGGAAGGAGAAGCCGGAGGCATATCTGCTTATTGTGGGCGGTAATGAAGTCCGTGGGATGTTCGACAAGCTGAGCATGCAGGTTAAAGAGCTTGGGCTGGAAAACAATGTAGTTTTGCTGCGTAAGGTTTCGAATCCCTATCCGATTTTAAAACTATGCGACTACTTTGTGTTGAGCTCCTGCTACGAGGGATTCGGCCTGGTGTTAGCCGAGGCTGATCTGTTGGGAAAGCCGGTGATTTGCACGGATATTCCGGGCCCGAGAGATTTTATGAAAGCATATGGCGGCACGCTGACGGAGAATTCGGAGGAAGGGATTTACCGGGGGCTCCAGCTGCTCTGTGAAGGAAAAGTAAAGCCGATGAAGATAGAGTATGAGGCATATAACCGGGAGGCACTTCGGGAATTTGAGCAGCTTTTTGAGTGAAACATGAGAAAAAACGGGGAGGGAACCACCTTTGGAAAGAACGGACATAGACATCAGCGTAATTGTTCCTATATACAACGTAGAAGAATATTTGAGAGCCTGCCTGGAATCTCTGCTCAAGCAAGGGATGCCCCGGCTGGAGGTTCTGATGGTAGATGATGGCTCCACAGACCATAGCGGGGAAATCGCAAAAGAGTATGCCGACAGATACCCCAATTTCACGTATTACAGGATCGAAAACGGTGGGCTGGGACATGCCAGGAATTATGGGATGCAGTATGCCAGAGGGAAGTATATTGCCTTTGTGGATTCGGATGATGTCGTTGTGGGGAAGACCTATGAAAAAATGTTTATCCTGGCGGAAAGAGATAAAAGCGAGCTGACGATTTGCAATGCGATACGATTTAATTCGAAAAAGTACTGGAATTCCGGGCTCCACCGAAAGATATTCAACCATGTCATAAAAACGAAAACACATATCACGCGGTTTCCCGAGCTGATTTATGATGCTGCAGCTTGGAATAAGTTGATTCTGCGGGAATTTTATTTAAAGAGGGGCTTCCGGTTCCCGGAAAATATTCTTTATGAAGATATCCCGGTTACAATTCCGATGCATTTTTTTGCCAAACAGGTCTCTATCCTGCAGTGTATGGGATATCTGTGGCGGGTTAGGGATGGAGCAACCGCATCGATTACGCAGACCGCCGCCAACATGCAAAATCTTAAGGATCGGATCCGGATTTTGGAAATACTGGATGAGTTTTTTGAAAGAGAGGTTTCCAGGACAGAAAATGCCGATCTGTGGAAGGCTAAGCAGAAAAAAGCATTAGATAACGACTTGATGGTTTTTTTAAATAAATGTCCGTCGGTCCCTCACGAGCAGGCGGCAGAAATGCTCACACTGATAAAAGAATATATAGACAAAGCCATCGATCCGGCTTTGTTTGGAGAGCTGAGCCTGATTAACAGGCAAAAGTATGAGTATGTGAAACGCAAAGACGTAGCGGGGCTTACAGTCCTCTGTGAGCACGAGCACGCGTATTCCGAGGCGCCGGTTGTGGAACGGGACGGCCGGTTATTGACCGAGCTGCCGGCTGCGCTATATCCTGTGAAAGAAAGGGATATTACGCAGGAAATGATGAGCGCTGAGGTACGGAAATATATTGATTCCATGCAGATAAAAAATACGGGGATTATCACGCTGCGGGGCCATATTTATAAAAGGCGGATCAATCTTTGCGATACTTCGGAACAGGAAGTACAGGCTTTCCTGTTCCATGAGCTTAGCGGAGAGAGAATCCCTGTAGAAATTCAGGGAGAACCGGCCAAAGAGCTGACGGAAAATATGGGAAGTGTGGTAAACCCGGAAGACGGAAAGGTTTCAAGCTACAAGTATGACGGGGCAGGATTCCGGGTGATCATTGACATAAAGCGCCCGGAGCTTTCCCATGTGCCGGACGGATGCTATAAATTGCTGATACGATACAAAAACCGCTTTTCCCAGGGGGAGGTTTTTCTGGGAGGCTGCGGACAGACAATTCTCAACGACTGCAAAAATGCCGCGACAGTAGGAGGAAACTGTCTGGCTACGGTAAAATTTTCCTATTTGAGAGAATTGGTGATTCACCTGAGACGGCAGGAGGTTTTCTTTGGAGGCATGCGCGCTGAAAAGAAAGAACTTCACTGCCTGTTAGATCATCCGGTAGCAGGACTATGGGCAGCGGCGGCTACAACGAAAGAAGAAATTCCATTCCAGGGAAGTGGTCTGGATTTTTTCATTGGAAAGGATGCATTGAAGCCGGATAAGGAGTACACAATCCAGATCGAAAGGGAGGATGGAGAGAAAACGCCTCTTTGCTGCCGGCGAAGGAAGATGGAGATCTATGAGACGGAAGAAATGGCTTGTATAGCCAGCTCCGTCCGGACCTGTACGATGCGTCTGCGAGTGCCCGCGCACATGACCCGGATTCTTGCCTTTCATCGAAAGGGGAACCGGATTCTTTTGCGGACCAAAGCAGTCGGAAGGACGAACGCGATCGCATTGGAAGGAGAGGAAAGCGCGGTTCTCTGTGTGGAGGACCGGATCGCCGAGAGGGATGTGGTTCTTAGCCAGGGAAGGCTTTGCCAAGCAGACGGCCGGGCGGAATGGGATTTCCAGATCGATTTCGATGACCCAAAGCTGCAAAAGGATTTTTACCAAAGCATCCGGGAAATCTATATCAAGTACCGGCTGCCCGGACAAAAGCCGCTCCGCGAACGGCTGTACAGCCAGGAGTTTTACAGTGAACGGTTCCTGTTTGATACCCTGGAGATCCGGCTGTATAGAGGCAATGCAGGGACGGCCAGGCTGGGGCTGAAACAGCTTTGGCGGGAGCAAGAAAACTCTGCCTCAAAGAGAAAACTGTTGATCCTTCAGGAATATCCCCGTTATCGTAAGGCAAAGATCCATCCTAGGCGAATCCTGTTTGAATCCATGTGGGGAGCAAAATACAGCTGCAATCCCAGAGCCCTGTATGAATACATTGACAAGTATTATCCACAGTATGAATGCATTTGGTCCCTTAATGACCCGAGGATGCCGATTAATGGCCGGGGGAAACGGGTAAGGCGGGGCTCCTGGGAATACTGGTATTACATGGCGACGGCAAAGTATTTTGTTAGTAATGTAAATTTTCAAACCGAGTATGTCAAGCGGGAGGGGCAGATCGAGATCCAGACGATGCACGGAACGCCTTTAAAGACTCTGGGGCTGGACGTGGCAAAGGATTTTCCGACGGAGCAGTCCAGGGAGCGGTATATCGAAAAAAACCGGCGCTGGAATTACCTGATTGTACAGGGAAGGTTTATGGAGGAGAGGGCAGAAAGCATTTTTGCATATACGGGCAAGATTCTGCCTACGGGGTATCCCCGGACGGATGGGATGTTTAAAGAGACGGAGGCCGAGCAAAAAGCGTTGAAAGCGGCGCTAGGACTTCCAGAGGATAAAAAAATCATTTTATATGCGCCCACCTGGCGGGTCAAAAACCGTTTTGACATGCGGCTGGATCTGAAACGGATGCGTCAGGAGCTGGCCGGGGAGTATATTTTGTTGGTGCGGATTCATCATCTGGCGGCTGCCGGATATAAGGTACCGGCTGATCGGACGTTTATTTTTGACTTGACCTCCTATTCGTCCATTGAAGGCCTGTATCAGATTTCGGATATCCTGATTACGGACTATTCCTCCGTCATGTTTGATTATGCCCTATTGGATAAACCGATGCTCTTTTTTACCTATGATCTGGAGGAATATCGGGACCAGCTTCGGGGGATGTACGTGGATCTCGAAAGAGAAGCGCCCGGACCTTTGGTACAGACCACGGATGAGGTGGTTGCCGAAATCCGGAAAATTGAAAAAGGGGAATCGGCCTATCAGGAACGGGCAGGGCGGTTCAAAGAAAAATTCCTGGGATATGAATGCGCAGACTCCTGCAGGCAGGTGACGGAGCTGGTGTTGAAGCCCAGGAAGCATTCCCGGTTTACCTTGTGGCTGGAACGGCTGCTGGAGAGATTTTTGACAGGTGAAGGACGATGATTCAAAAAATAAAACGATACCAGTTTCTTTTTGAGGAATTGGTAAAAAGGGATTTCAAAAGAAAGTATAAGCGCACAGTATTGGGCATGGCCTGGAGCATACTTTCGCCGCTTCTCATGCTGTTGGTCATGCGGCTTGTGTTTACCCAGTTCTTTGGACGGGACACGCCCTATTACACCACATATTTGTTCTGCGGCAATCTGGTGTTTGCCTATTTTAACGAATCTACAAGCCAGGGGATGACGTCCTTAATCGGGAACGCTGGAATCTTTACCAGGGTCAATCTGCCAAAATATTTGTTCCTTTTCTCCAAAAATGTACAGACGCTGATCAATTTTGGCCTTACCCTGTGTGTTTTTTTTGTTTTTTGCGCCTTCGACCACATCCTTTTTACCTGGAAAATTGTTTGTTTGATTTACCCAATTTGCTGCCTGGCCCTGTTTAATATTGGAGTGGGGCTTATCTTATCGGCACTATTTGTCTTTTTTCGGGATATTCAATACCTCTGGTCGATCTTTACCCAGCTTCTGTTGTACATGTCAGCTGTCTTCTATACCATTGACAGGTACAGCCCTATGGTGAAAAGACTCTTTCTCTTAAACCCTGTATACCTGTTTATCCGGTATTTCCGAAAAATTGTCATCGAGGCCACCATTCCTACTATCTGGTTTCATATGTTGATGCTGGCAGATGTGGCGATTGTGTTGGGACTTGGCTGCTGGATGTATAAAAAATATAACCACAGGTTCCTGTATTATGTGTAAGGGAGGGGAACATGAGTATTTTAGAGGTACATGACGTTTCCATCCGGTATATCACAGGGGATTTTAAAGACATCGGCCTGAAGGAATTTGTGATCCGCAGGCTGAAAAGGGATTACCATGTCAATGAATTTTGGGCGGACCGGCATATTTCCTTTACCCTGGAAAAGGGGGATATGCTGGGAATCATCGGGACCAACGGAGCGGGTAAGTCCACTCTTTTAAAGGCGGTTTCCGGTATTATGGAGCCCACGGAAGGGTATGTAAAAAGAAACGGCAATATCGCCGCCCTTTTAGAGCTGACCAGCGGCTTTGACGGCGAATTGACGGTCCGGGAGAATGCATATCTGCGCGGCGCCATGCTGGGCTATACAAGAAAATTCATGGACGATATGTACCATAAGATTATTGAGTTTGCCGAGCTTAGGGAATTCCAGGACCGGCCGTTTAAACAGCTCTCCTCCGGAATGAAATCCCGTCTGGCCTTTTCCATCGCCTGCCTTGTGGAGCCCAATATTTTGATCCTAGACGAAGTTTTAAGCGTGGGGGATGGCGCATTTCGGAAAAAGAGCGGGGACCGGATGAAAGCCCTTTTGGCCGGAGGCGTGACAGGAATTTTGGTTTCTCATTCCGTGGGGCAGATCCGAGAGCTGTGTACGAAAGCATTATGGCTGGAGGAGGGGCGCCAGATCGCGTTCGGACAGGCCCAGGAGATCTGCGATGCCTATGAGGATTATCTGGCCACGCCAAAGGCCAGACGCCATACCCCAAAGAATCAGGCGGAGTTAGAGAGGATATCAAAGGATTTCCGTCTGTATAAGAAGCTGGAGCAGAAAGAACAGCAGAAGAATCCCGGCAAAAGAGAGAACGCCGCCGAGGCGGAGCAGCGTTGGATGAAGGAGATACGCTCCTGGGACAAAGAAAAACGGGAACGGCTGTATGAGGCTTACGCGATCGAGCCCTATGAGCTGCCGCTTCCAAGGCCGCCGGTCGAAAACCAGGAACCGGCAGCCCCTCTGTCATCCGAGGACAGGGCCCCCCATCCTGAAAAGAAAAAAATCAAAGCCAAAATCGTTTTGTGGGTCTGCGCTTTGATTTTGGCAGTGCTGGTATTTTTCCCTCTCAGCAACTATTTGAATACGGCCCGGGAACGAGAGCAGCGGCAGGAAATAGCCGCTGTAACGGGCCGGAATGCAGAAAGCCCATTAGCGCTTCAAAGTGCGTATGGGGACATAGAGGCTACCCATCCAAAGGTCATTTCTTTTATGGAACCCTGGAATGGCTACCGGTATTGGATTTCCTTTTCTCCGTATCCGAAAGCGGACGACGCCAAAGAAAATCCGCATCTCTTAGCCAGCAATGACATGGAGCATTGGGAGAAACCGCCGGGCTTTCAGAACCCGTTAGAGGATACGCCGGAAAATTATGAGAAAGCGGTTGTCTACAATTCCGATCCTGAGCTGTTTTATAACGAGGAAACGGACGAATTGGAGTGCTGGTGGCGGTTTGTGGATGACTCGGAGGGAAAGAGAGTGTCGCTGTATCGGAGACGATCCGGCGACGGGGTACACTGGACAGAAAAAGAGAAGATGCTGTCAGGCGACCGGGCAAAAAGGGATTATTTAAGCCCTGCCCTGCTCTATGAAGAAGGGCGCTACAAAATGTGGAGCATCGGCAGCCAATACCGGGTTCAATATATGGAGAGCACTGATGGGAAAAAGTGGAGCGAGCCGCGCTTTCTTGAGGTGGAATATGCGTCTCCTTCCCTGAAAAACTGGCACATCAGTGTGATTCATACAAAAAAGGGGTATGAAATGACGTTGGCTTCCTTTGATTCTTCTCTGCCTTCCGGTATCTATCCGCGGGGCGTAATGAACCTGTATTATACGAAATCGGGCGACAATGTTACCTACGAAAAGGCAAGGGTCCTTCTCGCACCCGGCCGGGGGAGGGAAGATTGGGATAACAAAGGATTGTACCGGTCGGCCCTGCTTTGCGACACGGATGGGGAATACTATTTGTTCTATTCCGGCATTGCGCGGGATGAAACCAGAGGCGTGGGAAAAATCGGGGCGAACGGGTTTTGTCCATGAACACAAAATCGGAGGCCCCCATGGGATCAGGACTCGGCCGGAGAAGCGGGCTGCCGGGCTGCATCAGAGCGTTCTTTAAGAGGGAGGGAATATACCTGGCTGTCGGACTCCGTATAGAGAAGCAGGCAGCCCTCCCGGCGGTCGAGGACGATTCGTGTGATATGGCTGCGCGTGATGGAAGGGTTTTGTCCGAGAAAGGCTAGGATAACCCGTTCGGCTTTTTTGACGGAGATGGAGCAGGAGCCTTTGTGCAGGCCCTTTGCGTATTTTCGGCACTGGAAGTACCCGGTTTCTTGGCTGTGATTTGCGGAGCGGCAGAGGGAGAGGGGCGTACCACAGTAGCCGCAGGTGAGAAGGCCCAAGAGCCAGTGTGTGCCAGCGGATGCTACGCCTGTGCCGGCGCCAGGACAGTTAAGGGTACAGAAGCGTTTCTGGTTATCCTCAAAAAGGGCGGCCAGGCTTTCTCTGACTTCATGTGTGCCCTGAAAGTGATACCCATTCCAGCTTACGGTCCCGGTGTAGAAAGGGTTCTGGAGAATGCGGCGCACGGCGCGGCCGTCGAAGGGGCGGTTTCGTTTGGTGCGGATCTGCCTTGCGTTTAATTCCCTAGCGATGGCGGCGGGGGAGGCTCCGTCGTGAAAGACCTGAAACATATATTCCACGGCCTGAATTTCCGATTCAACGATAAGAAAGGGTTTACCGCCCCCGGCGGCGGCATAGCCGAAGCAGGGAGAGGTCTGGTAGCCGTGGCGCAGGGCTTTTTCGGTCATGCCGCGTAAGACCTCCTCGGAAAGGTTGATGGAATAATATTCGTCAAACCATTCAATGATCGTCTCGATCAGACGTCCGAACATGCCCTCCATGACAGGCTCGGAGATGCTTTTTATGTCCACACCGCATTTTTTACGAAGGATGCTTTTGTAGAAGGTGCTTTCATCCTGGTTGCGCGCAAAGCGTGAGAATTTCCAGAGATACAGGCGGTGAAAAGGGGCAGGCTTTTGCGACTTGGCAACGGCAATCATGCGTTGGAATTCGGGCCGGTTGTCGGCATGTCTGCCGGAGATGCCACGTTTTTCAATGAAGATAAAGTCCTCTGGGATTTGAAAGCCGTCTGCTTTGGCGGCTTCGCGGATCACGCGGAGCTGCGCGTCGGGGGAGAGCTCAGTCTGGTCGTTTGTGCTGACGCGGATGTAGGCGGCGGCAATGTTTTTTGATTCGTTGGTTTCCATAGAAGGGCGACGCCTGCTGTCCGGGAATTTGTTATAGCTTATGCAAAAGGAGAGGAGAATAGAAACTTTGCTTGATGTGACAGAAGAAAAATGTTATTTATGTATGTCTCAGAAAATTAAAATGTGGGATGAATATCAATGCATACCGCGGTAATCATTGGAGCGGGTTTATATGGCCTGTATGCGGCGCTTTATTGTGCAAAGAAATCACGGCGAAATTCCTCAAGGATTGTTGTATTAGAAAAGGATTTGGCCTCATTTACCCGTTCGACTTATATCAACCAGGCACGCGTCCATATGGGACATCATTATCCCCGCCCCCTGTCAATCGCAGAAAAATCTGCTCACTATTTTTATCGTTTTATGGAAGATTATGGTTTTTGTGTCTTGACAGAGTTTGACCAGGTTTATGCCAACTCATCAAATGTTCTCATGTTTGAAGCATTGGACAATTGACTGATAGAAGAAAAAACAAACGGGCACCGTCCTGTACTCCTGAGAGTTTTGAAAATAATTTTTACAATAATTAGTATTGCTACAGTCCTGTTATATGCCAGCTTTTGGAATGATATGGTTGAAAATGTTGGCCTCTCTGTTGATGAAGTGAGGAAATTGAAAACAGACCAGAACGTGTAAATGGCACGAAAGAGCCAGGAATCTGTTTTTTAGATTCCCGGCTCTTTTTTACTGGGACACAAAAACACCTGGCCTGCAAAAACTGTATCAGCAGGCCAGGTACCTTTTTAGTTCAGATATTCTGCCACAGCTTCCCGGCCGTATTTCTGGCCGTTGGCTTCGATGCCGTGTGCATCCCAGGACTGGTGCTTGGAGATGTGCCGGATCGTTTCATCGTCAAGATTGATATATTTGTTTTGAAGATGATCAAAATTATAGGAATTTTTCTCCGGTGAATCTTCGTAGGTGAGATCCACATGATACCACTCACCGTCCAGTTGGATCAGATTCCAGGCATGGTCTTCGTTATAGACATACCGCACCTCAAGCCCGCACGCCTTTCCCATCTGTAAAAAGGCATCCGCATAGCCTGCACATTGTGCCTTCCCCTGCACGATAGCCTGATAGGCGGTCACGTTTCTTAATTCATATTCACAATGATCCACGAGCCATCGGGCGATCGTTATTTCCTTTTCAAAATCGCTCATATCGTCGCGGATATATTTCTCCATAAACTCTATAATCGCATTTTTCATTTCTACCTTTTGATTCGGAGTGAGCTGCCCGTAGAATCCATGAAGAAAATCGTTGGAGCTTTTGGGTACAGTGTCGGGTGTATATCCAAACCATGCATCGACGGCCTTTCCGCCTTCTACATCTTGGCTCGCGTAATATTCCCTGAGCTCCCGCTCGGTCTCCTCTCGGGCGCGGCGGGTAACCTCGTCATAGACCTTGTCGGTACCGCCGTAATACACAACGCCATCCCGCCGGTTCATGATGTAGGAATTGCAGGTCCAGCTCCCGCTTCCGGTCACCTGGTTTCCGTCGGGAGTCGTCGTACCCGTCCACAAGTATCCATCCTCGCCGAAATAATAACACCACTCTCCCTCGCCAGGGAGATCCAAATAGTCCCAGTAGGCCGGGATCCACTTCCAGCCTGTGACATAGGCGCCGTTTTCTATATACCTGGTTCCGGTCTCCGTTTTTTCCCATTCCCCGGCATAGGCCATCATTGTGTTTCCTGCCATCATGGCGGCCAGAACGAGTGCGATAGACAGCTTTTTTTTCATGTTGCTTCCCCTCCTTTTACCGTTTCATTATAATACACCTTAAAATAAAGTTCAAGAAGTTTTGGAAACAATGGGCTAGAACGAAGCTTCATTCATTAAAGCAACAGCCTCTTTTGAAAAGTCGCTACCGCCCTTTGGCCATCTTTTGAAAATACTCTTTGACTACAGCGGCCGGGTCCGGGTTGACAGTGATGATGTATGCGGCGTGTTCCATGCCGATCGTATGGAAGTTGGCCCCTGACACGACAAAATCTACATAAACCTCGGTCGCTATGCGTACACCGCTGAGACCAATTTCCCGCTCATGGGAAATCCACCGCTCATCAAGCGCCCCGCGGGTGCCTGCCACCTGGGCCTCCGCCAGCTCCACAACAGCTTGAAAACCTGCCTGGCCACCTAAGCCGCGGCCTGCCGTCAGTACTAATCTGGCGCTGGCCAGGCTGCCGGTGAGGCAGCGTTTCCATGGCTCAGCGGAAGATATTCCCACTGATGATGAGCCGCTGGATCTCATTGGTACCCTCGTAGATCTGAGTGATTTTGGCGTCCCTAAACATCCGCTCTACGTGCTGTTCCCGCATATAACCTGCGCCGTCCATGTTCTGGACGCATTCGGTGGTCACATACATTGCCAGGTTGGTGCAGGCCAGCTTGGCCTTGGATGCCGCAATAGAGAAACCCTCACCTTGCTGCTGAAGCCACACGCCTTTGTAGAGCAGCAGCCGGGCATCTCAATCTCCACCTCCAGATCCGCCATCTTAAAGGCAGGATACTGATTGGCACAGATGGGCTTGCCAAACTGGTGGCGGTTCATCATATAATCCCGGGTAATATCAAAAGCGGCCAGCGCCAGGCCCTGAGCGGCTATGCCCAGCCGTCCGGCATTCAGCGCGGTCAACGCATAACGGAAGCCCTTTCCCTCCTAGCCGATGAGCCGGTCGGCGGTCACACGGCAGTTTTCAAAGACCAGCTCCGTAACCTTGGCGCAGTTGATGCTTTTTTCAGAAGATCCATGGGAAACACTTTTCAGAAAATAAGCATTTTAGAAATGTTTTCTTGCTCCTTTGCTTGAATTCTTATGGTTTTATTCCCTGTCCTTTATTCCCGGACTGGATAAGTCTTCGACTTAAGCGATCTATTTTTAAATCGCTCCATTTTTAAAACGTTTTATCAGAACAGCTTACTTTCGTAACACTCCTCCCTCCCCAAAGGCAGGCTGCCTCCTATTATTTGGCCTGCCTTTTTCCCTGGTTCAGGCATAAAGAGGGCTGCCGGAATGCCACCGGGCGCTTGGTCAGAGACACGGCTATTTCTCGCCGGCGGCGGAGCCGTCAGCCAAGAATTTCTCAATCTGTTCGTCCGTATAGCCGTACTCTTTTAGAATTTCTACGGTATGCTGTCCCACGCGGGGCGCCTGCCGATCCACGGTGGGAGCAATATCCTCGACTGTTTGGGGCTCGGTCAGGCAGAAGCGGATGGGGCTGGCTGCTTGGTCACGGTGCCGTCGTTATTTTTCATGGGCACGATGTACATATTCTCCAGAGCCTGGGGATCCTCGAGTACCTCTTTGATGTGCTGAACCTGGTTGTAGGCGATATCGGCCCGGGCAAACATCCCTTCGATCTCCTCCATGGTATGCTTGGCGAATTCCTTGCTCAGAGTGTCCACTACCAGGGCGCTGTTGGCCGCGCCGGTGATATCCATGGCCTTGGCCAGCAGAGTGCCGGTCAAAAAAATCAGAAAGTTGTTTTTAAAGAAATTGGTAAAGCCGGTCATGAAGTGAACCTTATAGGTATCGTAGATATTCATCTGACAGGTGACTGCCACCACCAAGGCGCAGGAAAACACGGTCAGGTAAATGCTGAAGCCCTTCATGATCATCCACATCAACAACGCGAAGGCCGCAATCAGGCCGATCGTGCTTTGCATAATTTGATTCCTCCCATTCAGTGTATTTGTTCGCATCGCGCAA
The DNA here is from genome assembly GCA_910575275.1 of Lachnospiraceae bacterium. Classification (GTDB taxonomy): domain Bacteria; phylum Bacillota; class Clostridia; order Lachnospirales; family Lachnospiraceae; genus CANQGL01. The sequence continues at coordinate 163,035 of CAJTEE010000001.1, read as the reverse complement.
AAAGGGTTCTCTCGGCAGCCGTATACAGGCGGCCTACCTGTTCCTGAACACAGCAGGCCGTTTGGCTTTTTGAAAATGATCCGCTGCTTCCCTTTCCTGCTGTTTTAAAGGCTTTTCTGGAAAAAAACGGGCGCGCCACTTTTTGTCTCATGGAAAAAGCGGCACGCCCTTCTGAAGTGCTAAGCCACGGGTTCTAATGCGGGCCTAGCACTTTTTTCATTTGACTCTGAAAGACAGGAAGTTTTTAGAACCCCTGTATGCTTTTACAGGAAACGACAAATTTATTTCCCGGCCTCGACCATATTGTCAAGCAAGACATAGTCGGCGATCGGAACTTCGCCCTCGACTGCGCCGGAGGCGATCAGGTTTTCCTGCTGGATCTTATAATAGCCCTCGACGGTTCCGTCTGCTGCGCCCTCGGAGACCTCTTTGCCGGTCAGCCAGTCGGCGTCGCCGCGCTGTGCGAATACGGAATCCCCATCGGTCTTGGTCTGGGCGGCGACATAGCCGGCAATCTCCTCATAGTTTCCGTCTGCCGCATAGTCCATGGCCTTAAAGAGAGCCTTGGAGAAGCGCAGGATCTTGTCCGCATTGGCTTCCGCGTAGGACGGGATGACGATCCAGCTTGCAAGCGAGATGCTGGTGTCGGAGAAGGTCAGGTTGTCGCAGAGCTTTGTCATGTCCGCAGACTCCTCCAGGATGCGCAGGCTGTTGGGCGACCAGGTCGCGCAGGCGTCCACGCCGCCGGAGAGCATGGCGGTCACGATGTTGGAAGCTTCCATATCAATGGCCTCGATGTCATCCATGGAAAGTCCGGCCTTGGAGAGCCCGGCCTTTAAAATGTCCTCGCTGGAGGTGCCGGAGGAGAAGGCAACCTTTTTGCCCTTTAAATCCTCAAGCGTCTTGACCTCGGGGCCACCGATGACGGCGTCGCCGTTGGAAATATGCGACAGGGCGAAAATCTTTGCGTTGCCCTGGATGCAGAGCTTATGTGCGCCCTGGCCGATGTAGCCCATATCAATGCTGCCGGATTCCATGGCGGCGATGATGCTCGGGCCGTCCTGGAATTCAACGAGCTGTACGGTAATTCCGGCTTCCTCGAAGTAGCCCTTGTTGATGGCCGTAGTGACGGACCAAAGGCTGCCATAGTTTGGCATGTAGCCGATATTTAAGGTGATGGGCTCCTCGGAGGGAGTCGCTTCGGTGGCGGCCTCCGTCGCCGCGTCCGTGGTCGCAGCCTCTGTCGCAGCCGCTGTTGTCGCCGCTTCCGTCGCTGCAGCCGTGGTTGCAGACGCGCTGCTTGACGAGCCGCAGGCAGTCAGGGAAAGTGCGGTAACCACCGCCAGTCCAAGTGCGAAAATTCTTTTTTTCATGTAAAATCCTCCTTTTTTTATCTCCATCGGGCAATGCAGGGCAAAGCCCGGGATGGCCTTCTTGCTTTACTTACGAACCTCCAGATACTCTTTGTAGACCTCGCCCCAGATATGGGCCTTTAAATCCAAGAACTGCTTTTCCATCTTTAAATCCTGGGTCCTGGGGTAGGGAAGATCTATGTCCACGATGGTCTTGATGCGCCCTGGCCTGGCGCTCATGACGATCACACGGTTGGCGAGGATGATCGCCTCCTCCACATCGTGCGTGATGAAAAAGCAGGTCTTTTTTTCCTCCTGCCAGGTGCGCACGAGCTCCGCCTGGAGCTGCGTCCTCGTCTGGGCGTCCAGCGCACCGAAGGGCTCATCCATCAAGAGAACTTCGGGCTGCACCGCGTAGGCGCGGGCAATGGCCACACGCTGCTTCATGCCGCCGGAGAGCTCCTTGGGATAGCTGTTGACGAAATCCTCGAGCTGCACCATTTTTATGTATTTCATGGCGATTTCTTTCGCCTCATCGTCCGGCATGCCCTTAAGCTTCAGCCCGAACATGACGTTTTTAAGGACCGTCAGCCACGGGAACAGCGCATACTGCTGGAAGACGACGCCGCGCTCGGTGCCGGTGCCATCGATCTTTTTCCCATCCAGGTAGACCGCGCCGGAGGTGGCGTCCAAAAGTCCCGCGATGATATTCAACAATGTGGACTTCCCGCAGCCGGAAGGGCCGACCACGCAGATGAATTCATTTTCCATAATATCCAGGTCCACGCCGTTTAATGCGATCATCTTTCCGGTGCGGCCCTCATAGATCTTTTCGACATGATCAATTTTTAACTTTATATCTCTCGTTTCTCCTGCCATCCCGTCAGCCTCCTTTCGAGCATTTTAATGATTTTCTCCGACGTGATCCCGATGATGCCGATCAAAATGATGTAGAGCAGCATGGGTGCGACCTCGAAGCTGTTGCTGAAGGAACGGATACGCATACCCATACCGGCGGTGGCGCCGGTGGATTCCGCCGCAATCAGAGTGGTAAGCGCAACGGAGACTCCCAGACGGACCGCGGTCAGGATAAAGGGCGTCGTGGCCGGGAAAATGACCTTGACAAACAGATCCTTATCCTTTGCACCCAGGACGCGTGCGGCCTTGATGAGCGTTTCGTCAACGTTTCGGACGCCCTGGTAGATGGTGACGGTCATGATAAGGAAGGTGGCGAGCCAGATTACGATCACCTGGGGCTTTCTGCCGACGCCTGCGGAAATAACGACAAGCGGCACATAGGCGAGCGGCGGAATATTCCGGATAAACTGGATCCAGGGCTCTACAATATACTGCACGGGCCGGTACCATGCCATCAGAAACGCGGCAGGAACGGCGGTGACAAAGCCGAACGCGAAGCCCAGTACAACGGAAATCATACTGCTGATGAAGTCCTCGGCAAGGATGCCGCGGTCGACAACGGTCTGGACGGCTTTCAGAATCGACGGAACAAACGGGAAGCTCCGCCCGGTTTTTTCATTGATGGAAAGCAGATACCACAAGAGGATGGCTGCGAGAAAGGAAAGAAACAGCCAGCCGGCATTGGGAATCCGGTCAATCAGCCCTTTTTGCTTTTTTTCGTCCATATATGCGCCCCCTTAATAAAATTCTTTGATCCGGTGGAACCAGGTTCCGGCCGGGTCGTTTGTTGCCTTCATATACCGGGACATAGTCTCCAGATATTGCTTTTTTACCTCGGCGTAGGCCGGGTCATAGCAGACGTTATGGAGCTGCCAAGGATCCTTTTTGAGATCATAGAGCTCGCCCCGTTCGCTCTCATTGAAGGTAAACTGGTAGTCGTGATCACGCACCATACGCTGGCGTGCGATGTAAAAATGGTTGTGGTATTCGCCGTAGATCTCGGTGCGGCCGTTGTCTGCTCTTTCGCCTGTCATGAGCGGCAGGATGCTTTCCCCGTCCACGGGCTTTTTCGGTGTCACGCCTGCGATGTCAAGAAGCGTCGGCATCAGCTCCTGGAGGTAGACAAAGCTGTCGTTGTCCGTGGTCCCGGCGCCCTTAACGACCATCGGGATATGGTAAATCTCGTCGAAGGTGAATGCGCCCTTTTCGATCAGCTTGTGCGCCCCCAGGCAGTCCCCGTGGTCGGCGCTGTAGATGATGATCGTATCCTCATAGAGGCCCTCAGCTTTCAGCCTGTCAACGATCATGCCAACCATGTCGTCGATCATCGTACAATGGCCGTAATAACGGGCCGCAATCTCCTGGAAGCCCTTCCAGCCGTAGTTGCCGAGGCCCCACATCTTTTCGCTCAAATAGTAGCCGTAGGGTTTGTCGAGCATCTCGTCGCAGTAGCTCGGATGCTCGGGAATGTCTGCCGGGTTATACATGGAGTAGTACGGCTCGGGGACGATGCTGGGGCTGTGCGGCCCCCAGAAGTTGGACCAGATGAAAAACGGTTTCTCCTGCTTTTTGGCCTCGCCGATCAGGCGGTTCGTCTCATGGGCGACGAAGTATTCGATGGTGCTTTCGACGGGCCCCTCGTGCTTACAGAACATTTCCTGGATCTGTAAGGCCGGGTTGTCGCCTAAAAATCCGTGAGAGACATCAATCCCCGTAAAGCTGTTTTCCTTCAAATATTCCTCGTAATAATTGGGCGTATTGTCCGGCGGCTGGTTGAAGATCAGGTGCGGAAACACGCCGCTTCCCGGAAAGGCGTAGCCCATAAAGGGCTTTCCCTCGTCAAAGCCGCACTGCTCGGGCGTTCTGGTGGGGGAGACATGCCACTTGCCGGCATAGCCGCAGTAATAGCCGGCCTCATGCATACAGTCGCCCAGGAGAGGAGTCCCTTCTTTGATATCCGTGAAATTGTCGATTACGCCATGCTTGTGAGCATAAAGGCCGGTCATCACAGAGGCTCTGGAGGGAGCACAGATCGCCGAGGAGGTGTAGGCATTGGTGAATTTCATGCCCTCGGCGGCCAGCCGGTCAATGTGCGGCGTCCTGCAGACCGGGTTTTGTCCGTAGGCGCTGACCGTATCAAGCCGCTGCTGGTCGGAAAGGATGAGAAGTACGTTCTTGCGTTTTGCCATAGAAGCGTTCCTTTCATAATGTTTGAAAAATAGTAAAATCGCACAAATATTCTAAGAGTTAGCATAGCATGTTTTGAGCATTCTGTCAATTAAAAGTCTCCTGCATCCGCTTTCACGGCTTCAGGAGACTCTGCTTTGTTTGGACGGGCTACAGGAGATAAAATTAAAAATAGATCGGTTTTTCATATGGATAAACTGCCGGCAGCGTGATCGTCTCAATGCCTGTATCAGCCAGCAGTTACATGTTCACGATCATATCATAGTCCTGAAAGGACCTTAAATTTTCGATTGTGCCGTCACTCCAGACGACCTTACCGTTATAGAAGATCGGAGTTTTGAACGCCAGATTGACCTCTGCGGTATGAATCTCACCGATACTGCCGTCGGCAAAATAGGGGGTGTAATAAAAAAAATCTCCCGGCCCGATTGGGTATTCCAGAGAATATAGCCGCCCGTGATTTCGGTCCGGACAAGGCGCAGGGTTGATACGGGACTCGGGGCAGAGAGCCGGGCAACGCAGGTATCAGGTTATGCTTGTCTGTATACGCAAGATAGACGGATTGGTCCCCGCTTTCCCCGTTGTAGGCATAGGCCGTCACATAACTGCCGCTCGTTTCTGCAAAGCTGCCGATATCCAGGCCTGTGTAATTGTAGCCGATCTTCCCGCTGATTTCCTGTATGATTGAAGTAGAAATATTTCCCAGTGTTTCGCTTCCTGCGCCGCCATTATACCGCATCAGAACAGCCGCTCTGGGATAACCACCTCCAAGATCCAGCCCGACGATGTTTCCTTCCTAGCCGGCAATCATATACTGGTCAAAGGAATGGCTCACATAGCCGGAATTGGGCTTATCCAGAAAGGTAATGGACATATCGCTTTCATGGATTGCTGGCATCATATTAGCCTGATGGTTAAGTCCGTCTTCCGTTTTATACGTTTGATGGCATGTATGTATATACGGCATTCCGTCGGACTCGGCACAGCGGCACGAACCGGCTACGAAGGAAACCGCCGTATTGGCACCATAAATACTCGCTTGTCCGAGGCGCTCCCAGCTTTTGGAATATTTCACGACACGAATAACTTCGACCGTATCCTCCTCATTTGGATTCGGCTGTCCAAACCGGAGCTTAAAGCCGGAGTTATAGCTTTCAATATAAACTTTTTTATCGCTGGCCCAGCCATAGGAATCCGTTATCACGCGGGTCAGCCCGCCGTTTTCGTTTGAATAGAGATATGTATTTCCTGTATTGTTCCAAAATAGCTGCTCCTCTGCATAAAACGCACCGGCCAGAGACAGAACCATCCAGACGCACAGGATGAAAGAATAAAAAATTTTTTTCCTGCTTGTTATTTAAGAAACCTCCGATGTGAAAAGAATAGAGTGTGATTCGGCGCTTTTGCAGTGTATAAATCTACATAAGAAGCGCCACCGTATAGCAAAACGTTTTCATTTCCTGCGGCGCGAGCGTGAGGCAGTGGGGCTTGTCCGTAAATTCCCCGCTTTCATTCTCGGCGGCTGCCAGACCGTGCCAGGGCTCCATACAAAGATAAGGCGCGTCGGGCTTAGTCCAGAAAGCGATCAGGGGGAAGCCGTCAAAGTCCATGTGGATGCCGCGGCCGGTTTTCTCGTGCATGAGAGAAACACCCCTGGAATGCAGGCCTTCAAAAATTACCGTATCCAGGCGGGAAAAGAGAGCATAGTCGAGAGAAAGGCGCGCGGAAGCGTTCAGGATCCGCTCGCGTTTCCCCGGGCGGATCAGGCCCTCTGAAGACAAAAGAAGCGTATCGGCTGTTTCCTCCTGATCGAAAACGAGCGTATAGTCCTCAAACCTTCCCGCTTCATCCCCGGAAAATGGGCAAAAAAAAGCGGTGTGCGCGCCGATACAGAAGGGAAGCGGCGTATCGCCTGTATTTAAGACGGTAAAGCTTGTGGAAAAGCCGGACGCCAAGAGCCTGTGGCAGACGGTGAGAGAGAAGGAAAACGGGTAGCGCGCCAGGGTTTCTCCGTTTTCCGTAAGTCTTAAAAGGACGAAGTCGCTGCCCTGCCTGACAACGGAAAAATCCTGCTCTCTGGCGAAGCCATGACGGTTCATGTGAAACGGTTTCCCATTAAACAGGACCGTTCCCTCCTTCGGATTGCCGACAATCGGAAAAAGAAGCGGGTTGCGCCCGCTCCAGAATGCCGGGTCTCCGTTCCAGACAGCCTCCCGGCCCTGCGCGTCAAGAAGGGAAACAAGCTCGCCGCCATGGGAATCGACCGTGGCCGTCAGGCCGTTATACGAGAGCTGAGTCATCATTTGAAAGCACCTCTTAAACTTTTATGAAAAGACAGGAACCGTTCTGTGTGCTTACCGCTTCGGGCAAAATACGATTATCCCTGCAGAACCGCTGCAAGAAACGACCCGGTTCCCAAAAAGTATATCGAAAATTTGGAAGGAAGTCAAGAAAAGCTGGCTATTATTCCCAAATTCTGCTACAATGGGGCAAAGGAGGGGATTATTTTATGAAACAATACGGAATTGCTGTTCAGGTCGATCATGTGCCGGAGCTGGACCCGGAATTTATCCCGCTGCTCAAGTTCAAGCGTGCATTTCTGCAGACTGCAGAAATGCCGGTTTCTGTGGCAGTGGAGCGGGCGGATGGCCAGATGGCCGTGTGCCATACATACATTCACGGGACGCCGGAACGGGCAGAGGCGGACCGCTATTATGTGGATCGCCTCGTGAAGACGATGCTGTGGATGAAGGGCGGCTATAAGGTGTATGTGGCCGGCGACGAAGGCATTTTTGAGGCCCTGAAAGAAGCTTACAAAGAAGGCGGCGCGAGGCAGTTTGACCGTGATTTTATGGCGAACATTTTTGAGAGGCCGTTTGAGGTGGTATTTACGGACTATGTGCCAGAGCCAAAGGACTGCCCGAAGGCGATGGGAGGCCATCTGGAGGGCTGCCGGATCGGGTTTGACGCGGGCGGAAGCGACAGGAAGGTATCTGCGGTGATCGACGGAGAGACCGTGTTCTCGGAGGAGGTCGTCTGGCTTCCGAAGGTGAATCCGGACCCAGAGTATCATTATGAGGGGATTGTTTCGGCCTTGAAGGCCGCGGCGGCCCATATGCCGCGGGTCGATGCGGTAGGAGTGTCCTCGGCCGGGATCTACATCAACAACCGCACCATGAGTGCATCGCTGTTCCTTGCCGTCCCCAAAGACCGCTATGAGGAAAAGGTGAAAGACATCTTTATCCGTGCGGTGAGAGATACATTCGGGGAGATCCCCTTAAGCGTGGCCAATGACGGCGATGTCTCGGCTCTCGCGGGAACGATGAGTCTAAAGGCGAATAATGTTTTAGGAATCGCGATGGGGACCAGTGAGGCCGTGGGCTATGTGGATGAGAAGGGGCGGATCACAGGCTGGCTCAACGAACTGGCCTTCGTCCCGGTCGATGCGAATCCGAACGCCATGGAGGATGAGTGGTCGGGCGATATCGGCTGCGGCGTGAAGTATTTTTCGCAGGATGCGGTTATTAAACTGGCGCCCCGTGCGGGGATCATGCTTGAGGCGGGGGCGTCTCCGGCCGAGAAGCTGAAGACCGTACAGAAGCTTGCAGAGGAGGGCGACTGCCGGGCCGAGGCCGTGTATCGCTCCGTCGGTGCATATCTCGGCCATACGCTTGCATACTACGAAGACGCGTATCATTTCCGCTATGTTCTGCTTTTGGGGCGCGTCATGAGCGGCCGAGGAGGAGAGCTGCTTTTAGAGGCCTGCAAAGGCGTGCTGAACGGGGAATACCCAGAGGTGGCAAAGAAAATCGAATTGACGCTGCCGGATGAGAAATTCCGCCGGGTCGGGCAGTCCATGGCGGCTGCGAGCCTGCCGGAAATTCCGTAATTTTATAGGAGAAAGGGTAGAAAGAATGAAACTATATCGGGAGAAGAATTATGAGGCCATGAGCCGCCGTGCGGCGAATCTGATGGCGGCGGAGATCATAAAAAAACCGAATTGTGTATTGGGACTGGCAACCGGCTCCACTCCGGTCGGCGTTTACAGGGAGCTTGTAAAAAAGAACCGGGAAGGGGACATAAGCTTTAAAGAGGTGGAGACCGTGAATCTCGATGAGTACAGGGGACTTTCCGCGGATCATGAGCAGAGCTATCGGTATTTCATGCAGACAAATTTTTTCGATTGGATCAATATCCGCCCGGAGAAGACACATGTACCCGACGGGCTGGCGTCCGACGCGGAGGCGGAGTGCGCCAGCTATGACGCGCTGATCGCTTCCCTGGGCGGCGCTGATCTGCAGCTTCTGGGTCTGGGGCGCAACGGCCACATCGGCTTTAACGAGCCGGGCCCTTCCTTTATTAAGGAGACCCATGTGGTCCGGCTGACACAGAATACGATCGACGTGAACGCCCGGTTTTTTGCGAGTGCAGACGAGGTGCCAAGAGAGGCTATCACGATGGGAATCGGCAGCATCATGGCCGCCCGGAGGCTGCTTGTAGTCGCGAGCGGAGAGGAAAAGGCGGATGCGGTGTATCAGGCAATCTGCGGGCCGATCACGCCCGAATGCCAGGCGTCTATCCTCCAGCTCCATCATGACGTGGTATTCGTCTGTGACGAGGCGGCGCTAACAAAGGTTTATGAGGCGGGGGGGTCACTATGCTGATCCGGGATGGTCTAGTGTTTGACGAAAAAGAGGGGTTTGCAGAGCGACCGCTTTATACCGCCGACGGAGTGTTTGCAGAAAAGAGCGGAGACGGAGAAGTCCTTTCTGCCGCCGGCTGTTACGTGATTCCGGGCCTCGTTGACGTGCATTTCCATGGCTGTGTCGGTGAAGATTTCAGCGATGCGACGCCGGACGGGCTGCAAAAGATGGCAGATTTTGAGCTGTCCGAGGGCGTGACATACCTGTGCCCGGCGGGTATGACGCTGCCGGAGGAACAGCTTTTGAAAATCTGTGCGAATGCGGCAAGGCACAAGGAAAACGCGGTCTCGGGGGCGAAGCTTGTAGGCGTGCATTTGGAAGGACCGTTTTTATCGAGCGCAAAAAAAGGAGCACAAAACAGCGATTTTTTGCATGACCCGGATATTTCGATGCTAAAACGGCTGCAGGAGGCGGCCGGTGGCCTTGTACGCCTTGTGACCGTGGCGCCGGAGCAGCCGGGGGCTATGGAATTTATCCGTGCAGCCGCGGCAGAGGGGATCGCCGTCTCGGTGGGGCATACGGCTGCCGGCTATGAGACGGCCGTGGAGGCGTTTGCCGCCGGGGCGAATCATGCGACGCATCTGTTTAATGGGATGCCTCCGATTCACCACCGTGCGCCCGGCGTGGTGCTTGCGGCCTTTGACAACGAAAAGGTGATGCCGGAGATCATCTGCGACGGCGTCCATATCCATGGGAGTGTGATCCGGGCGATGTTCCGGCTGTTTGGGCCAAAGCGCATGATCCTGATCTCGGATTCCCTGCGCGCCACGGGCATGCCGGACGGGGAATATCCCTTTGGCGGGCAGATGATCGAGGTGCACGGAAACCGGGCGACGCTCCTCGGAAAGCCAGAGACATTGGCCGGCTCCGTGACGAGCCTCATGGGCTGCGTGCGCCAGGCGGTGAAATTCGGGCTCCCGCTCGCCGACGCGGTGCGCGCGGCCTCCTGCAATCCGGCACGGTCAATCGGGCTTGCAGACAGGATCGGGAGCCTCGAAACGGGAAAAGAGGCAAGTGCCGTACTTCTTGACAAGGAAAGCCTGAAGATCCAGGGGATCGTGTTCGAGGGAAAAAAGCTGTAACTGCCATCCGGAGGGCCGGATGGAGAGATAGGGGCTGCCATGCGCTATCTTTCCCAGCGGTATTCAATGCCGTACGGAGAGCAGAAGGGACTGCTTACGGATATAGGAACCGAGGAGCTGGCGCATATGGAGATGATCGCAGCAATCGTCCATCAGCTTACACGGAATCTGACCGCGGAGCAACTGGAGGAGCAAGGCTTTGCCCCATATTATATTGACCACACGGCGGGCATCTGGCCGCAGGCGGCTGGCGGCGTCCCGTTTAACGCCTGCGAGTTCCAGGTGAAGGGAGATCCGATTACGGATTTGTATGAGGATATGGCAGCAGAGCAGAAAGCCCGCTCAACGTACGAGAATATTCTGCGGGTCGTGAAGGATCCGGATGTATGCGGCCCGATCCGCTTCTTGAGAAAGCGTGAAATTATTCACTTCCAGCGCTTTGGGGAAGCGAATCGTACTGATTGAAGCAGAAATGATCCCCTGTGGGCCGTCACGAACAGGGGATCATTTGGTTCCACGAATGTAAATACCTCCTTGTACTGTTCGGCGAGCTTACTGACAGACCTGCAGTACGTAAGCCGGGTTTGGCAGAGACTGCAGTTCTCACGTCCCGCGGATTTGCGGGCATACAGGATGGCCGCAGTATAGGGGAGTGTTACGGTTCACATAGGTCTGCGCAGACCGTAAGAATGTATGGAACAGCCGGCAAGGCTCCATCGCTGCAGGCGATTTGGCATGGATTTTTGCATGCTGCCGGGAACAGAGTGAACAGGAACGAACGGTTCTCGGCGTTTGGAAAAACGACGGAAGTCTCTTTACTTTTTTTTATAAATTGGATACAATGGAAGAATAAGGAATTACAGTTGAAACGGAGGAGGCCGGATGAAGAAAAAAGAGAGGCCCTTGGCAGTCGCACTGTTTCTTCTATTGGCGTTATGCGGAGGAGTCTGGTATTTTGTTAACGGGGTCAGCGGGCATCTTTGGAGGAGTTCGGTTCGAACGATCATAGAGAGCACACACCAGGGGGCAAATGCTTTAAACCTTCAGTTTGAGGCAGGCTTTGACATGCTGGAGGGGATCTGGGGAAGCATCCTTGGGAGCGGTGACCCGGAGGCCGTAATGGAACTATACCGGGAGATTGAACCGGATGTGAGACTGTATCTGTACGATGATGAACCGGGACAGGATCCAACTGTGAATGAACTTCTGGAAAAAAATGTACAGGAGCGGGGAATTTTGGTTTCCCACATTAACGGCATAACAGGTGAGAATGTATTTAATCTGTTTCTGCGCGTCTCCCTTTCAAACGGGCTGCCGGCCTGTCTGGTAAAGGAGTATCGGACGAATGAGATTGTAGATCAGTTTACGCTTACCTTTTATGACAATATAGGGGTTTCCTATCTGGTGGACCGCAAAGGAGATATTATGGTATGGCCTGCGCATAAAAACGGCAGTCAGACCGCGGCAAACTTATTTGATCTGATTTCCGGACAGGAGAATGATCCACAAGCAGTAGAGGACTTCAGGGAAAGCGTGAAAGCCCGAAGAACCGGCTGGGCAAAGTTTACCTGCAGCGGAACCGGACAGGTCCTCTGCTATGAACCGCTTCGGGCGGATTCGGACTGGCTTTTGGTTTCGATCGTCCCGGAGTATGTGATCACGGAGGAAACGAACCGTATTTTAAAGAAAGCCATGATCTTTTCCGGGACAGCCGTTGGAATCGTTTTGATTATCGCGTTTGTGCTCTATGGGGGCAAGATGCGGGAAAATGAAGCCTATACGAGAGAGATTCAGGCGGCGTTAAACACGGCAGATGCGGCGAACAGGGCAAAGGGGCGTTTCCTGATGGATATGTCTCATGATATCCGTACACCGTTAAATGCGATCATCGGAATGACGGCAATTGCGCAGCAAAACATTGAGGACCGCAGTCGGTTGGAGGACTGTTTAAGGAAGATCAAGGCATCCGGCACGCAGCTTTTGAGCATGGTAAACGATGTGCTGGATATGTCACAGATCGAACAGGGAAAAGTGATTTTAAAAGAGGAAGGGTTCCTGCTCCCGGCACTTATAGACGAGATTGCCGGCTTTATGAGTTTCAAGGCGGAGGAGGCCGGTTTAACGGTCGAGCTTGTTCCGGTTCATGTAAAAAACGAAATGGTGGCGGGGGATCCGCTCCGTCTTCAGCAGGTACTTTTTAACATCGTCAGCAATGCGATCAAATATACGCCTGCGGGCGGGCGTGTGACGCTGGAGCTGACACAGCCTGGGGAGGCAGAGAACGGCTGTGCGGTTTACTGCTTTTGCTGTACCGATACAGGTATCGGCATGGAACCGGAATTCCTGTCGAGAGTGTTCCTCCCGTTTGAACGGGCCAGAAACACGACTGCCAGTAAGATCGCAGGAACAGGTGTGGGCCTGGCCATAACCAAAAGTCTGGTGGGACTGATGGGAGGGGAGATTTCTGTAGAAAGTGAACCCGGCCGGGGCTCTGTGTTTACCGTAAAGCTGCCCCTGCGTGTGCGGGAAAAAGAAGCGGTTCGGGGAGAAAAAGAGACCTCTGCCCAGGAGGCAAAGGCACAGGAGCTCCCGAATTATGCAGATAAACGCATTCTGCTAGTAGAGGACAATGAACTCAATATGGAGATCATGGCAGAGCTTCTGGGGATAATGGACGTAAAGATCGAAAAAGCCTGTGACGGCCGGGAGGCGGTCAGGCTGATCCATGAAAACCCTCACAACTATTACGATTTGGTTTTCATGGACATTCAAATGCCTGTTATGGATGGGTATGAGGCCACGCGGCGAATTCGCAGGATGGAGCAGGAAAAGGGACGTAATATCCCAATCTTTGCCGTATCGGCAAATGCGCTTGCCGAGGATGTGAAGAATGCCCAGGAGGCCGGGATGAACGGGCATATCGCCAAGCCAGTGGATCTGCATGCCATCGAAAAGACTCTGCGGCAGTGCTTCGGATAACAATGGAATCGTGTACATACTGTTTTTCATAAAATATAGGGAAAACGTCATGGGAGATTGCGTATGGCAAAAAGTGCCGACTCTCCTGCACCAGGCAGCCGGATATGCAGAGACAGAATGAGGCTGACGGTCACCAATATCTACCCCGCATTTCAAAAGAAATCAGAGCCGGAGACCCGACAGAAAGTCGCGGCCCGGCTCTGTCAAATTTTCAGAAAATATGGTTGATGCCTTGTATGCAAGACAGTCGATCGAAAAAAAGGACAGCATATCGGTCGAAAGCCAGCTTGAATATTGCCGGTACGAGACCCATGGGGAGGCCTGTATGGAGTATACAGACAAGGGATTTTCAGGCAAGGATACCAACAGGCCGGGCTTTGAAAAAATGATGCAGGATATCCGCGCGGGCAGGATCGGGCGGGTCATTGTTTACAAGCTTGACCGGATCAGCCGTTCGATCCTGGACTTTGCAAACATGATGGAGATATTTCAGAACTACCATGTGGAGTTCGTTTCTTCCACGGAGAAATTTGACACCTCCACGCCGATCGGCCGGGCCATGTTAAATATCTGCATTGTGTTCGCTCAATTAGAGCGGGAAACCATACAAAAGCGTGTGACAGACGCCTATTACGCAAGATGTAAGCGCGGATTTTACATGGGCGGACGGATTCCCTACGGCTATCGTCTGACAGATACGGTCATTGATAATGTTCAAACCTCCATGTATGAGGAAGTCCCGCAGGAGAGCGAACAACTGAAGCTAATCTACTCCATGTATGCGGACACGGACAATTCTCTCGGAGATATCGTACGTTACTTAAACGGGCATCAGATAAAAAACCTGCGCGGTGCGGACTGGAATACCGCCCGCATCAGTGAGATGCTTTGCAACCCCATTTATGTGGAAGCCGACATAGACGTGTATCGGTTTTTTCAAAGCCAGGGCGCAGCCATTTATAATCCGGCAGCCGATTTCACGGGGGGTAATGCCTGCTATCTCTACAGAGGGCCTCGTTCTGACACGAGAAAGCAGAGCGATCTGTCTGATAAGGAAATTGTCCTGGCCCCTCATAAGGGATTTATTTCCTCCGAGACGTGGCTGGCCTGTCGTATGCGCTGCTTAAACAACAGACAGTCCACAAAGACCTGCAAGGCGAAACACTCATGGCTTGCAGGCAAGGTAAAATGCGGCCGCTGCGGTTATGCGCTGACGATTCGCAGGGCAAAGACAAAATGGGGCCGTTATTTTGTCTGTAGCCGGTCAGGAGGTCAAGGAAGCTGTAGGGGAGCAGGCTGTACGATCTACGCGGACGTATTGGAGGAATATATGATGAGTGCAATCCGAGAAAGGCTGGCAGAGCTTCAAGAGCTTTCCTGTGTGATCGAAACCGGAGAAATGCAAAAGAATTCTCTTAAGAAGCTCCGTCTGACAGAGACCGAGAAGGAAATTGAAGGACTTCTCTCCAGAGTGCCCGGGGCCGGCAGCGTTTTGCTGAAATACATAGACGAAAGGGTTTCGGAATTAGACAAAAAGCGGAGAGACCTGCAGGAAGAACTCGCTGTGCCGGATCGTACGCCTCCGAAAGACGGGGCGAAGCCGCTCACAGACTATATAAAGGCATGGGAAACGCTTCCCTTTGAGGCGAGGCAGGCCGTGGCTGATGCGTTTATCAAGGTCATCCGGATTGCAGACGGCAAGATGGAAATTCTATGGAACGTTTAGTTCGGTATCCATAGAGAATGCTTCTAGCTGCCCGTTTCGGGGAAGCGCTGCGGGGACTGCAGGATCGTCTGGACAGCCAGAATTTTTATGCGTTCAACCCGAGCTTCGACCAGAAACAGCCGATTCCGCCGGCCTGTACCGCGGCGGCCAATCTTTCGCAGGTATAAAAGCACCCAAATGGCCCGGGGCGGCTTTAATAAAGTGCGGCCGCTCACGGAGTGGGGCGATTATGCATCAAAAAGGAGAGCTGTTTTATCAGCTCTCCTTTTTGGCGCAAGTGTACGCAGGGCATACCGTTTTTATGCCTTGCTTTATCGCGCCCTGTATTCGAAGGAATCACAGTCCGTACATTCCTTCTTGGTGGGATTCAGCTCGTGGGTTCCCACATGGATCCGGTTCAGTGTACAGTAGTCCACAGTGCCTGCATGGTGTACGCAGTTGTGGATGGAGCACTGGATGCTGTCGTTTTTTTCGTTTTGCATTTTTTTCACCGCCTTTTTCTGGTTATTGATAGGAAACGGCAAAGCGATTTGTCGTTGCTCATAGTATGACCGCGAGCTCCCATAAACATTACGGGAATTCCTGCCAGAGAAGGATGAAAAAACGGCTAGGCATTTAAAATCTACCTGGCCGTTTTTATGACCTGTCCGGGAATCGAACCCGGGTTTACGCCGTGAGAGGGCGTCGTCTTAGCCGCTTGACCAACAGGCCGTTGGAAAATCGAGGCGACAAGATTCGAACTTGCGGCCTCTGCGTCCCGAACGCAGCGCTCTACCAAACTGAGCCACGCCTCGATTACGATCAGCTCAAAAAATCAGTGCGCTTTTGTATAATACCATTAATTGGGGAAAAATGCAAGCGGTATTTTTGAATTTTGCTAAATTTTGCAGAAATGGAGGGAGTGACACAGGGGCCGCAGGGGCCCCGCCTGCCTGCCCCGGCCTCTGCTACGCTGTTTTGGGAGTGAGGGAGAAGGGCGGCCCTTTTGCTACAGTGTCAGAACTTTCCTTCGATTTTTCAAAAAAAATAAAGAAAATCTGTAAAAAGTATGTTAGAATAGAAATCGAATTGGATGCATACGGTTGAGTGACATAGGAGGAGCAGGAATGGAACAGATTAATATTCTTGTGGTGGACGATGAAAAAGAGATTGCGGACCTGGTGGAGATCTATCTGGTAAGCGACGGATATAAGGTGTTTAAGGCAGACAATGCCCAGGCGGGGCTTTCGCTTTTGGAGCAGGAGGAGATCCATCTGGTGCTTCTTGATATTATGATGCCGGGGATGGACGGCCTTGAGATGTGCCGGAAAATTCGAGAGACGAACAATATCCCGATCATCATGCTGAGTGCAAAATCAACCGATCTGGATAAGATATTAGGGCTGGGGACCGGTGCGGATGATTATGTGGTGAAGCCCTTTAACCCGCTGGAGCTGACGGCCAGGGTCAAATCGCAGCTCAGGCGCTACACACAGCTCAATCCGCACAGCAGTACGGGTCAGAGCGCAAAAAATGAGATTTCGATCCGCGGGCTTACGGTCAATAAGGATAACCACAAGGTTGTGGTCTTCGGTGAGGAGATCAAGCTGACTCCGATCGAATTTGATATTCTGTATCTTCTGGCCTCCAATCCGGGCCGCGTGTTCAGCACCGATGAGATTTTTGAGAAGGTGTGGAATGAGAAGGTCTATGAGGCCAACAATACAGTCATGGTACATATCCGCAGACTCCGCGGCAAGATGAAAGAGGACACGAGGCAGAACAAGATCATCACCACGGTGTGGGGGGTAGGATACAAAATTGAGAAATAACGGAAACCGACATTTTTACATGCAGACGGTGTCCAATATGGCCTACAGCACCGTGATCGCCTGCCTGATTGAAGTGTTTTTGATCACCAATATCGACATGGTTGTGAGCTATCTGGAAAAGAGCGGGCATGCGGGCACTCCGATGCTTGCGTTTTTCCGTCTCGGCACCTTGACGACCATTACCTATGTGATATTGGGGATTTTGATCTTTTCCGTGACCTTCTATCTGCTGCAGGCGAAATCCCTGCGGTACATAGAGCGGATCGCAGCAGCGATCCAGAACATCTCGGAGGGAGATTTGAATACCACCGTTGAGGTCATGGGGGATGACGAATTTTCCATGATGGCTGTCAACTTAAACCGCATGGAGGCCGATATCCGGGAGCTGATGGACAAGGAGCGGGAGTCGGAACGGACGAAGAACGAGCTGATCACCAACGTGGCCCATGACCTTCGTACGCCGCTCACCTCGATCATCGGATATCTGGAGCTTCTCTCAAAGGGAGGCCCTCTGGGGCCGCAGATACAGCAGAAATACATCGACATTGCGTACACCAAGGCCAAGCGTCTTGAAAAGCTTATCGAGGATCTGTTCGGTTTTACGAAGATGAATTATGGAAAGATTTCCATGAATCTGGGAAAGGTAGATATTGTAAAGCTGCTTAGCCAGCTTTTGGAGGAATTTTATCCGAGCTTTGCAGGGAAGGACCTGACATATGAGCTGATCAGCAATGTTCCGGTGCAGATGATCACGGCGGATGGCAATCTTCTGGCGCGTCTGTTTGACAACTTGATCAACAATGCCATCAAATACGGCGCCGAGGGAAAAAAGATCGTGGTAAAGGTTCATGCAGACGGAGAGATCGTTACGGTATCGGTCGTCAATTACGGATATGTGATCCCGAAAGAGGAGCTTCCGCTTATCTTTAATAAATTTTACAGGGTGGAGCAGTCACGCTCCTTAAATACGGGCGGCACCGGGCTGGGACTGGCCATCTCAAAAAATATTGTAGATATGCACGGCGGCACAATCACAGTTACGAGCGATTTAAACGGCACGGCCTTTACGGTGAAGCTGAAGGTGGATTTTGATGTCAACAGGGAGAATTTCAGGGCAATCGTATGAATAGCATAAGAAAAAGAATCAGCCTGGCAGCAGTGCTGGGGCTTTTGTCCATTTTTTTGACGGCAGGGCGCTGTCTGGCGGCGGATTCTGCGTCGATGCCGGTCGCGATGGAGGTTTCCTGCGTCTACGGGGATGAGGGAAAACTGGGGAGCCATGTGCCGTTAAACGTCAGCCTCTACGGGCAGTCTGCGGTACCGTTTTCCGGTATGGTTTCCGTCAGTACCCTGGAGAGCAGGGACGACGGGGGGCTTGAGGTCTGCCGGTATGAGTATCCGGTTACGGTGAGTACGGCAGAGACGAGGAAGCTGGAGTTATATGTGCTGCTTGGCCAAAGGGGCAGGGAGATTGCCGTCAGCCTGACGGATACAGAAGGAAAAAAACTCCTGGAAAAACGGATTTCCTTTGATATTTCCAAAGACCAGGGCCGGCTTTTGATCGGCGTGCTGTCCGACGAGCCAAAACGGCTCTCGTACCTGGATCATGTCAACCTCGATTACGGAATGGTGCAGACCGAGGCACTTTTTTTGGATGAGAAAACGCTGCCGCCCGATGTGCGGGGACTGGAGCTTTTGGATGTGCTTGTGATCAACCATTTCGAAACGGCCGCACTTTCGGACGAACAGGAGGAGGCTATTCTCTCCTGGGCAAGAAAAGGGGGCATCCTGCTTTTTGGAACCGGCGGGGAAGCAGAGCGGACGCTGGGAAGCTTTGCCGAAAGATTGGGAATCCGGGAGGAGGCCGGGGCCCGGTACGAGGAGGTAGGCATGGGGCCCGAGTATGCGAAGGATACGCCGGAGGATGCCAATGTGGACATGGTCTGCGCCGGGCTTTCGCTTCCCGGCGGAGAGGCTGTCTTCGAAAGCGACAGCCTGGTCCTTTTGACGAAGGCGTCCTTTGGGAAAGGGGCGGTGGGTGTGTTTGCTTTTGATCTGTGGGACACGGAGCACTTTGCGCGGGAGAATCCGTCGTATCCCATTCGTCTCCTGACCGAGCTGCTGGGCGAGAACCGGATCGCGAATCTGTATTTTTATGGCTCTTATGGGGCAGACGAGGATTACTGGAACGCGCAGAGTACCGTGAATACGGGCAGCGCAGACAGACTCCCCAATCTTCCTTTGTATACGGCAGTTTTGGTCATCTATATCCTGACAGCCGGACCGGGTCTGTATATCCTCCTTAAAAAAAGAGAGCTGAGCCGGTATTATGGGGTCTCGGTGGCGCTGTCTGCCCTGGCAGGAAGCGTTCTCGTATATCTGATCGGGAGCGGGACTCGGTTTACGGAAGAATTTTATACCTGCGCGACGATTGTTGATGTAAACGACGGGGAGGCAGAGGAGCTTTCCTATCTAAATGTTCGTACGCCTGACAGCCGGCCTTTTTCTGTGCAGCTCCCGCCGGAATACCGGGTCACGGTTCTTACACGGAACAGTCAGTGGGGCGGAAACGGGCAGGAGGAGACATTGGACGGAAAGCGGGCGTGGGATGTAAGCCTGCGGTTCGGAGAGGAGGATACACGGATCTCCGTTAGGAACTCACGCGCGTTTGAGCCAAGATTCTTTAAGCTGGAGCGAAGCGGGGAGAACGGTCCGGAAGGTAAAATTACCTCCCGCCTGGAGTACTTTGACGGACGGCTTTCAGGAACGATCACCAACGAATTCCCGTTTGCGTTAGAGGATGCGGCCGTTTTTTTCTATGGGCAGGTACTTCCCTTGGGAAAGCGCCTGGAGCCCGGAGAAACCATAGAGCTTTCCGATGAGGAGCTTCTCATATGGCCGGTAGGATTTTCTTACCTGCTTTCCCAAAGCCTTTCGGAGGGGGTCCGCCGGGGGCGGGAGACAGAAACGGGGAACGACTATCTGCGGAATCTGAGCCGTACCGCTTTGTACACATATTTTATAGACAGGTATTATGGGAACTATGAGCCGGATGTGCGGCTCGCGGCATTTGGCCCTGTGGGTGGGCCGAGTGAGGAGTTGGCAAAGAACGGGCAGGTTGTAGACAGCCGGACGCTTTACACGGCGACGCTCTGTGTGAGCTCCACGCGGGATGGGCTCGTCTATCGGAGCGGCCTGACACGTACGCCGAAGGTGACCTCGGGAAGCGGGACGGTTTACGGAAACGGGCTGGCTTTATATGGCACGGACCCGACGGCCGTCGAATATTTCTTTGGTGATGACCTTTCTGTGGAAAAGGTATCGTTTTTTCCGATTTCGGCAGAGTTTTTAGACACTCCGGACTATGCCTATATGAGGCCGTTTGACGGCGAGGCGCATTTTTATAATTATGAGACCAGAAGCTATGATGCGGTGGATCTTGGGCAGGTTCATTTTACGGCCGAGGAGCTTACCTCTTACCTCTCCGTGGAAAACAGCCTGTTAGTCAGATATGCCGGACAGGAGGGCAGCGCAGAGGGCTACAGCATGCTGCTTCCGATTCCAATGGTGACGGGGAGGGAGCGCTGATGCTGCGAATTCGGGGATTGAAAAAGAAGTTTAAAAACTTTCAAGCATTAAACGGTCTGGACATGGATGTCGAGGAGGGGGCTCTTTACGGGTTTGTGGGTCCGAACGGCGCCGGAAAGACCACAGCGATCCGTGTGATCACAGGGCTTCTTAAGCCTGACGAGGGCACGGTGGAGATTGACGGCAAGGATGCATTCCGCTTTCGGATGGAGGTTCGCGATGCGTTCGGATATGTGCCGGATGAGTTTGGCATGTATGACAATCTCAAGGTGGGGGAATATATGGAGTTTTTTGCCGCCTGCTATGGGTATACGGGCCTGGTGGCGAGAAACCGCTGCATGCAGCTCCTTGAGCAGATGAAGCTTGACGACAGAGCCGATGCGTTCGTAGACAGCCTGTCACGCGGCATGAAACAGCGCCTCTGCCTAGCACGGGCCATGATCCATGATCCGAAACTTTTGGTCCTGGATGAGCCGACCTCGGGGATGGACCCGCGGACGAGGCTGGAATTTAAAGAGGTATTAAAGGAGCTTTGCGCCGAGGGAAAAACGATCTTAATCAGTTCTCACATACTCTCGGAGCTTGCACAGATGTGTACGGATATCGGCATCATTGATGCCGGCAGGATCGTTCTCGCGGGCAGCATGTCGGAAATCCTGCAGAAGGTGAACGACTCAAATCCGCTGCATATCCGGGTGCTTGAAGGGAGGGAACAGGCGGTCGCTTTCCTCCAAAAGGATTCCCGTGTTAAGACGATTTCAATTGAACAGGGGGACATTACGATTCAGTTCCACGGAAACAGCCGCGACGAGGCCAGGCTTTTGGAGGGGCTTTTGGCGGCGGGAGCCAGGGTGAATGCCTTTATGAGGGAGCAGGGTGATCTGGAAAGCATTTTCATGCAGATCACGAATCATGACATGGAAAGAGTGGTGATGCGGGGTGAAGAATAATCCGGTATACAGACGAGAGACAACCGTGCGCGCAAGGAGCCTGCGCATGCCGCTCATTATTCTGATTTTTAACGGTCTGCTGGCGCTCGTGTCGCTGTTAAACATGTATCAGGCCGTAGCGCAGGTGCGGATTTTATCCCAGGTCCAGTATTCGAGCTTTTTGCAGCTCTATGCGTTTGTAGTGACACTGGAATTTTCACTTTTGATGTTTATCATGCCTGCGCTGACATCGGGAAGTATCAGCGGCGAACGGGAGCGGCAGACACTGGAGCTTTTATTTACAACGAAGATGACGCCGTCGGACATTGTGACCGGGAAGCTTTTTTCGGCGTTTGGCCAGCTTCTGGTGCTGGTGGTATCGAGTTTCCCCGTGCTGTTTGTGACGTTTGTCTATGGGAGTGTGGATTTTTTGGATCTGGGCCTTCTCATGGTTTGCTATGTGACGGTGGCGGTTTTTGCAGGAGGGATCGGGGTTCTGTTTTCGTCATTGATGCGCCGTTCCACATTTTCAAATGTGTGTACCTATGGAGTGTTGCTCCTGATTGCGGCCGGCACGCTGATGCTCAACCTGTTTCTTCTTAATATGTCGTCGATGCAGATCCGCAATATGGTGGTTCCGTTGGGAGAGACGAGGCCCGTTGCCGATTCGGGAGGGGCCGTATACCTGCTCCTTTTCAATCCTGTTATGACGTTTTGCGAGATCCTGCGGGGACAGGTTTCGGGGATAACGGAGAATATTTCTCTGGAGCGTTTTTTGGGGAGCAGGCCGGATAATTTCGTCACACAGAACTGGGTTTTCGTCAGCATCGGCTTACAGATTGCAGTCTCGCTGCTTTTGATCTGGGGGGCCATCCGGATTCTGAACCCGATCCGGAATGAGAAGAATTAAAGGGCTTGTGATACGAATGAAACGACAGGAGAGGAACTATGTTTTATATCGGATGCCATTTGTCCTGCGCAAAGGGGTTTCTCCCGATGGGAAAGACAGCGCTTGCGCTTGGGGCAACGACCTTTCAGTTTTTCACGCGGAATCCCCGCGGCGGAAATGCAAAGGCGCTTGATACAAAGGATTTGGAGGCATTTTTGAAGCTGAAGGAGGAGCATGGGCTCGGTACGCTGGTTGCGCATGCCCCGTATACGTTAAATGCGTGCTCGGCCGACGCCTCCGTGCGGGATTTTGCATGGCGGGCCATGACCGAGGATCTGAAACGGCTGGAATGGCTTCCCGGGAATCTCTACAATTTCCATCCGGGCAGCCACGTCGGACAGGGGACTAAGACCGGGATCCGGCTGATCGGCGAGCTTTTAAACGAAGCCTTAAGGCCCGGGCAGCATACGACGGTACTTCTCGAGACCATGGCAGGAAAGGGGAGCGAGATCGGCGGCCGGTTTGAGGAGCTGCGGGAAATCCTTGACAGAGTGAAACTTTCTGATAAGATGGGTGTATGCCTGGATACCTGCCACGTCTGGGATGCCGGCTATGACATTGCAGGGGATCTGGATGGCGTGCTGGCAGAATTTGACCGGGTTGTCGGCCTTTCCAGGCTGAAGGCGATACACATAAACGACAGCCAGAACCCGCTCGGTGCGAAAAAGGACCGGCATGCCCGGATCGGAGAGGGGAAGATCGGGCTGGATGCATTTGTACGGATCATCAACCATCCCGCGCTTGCCGGCCTTCCGTTTTGTTTGGAGACGCCCAACGAGCTGGATGGCTATGAAAGAGAAATTGCCCTTTTAAAATCAAAATGGGAAACGAACGGAACAGGGAAGGTATCCAAACAATTACAAACGAACAGGTAGGAGGAATTTTTTATGGGAATCATTAAAGCGGCAGTCGGTGCGGTCGGCGGTGCGTTCGCGGACCAGTGGCTTGAGGTGGTCGAATCGGGAGAAATGAGCGATACGACGGTATTCTGTGAGGGCGTTCTTACGAGACGCGGACAGAATGTCAGGGGAACTTCCAGGACGGTCTCCAACGGCTCGAAGATCCGGGTATACCCCAATCAGTTTATGATGCTGGTTGAGGGCGGCAAGATCATTGATTATACCGCAGAGGAAGGCTATTACACGGTCAATACGTCGTCTCTCCCTTCTTTATTTAACGGCCAGTTTGGCGATGCGCTCAAGGAGACTTTTGACAGGATCCGTTACGGCGGAGAGACACCGAAGGAGCAGCGGGTCTTTTTCGTCAATCTCCAGGAGATCAAGGGCATCAAGTTCGGTACGCGGACGCCGGTCAACTATTATGACAGCTTTTACAATGCAGAGCTGTTTTTGCGCGCACACGGCACCTATTCGATCAAAATCACGGATCCTCTCAAATTTTATGCGGAGGCCGTGCCGAAGAATAAGACGAGCGTTAACATCGACGATATCAACGACCAGTATTTAAACGAATTTTTGGAGGCGTTCCAGACGGCGATCAATCAGATGTCGGCGGACGGAAACCGGATCTCGTTTGTGGCCTCCAAGGGCCGTGAGCTCTCCAAGTACATGGCGAATGTCCTTGACGAGGACTGGAAGCAGATGCGCGGCATGGAGATCCAGGCCGTGGGAATCGCCAGCATCTCCTACGACGAGGAGTCCCAGAAGCTAATCAATATCCGTAACCGCGGCGCGATGCTAAGCGATCCGACAATCCGCGAGGGCTACGTACAGGGACAGATCGCCGAGGGCATTAATGCGGCCGGTTCGAATCAGGGCGGCGCCATGGCCGGTTTTATGGGCGTCGGCTTAGGGATGCAGACAGGGGGCGGTTTCATGGGGGCGGCCTCGGCGGCCAACATGCAGCAGATGCAGATGATGGGCTACGGTGCGCCCGGACAGCCCGGAATGACGAATATGCAGCCCGGCGCGGCCGGTCAGGCAGGAGGGGCCTCCATGCAGACCGGGCAGCCGGGAGCCGGCGGCTTCGGTGTGGGAAACCCAACTCCTGTGGGGAGTGCGCTCTCCGGGGGCTGGACCTGTACTTGCGGACATGTAAATACCGGGAAATTCTGTTCGGAATGCGGAAGCCCAAGGCCGGTTCCCACGGGGGAGTGGACCTGCACATGCGGACATGTAAACACCGGAAAATTCTGTTCGGAATGCGGCAAACCGAGGAGCTGACACGATGGCATTACTGGCTTATAAGTGCCCAAACTGCGGAGGCGGGCTGACATTTGATCCGGCCTCGCAGAAATTCAAATGTGAATACTGCCTTTCGGAGTTTTCGGAGGGCGAGATGGAAAAGCAGGAGGCTAAGAAGCAGGAGACGGGAGAGAGGGAGGAGGACGACCGTGCGGCTGCCCTCTACGTATGCCCGAACTGCGGCGCCGAGATCGTCACGGACGAGACGACGGCGGCTTCGTTTTGCTATTACTGCCACAATCCGGTAGTGCTCTCCGGTCGGCTCTCCGGAGAGTTCCTGCCGGATTATGTGCTGCCGTTTGCGGTAAATAAGAAGAAGGCGACGGAGATTTTCCTGGAATGGGTCGGGAAAAAGAAGTTTGTTCCGCGCTCTTTTTACGCCAATAACCAGCTCGAGAAGCTGACGGGCGTCTATTTCCCATACCTTTTGTATAGCTGTAAGGTGGATGGGGAGATGGCGGCGGAGGCCGAGAGTCAGAAGACCTGGGTGACGGGAAACATCCGGTATACAGAGCATAAAAAGTATCAGGTGAAGCGGGTCGGACAGCTTGACGTAAAGAACGTGACGCGCAACGCCCTCTCCAAATCGGACCGAAGGCTCGTCGAGGGCGTTCTGCCGTTTGATATGGAAAAGATGCTTCCGTTCTCCACGGGATATCTTTCGGGATTTCAGGCGGAAAAGCGCGATATGGAAGGGAAAAAATTTGCGCCGGAGGTCGAGCAGGAGGTCAGAGACTATACGCTGCAAAAGCTTAAGGAAAGCGTGGAGGGATATAACAGCCTCCAGGTGCAAGACAGCGATCTGCGGATTAAAAATCCCAAATGGGAATATGCCCTTTTGCCGGTGTGGGTCATGATCTACAGGCACAAGGCCGATAATACGGTCTATTATTTTGCGATGAACGGGCAGAACGGAAAAATCTGCGGGAAGCTCCCGATCGATAAAGGAAAGCTTGCGGCCCTGTTTGCGGCGGTGTTTCTTCCGTTGTGCGCGGTCCTTATGGCAGGAGGGTGGTTCCTATGAAGACGGTAAGACGACGGTATATGGGCCTGTGTGTGTTTCTCTGTGCGTTGGTTTTGACTGCCTGCGGCCTGCCCTGCCTTCGGCTGTCTGCCTGGGCCCTTGAGACACAGACAAAAGTCACCGGGACGGAGAGAGTCTATGACTTTGCCGGCCTGTTTTCGCCTGATGAGAAGGCGGCGCTCTCCGAAGATGCGGCGGCTCTGGCGGAAACGATGCGGATGGACGTGGCGATCGTGACAACCGACGAACACGAAGGAAGCGCGCAGGAATACGCGGACAGCTTTTATATTTCGGCCGGCCTGGGTACGGGAGACGCATACGACGGCGTTCTGTTTCTGATCGACATGGATGAGCGGGAGCTTTGGATTGCGACCTCGGGGAAGATGATCCGGTATCTGACAGACAGCCGGATCGAGGCGATCCTGGACGATGCATATGCATACATATCCGAGGGCAGCTATTACGAGACGGCGCAGGCGTTTCTTGCCGATACGAAGATCTGTTATGAAAACGGGATTGCCAGAGACCAGTATAATGAGGATGTCGAGACGGGAAAGAAAAGCCGATATCACAGCCTGACCTGGTATGAGATTGCCTTTGCCGTCCTTGTGGCGGCCGTCTGCGGCCTGGCTGCGGTCGGGAGCGTCGTGCGGGAGTACGGGATGAAGGACAGGGATTCACGGTTGGCAGCGAATTTTAAGCTTTCCTACCGGAAAGACAGCGCGTTTACGCGGGGGCTTAATATGTCCGACGTGCTTTTGGGAAGTTATGTGACGCATACTATGATCGCTGCGGCGAAAAGCTCCGGAGGCTCCAGAGGATCAGGGGGCGGTTTTTCAGGAGGAGGCCGATCTTTGACACATCGGAGTGGCGGCCGTTCGTTTGGCGGTGGCGGGCGGAAGTTTTAGAGCATATAGAGTACTCTCGGAAAGTCAGCCGCAAAGATGAGTGCAAGGGAGTTTCCGAGAGTGCTCATGTATAAAGAAGGGAATGATATGGCATGAAAATCAATACGGTGGGAATCATCGGCCGCGGTGCATTGGGCGTCATGTACGGCAAATGCCTGGCAGACAGCCTGGGGAATGAAAATGTGTTTTTTATCGCGGATGAGAAACGCACGGCGCGCTATCGGGAGACAGAGCTTTTCTGCAACGGAGAGTGCTGTTCCTTTTCTTACCGCACGCCCGCGGAGGCCGTGGAGACGGATCTTTTGATCTTTGCGGTTAAATTTATGGGGATGCAGGCGGCGATTGAGGCCGTGAGGCCCTTTGTGGGAGAAAAAACGCTCATACTTTCCGTATTAAACGGCATCACAAGCGAACAGCTTCTCGAGGAAGCGTTTGGGGCGCGGCATGTGCTGTATGCCTGCGTGCAGGGCATGGATGCAGGAAAGGACAAAGAGACGGTCACATACAAAAATGTCGGTTACATCTCCGTCGGAAATAAAGACAAGAGCCAGGATGAACGGCTTTCGGCAGTGCAGGAGCTTTTTGAGCGGGTCGGGCTTGCCTACGAGATCCCGGATGACGTGGTGAAAAAACAGTGGAGCAAGCTCATGCTCAACACCGGAGTCAACCAGGTGACGGCGGTATACGGTGCCCCCTATGGGGCTGTGCAGAAAGAGGGGGAGGCCCGCACCATGATGATCGAGGCGATGAAGGAGGTACAGCGGGTCGCGGCGTACCAGGATGTGGAGCTGACAGATGAGGATCTCGCGGACTGGCTTTCACTGCTTGATACGCTGAATCCGGAGGGCTTTACCTCCATGTGCCAGGATATGCGGGCCGGGAGAAAGACGGAGGTGGAGCTTTTTAGCGGAACCATGCTGCGTCTGGCGAAGGAGGCCGGGATCTCGCTTCCGGTGAATGAATTTCTTTACGAAAGGATCCGGGAGCTGGAAGGAGAGGAACGACGCGCATGAAAATTATGGTGATGGATGGCCAGGGCGGAAGAATGGGAAAGAGCATCGTCGAGCAGTTAAAGAAACAATTTCCCGAGGCTGAGATCCTGGCAGTCGGGACAAACAGCATCGCAACCGCCGCGATGTTAAAGGCAGGCGCAGACGAAGGCGCGACCGGGGAAAACCCGGCCGTTGTCGGATGCAGGCAGGCGGATCTGATCATCGGGCCGATGGGAATCGTGATTGCGGATTCTCTTTTAGGGGAGATCACGCCGGCCATGGCCGTGGCGATCGGGCAGAGCCCGGCGAAAAAGATCCTTCTGCCGGTCAACCGCTGCCAGCATTTTGTCGTGGGCTGCAGGGAGCTGCCGCTTGGGGAATATGTGAGGCTGGTGGTTGAGGCAGTGAGGGAGGAAATGAAGTAGGGTCTGCCGGCACCGGGCTCTGTTGCGCTGCTTCGGGAGTGAGAGATGAGAGAAAAAGATGGGGGAGTGTAAGGGGGATTAGTTGTTGAGTGGGGCGGGGTCTTTTTGATTGTAAATGCGTGTCCATTCTTTGGTTCCTTCGACTTTTACTACCTGACTTTGGTTCATGTGAAGGAATTGGACGAGTTCGTAGCAGTCG
Source organism: Lachnospiraceae bacterium (assembly GCA_910575275.1). GTDB lineage: Bacteria > Bacillota > Clostridia > Lachnospirales > Lachnospiraceae > CANQGL01. The sequence goes on along the minus strand of CAJTEE010000001.1, from coordinate 135,059 downwards.
ATCCAGATCTCGTTGTTGCCTTCTTTTTGTGATTCATCGAAGATGAGCTGCAGGCCGAAGTGCAGATGGGGAGTGTCGATGTTGTTGGTGTTTTCTTTGGTGCTGTAGCCGGTGCGGCCGAGGTAGCCGATGACATCTCCGGCGGTGACGGTGCTGCCGACTTCAAGATTGCTCTGGTAGGGATAATTTTTCCGCAGATGGGCGTAGTAATAATAGCGTTTTTGGTCAAAGCTGCGGATGCCGATGCGCCAGCCGCCGTACTGATTCCAGCCGAGCGCCTCGACGGTGCCGGATTCGACAGCGATCACGGGCGTGCCGACCTGCCCCATCATGTCGTGCCCAAGATGCTGGCGCTTAAAGCCGTAGGAGCGCGCGACGCCGAAATCGTCATAATCATTATAGGGAAAGCCCTTTGCAATTGGGGAATAGGCTTTCAGGCCGTACTTTGTGACCCAGACCTTGGAGGGGCCGCCTTGGCCGGTTCCGTCCGTACCGGGAGCGGCACCCGATTCGGAGGCCGCGCCGGCTTCTGGGGGAGTGGCGGCCTGCGTGCCGGTTTCAGCAGGTACAGGCGCATCCGCGGTGTCGATTTCCTGTTCAAAATACCCGACCATACCGCCTAAGACAGCGGTGTAAGCCTCATGATAATATGAATAATACTTCATATCCTTTGCCAATACATCCATCGTTTCCCCGCCTTTAAGGCGTTCGGCCAGCGCGTCCAGATCCGTCTGTTTAAAACGCGAAAAATCCCCTCCATAACGCGCCCCAAGCCAGGCCAAAAGCTCGATCCAGTCAAGATGGACCGTATCCTGGCAGGTGGAGATATCCAGCCGGAAGGCCTTCTCCAAAACACTCGCGGGAACAGTAAAATCGACCCAATGAATAAAATCCTGCTTTGGCTCCGTCTGCGTCTCCTGCCCGGGCAGAAACGTATTCTTAGCCGCCGCCTCCCGGCTTTTCAGACAAAGCGACAGAACAAGAAAAAACAAAATAAGAAGCTGAACAAAAATAATCAGTTTAGATCTGCTAAGCCGGACCTTTGACATGACAAACATTCCCCTTTCAACAAACAGTTAAAAAAATAAAGCAACAACCAACCATTTCGGCCAGAACACATCCCTTCTCCACTCACGAAAACGCGTAGCAGAGACCGGGGCCGCCAGGGGCTTAGAGCTTCCAGCACCGAAGCTTGGCTGCACCGCCCCGCCTGCCGGCCCCGGTCTCTGCGGACCCTTCGCCACTCCCCCTCCACTCCTCAAAATATATGCGGACAGGCACAAGAATATGAATATTGCCATGGAAAATGAATTGTGCTATGATTAGGATGATTTTTTGATAGAGTCCGAGCAAAATGAGGAGGGACAAAGGATGAAAAAATTAGAAGATTATGTGGTAAGCATTCCGGATTTCCCAGAGCCGGGGATCATATTTCGGGATGTAACGTCAATTTTACAGGATCCGGAGGGGCTTCGTCTCGCGATCGACAGTCTGCTTTCCATGCTGAAGGATGTGGACTTTGACGTGGTCGTCGGCGCGGAGTCCAGGGGCTTTATCTTCGGGACGCCGGTGGCCTATGAGAAAAATAAGGCATTCGTCCTGGCCAGAAAGCCCGGGAAGCTCCCCAGAGAGACCGTCTCGATGGAATACGAGCTGGAATACGGAACCGGAACGGTCGAGCTTCATAAAGATTCGATCAGGCCCGGCCAGAAGGTCGTAATCATCGACGACCTGATTGCAACCGGAGGCACGGTGGAGGCGATCGCAAAGCTCGTGGAAAAGCTGGGAGGAGAGATCGTAAAAATCTGCTTTGTCATGGAGCTGGCCGGCCTTGAGGGCAGGAAGAAGCTTTCGAAGTATGACGTGGAATCTGCGATCATCTATGAGGGGAAATAAGTTCTTTGAGAGAAATCGTATTTAAAATGGAACGCCCCGGGCTTGTCACGGAGGGGCAGACCGTGGAGGTCAGCGAGTCCGTAACGCCGGTGAACGTAAACTACATGATTGAGCCGGCCGTGGCAATGTCGGGGCTGTTTAAGTTTAACGAGCGGTTAAAAAGTCGGCAGGGCATCGTGAAAGCGATCGAGCAGAACGCGCGCGGATACTATGTGACAGTCGAGTTCGACGAGTGACGGGGCTGATGGAATAAAAGCAGCATAAGCCCATAGCCGAGACAGACGAGCCCCATCTGAAACACGGTAGTAAAAAACGGCGGCAGTTCCTTTAAAACGGAGAAGCTTTCCGGGAACAGGGAAAAAATGCCGAGTGCCACACACAGGCAGAAGATCGGCTTTACGAGCATCTCCCATACGTCCGGCGAAAAATTGATGGCTCTCGACAGGGAAAAAATGTGCAGCAGAGAGAGCAGCAGCTCGCTGGCCAGCATACCCCACAAATACGCCAGAATTCCAAAGCGCGGGACCATGAAGATGACGAAGGCAAGCCGTAAAAGCAGGGCGGCCAGGTTATGAAGGAAGGTCGAATGGGTTTTTCCGAGCCCGTTTAAGATGCTGCCCATCGTTGTCGCGAGATAGAGAAAGGGGCAGAGCCAGGCCAGAATCGTGATAAAGCTTCCGGCGTCCTCGTTTTTGAATACCTGGACGCCTAGGCGTTCGCCGAATACCGTGAAGATCCCGATGCAGAGGATCCCCATATAAAGGCTGTATCGAAAGGACATGGAGATGCTTTTTTCGATTCGCGTGTCGTTTCCGTCAGACTGGGCTCTGGCGACCGAGGGCAGCAGGACGACGGCCAGAGAATTTACGATGGCAGACGGAAACATGATAAAGGACATTGCCATTCCGGTCAGCACGCCGTAAATGCTAAGGGCCGCCGACTGTGTGAGTCCGAAAAGCTGCAGGCGGCTCGGGATCAGGATTGCCTCAGCGCTCTGTAAGAGATTCATGACAAGACGGTTTGCCATCAGGGGCACCGCCAAAAGAAGCAGCGGACGTGCAATGGCTGTGTTGTCCGGGCGTGTTGGAGCTTCCTTCGTGCCAAATAAAAGATAGGCCAGGAGAGTGAACAGCGCAGAGCCCGCTTCTCCGATGGCAAGTCCGGCGACGGCCAGAGTGACGGTCAGGGGAATTCCCTGCTCCCGGCAGACGCCTGCGATCAAAAAGACGCCGAGTATACGGGTGCATTGTTCCACGAGCTGAGCGAGAGCAGGAACATGCACCTTTTGCATTCCATAATAATATCCGCAGATACAGGCATGGATAGAGGTACAGGGAATTGCCAGGGCCAGTGCGGGAAGGAGAGGCGCACAGCGCGGTTCCAGAAGAATATGTACAGCCAGAAAATCGGCTCCGCGCCAGATTACAAGGGCGAGCGCAAGCGCAAGGGAAAAAGAAACGAAAAAGCCCGTGCGCAGGATTTTGGCTGCCCGTTTTGTGTCAGCGGCCACAAAACGGGAGATTGCCGTCTGGATGGCGCCTGCGCACAGAGAAAAACAGACGCCGAAGATCGGGAAAATCATCTGGTAAAGCCCAAGGCCTTCTGCACCGATGGCACGGGACAAAAAAATGCGGTAGAAAAAGCCCAAAAACCGCGAGGCAAAGCCGGCAGCCGTCAAAAGCAGAGTTCCGGCAATCAGGGTATGTTTCCGAAAAAAATCAATCATGAAGGCTCCGAGCACAGACAGTTATTGTAAACTATGCGTGCCGGGAACGGGATATTATAACTTTTTTCTTAATTCTGGTGAATCCGGTTGAAATATTTCGGGCATATCATATATAATGGTAAGGAATTGCAGCAGGAACTGCTGCAAAAAGCGGCTCAAACAAGGAGCCGGAAAATCAAGTAGATGAGGCTTTTAACCTTAATTTACGGAAAGGCAGATTATGAAAAAGGTAATTTATCTTGACAATGCTGCCACGACGAAGGTAAATCCCCAGGTCGTGGAAGCGATGCTGCCGTTTTATACGGAGCATTACGGAAATCCATCTTCCGTGTATGAATTTTCCACTCCGTGCAAAGAGGCAATGGCCCACACCAGAGAAATCATTGCAAAGACCCTGGGGGCGGACGACAGCGAGATCTATTTTACGAACGGCGGAACAGAGTCGGACAACTGGGCTCTGACGGCGACGGCCGAGGCATACGCCTCCCGGGGCAGGCACATTATTACGACACAGATTGAGCATCATGCGATCATCCACACAGGACAATACCTGGAGAGCAGAGGCTTTGAGGTTACGTACCTGCCGGTGGATGAGACGGGACTGGTGGATGTGAAGGCGCTTGAACGGGCGATCCGTCCGGATACGATCCTGATTTCGGTGATGTTTGCCAACAACGAGATCGGAACGATCGAGCCGATTCAGGAGATCGGTGAGATTGCGGCAAAGCACGGAGTCTTGTTCCACACGGATGCGGTCCAGGCCTTCTGCCATGAGCCGATTGATGTAAACGAATGCCATATTGACATGCTGAGTGCCAGCGCGCATAAATTTAACGGTCCCAAGGGGGTCGGCTTCCTCTATATCCGAAAGGGCTTAAAGCTCCGTTCGTTTATTCACGGCGGCGCGCAGGAGAGAAAACGACGCGCGGGGACAGAGAACGTTCCGGGAATCGTCGGCATGGGAAAGGCTGTCGAGATCGCACAGGCCAATATGGGGGAAAATAAGAAAAAAGAAACGGTGCTTCGGGATTATCTGATCGGGCGCGTGCTGTCCGAGGTACCGTTTACGCGGCTAAACGGCCACAGATCGAGGCGGCTTTCCAACAATGCGAATTTTGCGTTCCAGTTTATTGAGGGGGAGTCCCTTCTGATCATGCTGGATATGGACGGCATCTGCGGTTCAAGCGGCTCCGCGTGTACGTCCGGGTCTTTGGATCCATCCCATGTGCTGCTGGCCATCGGCCTTCCGCATGAGATCGCACACGGCTCGCTTCGGCTTACCTTAAGTGACGAGACGACAAAAGAAGACATTGATTATACGGTGGAGAGCATCAAGCGGATCGTCGAACGGCTTCGTTCCATGTCCCCTCTCTATGAGGATTTTGTGAAGGCAAGGGAGAAAAAGGAATTCTGATAACGGTTCCGATACGAACAGGAGATGAACAATATGTATTCAGAAAAAGTGATGGATCATTTTCAAAATCCCAGAAACGTGGGGGAGATTGAAGACGCGAGCGGCGTGGGGACCGTCGGAAACGCCAAATGCGGCGATATTATGCGGATTTACCTTGATATAGACGATGAGACGCATGTCATCCGGGACTGCAAATTCAAAACCTTTGGCTGCGGCGCGGCCGTGGCGACCAGCAGCATGGCGACCGAGATGGTAAAAGGAAAGACGATCGAGGAGGCCATGCAGGTAACCAATAAGGCGGTCATGGAGGCGCTTGACGGCCTTCCTCCCGTTAAGGTGCACTGCTCGTTGCTCGCGGAGGAGGCGATCCATGCGGCTCTTTGGGATTATGCCGAGAAGCATGAGATCCGGATCGAAGGACTGCAGAAGCCGAAATCCGACATCAGCGAGCATGATGCGGATGAGGAATATTAAAGCATGAAAGAAAAAGTAGTGGTGGGGATGTCGGGCGGCGTCGATTCTTCGGTCGCCGCCTGCCTTTTAAAGGAGCAGGGCTATGAGGTGATCGGCGTTACCATGCAGATCTGGCAGGAGGAGGCTTTGCCCGCCGAAGACGGCTGCTGCGGCTTAAGCGCCGTGGAGGACGCGAGGCGTGTGGCCTGGTCTTTGGGAATCCCTCATTATGTCATGAACTTTCGACGGGAATTCAAGGAAAATGTGATCGACTATTTTACAAGGGAGTATCTGTGCGGGCGGACGCCGAATCCGTGCATCGCCTGCAATCGGTATGTAAAATGGGAAGCGCTTTTATCCCGTGCGATGGGGCTTGGGGCCGATTATATTGCGACAGGGCATTATGCCCGGATCCTAAAGCTTCCAAACGGCAGGTATGCCGTACAGAATTCCGTGACGATGGCGAAGGATCAGACATACGCACTTTATAATCTGACACAGGAGCAGCTTGGGCGGACTTTAATGCCCATAGGGGATTATACAAAGGATGAGATCCGCCGGCTGGCCGAGGACAGAGGGCTGGCCGTTGCGAAGAAGAAGGACAGCATGGAAATCTGCTTTATCCCGGACAACGATTATGCGGGATTTATCGAGCGGACGGCCGGCAAAATGCCAGGAGAGGGCAATTTTGTCGATAAAGACGGAACCGTTCTCGGCCGCCATAAGGGAATTATCCATTATACGGTGGGACAGCGGAAAGGACTTTCGCTTGCAATGGGGCATCCGGTATTTGTGACAAAGATACGGCCGGATAAAAATGAGGTCGTGATCGGGGAAAATGAGGATGTGTTTTCGGATTCTCTGGTCTGCTCGGATATGAACTGGCAGGCAGCCGAGGGACTTTTTGGCAGGGAAAAATCGGTGCAGGCCAAGATCCGATACAGCCATCCGGGCGCGCCGTGCGTGATTACAGAGCTTCCGGATGGGAGAGTGCTCTGCCGCTTCGAGACGCCGCAGAGGGCGGTCACACCCGGACAGGCTGTCGTATTTTATGAAAATGACTACGTGATAGGAGGGGGGACGATTCTATGAGAAGATGGTTTCCTTTTGCCGTTCTCTGCCTGTTTTGCGTTTTGAGCTTAACGGGCTGCACTCCCTCCTCAAAGTATCAGGCAGTCGATTTAAGCAGCCTAGAGCCGACAGAAAAAGCCAGGACCGGGGAGTCCGAAGAACCATCTCCTGCCGCTGCGCGGGCGGCGGTGGAGCCGTTTGGAATGCAGGCAGGATTGGATACGGAACCGGAGGCTCTGGCAGAGCCGGAGTCCGAATCAGAGAGCGGGTCAGCGCCGGACGATGCTGGGGCTTCTGTGTCGGAGGAGACTCTTGCTCCTGAAACGCCGGCGGAGAAGCTGTCGAACGGCCACACGGTGGCTGTGGATGCGGGGCGGCAGGCGAAGGCCAATACGGAGAAGGAGCCGATCGGACCGTCCTCCGAGACGATGAAAGCGAAGATGAGCGAGGGTTCGACGGGAACGGCTACCGGGGTACCGGAATATGAGCTGACGCTTGCAGTCGCGAAAAAGCTGGAAACGGAGCTTGCGGTACGCGGCTATGAGGTCGTGATGGTCAGAAACAGCAATGACGTAAACTTAAGCAATGCGGAGCGTGCCGAGATCGCAAACGAAAGCGGCGCCGAGATTTTTATCCGTCTGCAGGCGAACGTCATGGAAAACTCAGGTGTGTACGGTGCGCTTACCATGTGCATGACGGCGCAGAATCCCTATAATGCCGGACTGCATGATAAAAGCTACACGCTCTCCAAAAAGATTGTGGATTCCATCTGCGCGCAGACAGGCACAAAAAACCGCGGTGTCCAGGAGGTGGACAACTCCGGTGCGATCAACTGGAGCCAGATTCCCGTTTCCGTTGTGCGGCTTGGCTTTTTAAGCAATCCTGATGAGGATCGCTGGATGCAGAACGAGGACTACCAGGGAAAGATTGTAAAGGGAATCGCGGATGCGGTCGATTCGTATTTTGGGGAGGGAAATTAAAAAATTTAAAAAAATTTCATTTTCCTACTACACAAATCGAAAAAAATATGTATAATAGTAATTGCCTGCTGTTTCCGCACAGGCAGCAAAGGGAGACGTAGCGAAGCGGCCGTAACGCGGCGCACTCGAAATGCGTTTACCGGCTAATACCCGGTACGAGGGTTCGAATCCCTCCGTCTCCGCTTAAAAAGCCCTCGCGTTTGCGAGGGCTTTTTTATCCTGTGGTACATCTTGTGTTAATATGAAAATAAATCGAAAAAGAGGTCTTAAAAAGGGAGGAGCCGACAGGAAACAAACGAAGAAAAATCCTGTCGGCATTGTATGAAAAAGTGTATATTAAGGTTTGCTACCTTATTACAAAAAATAGAATACCACAGAAATGTGACAAAAATTTGAGTGAGCTGTGAATAAATTGTGAAGAAAATCCATTGACCGGACGTAATTAGTAGTGATATACTGATAACAAAAAGGCATGGCAGAGCTCCTGTGCAGGCAGAGAATCTGCTTCGCGGGGCAAAACATAAATAAAAAGGAGAATCCTGCATCATGAAACAGTCAGGCGCGCCGCCTGTGTACCTGCAGGTCGCTTTTGATATCGCTGCAAAAATTGTTTCCGGGGAGCTTAAGGAGGGAGAGCGGTTTACGGGCCGTTCTCTGATGGGCTCGCGCTATGGCGTATCCTCCGAGACGATCCGCCGGGGGATGGCGCTTTTAAAGGATCTGGGAATCGTCTCGGTCCAGGCGAACAGCGGCTCCCAGGTGCTGTCAAAAAAACGGGCGAAGGAATACGTGGACCAGTATCAGGCGGGACGGGATCTGTGGCGCTTAAAAACAAGACTGCGTGAACTGACTGCGCAGAGAGATGCGCTGAATGAGGAGATTAACCAGGTTTTTAACCAGATCAGTGATCTGCAGATGCGTTTTCACACCAGTGACCGGATCCGGACGTATAAGTTCGAACTCGGAGAGGGCAGCGCCGTGATCGGAAAGAGCATCGGAGAGCTGTGCTTCCGTCAGGAGACGGGCGGAACGATCGTCGCGGTTCAGCGGGGAGAAGATATTCTGTTTTCACCGGGTCCACAGACGGTTTTTGCGGTTGGAGATATCCTGACGATTGCCTGTGAATTCTCCGGGATCGAACGCATTTCCGCTATTTTAAACTAAATCTTTCTCAGACACAAAAGATGACCCGGCTCAGAAAAAGAGCCTCGGGTCATTTTTGCGTTTAGAGAATCAATCGTTACGGTTTACATAGGTCTGCACATTTCCTGCGCTGACCGTAAGAATGCGTGGAGCAATCAGTCCGCCTGCTCGCTGTGAAGAAAACGGTTGATGTTGATGGTGAATCTCTCATAGATGCAGACGCGTTCCGTCCGCTTGCTTCGGTCACAGACGACGGAAATATCTGGTTCCACATAGGTTTTGTCGTCTGCGTTTAAGTTGACGGCAAATGGGGCTGGAATAACTTCACACTGTCCATTTTGACTTTTGATATAATCGTCAATGACTTTTGAAAATTGAAGAACGAGACGCTGATGCGTCAGGCCGGGCGGCGCCATGTTATAAAGCCAGCCGTCCAAAAGCTCCGCGCTTCCCGTCCGGAAGGTTCCAGTAGTCCTCCGCCGTATAGATACGCTTTTGTTCCGGCGGTAAAGCCATAGTCAGCCTCCTTTCTTTCCGTGTCTTACATCATTTCTATCATACGGCCTGACAGAGAAAATGATAAGTTCATAAAAAGTTTATTTGACGAGTGACAACTTATGTGATAGAATAAGGTTGTCAATTTAAGAGAGGAGGAGCTGCATAGAATGAGGAAAAAAACGGTTTTTTGTCTGGTGATAGCAGCCGTACTTGCCCTGACCGGATGTGGAAAAGGAACGGGCGGCAGTTCGGGAGAGAAGGAGACGGTCGAGAAGACGCACGTCACGTTTGCTTATGTGGGCTGGGATTCGGCCAAGTTAAACAATGCGCTGGCCGGTCTGGTGGCGGAGAAGGTTTTTGGCTATACTTGGGAGGAGGTTCCCGGCTCGACGCCGATTATGCATGAGGCTCTGATGAAGGGCGAGGTCGATGTCAACATGGAAGAATGGACCAATAACATGCCGACCTACGAGGAAGACCTGGAAGCCGGAAAATTTAAGGAGCTGGGCGTTAATTTCGACGACAATTACCAGGGCTTTTATATTCCACGCTATCTGGCAGATGAGAATCCGGGCTTAAAGACCGTAAAGGACCTGGCTGATTATGCCGGCCTGTTTCCGGACCCGGAGGACCCCGAAAAGGCGATTATCTACGGCGGAATCCCCGGCTGGGAGATCACCGAGATCATGGAAAAGAAGATAAAAGCGTATGGCCTGGATTCATATTACAACTATGTGGTTCCGGGAAGTGACGCCGCGATGAGCGCGGCGTTGACCTCCGCGTGGGATAAAAAGAAGCCGATCGTTTCCTATTACTGGGAGCCGACATGGCTTTTGGGAAAATATGATTTTGTGCTTTTGGAGGATGATCCCTATGACGAGGAGCGTTTCAGGGACGGCTTCGGGGCCTGCCCCGCGGTGACGGTGACCGTTGGAGCGAGCAACGGCTTTGCGGCCTCCAATCCGAAATACTGTGAATTTCTCTCTCGATTCCATATGCCGTCTGCGACGATCAGTGAGGTGCTTGCCTACATGCAGGAAAGCGGGGCGGATCATGAAAAGACTGCGCTCTGGCTGCTGACCGAATCGCATCCGGAGCTTGTCGACGAGTGGCTGGACGAGGAGCAGGCAAAGCTTTTAAAGGAGGCAATAAAATAAATGGATTGGCTCTTTTCGTTTCCGAATGTTTTAAAAATAGACACAAATGCCATCGACAGTGCCGTGCGCGCCTTTGCGGTCTCCGCGGAAGGCGTTTTGGATGCGATCAGCGGGGGGTTAGGCGGCCTGGTTGGCAGCATTGGCTGGCTCCTTAAACATATCCCGTGGCCTGTGCTGGTGCTTTTGGTTGTGCTCCTTAGCTGGCAGGCCAGAAAAAATGTCCGCAGCGGGATCCTTTACGGCATCTTGTTTGCCCTGATCGGTGCGATCGGGCTCTGGGATATGATGATCGTGACGCTCTCGATCGTACTGGCAAGCGTTTTGATCGCGTTACTTATCGGCCTGCCGATCGGGATTTTGATCTCGGGCTCGGACCGGGCAAACGGGATCGTGCGGCCGATTCTTGACACGATGCAGACGATGCCCGTGTTTGTGTATCTGATTCCGGCCCTGCTTTTGTTTGGAATGGGAAACGCATCGGCCGTGATCGCGACCGTGATCTATGCGATCGTCCCGGTCATCCGCCTGACGAGCCTTGGCATCCGGCAGGTAGACAAGGAGGTCGTAGAGGCGGCGAAGGCTTTCGGCTCGACCAGGGGGCAGCTTTTGTTTAAGGTGCAGATCCCGCAGGCGCTTCCGACCATCATGACCGGGGTCAACCAGACGCTCATGATGGCGATGGCGATGGTCGTGACCTGCTCGATGATCGGTGCAAGGGGGCTTGGCATGGAGGTCCTGGAGGCGGTGAACCGGATCCAGATCGGACGCGGCCTGGTGGCAGGCGCGAGCGTCGTCATTCTGGCGGTGATTTTAGACCGCATGACGCAGGGCTGGTTTTCCGGGGACGAGCCGGAGAGTACAAAGAGGGAAAAAGCCGGCCGGGCACGTTAGAGGAGAGGAGTTTTGAATGGAAGACAGAAACGACACGATCATCCGTGTGGAGCACGTATCCAAGCTCTATGGCCCGAACCGGACGGAGGCCGTAAGGATGATGGAGGCAGGCGCGACAAAGGATGAGGTCTATCAAAAGCTGGGCTGTACGGTGGCGCTCTGGGATGTGAACCTGGAGATCCCCAGGGGAAAGATTTTTGTGATCATCGGCCTCTCCGGCTCCGGAAAATCCACAATGGTGCGTTGCTTCAACCGATTGAACCGGCCGAGTGCCGGACGTGTGCTGTTCGAGGAAGCAGATCTGGCCGCAATGGATAAAACGGCGCTTTTGGAGTTTCGCCGGAATAAAATTTCCATGGTGTTTCAGTCCTTCGGCCTGATGAGCCACCGGGATGTTCTGGGGAATGCGGCTTACGGACTAGAGGTAAAGAACGAAGGAAGCATGCGGTCTTATCTGGGCGGCATGTTCGGGAAAAAGAAACGAGTGGAGAGAGAAAAACGAGAACAGAAGGCGAAGGAGGTACTTGCGATGGTGGGCCTTTCGGGCTGGGAGCATCAGTCGTGCGCGCAGCTTTCCGGCGGGATGCGCCAGCGCGTCGGCATCGCCAGGGCGCTTGCGAATGATCCGGAGGTTCTCTTGATGGATGAACCGTTTTCCGCGCTGGACCCGCTTGTGAGGCGGGATATGCAGTTTGAGCTTCTGCAGATCCAGAGAAAGCTTCAGAAGACCGTGATTTTTATCACACATGACATTGACGAGGCCTTTAAGCTGGGGGATATGGTCGCGATCATGCGGGACGGAAAGGTGGTCCAGGTCGATACGCCGGAGGAGATGAGTGCCAATCCGGCCGATGACTATGTGCGTGAATTTACCGGAAGCGCCGACAAGTCGAAGGTGCTCACGGTCGGCAACATCATGATCACGCCGTCCAGCCTTGTGCGGATCACAGAAGGCCCCGCTTACGCGATCAAGGAGATGCGTAAGAACGCTCTGTCCACGGTCTATGTGGTGGATCATCAGCTTCGGCTAAAGGGGATTTTGACGATTCAGGATGCGATCCGCGCCTGGAACGAAGGGCTTACAATCGAGACAGTGGTGAAAACAGAAGTCCAGACCACGACGCCGGATGTCCTGGTAGCGGATATCATGCCTGCCGCGGCCGAGGCGATGTATCCGATTGCGGTGGTGGAAGACGATGGACGGCTTCAGGGAATCGTGACGAAGGCGAGCGTGCTGGCGTCCCTGATCTGATGAAAGTGCCCCAGACCGGACAGGGGGCGAAAAGAAAGGATATGGCAAAACTGCCGCTTTAAGGGCGGCAGTTTTAAATGCGTATAATATCGAGATAGGAGTAAAGCGTATATTTGGAAATGTCCAGCAGGGCGCAGATCCGGTTCCCGGACTTCGTGACGAGAAAGGCCCCCCATGGGACAGGTGCCCGTTACGGATATCGGCGATCATTGCTTTCGGGTCTGCGAGGAAATCATACAGGACAAGCTCAGTGTTTTTTCCCATCTGGTCTTCAAGTGCGTCAAATAAAACAGAAAAAAGTCATGCTCGTCATGTATCGTCTTCACTGCCTTGCCCTCCTTTGGAACCACGGCCCAGATATTTGTACAGAGTATATTTGGAAATATTTAACATATTGCAGATCTTCGTGCCTGACTTTGTGACCGTGAAAACGCCCCGCTTGTCCAAATACTGGACAAAGCGTTTCATGTCCTCCCGCGACATTTCTTCCGGGAGCGTATGAAAAAGGGACGCGTGGCTGTAATTGAGTGTGTGCAGGAGATCCCGTGCAATCCCTGCGAGGCGGTCTGCAGATTTCATGCGATCCATGTGGGGAGCAGATTACGGCGCTGCTGCGGCTTGACGAGGAGGCGTGCACGGGCTGCGGGCTGTGTGTGGCGGCCTGTCCGGGCCTTGCGATCACGATCGTGGACATGGCTTACAGTGATACGGAGGCGACCGTGGATTTCCCGTTTGAATATCTTCGGCTTCCAGAGGCCGGGATGGAGGTGGAGGCGGTCAACCGCAAAGGCGAAGTCGTCTGCGCCGGCCACATTGTTTCCGTGAAAAAGCCCGCCGCCTATGCGAATACGGCTGTGGTGAGCATGGCTATCCCGAAGGAGGCCGCCGACGAGGTGAGAAGCATCAAACGCTTGGAAAGGGAGGTAAAATGATGGAAAACAGAGACGAAAATGTGATCATCTGCAGATGTCAGGAGCTTACGAGGTTGGATATCATCCAGGCGGTACGGGAGGGCGCGAGGACGGTGAACGGCGTAAAAAACGCACGAAGGCCTGTATGGGGCTTTGCCAGGGAAAGACTTGTGAGCGGCTGATCGAGCAGATCGTGGCCCAGGAAAGCGGCCGTGATCCGGCAGAGCTGATTCCGCCGACCTTCCGCGCCCCGGTCCGTCCCGTTGACATACGTGTATTTTTGGACACGGAAGACTGAGCTTTCTCCGGTTCGGAGAGAGGCATTCCAAAGAGAAAGGAAGAAGCGATGAAGATAACCGATCTGAAAGTGACACCTGTGGCGGACCCCTCAAAGGAGATGGAGTCCGGCTCCAGGATGCGTATAGGCCCGCACGTGATTCTTGAGGTCATGGTGGAGCTGTTTACGGATGAGGGGGTCATTGGCATCGGCGAAAGCCCCTGTTTTTGGGGCAGCGACCTTTGCGCCGAAATCCTAAAGAGCGCCAGGCCCACGCTTGTCGGAAAGGATCGGACGAATGCCGGACCGGTCAAAGCTAATCTGTGCGGATATGAGACAGGCGCTCTCGACCGGCATGGCGGTATCCGTGATAAACGGCATACAGGATCAGGGAATCGGCTGGATTGAGCAGCCGACTATGCGCTACAACCTGCAGAGCCTCCGGGACGTGAAGGGCAGGGTACGCGTGCCAGTCATGAGCCATGAATCCGCCTCAACGATGTATGACGTCCTGAATGTAATCAAGGAGAACGGAGCGGATTATCTGAAGCTAGACGCGCGCTACGATGCCGGCTACAACGGGGTCCGCATCAATGCGGGAATCGCGGAAGCGGCGGGAATCCAGTGCGTCTATGAAGGAGCGGATCAGTTAGGCATCGCCATGGCGGGGGCGCTTCATGTAATGGCGGCATATCGGAATTTTTCGATGGCATATTGCTGGGGGGACTATGCCCAATTAAAGGACGATATTCTGGAAAACGGAAAATTTTGTATGCGCGAGATCCCGTATGTGGAGGTGCCGGACGGCCCGGGGCTTGGCGTGGAGCCAAAACAGGAGAAAATGGAGCGCTATCATGCGTATTATTTAAAAGAAGTGCAGGAAAAGGGGAAGGGCAGAAGCTGAAAGACCCGTTCCGGTCAGGCGGAATGTTTGAACAATATTTCCGGGACTTTGAGGGATAACACCGGCCTGACCGTTATAAAAATAACAATTTCTTCTTCGAAACGGTTGCGGGAAGCCTGAAAATGGTATACAATATAAGCATTGAAAATCTGAAGGGCCGGTTTGCGGCCCGCTGGAGCGTGTTTGAAAATTGCTTTCTGGCAGCTGTGCGCCACAGTTCGTGGGAGATTTGGCTCAAATGAACGCGGCGTAGTGGGCTACGTTAAGTGAATTTGGGCCAAATATACCGCGAAGTGGGGCGTGCAGACGGCGGGAATGGATTTTCAAACACGCTCTAATAAAGGAGAAGAAAGCAATGAATAAAAAGCCGGTAGTTTTAATGATTCTTGACGGATACGGACTGAACGAGAGGCACGACGGAAACGCGATTTACGAGGCAAAGACGCCCGTGATGGACAGGCTGATGGCGGAGTGCCCGTTTGTGAAGGGAAACGCAAGCGGGCTGGCCGTGGGCCTTCCCGACGGGCAGATGGGCAATTCCGAGGTCGGCCATCTGAACATGGGCGCGGGCCGCATCGTGTACCAGGAGCTCACAAGAATCACGAAATCCATCGGGGACGGGGATTTCTTTACAAATGAGGCGTTTTTACAGGCGGTTGAGAACTGCAAAAGGCATGATTCGGCGCTGCATCTGTTCGGACTGGTCTCCGACGGCGGCGTCCACAGCCACAATACCCACATCTACGGCCTTTTGGAGCTGGCAAAGAGAAACGGGTTACAGAAGGTGTTTGTACACTGCTTCCTGGACGGGCGCGATACACCGCCGGCTTCGGGGAAGGAGTTTGTCGCGCAGCTTGAGGAAAAGATGAAGGAAATCGGAGTCGGCAGAGTTGCTTCCGTTATGGGCCGTTATTATGCAATGGACCGGGACAACCGCTGGGACCGTGTGGAGCTGGCCTATCAGGCACTTACAAAGGGCGAGGGCCATACGAACGCGTCCGCGACCGGAGGCATCCAGGCGTCCTATGACGAGGGGAAGACGGATGAGTTCGTGATCCCGACCGTGGTGACGGAAAACGGCACTCCGGTGGGCGTGATTCATGATCAAGATTCCGTCATTTTCTATAACTTCCGCCCGGACCGCGCAAGAGAGATCACGCGCGCGTTCTGCGATGAGGCGTTCAAGGGCTTTGAGAGGGAAAAACGGCTGGAGCTCGTGTACGTCTGCTTTACCGATTATGACGAGACGATCGGCAACAAGCTGGTGGCGTTTAAGAAGGAGACGATTGAAAATACATTCGGCCAGTATCTGGCGGCGAACAAGAAGACACAGGCCAGGATTGCCGAGACGGAGAAATACGCGCATGTGACGTTCTTCTTTAACGGCGGAATCGAGGAGCCGAATGAGGGCGAGGACCGCATCCTTGTCAAATCCCCGAAAGTCCCGACGTATGACATGCAGCCGGAGATGAGCGCGCCCGAGGTCTGTGAGAAGTTAGTCGGGGCGATCGAATCCGGGAAATATGATGTAATCATCATCAATTTTGCCAATCCGGACATGGTCGGCCATACCGGCGTGGAGGCTGCGGCGATCAAGGCGATCGAGGCCGTTGATGCGTGTGTCGGTAAGGCAGTCGAGGCGATTTGCAAGGTAGACGGCGCCATGTTTATCTGCGCGGATCACGGCAACGCCGAGCAGCTCATCGACTATACCTCCGGCGAACCGTTTACGGCGCATACGACGAACCCGGTCCCGTTTATCCTCGTAAACGCGGGAGAGGGGTGCGGGCTTCGCGAGAGTGGCTGCCTGGCGGATATCGCGCCGACCCTTCTGGAGCTTCTCGGAATGGAGCAGCCGGCCGAGATGACCGGGAAATCCCTGCTGGTGAGAAAATAGAGGGATGGATAAGCAGGGGAGAACGCTTGCGGAGCAGCTCGCGGAGCGGCTCATGCGGATGATCCAGGAGCGCCCGTATCTGCCCGGGGATAAGCTGCCGACGGAGAAGGAGCTATGCGAGATCTTAAACGCCGGACGGAATACGGTGCGGGAGGCCTTAAAGCTTTTGGCCTCCCGCAACGTGGTTTCAATCCGCCAGGGTGCGGGGACGTTTGTCTCCGAAAAGCAGGGCGTGGCAGACGATCCGTTTGGCTTTTCGATGGTGGCGGATCAGAAAAAGCTGACCAGGGATCTTCTGCAAGTGCGCGTGATCCTGGAGCCTCCGATCGCTGCCCTGGCTGCCCAGTGTGCGACTGGGGAGGATCTTTTGGAGCTTTTGGGGATCCTGGAGGAAATGGAGTCGAAGATTCGTATGCGGCAGGATTATGCGGGGCTTGACGTGCGGTTCCATACGAAGATCGCCGAGTGTACGCACAATCTCGTGATGGAGAATCTGATCCCGGTGATCGCAAACGGCGTCCGGATTTTCGCGAAAGAAGTGGAGACGACGGAGTATACACAGACCTGTATCTCGCATCGGAAGATTTTTGAGCATATTCGCGAGAGAAGGGCGTTTGAGGCGGAGATGGAGATGCGGTTTCACCTTTTGTATAACAGCAACCGGTTTGCGGGATGAGACGTTTGGGGCAGAAAATAGGCTTTACATTTGAGCTGTTATATGATAGAAGGGAATCCGCTTAGAATGGCGCATGTGATTAAAGATGGTGATTAAATGTCAGATGGGGCGGATATTATCAGAGATTACATTACAGAATTTTCAAGACTGCAGGACTGGATGATTCCGGTAAAGGGAAGTAACCCGGACACATATGATTCGATGTATAAACGGTATATGGAATTAAAGGTTATCCTGTCGAGTTTAGGTGTCAATCTCTCGGAGATCGACAGGATAAAAGGATAGCGATCCGGCCAGCAAAGAGCGGAGCTGAAACGCATTTTCATGCGTAACAGCTCCGCTTTTTTGCTTCCTAACAAGAGTGTGATCCGGCAGTTTACTGGAGAAGCTGCAATACACCCTGCGGAATCTGGTTTGCCTGTGCCAGCATGGCCTGTGCGGACTGAACAAGGATGTTGTTCTTCGTATAAGCCATCATTTCCTTCGCCATATCGGTGTCGCGGATCCGGCTCTCGGCAGCAGTCATGTTCTCGCTTGCAACACTTAAGTTGTTGATCGTATGCTCTAAGCGGTTCTGGATTGCGCCCAGGTCACCACGAGTGGAGGATACGTAGTTGATCGCGTCTTTGATCTTCTTGATTGCGCTGGAAGCACCGGATTGTGTGCTGATATCAACATCTGCAATGCCCATAGCTTTGGTGTGCAGATCGCTGACAGAGACACGCAGCTTATTGAAATCATCTGCGGTATCACCGATCTGAAGGACCAGTCCGCCGGTTGCATTTTCACCTCTGCTTAAGCGGATACCGCCGCCCGGGCTTACGGCATTCTTAATATCATTTCCAGCAGCATCTACTTCGTCGATCGCATCCGTAACCTTCAAGCCGGTAACTTCTTCGATCTTCTTAATATTCTGCTGGAAGTTTGCGTCATCCGTCATCAAACCATTGTGAGCCGTACCAAATGATTTATCTACGGCATTCTCATCACTGATCAGGATCGTAACATCTGCTCCGAGACCCTTTGTAGCATTCATCATCTCTACGTCACCGGCCTTATGGCCTGTAGCATGAGTAGCTGTCATATTACCGGTCATAAGAACAAATTTGTGACCATTGATTTCGAATACAGCATCCTCATAGTTGGTGCCGTCATATAAAGTAAGTGTGCTTGCATCAATCTCGCGACCATCATCTTTTCCTAATGTGATGGATACGCCAAGATCGATCTTATTGGCAGCCGCACTTCCTGCTGCGGACTGTGCATCACCGGAAATAACGTTGATATCCATAGCACGAACCTGGCGTCCGCCGCTGCCAGCCTGAAGGGCCTCCAGCTTGATTTTCTGGCTGTCATCTGTAATCTTAAACTCTTTAGCCAGATCTGTCTTCTCAAGCTCTTTCTTGATGATATCCGAAAGCTTGGCAGCCGTAACTTCTGTGTCGGCTCCGTCACCCGCCGTATTGAGTTTATCATAAATGGTGCCGTCCTCTGCTCTGAGCTGATACTTCTGCGTGTTTTTGTCCTTCTCCATCGTCAGCTTAACGGTCTGGGAAGTTCCATCATTAAAGCCAATGGTAAACTCGACCGTACCACTCTCTGCCAGACCCGTTTTCGCGATTGTAGCCAATGCATTCGTGGTCTCATAAGCTGCCTTGGAGCCCGGGGATTTGATGCTGTTCGCATTGCCGCTGATCTTAACATCTACAGCGCCGCCTTTCGCAGCCAAAGAACCATCCAACAGGTTGATTCCGTTGAAGTTTGTGCTGTCCGCGATACGATTGATCTCGTCCTTAAGAGAAGCGACTTCCTTCTGCAGGTTCTCACGGTCTACTTCATCCGCATACGTTCCGTTTGCAGACTGCGTAGCCAGCTCAACCATACGGTTTAACATGGAGTGCACTTCTGTCATGGCGCCCTCTGCCGTCTGTACCAGGGAGATACCGTCGTTGGCATTCTTCTGTGCGGTCTCAAGGCCGGTGATCTGTGCACGCATCTTCTCGGAAATTGCAAGACCGGCTGCGTCGTCGCCTGCACGGTTGATTCTGTAACCAGAAGATAACTTCTCAAGGTTTTTGGCAACCGCGCTGTTATTCACGGTTAAGTTTCTGTAGGAATTGAGCGCTGCAATATTGTGTTGGATTCTCATAAAAGTAACCTCCTTGAATTGTGATTTTAGAGTGCCTTCACTTCCTGTTTGGGCACTTGTTATTCACCTTCTGACCCGGACGCCGCGGCTTTGATGTCCAATTCAGATGGTGCCTGCATCTATTTCAACCGGCTCGCGAAACCGGAAGAAATCAAAAAATTATTGAGATAACGCATGGCTCACGCACTTTCGCCGACGCCGTCTGAGGCAGTCTCAGCGGGAGCGTCAAAGACGCCCTGGTTTAACTTTTCCCAGGTTTCTACGATGTGAGTCATCTGCGTCTGCAACTGTTCGAGCCCGGCCCTTTCCGGTGATGGCTTGAGCTGTCCAATCGCCTGTTCAAGCCCTTTTATGGCCTCTAAACAGAGCGCTTGCTCAAGCTTTCGTGTCTCCTGCCGCTTTGATACCTTCTGCAAATATCTGGCAGAGCGGAGCTTATCGGAAGGGGAGGTCTTAGGCCCCTTAGAACGTAAGCCGTTTGGCTGATGTTCTCCCTTGCGTTCGAGTACCTTGCCCCTGACAATAGAAACTTCCCGAGGGGCTTTGACAGAAACACGGAACTGAGGTCCGGATTCCTTAAAAACCTGCACGACTATATTTTCTCCAATGGTGAGATAGTCTCCTGATTTCATCTGTAAGGAAAGCATAATGGCCTCCTTTCCTGGATAAACCCGCTCTCAAGTTTTTTTATAACTTGTTATAAGAAACATTATCGGAAGTGAAATAAAATATTTTTATATTAAAATTTCGAAAATGAATAGAAAAAAATAATAATAACACTTAACTTGGAGAAAGAAACGCCGATAATCCTATATGAACAAAGCGATAAAAGAACCCGCTTCGGTTCCGATAATGTTTCTTATCAGAACCGAAGCGGGCTTTTTATGATTCCATTTAGAATACAGCTCATTTTTTGGTTTCTGTCTTTTTTGAGTTTCCTACGCCCTCTCCCTTTATCTGTTCTGGTCGTATAGCCATATTTGGCAAAATTCATAGGATAAATAATCCCATAATGCTTGCGGAAAATCGATATATATGGTACAATACCGATAAATTCATAGGATCAATTTAAAACGACGGAGGGATATAGGTATGGGAGAATTTGATGTTCTCATCATCGGCGGCGGTGTGGTCGGGAGCGCGATCGCACGCGAGCTGTCGCGGTTTAAGCTGAAGATCGGCGTGCTGGAAAAGAACCTGGACGTCTGCTATGAGACCAGCGGGAGAAATTCGGGCGTGGTACACGGCGGGATTGCGTATGACACAGGCTCTCTGAAAGCAAAGCTCTGCGTGGAGGGAAACCGGGGAATGGAAGCACTTTCCAGAGAGCTCGGGTTCACATTCAAGCGCTGCGGAAAGGTCCTGGTAGGAAAAAACGCGGAGGAGATGGAGTCCCTCAGGCGGACGATCGCCCAGGGCGAGAAAAACGGCGCGACGGGGCTTCGTCTGATCGACAAGGAGGAGCTTCATAAGCTGGTGCCGATGGCGATCGGCGAATTTGCGATGTTTTCGGAGAATTCCGGCATCGTCGATCCGTTTATCTATACGATCGCGCTCGCGGAAAATGCGGCGGCAAACGGCGTGCAGTATTTCTTTAATCATGAAGTGACGGCAATCTCCCGCGAGGAGGAACAAAACCTCTGGTCCGTGACGGCCGCGCAGGGGACGTATCAGACGCGCTGGGTCATCAACAGCGCGGGCCTCGGCTGCGGTGTGATCTCCGACATGCTGGGGATCAAGGGATATCATGTGATCGGCTCGAAGGGGGATTACATTATCCTGGACCGGCGCACGGGAGAGCTTTTGCCGATGCCGGTGTACCCGGTGCCGAGCAATACCTATATGGGAATCCACGTGACGAATACGACGGATGGCAACGTGATCATCGGGCCGAATGCGGAGAACGTGATGGACTTTACCTATTACGGCGTGCCGCAGGAAAACATGGACTATCTTGCAAAGAGCGCGTCCGAGATCTGGCCGTGTATCAAGAAGGCCGACTATATCCGCAATTACTCCGGCATCCTTCCGAAATGGGTCGACGAAAACGGCGTGATCCAGGATTTCAAGATCGAGATCCGACCGGAGCTTGCGCCGAATGCCGTAAATCTGGTGGGAATCGAGTCGCCAGGCCTTACGGCCGCGGTTCCGATCGGCCGCATGGTGGCAGGGATGATCGGAGAGTATGAGAAGCTGGAAGAAAACCCGGGTTTCAACCCGAGGAGAAAGGGGATTATCCGCTTCGAGGAGCAGAATGATGAGACAAAGGCGCGGCTGATCGCAGAAAATCCGGATTACGGCGAGGTAATCTGCCGCTGCGAAAAGGTGACGAAGGCGGAGATCCTGGAGGCGATCCACAATCCGCTCGGCGTACATACAATGGTCGGGATCAAGTACCGGACGCGCTCGATGATGGGACGCTGCCAGGGCGGATACTGCCAGATGCGGATCGCGAGGCTGCTTGAGGAGGAGCTTGGCATCCCGGATACCAAAATCCGCTATGCGAGAGAGAATTCCTGGCTGTTTACGGGAAAAGTGCGAGAGGAGGAGGCGTGACATGGAAAAACGTGAGGTAGTGATCATCGGCGGCGGCCCGGCCGGGCTGGCGGCTGCGGTGGAGCTCTATAAAAAGGGGATTCAGGACGTGCTGATCGTGGAGCGCGAGAAGGCCATGGGCGGCATCCTGCGCCAGTGTATCCATGACGGTTTCGGACTCACGAGATTCAAGACGACGTTAAGCGGGCCGGAATATGCGCAGCGTTTCATCGACGAGGTGCAGACATACCGGATTCCTTACAGAATCGACACGACGGTGCTTTACGTATCGTCGGATAAGGTCGTGACGATCGCCTCCGCAAAGGGACTTGAGAAAATTCAGGCAAAGGCCGTCATCCTGACGATGGGCTGTAGGGAGCGGACGCGTGGGGCGCTTGGGATCCCGGGCGAGCGTCCGGCCGGCGTATTTACGGCCGGCGTGGCACAGGCGTATATGAACCTGTATAACCGCATGGTCGGCAAAGAGGTCGTGATTTTGGGCTCCGGCGATATCGGCATGATCATGGCGCGGCGCCTGACCCTGGAGGGGGCGCATGTGCAGGCCGTGTTTGAGATCCAGCCGATCCCGAGCGGCCTTCCGAGAAACATTGAACAGTGTCTGAACGATTATGGCATTCCGCTTTATTTAAGCCATACGATCACGGCGATTCATGGAAAGGAGCGGGTCACGGGCGTGACGATCAGTGAGGTGGACGCGCAGATGAAACCGATCCCGGGTACGGAGAAGGAGTATGCCTGTGATACGGTGATCCTCTCGGTTGGCCTGATCCCGGAAAACGAGCTTTCCATCGACGCGGGCGTTCCGTTAGATACAAGAACGCGGGGAGCGGTCGTGGATGAGTTTTTCCAGACGGAAAAGGAGGGCTTTTTCGCGGCCGGGAATGTGCTGCATGTACATGATCTGGTGGATTTTGTGTCTCTGGAGGCGGAAAAGCTGGCAGACGGCGTCGCAGAATATGTGCGGGGCGGCAGACTCCCTGAATGCCCAATCGAATTAAAAACGGACCGGAACGTAAATCACACGGTGCCGCAGAAGATCAGCGGGCAGAGGGACGTCAATGTGACGATGCGCGTGAACCGTAAGTTTGAAAACGCTGTGATCGTCCTGCGGCAGGGCGGGGAGGTCATCGCGAAGAAATCTATGAAGAAGGCACTCCCGGCGGAGATGATCCAGATCGGGTTAAAGAAGGAAGCAATCAGAGGAAACCAGGAAATCGAGGTGAGCGTGGAATGGTAAGAGAATTTACATGCATCGTCTGTCCAAACGGCTGTGATATCACGGCCGAGGTAGAAAACGGAGAGCTGATTTCCGTGACCGGGGCGACCTGCAAACGGGGCGAGGCCTATGTAAAACAGGAGTTGACGGATCCGAGGCGCACGATCTCCAGTTCCGTTGCCGTGAGAAACGGAGAGCTGCCGCTTGTGAGCGTGCGGTTAGATACGGCGATTCCGAAAAATCGGATTTTTGATGTCATGCAGGAGATCGGGGCGGTGCGGCTGGAGGCGCCGGTACATATCGGGGACGTCGTGATTGAGGATATACTGGGGCTTGGAAGCAATGTAATCGTGACGAAGAACGTGGAGAGAAAATAGACGAACTTTTTGAGTGTGCGGGGCGGGCGGTTTTGATACCGGCCGCCTTGTGGTGTGCGATCGGATACAAACGGGTACGCCAGAGTGTGTTTGCGGCGTGCGCCGAAGAAAGGATGGAGGAGAATGACCGGACTGGGGTATGAGGACAGAGTGTTGACAGACGGGGAATGGAGGGGGCTTTTAGACAGATGGATGTTGGAGCATGTGCCCGGGCGGCGGGTACTGCTTGTTCCGCCGGATCTGACGAGGTGTTATTCCTTCGCCGGAGCGATTACTTCCTATTTATATAGGAAGCTTTCCGCCACGCATGAGGTGTCGGTCATGCCGGCCGTGGGGACGCATATGCAGATGGAGGAGAGCGAGCGAGAGGCGTTTTTCCCGGGTGTGCCAGGGCAGGCGTTTCTGACGCATGACTGGCGGGAGGATGCGGTCTGCGTGGGGACGGTGCCGGCTGCATTTTGCGAGCGTGTATCGGGCGGCCTATGGAAGGAGGACATCCGGGTACAGGTAAACAGGCGGCTCGTGTCGGGAGAATTTGATTCGGTTTTTTCGATCGGGCAGGTGGTTCCGCATGAGGTCGTCGGCATGGCGAACTATACGAAAAATATTGTCGTGGGGCTGGGCGGCCGGGAGATGATCAACAAATCCCACATGATCAGCGCGGTCTGCGGCATTGAGTCGATTATGGGAAATCCGGATTCTTCGGTGCGCGCGGTCTTTGACTATGCGCAGCGGGAATTTTTGGACAGGTTGGGGATCACATTTATTTTGACGGTGACACAGGAGGAAAAACGGGAGGCAAGGCTCTACGGGCTGTATTTGGGAGAGGGGCGCGACACGTTTGAGGCGGCCTCGGCGCTGGCGGCGAAAAAGAACATTACGTGGCTTCCCGAAAGGGAGAAAAAGGTCGTGGCCTATCTGGAACCGTCGGAATTCCGCAGCATGTGGGTCGGCAACAAGGCCATCTACCGGACGCGGATGGCGATCGCGGACGGCGGAGAGCTTGTGATCCTGGCGCCTGGCGTCCGGCAGTTTGGGGAAAACGACGAGGTGGACGCCTGCATCCGAAAATGCGGCTACCGTGGGACGGAGCGGATTCTCCCTCTCTATGAGAAAGGGGCCTTTGAGGGCCTTGAGATGGTGGCGGCGCATCTGATCCACGGCTCGTCGGAGGACCGGTTTCGGATCGTGTACGCCACGGACCCGGCCCTTTTAAGCCAAAAAGAGGTGGAGAGCGCGGGCTTTTCGTGGGCCGACGTGAGAGAGCTTCTTGACGTGTACCGTCCCGAGGAAAAGGAGACCGGCAGGATACGCGGGGACGGAGAGTCCTATTATTTCATAAAGACGCCGGCCGTGGGGCTTTGGAGAGTATAAACTGGACAAACATGGGGTTTCGGACTATAATGAAGGAGGGAAGAAGGCAGAAAGAGGATTCGAAAAAGCGAAAGAGGGAGCCGGATGCTAAAGGTACTGATTGCGGATGATGAGAAGAAGATCTGCCAGTTGATCAAGAAGCTGGTGGACTGGGAAACGCTCGGGATGGAGGTTGCGGCCTTTGCCGCGGACGGGATCGAGGCGATGGAGAAGGTAAAGGAGCACCATCCGGATATTGTGATTACGGATATCCGGATGCCGGGCCTGGACGGGCTGGAGTTGGTTCGTCTGGGCAAGGAGTTCAATCCGCGGATGGAGTTTGTGATCATCAGCGGATACCGCCACTTTGAATACGCCCAGACTGCTATCCGGCACGGAGTCAGCAATTACATTTTAAAGCCGATCAAGAAGGAGGAACTGACGGAGAGCCTTGGCAGGCTTGCGGAACGCTTCCGCGAGAAGACGGAGCAGCTAAGCTATGAGGAAAAGGTGAAGCGGACGTTAAAAAGCGACACCGAGACGATCCGAAAGGCGTTTTTGTCGGATATCGTGCTTCGCCGGAACAGGGAGCTTTTAAAGCAGCCGCTTGAAACGCTGAATCAGGAGTTCCACTATTCCTTCCGTCCGGGGAATTTCTGCACGGCGATCCTTAAAATGGACAGCCACGTCTTTGACGACGAGAGAAACCGGCGTTTCATGGCGGATAAGGTAAGAAATGCCATAGGGCAGCAGCTGGAGGATTGTGTATGGGAACAGGAGCTTCTGTTTGTAGAAGGCTTCTGCTACGTCCTTCTGAACTTTGAAACGGAAACACGGCCGGAGATCCGGCGGCGGTTCAGAGGGCTTTTGGATCAGCTTCGGGTGCAGGGCGGTATCCTGGAAAACTTTTCCGTCACGATCGCGCTCGGAACCGTGTGCGAGAGATTGGAGGAGCTGGAGGCATCCCTAAAAAACGCCCGCCTTCTGATCGAGGAGCGGCTGATTGCCGGGACCGGCAAGCTTCTGGATGGGGAGCTCTCCGCAAACGGTTCCTTTGCGGAGAGCGAGGAGTTTACGGAATTTAACGGACTGATGTCACAGGCGCTCGAGAGCCTGGAAGTATTTGCCGTGCGCGAGGCGATGCTAAAGCTAAAGAGCCGGATGCTTTCGCTTCGCGGTGTGACGGGACATGAGATTCTGCAGATGACGAGGGAGGTCTGCAACCTTTATCTGTTTTTTATGAAGAATTACCGGATCCGCATCGAGGAGGATTTTTTAGAGAGCTACAACGCGGGAGCGGACAATTGTGCCTCGGCGGCGGAGCTGTTTGATTATATGATCCGCAGGATCACCGCTTCCTATGAGAAGGCGGCGAAGCAAAAACGCCAGGATGAGAACCGGCCGGTCCGTTCCGTGAAAAAGTATGTTTCGGAGCATTACAATGAACCGCTGAGCCTTGAGCAGGTCAGTGAGGTTGCCAGGCTTTCGCCGGCGTATCTGAGCACGATCTTTAAAAAGGATACGGGCATGACGTTCCTGGAATATGTATCCAAGGTACGGATGGATATGGCCAAGCAGCTCCTCAAGGAGACCAACCTGACGGTGGCGGACATCTGCGGGCGGGTCGGCTACAGCGATGTGCGCTATTTTACAAAAACCTTTGCCAAATACTCCGGGTTAAAGCCCAATGAGTATAGAAAGCTGTATTCATGAACGAGCGAAAAAAATATCTCTCCCGGCGCGTTACGATCTGTGCGTCACTGGGGGCGTGCCTGCTTTTTCTTTCGATTGTCTGTGTCTGGTACATGAGCCTCCGATATGGGATGCGCTGGATCGCAGCCGCCGTCCTGACGGTGCTTGCGGGCGCCTATGCATATGCGGCATTCTGCCTGGTCATACGGCCGTACAGGGAGACGAAAAAGGTGTATGAGCAGTTTGTCCTGGGCTATGTGATCAGTGATTTCTTCAGTGCCCGCTATCCGCTGACGCCTGAATCCGATCAGGCGATCCGCCGCTTAAATGAAATGATCGACCGGAACAATCTGTTAAACGTTTCCAAAAAGCAGGCGGAGTATCTGGCCCTGCAAAACCAGATCAACCCGCATTTCCTGTATAATACGTTGGAGGGCATCCGTAGCGAGGCATTGCTTGCGGGTCTGGACAGTGTCGCGGAGATGACAGAGGCGCTGGCGACGTTTTTCCGCTATACGATCTCGCAGGTGGAGCATCTGGTGACGCTGGAGGATGAACTGGCCAATATCGAGAATTATTATTATATTCAGCAGTTCCGCTTCGGGGATAAGCTGTCGCTTGCCATTGAATATGAGGAGTGCGACGAGGATGGATACAACGAGCTGGAGATCCTGCAGTACCGGCTGCCGAAGCTGACGCTGCAGCCGATCGTGGAAAATTCGATCTACCACGGGATCGAGCAGAAGGTCGGGAAGGGGCATCTGGTCATCCGCATCGGAATCAGCGACAGACAGCTTCGCATTCGGATCTCCGACGACGGCCTGGGGATGTCCGAGGACAGGCTGAAACGTCTGAATGAAAGGCTGCGCGTGCTGGCGTTAGACGGCGTGGAGGAGGAGCCGAACCGGAAAGGCGGGATCGCGGTGGTCAATGTAAACAACCGCATCAAGCTTTTATTTGGGGAGGAGTATGGAATCGACGTCTACAGCCATGAGGGCGCGGGGACGGATGTCGTCGTGAATCTTCCGTTAGTGCGGGATAACGGGACGTTTTCAGAATGATTTGCCGGAGGGAGAGGACATGAAGCGCGAGCTTCTGCGAATGAATCATGTGAGCCTGATCAAAAACGGCGAGAAGCTGCTGGACAATCTGAATTTTCAGATGTATGCTGGGGAGATCATGGGCTTAATCGGGAAGAACGGAAGGGCCGAGGAACAGTTTGTGGATCTGATCTGCTATAACCATCCAATTTCCTTCGGGACGGTCTGGTACGACGGGCGGATTGTCAACAGCTACTCCCACAGCGACAACAGTGAGAATCGGGTCTGTGTCATCGGGCCGAAAAGCAGCCTGGTGGAGGGCTTAAGCGTCGTGGACAACCTATTTGTGCTGCGAAAGGGCTTTAAGAAGTATTTTATCAACGAGAAGGTTCTCTGGGAACAGGCAAGACAGTTTTTAGGCGAAAACGGCATTCGGGTGGATATCGGCAAGCGCGTGGACAGCTTATCGCCCCTGGAACGATGTCTGGTAGAGCTTGGCAAAGCGCTGCTTGCGGGCTGCCGACTCGTTATCGTGGACAATCCGGGTAACTTTTTAAGCCAATATGAGCTGACCGAGTTCCAGAGGATGTTAAAAAAGATCCGTGACGGGGGGATTTCTATTCTTTATATTGGAAATCACCACCAGGAGATATTCCGCGTGGCGGACCGCACCTCTCTGTACTCGGGCGGCTACATCGAGAAGGTATTTGAAAAGGATGAGCTGACGGATGAGGCGATCGCACCGTACATCACCGAATGGAGCCTGAAGGAAACCGATCCGGATCCGGAGTCCGAGGAGGGCGTCATGCACTTTCACAGCGTGTACGCGGGAAGCCTCAAGGGGCTTAAGTTCGTGCTGCATAAGGGAGAATGCCTGACGCTTCTGGATATGGACAACCGGATCGCAAGGGATATTTTGGGGCTTCTGACGGGCCGCATAGCGTGTGAACGCGGTCGGATTACGCTGGAACATGAGCCCTATGCACAAAAAAAAGCGGCTCATTCCTTAGACGCCGGGATTGGAGTGATTCCGCAGGATGGCGTGGAGCGTCTTTTGTTCTGGGATCGGACGTATATGGAGAATCTCACGTTCCTTTTAGACCGGAAGCTCAAAAAAAGCGTACTGCCTGCAAGACTGTACCGAAGCGTACGGAAAGAGTATGGGCCCTTTGTAGGACCTGCCATTGACGAGACGAACATCGCCAATTTAAAGCTTCATGAGCAGATCGCACTTCTTTACTACAGGCTGCAGCTTCTGCACCCGCGCGTCCTGGTCTGCGTCCAGCCCCTTGCGAAGGGCGATTTGTTTACACGCCGGAGGACGCTGGAGCTTATACAGGAAACGCTCTCGCAGGGGACTGCGGTCCTCATCATCACGGCCAACATATCGGATACGCTGGAGATATCCGACCGGTTTCTGGTGGTGGAGGAGGGAGTATGCACAGCTGCCTACGAGAAAGAGGAGTTTGGCCGAATTGTGTGGTAAAACCGAAAGAATGACCCCCTTAACCGAAAGATTGCCCCCTGCATGGGGGCTTTTTTTTATGTTAAAATAAAAACAGAAGAAGGGAATGCAAGAACCATGAAAGAATACATCGGAATCGACATCGGCGGCACGAAATGCGCCGTCGTCCGCGGGGATGAGAACGGAACGGTCCTGAAAAAGCTTCGGTTCCCGACAACAGACAAAGAGCAGACGCTGGAGGAGATCATTCGGGCGGCCGGGGAGCTTATGACGCCAAAGGCGAGGGCCGTCGGCATAAGCTGCGGAGGGCCCTTAAACAGCCGGACGGGGGAGATTCTCAGCCCGCCGAATCTTCCGGGCTGGGATCATGTCCCGATTACAAAGCTTTTGGAGGAACGCTTAGGACTGCCGGCACGTCTCAAAAACGATGCGGATGCCTGTGCCATTGCCGAATGGAAATTCGGGGCCGGCCAAGGGACGAAAAATATGATTTTTTTGACCTTCGGAACCGGAATTGGGGCCGGGCTAATCTTAAACGGAACGCTCTATGAGGGGAGCACGGGGATGGCCGGGGAGACGGGCCATATCCGGCTATTCGAAGGCGGCCATACAGGGTATGGAAAGGTCGGCTCGTATGAGGGGTACTGCAGCGGCGGAGGGATCGCCCAGTACGGGCTAGGGACTGCCGCGGAGCTCTGTCAAAAGGCGATGGAAGGGGATCCGGAGGCAGTCGAGGTCTGGGAGAAGACCGGAGAGTATCTCGGGCGGCTGTTGGCTATCCTCATGGATCTTTTAAATCCGGAGGCGATCGTGATCGGCAGTATTTTTGCGAGAGCCGGCCACCTGATGGAGCCCGCGATGAACCGGATTCTGGAGAAAGAAGTGCTTTTGCCAAACAGACGGGCCTGCAGGGTGCTGCCGGCCAGGCTTGGGGAATCGCTCGGGGATGTGGCGGCGTTATCGGTCGCCATAGATAAGGATTAAAGAAAGCGGGGAGAACTGATGGGAGAAGTAATCGTATCAATGAAGGAGATCGTGAAGAACTTTCCGGGCGTAAAGGCACTTGACCATGTCAACTTTGAGCTGCGCTCCGGCGAGGTCATGGCGCTTCTCGGGGAAAACGGGGCCGGAAAGTCCACTCTGATGAAGATCTTAAGCGGCGTCTACACGAAAGACGGCGGGACCATGACCATATTCGGAAAGGAATATGACAGCCTGACGCCGAAGCAGGCGCAGGAGGTGGGCGTGGCGATCATCCACCAGGAGTTAAATATGTGCCGCCATCTGTCGGTGGCGGAAAATATGTTCTTAGGCCGTGAGAAGGTAAACGGGATTGTCCTGAAGAACGGCGAGATGGAGGCGGAGGCCGCGAGGATCTTAGGAGAATTAAAGATCGAGCTTGACCCGCGCCAAACGGTCGGGGATCTGCCGGTGTCCAAGCAGCAGATGGTCGAGATTGCCAAGGCCCTCTCGATCAACGCGAGGATCCTGATCATGGACGAGCCGACCTCGTCGCTGACGGCGAAGGAGATCGACGAGTTGTTTCGAATCATCCGAAAGCTTAAGGCGGACGGATGCGGGATCGTCTACATCTCCCACCGACTCGAGGAGCTGCAGGCTATCGTGGATCGTGTCACGATCATGCGGGACGGCCAGTACATAACAGACGGCGTATTCAAGGAACTGACGATGGATAAAATCATTGCCAACATGGTAGGCCGGGAGATCAAGGAGCAGTTTCCACGCGTTT
Organism: Lachnospiraceae bacterium; assembly: GCA_910575275.1. Lineage (GTDB taxonomy): Bacteria > Bacillota > Clostridia > Lachnospirales > Lachnospiraceae > CANQGL01. The sequence goes on along the minus strand of CAJTEE010000001.1, from coordinate 104,315 downwards.
CCTGTGAGAAGGGAAAAAAGATCTTCGAGGTGAAGAACTTAAACGCGGGTCGGCTCGTGCGGGACATCAGCTTTTCCCTCTATGAGGGTGAGATCGTGGGCTTTGCGGGGCTCATGGGCGCAGGGCGGACGGAGACGACACGGGCGATCTTCGGCGTAGACCCGAAGACGGGCGGCGAGATCTTCCTGGACGGGAAGGAAGTAAAAATAAGCTGCCCGATGGACGCGATTAAGGCGGGCATCGTGCTCGCACCGGAGGACCGAAAAAAGGATGGGCTCTGTACGAAATTAAGCATCCGTCACAACCTGGCACTTCCCAATCTGGATCTGGTGTGCAATTCGCTTGGTGTGATCAACAGCACGAAAGAGGATAAACTCTGCGAGGAGGCGGTAAAGAATCTTTTGATCAAGACGCCGAGCGTGGAGGTCAATGCGGCGAATTTATCAGGCGGCAATCAGCAGAAGGTCGTGGTCGGAAAATGGCTGGCTAGGAATTCCAGAGTCGTGATCTTCGACGAGCCAACGCGCGGAATCGACGTAGGCGCAAAGGTTGAGATATACAATCTGATGAACCAGTTAAAGAAAGAGGGCATCGCAGTCATGTTTGTGTCCTCGGAGATGCCCGAGGTCTTAGGCATTGCGGATCGGGTGATCGTCATGTGCGACGGGCGAATCACCGGTGAGGTCATGGCAAAGGAGACCACGCAGAACGAGGTTCTCAAATTTGCAACCGATTTTGAGAAAAAGCAGCAGGCAAGTTAAGGGGAGGACAACATATCATGAATGAGAAGAAGCAAAGTACAGTAAAACGGCTCTTGGGGACGCGCGGCATGGGCGCGGTCGTCACGGCGTTTGCGGGCCTGGTGATCATCTATGTGGCCTTTGGTCTGATCGACAGCAACGTATTTTCGGGACAGAACGTGATGAACCTTCTGCGTTCCATGTCCAAATATCTGCTCATCGGCGTCGGGCAGAGCTATCTTTTGATCACCGGCAACATCGACCTTTCGATCGGCTCCATGGTCGGCATGAGCGCGATGATCTCGGCGACCCTGATGACGATGGGCGTAAATCCGGCGGCGGCGATGGCCGTTGCTCTGATCTGCTGCCTGGCCTGCGGCGTCGTAAACGGCGTACTGGTCGGAAAGTTTAAGCTTCCGCCGTTTATCGCGACCCTCGGCACGATGTTCGTGACCCGCGGCGTGGCCTACATGGTAAACAACAACCGCAACACCGACGCGATCGCGAGCGGGATCGGCAAGGAGGCGGGAGACGGCTTCCAGAATTTCTTCTACTACGGAAAGACTTTTGGGATCTTCAATACCTTCTGGATTGCCCTCGTGTTGTTCTTGGCGTTCTTTTTCCTGCTTTCCAAGACGAGGACCGGCCGTCATATTTACGCGATCGGCTCCAACGTGGACGCGGCGAAGCTGTCCGGCGTCAATGTGGTGCAGACGACGATCAAGGCCTATCTGGTGAGCGCGGTCTGTGCCTGTGTGGTCGGATTTATCCTCTGTGCACAGGCCGGTATGGGCAACATGGAGGCCGGCAATATGTATGAGATGTACGGCGTCGCGGCAGGCGTAATCGGAGGCATCTCCCCGCTCGGCGGCACAGGGCTTCTTTTAGGCACCTTCGCGGGCGCGGCCGTGTGGCAGACGCTTGAAAACGGACTGAACATGATCGGCGCGCAGGTCGGCATCCAGCGCCTTGTGATCGGGATTATCGTAGTGTTCTCGGTGCTGCTCGATGTCGTGGTCCGTTCCGGCAATTTCGGGAAAAAGGCGAATAAATAGGGTCGGCTCCGATTGCCCGGACTGCCCCGATCAATAAGATTTAAACGTCCTGTCATTGAGGACGGTTAAATAAAGATGCAATACATAAAAGGAGGATTTTTTATGAAGAAAAGGTTACTTGCAGCGTTAAGCTGCGCAGTACTGGCAGCAGCTTCGATTACGGGCTGCAGCTCCAAGCCGGCAGAGACTGCAGCGGCTCCGGCCGAGACGACGGCAGCGGCGGAGACAACCGCAGCAGCGGCTTCCAGTGATACCAAGATTGCCCTGATCACGATGGATTCTATCGACCAGCATTGGGTGACCTTAAATGAAGGCGCGCAGAAGGCGGCCTCCGAGCTCGGTGTGACCGTGACCTTCATGTCCCCGAATACGAAGGATGACGCGCAGCAGATCGAGTGTGTGAACAATGCAGTGGCAGGCGGCTACAAGGCGATCATCGTGGCGGCCAACGGCCCGGATGCAATTTCGTCTGCACTGAAAGAGGCTTCTTCGCAGGGTGTGAAGCTGGTGTATGTAGACTCCCCGGCGAACGTAGACGCAGAGGCGACCTTCTCGACGGATAACGAGGCGGCCGGTAAGACGGCAGGCGAGGAGATGATCAAGGCGCTTGAGGCGGCCGGCGTTACCTCCGGCAAGATCGGAATCGTAAACGTAAACGCGGCTACGGATTCGACGGTCAAGAGAGAGGCTGGTTTCCGTTCTGCCTTTGAGGGCAAGGGCTATGAGCTTATGGAGACCCAGTACGGTGAGGGCGACGCGGCGAAGTCTCAGACGATCGCCGAGAACTACATCACGCAGGGCGTGGTCGGAATCTTCGGCTGCAACGAGGGCTCCACGACCGGAACCGGAAACGCGATCAAGGCGTCCGGCAAGAGTGACATCATCGGCGTGGGCTTTGACAAGTCCGACGCGATCATGAACCTGATCAACGACGGCTTCCTTCTGTGCACGATGGCGCAGAACCCGGATGTCATGGGCGAGGAAGGCGTAAAGGCAGCCGTTGCCGCATTAAACGGCGAGTCCCTGGGCGGCAAGGTTACGGATACTGGCGTATCGGTCATCAAGGCTGAGAGTGCAGGAAATGTGGCGGCTGCAGGTACGGCAAAGGCCTCTAAGGAATGGAAGATCGCCCTGATCACAATGGACTCCATCGACCAGCACTGGGTAACGTTAAATGAGGGCGCACAGAAGCAGGCCGCCGAGATGGGCGTGACCGTGACCTTCATGTCCCCGAATACGAAGGATGACGCGCAGCAGATCGAGTGCGTGAACAACGCGGTGGCAGGCAACTATGAGGCGATCATTGTGGCGGCCAACGGCCCGGATGCGATCTCGTCCGCACTGAAAGAGGCTTCTTCGCGGGGCGTGAAGCTGGTGTATGTAGATTCCCCGGCGAACGTAGACGCAGAGGCGACCTTCTCGACGGATAACGAGGCGGCCGGTAAGACGGCAGGCGAGGAGATGATCAAGGCGCTCGAGGCGGCCGGCATCACCTCCGGCAAGATCGGAATCGTAAACGTAAACGCGGCTACGGATTCGACGGTCAAGAGAGAGGCTGGCTTCCGTTCTGCCTTCGAGGGCAAGGGCTATGAGCTCATGGAGACCCAGTACGGTGAGGGCGACGCGGCGAAGTCCCAGACGATCGCCGAGAACTACATCACGCAGGGCGTGGTCGGAATCTTTGGCTGCAACGAGGGTTCTACGACCGGAACCGGAAACGCGATCAAGGCGTCCGGCAAGAGCGACATCATCGGCGTGGGTTTTGACAAGTCCGACGCGATCATGAACCTGATCAACGACGGATACCTTCTGTGCACAATGGCGCAGAACCCGGATGTCATGGGCATCGAGGGCGTAAAAGCAGCGGTTGCGGCTCTTGAGGGCGAGTCCCTGGGCGGCAAGGTGCAGGATACGGGCGTTTCCGTGTTGAAGAAGTAATTAAGAAAAAAGCAAAGATTTTTATGGGCGCCGGGCCATTGGGGTCCGGTGCCTCCTTTGTTTTATCGACCAGCAGTGATTATGAAAGGAGAACCGTTTTTATGAAACGAAGTGAGATCAATGCGGCGCTGAAGGAGATGGAGAACATGGTCCGGGAATACCGGTTTGCCGTTCCTCCGTTTTGCAATTTTACGCCCGAGGAATGGCAGGAAAAGGGACATGAGTATGATGAGGTCCGCGACAATATGCTTGGATGGGATATCACAGACTACGGCTTGGGAGATTTCAACAAGGTGGGATTTTCTCTGATCACCATCCGCAACGGAAATTTGAAGATGCGTGACAAATATACGAAGACGTATGCGGAAAAGCTTCTTTATATTAAGGAAGGGCAGTATTCACCGATGCATTTCCACTGGTCGAAGATGGAGGACATTATCAACCGGGGCGGCGGAAATGTGCTGATTCGTGTATACAATTCGACGAAGGATGAGGAGCTGGATAAGGAGAGCGAGGTCCATGTCCACGTGGACGGGCGCGAGATGGTGGTTCCGGCAGGGACGCAGGTCAGGCTGACTCCGGGTGAGAGTATTACCATCTATCCGTATCTGTACCATGATTTCGAGGTTGAGGAGGGCGGCGGCCCGGTGCTTCTCGGAGAGGTGAGCCAGTGCAACGACGACAATACGGATAACCGTTTCTACGAGAAAATGGGGCGTTTCCCGAAGATCGAGGAGGATGAGGCGCCGTATCGTCTCTTGTGTAATGAGTATCCGGAGGCGAAGGAGTAGAGATGGAGTGGATGAAAAAGTCTGCCGGGGCGAACGGGAGAGATGTGGCAGATGATTTTTCTGACGGAGCGGCTGCCGGCGGCCTTGGAGCCGGCAAAGCGTCTAAAAGGACGGGCGGCGGTCACTTTAGAAGCGTCGGATCGAGCGGCAGCGCGGCCAAAGACCCGGCTGCGGCGGGCTGCGGCCGGGAGCGGCTTCTACGGCTATGCGGCAGCATGGAGCAGGTCGCGTCCGTCCGGCGGGTGACGTTTGAGGACGGCCGGGCCGCTGGTCTGCGGTGCGCGCTTGTAAAGAACGGGGCGCTCGAGTTTGCACTGATGCTCGACAAATGCCTCGATCCGGCGTGGTTCAGTTATAAGGGCATGCGGCTCAATCTCCTTACAAAGCCGGGGCTACAGGGCCGCAACCCCTACGACACGGCGGGGGAGGAGGCCGTGCGCTCGATCATGGGCGGGGCCATGTTTACCTGCGGCTTGGAGAACATCCATGGCTGCCAAACGATCGACGGCGTGGATTACCCGACGCACGGGAGACTCCGCACGACGCCGGCGGAGAAGGTGGGGATGGACGCATATTTTGACGGGGACAGCTATAGACTGTGCGTGAGCGGTGAGATGCGCGAGGCCAGGATTTTTGGCGAAAACCTAGTGCTGCGGCGGCGAGTGGAAACCGTGTACGGGAGCCGGGAGATCGTCTTTACCGACGAGGTGGAAAACCAGGGCTTTGAGCCGCAGCCGCTCTGCCTTTTGTACCATTGTAACGTGGGATATCCGCTTTTGGAGCCGGGAGCGAGGCTGATTCTGCCGGAAAGAACCTGCACGCCGCGGGATGAGGCGGCGAAAAAGGGCATGGAGACGAGAAAGGTCGTGGGAGAACCGGCGGACGGAGAGCCGGAACAGGTATTCCAATGCGTCCCGGCGGCCGACGCGGAGGGGAATACCTTCGCGGCAGTCGTAAACGACCGGCTTTCTTTGGGGCTCCTCGTGCGGTGGAACGTGCACAGTCTTCCGTACATGACACTTTGGAAAAGCAGCGCCTCGGGCGACTACGCGATGGCCATGGAGCCGACGAACTGCGGCTTTTCGGGCCGCGCGGGAGAGACGGAGACGGTCGGGGCGCTGGAAAAGCGTGTGTACCGGCTTGCATTTTCGGTTTTGGAGGGGAAGAAGGAGCTGGAACAGGCAGAAAGAGAGGCTGAGGCAATTTTGTAGGGAAAAGGCTTTTGGCCTTCTCCCGCTGTGTGATTATGTTTCATTTTTTGCGCGGAGCTTTTCGACATATTTTTTTAGCTCCTCAATGGATTGGATTTTGCTTAAATCGTCAATAATGAGCTGCCGTTCTAGCTTTTCAGCGAGCTCCTTGATGATTTTACTCTGTGTCAGCAAATGTTCCACCTCCTTTTTATAATGAAAAGATATCCTCCTTCGGATCCTAAAAGGCGGTACTTGGGGCATGTGTCCCCTTGTTTATGGAGAGTACATCGTTACACTTAGTATAGCATGAATTTAAGACTGTTACTATATGTATTTGCGGTGAGTTTTTTTGAAAAGACAGTAAGAAAAAGGAATCTCCATTCGCTTTCGACGGAGATTCCTTTAATGATATCCGATTCGTTTTTCAGCTCAGATAATTCCGCATCGTCTTCAATGCATTTTTTTCCAGTCTCGACACCTGCGCCTGGCTGATGCCGACCTCGGCGGCGACCTCGGTCTGCGTCTTGCCCTCGAAGAAGCGCATGTCGATGATGTGGCGTTCGCGGTCAGGCAGACGCTTCATGGCCTCGCTTAGGGAGAGCTCCTCGATCCAGTTTTCCTCGCGGTTTTTCTTGTCGCTGATCTGATCCATCACGTAGAGCGGGTCGCCACCGTCGGTGTAAACGGGCTCATAGAGGCTGACCGGGCTCTGGATCGCGTCCATGGCGTAGGTGATCTCCTCCTTGCTTAAGCCCACCTCATCGGCGATCTCCATGATGGTCGGTTCCTTCAAATTTTTTTTCATCAGGCTTTCTCGTGCATATATGGCTTTATAAGCGGTGTCTCGTAAGGAGCGGCTTACGCGGATGGCATTGTTGTCGCGCAGATAGCGGCGTACTTCTCCAAGAATCATAGGTACGGCATACGTGCTGAATTTGACATTCTGGGTTATATCAAAATTATCAATGGCCTTGATGAGGCCGATGCAGCCGATCTGAAACAGGTCGTCTATGTTTTCATTGTTGCCGGAAAAGCGCTGGATAACGCTTAAGACGAGGCGCAGATTCCCTTTGATATAGTCCTCTCTGGCCTGCTTGTCACCGGCCAGGATGCGCTTAAAAAGCGCCTCTTTTTCTTCTGTGGTAAGCAGCGGCAGCTTTGCTGTATTGACACCGCAGATTTCAACCTTATAACCAGGCATACCCCTTACCTCCGCAATTCCATTCTTGATGCTTTTGAGCAGCAGACTGCTACAAAGAAATGATGTACGATTTGGGGGGGTTTTATTCAATGAGAGAGGTGAGAAAAATTTCCTGCCAAGGAAGAAGGCCGCACAAGATGTTTAGTTCCCGCATAGAAATTTATATCCGGAAATTGCAAAGAGCCGCGCGCTTTCATTTTTTGTCGGGTTATGGTATACTATGGGCGTTTGGCGAGGTTTTACACGAACTTAATGCGAGTCATACCTGGGAACTTAGCGAATGCAAGCCGACGGCGCCGCATGAGGTTAGTGGACATGGTATAATCTCTATCGAGATTATACCGCGCCGATTTGTGTCCGTCCGGAGGAGGGACAGTTTCCCAATCAAATCGTGCGCCTCCCCCGGAGGGGTAGAATGTCCGGAGGACATAATATAATCTCGGCAGAGATACAATGTGATGCTGGGAAAGCGGGGGAAAGGGATTGGAGATAAAAGCGGGAATCTCTCTGCGGGTCAAGCAGTCCTTGTTACAGGTTTAGGTGGAATCCCTGAATATTTTATGTATGTCCGCGGCGGAGCTTGGGGAATTTCTGCAGAACGAGGAAATCGAGAATCCGCTGGTGGAGTATTCGCTTGGAGAATGCAGTGGGGAGCAGCCGGTTACATACCGGGAGACGGAGCGCTTTTATAATGGAGGAAACTGCGAGGATTCCGGTGAGCGTGAGCTTTACGAGGCGGAGAGCGGGCCGGAATCCGTTGAGGAACTGGTGTCGATGCAGCTTCTATGGGAACGGCTGGATACATGCGAGAGAACAATCGTGGCTTTCTGCATCCACTCTCTGGAACAGAGCGGGTATCTGCCGCTTTCGGCAGAGGAGATTGCCGCGGCCCTGGAAACGGATACAGAGAAGGCCCGGTATGTGCTCGCGCAGTTGAAGGCTCTGGAGCCGTGCGGGATTTTTGCCTCCGGGCTTCGGGAGTGCCTGCTGATGCAGATCGCAGGCATGGAGCGCGAGTCGGAGCTCGCGGGGGATCATACAGAATCATCTGCAGGATGTGGCAGAAGGAAAAATAAGCAATATTTCAAGGGCGATGGGGCTTTCCTCAATCGAAGTCCGCAAGCTGATTCATGTGATCAAGGGGCGGAACCCGCGGCCGCTTAACGGCTGCGGGGATGAGCGGGCGCAGTTTATCATGCATGTGGTGGAATAGAGGAAGCGGACGCTTTTGGGGATCACGCGCGGGATTTTGGAGCGGCAGCAGGGATACCTGCTCGGGAAGGCAGCTTTAAAGTTCATGACCCTAGAGCGGATTGTGGCTGAGCTTGCAGTCCATAAGTCCACAGTGAGCCGTGCGATCCGCGATAAATATCTTCTTGCACCTGCCAGCTGCTTCCTTCTGCGCGATATGTTCACAACGGGAATCGTTACCGGAGCCGGGAATGAAAAGGGAGTAAGCCGAAATACGATCAAGGAAAAGCTGAAGGCCCCTACAGAGGCCGAGGACAAGCAAAGGCCCTACAGCGATGAGCAGCTTGCAAAGAGCCTCGGGGAGGCCGGGATGGCGGTATCAAGGCGGACGGTTGCAAAATACAGGACCAAACTTGGGATCAGAGGGACATTTAAACGCCGGGAAGCTTGATGTTTATGCTTTTTTCCGCAAAATAAGGCTTTCCTTTTTAGGGAAAGCGTGCTAGAATAACTTTAACATAACAGAAACATGATAGAGGCGCAGGCTTCAAGAGTACCACGGACCTATGGCAGGGCAGCCGGTCCGGCGGGAAAGGGGAGACTGCCGAAGGAGCTTTCGCCGGCCGGGCGGGGGTCCTGGGACGGCGCAGAATATGCGGTGTACTGTCACGAAGGTGGAGCGCTATCTGGTATTCCTGAGTCATGCTGCGATGCATCATCAACACCACAGAGCGTTTTCCAGAGGGAAAAGCTTTATGGTGTTTTTTTATCTTATAGGAAATTCCTTCGAAATTTCCTATAAGGCAAAAAGGCCCTGCCGGGCTAGGATGCGCACTACGCGCTAAGGAAGATGGCTGCTGATGCAGCTGCGGGGTCTGACCCAATGAAGCACGGCCTTGTGCGAAGTGAGGTCAATCCGGCGCGAGTGTGCACAGAGCGCACACTTTTTTATGAGAAATAAGAAAGTGCCGGTTTGTTATGTAAAAATTAAAAAAGGGGAAACGATATGAACAGCAAAAGAAGAAGACGGTTTTTTGTGCTGCCGGCGGCGTTGGCGTTCGTGCTTCTATGTGCCATAACTGCCTTTGGCGCGGAGGAGGAAGCGGCGGAATATGTGCCGGCGGTCTATTCAACTTTCTGGGCGCTGGTGCCGCCTGTGGTGGCAATCGCGCTCGCTTTGATCACGAAAGAGGTGTACAGCTCACTTTTTATCGGGATTCTGATGGGAGGCCTTTTGTATTCGGGCTTTCAGTTTGAGGGAACGATCACGCATATTTTTGAAGATGGCATCATTGGCGTGCTTTCCGACAGCTACAACGTGGGAATCCTGGTTTTCCTTGTGATTCTGGGCGCGATGGTAAACCTGATGAACAAAGCCGGAGGTTCGGCCGCATTTGGCCAGTTTGCCGCCAGCAAGATCAAGAACCGCGTGGGCGCGCAGCTCGCAACGATTCTGCTCGGCGTCCTGATCTTCATCGACGACTATTTCAACTGTCTGACCGTGGGAAGCGTCATGCGCCCGGTAACGGATAAATTCAACGTATCGCGTGCCAAGCTTGCCTATTTGATTGATGCAACAGCGGCCCCGATCTGCATCATTGCGCCGATTTCCTCCTGGGCGGCGGCCGTGACGGGATTTGTGGAGGGCGAGGACGGCTTCTCGATCTTTATCCGCGCGATTCCGTACAATTTTTATGCGATTCTGACGATTGTGATGATGGTCGGCATGGTGCTTATGAAGGAAGAATTTGGTTCCATGAAAACGCATGAGCTGAATGCCGAAAAGGGCGATCTCTTTACGACTCCAGGACGCCCCTACGAGTTCGCAAAGGATGAGCATGTAGCAAGCCGCGGCACGGTGATCGATCTTTTGATCCCGATCGTCTGCCTGGTTGCCTGCTGTGTATTTGGCATGCTGTATACGGGAGGCTTTTTCTCCGGCACAGATTTTGTGACGGCATTTTCGCAGTCGGATGCCTCGCTGGGCCTGACCTTCGGCAGCTTCTTCGGCATCGTGATCACGATCACGCTTTATCAGATCCGTCGGGTATTAAGCTTTTCCGATTGCATGGCCTGCCTGCCCGAGGGCTTTAAGGCCATGGTTCCAGCGATTCTCATTCTGACCTTCGCATGGAGCTTAAAGGCGATGACGGACAGCCTGGGTGCGGATGTATATGTAGCGGGTCTCGTGGAGGCAAGCGCTGGTGGACTTCTGAATTTCCTGCCGGCTATCATTTTTGTGGTGGGCTGTTTCCTGGCTTTTGCGACCGGAACATCCTGGGGAACCTTTGGAATCTTGATTCCGATCGTTGTGGCTGTGTTCGAGAACAGCAATCCGCAGCTCATGATCATCTCGATTTCGGCCTGTATGGCGGGCGCGGTCTGCGGCGATCACTGCTCGCCGATCTCGGATACGACAATCATGGCGTCGGCCGGTGCGCAGTGTGAGCATGTAAACCATGTCATGACACAGCTTCCCTATACGGTAACTGTGGCCGCCGTATCGTTTGTGACCTATATTGTGGCCGGTTTTGTACAGAGCGCGTGGATTGCTCTGCCGACCGGAATCATCCTGATGCTGATCACTATGTTTGTGATTCGGCTGCTTGGCAATACGATAGAATAAATTGGAAGGTAGTCCATATCATATAGAAAATCCCCGGACAGATTTGGAACGTATGTTCCGAACGTGTCCGGGGATTTTTTCGGTCTGCATGGCAGAGAGGAGGGAGCGGTGCCGTATGCCGATGGCGTACGGTCAGCCAAACCGAAGCAGGGTGTATGGCAGGAAATCCGTACATGAACGGCAGGGCTTGTGAGGATACGGTTATGTAAATTGCATTTTGTAATAGCGTGCGTATACCCCGTCTGTATCAAGCAGCGCTTGGTGGGTCCCACGCTCGGCGATGCCCTGGCCGTCAATGACGATAATTTCGTCTGCGTTCTGAATGGTGGAGAGTCGGTGGGCGATCGTGATGGTCGTGCGGTTTTTGGAAAGGGCTTCCAGGCTCTGCTGAATATGACGTTCACTCTCGTTATCGAGGGCACTGGTGGCTTCGTCAAGGATCAGGATCGGCGGATTTTTTAAAAATACACGGGCAATCGAGATCCGCTGTTTCTGGCCCCCGGAGAGTCTGGCACCACGTTCTCCGACAAAGGTGTCATAGCCGTCCGGCAGCTCCATGATGAAAGTGTGGATATTGGCCTTTTCGGCAGCCTCGATGATTTCTGCTTCGGAGGCGCCGGGCTTTCCGTAGGCGATATTTTCGCGGATCGTGCCGCCGAACAGGTAGACCTCCTGCTGGACCAAGCCGATATTCTCACGCAGGCTTTTTAGAGTAAGCGTGCGGACGTCACAGCCGTCAACAAGGACTGCGCCTCCCGTCACATCATAAAACCGCGGAAGCAGGGAACAGATCGTGGTTTTTCCGCCGCCGGAGGGGCCGACAAGCGCCACGGACTTTCCGGCTGGGATGTCAAAGGAAACATGGGAAAGGACCGGTTCGCCATCCTGATAACAAAAGCTTACATCCTGAAAGGAGATCCGGCCCATTGTATCCGTGAGGACCCGGGCTTTTGGCGCATCAAAGATCTCCGGGGAGGTTTCCGTGACGGAGAGGAAGCGTTTAAAGCCGGAGAGCCCTTTTTGAAACATTTCCGTAAATTCCACAAGGATCTGAAGCGGGCTGATGAAGATCCCGATATAGAGGGCGTACATGGCCAAATCCTCCGGAGCCATGCTGCCTGCGGCAATCAGAAAGCCGCCTCCGATGAGGATGGTCGTGTACATTAGGCCCTGGAACAGCAGAGTGCCGGCATGAAAGCGGCCCATGGCCCGGTAATTGGCATCACGGGAATGAACAAAACGCTCGTTGCTCCGGCTGAATTTATTTCGTTCGATGTCTTCGTTTGCAAAGGACTGGACCACACGGATGCCGGAGAGTGTATCCTGCAGCCTGGCATTGATGTCTCCGATCTTTTTGCGGTTGTCCATAAAGGTCTCCTGCATGCGCGCGTTCTGGGAGAGGCAGAAGAAGACCATACAAAGGACAACGATCCCCAAAAGGATGGCGAGCTTCGCATTGATCAGGATCAGGAAGATGAAGGAACCGATGATCTTGATCGTACAGATAAAAAGATTTTCAGGCCCATGGTGAGCAAATTCGGAAATTTCGAACAGGTCAGAGACGAGCTTGCTCATCATCTGGCCGGTATTGTTGTGGTCGTAGTAGGAAAAGGAAAGCTTTTCGTAATGGTCGAACAGATCCTTACGCATATCCCGCTCGATCCACGTACCCATGACATGTCCCTGATAGGTGACGTAATATTTGCATAGGGTCTGTATGAGATAGAGGAGAATGAGACCACCAAGCAGGAACGGAAGCGAATGCAGGATACGTGAGGGAGCCTCACGAAACCAGGAATTGGCGGCACGCCTTAAGAGCTGTGGGTAAAGAAGATCCACGGCACTGATGACGGCAGCGCAGATGAGATCCAGATAAAAGACGGTGCGGTAGGGCTTATAATAGGCGGCAAATTTTCTGAAGGTATTCATAGGTCCTCCCCAGTATGGATAGATTAGCTGGTTTATTTTGGTGTTTTTTATCATAGCATAGAGAAAAGGAAAAGTAAAGAAAGTGTAACAGCGCAGAGACTGTCTGGATTGTTGCTTACAAGAAGACGTAAGGTTTGCCACAGGAATGTAAGAATTTATTAAAGACAAGCAGGGAAAAAAATGGTACACTAGAGCGTATCTGAAAATTGCTTTCCGTCAGATGTGCGTTCCACTTTGTGGGAGATTTGGCCCAAATGAGCGCGGTATAGTGGGCTACGTTAAGTGAATTTAGGCCCAATATACCGCGAAGTGGGGTGTGCAAATGACAGGAATGAATTTTCAGACACGCTCTAAAACACGATTCATGTGTATATGGTAGAAACAGCCAGCAGGAAGGAGAAATGAATATGAGACATAAGAGAATCGTTGCTGCGATTTTGGTAATGTGTCTTTGTGCACTGCCACAAATGGCAAGCTTTGCGGTAGTAACAATAGTAGGGAATGACACAAATGGAATTGGACCTGGATTTGATAATACTTCCAATAATGAAATTAATATAGAAGACAATACTAATACTGGAAAAAATGAGATGGCCTGGAAAAAGGTAGATGGAGCTTATATGGACGAATCAGGAAATGTGATTGAAGGGGCGCTTTTAAGAGGGATCAGCGTCTCCAAGTGGCAGGGACAGATAGACTGGAAAAAGGTGGCAGCGGATGATGTGGCGTTTGCCTGGATTCGGATGGGCTCCTTTGGATATGAGGGAGAATACACGATGGATGAGACCTTTGACCGGAATATGCGCGAGGCGAGGGCCAACGGAATCGATGCGGCCCCTTATGTGTATCTTCAAACCAGGACTGTGGAGGAGGCAAAGGAGGCCGCCCGCTATGCAGTGGAAACAGCGAGGCAGTACGAGGTTACCTATCCGCTTGCGGTGGATATCGAGTCTCAATCCATTTTAGATCTTCCAGTTCCGGAGCTGACGGACATTGTTAATGCATTCTGCCAGGTGATCGCGGAGAGCGGCTATACGCCGATCGTGTACAGCGATTACAGCAAATTTACGGCCAATATGGATACCAATCAGATCCCGTATGACATCTGGCTGGCGAGGTATGGGGGAGATCACACTTATGCGAATCGGACGATCTGGCAGTCAACCGACAAAGGCCGGGTTGCGGGCATTGATGGAAATGTCTGCCTGGAGTTCGCGTTTAAGGATTATACGGGCAGGCTGCAGAAGCCGGATTCGTCCGAACCAAACACAGATTTTGGCCGAGATGTGCAGGGGCCGGGCGCCGAGGGAATCTGGGGCCAGGAGGATGGAAGCTGGTATTACTATGTAAACGGACAGCGGGTGACCGGCTGGATCCAGCCGGATGGAAGCTGGTATTATCTTGACCCGGCAAACGGCGGCGCTATGGTCTTCAATACGACCATGGAGATTGAAGGGACTACATACAGCTTCGACGGAAGCGGCGCCATGCTCTAAACGGAGCGGGCATCAGGCTTCCTCCCAGGGAAGCTCCACAAGTGTATAGGCATGATGAACAGCAGGCAGGAATTTTTCCAGAATGTCTGCTGTTTTTATTTTCAGGCTGGAGGTATTGATGCATGGATGACAGCCAATGTATGGTTCCCTTAAAACATCGGCGTCGATTAAGAGCTGCACCTGATTTTCTCTGTCATTTGCAAGCCCCAGAATGCTGACAGAGCCGGGCGTGATGTCCAAAAATTCCTTCATATGGGCGTCATCGGCGAAAGAAAGCCGGGCGGAACCGATCTGTTTGGAGAGATTTTTGGTCTTGAACTTTTTGTGCCCCGGCATCATGAGAAGATAGAAAGCGGTTTTCTGGGCATTACAAAGGAAAAGGTTTTTACAGATATGGATTCCCAAAAGCGCCTCTACCTCCATACAATCGTCGATGGTGGCTGTGGCGGCATGGTCGATGCGTGTGTAGGAAATCTGCAGGGAGTCAAGCAGATCATATGTGCGAAGCTCCTTGGTAAGGCGTCCTTCGGAAGTCTGGGGTCTTGTGGTATAAATGGTCGAATTGATATAAAAACGCATAATTTTAAGCTCCTTTCTGAAAAATACTGGCATAAAGGGCAGGAAGACGGTATAATTATACAGAGCAAAAGCAAAAAAAGCAAGGAGAATACAACATGCCGAAATGTCCGAATTTTAAGAAATGTGGCGGCTGCCAGTACCTGAATCTGACCTATGAAAAACAACTGGAGAAAAAGCAGAGAGAGCTGGCGGCAATTTTGAAACCGTTTTGCAAGGTTCATCCGATTTTCGGGATGACTGATCCGTATCATTACCGCAATAAGGTACACGCGGTAATGGCGCGCGGCCGGAAAGGGGAGATTCTCTCCGGGGTATACAGAGAGGGAACACATGAGGTTCTTCCGGTGACGGAATGTCTGATTGAGGATCAGAAAGCGGATGCGATTATCGGGACGATTCGGGAGCTGGTTCCCTCTTTTAAAATGAAGATATACGACGAAGATACGGGCTATGGCTTTCTGCGCCATGTGCTTGTGCGAACGGCGCGTGCAACCGGGGAGATCATGGTGGTTCTTGTAACGGCCTCGCCGGTGTTCCCCTCCAAAAACAATTTTGTCCGTGCATTGAGGAAAGCCCATCCGGAGATTACCACCGTCATCCAGAACATCAATAACCGGGGGACAAGCATGGTCCTGGGAGACAAGGAGCATGTCCTGTATGGCCCCGGCTACATCGTGGACAGGCTTTGCGGGTTCCGTTTTCGGATTTCCCCGAAATCGTTTTATCAGGTAAATCCGATACAGACAGAGGCCCTCTACCGCCTGGCGGTCGACGCGGCCGGCCTGACCGGAAAGGAGACGGTTGTGGACGCTTATTGCGGGACAGGAACCATCGGAATCGTAGCGTCGGCGAAGGCCAAAGAGGTGATCGGAGTGGAGTTGAACCGGGATGCAGTGCGGGATGCGGTGAGTAACGCACGGCTGAATGCCGTGAAAAATATCCGATTTTATGCAAACGATGCAAGCCGTTTTATGATGCAGATGGCCGCAGAGGGAGGCCGGGCCGACGTGGTCTTGATGGACCCGCCGCGGAGCGGGAGTACGGCAGAATTTATCCATGCCGTTGGGGTCTTAAGGCCGGGGAGCGTCGTGTATGTTTCCTGTAGCCCGGAGACGCTGGCAAGGGATCTAGAGCTGTTTGAAAAGAAGGGATACCATGCAAAGGAGGCGTGGGGAGTGGATCTGTTTCCGATGACGCGGCATGTGGAAGTCGTGATTCAGATGACATTTTGTGGAGACAAGAAGAAATAAAGAGGAGAAAACACAAGATATTGTGGTTTTGAACAAAAAATCGAGGCAAAAATAGGCTTAAAATCAGCCGTTTTTGACCTCGATTTTTTAGTGGTTTGACAGATGACATGGAGGTATTGAGATGAGAAAAGGAGTGAAATCAGGGTAAAGAAAAAAGTGGTTTATGAATGATGGAAGGAGGAACTATGGGAAAGAAGAACCATGAAACGGAAGACGGTGTATGATCGATTCCGAACTGTCTTTTGGATACGGCTGGGATTTCCCGGAATGGAGATCTGATTGAATATTATCCTCCTTGGGAGCCACCAGTTTCCCGCTTGAGAGCCACCCCGGACACAAGATATAGTAGTACTGCCTCTGTTGCTTCAAAATACAACAGAGGCAATAGCATGTATAGCTTATTCAGACGATCATGATTCTATTTCGTCAACAAGCTTTTTCAGTTTCTTTGAATCATACAGCTTTCTCAGGTTCGTTTCATTTGTAGGGATTTCATAGGCATTATGGATAATCCTGTCCATGATGGAATCTGCCTGCGTTCCGCCGCCGAGCCTGCCATGCCATTCATCGACAGGATACTGTCTGACAAAGACGGTGGAATGATTCCCGCTGCGCTGTTCAAACAGCTCATAGAGGTTCTTGGCATCCTTTTCGGAAAGTTTGTAATTAAGCCACTCATCAAGGATAAGGATCTGATAGTTGCCGATCCTTTTCCTGTATTTTGTAAACTCCCTGAGGTTGTCGTTCTGATTCTCAAAGTTACGCATCAGGTCAGGCATCCTGATATATAAAACCCTGTAAGTCTGTCTGCACGCTTCCACGCCAAGGGCGCATGCAAGGTAAGCCTTTCCAGCTCCGGTCGGTCCTGTGATGACAAGATACACTTGATACATAAGTAAAAAACGGTTAGAATAAACATAGGATAAAAAGATATAAGGTGCAGAAATGAAAGTATCGAATATCTATAATCCTATATCAGAAGATGAAAGATTTCAAGTCTACCGTCGGATACTTAGAATATTTTTATCAAGTGGAGGTAGCACAGAAAATGACACAAAGGACAACAAAACAGGATATTCGGAAAGACGCTGTATATGCAAGACAAAGCCTGGACAAAAAAGATTCCCTGTCAATCGAAACACAGATTGAGAAAGGGCTGGCGCTATCAGATGAAAACGCAGAAGTTTATAAGGACAAAGGCTATTCAGGGAAGAACACAGAACGCCCAGACTTGCAGAGATTAAAAACAGAGATTGAAGCCGACAAAATAAAAAGAGTAATCGTCTATCGCTTAGACCGTATCAGCAGGAACATAGCAGACTTCTATCAACTGTATCAGTTAATGGAAATACATAAAGTAGAGTTTATTTCAATATCGGAAAACTTTGATACTTCTACCCCAATGGGAAGGGCAATGATGGGCATTTTGATTGTATTTGCTCAAATGGAACGGGAAAGCATACAGGAACGTGTGAAGGACAATTATTACTTTCGGATTGAAGAAGATGGACGGTGGCCTGGCGAGCCTGCACCGAAAGGATTTGATAATGCAAGGACTTCTGACAATAAGCCAACATTGAAAGAAAATGATGATATTGAAATGGTTAAGCTGGCTTTTGCAATGTATGCAGAGGAAGCTAATACAAGTCTGGCAAAAGTCGGAAGGGAATTATACGAAAAAGGTTATCGGAGCAATCGGGAAAATGGTCGCTTTGACAGCGTAACAATAGCACGAATACTTCAGAATCCTGTCTATGCGGTTGCGGATAACCTGCTCTATAAATACTACAAAATGCGGAAAGCGCATATTTGCAGTAATGAAAATACATGAGACGGTTCTACTTCAGCGCATATTGTAGGGAAAAAAGCAGGTAACGCAAATACTCGGATGTACACATCTTTGGAAGAACAGACTGTATATAGGACGAATTTTCAGGGAGTTGTTCCCAGCGCAACATTTATAACAGTGCAAGAACGGCTTGGAAAAAATGAAAAGTTTGGTCGGGCAAATGCACCCAGTAAAATGAAAGAACTGGCAGGATTGGTGAAATGTGCGGATTGTGGTTATGCAATCAAGATATACCATTTCCCGAATCTGAATTGTTACGGACGTTCTACACTGCACTGTTGCAATGTCTCAATTAAAATCACATTTCCAATACTTAGGGAAAAGGTTGCTGTTGAAGTGCAGAAACAGCTTGATGTGATTGCCTGCAAGCTATTGGAAAGTAACATGAAGGCAAAAAAAAGAAGCGATGAAATCGCTAAAATCAATCAGGAAATCGAAAGGCTTGTCAATCTTGCGGCACTTGGTACAATGGATATTGAACAGGTCAGCAAAGCGATAGAGGAACGCAAACACAAAATTGATGAAATTGAGCTGACACAGGAAAGAAATCTCTCTTTCACCGAACAGGCAAGAATCAGTGATTGCTTACCTCTTGTATTCCACAGGCTGAATGATGAAGAAAAGAAATCAGTTGTCAATCTCTTGATAGAGAAAATATTGCTTCACGAAAACGGCGATATCGACATCCACTGGAAAATCTGAAAATCAAAAGAGAGAAAAGAAGCAAAAGAGAGAAAAGAAGCAAAAGAGAGAAAAGAAGCAAAAGAGAGAAAAGAAGCAAAAGAGAGAAAACACTTTTTTCAAACTAAGAAATATCAAGTTTGTTTATTCTTTAACCATGTGTTTTCCCTCTTTCGACTTCTAGATGTTAGGCTAGAAATGAGCAGAGTTTTCCCGTCTTCACAAAAAATAAAAACTTGAAAACTCTGCTTACATTCATGACTTCCGTCAGTTGAGTGTAGTTTCTGATTGTTCTATTAGTTCCTTGCATACACAAGGCATACATACCGCCGAAAGGCTTTGCTCAATTCGCTCATTGCTTTTTATATGTATGTTCCGCTACGAATATCCACCCCAATGCTTTTTGTTTATTGTCAGTTCTGGCTGTCACATCTGACTGAGGCACAATGCACCATAATAGAAGCTGGTACATAATACCGTGGACTTTCTGCGTCGGCTCCACACGCCCATGAGTTGAAACACTTGACAGGATTCGCAACCTGCTACAAGAGACTCTATAGCTTAAAACTCTTGCCTTATTAAAAATCTAATCTATAAAATATAGACACACTTTACTTTGATATTGCTTACTTAATAATATTTTATAATACTTTGATTTAAAAAGCAAGAGATGTGAAAAAAGCAAAAAGCAGGTCAAGGGTGCAACCCTTGCAAGTTACCAATTTATTGGTATAACTTGCTATACCATATTGGAGCAACCGTTGATCTGGCTGTCTGATATGATGTATAATTATAACAGAAGGAAAAATTATGGCACTGATGAAATAAGAAAGGAAGTGCTATAATATGGCTCATGTTGCGAAATATACGTAAGCCCAGACAGGGCATTTGTTTAATCACTATAACAGAGATAAGGAAAAGGATTGCAATAGAAGCAATCAGGACATAGATAAATCAAAGACGCATGAAAATTATAATTTAATGCAAAGAGAGGAATCCCCACAGAAATATTTTAAAAACCGACTGAACGAGTTATATAAAATTGATAGGGCGGATGTAAAGGTTATGTGTGATTGGGGGGTTACGTTGCCAAAGGATTTTAATGGCAATTCGAGAGAGTTTTTTACACACGCTACAGACTTTCTAAATGCAAGATATGGAGCAGAAAATTGTATTGGTGCTTTTGTCCATGAGGACGAAAAACAACCACATCTGCACTATTCTTTTATCCCTGTTTCTAAGGACGAAAATCCTGCACATGAACAGGCTGAAAAGGTCTGCGCTAAGGAAGTTCTGACAAGGAAAGATTTAAGGACATTCCATGACGATTTGCAGAAGCATTTAAGAGAACGTATGCCTGATAGGAATATAAATGTTGTGACTGGCATTACTAAGGAACGGGGCAGAAATATGACTATCAAAGAGTTAAAGCTACAGACACAACTTGAAAGAATGAACGAAAAGGAAAGAGAACTCAACGAATGTCAGCAAAGACTGGATAAAAAAGAGGAAAAGCTGAAAACTAAGCAAAAAGACAATCTGAAAAGACAAAAAGAACTGGATAAAGAGAAATCAATATTGGAGCAAAGAGAGAAAGGAATAAAGAGCAAAGAAAAAGATTTATCTGACAGGGAACAGGATAGAGAGAGAGAAATACAGAGGCAAAAGGGATTTAGAGATTATTTACAGTGTAAGGAAAATTACTGCTCTGACAGAGGGATTACAGAGGCACAATATGAGAGAGAATGCTTTCAAGCCAATCTCACAGGAAACCTGAAACCCTACCCTGAAATCGTCAATCCTGCATTATCGAAAGAGGAAAGAAAAGAAATAAGAAACGGGTATATAGAACACCAAAAAGAGCAGGAACATGCACAGGAAAGAGGAGTTCCAAGCCGATAACGTGGGTAAAAGTCAAGATGTAAAAGGAAGATTTTTGAGCGTATTTCTCAAAAATACTCTTTTACGTCTTTACTTTTTTCATTATAAATAGAATGGAAAAAGGGGAGAGAGCATTTTGTGGCTATTTCCCCTTGATTGTAATATACTTTTGTGGCTGGCTGTGATATTATTGAACTTGATAAATCGGGATTTTGGAGGGGGTTGTTATGACGGAAACGATAGGTGTTGCGATTGGAATAGGTGTACTTGGACTTGTTTTTATATATCTTGGTTGCTTGATGTGGAAAAAGGAAAAAATCACTTTGCTTCATAGTTATCATTATGACAAAGTGTCTCCAAGTGATAAAAAGATTTTTTGTAAAATATCAGGTTGGGGTGTTATTTTTATTGGAATTGGTCTTTTGGTGACTGCTATAATAATCGGTATAACAGATTCAGCATTAAGTTTTATCGCTTTTTCATTGGGATTTGTTGCGGGATTGGCGTTGCTGATTTATGCAGGAGCAAAATATAACCGCTAATAGAGAAGAAACTTCCAGTTTAAAAAATGAGTAGAACAAGGAGAGTTGAAAATAAATATGTCAGAATTAACATCTATGATGAATATTGGTAAAGAAATGGAAAAAAAGCTAATATCTGTTGGTATTGAATCTTCCGAGAAACTAATTGAGGTAGGTGCAAAAGACGCATTTCTTAGGTTAAAGCAGAAATATCCAAATGTTTGTCTGGTACATTTATATACGTTAGAGGGGGCGATTCATGATACAGAATATAACAGGCTTTCCGAAGATACAAAAAAGGAATTGAAAGAATTTAGTGATTTTTTGAAAAAGTAACAGCAACGTAAATTCCAGTTTGTATAGAAAAAAATTATTTGGTATAATAGATAACGTATAGTAATGTAAATGCTGAGATGGCTGTCTCAATACAAAGAAAAATCCCACTAAAAGAGAAAGATTAAATGCGGGGCGGAGAGGAGGGCTGGGCTATGAAAAATCTGTATATGATCGGCGGTATAATGGGCGTAGGGAAAACTACGGTATGCCAGATATTGAAACAGAGATTAGACAGCAGTGTGTTTCTGGACGGAGACTGGTGCTGGGATATGTCCCCGTTCCGGGTGACGCCGGAGACGGAACGGATGGTATTAGAGAATATCAGATTTCTTCTAAACAGCTTCCTTTGCTGCAGCGCATATGAAAATGTTATTTTCTGCTGGGTGATGCATGAACAAAAAATAATAGAGGATATTCTGTCCGGGCTGGAATTATCTGCGTGTGGAGTGTATAGAATTTCTTTAATATGTACCAGGGAAGCGCTTTTGGAAAGACTGCAGAAAGATGTAGTGTCCGGTATCCGAACAGAGGATAGTATCGACAGAAGTATGGAAAGGGTTTCCCTGTATGAAGGATTGGATACAATAAAGATTGATACCTCTATGCTTTCGCCGTCTCAGACCGCGGCGCGGATCGTGGAGGCAGCCAAAGGTAATATATAGAAAGAAAGATTTTGAGTAAGAATTGGGGGTAAAACCTGTATGTGGCTTGTTTTGGCTTTTGGAGCTTCTGTTTTTGCGGCGCTGACCTCGATTTTGGCAAAAATTGGCATTGACGGGGTAAATGCGACTCTGGCGACAGCGATCCGTACATGCATTGTTTTGCTCATGTCCTGGGGCATGGTTTTTATAACGAATACCCAGGCCGGTATCCTGGAAATCGGAAAAAGAAGCTGGCTTTTTTTGATTCTGTCCGGGATCTGCACAGGCGCTTCGTGGTTGTGCTATTATAAGGCGCTGCAGATGGGGGAAGCCTCTAAGGTTGTCTCGATTGACAAGCTGAGTGTGGTGATTACGATGGTGCTGGCTGCTGTAATTTTACATGAAACATTTACGCTTAAATCTGCTGTGGGGTGCGCATTGATCGGAACCGGGACGCTGCTTATGGTTTTGTGAAGATTTGTTTCCTTTGGCCTTTACTGCCTGTGAATCATCGGGATCAGAATACGTTTTTGACCCCAGCATTATGCCAATGCTATCTGAATTTGTTCCTCCACAGTTAAATTTTCATTTATACTAGACAAATGACATTCTCTTTCTTTTTCCGTGCTGGTTTTATTTTACCAGTTAAGTAAAAGAATGATTAGACTCATTAAAAAGGATTTTATACTATAAAAAAGGAGCATTCAAGTAAAACAGAGCAATGATTTTAAGGCATGACCTGCTATACGAAATCGGCATGTGCCGGATATTGACATGGTGTCGAAATATAAGTATAATTCAGAAAAAACGATGAGCTTTAAGGCCGGCTGCGGGGGGAAAAAGACAGTTTGACAATGGGCAGCAAATTGGCAGTTGGGGGAACACTTGAAAATGATTGGGACGGAAAGCCTTATTCTTGATAAGGCAAGGTTTTCGGATTGGAAGGACATGTATGATAATGTCTGATCGTAGCCAGAGAGCGCAATTGTTCTTGTTCACTCCGTTCACAGCAACATGCAAAAATCCATGCTAAATCGCCTGCGGCGATGGATTTTTGCAGGCTGTTCCATGTATTTTTACGGTCAACGCAGTAAATGCGCAGACCTATGTGAACAGTAACAAAAATTAAACCTTACGTATATCAAGAAGCAGGGATCTGTTTGGGGGCCGAATTATGTGAGAAAAGGGCTTGGGAAGCAGATCCTTCGAGGGTTGATTCAATATTGCAGGGAAGAATTTGATGCAAAAGAATTTATTTATTCAACAAGGGAGGAAAACAGAGCTCCTAATCTATTGGCAGAGTTATTCGGTTTTACAAGGATTTTTTCAGCGCCTAAAATAGACAGCCGGGACGGGCATAAGTATAATGTTTTACAATATAGATGTTACATTGAATGATTACGGCACCATTTTTGAAAGAGCCTTGAAATGATGTGATTTTGTGGATTTTTATTTGCAGCAGATCTATATGAAAAAATAAAGGAGGACTACAATGAGCAAAGTATTGGTAGCCTATTTTAGCGCAAGCGGAGTAACCGAAAAGGTAGCAAAGCGGCTGGCGGAGGAAACGGGGGCTCAATTGTTCAAAATTGAACCGGAGATCCCATACACGGAGGCGGATTTGAATTGGCAGGATAAAGAGAGCCGGAGCTCGGTTGAAATGAATGACCGAAGCAGCCGTCCGGCAATCCGCTTTGGAATCGGGAACATGGAGCAGTACGATATTATATTTGTCGGATTCCCGGTATGGTGGTATAGAGAGCCCTCCATTATTGACACATTTATGGAGGCGTATGATTTCAGCAAAAAGACAGTGATTCCCTTCGCAACCTCAGGCGGCAGCCCGATTGGCGATTCCCGGAAAAATATGCAGGCTTTGGCGCCGGGGGCAAGAGTTATGGAGGGAAAGCGGTTTGCAGCGGAGGTATCCAAAAAAGTGCTTGCGGACTGGGCGTCAGAGTGGACAAAGAGCGCGGCAGGCTGAAAAGACGGAGAAACAGGCAATACCTGCGGAAATAACAAGAAACAGGGAGAGCCGGGTACGGCAGCATGGGGGTGGGGAGGCCGGAAACGGTCAGCATACATGGACAGTTGACAAAGAACTTTTCCGTGAAATAATCCGCCGAGGACTGAATCGGGTGGTAAGGGCGGGCAAGGCGTGTTATATCGGCATTTTCAACTGCTGCGCCTATCAGCTTGCAAAGAGATGCGTTTCCATGGCGGAAAGCTCTCTTGCATGACTTCTTGCAAGGGCAGTATTACCAGTAGTCGGAGCGACAAAGCCCTTCGATATCGAAAAAGCCGCGGGGACGGTGGATCTGGAATTATCGGCGGAGGAAATCTCTTATTTGGAGGAGCCGTATGTCTCGCATAAGCTGGCAAGGGTCATGGCGAAAAAACAAGGGCGTCGGCAAAAGAAAGCCACGTGTGGTCTGCCGGCAGACAGCAGCAGAATAATATTTGAAAAAACGGGGATAATTTTCCTGAATCATATAACAAGAGGGGTTGAAAGCAATCAATGATTGAAGCCGACACAATAAAGCTGCTGCGGGAATGCGATGCCGGTATTAAAATGGGAGTCGCGGCGATTGATGATGTTCTTGATTATGTACATGACCGGACCTTCCGGAAGTACCTTGTGGACTGTAAGAGCGAACATGACAGGCTGAAAGAAGAAATTCAGATTCTTTTAGAAGCATACCATGATGACGGAAAAGAACCCAATCCGATGGCGAAAAGCATGTCATGGATCAAAACAAATATGAAATTGGTTATAGAAGAATCCGATGAAACCGTTGCCGACTTAATGACGGATGGCTGCAATATGGGAGTAAAATCGCTCAACAAATATCTGAACCAATATAAAGCTGCCGATGAGAAAACGAAGGATATTACGAAACGGCTGATTAATCTTGAAGAAAGACTGGCTGTCGATATCCGCCGCTTTTTATAATCATAAAAAACAGCCATTGAAATCCGAATCCGTTTGCGGAGATGGGCATCAATGGCTGTTTTTTTCAAAAAATGATAGTGTAGAAATAATATAAAATAATAAAGAGGTAAGAGACGGCAGAGAATGCGGACGCTGGCAAGAAACAGAAAAATAAAAGAAAAAAATAAAATAACCAACCACCAGACAAGGATGGTTTGCAAAGCTTTTCTCCGCCCGCCACCGATATTCCTTTGTCTAGCTTATTTCATGTACGGGAAACAAAGACTATACGGAAAATCAAATTTGTAGTATGCTAATTTTACAAGTCCAGCTCTCTTTTTTGAAAGGAGAGATAACCAGAATCGTACCTTACGCGAGAGCAAATATCAGCGCACAGATAAGAGAGCTCGGTTTCGCAATATTGGCAGGGACGGAAAAGAGAAAAATATTTACAGTTGGTGTTTGGATAAGAATGCCCCAATGTCGAAAGAGAAGAAGCGAGAACTTTCTATTGGAGTAGAAATACAGAACATATAAGAAGTTATGAAAAAATGATAAAAATACTTTTTGTCTGCCACGGCAGGATTTGTTGATCATGGTAAAATGCTTATAAATCAAAGGTTCTCTGTATTTCTTACACAATTTTACCAATGATTTACCAATATTTCTGGAGAGTCAGACTTGCAATTATAAGACCAGAATGAGGAGATTAACACCATGGATAAATTGAAAAACCATATTTATGATGAGAATAATGGACTGCATTATACATTGGTAGGTGACTATTACATCCCAGACTTGAAGTTGCCGGAGGAGAACCGCCCCATTGGACGCTATGGGCGGCTGCACCGGGAATATCTCAAACAGGAACACCCGGCACGGTACAGCTTCCTTATCCTGACCGGGAAATTGTGGACGTACCTTGCCGATCTGAACGAGCAGGCGGAGGAACGGCTGGACTTAATCATCGAGCAAATGAAGGCCGCCGAGGGAGTGACCGAGGAACTGAAAGCCCAAAACCAGCTTGAATGGGTAGGCCGAATGAACAATATCCGCAACCGGGTAGAAGAAATCATAAACAGCGAACTTATCTATACCATGTAATCAGGGTATAAAATGGCCAGCCAGAATATAAATGGCTGGTCATTTTAAGTTAAATCACCATCTTTATTCAGTCTGCCCGGTTTCAATCTCCCCATGTTCTTCTTCAATCTGTTCCAAATGCTGCATCAGCACATATTCAATGTAATTCGTCATTGAGCGGTGTTCTTTGGTTGCCAGGAATCCAATTTTATCAAACACTTCGTCTGATAGACGCAAGGTAAATACACGCTTGTTGGTTGCCATACTTCTCTCCCTCCATTCCGGGTATGAATTTATGGTAGCCCAAATCAGAAAAAATATATACATTCATAAGACAGTTAAGTGATAGCATTTTATATCAAAAAACAGGAAATGTCATAATCAATCTTCGAATTGGTCTGTTATGATTATGCCACGTTCCTTCTCTACTTTTTCCAAGTGTTGGATTAACACATATTCAATGTAGTTGGTCAATGAGCGATGTTCACTTGTTGCTAAAATACCGATTTTATCAAATACTTCGTCTGACAGACGTAAAGTAAATACTTTCTTTTTAGTTGCCATATCCCTGACCTCCGTTTCGGGTATGTATAAATGGTAATCGAATATCGACAAATAATATACAGTCACTTGACAGGTAAGTGACATCACTTTATAGTATAAGAGTGGTCAACCGAATAAAAATGTATGTATATTTAAAGCGGAGGAACGGAAAGTGAAAGGTTTATGGCAAAAAGTGAAGGAAATCTGGTGGTATTTCTGGGAAGTGGACGTGAATGACAATATAGAAGAACGCCTAAGTCCGTTAGACAAGCGGTGGCTCCTGTACTGGAATTTCATGACTTGCATGGGAGTGGTAATACTTATCGTGATAGTGACGGGAATCAACAATTTCCGTATAAGCCGCCAGAACGGAAAGGACGTGGAGGAAGCCATGAGCATGATTGCTACTTACATGGCATCCGCTACGAAGGACGAATATGACGACATCGCCCAGACTATCCGGCATGATTTGGTATTCAGTGAATACGGCGAGGACATAGAGAATTTTATCCAGTATATCCCCAATACCGCCGAAACCTGCCACACCTGCATGGAAAGTTATCCGGCGCAGGCACTTCTTGTCTGCGCCAATACGGGACAGTGCTATTCCTTAGATTTGTACGATATAGGAGAAAGCCCGGACAACAGCAACCGAGGGGGAACCATCATGAATTTTGGCTATGATGAAGTCAGCCAGACCAGCGTCCATATCACCAAAAGCCCCGACCAAAAGACGGGATATGCGGGAATAGACCGTGGACGTGGCATTGTCAGTGTCCACAGGATGAAGGCACAGTTTTGTGACGATTGTATCCGGGATATACTGAATACGGTGGAACACCAGTTGATAGAAGAATTTTTCATTTTCGACACAGAGAAAAGGACATTCTATCCGATAGACGATGGTACGACACTACAGATAGGCGATTACCGTCTGGGTATTGAACATAAGGACAGCGATTACAGAATTGACATCAACTATACCAGTGAATAAGAAGCTGCCGTTGCAGGAACCACAAAATTCCCGCAACGGCATTTCTTATTTCCGTTTCTTCCTCTGACTGACATAGCTTTTAAATAATTTGGATTTTTCAAGAATATGTACAAGCTGCCGGAACTCCACATCGGACAGCTTGTTATAATTGATACCCAGCCGTTTGCAGTAAAGCGCAGCCTGTTTTTCAAGGGGGCTTCCCTTGAAATTCGCAACATCCTCTAAATCCCGCTTCAATTCTTCGGCAATGGTAGTTGGCGGCGCACTCTCACTGTCAGATTTGTGTGCGGCACGGATGTCACGGACGATTGCGCTTATATCGTCCTGTATCATGTGGCTGAAATATTCGTCATCCTCAATGTGTGCGGCCTGCAAAATCTGGAGGTACGGGTCATCTTCCCCAGGGCGGTAGCGTTCTATTATTTCGTGCCGGACAGTATCAACAATGGAATTGAGGTTTTGAATCTGCATGGAAGCAATCCCATCCACATAAACCTCAATGTCAGCCAAAAACTTTATAAAATCCTTGTGGGTGGCAAGCTCGCACAGCAGGCGGTTGTTAATCCGGCCGCTTTTCAGAAGCGCAACCATTTCATCACTCAAATGCAGTTCTGTTAAAGGCGTGTTGGCCTGCTCCCTGTTTTCCGTCAGGCACAGGATATAGTCCACAGATACCCCATAAAACTTTGCCAGCTTCAAAAGGCTCCCGTGATTGATTTCTTTATTGTTGTTCTTATCATTTTCATAGCTTCCGAGAGCCGAGCTTGAAATACCAGTGGCCGCTTCCAGTTCTTCCAGCTTCAAATGCCGCTCCACCCGTAAATCCTTCAGCCGTTCCTGAATTGTGGTAGCCCCTTTCATATTCCCTTATTCCCCTTTCCTGCGGTCAGCCTGCCGCAACAGAACCATTATACCACATTCATTCCACAATCGTGGAAAATTTCGGATTTCGGGCTTGATTCCTACTTTGTGGATATACGGCACAGGGTACAAAAATGTTCTATGATATAGGCAGTTCATCGATGGATTATTCCAATCGAATGACCGGCCTGTATGGGATATGCTCCCCGGCGATGTAACGCAACGACTTCCGACAGGGAAACGGAGGAACCCTGACCGGAACGAGCGTACCAAGGGGAGCAAAACGCCGCCAAAGACGGGGGCAGGAACGACAGCAGAGGGAACCGGCAAAAATGAACACCGAAACGATACCGAAACACAGCAATTTCGCAGGGTATAGTCTGCCCTGTCCGTAATACCAAAGGAGATTTTGGGGCGGCTCTACGGCTGTATTTCCCTTAAAAATCACCCCGAAACGCTACACAAAAAACCACTACCCGCCCATTCTGGCTGTTACCGCTGAATCGGGCGGTTTTTCTATGAAGGAGGCACTATGCCGAGAATGTCAAAGAAGTTGAAGAAAGAGTTTGCTTTCTTCCTGAACGACCGGGGGCGCAGAAGCTACAATGAACTCTGCCGGAAATGCCAGCATGAGTGTAAGCAGAGTTTCCGGGCTGTCATGATCGACTGCCCCCGCTACCAATCAAAACGAGCCAAAAGGAGAACACCACCGAATGAATTGTGAATTTATGATAGCCAGTACGCCCCTGCCGCCCTGTATGCCGCTCCCAAAGGCAATGCTCCGGCTTCCGGTCAGCAATACGGCAAAGGTCATGTACGCCCGCCTGCTGGATGAAATCCTGACAAGGGGAACCGAGGACAGCAACGGGATTCTGTTTATCCGCTTCCCCGTCATGGAGATAGCGGCGGCACTCTCCCGAAGCTCTCAGACCTGCAAGCGTTCCCTGAACGAGCTGGAACAGGCAGGGATGATTATGCGTGTCCGTCAGAGAATCGGGGAAGTCAGCCATATGTATATCCTGCTCCCCAAGGAGGACGCTGCCCATGAATGAGAAGCTGGAAAAACTGAATCAGGAGATTGAAAAGACCGAAGCCAGACTGCGGCGGGCGCAGCATAAGGAGAAAATGTTGGAATACCAGATAAAGACTCTGAACCGGAAGGAACGGACGCACCGGCTATGTACCAGAGGGGCAATGCTGGAAAGCCATCTCCCCCACCCAGAATCCGTGACGGACGAGCAGGTCAGCACCATCTTGAAGATACTGTTCCACCGGGGCGACACCCAACGCCTTGTGGCACAGGTTCTTATCGAAAACCGGAAGGAGGACACAGAATGAAATTTTCAAAAAGCGAGCTGGATATTATCTACCAGTATGCCGCACCGACCAAAGCGGAAACCCTTGCGGGCATGAAAGAAATCGTGCCGGTGATAAAGGACTTACTGACAAAGGCAATCGTAGAGAACGCCATCCGAAAGTTGGAACGGATACCGGAGCCGGAGTGCAGCCAGTTTGTCGCCGCCACAAAAGCCCGGTTCCTTGCAGAACGTGACAATTCCATCCGCCAGCGGCTTGCGGCGGCAAAAGCACAGGAGCCTATCATGCAGGGGCATGACCTGTCAGGAAAGGAACGGTTCCACCCGGAAACCCGGCACATGATTACGCTGGAAGTACAGAAAGATTGCTTTGTTGGTTTTAAGGGAGAGCGGTTCCGCTTTTATCTCTCCGATGAAGGCTACCGGAACGCAAAACACAGCGAACAGGAGGGGGAAATCAAGATAAAAAGCCATACCGCCGTTGTTGCCGGGAAGCTCTATCCTGACAAGAAACCTAGACAGCAGGAACGGTAAAAACGGTCGAAAAACGGAAACCCGGAAAATCCCCCTCTGAAAGAGGGCGCAATTATACACCACTTAGGGAAGTGGTGCATTGCGCCCTGCCGGGGGCATCCTGCGGACAGCAGATGATTTCCGCAGATTTTCAATCTGCTTCAATCATCACAGGGGAAGTTTCCCTTCCCCTGCGCTGGCTTTGCCAGCTACCCCTTTGTGGACTTGCTAACCAGAACTACCTTGCGTTGAAAACTATTTCCGTTCGACAAGTTTTCCGGAATCCAGCTATACTTTTTCAATGGAATAGCGTATAATGGAATCATATGTAAAAACACAATAGGGAGGATTTATTACATGAATATTGTATTCGAGCTTCAGAATAATTCTTTACAGGAAATAAAAACTATTAAGGAAATATTCCCAGAATCAGAAATCACAGAGTGCCGTTCTTTATCGGGAAGCGAATTGATTCAAATATTTATTCCGGCTACGTCTGCTGTATTAGTTGCATTAGCTAGTTCTTCAGTTATTAAAGCGTGGATAGAAAGTAAGATTATAATAGTCAAAATTCACGGTATAGAATACGAAGGTCGTCCAGAAAATCTTCCCGAAGAGGTAAAAAAGGCTATTCAAGAGGAAATCAAACATGACAATAAAGATGATACAAGATGAATTGCGTGAATTATCGAACTATACTTACATGAAGAACAATGTAAATATCCAAAGAATGTTAAATCAATTTTCAAAAGAAAATCTAATCGGGGATATTCGATGGATTAATACATACGCTACTTCAATGTTTCCTTTTATTGAATTATCAAAGGAATCTTCTGTATTAGTTTGGGATGAACATTTTTTTAATTTATTTGATTTATATATCCAGATTTGTATATCAGAAGAAACCTTTGATGAAAAAGTGCGTTTATTACAGGACTTCTCGTTATTAATGCTATCTCATAGATTTGATTCAATTCCATCTTTATCATATGCATTTGCTATGGTGTATGACGCTTTGAATACAAAACGTATGATAAAAGGACAAACGAGTCTTGGATATTATGATGACTCACTTCAAGATTTGAAAATGACCAATTCTCAGTTAGAAATGTCTTTTTTTTCGAGAATTTTTGTCATGTATCATGAAATGAGACATTATAGGTACAGAAAAAATCTTGACTATAATAATAAACAGGCGATACAGTATTTGACTAAGATTCGTCATCAAATATATAGAACATTGAACCCCTTTAAAATGCCTCTTTTTGCGGGGCATCCAGCACATGCTTATATGATAAATGAAATCAATTACATGATAGACAACAATGACTTTCATGCAATTGAAGAGTTTGCTTGTGATTTATTTGCTTGTTTTGATTTGATCAAACTATTACTTAGAGAATATAAGGGCAAGAAATCTGATGAAATTCAATTTGCATATCAAATTGCTTCAACAGTTTCTATGTTTTTAAGTGATTCCATGACCTTTTTTGACGTATGGGAAAAAATATATAGGAATAGAAAAAATGGCAACTATAGAAAGTACGTTAATAATGCCTTTTCACTTTATGAAAGAGATATGGAAGACATTACTATAGATGAAGTCAGCGTAAAACATCATTTCCGTAGCAGACTGCTATTTTATTGTTTGTATCACCATTATAATAATGATGATGAATTTTTAATTATTGATAATCTGTTTCCACCTAATCAACAGTTTCTATTAATAAATGGGCAAAAATTGCTTGTTGATGGCTTGCATACAGAAATATTATTAGGGATTGAGCAGGCTAATCGTGAAAAATATACTCAGCAACAATGTAGAGCTGAAAAAGACAAGATATTACACTGGTATTAAAGCGAACATTGCTAATGGTCAAGAAGTGTATTTACAAATGCCGTTCCGCCTATTGAGGTATATCTTTATCCCCTTGTAATTGTCACCTTATAAGACAAGTGGCACACTCATAAATAAGTGATTAGGAATCTTAGCAAATTCATATTTGTCGAACGGGTGGTTCATCAAAAAAACTAAATAACCCACCGCCTATTAGCGGCACACTCAAGCAGGAAGTCTGAAAAGGTATCCTGCTTTTTTATGGCCGGAATCCGGGAGAAAGGAGGGCGCATACTTGCCATGCCCGCACTGTAAAATCACCATCATTAAGCGGAGCAATAATGAATCCGCCATTTCTGCCGCCGCCTACCAGAGCGGCGAGAAACTGTTCTCTGATTACGACCAGGAGCAGAAATACTATCCCTATAAAACCGAAGTCACCCATAAAGAAATCATGCTCCCGTCCCATGTGCCGCCGGAGTATGCAGACCGCAATACTTTATGGAACTCTGCCGAAGCGCAGGAAAAACAATGGAACTCCCAGCTTGCCCGGAGGTTCGTGCTTGCCATCCCAAGGGAAATCCCGCCGGAACAATATGCCGACCTTATCCGTGACTACTGCCGGGAGTTTTTTGTTTCCAAAGGCATGATAGCCGACTTTGCCATCCACGACAAGGGGGACGGGAACCCCCACGCCCATATCCTGCTCACCATGCGGGCGATGGACGAAAAAGGCAGATGGCTCCCCAAGTGCCGCAAGGTATACGACCTTGATAAAAACGGCGAAAGAATCCGGCTCCCGTCCGGCAGATGGAAAAGCCACAAGGAGAACACCGTGGACTGGAACGACCAGAAGTACGCCGAAATCTGGCGGCAGGGATGGGCGAATACGGCGAACCGTTACTTAGAAGCCAACGACCGCCCGGAACGGCTTGACCTGCGCTCTTATGCCCGACAAGGGATTGATAAAATCCCCACCGTCCACATGGGACCAGCCGCCTGCCAGATGGAGAAGAAGGGAATCCAGACCAACATCGGCAACCTGAACCGGGACATCAGAGCTGCCAACTCCCTCATGCAGTCCATCCGCCAGATGGTGCGCCACTTAAAAGGCTGGATTGCCGACTTAAAGGAGAAAAAAGCCGCTTTTCTGGAAGCGTTAGAGCAGGCCAGGGAACCGACACTCCCGGAGCTGCTTTTTCAGTATCTGGAACTGCGGGGCGGGGAACGTGCCGACTGGACTTCCAGAGGGAAGCTGAAAGGAACCGTTGCCGACTACAATAAAGTGCAGGCGGCTATGGACTTCCTGCGGAAGAAAGGAATCTCCACCGTGGAGAGCCTTGACACCCGGCTGGACGAAATCAGCCAGAACGCCGTTTCCGTCATGGGGAGCATGAAAAAGAGCGAGAAGCGCATAAAAGCCATCAACACCATGCTGTCCTACATTGACAAATACGAAGCGGGCAAGCCAGTCCATGCGGAGTATGCCGCTATCGGCTGGAAGAAGAAAAAGGAGAAGTTTGCGGAGAGCCACCGGGAGGAACTGGACGCTTACAATGCCGCCATTCGGTATTTTAAGGCAAACCTGAAAGGCAACTCTTACTCCCGCAAAGATTTGGAATCCGAACGGGAACAGCTTGCCGCCGCCCTGCCCGGACAGAGGAAGGAGTTGGAAGCGGTTCAGGCAGACGTGAAGGTACTCCGTGACGTGCGCCACTGGCTCAATCAGGTATTGCCATCCGAACAGTACCGCCAGACCGCCGAGCCGGGGAGGAAACCGTCCGTGCAGGAGAGCCTGAAAGGGCGGCAGGAACGCATCCGGCAGGAGCAGGCAGCGAAAAGCCATCCGAGCCGGACAGAGAAACAACAGAATATGGAACTTTAAACAGGCGCTTGTTTTGTGATTGGAAATCGCAGGCAAGCGCCTTTTTCTTTGCAACAAAATGGATTTACCGACAACGTGAGCGACATTGTGTCGCCCACGTTGGGATTATCAGGAGGAACGCCTATTGAACGTATTTGAAGCCGTGAAGCAGTCCGTCACCACAAGGCAGGCTGCAGAGCATTATGGAATTAAAGTGAACAGAAATGGGATGTGCGTCTGCCCGTTCCACAACGACAAGAACCCAAGCATGAAGGTTGACCGCCGCTTTTACTGTTTCGGCTGCGGAGCCACCGGGGACGTGATTGACTTTGTTTCCCGGCTCCACGGTATCGGCAGTAAAGAAGCCGCCCTCATGCTGGCGCAGGACTTCTCCATCCCTTATGAGGACGGGAGGAACGCCGGGAAGCAACCCATAAGGCCACGCTTGCGGAGGGAAACGGAGGAACAGAAATTTAAGCGCATGGAGCGGCACTGTTTCCGGGTGCTGTCCGATTATTACCATCTCCTGCGCCGCTGGAAGGAGGAATACGCCCCACGCCAGCCGGACGAAGCATGGAACCCCCGGTTTGTGGAAGCCCTGCAGAACATGAGCCGGGTGGAATACCTGATGGACGTGCTTCTCTCCGGGGACATCCGGGAGCGGGCAGACCTTATCACAGGACACGGAAAGGAAGTGAGGAACCTTGAAAGACGGATGGCAGAATTTACCGCCCCAGATACGGCAGGAAATAGCGAACATGGCAGACAGCGCCGAGCCGCCCCGGAGCGTTGAGGAAGTAAAGACCATGCTGGAAACCACGGAGAAGGGCGGCTTCCGCAACAGCATAAGCAACTGCCTGACCGTGTTCCAGTGCGACCCGCTCCTTTCCGGGGCGGTTGCCTACAACCTGCTGACCGACCGCACCGATATTTTAAGGCCAATCGGCTACAAAAGAGCCACCGGAAGCCCCATGACCGACACGGACATGAAATATATCCGGCTGTATCTGGAAAAGACTTATGGCCTGACAAGCGAAAAGAAGATACAGGACGCCGCCGACCTTGCCGCCAATGAGAACAGCTACCACCCTGTCCGGGATTATTTAAACGGCCTGACATGGGACGGAACCGAGCGGATACGCTCCTGCCTGCGGCACTTTCTGGGAGCCGGTGAGGACGATTACACTTACCAATCCCTGCGCCTGTTCTTATTGGGAGCCATCCACCGGGCTTTTTCCCCCGGCTGCAAGTTTGAAGTCATGCTCTGCCTTGTGGGAGGGCAGGGAGCCGGGAAGTCCACCTTCTTCCGGCTGCTGGCAGTCAAAGACGAGTGGTTCTCCGATGATTTACGGAAGCTGGACGATGACAACGTATACCGCAAGCTCCAAGGCCACTGGATCATCGAAATGTCGGAGATGATTGCCACCGCCAACGCAAAGAGCATTGAAGAAATCAAGTCCTTTTTGAGCCGCCAGAAGGAGGTCTACAAGATACCCTATGAAACCCACCCGGCAGACCGCCCAAGGCAGTGCGTGTTCGGCGGCACGTCCAACGCCCTTGACTTCCTGCCCCTTGACCGCTCCGGCAACCGCCGCTTCATCCCCATACAGGTATGCCCGGAGCAGGCGGAAACTCATATTTTAGAGGACGAACCCGCTTCCAGAGCCTATATCAATCAAGTGTGGGCGGAAGCGATGGAGATTTACAGAAGCGGCAGATGGAAGCTGACATTCAGCTCGGAAATGGTGCGCCATCTAAAGGAACACCAGCGGGACTTCATGCCGGAGGACACCAAGGCCGGGATGATACAGGCTTTCCTTGACAGCTACCCCGGCGATACCGTCTGTTCCAAGCAGCTTTACAAAGAAGCCCTGAACCACGATTTTGACGAGCCGAAACAATGGGAGATACGGGAAATCAACGAGATAATGAACCAGTGCGTCACCGGCTGGAATTATTTCTCCAACCCCCGTATATTCGCCGGGTATGGCAGACAAAAAGGATGGGAACGGGAGCAGTCGGCAACGGACACCGACAACGGGAGTGGTAAAACCCCGGAGGGATTTACGCCAGTGCCGGAGCAGATGGAGCTTCCCTTCTGAAAAAATCCGGTCAGGAACAGCCCGTTGCACACTCCGTTGCTATCCCGTTGCCGAGCCGGTTGCCGGGGGAAATCCCGTAACTGCGGGCTTTTCTCCCCTTTAACAACCAAAGCAACAGAAAAATAAAAGAAAAAGTATAAAATAACCCAACCGCCAGACAAGGATTGTTTGCGAAGTTTTCCCGTGCCCGTTGCCGGACTTCGTTGCCGACCTTCCCTGTCTGGCTTTTTATGTATGGAGGACAACTGCCTATGGCGAATAAAAAAATGATTGTGGACGAAAAAAGATATTCAGATATTCCGGTCTGGCGCAGGTATACGCTGACCATTGAAGAAGCCGCTGGATATTATCATATTGGAGAGGGAAAGCTGCGAATGCTCATTGACACACATCCCAATGAAGATTTCTATATGATGAATGGAAACAGAGTCTTGATTAAGCGTGAGAAATTTGAACGGTATCTTGACCGCGCAACTGCTGTATAAAAATATCTGAAAAAGGAAAAGGCAAATTACCTGTATCCTATGATAAAGCTGTACGGAGAGTCAGATTTGTGATATGATAACTTTGCAAGTCTGACTCTCCTTTTTTGAAAGGAGAGATTCGATGAGTGAGAAAAGAAGAGATAACCGTAATCGTATTTTGCGAGAGGGCGAGTATCAGCGCTCAGATGGGAGGTATCGGTTCCGTTATATTGACGAGGACGGAAAAGAGAAAAATGTTTACAGTTGGCGTTTGGATAAGAATGACCCAATGCCGAAAGGCAAGAAACGGGAGCCTTCATTGAGAGAAAAGGAAAAGCAGATCGAAGCAGATTTGTTTGACCACATTGTAACCAATGGCGGCAATTACACGGTGCTGGAGCTGGTGGAGAAATATGTGTCCCTGAAAACAGGAGTTCGCCACAACACGGTTGCCGGATATAAGACAGTCATTAACGTCTTGAAAAAGGAAGCATTTGGCAGACAGCGTATTGACAAGGTACGTTTGTCAGATGCAAAAGCGTGGCTCATTAAGCTTCAGCAGGTGGACGGCAGAGGATATAGTTCCATTCACTCTATCCGTGGCGTTCTCAGACCGGCATTTCAGATGGCTGTAGATGATGACCTGATCCGCAAGAATCCATTTGGATTTGAGCTGGCATCAGTGATTGTCAATGATTCTGTTACCAGAGAAGCGATTACCCGGAAACAGGAAAGGGATTTGCTCAAGTTTATCAGAGAGGATAATCATTTTAAAAGATACTATGACGCAATCTATATCTTTTTCCATACAGGACTTCGTATTTCGGAGTTTTGTGGACTGACAATATCAGATATTGAGTTTAGGGAAATGCGAATTAAGGTAGACCATCAGTTACAGCGCACATCACAGATGGAATATGTGATTCAGGAGCCGAAAACGGAAAGCGGTGTCCGCTATGTTCCTATGACAGAAGAAGTGGCAGCGTGTTTTCGGAGAATCATTGCTAATCGGGAAACACCGAAAGTTGAGCCTATGGTGGATGGTTATATCCGTTTCCTGTGTCTGGATAAGAATGATATGCCAATGGTTGCCCTTCACTGGGAGAAGTATCTGGAGCATATCATCGAAAAGTACAACAAGATTTATCGTATCCAGATGCCCAAAGTAACCCCTCATGTATGCAGACATACTTTTTGCTCTAATATGGCGAAGTCAGGGATGAATCCGAAGACCTTACAGTACATCATGGGCCATGCGGATATCAGCGTAACATTGAACACCTATACCCATGTGAATTTCGATGATGCAAAAGAGGAACTGCAGCGAGTGGCGAACTCTTAAAAAAGCCCATTGGTAAAGCCGCTTACTTTACCAACGTATTTACCAATTTTGCAGGGACAAATATGAGAAAGTATGAAACGATTTGAGAAAATACTTTGGAGACATACAGTTTCGGAATCGTTCAAAAAACCTGTAAAATCAAGCATTTGAGAAGAAATACAGAACATCTAAGGAGTTATAGAAAAATGATAAAAATACTCTTTATCTGCCACGGCAACATCTGCCGCAGCCCCATGGCGCATCTGTATTTTGCGGCCATGGCGGACAGGGAGGGGCTTGGAGGACGGATCTTTGTGGACTCTGCGGCCACTTCATTTGAGGAGATCGGGAATCCGGTGCATCCGGGGACGAGAAGAAAGCTTTCGGAGGCAGGAATCTCCTGTGAGGGGAAGCGGGCCCGGCACATGGAGAGGGAGGATTACCGAGAATTTGATTATTTGATCGGAATGGATCAGTGGAATATCAAAAATATGCAGAGGATAGCGGGGGGAGATCCGGAGGGAAAGATTTTTAAAATGCTGGAGTTTGCCGGGGACGGCTGGAAACGGATATACGAAGGAAAACGGAGCCCGCAGAGCGTGAGAGATGTGGCGGACCCCTGGTATACGGGGAATTTTGAGGATACCTGGGCGGATGTGACGGAGGGGTGTGCGGGCCTTTTAGAGTTTCTGCAGCAGATGTACGAATTCTAACGTAACAGTTCAGCCTGCATCTGCGCAGATAGCATCCAATAAAGCCAAACAGCCGCGAAGCCGTAGGCTGAACAGTTAAATTCTAACAGACGAAAACATTCAGGCATGCATACAAAACAGGCAGGGCTGCTGCATGAGTGTGTGGAACCTCCGGTGCAGCAGCCCGGTTCTGACTAATCTCAACGTTTAATGTCGTAGTTCATATTCATCAGGTTTTGGATCGTCGCTACGTCGTCGGTGATGTTGGCGTCGCCGTGGATAGTGTGCTTGAGCGCGCTGCTGGCCACGGCGAAGTTGATCATATCCATGGGGCGGTAATCGTGTATCATCGCATAGATCAGGCCGCTGGCAAATGCGTCCCCGCCGCCGACCCGGTCAAGGATATTGAAGGTAAAGAGCTTGCTCTCGAAGGTGTGGCCTTCGTACCACATGTATGCCTTTAAGCTGTTCTCGCTGCCGCTGTGGGCGTAGCGGACGTGGCGGGCGATACATTTTAGGTTGGGATAGCGCGAGAGGAAGGCATGAAAAATCTCCTCCTGCTGCCCATAGCTTGGCTGGAGCGGGATGCCATCCTTGACATCTCCCTTTGTGTGGTCGGCTTCGTCACGCCAGAGATGGTACGGCTCGATGCCAAGGAGCACATCCACATAAGGAAGGCAGAGTGTGCAGTAGTCCCTTGCCTCCTCCCAGGACCAGAGCGTGCTGCGGAAATTGCCGTCAAAGCTTACTGTCATCCCCTTTTCCTTTGCGACCTTTAAGGAGTCCATGACAAGCTTTTTACAGTTGGGTGCCAGAGCAGGCGTAATGCCGCTTAAGTGCAGCCAGGTGTATTCGGAAAGCAGTGCCTTTAGGTCGATCGTGTCGAAGTCGAATTCGGTGATGGCGCTGTTTTTGCGGTCGTATGTAACCTTGCTG
Organism: Lachnospiraceae bacterium; assembly: GCA_910575275.1. Classification (GTDB taxonomy): domain Bacteria; phylum Bacillota; class Clostridia; order Lachnospirales; family Lachnospiraceae; genus CANQGL01. The sequence continues at coordinate 64,959 of CAJTEE010000001.1, read as the reverse complement.
GCGCGGATGCCGTAGCCGGTCTCCAGATAGTAAGTCCCCAGACGGTGGGTTGGGGTCTGAGCAGGTGTGCTTAAGATGACGGGCGTGCAGTGGACGTCATTGCTCCTCAACATGCGGACGGCGCTTTTGCCGAGGCTGTTGTTGGGGACAACGGTGAAAAAGGTACTGTCTACGCCGAGATTGGCAAGGGCGAGCGCAATGTTGGCCTCGCTTCCGCCGTAGCTGGCCTCGAAGCTGGTGGTTACGCGGATCTTGTCATAGTTCGGCGGGGTCAGGCGCAGCATGATCTCTCCGATCGTAATGAATCTATGATGAGTGGTGATTTCCGCAAGCAGCGGATTGCTGTGTTCCATGATGGTATTCCTCCTTTGGCGGTATATTTTTACCGTATTGCTATGGGCAGAACCGTAACGAAACGGATCTGTCTGCTGACGCAGACATCATCGAATATAAAAGTCGATTGCTGCTCGCCATTGGCGCTCCCGCAATCGCTGTCGGTATTCGCAATCCGGCGTGACGGCCTACTTGGCTCTATCCGGCTTGGTTGCCCGATAGCCACGGTTCATCGCAAACGAGCTTGCATGCACCATGGCTGCCGGTCGACACTTTTACAGTAAATAATTGCTATCATTGTAGCGTAACGAAGGAGATTTTTCAAGAGGAGACTTTGGGTGCAAACAGATGAAACGCTTTAGCACCCAGCCCGTTTCCAAGCAGCATGAGGAGGAGATACAAGAGGCTTTTGGGAGTCCACATGCCGGCGAGAGTGAAATAAAACATGTTGGCGACGGAGTGCTCGAAGCCGGAGAGGATGAAGATCATAACGGGGGCGATGATAAACAGGTGGTTTCTGCTCTTGCTGAAGTTGTCGATCGCGAGATACATGAGGATGCCGCAGAGAATCGAGAGAAGGAAAAGATTGGAAGGAGTGTTCGAGAGCTTTGCCAGGCAGGCGGGTTCGGCGGTGATTTTTAAATGGGCCGCGCGGGCAAAAAGGGCGGCGAGGGCGGTCCCCAGGAAGTTGCCGAGGATGATGAGGGGGATGCGGGCCCAGTCTTCAGGCGTCTTGGCGAATCCGATTTTTCCGGTGTAGAGGAAGTACCCCTGGTTTACGATCGTAAGCAGGCCGAAGGAGAATAAAAGCGCTCCGACGATTTTGTTTTCAAGGGACAGGTAGACGATGCCGCCGATACCGATCAGGAGGCCGGCATAGATTCCTTTGATGAGGACAGTCCGTATCTGGTTCATGAAGGGGCTCCTTTCCTTAAAAAGCGGTACAGCGGAGGTCCCTGATCCGCTGTACCAAGTTGGGTTATGGATTAAAAGTAGGTTTCAATAAAGGCAGCCAGGATCGTCATTCCGGGCTTTAAGTCCCTCGTATCCAGGTATTCCTCTCTTGTATGTGCTCCGACGCCTAAATGGCAGCCGAAGCAGATGGATGGAACACCGACGGACAGCGGGATGTTGGAGTCGGTGGAGCTGGAGCAGCACGGGACGCGGCTACCGGTGTAATGCTCGATGAGACCCTGAGCCTTTTCAATCAGTGCATTTTGCTTATCCCGGTCCACGTCGCCCGTGCAGGGCCGCTCGCCGAGAAGTTCGCATTCGACCGTCACCTTGTCCATCTTCCGATAGGCATCGAGCACGGACTGGAAGAACGCGTTCATGGCCGTCAGGCTTTCGCGCACGTCGGAACGGTATTCAAAACGCATCTCGGCGTACTGGGCGATAGTATTGATGGAGGTCCCTCCGGTGATCGTGCCCACATTGTAGGTGCTGTGGCCGCCCTGCGGGACCTTATAGTCATAGAGCGTGCTGATCATGGAGGAGAGCACCTGGATGGCATTCAGGTTACCGAACTTTGCGTAGGAATGGCCGCCCTCGGTATGTACGCCGACGCGGTAGCGCAGGGAACCCACGGCCCCGGTGGCGATTGTGTCGTAGGAGCCATCCACGGCGACAAGCTCGGCAATCTGCCCTTCATAGTCTTTCATGAGCCGGCGGACGCCCTTTAGGTTCCCCAATCCCTCCTCGCCGCTGTCCGCGACAAACAAAAGCCCTTGCTTCGGCGTTTTCCCGCTCTTGGCAAACCAGGCGGCTAAAAGCATGAGAACGGCGACGTTTGCCGTATTGTCGCCGACGCCCGGGCAGCGCATGAGGTCGCCGTCATAGACAACGGAAAACGGCTCGAGATCCGGGAATACGGTGTCAATGTGGGCGGTGAAGGCGACGAGATTCTTCTTTTCCTCACAGTGGAACGGCCAGATGACATTGAGTGCGCTGTCGATGTAGGCGCCGTGGCAGCCGTTTTTTTCAAACCAGTCCCTAATGAATTCTGCGCGGCGTTCCTCCTTGTGGGAGGGGGACGGAATCCGGCAGAGCATGTCGAGAAGGGCGATTAACTCCTTCTGGTTCTCATCGACGTAGGCTTTCAGTTCTTTGCTGATCGGTTCGTTCATGAAACATTCCTCCTTTTTTGTTCTAATACGGGTTCACAGGTTAATTCGATACCGAGCTTTTTAAAGATCTTGGTGTCCACATCGGATAAAAGGACCGAGGTGTGCACCTGGCAGCCACGCAGTTTGGGGAGCTGATCGAGCGCCTTCTGGGCGTTGGCATCCGTGGCCGCACAGGTAGAGAGGGCGATCAGGACCTCGTCCGTGTGGAGGCGGGGGTTCACACTCCCCAGATAATTGACCTTTAATTTTTGAATCGGAGCGATGGACTCGGGAGAGATCAGGTCGATTTCATGGTCGATGCCTCCGAGTTTTTTTACGGCATTTAACAGCATAGCCGCAGATGCTCCGAGGAGCTCCTTTGTCTTTCCGCATACGAGCGAGCCGTCGGGCAGCTCCATGGCGGCCGCCGGCGCATGAATAGCCCTTGCAAGGGAGAGGGCAGCGGACACTGGAGGCCGGTCCGTGACGGAGACCTTGGCCTGCTTCATGATGAGCTCGATTTTGTAAGCCTCGTCATGAGAGGCATCGTCCCGCATGATTTTTCCGAGCGCCTGGTAGTAGCGGCGGATGATCTCCTGGCGGGAGGCCTCACAGCAGGCATCGTCATCTACGATGCAGAAGCCGACCATGTTGACGCCCATGTCAGTCGGGGATTTATAAGGACATTCGCCGAAGATCCCCTCAAAGATGGCGCTTAACACCGGAAAGATTTCCACGTCGCGGTTGTAGTTGACGGTGGTCTTTCCGTAGGCGTCGAGATGGAAGGGGTCGATCATGTTGACATCGTTTAAATCGGCCGTCGCGGCCTCGTAGGCCAGGTTGACCGGATGCTTTAAGGGAAGGTTCCAGATCGGGAAGGTCTCAAACTTGGCGTATCCGGCTTTGACGCCGCGTTTGTTCTCATGGTAGAGCTGCGAAAGGCAGGTAGCCATCTTTCCGCTTCCGGGGCCGGGAGCGGTGACGACTACCAGGGGCTTTGAGGTCTCGATGTAGTCATTTTTACCATAGCCGCCGTCGCTTACGATGAGCGGTACGTTGCTGGGATATCCTTCGATCGAGTAATGGCGGTAGACCTTTACGCCAAGCTTTTCGAGTTTATTTTTAAACTGGAGAATCGCCGGCAGCTCGACGTAATGTGTGATCACGACGCTTCCCACAAGAAGGCCGCGGTCGGTGAACACACGGATCAACCGCAGTACATCCAGATCGTAGGTGATTCCCAGATCGTAGCGTATTTTATTTTTCGTGATGTCAGCCGCGTTGATGACGATGACGATCTCCGCCTGATCCGCGAGCTGCATCAGCATGCGCAGCTTGCTGTCAGGCTCGAAACCGGGAAGGACTCTTGAGGCGTGATAATCGTCAAAAAGCTTGCCGCCGAATTCGAGATACAGTTTATCGCCGAACTGTCCGATGCGTTCACGGATATGATCCGACTGCATGGACAGGTAGCGATCGTTGTCAAATCCCCACTTTCGCATGATTTTGTCTCCTTTTTTTCTTATATGTTTCCATTATCTTACAAAATTTTACATTTGAACAGTACTTTTTTAAAATTTTTCTTCCCTAAATGGGAATACTTATGTTATTATATACAAATAAGGATAACTACACAAGAGGAACGAGTGAAAATGAAAAGATGGATATTTGCGGTTTCCCTGGCCGGCTTCCTGATTTTAACAGGCTGCAGCCGATCCGCAAACGAGGAGTCGCTTCCGGTCAGTGAGACACCGGAGACGGAGCCTGAGCAGGGGGGGACCAGCGGAATCAAAGTCATTGAGGGCGCGGGAGCGAACAGAGACCGGACAGTCTCGATTCGGATCGTCGATGAAGACAATCCGGCGCTGCCGGGGCGAGTTCCGACGAAAGTGCGTGGAATCTACATCTCCGGCATGATGGCCGGGAGTACCGACGCGCTCATGCGAATCCTTGACAGCGCGGCAGGGACCGAGATCAACACGGTGGTCATCGACTTAAAGGATGACGAAGGCCGGATCACCTGCCAGCTTGATACGCCTGTGGCGGCCGAGATCGGAGCGAGCCGTCCGTATATTAAAGACATGGAGGACCTGATTTCTTCCTTGAAGGAACGGGGGCTTTATGTCATTGCGCGCGTTGTGGCCTTCAGAGACCCCTATTTGGCAGAGAAAAAGCCTGAGTGGAGCCTGCATCTGGCGGATGGGAGCCTGTACCGTGACCGCCTGGGGATGGCCTGGGTGGATCCGTATCGGAGAGAGGTATGGGATTACCTGGTTGAGGTGGGGACCGCGGCGAAGGAGCTTGGCTTTGATGAGGTGCAGTTTGACTATATCCGTTTCTGTACGGAGGGAAGCGTGCAGGAGGTCGTGTATGACAAGGATGTGACCAAGGGCCGTTCCAAGACGGATGCGATCACGGAGTTTGTGAAATATGCCTATGAGAACCTTGCCTCCCAGGGACTTTTCGTGTCGGCTGACGTGTTCGGAACGATCATTGGCAGCGATATCGACGCCAGGACCGTGGGGCAGATCTATACGGATATGGCAAAGCATCTGGATTATATCTGTCCGATGATTTATCCGTCTCATTACAATGACGGGAATTTTGGGATCGAACATCCGGATCTGAAGCCGTATGAGACCGTGTATGCCGCGCTTTTGCAGTCGCGTTCCGAGCTCGAACGGGCAGCCGGGGAGGCAAATAAGGAGAGCGTGCGTGCCACTGTGCGTCCCTGGCTTCAGGATTTCACGGCGTCGTATTTAGACGAGGGCAGCTATATGCCGTATGGGGCGAAGGAGGTCGCAGAGCAGATCCGCGCCGTTACGGATGCAGGCTATGACGAATGGATGCTCTGGAGCGCCGCAAACCGGTACCATTTTGACGGTGTGCCCAAGGCAGTGGATGAGGGACAGGAACATGAGTGAACCATATGAGATCGACTCGGATCTCCTTTCATTTTTAGAGGCGAAGGAAGCGCAGGATTATAACCGGATGCTGTCGGTTGTAACGAGGCTCTCCCGGGCAGGGAAGGAGCGGGAGTTAGACAGTATCTGTACGGCACTTGACATGCCGGCTCTTTCGGATACCGCAGAGAAAAAGGCGGCCGCAATCACCGGCCAGCTTTTGCTGCAGCAAAAATTTGACGGAGGTCGTCTGCGTTGACAAATCAGGAGGGCTCCTTTCATATAGAAGAAGAATTAAAAAAACTCCCTGCGTCGCCGGGAGTTTATATCATGCATGACAAACATGACGAGATCATCTACGTCGGAAAGGCCGTCAGCCTCAAAAACCGGGTACGCCAGTATTTCCAGAGCAGCCGCAATAAGACGGCGAAGATCGAAAAAATGGTCTCCCGGATCGCACGCTTCGAATATATCATTACGGATTCGGAGCTTGAGGCGCTCGTATTGGAGTGCAATCTCATAAAAGAGCATCGTCCAAAATATAATACCATGTTGAAGGATGACAAGACCTACCCGTATATCAAGGTGACCATCGAGGAGGAGTTTCCGCGTGTCTTGTTTTCCCGGATTATGAAAAAGGATAAAAATCGTTATTTTGGACCGTATACGAGTGCGGGAGCCGTAAAGGACACGATTGATCTGATCCACAAGCTATGGAAGATACGGACCTGCAGCCGGAGTCTGCCTAGGGACATCGGAAAGGACCGTCCGTGCCTGAACTATCACATCAGGCAGTGCGCGGCGCCGTGCCAGGGCTATATTTCCCGGGAGGAGTATCAAAAGTCCGTGGAGCAGACGGTGGACTTTTTAAACGGCCGGTATGCGCCGGTGCTTTCGATGCTGGAGAAAAAGATGCAGGCGGCCTCCGATGAGCTGGATTTTGAGAGGGCTATCGAGTACCGCGAACTTTTAAACAGTGTCAAACAGATCGCGCAGAAGCAGAAGATCACAAGCCAGAGCATGGAGGACCGGGATATCATCGCGATGGCCAGGGATGATGAGGATGCGGTGGTGCAGGTCTTTTTTGTCCGAGACGGAAAGCTCATCGGGCGCGAGCACTTTCGTGTGTCGGCAGCGACGGCAGAGGATGACGGCCAGATCATCGGAAGCTTTATCAAGCAGTTTTATGCGGGGACGCCGTTTATCCCGAGAGAAGTCTGGATTCAGCAGCCGTTTGAGGAGCAGATGCTTGTGGCTCGCTGGCTCTCGAAGCGCCGCGGCCAGAACGTGAAATTTGTGATTCCCAAAAAGGGCCAGAAGGAGCGGCTCGTGGAGCTGGCTGCCAAGAATGCGGCGCTCGTTTTATCACAGGATAAGGAAAAGATAAAAAGAGAGGAACTAAAAACGATCGGGGCCATGAACCAGATCGGTGAATGGCTCGGGCTCGGCCATTTAAAGCGGATCGAGGCCTATGATATTTCCAATATAAGCGGATTCGAGTCTGTGGGCTCCATGGTAGTCTATGAGGACGGCAGGCCCAAGCGCAACGATTATCGGAAATTCAGAATCCAGACGGTCCAGGGGCCAAACGATTATGCCTCGATGGAGGAAGTGCTCACGAGACGTTTTTCCCACGGCTTATCGGAGAGGCAGGAGCTTTTGGATGAGGGGCGTGACGCGGCCTTCGGGAGTTTCACTCGTTTTCCGGATCTGATCATGATGGATGGCGGCAAGGGGCAGGTGAATGTGGCGCTCAAGGTACTTTCTGACCTGCGGCTTTCGATTCCGGTATGCGGTATGGTAAAGGATGATTCTCACAGGACGAGGGGCTTATACTATGCGAATACGGAAGTCCCGATTGACCGCTACAGTGAGGGCTTTAAGCTGATCACGCGGATTCAGGATGAGGCCCATCGGTTTGCCATTGAGTACCACAGAAGCTTAAGAAGCAAGGAACAGGTGAAATCCATCCTTGACGAGATCAAGGGAATCGGACCGTCCAGGCGCAGGGCGCTCATGCAGAGCTTTAAATCCTTAGAGGCGGTGCGCGATGCGTCGCTTGAGGAGCTGGCAGCGGCGGACGGGATGAACAGGCGGGCGGCAGAGAGCGTATATGCATTTTTCCACGATATGCCTGCCGCCGATGAAAACCAGAATTCAAATCCATGCATGGAAGGGGAAAAGGAAGAATAGTATGTACGGAGTTACGATCACGGAATTGATCCGTAAAATGGACTTTAAAAATTTGACACCGGAGCTTGATACGGACAAGATCGTTGTTTCGCACCCGGATGTCAACCGGCCGGCGTTACAGCTCACAGGCTTTTATGACCATTTTGATAACGAGCGTGTGCAGATCATCGGCAACGTAGAGCTTGCATATCTTTCGGGACTTACAAGGGAGCGCCGGATTGCAATGTACGATAAGCTCCTTTCGGGGAAGATCCCATGCCTGGTTTTTTGCCGCGGCCAGCTTCCGGAGCCGGAGGTGCTGGAGCTCTGCGGCCATTATGGCGTCCCCTGCTTATCCTCCATAAAGCCGACCTCGGATGTGATGGCCGAGGTCATCCGCTGGCTGAAGACGAAGCTTGCTCCCTGCATCAGCATTCACGGCGTACTGGTTGACGTATTCGGCGAGGGAGTCCTGATCATGGGCGAGAGCGGGATCGGAAAAAGCGAGGCGGCTTTGGAGCTTATCAAGCGGGGGCACAGGCTCGTGAGCGATGATGTGGTCGAGATCCGGAAGGTGAGCGATGATACACTGGTCGGGAGTGCGCCGGAGATCACGAAATACTTCATCGAGCTGCGCGGGATCGGCATCATCGACGTGAAGACGCTATTCGGCGTCGAAAGTGTGAAGGATACGCAGTCGATCAACATGGTCATCAAGCTCGAGGAATGGGACAAGGGACGGGAGTACGACCGACTGGGCCTTGAGGAGCAGTACACGGAATTTTTGGGGAATAAGGTGGTTCTGCACAGCATCCCGATCCGCCCGGGCAGAAACCTGGCGATCATCGTGGAATCGGCAGCCGTCAACTACCGCCAGAAAAAGATGGGCTACAACGCGGCACAGGAGCTTTATAACCGCGTACAGGCCAATATGGCCGGGAGAAACGAATAAAGGCAGGAGGAAGTGGGAGTGCATGGAAGTCAGAGAGCATGAGCCGATGAGCCGGCATACCACATTTGGGGCGGGCGGCGCGGCCGACTGGTTTGCGATTCCCGAATCGGAGGAGGAGCTTGTGACGGTGCTTACAAAATGTCGGAATGCGGGAGTTCCCTGGTATATAATCGGGAACGGAAGCAATCTGTTAGTCAGCGACAACGGATTTCACGGCGTGATTGTGAGCACAGAGCGGCTTTGTGCGCTTACGGTCACGCCGGGAGCGGATGCAAAGACCGTGTATCTGACCTGCGGGGCGGGAGCCTTGCTTCCCAGAGTGGCCGTCAGAGCGTTAAAGGAGGGGCTTACGGGCCTGGAATTTGCTGCCGGGATTCCCGGGAGCGTCGGCGGCGCGGCAGCGATGAACGCCGGAGCATACGGAGGCGAGATCAAGGATGTACTGTGTTCCCTGACGGTCCTGAGTCCGGAGGGAAATGTCTGTGAGCTTGAAACAAAGGATCTCGCGATGGGATATCGGACCAGCGCCGTCATGGAACAGGGGCTTTTGGTTCTGAAGGCCGTGTTTGCCTTAGAGAAGGGAGATCCCGCCGCCATACAGAGCCGCATGGAGGAGCTTTTGGAGAAGCGAAAGGAGAAGCAGCCGCTTGAGTACCCGAGCGCCGGCAGCACATTCAAACGTCCGGCCGGATATTTTGCCGGGAGACTCATCGAGGACGCGGGGCTTAAGGGCCTTTCGATCGGAGGCGCGCAGGTCTCCGAAAAGCACGCCGGCTTTGTGATCAACCGCGGCGGGGCGAGCGCGTCGGATATTTTCTGCCTCTGCGAGGAGGTAAAAAGGCGGGTTTTGGAGCGATTTAGCGTGGAGCTTGAGCTGGAGGTGCGGCTGTTAGGCCGGTTTTAGCTTATAGGAAAGTTTTTCAAACTTCCCTATAAGCTAAAAGACCCTGACGGGTCGGGATGCGCAGAGTCTGACCCAACGAAGTGCGGCCCCGCACGGAGTGAGGTCACTACGCTCTAAGGAAGATGCTGCTGACGCAGCCGCGCTTCGGCGCGGGAGTTCGCAGGGCGAACTCTTAAAAAAGGAGGCGGTCGGTTTTGAGACTTGTGATCGTGACAGGGATGTCGGGGGCGGGAAAAACCACTGCATTAAAAATTTTAGAGGACCTTGGCTTTTACTGTGTGGACAATCTGCCGGTGATTTTGATCGAAAAATTTGCCGAGCTTACGCTGAATGAGGAAAACGGTGCAGGTGGTGCAAAGGATATTGCGCTGGGGATCGACATCCGCAGCGGTGAGGAGCTGCCACAGCTCGCGACAGTGATCCGGAAATGGCGTGAACATGCGTATCCGTTTTTTATCCTGTTTCTGGACTGCTCGGATCAGGTGCTAATCAAACGATATAAGGAGACCAGACGCCGCCATCCATTAGCCCGGGCCGGCCGGATCGAAAGGGGAATCGCGCTGGAGCGGGAGAAGCTTGGCTTTTTAAAGGAGCAGGCGGATCATATCCTGGATACCAGCCGTCTCCTGACGAAGGAGCTGCGCAGAGAGCTTGAGAGGGCGCTCTATGGAGACCGTGAAACGAGCAATCTGTATCTCACAGTGTTAAGCTTTGGCTTTAAATACGGATTGCCTTCGGATGCGGACTTGGTCTTTGATGTGCGTTTCCTGCCGAATCCTTATTATGTAGAGGAGCTGCGTTTTCATACAGGAGACGAACGGGCTGTACAGGAGTATGTCATGCAGGGGGGCACGGGAGAGGAGTTTTTAAAAAAGCTCATGGATCTTCTGGATTTCCTGATCCCGCGCTATGAAGCAGAGGGGAAAACACAGCTCGTAATCGGGATTGGCTGTACAGGTGGAAGACACCGCTCGGTGACGATCGCGGGAGAGGTCTTTTTAAGACTCGCCCATCTGGGGCGGTATACGGTCCGTTTAGAACACAGGGATGCCGGGAAGGACGGTGTAAGATAGATGTCGTTTTCCTCGCGGATTAAGGAAGAACTTTCGAGGCAGATGAGCCCGGCCAGACATTGCCAGATCGCCGAGATTGCCGCGATCTTGAGCCTCTGCGGGCGGATTCAGATCTCCGGAGACGATCACTACAGCATAAAAATTCATACGGAAAATGTAACAGTTGCGAGAAAGTGCTTTACATTATTGAAAAAAACATTTAATATAGGAACTGAAATTTCAATCCGAAGAAATGCGCATCTTGGGAAGAATCGGATCTATTCGGTCTGTGTTAGACAGCATGCAGACGCACTTCGGGTCTTAAAGGCCACAAAGCTTCTCTCTGAGGGAGGAGAGATCGGTGAGAATCTTTCTGTGGTCAAAAACGTGGTTGTGCAGAACCCATGCTGCCGCCGTGCCTTCCTTCGGGGAGCTTTCCTGGCGTCCGGTTCCGTCAGCGATCCGGAAAAGTTTTATCATTTTGAGATCGTCTGTCCGACCGAGGCCAAGGCCAGGCAACTCCAGTCCATTATGGCGTCATTCCGGATCGAGGCAAAAATTGTCATACGGAAACGGTCGTTTGTGGTATATATTAAGGAAGGAAATCAGATTGTTGACATGCTGAACGTGATGGAGGCACATCTGGCGTTGATGGAGCTTGAGAATATTCGGATTCTCAAGGAAATGCGGGGCAATGTAAACCGCCAGGTCAACTGTGAGACAGCCAACATCAATAAGACGGTCTCCGCTGCCGTTAAGCAGATCAGGGATATCGGCTTTCTGCGGGACGCCCTCGGCTTTGAAAAACTGCCCCCGGCGCTCGCCCAGATGGCCAGAGTACGCCTGGCAAAGCCGGAGGCGACGTTAAAGGAGCTTGGAGAGGAGTTAAATCCCCCAGTCGGGAAATCAGGGGTGAACCACAGGCTCAGAAAGTTAAGCAGTCTGGCGGAGGTTCTGCGTGAGCAGCAGGCAGCAAACGGAGCGGTAGGGAGCCGCTCCATGTGCAATGAGGAGGAATATTATGACAAAGAGGACTGTAACCATTGAACTGGCCTCCGGACTGGAGGTTAGGCCGATTGCGATGCTCGTGCAGCTTGCAACCAGCTATGAAAGTAAGATCTATGTGCAGAGCGAGGGACGGAAGGTAAATGCAAAAAGCATCATGGGGATGATGACGCTGGATCTTCCTGTCGGTGAAAAAGTAGTTGTAACGGCTGAGGGCGAAGATGAGGAAAAAGCGGTTTGTGATATTGAAAAATATCTGAGTAATAACTGATCGTGGAGTCGTGATGCTGTTGTATCCCCCCCTGAACTGTTACAGGCTGTTTCGTATTCGGTGCGGAATGGCCTCTTTTTATCATATAGGAAACTTCATAGAATGCGAAAGGAAAAACGATGGCGTTTACACATCTGCATGTCCATACGGAGTACAGCCTCCTGGACGGTTCCAGTAAAATTAAGGAGCTTGTGGCCCGTGCAAAGGAGCTCGGCATGGACAGCATGGCGATCACCGATCATGGGGCAATGTACGGGGTCATTGACTTTTACCGGGCGGCGAAGGAAGCGGGGATCCGCCCGATCATCGGCTGCGAGGTTTACGTGGCCCCGGGATCACGTTTTGACAGAGAGAATGTTCACGGAGAGGATCGGTATTACCATCTGGTCCTTCTGGCAGAAAATAATACGGGGTATCAAAACCTCATGAAGATCGTCTCCAAGGGCTTTGTGGACGGCTTTTATTACAGACCGCGTGTGGACATGGAGGTGCTAAAGACGTACCATGAGGGACTCATCGCCCTGAGCGCCTGCCTAGCCGGGGAGGTCCCCAGGCTTCTCTCACGCGGACTCTATGAGGAGGCAAAGCAGGCGGCCCTGCGCAATGTGGAAATCTTCGGGCGCGGAAACTATTTCCTGGAGCTGCAGGATCACGGAATCCCGATGCAGCGCCAGGTGGACCAGGGGATCCTGCGACTGGCAAAGGAACTTGAGATCCCGTTAGTCGCGACAAACGACTGCCACTACATCAACGCCGAGGACTGGGAGGCGCATGATATTCTCCTCTGCATCCAGACCGGGAAAAAGCTTTCCGATGAGAATCGTATGCGCTATGAGGGCGGCCAGTATTATGTAAAGTCGGAGGAGGAGATGCGGGCGCTGTTCCCCTACGCGCCAGAGGCTATCGAAAATACACATAAAGTCGCCGAGCGCTGCAATGTGGAGATCGAGTTCGGTGTGACGAAGCTGCCGCGCTATGATGTGCCGGAGGGGTATGATTCCTGGGGATATTTGAGATCGCTTTGCGAGGAGGGATTTAAAGAGCGTTATCCGGATGCAGACGGCGCGTTAAGGGACCGTCTGGAGTATGAGCTGGGCGTGATCAAGAGCATGGGATACGTGGATTATTTCCTGATCGTGTGGGATTTCATCAATTTTGCCAAGTCAAACGGGATCGCCGTGGGGCCGGGCCGGGGCTCGGCAGCCGGCAGCATCGTGGCTTATTCCTTAAAGATCACCGATATTGATCCGATCCGCTATCAGCTTTTGTTCGAGCGGTTTTTAAATCCGGAACGCGTATCCATGCCTGATATCGACGTGGATTTCTGCTATGAACGCCGCCAGGAGGTGATCGACTACGTCGTCGAAAAGTACGGCAAGGACCAGGTGGCGCAGATCGTTACCTTCGGTACGCTGGCCGCCAAGGGCGTTGTCCGTGATGTGGGCCGCGTGATGGATCTTCCCTACAGCCTCTGTGACCAGGTGGCAAAGATGGTGCCCGGAGAGCTCAATATGACGTTGGAGCTGGCATTAAAAAAGAATCCGGAGCTTAAGATGCTGTACGAGACGGACGAGCAGGTGCATAAGTTAATCGAGATGTCCATGCGGCTGGAGGGCCTGCCGCGTCATACCTCGATGCATGCGGCCGGTGTCGTAATAAGCCGGACCGCGGTCGATGAGTATGTCCCGCTCTCAAGAGGTTCTGACGGTACGATCACGACCCAGTTCACGATGACGACACTGGAGGAGCTGGGGCTCCTTAAGATGGATTTTCTGGGGCTTCGGACGCTGACGGTCATAAAGGATGCCGTCGAAATGGTTGAAAAGAATCATGGAGTGAAGCTGGATTTAAACGAGATCGACTACGACGATCAAAAGGTCATGGAGGCCCTGGGAACCGGAAGAAACGAGGGCGTGTTCCAGCTCGAGAGCGGAGGCTTTAAGAGCTTCATGAAGGAGCTGAAGCCGACGGGCCTTGAGGACATCATAGCCGGAATCTCCCTGTATCGCCCGGGTCCGATGGATTTCATTCCCAAATATTTAAAGGGGAAAAACGATCCGGCGGCTGTCACCTATACGTGTCCTCAGCTCGAGCCGATCTTAAAGCCCACCTACGGATGTATCGTATATCAGGAGCAGGTCATGCAGATCGTCCGCGATCTGGGAGGCTACACACTGGGACGAAGCGATCTGGTACGCCGCGCCATGTCAAAAAAGAAAGCGTCGGTGATGGAAAAGGAACGGAAAAATTTCGTCTACGGGAATCCCGAGGAAGGCGTGAAGGGCTGTATCGCGAACGGGATCGACGAGCGAACCGCCAATCAGATCTACGACGATATGATTGATTTCGCAAAATATGCGTTCAACAAGTCGCACGCGGCCGCCTACGCGGTGGTGGCCTGCCAGACGGCATACCTGAAATACTATTATCCAAAGGAATTCATGGCCGCGCTCATGACATCGGTTATGGATAATGTTTCAAAGGTTTCCGAATATATTCTGGCGTGCCGGAATATGGGGATCACGATCCTGCCGCCGGATATCAATGAGGGCGTAGGAAATTTCTCCGTTTTTGCAGGCAGCATCCGCTATGGATTGTCTGCGGTCAAGAGTGTCGGGCGTTCGGTCGTGGAAGTCATCCTCGCAGAGCGGACCGCCAACGGCCCGTTTAAGACGCTGGAGGATTTTGTCGGCCGGCTTTCCAACAAAGAGGTCAACAAGCGGACCCTTGAAAACTTCATAAAGTCCGGGGCACTCGACGGCCTGCCGGGGACGAGGAAGCAGAAGCTCTATATTTCTGCCGAGCTTCTGGAGAATAAGGCGAAGGAGAAAAAGGCCGCGATGGAAGGGCAGTTAAGCTTTTTCGATATCGTGCCGGAGGAGGAGAAGGAGAATTTCCATGTGCCGTTTCCAAATGTAGGAGAATTTGAAAAGGAGATCCTTCTGGGCTTTGAAAAAGAGACGCTCGGCGTATACTTAAGCGGCCATCCAATGGAGGAATACGAGGAAATGTGGCAGAAAAATGTGACCGCGAAGACCTCAGACTTTATCGTCGATGCGGATGGAAAAACCGTTGTGGAAGATGGTTCCAACGTGGTAGTCGGAGGAATGATAACGGCCAAAAAAGTGAAGACTACTAAGAAAAATCAGCTCATGGCTTTTATCACATTGGAGGACATGGTCGGGAGCATCGAATCCCTGATTTTTCCGAAGATCTATGAAAAGAGCAAGGAGTATTTGAATGAGGACGCCAAGGTGTTTTTACGTGGACGCGTATCGATCGGCGACGATCCGGTGGGAAAGCTGATCTGCGAGAAGCTCATACCGTTTTCGGGAATTCCGAATGAGCTGTGGCTGCAGTTTGAAAGCCAGGCCGCCTACGAGGAAAAAAACGATGCGGTGATGGCGGCGCTCAGAGGCTCGGAGGGGAGCGATCGCGTAATTATGTATTTGAAAGCGGAGCGAAAGCTCAAGCGCCTTTCCGAAAACTGGAGCGTGGAGGCGGGAGCGCCGCTCGTTGGGCAATTGGCCGGAATACTTGGTGAAAAAAATGTCAAGGTTGTGCAAAAAAGCATTGAAAAGACAGGAAAAATGAATTAGAATAATAGCGGTATGGGGACGGAAAAACGTAACAGGGAAGGATATCGGAACCGTTATAAAAAATGGCTCTGTACAAAAGCCTGACGGACAGAAAGGTTTGTGGAGGAACGGATATGACAAAGAAACAGGTTAAGACGATCGGAGTATTGACAAGCGGAGGCGATGCGCCGGGAATGAATGCGGCCATCCGTGCCGTGGTGAGAACGGCAATCAGCAAGGGACTCAGTGTAAAGGGCGTAATGCGGGGCTACGCAGGGCTTTTGCAGGAAGAAATCATAGACATGGACACGCGCAGCGTAGCAGATATCATCAACCACGGCGGCACGATCCTCTATACGGCACGCTGTGAGGAGTTTCAGACGGAGGACGGCCAGAAGCTTGGCGCCGAGATCTGCAGGAAACACGGAATTGACGGTATGGTCGTAATCGGAGGCGACGGCTCTTTCCGCGGAGCAGGGAAGCTCTCGGCTCTCGGCATCAACACCATCGGGCTTCCGGGAACGATTGATCTGGACATCGCATGTACGGATTATACGATCGGTTTCGACACGGCAGTCAATACGGCCATGGAGGCCATCGACAAGGTTCGTGATACTTCGACCTCCCATGAACGCTGTAGCATCATCGAGGTCATGGGGCGGCACGCCGGCTATATTGCACTGTGGTGCGGCATTGCCAACGGCGCTGAAGACATTCTTTTACCGGAGCGCTATGACGGCAACGAACAGAGCCTGATCAACCGGATCATAGAGAACCGTAAGCGCGGTAAGAAGCATCATATCATCATCAATGCAGAGGGGATCGGCCACTCGACCTCCATGGCAAGGCGGATTGAGGCGGCGACGGGGATCGAGACGCGTGCGACGATTATCGGCCATATCCAGCGCGGCGGTACACCGACCTGTAAGGACCGTGTTTATGCCTCGATCATGGGCGCGAAGGCGGCGCTTCTGCTGGCCGAGGGAAAGAGCAACCGGATCGTCGGCTATAAGGATGGAAAATATGTGGATTTAGATATTCAGGAAGCGCTTGCCATGAAGAAGGATATTCCGGAGGAGCAGTTTGCAATCAGCAAGATGCTGGTGCGCTAAAAAAGGAGCGGCAGAATGGGAAAAAAAGAAGACGAGCAGATCGCTCCGCACTGTGATTTTATTCATGTCCATGAGGCGGTAGTGAAGCAGGTGCTGGAGGTCATGCCCGCGGGAGAGGAGCTGCAGAAGCTCGCGGAATTTTTCCGCATTTTCGGTGACTCCACGCGGATCCGGATCCTTTACGCGTTAAGCGAGTCGGAATTGTGCGTCTGCGACATTGCGAGTCTTCTTGGCATGGGGCAGTCGGCGATTTCCCATCAGCTTCGCATTTTAAAGCAGATGCGGCTTGTCAAGTTCCGCAGGGATGGGAAAAGCGTTCTCTACTCCCTTGCAGACAGCCATATCGAGACAATTTTGGCGCAGGGAATGGAACACATTGGAGAGTAAGCTATGAAATTTACGAAAATGCAGGGAACCGGGAACGACTATGTATATGTAAACTGCTTTGAGGAAACCGTGGAGAATCCGTCAGGAACCGCGATCATGGTGAGCAGCCGCAACTTTGGCATCGGCTCGGATGGCCTGATTTTAATCTGTCCGTCCGAGACGGCAGACTGCCGGATGGACATGTACAATGCAGACGGCTCCCGGGGAACCATGTGCGGAAACGGAATCCGCTGTGTAGGAAAATACGTGTATGACCATGGGCTGGTTGACAAGACGGAAATCACAGTGGAGACGCCGTCGGGGATCAAGCGTCTGAAGCTCTGGGTGGAGGACAAAAAGGTGGATACTGTGACCGTCAATATGGGCCGGCCTGAGCTTACCTCTGAGCTTGGGGAGGCAATTACGGTGTGCGGCCGGCCTTATACGTTTACGGGGGTATCCATGGGAAACCCGCATGCAGTGGTCTTCTTTAACGGGCTGGAGAATCTGAATCTGGAGAGAATTGGCCCGGGCTTTGAGGGGCATGAGCGTTTCCCGGGGAGAACGAATACAGAGTTTGTAGAGGTCCTGAGCAAGAAACGCGTGCGGATGCGTGTCTGGGAGCGCGGGTCGGGAGAGACGATGGCCTGCGGGACGGGCGCCTGTGCGGCTCTTGTGGCCTGTGTGCTGAACGGCAGAACGGAGCATGAGGCCGAGGTGGAGCTGCTCGGCGGGACGCTTTCCGTTAAATGGGACAAGAAGGAGGACTTCGTCTATATGACAGGGCCGGCCGTAGAGGTTTTTCACGGAGAGATATAAAATAAGGAGAATACGATGGACCATATCGACAGGGAAATACTACAGATTCTGCAGCAGAATGCCAGGACATCGCTGAAAACGATTGCGGAAAAGACATTTCTCTCCTCCCCGGCGGTTTCTGCGCGGATTGAAAAGCTGGAAAAGGACAGCATCATAACCGGGTATCAGGCCCAGATCAATCCGATGAAGCTCGGATACCATATCCTGGCTTTTATCAATCTGAATGTGGCGCCGGAGGATAAGCAGAAATTTTATCAGTATGCGGAGCCCATCCCGAATATTCTGGAGTGTAGCAGCGTGACCGGAGAGTATTCTGTCATCATGAAGGTGGCATTTGAAAGCACGATGCAGCTTGACACATTTTTGGGTCAGCTCCAGAAATTCGGGAAGACCAGTACACAGATCGTCTATGCGACCCATGTGGGGCCGCGGGGCGTGCAGGTTCGGGAAAAGGCAGGATCCTAGCTCCTCGCCGCTCCGTCCACAGAGAGGACTTCGCCGCTTACATAGGAGGCCATGTCACTTGCCAGGAATAAAAAGGCGTTGGCCACATCCTCGGGCTTTCCGACGCGTCCCAACGGGATCGTTGCGATCAGAGGCTGTATAACGGCATCCGGCAGTGCCTTTACCATATCGGTCTCGGTAACGCCCGGTGCCACGGCGTTTACGCGGATGTGGTCGCGGCCAAGCTCGCGGGCCAGGGATTTGGTGATGCCGTTGACCGCAGATTTGCTGGCAGGGTAGCCGACGCCGGAGGGCTGGCCGTAGATGGAGACCATGGAACTGGTGTTTAAGATGACGCCTCCTCCCTGCTCCTTCATGATCCGGGCGGCCGCCTGGGAGGCATAGAGGATGGAGAGGACATTCAGGTTCATGATTTTTTCGAAGTCTTCCGGCTTGTAGGTATAGAGACTCTCTCTCTGAGAGATTCCGGCGTTGTTGACGAGGATGTCAAGGGCGCCGTATTTTTGTTTGATTTCAGAAAAAGCCCGGGCGATTTCGTCCGGCTTATTTAAGTCCGGGAACATGCCGGAGACTTGCCAGGCGGGATTTTTTTCGTTGAGAGATGAGAGGGCCTTGTCCACGGTTTCTTTGCGGGAGCCGAACAGGATGACGGATGCACCGTTTTCAAGAAACTTTTCAACAATCGCAAGCCCGATCCCACGGGTTCCTCCGGTGACGACGGCAACTTTGTTTTGTAGCAGCATGGGTGTTCCTTCCTTTCTTTTTTTCTTATCATAGCATAGTTTGAGTGATTTTCCAACTTATATTCGTGAACAGGGGGCCGCAGCGGCCGTGGCAGGGGAACGGGGCACTGCAGCCAGTCTTCGGCACTGGAAGCTCTAAGCCTCTGGCGTGCCTCGCAAACGGCGGCCCATCGCCATCCCTCCCCTCCGGTTCCTTTTTTGAGGGGTTTGTCATATACTATAGCACAGGCCTTTAGAAAAGGAGAATGAAATTGGCAGAAATCAGAAAAGTGATCATAGATGCCGGGCACGGCGGCCAGGAACCGGGAGCGGTTTATAATGGGAGAAGGGAGAAGGATGATACGCTGCAGCTCGCGCTTGATCTGGGAAATGCGCTTGAGCGGCGGGGGATCCAGGTCGTGTATACGCGGGTGAGTGATGTGTATCAATCGCCTTATGAAAAAGCTGTGATGGGGAATCATTCGGACGCGGATTTTTTTGTTTCGATCCATCGCAATGCGATGCCGACACCGGGAACGGCCTCCGGAATAGAGAGTCTTGTATATGCAAATTCGGGTGCGGCGGGTATGCTTGGGCGCAACATCGACAGGGAGTTAGCGGGAGTGGGCTGGACGGATCTCGGTGTGAAGGAGCGGCCGGGACTTGTGGTGCTTAAGAATACGACGATGCCGGCTGTGCTTGTGGAGGCCGGTTTTATTGATAATGAGAGAGATAATGCGTTTTTTGACGCCAATCTGGCGGCGACGGCCGATGCGATCGCAGACGGGATTTTACGGACGTATGAGGAGCTGGCAAGCCAGACGGCGAAAAACGGGGAGGAGCCGGGCTTTTATATGGTGCAGACCGGAATCTACAGGCAGAGGCCGAACGCGGAGGCGGAGCTTGCAGAGCTAAAGAGCCTGGGCTTTCCGGCGTTTTTGGTCGCGAAGGATGGGATGTTTTATGTGCGTGCAGGAGCATTCAGGGAGCTCGAGAATGCGGTGCGGATGGAAAGAAGGCTCAGGGAACTGGGATTCGGAACCGTGATCGTGAGGAGCTGAGGAGTCGGATAGGAATATCTGAAATTTTTTTATAAATTCCGCGAAAAGACTTAAACTTTCAGCCAAAATATGCTATGATACAGATAAGAAACAATCCGGTTGCCCGGAACTCTCGGGCGGAAAGAAGAAGGAGGCGTTGTTATGGAGAAGCAGAAACTGATTATTACCATCGGCCGCCAGTACGGAAGCGGAGGGGCGGATATCGGGAAAGCGCTTGGGAAAAAGCTTGGGCTGCATGTCTATGATAAGGAAATTCTTAAAATGACCTCCGACGAGAGCGGGATCAGGGAAAGCTACTTCCACCTGGCAGATGAGAGAGCCGGGAATAAGCTTTTGTACCGGGTCGTCCAGTCGCTGATCCCGGAGAACGGGGCGCCCTCACTGGGCTCGGATCTGGTATCGGCGGATAATCTGTTTCGGTTTCAGTCCGCCGTGATCAGGCGGCTTGCGCAGGAGGAGTCCTGCATCTTTATTGGCCGCTGTGCCGATTACGTGCTGGCCGGTACAGAAAATATGGTGCGGGTCTTTGTATATGCCGACATGGAAGCGCGTGTGAAACGAATTACGGAAAAGGGCTATTACGCGGACGATGAGGTGCATAAAAACATCCGCCGCATCGACAGGGAACGCCGCGACTACCACCGCTATTATACCGGGAAGGACTGGGAAGGTCTTGGAAATTATGACCTGATGCTGAATTCATCGGTGATCGGCGTGGCGGGCTGTGTCGCCTGTATCCTGGATTATTTGAAAATCCGCGGGCTTTCTTGAAAACCGGAATAAAATCATGTATAATGAAGGCGGCTGTCTGACCGGGCAGCCGCCTTTAAAAAACGGGACAGGAGACCAAAGACAGCGATGGAGAAAAAAACGAGGCGCGCGGTCATCTTTGACATGGACGGGGTGATCGTGGACAGCGAGTATGTTTATATGCAGTATCTTCTCGAGTTTGCCCATAAAAAGAATCCGTCTGTGACAATGGAAGAAATTAATCCTATGGTAGGGCTGACCAGGGAGGACAGCTGGCGTGTGATGGAGCGGGCAGTGAAAAACGGGCAGAGCTGGGATGCGCTGCAGCGGGAGTTTATGGCCTTAGACATCTATGCGCGGGTGGATTATAAAAAGATTTTCCGGCCGGAGGCGCTCACGACGGCGAAGGAACTAAAGTGCAGGGGATATCGGCTGGCACTCGCCTCCTCGACGGGGCCGAAGCTGATCGCGCGGATTGTTGAGGAGACGGGCATGCGCCCGATGTTTGACCTGATCGTGAGCGGTAAGCAGTTTAAACGAAGCAAGCCGGACCCGGAGATCTATCACTATACGGCAAAGACCCTGGGTGTCCCCGAAAGCGAGTGCTTTGTACTCGAGGACTCGACGGTGGGAATTCAGGCGGCGACGGCGGCCGGGATGACGACAGCAGCACTTAAGGACGATCGCTTCGGCTTTGACCAGAGTGCGGCGGATCTCCATGTGGAACGGATCTCGGAGATCCTTTTGTATCTGCCTTACGTGCAGACGGAAAATGTGGTGCTCTGCGGCGCAAGCTCGTATGAGCAGAAATACTATTTGAATGAGCGGTTTCAGGCTCTGCCGGATGGCATCAAAAAGGAGCTTCAGATTCTCTGTGTGCTGTTTACCGAGGACATAGGCGGCGTGCTGACGCTTTCTTTTACGCCGAAGGGTGCACTGGAATTCAGAGTGGAGGCGGACGATCACGATTATCTGTTTGACGAGATCGGCAGCGGTTTAAAAATTCGCCAGTACCAGCGGGAAAAAAGGGCGCTTTTGGAGGCTCTGGAGCTTTACTACCGCGTGGCGTTTCTGGGAGAAAGGATGGGAGAGAAAGACAATGAGGAAGCATAAAACCGGCGGGCTGCTTGCACTTGCCGCGGCGTTCACCGTATGGATGGGGATGGAGGCGGCCGCGTACCCCTATGGCCCGGGCTTTGAGGGCTATGATGTCAACATTTATTCGGATACAACGCCGAACAATCCGGCTTATAACAATGGCTGGAACGGCGGCGTCGGCCCCGGATACGCGGGAAGCAACCCCATGGGAAGCCGCGAGGAGTTGGATGAACAGATCTATTCGAAGGGCCCGGGAAGCGAAGCAGCGCAGAGGCTTTTGAAGGAGGATGCAGACAGCTACTATATCCACAGCACATACCGTGGCGGTACCTGGCAGAAGCAGGAGGATGGAAGCTGGAAGCTCTTGAAAGAGGATGGACAGCCTGTATCGAGCCAGTGGGCCTATGTGGATGGGAAGACGTATCTGCTGGATATGTACGGCACGATGCTGACCGGCTTCCAAAAGGTCAACGGCAACTGGTATTACATGAACAGCACCGGTGCGATGCAGACCGGCTGGCTTCTGAAGGAAGGGAGATATTATTTTCTCAATACGGATGGGTCAATGGCCTACGGCTGGGTAAACACGCAGGGGAGCTGGTATTATTTTGGTGTGACGGACGGTGTTATGCTGACGAACGCATATACACCGGACGGGCGGTATGTCAATGCCGAGGGGATCTTGATCCAATGAAGCTTGAGATCGGCAATGTGTGCTTGGAAAACAACGTGATCCTGGCGCCCATGGCGGGCGTCACGGATCTTTCATACCGGGTGATCTGCAGAGAACACGGCTGCGGTATGGCCTGTATGGAGATGGTGAGTGCCAAGGCGGTGCTCTATAAAAACCGCAACACGAAGGAGCTTTTGGAGGTGGATAAGCGTGAGGGGCCGGTCTCGCTGCAGCTTTTTGGCTCCGACCCGGCTATTCTCGCAGAGATTGCCGCGCGGCTTGAGGACGGGCCTTATAGCATGATCGATCTCAACATGGGCTGCCCGGTGCCGAAGGTCGTAAAAAACGGAGAGGGTTCGGCGCTCATGAGAAATCCAAGGCTAGTGGAGGAGATTCTGACGGCCATGGTGCGTGCGGTAAAGAAGCCGGTGACGGTAAAGATCCGCAAGGGCTTTGACGAGACTTGCGTAAACGCCGTGGAGATTGCCCGGATTGCGGAGGGTTGCGGCGTCTCGGCGGTTGCAGTCCATGGGAGGACGAGAGAGCAGTATTATTCGGGAAAGGCGGATTGGGACATCATCAGGCAGGTCAAGGAGGCGGTACGGATCCCGGTGATCGGCAACGGGGACGTATTTTCGGCGGCGGCTGCGAAGCAGCTGCTCGCAGAGACCGGCTGTGACGGGGTGATGGTCGCGCGCGGTGCAAAGGGAAATCCGTGGATTTTTGAGCAGATCCCGGCGTATCTGGAGACCGGTACGCTGCCGTCGCCTCCAAAAAAGGAGGAGGTGCGGGCGCAGATCCTTTGCCATGCGAGGATGATGCTGGAACGGAGGGGAGAGGAGTCCGCTATCCGGGAGATGAGGAAACACGTATCCTGGTACACGGCGGGGTATCCCAACTCGGCATCCCTTCGGAATGCCGTAAACGCGGCCGGGAGCTTTGAGGAGCTTTCGGAGCTTTTATGGGAATGGTTTTGAATCAAGAAGCTGTCTTTCGGGCCGTCAGAGTATGGATCGAAAGGCAGCTTTTGTTGTATATAATACAAAGAGAAAATCTTTTTTTGCTTTCTGAAAAATCTATGTGACTTCATTTGAAATCGGCATTTTCCACAAAATATCAATAAAAATATAGCAAATTATACAAAAAAAATAATTTTATGATTTTAATATTGACAATATGTCGAGGAATGTCTATAATTTGTTGTATACAACAAAGGATGTATCATATTGAAGAAAAGCTATGACAGGAGAACAGAGCGATGAAGGCGATTTATATCAAGGCTCCCGGCAGGGTGGAAATTAAGGAAGCTGTCATGCCGGTGAGAAAAAAAGGAGAGGTTCTGCTTAAGGTCTTATACGGCGGGATCTGCGGGAGTGATCTTGGCTCCTACAGGGGGACGTTTGCTTATTTTGATTATCCAAGGATACCAGGACACGAATTTTCTGCCAGAGTCCTGGAGGTGGATCCGGATAATGAACAGGGGCTCCATGAGGGGATGATCGTGACCTGTAACCCGTATTTTAACTGTGGGCATTGCTATTCGTGCCGGCATGGTATGGTTAACGCCTGCATGGACAATCAGACGCTGGGATGCCAGAGAGACGGGGCCTTCCAGGAGTTTATCACGATTCCGGCTGAGCGTGTGTATGACGGGAAGGGGATGGATGCCAGGCTTTTGGCGGCGCTTGAGCCGCTTTGCATCAGTTACCATGGCGTGACGAGAGCCAATGTAAGGCCGGGCGACCGGGTGCTCGTGATCGGGGCCGGGACAATCGGGATTCTGGCGGCGTTTTCGGCGAAAGCCAGGGGGGCCGGGGTCTGGGTCACGGATGTTTCGGAAGGAAAGCTTAAGATGGCAGAAGGCTTTGGCGTGGACGGCGTTTTTCTAAACGAGGACCCGAAGACATTTGACCGACATGTCAAAGAGCTTACGGAGGGAAACGGGTTTGATGTCGCGATCGAGGCGGTGGGAATCCCGTCCACCTTTCAAAACTGCATTGATGCGGCGTGCTTTGGCGGCCGTGTGGTTTTAATCGGCGTGGGGAAACAAAATCTGGATTTTAATTTTACGTTGATCCAGAAAAAGGAGCTGAATATATATGGCTCCCGGAATGCATTGAAGAAGGATTTCCTTGAACTGATTGATATGGTCAATGAGAAGAAGGTGCCGCTTGAGAGGATCATTACGGATGTTTATCCGTTTGAGGAGGCCGGCCGCGCATTTGAAGATTTTTCGAAAAATCCGGGCGATATGTTAAAGGTAGTGATTGATTTTACGAAAAAATGAGGAAGGCATTAAAAATTCAAATAAAAAGGAAAGAGGTATGATTATGAAGAAACGATTTACAGCAGGAATTTTTATGAGTGTGATGGCGGCGATGTGTCTTGGCGGCTGCCAGGGCAACGCGGGTACCGCACAGACGACGGCCGGGACAGTGGAAAGCCGGCCTGCCGAAACGGCGGCAGGCACAACAGAGACGGCAGAAAACGCAGCAAAGCCATCCGTTTCCATCAGCGTGGGGGTTGAGAACGGGATGGCGGATACGATGTCAAAGGCGGTGGAGCAGTGGGCGAAGCTTCTTGCAGAGAAAAGCGGCGGGAGCATGGAGTTAGTGCTGTATCCGGACAGTCAGCTCGGAAGTAAAAACGACCTAATCGATTCCATGCAGCTTGGGGAAAATGTGATTACGATCGCAGACGGTGCATTCCTGGCCGAGTACGGTGCGCCGGATCTCGGAATTTTATACGGGCCGTATCTGTTTGACAACTGGGATCAGGTATGGAAGTTGGTGGACAGCGCATGGTTTGAGGAGCAGGATGCAAAGCTTGGCGAGAACGGGTTAAAGGTGATCGCGGCAAACTGGAAGTTAGGCGAGAGAAACTTATTCCTGGTAGAGCCGATGGAGCATCCAGAGGACTTAAAGGGACGCAAGATCCGCGTGCCGAGCAATCAGGTGCAGATCGAGGAGACGAACGCGATCGGTGCGACAGCCACGCCCATGGCAGCTGGCGAGGTATACCAGGCGCTGCAGACCAAGACGATTGACGGCCTTGAAAATGTAAACAGCGCGCTGCTCAGCATGCGCTGGTGTGAGGTCGCAAAGTATGTGTACGAGGATGAACATGTATACAACATGGCGATATGGGTCGGGGGAACTTCGATGTTTGACAGCCTGACAGACGAGCAGAAGACATGGCTTCTGGAATCGGCAGAGGAGGCCGGCCTCTGGAACAATGAAATGCAGGATCAGGATGCCCAGAGCATCCGCGACGAGCTGACCGGTGAGCAGGGCGTCACCTTTATCCCCTGTACCGAGGAAGACAAGGCGAAGTTAGTCTCCATGTGCGAGTCGTTTTACGCGAATGGGACCGCTTATGGCTGGAGCGAGGGCATTTACGAGACGATTCAGGAAATCATAAAGGAATAGGCGGTATAAAAAGCATGGCGGCCGTGGACATACGGCAGGAGGGGGTTACGGATGGAAGACAAGAAGAAAAATTGGCTGCAGATCCTGACGAATCTGGATCTGTATGCAGCAGGTTTTTTCCTGGTTGTCCTGGTAGTGATTACATTTTTGGGAGTCTTTTACCGCTACATCATCGGAAAACCGTTTACGTGGCTGGAGGAGGTCCAGCTTGCGAGCCTGACCTGGATCGGTTTTTTGTCGGCCGGGGCGGCATTCCGGAGCGGTTCGCATATTGCGATCGAAATGGTCGTGGAGCTGTTCCCCGTTCATGTGCAGCGGGGAATCGCTTGGGCCGTCAGGCTGATTACGCTGGCGATCTTATTTTACTTAACAAAGCAGTGCACAGGCTATTTCCTGCTGTTTGTCCAAAATGCGAGGCTGACTCCCGTGCTGCGGATTCCGTATGCAGCCGTGTATGCGGTTCCCGCCGTATCCTGTGCCGTCATGGCGGTAAGCTATGCTTGGTACGAGCTTGGGGAGATCAAAAGACAAAAGGCTGGAGGTGGAAAAGCGTGAATCAGATCATTGTATTATCGGCCGTCGTCATGCTGGTGCTCCTGTTCATGAAGGTTCCGGTTTTTGTCTCCATTTTGGCAGGCGCATCCGTGTATTTCATCGCGAATCCGGAGGTGAACGACATCATCTTTGCACAGAGGATGATCTCGTCAAACCAGAGCACAACGTTTCTTGCCGTCCCGTTTTTTGCGGCCGCGGGCGCCCTGATGAACTGCACCGGCGTGACCCGCAGGATCATGGATTTCTGTAAAACCATTACGGGGCGGATGTGCGGCGGACTCGCACAGGTCAATGTCCTCTTGTCAACGTTAATGGGAGGTTTGTCCGGGTCCAATATCGCCGACGCGGCCATGGAAGCGAAGCTTTTAGTTCCGGAGATGGAGCGGGCCGGCTATTCGAAGCCCTTTTCAAGTGTTCTCACAGCCACCTCCGCCATCATTACACCGTTAATCCCGCCGGGAATCGCCATGATTCTCTACGGCTGCATCGCGCAGGTTTCCATCGGGAAGATGTTTGTGGCGGGAATCGGGGTCGGCCTGCTTCTCTGCCTTGCGCTGATGATCCTGGTGCATTTCCTGTCGAAAAAGCGCGGATATCTGCCGATTCGTGAGGAGAGGCTGTCGAAGGAGGAGCTGTGGAAGGCGGCGAAGCCGGCGCTTCTTCCGCTGATGCTGCCGATCCTCATCATCGGAGGAATCCGGATCGGGGTATTCACCGCCTCGGAGGCGGGGGCCGTCGCGATCTGCTATGCGATGGTTCTGGGATTTGTCTACAAAGAGATGGACAGAAGGCAGTTCGTGGAGGCGGTCAAGGATACCTGTGTGAGCACGGGCTCCATCATGCTGATCGTCGGGGCGGCGTCGGTTTACGCATGGGTGCTGACCAAGGAGCAGATTCCGCAGGCGCTTACAAACTGGATTGTAGGCGCGATCGACAGCAAGGTACTATTTTTGCTGATCATCAACGTTTTCCTGCTGGTTCTGGGAATGTTTATCGAGGGGACGGCTTCCATGATCGTCTTAGTGCCTCTCCTGGCTCCGGTGGCGCGGGCATATGGGATCGACGATATCCAGTTTGCCATGATCTATATTTTTAACAGTGCGATCGGTGCGCTCTCCCCGCCGATGGGAACTCTGATGTTTGTGACCTGCGGCATAACAAAGTGCAAGACAAAGGATTTTATTAAGGAAGCGATTCCGTTTTATCTGCTTTTGATCATCTGTCTGCTGACCATCACATTTGTGCCATTTGTTTCTACAGGGCTCGTGAATCTGCTATATTAAGAAGGAGAAGAAAATGACAGAGGAAGAAAAAAACAGGCAGGATCCGGAGGTGGCCTGCTATTGTGAACGGCCGGAACTGAAAAGGAAGGAGACAGGAATTTCGTATCTGAGACAGACCGAGTATGAGAAGCTGGATCTGTATCTGCCTGAGGAAGGCGAGGGGCCGTTTCCCGTCCTGATTGACGTACATGGCGGCGGCTGGTTTTACGGAAGCCGCAGTTCGAGACGGATGGACCCGGTTCTGGAGGGACTCAAACGAGGGTATGCGGTCGCTTCGGTGGATTACACGTTAAGCGGCGCCGCAAAGTTCCCGACCCAGGTGTACGAGCTGAAAGCGGCGGTTCGGTTTTTGAGAGAGCACGCCAAACGATATCTGCTGGATCCGGATCGAATCGGCATGTGGGGCCTGTCTGCCGGGGCGAATCTGGCGATGCTGGCCGCGTTTTCCGCGGCGGCGGGAGAGCTGGAGGATGAAAATTTTGGGGGATCGTCCGGCGTTTCCGGCAGGATTCAGGCATTGGTGGCCTTGTATGGCCCTACGGACCTTACGATTTCGGAGGGGTGCCATGAGGCGTCTATGGAATCGCTGTTTTTGGGGTGTGTTCCGAGAGAAAATCGTGAGCTGGCGAAAAGGGCCAATCCCTGTACGTATGTCACGAAGGATGCACCGCCGTGTTTTTTGCAGTATGGGGATGCGGATGAGCTGGTTGTGTTGGAGCATGGGGCTGTGATTCGGGATGCGCTGCAAAGGGTGAGGACGGACGGCGACTGGTTTGAGGTTGTGCATGGGGCCGGGCATGCGGATGCGTTGTTTCGGACACGGGAGAATACGGAGAAGATTTTTCGGTTTTTGGATGGGCATTTAAAGCCCTAAGCCCCTGACGCTGCAAAAAATGGGGGATCGAGGCAAGGAATACCGAAATCCTCCCCTCATTTTTGCATCGTCAGAGGCTAAGAGATTTCACAACGCCGAGCCAACGGCCGCAGCGCCCCGTCTGCCTGCTGTAGACTCTAAGAAGCAGCATCTTTACTGATATATCAAAAATATATAAAAAATATATCTGTAGCCAATTGACTTTTTTCTAAAATCGCGTTACAATAATAAGCAAGTAACATGTCAGTTTAAGAACTTATATCAGGAGGAAGACTATCATGGCAAGAAAAGAGACGGTAATTCAATTTGGAGAGGGCGGTTTTCTGCGCGGTTTTGTGGATTATTTCTTTCAGAAGCTGACGGATAAAGGGTTGTTTGACGGCTCCGTTGTGGTTGTACAGCCGATTGCGAAGGGGATGTGCGAGATGCTGATGAAGCAGGACTGCACATATAACCTGTTTCTGCGCGGCATTGAAAACGGGCAGGTCGTGGACGAGCATACCCGGATTAATGTGATCTCCCGGTGCGTAAACCCGTATGAGGATTTTGAAAGCTACATGAAGCTGGCAGAGAATCCAGATTTTCGATTTATCGTCTCGAATACAACGGAGGCCGGCATCGAATATGTGGACAGCAACCGGTTTTCCGATGCGCCGGCGGTATCGTTCCCCGGGAAGCTGACGCAGCTTTTATATAAGCGCTATCAGCTCGGACTCCGCGGCTTTATCGTGCTCTCCTGTGAGCTGATTGACCACAACGGCGAGGAGCTTTTGAAATGCTGTCTTAAATACGCCGACCTCTGGGAGCTTGGCGAGGAGTTTAAGAGCTGGTTGAAGGAGGAAAATGACTTCTGCTCCACGCTCGTGGACCGAATCGTAACCGGCTTCCCGCGCGACGAGCATGCAGCGCTCTGCGAGCGGATCGGTGAACAGGACAACATGATGGATACGGCGGAAATTTTCCATCTGTGGGTGATTCAGGGCCATCACGAGGACGAGTTGCCGCTTCAAAAGGCGGGCTACAACGTGATCTGGACCGACAATGTAGATCCGTACAAAAAGAGAAAGGTACGTATCTTAAACGGTGCGCATACGTCGATGGTGCTCGGCGCACGCCTTTATGGGCTGGAGACGGTCGGGGAATGCTTAAAGGATGAGAAGGTCTCCGCGCTTCTTAAAAAGTGCATCTTTGAGGAGATCATTCCGACGATCGGTGATACGGAGGACAACCGTGCCTTCGGCGCGGCGGTGCTGGAGCGGTTCTCCAACCCGTTTATCAAGCATCTGCTTCTGTCGATCGCTCTGAACTCCGTCTCCAAATTTAAGGCGAGAGTCCTACCGACGATTCTGGAGTACAAGGAGCAGTTTGGCAAGCTTCCGACGGGGCTGACGTTCTCACTGGCTGCTTTGCTTGCCTTTTACCGCACGGACGAGGCCAACGACGGTGAGGAGATCATGGGCTTCATGAAGACAGCCTCCGTGGCGGATATACTAAAGAGAGAGGATTACTGGGGTGAGGACTTAAGCGCCCTGCTTCCCGAGGTTGAGAAGTGGTATCAGATGATCGGGAACGAGGGTATGGCAAAGGCGTATGACGCAGTGCTGGCATCATAAGGTGCCCTATAATGAGACGTTTGCAATCAAACAAAAATTGGAGACGCATATGCAGGATTTCATAAAAATCAATCAGGGAGACACGGTGGCGGTGGCTTTACGGCCGCTGCCCGCAGGCTTTCGCATCCCCACAGACGGCGGGGAGCTTACGCTTTTGGAGGACATTCCGCAGGGGCATAAGTTTGCGCTTTGCCGGATCGAAAGGGACGCGCCGGTCATCAAGTACGGCGCCCGCATCGGCTGCGCGAAGGAAACGATCGAACGGGGAGCGTGGATCCATGTCCACAATCTTCGGACGGCGCTCGGCGAGGTTTTGGAGTATCGGTATGAGCCGGACGGGGGGGAGCTTTCACGAAGCGAGCCGGCCACTTTTATGGGCTATAAGCGGGCAGACGGGCAGACGGGCGTCCGCAACGAGATCTGGATTTTGCCAACGGTGGGCTGTGTGAATTCAGTGGCCAGAGCCATTGAGGCCGAAGCAAAGGTGAGATTTTCGCTCGATCAGGGTGTGGAAGATATCATTGCCTTTGCGCATCCGTACGGCTGCTCCCAGATGGGGGACGACCAGGAGAACACGCGAAAAGTCCTGGCGGATATCATCCACCATCCGAACGCCGCCGGTGTGCTGGTTTTGGGGTTAGGCTGTGAAAACAGCAACATTCCGGTGCTTATGGATTATGTAGGAGCGTATGATACCGCAAGGGTCAAGTTCCTGCAGTGCCAGGATTTTAAGGATGAGACAGAGGAGGCGCTGCGTCTGATCGGCGAGATCTATGAGACGGCGGCCTCTGACAGGCGGGAGGTCTGCGACGCCTCCGAGCTGGTGATCGGCATGAAGTGCGGCGGCTCGGACGGGCTCTCGGGCATCACGGCGAATCCGGCGGTCGGTGCATTTTCCGATCTTTTGGTTGCCCAGGGAGGCACGACGATCCTCACGGAGGTGCCGGAAATGTTTGGCGCGGAGACAATTTTGATGAACCGCTGCCGGGATGCAGAAACGTTTGAGAAAACGGTAAAGCTGATCAACGATTTTAAGGAGTATTTTATCCGCCACGATCAGACGATCTATGAAAATCCGTCGCCGGGCAACAAAAAGGGCGGAATTTCCACACTGGAGGACAAGTCCCTGGGCTGTACGCAGAAATCGGGCTCCGCGCCGGTGTGCGGGGTTCTGCAATATGCGGAGCGCGTGAAGGAGAGGGGCTTAAACCTGCTTTCCGCGCCGGGGAACGATCTCGTGGCCTCCACGGCGTTAGCGGTGTCGGGTGCGCAGATTGTCCTGTTTACAACGGGCCGCGGCACGCCGTTTGCGACGTTCGTGCCGACCGTGAAGATCGCCTCCAATTCCAGGCTGGCAGGCTATAAGAAGGGCTGGATCGACTTCAACGCCGGCGAGCTGGTGGAGACGAAGACTAAGGCGGAGGTGGCGCAGGGGCTGTTTGAGTATGTGCTGCGGGTGGCCTCCGGGGAGAAGGTAAAATCAGAAGCCGCCGGTTTCCATGATATTGCGATTTTTAAGCAGGGTGTGACGCTGTAGCGGAAATATGGACTTCAATGGCAAAAAGGAGCCGGTGCGTATACGGCTTCTTTTTATATGGGTAGATAAAGGGTTTTTCTCGTATGTCTTGCATGAGAAGAGGTTTGATAGTATACTGGAGAGGAGATAAAAACGCAAAAAGATTTATGCCTGTATCGAGTCCAGACAGCCAAGGAAAACTTAAAGGCAAAAGCAGGAGAGGAGATAATAGATGAAAGCAGTGAAGGAACTATTTGTTATGACAGGGGCGACCCTGATTATAGCGGCGGCGGTTTTTTTCTTTTTGATTCCCAGCCATGCGGCGGTCAGCTCCGTATCGGGTCTGGCGATCGTGTTGTCGAATTTGGTACCGTTGTCCGTATCTGCGATCACCATGGTTTTAAATGTTGTGCTGCTGATTGTAGGCTTTCTGCTGTGCGGACATGAATTCGGTTTTAAGACGATCTATACGTCCATTCTTCTGCCTGTATTTCTTGGGCTGTTTGAGATCCTTTTGCCGAATAACGCCTCTCTCTCCGGCGATGCGCTGCTGGATGTGATCTGCTATATCTTTACGGTGAGCATCGGGTTAAGCATCCTGTTCAATATGAATGCATCCTCGGGGGGACTGGACATCGTGGCCAAGATCTTAAACCGCTATCTGCACATGGATCTCGGCAAGGCGATGAGCATGAGCGGTATGCTGGTAGCATTGAGCTCGGCGTTTGTCTATGATAAAAAAACGGTGGTTTTAAGTGTTCTCGGAACATATCTGAACGGGATGGTGCTCGACCATTTTATTTTTGGCCAGAACATAAAAAGAAGGGTCTGCATCATTTCAAAGGAGAAGGAGGAGAAGATCCGCGATTGGATTTTACATACATTGAAAAGCGGGGCAACCATCTATCAGGCGCAGGGGGCGTATGACAATAAGATCCGCAATGAGATCATCACGATCGTAGATAAAAATGAGTACCAAAAGCTGATGCAGTATATCATTCATGAGGATCCCGAAGCGTTTATCACGGTTTACAATGTAAGCGATATGCGGTATCTCCCCAAAAACAAAGGCAGTTAAGACAGGCGGCGCCCTGTCTCCCGTCGGGGAGCAGAGCGCCGCCTGTGTGTCAGATGCAGAACCGGTATTACCGGAAGATCATCGGGCCGATATAGGCGGCGATGATG
Organism: Lachnospiraceae bacterium; assembly: GCA_910575275.1. Lineage (GTDB taxonomy): Bacteria > Bacillota > Clostridia > Lachnospirales > Lachnospiraceae > CANQGL01. Next base: position 32,164 of record CAJTEE010000001.1, on the reverse strand, counting down.
ACGGAGACGATGCTTACGGAGATTACACCGCCGATGACCATCTTCGGCAGTACATAGTTGGTGAGACGCCGGATCTCCTCGTCGGTGAAGCTTTTGCCGAACGTATTTCCGTTTACGGCCTCCATGGCGATTCCGTAGGTAAAGGGATAGCCAAGGAGACAGGTCACGCCGACGGCCGCGGAGAGCCACGGGTCCCATTTTAAGAACATACCGACCACGACGGCGGCCAGGGCTGCGACGACGGCGCCGATAATCAGGAGTCCCAGGATCGGAACCATCATCTGTAAAAGCTCCGTGAAGGTCAGGGACAGGAAGTTGATCAACAGGTAGGCATAGGAGCCCAAAAGGACAATATTTTCACCGCCGCTCTTTTTGAGACTGCCCCGTTCGAGAAGGCCGATCTCGGTCATGAGGAAGCCGAATAAGAGGTAGCACACCGTCGAATTGAGGCCGGTAAGCTTCGAAAACAGCTCGCCGATCACGCCGACAATGGCAAGTCTTGCAAAGCTCATCATGGCGCCCTGCGCGATCGGGGGAAAATCCGGGATCAATTTGATGTTGAATACCTTTACTTTGTCTGCCTCATCTTGCTTGATCCGGCCTGTCGCGATGTAGCGTGCACAGGCGCGGTTTAAGCAGACGGAGGAAATCAGGATTCCCACCAGGCTCTGGAAGGTCATCATGGTCGTCACGAAGACGGCGATGTCCTGACGGCCCGCCTTTGCGGCGAGATCCGAGGTCACGAGCGTGGAGCCGAGGCCGCCGCAGATGGTGCCGATGGACGAGAGGGCGTACTCGCGCCCAAAAATCAGTGTGCCCAGCGTGAAGCCCATCAGCATGACTGCCGCCATGGCTCCGATGCTGACGACGATGGTCTTCCATTCGGCGATTAGCTCGTTAAATTTCAGATTGGAACCGATGTTTACAAAGGTCAGGACGATTCCGTAGGTGACTAAAATATTGGAAAGCCCTGCGGTCTCAATCAGGTTTTCCGGTAAAATATGCAGGGTCGCTCCGAAGATCATGATCATGACGATTGTAAAAATGAAGCTGGAGATAAGCCCCTTTGTCTTGATGGCAATGATGTCGCCGATTGCAAAGCAGAGGACGACGACCGCAAACGCGGTGATGGGGGTCCATGTCATAGCAGATTCTCCTTTTTGGTTAAAAAATTATGGGCGCTCGAAAACGGGCGGCGTGACAGTCTTGGGGAGCAGGGAGACGAACGGGATGCCGTTTGTCCGGCGTGCAAATTCCTCTTTGGCCTCTTTCACAAGATGGGGCTGCTCGATGAGGTCGATGGCGGTACTGCCGATGACCTTGCCGGCGTGGAGAGCTGCCTTGTTGGCGAGCGGGGCGGCTGCCTGCGCAACGATCATCCAGGTATGGTTTGGCGTCCCCTGGGCGAAGCAGGCCGTGCTTATCTGGGCGCAGGGCGCGATCTGGCTGACGTCTCCGACGTCGCTCGAGCCGAAAAAGACCTTTTCGGGCGCCTTGTACGGATACACACAGCGTATGACAGGCTGTCCCTCGATCAGGGGGCGGACTTTGTCGGCATATTCCTCTCCATGATAGGTCTCCAGGCGGTTTACATCGTATACCAGATCATTTTCCGTCATGTTCTTTCGTATTTCCTCTGCAAATGCGAGATCGGCCTCATCGACCGGGACACCGCCGAGCTCCTCAAAGTTTTTGTGCAGGAGCCTCTCCAGCGTGAGATTGGTGAGGGTCTCTGCGAGAGAGGAGGTCAGGGCATATTCCATGGTGGTTTCGGTCATGGCTGCGGCCCCCTGGGCCACCTTGACGAGACGGTCAAAGATCTCCTTTGCCTGCGTAAGCTTCGGGGCACGTACTGTATAGGTCAGGGCCGTTTCGGCCTGTACGACATTCGCGTAAGGGCCGCCGTCGTTTAAAAAGGCATAGTGGATGCGTGCATTGCCGTTTATGTGCTCCCGCAAAAAGTTCGCGCCGACGTTCATGAGTTCGGCAGCATCCAGCGCGCTGCGGCCGAGGTCGGGCGACATGGAAGCATGGGCCGCAACGCCCTTGAATTTGAAGGTTGCGGAAATCACGGCGAGCAGCTTGGTCGGGACGATGTAATTCATATTGTCCGGATGCCAGGTCAGAGTGGCGTCGACATCGTGAAAGCACCCCTCCCGGACCATATAGCATTTTCCGCCTCCGCCCTCCTCGGCTGGGCAGCCGTAGAAGCGGATCGTCCCTTCTTTTCCGGTCTCTTTCAGATAATCCTTGACCAGGATCGCGGCCGCCAGTGAGCCCATGCCGAGAAGATTGTGGCCGCAGCCGTGCCCATCCTCCGTGCCCTCGCACTTTTCTCTGACGGCCTGGCAGGGCTTCTGGCTCAGCCCGGCGAGAGCGTCATACTCGCCCAGGATTCCGATCACCGGACTTCCGTGTCCGTATTCGCCGACGAGTGCGGTCGGCATCCCGGCAATCCCTGTTTTTACCTGAAAGCCCTCGTCTTCCAACGTCTTCGTGTACAGATCAAGTGCATTCCATTCCTGAAACTGCAGTTCCGGCTTCTCCCAGATCTGCCGGCTGAGTGCAAAGAGCATCTCCTTTTTTTGTTCGATCGCCTGTACGGCTTCCTGCTTAGTCATGTAACTCCTCCTTATTTTTATAATTCGCTTCCTGACTGATACCTCTATTGTAACGGTCAGCGGCCTGCTGCGCCAATCGCTGTCGATTTTGAGCCTATCCATGACGGGAATAGAAAGGGGGAGGAGAGCGTGCCTTTTGCAGATTTTGCTTTGATTTTTTGTATGATTCGGGTTAACGGGGGAGAGATGATTTCTATAAGAAATGGGGCTATTCCAAATAGATATGGAAACAACAGAAAAGGATGCATTATAATGAAGAAAATCGTGTAAGGAGGGGGAGTATGAAGCTGCAGAATCTTCGCTATGTGCAGGAAATTATCAGACAGGGATCGGTTTCGGCGGCGGCCAGGAAGCTGTACATCTCACAGTCCTATTTGAGCAAGATTTTGATGGAGGTGGAGAAGGAATATCAGATCACCATTTTTCAGAGGGAAAAAAACAACCTGATCCTGACAAAAAACGGAGAGGCCTTTTCACGCACGGTCCGGGAGATCCTTGAGACGATGGAGCATTATGACAGGCGGCTGCATGATACAGAGGATGCCCGTTATTTCAGTTTTTCGTCCTGCCTGTCCGCCTATACGATGGAGGCGTATCTGGAATTTTTGCGCATGAACCGGGAAAAGGCGCTTCGTGTACACTACCAGGAGGGAGACAACGGAAGCGTCATCAACGATGTGTACACCAGGGCCTCGGAGTTTGGGATCGTGATCCTGAACAATGAGGAGCTCCCTGCCGCAAACGTACTTTTAAAGAGTATGCAGCTTTGCTATGAAACGCTTGCGGATCTGGAATTCCGGCTGATTGCGCGCATCGGGCATCCGCTCTCGAGGCTTATGAGACCGGTGGAGGCCGGGGATCTGTATGACTATGATTTTGTGCTGTATCCACAGCAGCCTTTGGCGGGCGGATATGCGATTCAAACCGCGCAGTATGAATATTGTTTCCCGCAGCTTGACTGGAACCGCATCCGCCATATCACATACGTGCAGGGGCGGGCCCAGTACTACGACCTGATTCAGAGGACCGATACGATCAGCTTTGGTTTTACACCGATGAAGAATCAGGAAATCACGCGGAACATTGTCTCCCTGCACCTGGCTCCGTCGTTTTTGGACACATTAAAACAGGACGCCGATTCTACGCTCTATTGCATTTATGCTGAAGGGCATGCGCTTTCGGAACCGGCGTCCCAATATCTGGAGTGCCTTAAAGAGGTCTGTCCGTGACGCATTCCCAGACGAGCTTTTGGAGTCGCCTGCATGCATCGGCCTCAAGCGGGAAGGAGTGCGGGCCCCATTGATTCTGCCCCGGACGCTTGCTGATCTTGGCGTAGGACAGAGACTCGGGCTTTAGCCCGACCGGGGAGCGGCCGGACAGGCAGGAACAGATCGTGGCCGCGACGGCGTAGGAGCCCCAGGGCGACGCATGCTCGCCGTCCTGCCAGTATAGGGAGGGGAGGTCCTTTTTGACCCTAGCCCTCTCAAAGACAAGCCCCGCTGGGATCAAAGGAATGCCCTCGGCATCGGCGAGCCTGCGGTAGATGGAATTGAGGCTCTCCTGATGTTCGGGAAAACGTTCCTCGGCCCACGGAAGGAGCTGGTACGGTTTGATGCGGTTCAGCCTTGCCTGCCGGAGCAGGACGCGGGCATCGCAGCATGTTTCCTCGCCTGACGGGCAGGGAGAATGAGCGGCCTGCTGTAAAATCAGAAAGTCGAAATTGCCATACACCATCTGAAACCGCAGGCTTGTCTCCTGCTCTAAATGAGTCCCATAGGTCGCGTAAGGGAGCGCCTGCATACAGACTTCGGCTTCACAAAAGCCGATCTCGACGCACATCCTGCGGACCAGCTCCGGCATGTCGTTAAAATATGTGTGGCTGTTTCCTACGAATAAAAATCGCTTTTTTTCCATGAGAGGCTCCTTTCCGGGCTTTTATTTGTAGTTTAACAGGAGAGCAGCTTTTTTGGCAAGAGCTTCAGCGATTCCTTTTTTCTGTACACATTATTCCTGCGAACTCCACAAAAGCTCATTTTCGACGAATTCCGCCCGCAGCCTCTTGGCGTCGGCCAGATACGCCAGATAGGAGCGGACCGTGCTTCCCACGAGGACGTACTGCTCAAAATTCATGGCAAGGCCGTATTCGTCAAACAGCCGTTTTAAAAGGGCCTCAAAGCGGATGGGCGTGCCACAGACCGAGAGGATTTTTTCGGCCGTCTTATGTACCTGATCCATGTTATAACGGGCAAGCTCTTTTATATCCGCGGCAGGCTCGGCGTGAGCCGGGATGAAGACGGCCGCCTGCATATCCATGACCGTTTCAAGCGTTTCGAGATAGGCATTGACATCATAGAGAAAGCCGATCTGATATTTTTCAAGTGTTTCCCGGCTCGATAGGCAGTCTGCGAGGTAGACGACGTCGTCTTCGGTTCGGAAGCCGACCATGTCAAAGAAATGCCCGGGAAGCCGGATCAGGGACAAGCCCTTCGGCAGAACCTCCTCTGTAAGCTCCAGAGCGCCGCTCTCCTGCGCCATCAGAAACTTGTGGCGCAGCTCCTTTAGCGGGAATCCGCCGTAGAGGAAGGAGGGCTCAAGGAGTGGGAAGCGGGTGAAGGCACACTCGATCCCGGGTGCATAGATCCTGCATCCGGTCTGTTTCTGCAAATAGGCATTGCCGCCGATGTGATCGGCGTTGGAGTGTGTGTTGTAGATGGCGGTCAGATGCCAGCCGTTGGCATTTAAAAGCTTTAGGACCTTTTTTCCGGCATCCTTATCATTTCCGCTGTCGATGAGGCAGACGTCTGTGTCGTTTAGACGGATCAGTCCGATCTTGGCGGGGCTTTGGATGTAATAGCTCCGTTCCCCAACCCGGTGAAGCTCGTACATGGTGTGGATTCTCCCTTCTGCTTTATTGGGAAACGTCACACATATAATCCTTATGACGTTTCCTGCGCACAAAAAGCGGCAGGATGCCTGCCGCCTTTACCGCGCTGTATCATATTGGAACAGTTTGGACTTACATCCTATTTGATCACATGGATCCAGCCCTCGGGCGCTTTGATATGGCCCATCTGGATTCCGGTCAGGGTATCGTAAAGCTTCTGGGTAACGGGGCCCATCTTCTCCATACCGCTTGCAAAGCAGATCTCGCGGCCGTGATCCACGATCTTGCCGACCGGGGAGACAACGGCGGCCGTACCGCACAGGCCGCACTCGGCGAACTCCGGAACCTCCGCGAAGGGGACCTCACGCTCCTCGGCCTTTAAGCCCAGATAGTGCTCGGCGACATAGAGGATAGAGCGGCGTGTGATGGACGGAAGGATACTGCCAGACTTCGGCGTTACGACGGTATTGTCCTTTGTGACGAAAATGAAGTTGGCGCCGCCCGTCTCCTCAACCTTGGTGCGGGTCGCGGCATCTAAGAACATATTTTCGTCATAGCCATGGTTATGCGCGTCTACAATCGCATGAAGGCTCATCGCGTAATTTAAGCCGGCCTTTACGTGCCCGGAGCCGTGCGGCGCGGCGCGGTCAAGGTCGCACACGCGGATTGTGATCGGCTTCGCACCGCCCTTAAAGTAGGGGCCGACCGGCGTACAGAACATGCGGAACTGGTATTCGGAGGCAGGCTTTACTCCGATCACCGGGTTGGTACCGTAAAGATTCGGGCGGATATATAACGTTGCACCGGAACCGTAGGGCGGAACGTAATCCGCGTTGGCGGCAACGAGTTTTGTGACGGCGTCGACAAAGCGCTCCTTCGGGAAGACCGGCATCTCAAGCCATTTTGCCGTATTTTCCATGCGCTCCCCGTTTAAGTCCGGACGGAAGGTGACGATGTGGCCGTCCTCGGTGGTGTATGCCTTTAAGCCCTCGAAGCAGGTCTGCGCATACTGGAGCACGCAGGCGCATTCATTTAAGACAATCGTGTCATCCGTGGTCAGGCCGCCCTCGTCCCACGCGCCGTTTTTAAAGTCAGAGACATATCTGTAGTCGGTTTTCATGTAACCGAAGCCGATATTCGCCCAGTCGATGTTTTGTTTTCCCATAGGAATCTCCTCCGTTTCTGTGAGCCGGCTCTTGAAGCCGACGTTTTCTTTATTATAATGACTTCTCCTATATCCTGCAAGTTTTTTTATAGAAAAAATTTGGAAAAAGTGGTACACTATATAATAATTTGGATAGGTCTGCGCGTTTGCCGCGTTGACCGCACGAAAATGTAGTGGACGCAGGCATACGGCTCATCGCCTTGGCGACTTTAAATGGCCGTATGCTGCAACAGTTCAGGGGAAGCATGAACGGTTGCCACACTATAAATGCGGGTTATGCCGGGCATTCCCGCGAGGAAAACAAGCAGCAGAAAGGACGGATTTTATGGGACATATTACCACAAAGGACGCATACAAAAGTCTGGAGGAGCGGATCAACTGGTTTACGCAGGGCGCCCCGGCATCGGAGACTTTTTATAAAATTTTAAAGGTATTGTTTTCGGAGAAGGAAGCGAAGGTGATGGCGCTTTTGCCGGTGCGGCCCTTTACGGTCAAACGTGCGGCAAGAATCTGGAACACGTCGGAGGCAAAGGCGGAGCGGGTATTGGACGGACTCTGCGAAAAAGCGCTTTTGGTGGACTCGGAGCATAACGGGGTCCGCAAATTCGTGATTCCGCCCCCCATGGCCGGTTTTATCGAGTTTGCATTGATGCGTACCCGGGGAGACATTGACCAGAAATACTTAAGCGAACTGTACTATCAGTATATGAATGTGGAGGAGGATTTCGTAAAGGATCTGTTTTTTGCGACGGAGACGAAGCTTGGCCGCGTGTTTGTGCAGGAGCCGGTGCTGACCAACGAGCATATGAACCACATTCTGGATTATGAGCGGGCAACTCATATTTTAGAGGAAGCCGAGTATATCGGGTTAGGACTCTGCTACTGTCGTCATAAGGCGTACCATGCAGGGCATCCCTGTGAGATTGACGCTCCGTGGGACGTCTGTCTGACGCTTGGCAACGTGGCGCGTTCCCTCGCAGAGCACGGAGGGCATGCAAGACTCATCGACAAGGCCGAGGCAAAGGACGTGCTGGAGCGCTCCTATGAGGCGAACCTGGTGCAGATCGGGGAGAATGTGCGCGAAAATCCCGCCTTTATCTGTAACTGCTGCGGCTGTTGCTGCGAGGCTCTGCAGGCGGCGAGGCGATTTGCGCCGATGCAGCCGGTCTCGACGACGAATTATCTGCCGCATTTCGACGAGGATGACTGTGTGGGCTGCGGCAAATGTGCGAAGGTCTGTCCGGTCCTGGCCGTCACAATGGAGGAAGATATAAAGACGCAGAAAAAACGTCCGGTTTTAAACAAGGAAATCTGTCTGGGCTGCGGCGTCTGTGCCAGAAACTGCCCGACAAAGACCATCCATTTGGAAAAACGGCCGGTGCAGATCATTACGCCGGTCAACAGCACGCACCGCTTTATTCTGCAGGCCATCGAGAAGGGAACGTTACCGAATCTCGTATTCGACAACGAGGCATTCGCGAACCACAGGGCAATGGCGGCACTGTTTTCCGTCATTTTAAAGCTTCCGCCGGCAAAGCAGGCGCTTGCGAGCCGGCAATTTAAGTCTGTCTATTTAGATCACCTTCTGTCTGCACAGAAAAAGGAGAAGAAATGATGCCGTCTGTGGGGCGCAGGCCCCATTATGCATGGTTCATTCTGGCAGGCTGCTGTATCCTTCAGGGAGCGAGCCTGGGCCTCATTCACAACTGCGCGGGGGTTTTTTACTCCCCGGTCTGCGAGGAATTGGGCTTTGAGATCGGGAAATTTACGCTTTACCGGACACTGTATGCCATAAGCTCCGCCTTGGCGCTGCCAATTGTGGCAAGGAGCTTCAGGAAATGGGATGTACGGTTTGTCATCGGAACGGCCTCTTTAGTCTATGGCATCAGCACGATGGCGATGGGCTTCTTTTCGGAGCTTTGGCAGTGGTATGCAACCGGAATCATCCAGGGGGCGGCTTCGGCGTTTCTCTGTATGTTCCCGGCCCCGCTTCTTCTTGGAAACTGGTTTTATAAAAAAACAGGGATGGCAGTCGGGATCTCGGCCGCCTTTTCCGGGCTGGTCGGTATGTTTGGAAGCAGCAGTCTCGGTTTCCTGATTCCGACACTCGGCTGGCGCGCGGCCTACCAGATTGTGGGCATAGTCAGCATGGGTCTCATTTTCCCGACAGCCGTCCTGATCCTGCGATACCGGCCGGAGGAAAAGGGGCTTCGCGCCTATGGGGAGGATGACGGCAGAGACGTGCAGAACAGCCCCGGGCAGGAGACGGTCCCTGTGGGGGCGGACGCTTTGCCCGGACGGAGGGCCGTAAGCCGCGTCCAGGGCTTTTCTGATTTTGTGCGGCAGCCGGTATTTTATCTGTCTCTCGCGGCGTTCGCCTGTGCGACGATCGGCGGCAGCCTGAATCTGTTTTTGACGCCAATGGGGCTTGCAGTGGGGCTTTCTATGGCGGCTGCGGCCGCATTGACCTCGTTTTCGCTTCTTGGAAACATGTCGAGCAAGCTGATTCTGGGAAGATTCAGTGATTCCTTTGGGATCATGCGGGCGCTTTTCCTTGCGGCGGCTGTCTCGGCGGCCGGGCACCTTCTTTTGTTTGCTGGTGTTTCGGGCGGGATGGCGGCTGGTGCATTTTTATTTGGAGTGACTCTGCCGCTGTCATCGGTCATGCTGCCGCTATTCTGCCGCCTGTTTTGGAAGGGCGACGATTACGGGACAGCCTATTCATATATTTCCATGTTTGGAACTTTACTGGCCTCCCCGTTTAATATGCTGTTTGGGCGTTTCTATGACCAGACTGGAAGCTATCGGTTAACGGTCGGCGCAAGTTTTCTGTCAATTTTGGTGATGGTAACCTGTGCCAAACTGGCACAAAGACGAGAAAAGAGTTGAATATTCTCATAAAAGATATTATTATAAGCATAGAACATAGGAAACGATATTGTTCCAATAATGGGAATAGTCCTGAAAAGGAAATGGGGTTAAACAGTAGTGATACGATCACGGAGGAAGGTTGTCCTGCATCCGATACGGCTGCAGATTCTGCAATATCTCTCAAAGCTAGGGAGCGCAACGCCCGGGATGTTAGCCGAGCTGATGCCGGATGTACCACGGACGACGTTGTACCGCCACGTAAATCTGCTCCATCAAGAAGGCTATTTGAAGATCTTGAAGGAGGTTCGGATCCGCGGTACCTATGAGCGGGAATATGAGCTTGACAAGGAGCGGCTTGGCGGGGAAAGCCCGAAGGAGAAGGAACGGCAGGCTACGTTTGATCTGCTTTTAAAGATGCTCGGTGATTTCGAAACATATTATGAAAGTCCGGAGAGTGATTCGGGGAGAGATATGCTGTTTTTTACCGGGAACTCCTTAAAGCTTACCGATGAAGAATTTTCGGGCTTTTTGGAGGAGCTTTTTGCGCTGATTGCCAGATATGACCTGCTTCCAAAGAAGGAGGGGCAGAAGGTCAGAAGCATTACGATGATCTCGGCTCCTGCCGGCGGAGAGCTTAAGAGAAAAGGAGGGGAGGACAAGAAAAAGGCAGAGTCCAAAGAGGAGAAAACAGAAGCAGAGAAAACAGAAGCAGATACGAGACAGGAGAGAGCAGAAATACAGGATGAGGAACCGGCTTCCCTAACGCAGCCAGAGGAAAAACCGGAGGAGAGCCCGCATCGCTCAGCCTTCCTCGAGGCGATGGAGCGGTTAAACGGGACAAAAAGAAAACTCACCGACCCGAAGGAAGGGGACCGTGCCATTCATATGCCTGCGGACGCGACGTATGATATGGCAGATAAGATACAGCAATTTTATCATTCAGAGAGAAAGGCGGAATACGATGGAAAAGACGAATGAGAAGTATCGGGCGTATGTACAGATTTTAAAGGAGGAGCTCTGTCCGGCCATGGGCTGTACGGAGCCGATTGCTCTTGCCTATGCGGCGGCCGTGGCGAGAAAGACGCTGGGCATGCTGCCTGACAGGGTAGTGATCGGCGCAAGCGGAAGCATTATCAAGAATGTAAAATCGGTGATTGTGCCGAATACAAACCATATGAAGGGGATCCCCGCCGCGGCCGCGGCCGGGATTGTGGCCGGTGATCCCGATAAGGAGCTCGAGGTGATCGCCGAGGTATCCATAGAGCAGATTGCCGCAATGAGGGAGTTCCTGGAAAAAACAGAGATCACGGTGCAGCATGTGGACAACGGCCTGACCTTTGATATCCTGGTGACCTTGTATAAGGGGGAGGAGAGTGCAAAGGTACGGATCGTGAATTATCACACGAACCTGGTACATATTGAAAAAAACGGCGAGGTCCTTCTGGATGTACCGGTAGCCGGGGAGAGCGAAGAAGGACTCACGGACCGCACACTTCTCAATATGCAGGATATTTGGGACTTTGCCAATACGGTGGACGTTGGGGATGTCAAGGAGATCCTGGACCGGCAGATCCATTATAATATGGCGATTGCCGAGGAGGGCCTAAAGGGGAGCTACGGGGCCAATATCGGATCCGTGCTTTTAGAAATGAACGGGAACGATGTACGGACGAGGGCGCGTGCGATGGCGGCGGCCGGCTCGGATGCACGGATGAACGGATGCGAGCTGCCGGTCATCATCAACTCGGGAAGCGGAAACCAGGGGATCACGGCTTCCGTACCGGTTGTCGTGTATGCGAAGGAGTTAGGCGTGAGCGAGGAGAAGCTGTACCGGGCGCTGGCGCTCTCCAACCTGACGGCGATCCATCAGAAGACGCCGATCGGCCGGTTGTCGGCCTACTGCGGCGCGGTCAACGCGGGAGCGGGAGCAGGAGCCGGGATCGCCTACTTAAACGGAGGCGGCTATGAGGAAGCCGTGCACACGGTGGTCAACGCGGTTGCCGTGCTTTCTGGCATGGTCTGCGACGGGGCGAAGGCGTCATGCGCGGCGAAGATTGCGGAGGCGGTGGATGCGGCGATCTTAGGCTACAACATGTATATCCGCGGCCAGCAGTTCGAGGGCGGTGACGGAATCGTCACGAAGGGAATTGAAAATACGATCAAAAACGTCGGTCGTCTTGCCAAGGATGGGATGAAGGAGACGAATGAGGAGATTATCAGTATTATGATCGGATGTTAACAGGGCCGCGCCGTAACGGCAGCCGGCAGATGACTCCCCCGGGGCAGTATACCGGGGGAGTCGTTTTTATGTGCAGGCCCACACAGAGGAATATGCCGTTAAGGCGGTGTGGGCCGCGCGGCGAGTAGGGGAAAGTCTTCCCTACTTGATTGTGTGTCTTGCAATCCGCAAAAATTGCCTGCACGCCTGGGAACGATAGCCCTTTCGCGGAATCTGAAGAATTTGAGGAGCTTTTTGGAAAAGACGCAAACGGGTCCTGAAAGCCGCAGAGTCCGATCCGGACGTGCAGGGAGTGAAACAAAACTTAACAGGGAAAGGCGGCCGTCAATCATTTTACAGCTTGGCGGCCGCCTTTTATCCTGTGGGAGTATGATGCTTTTGCTTATTTCTGATAAGCCGCCCGCTCTCCGCCGATGTATTTTAACCTTGTCCGGGCGCAGACGACGTGGGCGGAGCCGATCTGTGTCTGCCTTGTGCGGACCGGGACGGCCACGGGGCGAAGATGCATGCCGATCAGTGTGTCGCCGATGTCAATGCCGGCGTGGGCCTGTATGCGTTCGACGGCGCAGGGAGAGGAAAAGCCTCCCCAGGCGGCCGTGGCGAAGGAGCCGCCGGCCTTTAACTGCGGCATGACGTTGACAGGCTCGAGCCCCCAGCGCACGGCAGCCTCCTCCTCTACGATCAGGGCGCGGTTTAAATGCTCGCAGCACTGGGCAGCCAGATAAAGGCCGCGCTCCCTGGTAAGGGAATGGAGGGCCCGAAAAACGGCCTGCCCGATCTCTTTGCTGGAATAGCAGCCGATGGCATGGGCGGCGATCTCACTCGAGGAGCAGCCGACAACGAGAAGCTGTCCCGGCTTCATGGCAGCGGTATCTAAGAGATCTTCTGCCACGAGGACGGTCTGCTTTCGAATCTCATTTATGTCTACGTCTACCGATTTTGCAATATCTGTTGCACTCATCTGGTCATCACCTTTCCTATTCTCTCTCGCATTATTTGATCTGGCAGGATTCCAGGAGCTGCTTTTTCATGTGCCACAGCTCGTTGGACAGGTCCACGTGCACCTCATGGGGATTGACGAGACGCTTTGTCTCATCCCACAGTGTGTTCAACTCTTTCTGTCTGTATTCGCGGATCTCCATGACCTTCGGAGAGTGATAGACGCATCTGCCCTCCTTAAAGACCTGGATGGGAAGCTCGCGCATGGTATAGGTGCCGGGGGCGAGGAGAGTCTTTTTCCAGGTGGCGACCGGATCAAACAGGAGAAGCGAATGACTCTCGTCGTAGCTTTCCCCCACGAGGCAGATCAGGTCCGCAATGATCTTGTGGCTCTCGCGGCTGTAAATCCGGTAGATGGTCTTGTTGCCCGGATTGGTGATCTTTTCTTCATTCTCGGAGAGCTTGATCTTGGGGATAAATTTTCCGCTGCTTTTATCCATAATAGCGGCCAGCTTATACACGCCGCCGAAGGACGGGGAGTCTTTGGAGGTGATGAGGTTTGTGCCGACGCCCCAGGAGTTGATCGTCGCGCCCTGATTTTTTAAGCTTGTGATCAAGGTCTCATCGAGGTCATTGGAGGCGGAGATGACCGCATCGGAAAAGCCCGCGGCATCCAGCATTTTTTTAGCCTCTTTGGAAAGATAGGCGAGGTCGCCGCTGTCAAGGCGGATGCCGTAGAACGTAAGCGGGATGCCTTCCTTGCGCATCTCCTGAAAGACCTGGATCGCGTGCGGGATACCGGATTTCAGCGTGTCATAGGTGTCCACGAGCAGGATGCAGGCGCTCGGATAGAGCTTGGCATAGGTGCGGAACGCGGTCAGCTCATCCGGGAAGCTCATGATCCAGCTGTGGGCGTGCGTGCCCTTGATTGGCACATCAAACATCTGGCCGCAAAGCACGTTGGAGGTGCCGATGCAGCCGGCGATCATCGCGGCACGGGCGCCGTAGATACCGGCGTCGGGCCCTTGTGCGCGCCGGAGTCCGAATTCCATGACACCGTCCCCGCGGGCGGCGTGGACGATCCGGGAGGCCTTGGTGGCGATGAGGCTCTGGTGGTTGATGATATTTAACAGAGCGGTCTCCACGAGCTGTGCCTGCATGATCGGGGCGATGACCTTGACAAGCGGCTCGCGCGGGAATACGACGGTCCCTTCAGGAATCGCGTAGATGTCCCCTGTAAAACGGAAGGTAGACAGATATTCGAGAAAGTCCTCGCCAAAGAGGCCGGTTGACCTGAGATACTCGACATCTTCCTTTTCAAAATGCAGATTTTCGATATATTCAATGACCTGCTCCAGGCCTGCGGCGATGGCAAAGCCGTTGCCATCCGGATTGGTGCGGTAAAAGGCGTCAAAGATGACGGTTTCGTTGGCATCTTTTTCGTAAAAGTATCCCTGCATCATGGTCAGCTCGTAAAGATCCGTGAGCAGCGTCAGATTACGGTTGTTCATAATACCCTTCTCCTTTTGGTTTGTTAGGTGGTAGTATAGCATATGGAGGGGGAAACAGGAAGTGGTTGTTATGAAATTAACGAGGAGAGGCGCAGGGGCCGAGGGAACAGGCGGTGTGCTGAAGCCAAGCTTCGGCCTCTGCTACGTTATTTCGGGAGTGGAGAAAGGGGGAATTTTTAATTGGCAGAATATCGTACAGTGCATGGTGAAAAATTAAATGGAACTCCCTGTCGAATTAGGGTAGTATTGTTGATTCGGGAATACCAAGATGGTAGGCGGTTAGCCCTCTCCGGAGGGACCGTGGCCCTCTGATTACATAGAAACCGGAAACCCTGTTTCGGTCCCGGATACGCCATCGGTAGCAAAGAGAATAGCAAGACACAAAAATAGCCGCCCACCCGACCAAAGATTACGGCTATTTTGTGACTAAATAATCGGGCTAATCGTCTATCGGCAGCTCCTGTAGGACATCTGTTAGCGCAGATGTCCTTCTTGATGTTCAATATACCACAATGGTCAGCGTGCTGCAAGCATTTTTTAGCGGCTGGCTGGTTTGGATTGGTTGAAGAAAGAGAGGCCACAGAGATTCTTTCTTGGCATACCCAGGTATGCGTGATAATTATTTTACATTTCAGTTGTGAGTATTTATAATATAAAAAGGAGGCACTTGGGTATGATTTGGTAACAGTTTGATAAAGGGGAATGAGGCGATGGAGAAACGGGAAGGGCGTGTTCGGGGTTTTCGGCTTCCGTTGGCGGATGGGGTGGATTTTCGGGAGCACTGTAGAAAAAACGTCCGGAATTTCCGTCATGCGGACCGTAATATTAAAAGTATGCTTGCACGCTCCGGGGGGCTTAAGAATGCGGCGATTGCGTATTTTGACGCGGAGGGCTGCCTTTTGGGGCTTTACGCGGATTTGCCAATGAAAGAGTATCTGCGGGAGCGGGGGATTACCGAACGCACCGTCTGGACGGAGAGGAGCACGGGGAACAATGCGGTCACGATGGGCTTCAGGCACGAACGAGAGCTTGTCACGGCGGGAGCGGACCATGCCTGCCCGGCGCTGCAGGGACTCGTCATCTGCTTTGTGCCGCTCCGGTTTCGCCATGTCGAGGTGGGGGAGCTTTATCATTTGCCGGAAAAGCTTGGAGGGATTGCGGTCCTTGCGAGAGAAGGGTATGCGGCCGTGGAGTATCGTTTCCTGGCAAGCGCCGTGGCGCATGATATTGAGATGACGATGCATTTTAATCAGTCGTCCATCCGGCAGTATGAACGCCAGAATACGGGGATCCTGATCGTTGATACGAGGCTTCAAAAGGGACAGCCCGTCATTACATATGCTAACTCACTTTTGTTTGAGGCGTTGGGACAGCCTGCAAGACGGCTTGACTTTGAACCGCTGGAGACGCTTTTTAAGCGTGAGACGAACGGGAAATTTTATGAGCTGCTTGGATCCTGGAAGCAGACGGGGGAGCTTTCCATGACGCTGGAGGCGGGAGGAAAGCGGATTTTGTGCCTGATTTCCTGTGACATCTATGACCAGCCGAGCGTCGATGCAGGAGGTCTCACATTTTACATCACAACGCCGCAGCTTGAGAGCCGTAAGGTGGCGCATAAAATGGGGAATGCGGCCGTTTTGTCGTTTTCCAATGTGATCGGGGAATGCCCGCAGGTCAAATCCGCGATTCGCCGTGCCACACTGATCTCCCGGACAGACAGCAACGTGATGATTCTAGGCGAGAGCGGCGTCGGCAAGGATGTATTTGCACAGGCGATTCATAATGCGAGCAGCCGCCGGGACAAGCCCTTTATCGCAGTCAACTGCGCGGCACTGCCGAAGGATCTGATCGCCAGTGAGTTGTTTGGCTATGACAGCGGTGCATTTACCGGGGCAAAAAAGAACGGAAACATGGGGAAATTTGAGCTGGCAAACGGGGGGACGATCTTTCTTGACGAGGTCGGGGATCTGCCGCTCGATCTGCAGGCCACGCTTCTTCGTGTGGTCGAGCAGAAGCAGCTTATGCGGCTGGGGAGCAGCCGGCTGATCGACGTCGATGTGAAGATCATTTCCGCGACGAATGCAGATATTCCGCATCTGATCGAACAGAAGCTGTTTCGTTCGGATCTGTTTTTCCGTTTGGGAACGCTTAAGCTTACGCTGCCGCCGCTTAGAAAGAGGGGGAGGGATATTGTCCTTCTGGCCAATCATTTTGTACAGTCGATCAGCCGGCGGCTCGGCCGGAGCGCGTTGCAGGAATTCTCTTTGGAGGCCGAGGAGCTTCTTATGTCGCTTCCCTGGACGGGGAATGTCCGTGAGCTGCAGAATGTGATAGAGTGCATCGTTCAGCTTTATCCGGAGACCTGCATCCTGCCGGAGCATATCCTGGAAAATATTAACATACAGCTTTCGTTTCCGTCGGTCTTAGGTGTACAGCCGTCCGGCTCACAGGAAGCTTCTTATATAAAACGGCCGGGGGCCATTCCGCGCCGGGCTTTGACCAGAGAGGACATTGTGGACGCTCTTGAGCGCTGCGGCAACAATCGCAGTGAGGCGGCCAAATATCTGGGAATCGCCAGAAAGACGCTCTACCGCAATATGGAGCGGCTGGGAATGTCGTAGCAAGGGACACGATAAAGGTGTGTCGCTGCACCGTATGACACAGGTGCGCGACACACTTTTTTGTCTTATAGGAAATTTCTTTGAATTTCCTATAAGACAAAAAGGCCCTGATGGGCCAGGATGCGCAGGGTCTGACCCAGCAGAGTGCGGCCTCGCACGGAGCGAGGTCACTCCGGCACGAGAGTTCGCGAAGCGAACTCTTTTTTGCGTGATAAGGCGCTGCGTAAGAGAGCGTTTACGGGTTTTTTACCGGAAAAAAGAAATTGGCATATTTCTTGCTTGTTTTTAGTTGTGAAGGAAATTTCAATCAAAAACAAGGAGAGTGAAGGAATGAACATTTGTGTTTGCATCAAACAGGTCCCGGATACGACAGAAATCAAAATCGATCCGGTCAAGCACACGCTGATCCGTGAGGGCGTGCCGAGCATTGTCAACACCTATGACACGTATGCACTGGAAAACGCGGCGAGAATCAAGGACGCCGCTCCGGATACAAAGATCGTCGTGATCAGCATGGGACCGGAACAGGCCAAAAACGCTTTAAAAGAGTGTCTGGCGATCGCAGCCGATAAGGCGTATCTGATCACGGACCGCGTATTCGGCGGCTCCGATACGCTGGCGACGAGCTACATCCTGTCCGAAGCGATCCGATATGTCGAGACGCAGGAGGGGAAATTCGACATGATCTTCTGCGGCAAGCAGGCCATTGACGGCGATACGGCGCAGGTCGGGCCGGAGATCGCCGAGCATCTTGATTATCCGCAGGTCACGTATGCGCTGGAGGCAGTCATAGATGGGGAAAGCCTTAGGGTCACGCAGCAGGGGCCGGAGGAGAAGCAGGTCATCGGTGTAGAGATTCCCTGTGTCGTTACCTTTACACAGCCCCCGTTCGATGTGCGCTATCCCACAATCCGGCGCAAAATGGCGGCCAACAAGGCGCAGATCCCGAGTGTGACAAGCGCAGAGCTTGCCGGAATCGACGTCGCGCGCTGCGGCCTGAAGGGGTCCCCGACGCATGTAAAGAGCACCTTTGTCCCGGTCCATGAGAGTAAGCTCGTACTGGTAAAGGAAGAAACCGTGGAAGATTCCGCAAAAAAGCTCATCGGGCTTTTAAGCGACGCACATGTGATTTAGGGAGGAGAAGAAGATGGAAGCAAAGACGAAGGACCTTTGGGTATTTGTGGAGACAAAGGAGGACGGCTCGGCCAGAAACGTCGGCCTTGAGCTTTTAAATCCGGGACGCCGACTGGCAGACGGCCAGGGCGGAAGGCTGGCTGCCGTTATCATTGGAAACAAGGCGGATGCGGCCGTAAAGGCGGCCGGGGAACAGGGGGCCGATCAGGTGATCCTGGTGGAGGGCGAGGAGTACGCCCACTATACGACGGATGCGTATGTAAACGCGATGGAGCATTTGATTACGAAATATGGCCCGACAACACTCCTTATCGGTGCGACGAGCTACGGCCGCGATATGGGCCCGAGGCTGTCCGCGCGGTTAAAGAGTGGTTTGACCGCAGACTGTACGTCCCTGGACCTTGAGGCGGGTACGGGCAACATGGCCTGGACACGTCCCGCGTTCGGCGGCAATCTGATGGCGACCATTATCTGCCCAGACGGAAGGCCGCAGATCGGTACGGTGCGCCCCGGCGTGTTCAAAAAGCAGGCGCCCATGGAGAGCCATGCAGAAGTGATTCGGGAGGATTATCATGTACCGGCGGGGAAGATCCGTACCCGCCTTTTAGAGGTCATCCATGAGGCGGCCGAGGCTGTCGTCGATCTGGAGGGCGCGGATATTATTGTATCAGGCGGCCGCGGAGTCGGAGGGCCGGAGGGCTTCGGCGTGGTAAAGGAGCTTGCAGAGGCGTTAGGCGGCGTAGTCGGCTCGTCGCGTGCAGCCGTGGATGCGGGCTGGATTCCTTATGCACATCAGGTCGGGCAGACCGGAAAGACGGTCGCTCCGAAGCTTTACATCGCCTGCGGCATTTCCGGTGCGATCCAGCACCTTGCCGGCATGAGCGGCTCCGACTGCATCATCGCGATCAATAAGGATGAGGAGGCCCCGATCTTTGAGGTTGCCAACTACGGAATCGTAGGGAATCTGCACGAGATTCTGCCGCTTCTGACCGCCGAGGTGAAGAAGCTGAAGGCGTAAGCGAGAAAAGAACGAAACCGAAAGACAAAACCATAAAACAGGGAAGAAAAATTGGCAGGACGGAGAAAGGAGCAGCATATTATGGAATTTAAACAGGATGACATGCATGCCGAATTACGCAATATGTACCATGAGTTTGCGGAGAATGAGGTAAAGCCGATCGCGGCCGAGATCGACAAGAACGAGCGCTTTCCGGAGGAAAATGTGGCGAAGATGGCCGAGATGGGGCTTCTTGGGATCCCGTTTCCGGAAAAATACGGCGGGACGGGCATGGATAATTTATCCTATGCGCAGTGCGTCGAGGAGCTCTCGAAGGTCTGTGCATCAACAGGCGTGATCGTATCCGCGCATACGTCCCTGTGCGCGATGCCGATCTACCTGTTCGGCACTGAGGAGCAGAAGAAAAAATACCTGGTTCCTCTAACAAGCGGCGAGAAGTTAGGCGCATTCGGTCTCACGGAGCCGGGAGCAGGCACGGACGCGGCCGGGCAGCGGACGGTGGCGGTCGATCAGGGCGATCACTGGGTCTTAAACGGCTCGAAGTGCTTTATCACGAACGGAGGGCCGGCCGAGATCTATGTGATCCTCGCGATGACGGATAAGGAAAAGGGAAATCATGGCATCTCCGCATTCATCGTGGAAAAGAGCTTCCCGGGCTTTTCTGTCGGCAAGCATGAGGAAAAGATGGGAATCCGCGGATCTGCGACGAGCGAGCTGATCTTTGAGGACTGCATCGTACCGAAGGAAAATCTCTTAGGCGAGTTGAACCAGGGCTTTAAGGTCGCAATGGTAACGTTGGACGGCGGGCGGATCGGGCTTGCGGCCCAGGCGCTCGGGATCGCCGAGGGCGCGATTGCCGAGACGGTGAAGTATGTCAAGGAAAGAAAGCAGTTCGGCAAAACGCTGGCACAGTTCCAGAATACCCAGTTTGAGCTGGCGCAGATGCAGGCCAACACCGAGGCGGCAAAGCTCCTGGTATATCAGGCGGCCTGTGCCAAGGATGCACATGAGCCTTACACGCAGCTTGCGGCGATGGCAAAGCTCGTGGCGGCACAGAACGCAAGCGACGTCACGAGACGCTGCCTGCAGCTTTTCGGCGGATACGGGTATACGAGAGAGTATCCGATCGAGCGCATGATGCGTGACGCGAAGATCACCGAGATCTACGAGGGTACCTCGGAGGTGCAGAAGATGGTTATCTCCGGCGCGATGCTGAAGTAAGCGCGGCTTCAGGGAGAAGAAATTACAAAAGCCGCCCCGGAGGCCGCGTGGAGCTATGGCTGTGAGCAGCCGTTTTTACAGGGACTCTGCACCTATGGGTTAGCAGTCTGTATGGCGGTCCGGCCGGTGATCCCGCATGAGCCAAAGTGCCGTAACGTATATGTATGCTCGGATGCGGAGCGTCTGCTTCCCGGGGCGAAACGTGACCTTGCAGGCGTGGAAGGTAAAAGAAAGCATGCTGTATTTTAAGCTTACAGATGAGGAAAGATGGCTCCTTTGGGGAAACGGAATCTTTGAATACCGATCGGGGCGGTTGGATTGATGTGACATGGTTTTGTGTCGGGACACATGTCCCAGAGGACACAAGAACACAGGAAACAAGGGCACACTGACACAGGAAAAGAAGGGGGAATCCAGCGGGAGGCCGCATGGATTCTCCTTTTTTGCCTTCTAGGAAGTTCCTTCGAAATTTCCTAGAAGGCAAAAGTCCCAGCCGGGCTAGGATGCGTACTTTTTGACTTTTGGCAGAGAATTTGCTTATCAAATTAAGATAGCTGTGCAGCCATTGCAGACTGCGCACCATGTATTCCCTGCAAGGAAACATACAATCAAAGATTAGGAGGGTTTTATGGGCATTACAAAAACACAGAGGAACCTGCTGCTTGCGGTGGCGATCGGGCTTTTGGTCTATTTTCTTGTGCCGGCCGCAAACGGGCTGACGCCGCAGGGCGTGCGGATGCTGGCGGTCTTCATCCCGGTCATCTTCGTATGGCTGATCGAGGGCGGAAGCGGCTGGTCGGCTTTATTTGCCGCTACGATGATGGTATTGATCGGCGCGTATAACGGCGCCCATACATATGAGCTTTTATGGGGCGGCTCCATGGTCGCGATGATCATCCCGTTCTATATGATCTCCAATGCGCTGGAGGAAAGCGGCGCGATGATGTGGGTCGTCCGCTGGATCCTGTCCAGGAAGGTCGTGCACGGAAGGCCGACCCTGTTTACGATTTTGTTTGTTGTCTCCATGGTTTTAAGCTCGGTTCTGATCAATACGATGGTAATCGTCGTCATCTTCTTTAAGATTTTAAGAGATATTACCGACTCCATCGGCCTGGACAAGGATTCCGAATTCTTCCATGCACACGGCCTTCTGATCGGCTGGATCGCCCAGATTGCCGATGGCTGCCTGATTTGGGGAAGACCCTTTATTCTTTCCATGGTTGGAATCATTATTGGTCTCGGTTTTAGGAATTTTACTATGAATGATTTCTTCAAGCTTTCGGGCCTGTATCTGCTTTTTGCCTGTGTGGTGGGCATCGCCCTCATCAAATTTTGGGTCCGTCCGGATACCTCAGCGTTTGAAAAATTTGATGACGCGGCCATCCGTGAAGACTTAAAGGCGAACCCGATGTCCAAGCGTGCGAAAACGCTGCTCGGCGGCATGGTTCTGGCGATCGTCGCCTATGTCTGTGCGTTCTTGACGCCGCTCGGCAGCATCCAGACCTACTTTAACGGTCTTCCGGTTGCGGCGCCGATTTCGATCATTGTTGCCACGCTGTGTGTCATTACCGTTGACGGGAAGCCCGCGATCGACCTTGGAAAGGAGATGGGGCGGCTTCCGTGGAATACGATCATGTTCTTAGGCTCCGTCATGTATTTTGGCGGGATCATCGGCTCGGCGGATTTCGGGATCTCGACGATGTTGAGCAATGTGGTGACCCCGATCGTCGCCAGCATCCCGGCTTCGGTCGTGATTCTGATCGGCCTTGCGATTGCCTCGGTGCTCACGAATCTGACCTCGAACGCGGTCTCTGCGACGATCGTCTTATCCTGCTTTATCCCGGCGATGTTAGCGGCTCCGAACATCAGCAATTCGCAGGTTTTGGCGTTTGCGGCGTGTGTCGTCATGGTTTGTGCGACAGCGATCGGAACCCTGGCCGCCTGTGCGACGATGTCCCTCGTGTATTGCCCGGAGGGAATCGAGTATAAGCGTTCGGCAAAGTACAGTCTTTCCGTCTGTGCCGTGATGGTTTTGATCGGTGCGTTTATCCTGGTGCCGCTCGGAAGCGGCTTCTTTGCGGGGATCGTATAAAAGTGGCGGCTCGGACGAGTCTGTGGGCGGCCCGGGTCTGTGCGGTTTCGGCGGATGTGTCTTTTGAAAATGTGTCACAGAAACAAAAAGTGTGTCATTTGACACACTTTTTGTCTTATGGGAAATTCCTCCGAAATTTCCCATAAGACGAAAAAGGCCCTGCCGGGCCAAGATGCGCAGAGACTGACCCAACGGAGTGCGGCCTCGCACGGAGTGAGGTCATTACGCGCACACTTTTTTCTGAAGCGGCATCTGCCCCTAAAAACAGAGGACTAACAAATTGGCAGGGTTTTTGCTTAATAGTAAAGACAAAGGGAGGTTTCCCACAGGAAGGAGTTTGTATCATGTCACGTTATAAAGCGTCTATGACCTTAAAAAAAGAGCAGATCGACCGCCTCTATGAAGGGAGCATTGACATGCACGTCCATGTCGCGCCGGACCCGGACTGGGACCGGCGGTTAAATACACTGGAGACGGCGCGGTTTGCCGAGGCCGGCGGGATGCAGGCCTTTGTCGCGAAAAGCTTTTATTATCCGACAACGACGGAGGCGCTGCTTGTAAGCGGGCAGATGGAGCAGGTGACTGTGTTTGGGAGTGTCACGATCGGCTATGGCACGACCGGAGGACTCGAAAACGCCGCACTTACGATCGAGAATCATGCAAAGTTGGGATGCAGGGTAGTCTGGTTTCCTGCCTTTGACGCCGCGTACTGCAGAAGGGGAATCGGCCGGGACGGAGGAATCTGCATTCTGGATGAAAGTGGAGCATTGAAACAGGAGGCGAAGGACGTTCTTGCCGTCGCAAAGAAGTACGATATAGTCGTCTGTAAAGGGCACATGTCCTATCCGGAAACGAAGGCGCTGTTTGAGGAGGCCATAAGGCTCGGAATCACCAGGCTCGTCAATACGCATCCGCTGTCGGACTCCTGGGGCGTTTTTACGAAGGAGGAAATCCGATATCTGGCAGACCTCGGCGCCTATACGGAGATCGTATTCGGCAACCTGATGCCCAGGCTCGATGCGATGGATCCGTCGGATTATGTGGATCTCGTCCATGAGCTCGGCGCACAGCGCATGATTATGAGTACGGATCTGGCACAGTGTATGGACCCGACTCCGGCGGAGGGGATGCGCTTTTTTATCGGAACAATGCTGCAGTTCGGCTGCACGGACGAGGAAGTGGAGTGGATGGCAAAGAAGAACCCTTCGAAGCTTCTGGGAATCACGGAATAGGGCAAAAACAGTTAAAAAAGAAAGAGAGGATGGATAAGAAATGAAAAAAGAAAAAATCGGATTTATCGGACTGAGAACAATGGGGTTTGCGATGTGTTACGGATTGTATAAGAGCGGCTATTCGATGGTGCTGCCGACCTACCGGCGCGAGATCGACCAGAGCTGCAGTTTTATCCCGCTGGCTCCGGATGAGAAGGCCAAGACCGCACTGTATGACGAGATGTTAGGAAACGGCTGTGAGAGCGCAAAGGATGCCGCCGAGCTGTTTGCAAAGAGCGATTTTATCATGATCAGCATGCCGACCTCGAAGCAGGTGGAGATGAACATGTACGGCGAGGAGGGGATCCTTGAAAATGCCCGCCCGGGCACGATCGTAATTGATCTGACGAGTGCTGACGCAACAAGCACGCAGAAGCTTGCGAGGGAGTGTGAGGGCAAGGGGATCGAGCTGTTAGACTGCCCGATCAGCGGCGGCCAGGAAGGTGCAACGAATCAGACGCTGACTGTCATGTGCGGCGGAAAGAGAGAGGCGTTTGAGAAGGCGCTTCCGATCCTCAATACGATCGGAAATCCGGAGAAGGTCAATTATGTCGGGCCGAGCGGAGCGGGAGACGCCTTAAAATGTGCCAACAACTTCCTTTCCTGCGCCTGTATGATGGCGACCGCGGAGGCCCTGACTGTGGCCGCAAAGGCCGGGATTGATCCGCGTGTGGCCGCGAAGGTCATCGGGGCAAGCGGCGGTTCCTCCAATGCTTCCACGTATAAGTTCCCGCATCTGATCTTCCCGGGACGTGGGATGAACATGGCGGTGGATCTGATGAAGAAGGACATCGGGCTGTTCAATGCACTGGCAAAGGAGAATAAGGTTCCGAATTTCTATGGTGCACTGTCCTACCAGTTATTTGATATCCGTTCCGCATCCGGCGACGGCATGACGGACTTCAGTAGCGTGCCGAGACTGTTTGAGGACTGGACCGGAGAGAAGCTTTACGGTATTGAGGAACCGAGCGAAGAAAATTAAGCGATCATGAAAAGGAGAATGCGGCATGTTTAAACCATTAGAGGGTGTGAATGTCGTCGACCTGACGCTGGCGGGCTCCGGGCCTTCCTGCACCAAGCTGATGACGGAATTTGGCGCGAATGACATTTGGGTCGAAGCGTTAAACGGGACTTCGACGCGGAATGTACATAAATATGATTTCTACTGCACCGGAAAGAGGGCAATTGCCCTGAACTTAAAAACTCCGGAGGGCAAGGAGGCGCTTACCAGAATCCTGGAGAAGGCGGATGTCTTTGTCTCCAATTATCGTCCGAAGGGTTTAAAAAACCTCGGCCTTACCTATGAGGAGGTCAAGGCCGTCAAACCGGATATTATCTATGCGACTCTCACCGGGTTTGGCGAGGAGGGTGCAGAGGCAAACGACGCCGGCTATGACCCGGTCGCATTCTGGGCCAAGGGAGGGCTTTTGCAGGACTTTGCCGAGAAGGGAAGCCTTCTTGTCCCGCCGATCGCGGTCGGAGACATTACAACGGGCCTGGCGTTATTCGGCGGTATCTGTGCGGCGCTTTATAAGCGCAGGCTGACCGGAGAGGGCTGCCATGTTTTCTCCTCCCTTTTGGGCTCTGCGGCGTATTTAAACCATGATGCGCTGATCGAGGTACAGTATGGGGAGGAGTATCCGAAGACGCGATTAAAGCCCCGCCGTGCAATGTTAAACACGTATCAATGCAGCGATGGGCGTTGGATCACGATGACGATCACGGATAAATTTGAAAAGTACTTTCATCCGCTTTTGAAGGCAATCGGCCGTGAGGATTTGATTGGAGATCCAAGATGGCAGTGCATCGAGGATACGATGTATGAGCATGCACCGGAGCTGGTTGCAATTTTTGACGAGGCGTTTGCGAATATGACGCAGAAGGAGGCATTGGAAGCCCTTCACTCGATCGACGCGCCGGTTGCGCCGGTACAGACGACGGAGGAGCTGATCTCGGATGCACAGGTGCTTGCCAACAAATATGTCTATAAGCTGGAGGCGTCCGTGCCGCCGGAGGGAGCCGGGAGTCCGGATATCTGGGTGCCGGCCTCCCCGATCAAGTATAATTCGGTGGACAGCGGCGTAACCGGACAGACGCGTGGTCCGAGGATCGGTGAACACTCCGTGGATATTTTAAAGGAGTACGGATATGACGACGCCAAAATCCGGGATATGCTTGACAGAGGGATCGCCCGCCAGGCGTGAAAGAACGAAGGAAGGAAGCAATGACCGATGAATATAATGACAAAAGCACAAAAAAGGGCAGTGCTGGCGGGGGCGCTTTTGATGTTTGCCTATGGGCTGTCCAACAATGCGCTGAGCTATATGGTGGCTCCGGTCTCGGAGGGGATCGGCTGTTCGAGAGCGGCGTTTAACCTCTACTATACGATCATGTCGATTGTCGGTTTTCTGGCAGCTCCTTTTTTTGGCCACCTGCTTGACAGGATTCCGATTCAGCGGCTCCTGTTAACGGGGGCCGTGATCGGGGGCGGCTGCCTGGCGGCATTTTCCTTCTGCCGTGTGATTCCAGCGTTTTATGGGATCGCGGTGGTTCTTGGCCTGATCCAGAATGGATGTACGCAGATGTCGGCGGTAGTTTTGATCAATCGTTCGTTTACAAGCGGGAGCGGTTCGGCAATCGGCCTTGCGATGGCCGGGACTGGAGTGTGCAGTGTGATATTAAGCCTGGTCCTTCCGAACTTCATCGAGCGCTTTGGCTGGGAAAACGCATACCGCCTGCAGGGAATCTCCTGGTTTGCCGTTATGCTTTTTGCGTGTATGCTGGCCCGTGAGGGGCACAACGGGGCAAAGGAGGAAGCCAAAGAAGGCGGGGTATCGGAGGAAGATCTGGAGGGCGTTTCTTATAAGGAGGCGGTCAAAAGCCCGTCCCTGTACCTTTTGATGCTGTGTGTGACCGTTATCAACATGACATCGCTGTTTTTGCAGCACATGCCGGCTTATTTTGTCGAGCTGGGAGCCACGCCGGTGATCGCCGGGACAATCATGAGCGTATTCAGCATTTTTTTGATCGTCTGTAAAATCAGCCTGGGAAGCCTGTTTGATAAGCTGGGGCCGATCCGGACGACCTGCGTGGCATTCACTTCCTTTGCGCTCAGTATGTGGGTAATGTCTCTTGGAGATATCAGGCTGCTCTATGTGGCAGCGGCGATGGCCGCGTTTGGCATGTCCTCGACGACCGTGCTGGTTCCGCTTGTCACGAAGCATATCTTCGGCCGAAAGGAATATGCTCCAATCTGGGGCATGATTACGATGGCGACTGCAATCGGCGGCGCAGTCGGATCGCCGGCCTGGGGCCTGGTGTACGATCTGTTGGGAAGCTACCGGCCCGCGGTCCTTTTGGCGCCGGTGCTGGTGTTTGCGGATCTGTGTGTGCTGGTGGTTTTGATGAAAAAGAAGCTGTGGTGATGAAAAAGAGGCGGCCTTGTGCTGCCTCTTTTGGATGCGTTAATCGGGGAGACTCATTCGGTACTGCTTGGCGATTTTTCGGATCTTTTCTAACGGCTCCTGCAGGCGGGCTGCAGTCTCCTGTATGCTTGGGGTTTCTGACAAAGTGTGATAGATGAGGATCGCCTGCTCCATGCCTCTTTCGGTTACGAGTTCCTCGATTGCCTGGCTGAATGAACCCATATTTTTACCTCCTGATTTCCCATACAGATCCAGATGCTGAAACATTTTTGTAGTATCCGTGTGGACACTGTGTCAAACTGTATCATCTATGTGTGTCAAGACACAGCAACACAGTCTGTTCCAATGCGAAACTTGTCAAAATAAGGGATTTTTTTTCCGGGAAAGTATGTTATACTATTAACAGAAAGAAAAGGGGATGAAAAAATGGCAGTTCGGCTGGAACAAAATCAAAAGGCGATCGTGTCTCAAAAGATGCTTCAGGCTGTGAACATTCTTCAGATGAGCTCACTGGAGCTGACAGATTTTATAAAAGAAGCGGCACTGGAAAATCCGGTGATCGATTTTGTTGACGCAGAGCCGGCAGACGAGGAACAGGAGAGGTTAAAAAAGCTAGAATGGCTGGCGAGTCTGGATGAACAGAACCGTTCCTATTATCAGTATGATCAGGAGGAGGCAGACGAAAACCTCGGCACAGGCAATCTTTCAGGACGGACGACGGAGTCTCTGGAGGACTTTCTGCATCTGCAGCTCCTCGGCAAGGTATATCCGGAGGCCGAGCGGCGTGTCTGTGAATTTGTGCTGGAATGTCTGGATTCCAACGGATTCTTCACGGGGACGGCGGCTGAGGCCGCAGCGGCGTGCCACACGACGCTTGAAGAAGCGCAAAACGGCCTTGCGGTTATGAGAAGTCTCGAGCCGGCAGGAGTTTGTGCGGGGTCCGTGCAGGAATGCCTGTTAAAGCAGCTTGAAGGCCGGGCCGACTGCGGAGAGCTGGAGAGACTGATCGTCTCCGAATACATGGAGCTTTTAAGCCGCAATCAGCTTCACGTGATTGCCAAACATACCAGGCGGACGCCCCAGGAGGTAGCCGAGGCGGCCGCGCGTATTAAGAGCCTGAATCCGAGGCCGGCGCAGGGCTTTGATAACGGTGAGCTTTTAAAATATATTGTCCCGGACGTCACGGTCGTGAAATTCAAAGGGCGGCTTGAGATCCTCCTAAACAATTACGCCTGCCCGGTCCTCCATGTGAATAAAGAATACCTGCGTATGATGAAATCGGACTGCGACAGCGAGGTTAAGGAGTATCTTTCGACCAAGGTCCGGCAGGCAGAGGAGATCCGGAGCCATATTTCAAGGAGAAGTTCGACGCTTTTGTCGCTTGCGGAGTGCATCGTGGACGCGCAGCGTGAGTTTTTTATGACCGGCGGTTGTCTGCGGCCGTTCAGGCTTGTGGATGCGGCGGAGCGCATGAAGTGTCATGAATCAACGGTCAGCCGTGCGGTCCGTGACAAATACTTACAGTGCTGCAGGGGGGTATATCCTCTGGGATATTTTTTCCAAAAGGCGACCGTGGGCCAGGAGGAAACGGCGGTGGTCCAGATCAAGCAGCAGATCCGGACGATCATCGACGGGGAAAATAAAGAAAAACCCTACAGCGACGAGAAGATCGCGGCTCTTTTAAAGGAGCAGGGAATGGAGATTCCGAGGAGAACCATTGCAAAATATCGGGAAGACATGAACATCGCAAACTGCAGAGGCAGGAAGGTGTTTGCATAATAATAAACAGGAATACAGACCGT
This sequence comes from Lachnospiraceae bacterium, assembly GCA_910575275.1. Classification (GTDB taxonomy): domain Bacteria; phylum Bacillota; class Clostridia; order Lachnospirales; family Lachnospiraceae; genus CANQGL01. Next base: position 3,350 of record CAJTEE010000001.1, on the reverse strand, counting down.
ACAAGAGTCCGCAAAAAAGCATGCGGGCTCTTTTTATTTATTAGGAAGTTTCTTCGAAATTTCCTATAAGATAAAAGGCCCTGCCGGGCCGGGATGCGCACTCTTTATTATTTGGCAAAAATCTTGCTATTTATCAGGGCAGAAAGAAAAAACAGCCGCCTTATGTGCGCGGTGTAAAATTTAAAGGAGGATTTTGATGTATGGTACGGTATTTTCTTGCTACAGAGGAACAGCGCGAGTTTGCAGACGGGGTCAGACAGATTCTCGATAAGGAGTTAAAGCCGCATATCGAGGAGTATGAGAACATGGATGGCGGCCTCGGCGTATATCCGCGGACAGTTCATGAGAAATTGGTTGAGGCCGGTTACTTTGCGGTCGAGGTTCCAGAGAGCATGGGCGGCCTTGGACTTGACCGGGTCACGCAGGCCGTGATCATCGAGGAGATCGGGCAGGTGGATGCAGGCTTTGCCTTCGCATTTGCGAGCGCGTCCGCCCAGCATTTCAACATTTTAAATACCGGCATGTCGGCTGAAGAAAAGCAGATGTGGACGGACCGTGTGCTGGCCGGAACGATCGGCGCTTTTGCCCTGACCGAGCCGAACGCCGGCTCCGACGCGGCTGCCATGCGGACGAGCGCCGTGTACGACGAAAAGACAAACGAATGGGTTATCAACGGGACAAAGTGCTTTGCCTCCGGCGCCTCGAATGCAGAATACTTCATCGTGATGGCATGGACGGATAAGACAAAGCGTGCGAGCCAGGGCGTGACTGCCTTTTTTGTGGAGAAGGAGCGCGGTGTACAGATCGGAAAAAAGGAGAACAAGATGGGCCTTCATTTGTCCGAGACGGCTGAGATCATCCTCGAGGACGTCCGTGTGCCGGCTGATCATGTGGTCGGCGAGGTCGGCAAGGGTTTTGGTGTCGCCCTCGGCGGAATCAAGGGCGCGGCTGCGATCGTAAACTGCTGCCCGGTGCTCGGCATGGCGCAGACGGCCTTAGACGAGGCAGTCGAATATGCAAAGACCAGAAGGCAGTTCGGCAAGCGGATCATTGACCATCAGGGCCTCGGCTTCATCATTGCCGACATGCAGATGCGTGTGGCCGCATGCCGTTCCATGCTTTACGAGGCGTTGGTATGCGCGAGGGATAATGTACCGAACAATCTGGATCTGATGATCAAGCCCTATATCACGGACAGCTGCATGCAGGTCTGCATGGACGCGGTGCAGGTATTTGGCGGCTACGGCTACATGAAGGACTATCCGGTGGAGCGCTATATGCGCAACGCGAAAATCTTCCAGATCTTCGGCGGCACGAACCAGATTAAGCGCAAAAACCTGATCAAGAGCATTGCCGGAAAAGACACACAGGCAAAATAAAAAAGCAGGAGGAATTGGAATATGAGTACTTTTGAAGGCGTGGAAATGCATCCACACATGTTTGACCATCTGATCGGCCGGGGGCTTGAGCCGCGCACCATGCCGTACACCTGGAGGGATGTCTCCCTTTACGGGCTTGGTGTCGGAGCACAGCTAAAGGATCTTCCATACTATTATGAGCGCAGCAGGGAGGGCTTAAAAGCCCTTCCGACCTTCCCACTCTTACCGTATATCAACAACATCACGATCGACCCGATCACACCACTTCCGGATGGGACGAATGAGATTGTCAGGGATTATCTGGAAACGATACTCGGCCGTATGCCATCCGGGCTCCATATGGCGATGGACATCACACTGGACGGCCCGATTGACGCCTATAAGGGGACCTTTATGGTAAAGGATAAGCTGAACAACGTCCTGGACCGCGGGGAGGGGAAGGGGATCGTCTCCGACTGCGCGATGCAGGTATATGACATTGCGGGCCGTCATATCGCGACGCTGCACAGCTACCACTGCAATTTCGCATTCGGCGGCTTCGGAGGGCCGAAGTTCACCTCCCCGAAAGTGGAGTATCCGAACCGTGAGCCGGATTATGTGACGGCAGAGTTTATGGCGGAGAATATTGCCGCGATCTACCGGCTGACCGGTGATACGTATCCGGTCCACATTGAGCAGGAGCTGGCGGAGAGCTACGGCTATCCAAAGCCCTTTATCATGGGGCTGTGCACGTATGGCTTTGCGACACGTATGGCGATCCAGCAGGTGATCCCCTATCAGCCGGAGCGTGTGAAGCACATTTATATGCAGATCCGCAATGTCTGCTATCCGGGCCGCCATGTGACCTTAAAGACCTGGAAGGTGGAGGAAGGGAAGCTGTACTTCAGACTGTTTGATGAGGAGGAGCGTGTTCTTTTGAATAACTGCATTCTGGAATACGAATAAAAATATGGAACAGCATGAGACAAAGACACTGCGTTTAAACGACGGAAACAGCATGCCCCGAATCGGCATGGGCTTTTATCAGGTCCCCGAAGGAGAGGATTTTGAAACAAGCCTGAAAACAGGGCTTCAGATGGGGTACCGCCTGATTGATACCGCTGCGGCTTACCAGAATGAGAGAAGCATTGGGAAAGCCATCCACGAATCCGGTGTAAAGCGCGAGGAAATCTTCCTGACGACGAAGCTCTGGGTACAGGACTACGGCTTTGAGAATGCGAAGCGTTCGATCGACGGGGCCCTTAAGAGGCTCGGCCTCGAGTATGTGGACCTGCTGCTTTTGTACCGTCCGGCGGGGGATGCCATCGGCGCCTACCGGGCGCTCGAGGCGGCGAAAAAGGAAGGGAAGATCCGTTCCATCGGCGTCTGCAATCACACGACGCCGCAGCTTACGGCTCTGATGCGGGAAACCTCCGTGGTTCCCGCCGTCAATCAGGTGGAATGCCATCCGCTCCAGCAGCAGCTTAAGCTTCGCAGAGAGTTGGAACGACATGGGATTGTCCTGGAGTCCTGGTTCCCGCTCGGACATGGCTCAAAGCGTCTGCGTTTGAATGAAACGCTGGGAGCGATTGCCGAAAAGCATGGAAAGAGCCTCAGTCAGGTCATCCTGCGCTGGCATCTTCAGGAGGGCTTCGTTGTGATCCCGAAGTCGTCAAATCCCGGTCATATGAGGGAAAACCTGGATCTTTTTCCTTCCGGCTTTCCGACGGGGACATGGCGGCCATCCGTGCGCTGCATGCGGACCGGTATCTCGGAGGGGATCCAGAGGACCCGGAAAAAATGAAAGAGTGGGAGCAGCTCAGATTCGAGTTCTGAGCGTTCCTATGCCGGCCTGCAGGAATATGACGTCTGAGAGGAGAAAAAAATATGTATCCGATTTTAGAGGAAAGGGTCCTGGCGGATAAGATTGATTGGATGGTGGTGGAGGCTCCCAGAGTCGCGAAGAACTGCCAGCCGGGAGAGTTTGTGATG